>NZ_JBHUJV010000007.1:0-524895 GCF_042683485.1 Cohnella sp. GCM10020058
GCGCATCCGCGAAGCAAAACCAGCCGCTTAACCTCAAAAAAAAGGACTTCCCCAACATTGGCCTCACGCTTGGCTCCATGACCAAATTAATTATGAAATTGACTTAATATACATCTTTTTTTGCCGATATTGCCCTCATTGGACAAAAAAGATGCGAAAATGCAGGTATTTTCCTCCGTCAGCCGAGTTTCCGTCTTGTGCTGCGAATTTACCTGCATATTTGCAGGCATTTCACCAAGTGGTGCGAGTCGGTAGAAAATACATGTACAAATGCAGGTTTTCGGCCCGCCAAACTTCCGAAAAGCTCCGGCACGTCGATCGCGCGCTTGAGTGCCCGTGAATCGCCGCACGAATCCTCCGTTTTTTGAAGCAGGCCAGTAAATGATGTCTTGTCGTCTCTTGACCGAGGCCGGGCCAAGCATTCATCATTCAGTTTCGCCGCGCTGTGCCGGTCCGTCCTGCTACTCGGGCTCCGGCTCCGGCTCGGGTTCGGGTTCGGGCTCGGGTTCGGGTTCGGGTTCGGGTTCGGGTTCGGGTTCGTGCTCTGGCTCAGGCCCGGGAACGGGATCGGACACGGCATCGAGATCAGGCATCGGGATCGGGATCGGGCTCCGGTCGCAGGCGGAAAGCCGACGGCGACAGCCCTGTCGCTTCGCGGAAGCTCCGCGAGAAATAATGCACGTCGCCGTAGCCGAGCGAATCCGCGATATCGGTGATCCGCTCCCCAGTCAGCAGCAACCGTTTGGCGCACGCGATGCGCTCCCGCATCGCATACACCTTGGGACTAAGACCCGTCGCCTCTCTGAAAATCTCGGCAAAGTACGTCGGATGGTAGCCGCATAGCTGCGCCAGTTCCCGGCTCGTCCAGCTGCGCGCCGGCTCGCGGGCGATCGCCGCAAGCGCCGGCGCGATGCGCCTCGCCGACGGATCGGGGCGCTCCTGCAGCTGCCGCCGTACGAGCGCGACCAGCAGCGTGGTCATATAGCCGCGCATGGCGGCCTCGCAGCCTGGGCGCTGCTCTCTGTATTCGTCGACGATCGGCCGGAACAACGGCTCGAGCTCGGGCGCGTGCAGGACATGCGCCAGCGCGAGCGAAGGACGCCCTTCGCCGGCGTCGATCCTGTATTCGGCCGGCGCCGCATCCCGCTCCGCGCCGTCGCACGCGCGTATAGCGGAAGCGGGATGTACGGAGACGGGCGTACCGCCGTCCCAGTCGAAATGAATGCTGTAGAAGCCCGTCGGCTCGTTCGCCGCCGTCTCGATGCGGTGCGGACTGCCACTGCCGTAGAAGGCGCATCCGCCCTGAGACAGCGAATAGCGATTGCGGCCGAGCGTCAGCTCCACGCGTCCGAACAGCACGAAGAGCAGCTGGCAATCGGGGATGACGCGCGGCCCCCAGACGAAAGCCGGCTCCTGCACGGCGCGCTCGGCGAAGTGAACGATCGGCCGGATCGACGCCAGGTCGATCGTCTGTACTCCTTTTATCGTTTGCATCCGCGGCGCTCCTTTTCGTTATGGGCGTATTATAAAGCATCACCTGTCAAAAGTGCACCTCATTCCCGGCGCGACTGCAAAGACAGTCGGCACGCCGCCGGGATAAACTGGCTGAAACAACGCCGAGGAGGTTGCATCTCCATGCATTCACCTGACACACCTGACACATCTGCCACATCTGCCACATCTGCCACAACTGCCACATCTGCCACATCTGCCACATCTTCTAGATCTGACACATCTTCTAGATCTGACACATCTGCCGAATCTGCCTCGCCAGCCACATCGGCCGACAAGCACCTGTCAGGCTTCGCCGATCCCGCCGCCATCTACCGCCCCGCCCCACTCTGGGTATGGAACGACGACATGGAGCCCGAATCGATCCGCTTCCAGCTGCGCGAGCTCGCCTCTCACGGCTTCGGCGGCGCTTTTGTCCACCCCCGTCCGGGCCTCATGACCGAGTATTTGTCGGAGACGTGGTTCGAACGATGGGGCGAGGCGCTGGAGGAGGCATCCCGGCTTGGCCTGAAGCTGTACATTTACGACGAAAATTCCTATCCCTCCGGCTTTGCCGGCGGACATGTGCCGTCGGAGCTGCCCGACTGTCTCGCGAACTCCGTGCTGTTCCACGAATATGGGGCCGACGAGGTGTCGCGCAAGCTGGCGAATTCGTCGCCGATGCTGAACCGTCCCGGCCATCCGATCAGGACGTTTGCGGTGCAGGAAACGCCTGACCGGACGCCGGCCTGGGAGATCGTCCGCGACGTCACGCTGCTGCCGATGACGCAGTGGCAAGAATACGGCGACCGCTTCTGGGTATTCGAGCTCGGAACGCCGATGACGAACAACTGGCTCGGCGGCTTCGCCTATGCGGACCTGCTGCGGCCGGAGGTGACGGCGCGCTTCCTCTCCGTCACGCACGAGGCCTATCGCGAGCGCTTCGGCGACCGGTTCGGCTCGCTGATCCCCGCGCTGTTCACCGATGAGCCGGAGATCTCGCCGGGCAATCTGTTCGAGCACGGCTCGCCGCTGCCGTTCAGCTTCTGGTTCGCGGGCGAGTTCGAGCGCCGCAACGGCTACGATCTGCGCGATTACTTGCCTTTCTTGTTCCGCGACGCCGCGATCGGCGGCGAAGTCGCGTCAGCCGTCGATGCGGCGAAGGTGCGATTCGACTATTTCGAGACGATCCGCGAGCTCTGGGTGAACAACTCGGTGCGCCCGATCTCGCAGTGGTGCGAAGATAACGGCATCGCCTATACGGGCCACTATATTGAACATCAATGGCCCCATCCGTTTCACCGCACGTCTCCGGCCGTCATGTCGCTCTACGAATACATGCACTGGCCGGCCATCGACCTGCTGGAGACCAAGCTGCTCCGGGCCGACGCAGCAAGCACAACGTTCTTGCCGTTTGCGCCGCCGAGCGAAGCGCAGCGCGCGCAGGGCGCTTACAACGATCCCGCGGCGCTGCTGACCGTCCGCGAGGCGCATAGCGCCGCCAACCAGTTCGGCAAGGAGAGGGTGCTCTGCGAGGCGTACGGCGCCGGCGGCTGGGACTCGTCGTTCGAGGACTACAAGCGGATCGGCGACTGGCTGTACGTGCACGGCATCAACTTCCTCAACCAGCATCTGACCTACGGCACGATCGTCGGCGCTAGAAAGCGGGACCATCCCCAATCGTTCGATTGGCGCCAGCCCTGGTGGGACGAATATACGCAGCTCAACGATTATTTCGGTCGGCTGTCGTACGCCCTGTCCCAAGGCCGTACGGTCAACCGGATCGCCCTCCTAAATCCGACGACGTCCAGCTTCGTCGTGACGGCCGAGGCTGTCGACGGGGATCCCGTCTACCAGCGGGGCATCGTCGACATGCTGGCGTTCGTGCAGTCGCTGTCCGACGGACAATGGGACTACGATCTTTGCGACGAATATATCATGGAGAGACATGCCGACGTCGAGGGGTCCAGCCTGCGCGTCGGGCAAAGTCACTACGAGATCGTCATCGTCCCCGCGGCGATGACGCACATGAAGGCTTCGACCGTCGCGCTGCTGCGCCGCTTCCTGGAAGGCGGCGGCTTCGTCGTGGCGGCGGACCGGGCGCCCGATCGCGTGGACGGCGCGCGCTGCGAGGACGCGGCGGCGCTGGCCGGCCATCGCGGCTGGCACAGGGCGGCGGATGCGGCGGGACAGCTCGCGCTGCTGTCCGCCTTCGCAGCGCCGCGCCTGCGCATCGCCGGCGAAGAAGCGGCGCCGCCGAGCGGAATCGCGCATCTGCGCCGCGAGCTGGGCGACGGTTCCGCCTTATACTTCTTCACTAACTCCCGAAGCACCCGCTTCGACGGCAAGGCAACGCTGCGCGGCCGGCGCGCCGTGCTGTGGAATCCTTTGGACGGCTCGGCGACGGCGCTTGATTTGTCGCCGGACGACGACGGAAGTTTGACGCTCGATTTGTCGCTGAACGCTTCGGGATCGCTGCTGCTGCGCGTCTTCGAGGAGACGGCGCAGGACGACGCCGCGCCTGACTTCGCAAACTTTGCGGCTACCGGCGGCTTTGCGGTCGCGACGACTGCAGACGCCGTCGGAACCGCAAGCACGGCGTCTGTCCCGCCGCAGCCGTTCCCGCGTCATACGGCCGCAGCGACGCGCTTGCCGATCGCGCTATCCGCGCCGGAGATCGTGCCGGAGCGGGACAATGTGCTCCCGATTCTGCACTGCGACCTTTACGCCGGCACCAAGCAGTATCTCGGCATGCATACGGTTCACGCGGCACGATTCGCATTCGAGCATCACGGCTTCGACAACAATCCGTGGGACAATGCCGTCCAGTTCAAGCGGCGGCTGCTGGATCGCAACGAAGCCTTCGACGAGCGGAGCGGGATAACTGCCGACTATCACTTCCACGTCGACAGTCTGGACGGGATCGGTCCGGTGCGGCTCGAGCTGGAGCGGCCGGCTTGTTATCGGATTGCCGTCAACGGCGTCCCGGTCGAAGCGGCCCCGGGCACCTCGCGGCTGGACCGCCATATGGGAGCCGTCGACATAACGCATACGCTGCAGCCGGGGCGCAACACGATTCGGCTGGAAGGCCGGCCGTTCTCGATCTGGATGGAGCTGGAGCCGATCTATCTGTTCGGACAGTTCACGGTCGCGCCGAATCCGCAGGGCGGCTGGCGGCTGGCGGCTGGCAGGCCGCTCGGACAAGGTGCATGGCTGGACCAGGGCTACCCGTTCTACTCGGACGCCGTGCGCTACCGCTATACGTTCACCCTGCCGGCAGAAGCCGGACGCGTCATGTTAACCGCGCCGGCCTGGAACGGCGCCGTGCTCTCCGTACGGGTGGACGGCGAGCAAGCAGGCTTGCTGGGCCTTGAGCGAGACGACGAGCTGGAGCTGACCTCCCTCGTGCGTCCGGGTGCCGTCCACACGCTCGATTGCCGGATCAGCGGCACCTTCCGCAATCTGCTGGGACCGCATCTCGATGCCGCCAAGCTGCGCAATACAGCCTGGCCGGGCGCCTGGAAGCGTTCCCCGCTCGAGGGACCGCCGCCGGCGGAAGACTACGACCTGCTGTCTTACGGATTGCTCGCACCTATTGAGATTTGGACAATCTCCCGTTAACATACAACTATCGCCAGGCAGTCGCGGCGTCTAAGCGCCTATCGAACGGAAGGACGGGAAGCGCATTGAAGAGAATATTGCCGTTCAAGCAGAAGCTGGTGCTGACGTACGTCATCTTCATCGTGCTTCCGATGTCCGTACTCGGCCTGGGCGCCTACCGGCTTTACAGCCAGGCCATGGAGAATAAGGTTAGCGATTTCGTACAGCAAGTCGCCGTGAGCACGTCGTCGAATATCGAGATGTACATCCGCGAGCTGGAGCAATTCACGCTCATGCCCTATTACAATCGCGAACTGCAGGACATGCTGACGGCCAGTGCGGCCGCCGGAGAACAGACAGACGCGGATATCAAGCAGACGCTCGAAAAAAACTTCAGCTTCTGGCAGTCGCAGCGGGGCAGCATCGAAAATATAACGTACTTCAGCAAGCCGGGCGAAGGCGCGAGACGCATCTACAGTCTCAGCTATCTGCTGCCCGGCCTTTCCATTGAGCAAATGCCCTGGTTCGAGGATTTCGATGGCTCCGACGCGCTATTGGCCACCCTGAGCCTGCACCGTCCCGAAGCCAGCCAGCTCGTTCAGAACGGCGAGCCCCTCCAGGTCTTTTCCCTCGTCCGCAGAATTTATTACACCTCTACCTTGCTGAAAACCGCCGGATACTTCCAGGTGGACTTTACGCTGGAGGATATCGAACGCATTACGAGCCGCGTCAACAGCGAGAAGAACGGCTCCTTTTTTGTTCTCGATGCGGACAGGCAGGTCGTCTACGCCGACGATCCGGTGAAGCCCGAGCTGCTGGCTTCCGTCGCGGGCCTTCAAAAAGGCGGCTCGGGTCCGCAGATGATTGACCTGGACAAACGGAAAACGATCGTCGTTCAGCATCCCGTGGGCAAGATGGGCTGGACCGTTGTCGGCTACGTTCCCGTATCCCGCATCGTATCCGGCATCGCCTCGGTCCGCAACTCCATGCTGCTGATCGGCCTCGTCTGCATCGCGATCGCGCTGGCCGTATCCACGGGCATATCCTATAGCATGACCAAGCCCATCTATCGGCTGATCTCGCTCATCAAGCGCGTCGAGCGCGAAGACTTCCAGATCGAATACGACAATCCGCCTCGCAACGAGCTCGGACAGCTGATCCGCAGCTTCATACGCATGAGCCGCCGGCTGGACGAGACGATCCGGCATCTGTACCAGGCGGAGATCGTCCGCAAGGAAAGCGAACTGCAGGCGCTGAGATCGCAGATCAATCCGCACTTTTTATTCAATACGCTGGAAACGATCAAAATGCGGGCGGAGCTCGACGAAGCCGACGATACGGTCGACATGATTACGGCGCTCGGCAAGCTCGTCCGGTCGTCGCTCCAGTCCGGCAGCGACTTCATTACGCTGCAAGAAGAGAAGGATTATCTGATGAATTACCTTTTGATCCAGGAAAACCGCTACGGCGGACGCTTCGACATCACGGTACGCGTCGAGGAAGCGCTCCTGTCGTGTTATATTCCGCGGCTCCTCGTGCAGCCATTGATCGAAAACGCGTTCTACCATGGGCTGGAAATGAAGCAGGGCAAAGGCAAGCTGACGGTCAGCATCGCCTCGGAGCCAGACGCCGTCAAAGTAATCGTCGCGGACGACGGCCTGGGCATCCCGATCGACCGCCTGCTGGAGCTGCGGCGCCAGACAGGCGTGGAGACGCTGAAGCCTCAGCACGACGGCGGCAGCATCGGACTGGTCAACGTTGCTGCCCGCATTCAGCTTTATTTCGGACTTCCTTATACGATGCACATCGACAGCCGGCCCGGTCACGGGACGGAGGTCATTTTGATGCTGCCCCATATTGCGAGCGAAAGGGAGGTCGAACGCTATGTATCGCGTTATCATCGCGGATGACGAAACCTCGATTCGTCAAGGCATCCGTAAAATTTTGCAGCGTTTTGCGCCGCACTGGGAGCTCGTCGGCGAAGCGGAAGACGGCGAAGCCGCCTTGCGGGAGATCGACCGCCTGCAGCCCGATCTGATCATCCTCGACTACCGGATGCCCGGACTGACCGGCATCGAATGCTGCGAGCGGATTGCGTCCGAGGCGCCGCAGATCCACCGCATTTTGCTGACCGCCTATCAGGAATTCCAGCTTGCCAAGCAGGCGATCGAGCATGGCGTAGCGGCGTTCATCACCAAGCCGCTCGACCGCAGCGAGCTGCTGCAGACGCTGGACAAGATCGCGCAATCCATCGATCACGAACGCAGCGAGCGGGCCAGGCTGGACGCCCTGGAGCAGTCGCTCAAGAAAGCCGCGCCGCTGGCCGAAAAGCTGTACTATCAGCATTTCCTCTTCGGGCAGGACGATCAGGAGCTGGCCCAGCTGCTCGTCGAGGCCGGCTATCCGCCGCTTCACGACCGCGACGGCCACGAACTGATCGTACTGGCCGTCAGTCCCGACTGGATCGAGCCGCAGCGCTTCCGCCCGTCCGACGAGGAGCTGTTCCGCTATGCGCTGACCAAGTTCGTGCAGGAATGGTGCGCCGAAGACCCGCACTGCTATGTGCTGCAGGACCACATCGGCCAGGTCGTCGTGCTGATGAGCCGGCCGGCCGGCGCTGCGGCCTTCGCCTCCGAAGCCCGCGGCCGGGCCGCAGCGCTCAAGCAGGCGATCGAGCAAAGCTTCGGGCGTGCCGCGACAATCGGCATGAGCGGGCTATATCCTTTCGCCGCTGCTTCCAACGCCTATCGTGACGCCTCGCTCGCCGTTACCTACCTGCTCGTCTGCGGCGGCGGACAATTGCTGTCGCTTCCGGAACTTCGCGCCGACAAAAAAATGAATCTGTCCTCGGGCCCGGCGGAGCAAATCGAGCTGTCGCTTGCGCAGCTGCTGCTCGGCAATGGCGAGGAGGCACTGGCAATCTTCGAACGGTTGACGGGCGCGGATCGGATGATGCCGGTCGAGCTGCGCCGGACCACGACCCATTATTTGCTGAGGCTCGGCGCGCAGCTCCGGCTGATGGATCTGAATCTGTCCGCGATCAGCGGCAGGTCGCTGGAGGACTGGCTGCAAGCGGCGGAGACGGCGGTGACGCGCGATTCGCTGATGGGCATGATCGGTACGCTGCTCCTTCAGCTCGCCCATACGATCGCCCAAGAGCAGAGCGAGCAACAAGTCCCGCTGCTGCAGCAGGTCCAGCAATACGTATCGGAATCGCTTTCCGAAGGCGTCAGCCTCCAGTCCGTCGCCGACCGTTTCGGCATGAACGCCAGCTACTTCAGCCGCCGCTTCAAATACGAGACGGGACGGAACTTCGTCGTCTTCCTCAAGGAATGCCGGATGGAGCGGGCCAAGACGCTGATCGAGCAGAGCGAGCGCAATCTCCAGGAGATCAGCGAGCTGATCGGCTATGCCGACCTCAAGCATTTTTACCGCGTATTCAAGGAATACACCTCGTACTCCCCCACCGAGTACAAAAAGCGGCACGGTTGCTGAGCGCGGTAAGGTAAAAAAATTCATCCGAAAGTAAAATCTCTCCCACTACCGAGCCCGGCAGGCCTGAACTAAGATGGAGTCAGGAATGATGACGCTTTCAAAAAACAGTCTCGAGGGGGATGGCCACCATGACGAACAAATTCGCCAAAAGCTCCGCGGCCTTAATCGCGCTGGGTCTCGTGCTTAGCGCCTGCGGCGGCAACAACGCCGAAGAAGGACAAGCCGCTTCGACGACGCCTGCAGCGAGCGGCACGGCGGGCAGTTCGACCGGCAGCGCGGCCGGCGGCTGGAAGGGCACGATCACGATGTACGCCCAGTCCTACACGCCCAACTCCAAAAACATTGCCGGTCTGAAGCAGCAGTCGGGACTGCAGGATGTCGCCAGCGAGTACGAAGCTGCGCACCCCGGCATCAAGATTGAATTCATCGACGAGGAGTTCAAGGACTACACGCAAACGGTGCGGGTCAAGGCCGCCGCCGGCGAGCTGTTCGACGTCTTCTGGGGCCAATGGGCGGAACTGAACAATACGTTTCCCAAGGGCATCGCAGAGGACTTGACCGCCTACTTCAGCCAGCCGAATCCGTACATTCCCGGCAAAGCCACCTGGGGCGAGGCGATGAACGCCACCGTCGTGAGCGAGACGAAGTCTCCCGACGGCAAGAGCTACAACATCAACGGCGACTATGTCGCGACCGCGTTTTTCTACAACAAGGACCTGTTCGCGAAAGCGGGCATCTCCCAGCCGCCCGGCAACTGGTCGGAGCTGATCGAGACAACTAAGAAGCTGAAGGACGCAGGCATTACGGCCATGTCGCAAGCGCCGGATTACGACTGGTTCCAGCGTCACTTCCTGTCCGACTTCTACGCCAAGGAATTTGAGCAAATCGCCGGCTTTGACCAGAGCCCAGGCGTCTCCTCGCTGGACCAGAGCGTCGCCATCGCCAAGGGCATGCTGAACACGTCCGACAAGCGCTTCATGGGCTGGTGGCCGATGTTCAAATCGTTGACCGACAACTGGAAGCCCGACTATCTGTCGTCCGAGCCCGGCGTCGTCGGCAGCAACGCCCGCAACGACTTCCTGGCCGGCAAAACCGCGATTTTCTACGACGGCAGCTGGCTCCCGGAAAACGCCAAGGACGCCAACGTCAGCTTTGAGCTTGGTTCGTTCAACTTCCCGGTGCTGACGCAGGCGGACACGCCGTACACGACAGGCACCGACGCCTCCGGCGCGGTCGGCGGTCCCAACGCGGCCTTCCAATTCGCTGTCGCGACCAAGCAAGCCGACGCCTCGATGAAGGAAGCCGGCAAGCAAGCCGCCGTCATCGACTGGCTGCAATTCGTCGGCACGCCGGCGAATGTCGAGCGCATCGTCAACGAGCACGGCACCTTCGTACCGACCTGGCCGGACACGAAGCCTGCCGAGAGCATGACCGAGCTCGCCAACCAGGCGTCCAATGAACTCAAGGCGCTCGGCGTCGGCGGCTCCTCCCCGAACCTGAACAAAAATATGCAGCGCATTTTCGGCCTCTACCTGAGCGGCAATATCGATCTTGCCAAAGCCACCTCCGACGTGCAAAAAGAGCTGGATTCGGCGATCAAGGAATACCAATCCAAAAACAGCGTCGATCTCGGAAAATACTAAGGCGCTGCGCGGATGCAGTGAAAAGGGGGCCGCAGTTTCGCAGCGCTCCCCTTTTTTTCATCCCCGGAAGCCAGGAAAGGACGAATGCCGCATGACCGGAAAAGCAAAGCTGAAAACCGCGCTGACCGGGTACGCCTTTATATTGCCTACTTTTATTTTCCTGTTCTGGTTTATGTACTACCCGGTCTACCAGGCGCTGATCGGCGCCTTCACCGATTGGGACGGCTTCAATGCGCCGCGTTATATCGGACTGGACAACTTCGTCCGCCTGATGGGCGACGAGGTGCTGCGGCAATCCACGATCAACGCCTTGATCTGGGTCGTTCTGTCGATCGTACTGGCCGTCGTGCCGCCGTTTCTCGTCGCGGAGCTGATCTTCCAGCTGAAGCGCGAGCGCGCGCAGTACATTTACCGGACGCTGTTCGTCGTACCGATCGTCATTCCCGGCATCGTCACCATATTGCTGTGGCGTTTTCTGTACCAGGGGGACGGCGCCATCAATCAGCTGCTGGAGCTGGTCGGACTCGGTTCGCTGAAGCAGCTCTGGCTCGGCAATCCGAATATCGCGCTTTATTCGATCATTCTGATGGGATTCCCGTGGATCAGCGCGTTTAATCTGCTTATCTTCTACTCCGGTCTGCAGAGCATCTCCACCGAGGTGCTGGAGGCGGCCAAGCTGGAGGGCGCAACGGGCTGGAAGCGCGTATGGCGGATCGACATCCCTTCTTCCTTCCCACAGCTGCGGCTGATCATCATCCTGACCCTGATCGGCAGCCTGCAGAACATCATTCCGCCGCTCATCATGACGAACGGCGGTCCCGGCTACTCCACTTACGTGCCGATATTGCACATGTACAACGTCTCTACCGTCAACGGCGAGTTCGGGTACGGCATGTCGATTGCGCTGGTCATGTTCGTCGTCATCCTGCTGTTGACGCTCGTCAACATGAAGCTGGTCAAATCCGATACCTGAGGACAGGAGGTCCAACCGATGCGCGCTCTCCGCCTGCCAGGAGCGGGGCAACTCTTGCTGCTGCTGCTGCTTGTGTTCAACCTGCTGCCCATTTACTTTATCCTCGAAAACTCCGTCAAGACGCCGCTCGAATTCGCGTCCAGCACGCTGTCCTTCCCCCAGGCGCTGCAATGGAGCAATTACGGCGTCGCCTGGGAGAAAATCAGCCTGTCGCTGTACAATTCGTCCATCATCATTGCAGCCAGCGTCGTCGCCATCGTCGCCTTCTCCGCGATGAGCGCCTACTCGTTTTCCAAGCTGCGCTTCCCGCTTAAAAACACGCTGTTCCTGCTGGTATTCGGCCTCCTGCTGATTCCTGGCTTTCTGACGCTCATTCCGCTTTATTTGCAGATCAAAAAGCTCGGCTTAAGCGACAGCTATCTGGCGCTCATCCTGCCGTATATCGCCGGCGGGCAGGCGTTCAGCATTTTTGTCCTCAAGACGTTTTTCGAGCAGCTGCCGGACGAGATTTTCGAAGCCGCTCGCATCGACGGCGCCGGCAACATCCGTATCTTCTCGACCATCGTGCTGCCGCTCTCCGTACCGATCTGCACGACGGTCGCCATCATCAATATAACCAGCCTGTGGAACGACTACCTCCTGCCTTCGCTGCTGCTGAACCGTGCCCACCAGACGGTCACGATGGCGCTCGTCGCGTTCGAGGCCGCCGCCGGCAACTACGGCCTCAGCGACTACGGCGGCATGATGGCCGCCTACCTGCTCGCCGCCATTCCGCTGCTGCTGTTGTTCTCGCTGCTCATGCGCAACTTCGTCGAAGGCATTTCCAGCGGGTCGATCAAGATGTAAGACGCAGCCGTATGATTGAATGAAGTTCCGCAAAATAACTCTGTACAGCGTCTCTTGCGCTCGATTGACGACGCGGTTCCGCAAAATAACTCTGTACAGCGTCTCTTTCGCTCGATTGACGACGCGGTTCCGCAAAATAGCTCTGTATAGCGTCTCTTGGGCGCTGCTATTGAGCCCGGCCATTTGGTCATGTTTGATGGTAAATAGCCCAATCGTCATTTTTCTTGACGATTGGGCTGGCCTAATTTGTATACAATTTACGTTGAATTGGCAGCATTCGCAGACTCACCTGCGGCCATGCCCGTTCGCGCAACTGCTGCCCGGTCGAATCGGCTTGCCTTGATGAACCAGGCCGCGCCAAGCAGGACGCCCCCGGTCAACGCGAAGACGAGCGAGATGCCAAAGGCGCTGCCTACGATGCCGCCGAGCATCGGTCCGAGGACGAAGCCAAGCATGTTCGCCGATTGGCTGAGGCTCACGGCTCTTCCCCGAAAGTCGCTGTCGGCGAATCGCACGATCAGCGCGTTAAGCGACGGGAAGACGGCCGCATAAAAAAGGCCGTAGCCGAAGCGCAAGCCGGTGAAGGCCGCAACGCCGGGAACAAGCAGCTGCAGCAGACTGCCGATCCCGCCGCCTACGAGGCCGACGATCAGCGTTTTCCCCAAACCCCAACGCCCGCCCATTCGTCCCCAGAAGGCGCCGGTCAATACGGTAGCCAGCCCTACAGCGGAGAATGCGATCCCCGAGCTAAGCATGGCATCGCTTTCGTCCGCGCCGAGTTCGACGACATAGAGTGACAGCAGCGGCTCCAGCATGTAGGTCGACACCGTGACGACTACGATGATGCCATAAATACGAAGCAGCATGGGCGTCTTCGCCGCCTGCCGCAAGTCTTGCCGAATGGTCGTTCGGACCGTATCGCGCCGTCGGTTGGCCTCCCGGACGCCGATGACGGCCAACGCGGATAGGATCATGAGCGCACCGGAGAGGATGAAGCATCCCCGCAGTCCGATCCATGTACTGATTAAGCCTCCCGCCAGCGGGCCAATGATGCTCCCTGCCGCAGTGGAGGTCGACATGACGCCAAGTGCGTACCCGACATGCTTCTCCGGCGTATTGGTCCCGACCAGCGTCATGGATGCCGGATAGAAGCCCGCCATGACGCCCTGGAAGACGCGAACGGCCAGGAACGAGATCAGATCGAAGACGAAGACGTTGGCGATAAAAGCGAGTCCGAGCCCGATTCCCGAACGGATCAACATCGGCTTGCTGCCGAAGCGATCCGCGAGCGAGCCCCAGAACGGCGCGCATAAGCCGCTCACCAGGAAGCTGATGGAGATCGCGACGCCGGCCCACGTCTCGACATGCTCAGATACGCCAAGGTCCTGTCGCAGAAACAAAGGGTAGAACGGCGTGGATAGCGTGGCCGCCATGCCGTTGATAAACAGGCCGCACCAAAGCAGATACATGTTGCGTTTCCAATCGGGCAATGCGACGCCTCCTGTTCGTTATCGCTCTCCGATACGCCTCATCTGGAGAGCCGGTGTCGCAGCGCCTTTTCCTTCGCTTGTCAGCTTCCGATACCGGCGCTCTCCTTCACATACCGATTTTCCCGGAAGGGCAGGCCAAGATTGCCGCGCAGCGTGTCGCTCTCGTATTCCGTGCGGAACAATCCGCGCTCCTGCAAGATCGGAACGACCAGGTCAACGAAATCTTCCAGCCCTCCGGGAACGGCTTCGAACAAAATGAACCCGTCCGCCGCGCCGGCTTCGAACCATTGCTGAATCCGGTCCGCCACCTGCGCGGGCGTCCCGATGAATTCGCTCCGCCGCGTCGCCGCACGCAGTGCGACTTCGCGCAGCGTCCAGCCATTGGCCCTGGCATCCGCCTTAATCTTGTCGGTGCCGCTCTGGAAGCTGTTGCGCCCCAGCTCTCCGATGTCCGGGAACGGCTCGTCCAGTGGATATTGACTGAAATCGTGGTGCTCGAAAAACCGGCCAAGGTGCTCCAGCGCCTTTTCGACGGTGACAAGCTCGGCGATCTCCCGGTACTTCCGTTCGGCGTCCGCTTCCGTCTCGCCCACGATCGGTCCGATGCCCGGGAACACGAGCACTTCATCCGGAGAACGGCCGAACGCGCGCGCGCGATTCTTGATGTCATTATAGAAAGAGACCGCATCCTCGATCGTCTCGTGTCCGGTGAAGATGGCGTCCGCTTCCTTCGAGGCGAAGTTCTTACCGACCTCAGACGATCCCGCCTGGAAGATAACCGGCTGGCCTTGAGGAGAACGCGCGATATTAAGCGGCCCCTGGACGGAGAAAAAACGACCTGAGTGATTCAGCGTATGCAGCTTCTCCGGATCGAAAAAAACGCCGGTCTCCTTGTCGCGAACGAAGGCGTCGTCCTCCCAGGAATCCCACAGGCCTCTCGTAACTTCCAGATATTCCGCCGCGATCTCGTAGCGCTGGTCGTGCTCGGGATGCGCTTTATTGTTGAAGTTGGCTGACGTCCCCTCGAGCGGAGAGGTGACGATGTTCCAGCCGGCCCTTCCGCCGCTGATCTTGTCGATCGTGCCGAATTGGCGCGCGACCGTGAACGGCTCGCTGTAGGTCGTCGACAACGTCCCGACAAGTCCGATGTTAGCGCTCTGCGAAGCGAGCGCGCTTAACAACGCGATCGGCTCGAAGCGATTCAGGAAGTGCGGAATCGATTTCTCGTTGATGAACAAGCCGTCGGCGATAAAAATAAAATCGAGCTTGCCCTCCTCGGCCTTGCGCGTCCAGCTCTTGTAAAGCTCGAAGTTGACGCTTGCATCCGCTTGAATCTTGGGATGCCTCCATCCGCTTACATTGCCGCCTACGCCATGAAGCGCCGCGCCGAACTTGATCTGCCTGCGATTCGCCATTTCGTTTCTCTCCTATTCGCCCTATATTCCTATTAATTCAGTAGGTTTTATTCCATTGTACGTCTCCATGGAAGCGATTGACTAATCAATAAATCCAATTGATGCATTCAAACTTTAAATCGCAACATTGAGAATCATTTTCAGTTATAATGAGGCTCAGCCTTATATAGATCCATAACTCGCCATGATCAGGAAGTGATTCATTTGATTTGGAATGACCGTCTATTGCTGTGGAACGAAGCCAGCGTCAAGCTGCTCGATATCAGACATCAGAAAATGGCCAAAGGAGACGAGCTTCGCAATTACAAGCTGCCCTCCAGCGCTTTTCTATGGATGACGCGTGGGCGTGGACAGGTATTGCTGAACGGAAACGGTTATACCGTCAATGGTTTTCATCTGCTTCATGGCGGTAAAGGGATGCGTCTGGATGTATTCTCGTCCGAGGATAACTTTGAATACTATCTTGTTTTATACAAGGCGCTGATGGCTTTTTCCGGAAACCGCTACCTGAATCGGCTGATGAAGTACAGCAACCCTTTCCGCATGGAATATGAATTCGTCCCTCATGATCCGCTTGCCCTTCATATGAAAATCCAGACGATGGAGCAAAGCTGGAGCAAGTATAATCTGCCGGATAGGCTGTATGCAAAAGGTGTACTTTATCAATTCGCATCCGAATTGTTTGGTCAGATGGCTGCGCAAAAGAAGGTTGCGGTGCGAGTCGACCTGGTGTCCCAAGCTATGCGCTACATAGAGGAAAGCTATTCGGAGCCCATTACGGTTGAAGGGCTTGCCGGACGGCTAGGCTGCAGTTCTAGCTTCTTGTCCCGTTTGTTCAAGCAGCAACGAGGAACGACGCCGATAGAATATTTGACCAGAATCCGAATCGCACAAGCCATCAGACTTTTGTCGGAGACAAAGGCAACGCTGCAAGAAATTACATCAAGCATCGGTTATCTGGATGTCTACTATTTCAGTCGTGTGTTCAAAAAACAAACCGGTTTGCCTCCCCTGCGCTTCAGATCATTGGCAACGGAAAAATCAGTTCAGAAAAGTCCATTTTTTCGTTCAGACCAAGCCATTGTCCGTCACAACAGCCGCCAATATAATGATAATGATTCTCATTTCGAACCAGAGGGAGATTTAACGATGATGAAAGATTTAAAAATGTCGGTTGGCACAGTGATGCTGCTCTGCATGGCATTGCTGTTCGGCGGCTGTACAAATTCAACAGGTTCGACCGATCTGGCTGTCGCGTCCGGGACATCAACGACTGTTGCACAAAACCAATTGCAGACCAAGGTCGTTAAGCATCTGATGGGAAAAAGCGAAATTCCGAACAACCCGCAGCGTATCGCCGTGAACGGGCTGGAAGACATTATGCTGGCACTTGATGCTCCAATGGTACATGCCCAGTCCTTGAAGGGACAATATTTGTATGATAGATTACAGGAAAAAAAGATTCCGTCCGTTTATACGCCCGGCAGTATAAATTTTGAATCCATTCTTGACTCCAAGCCTGACTTAATTGTTGCCAATCTCTTGGCATCGGACCAAGCGTCATACGATCAGCTAAGCAAAATCGCACCAACCATCGTCTACGATCGGAGCGACTGGAGAAGCTCCATAATCGCCATCGGCGAGGCCATTAACCGCGAAGACAAGGCAGCATCCATTATCCAAGCCTACGATGAAAAGCTGAGCAAGGCAAAAGCGGCTATCATTGCAAAAATTGGAGCTGATCGAACGATAGCTTTTATTCGACCGTCGAATAAAGATGTTCAACTATTTTTCCCGGCATTCTCCTATACAAGCATTGCCTACAAAGATTTAGGCATGACATTGGATCCCGTTCTGGCGAAATTGCAAGAAAAAGAGGAAGAAGGAAGTTGGGGCATTGAAGCATCGCTTGAAACGCTGCCCGATTTGAGTGCGGACTATTTATTCGTAACAGCAGGCGGATCTTTCGATTCCGAGGATGAAGCAACGGCGGCTCTTGATGAACTGACCGAAGTCGAAAACCTAGCTGTTTGGAAGAAGATCCCTGCCGTACAGCAAGGTCATGTGTACAAAATGTCCGCCCGACATTGGATGCTGAACGGACCTACTGCAGATAACATGAAAATTGACGATGTTCTGGCCGCCTTTCAAATACAATTTGCGCTTTAAGCCGCGTTCATAAATGACCGTGCTTACTGATTGCGTACAAATAACGCCATGCGCTTCGAGTGCGCATGGCGTTATTTTGTTTCAACCTGCTTGTTTCTTAAGTGCGCCGTTCCCCCCTGCTACAGCCATCGCTGTCGCACGTCGGATTCCGGGTCGCGAATGTCCGCTTTCGGGTGTGCCACGCGGCTGCCGTCCTCGATTGGCGTTTGACCGGTGTTTTCCTCGAACCCGGCGTTTTTCACATAACCTTTACTTACGAACGTGCCGAATTTCAACTGAATGTTGCTTCGATAGCTTCCCTGGTCCACGCTCGTCATGGCGGCGATCTCACTTGGGCCCGTCATATAAAGGCTGCTCCATGCCTTGCCGAACGGGGTCCAGGGCGCAGCTCCGTTTAAATACCACGAAGTGCCGTAGTCGTCGCTGAAGGAAAGATTTCCGCTGTTGGAAGTAACGGCAAGCTGACCGTCGGGCAACGAGAGCAAGAAGGGCGCCGAGTATTGGCCCGGGATCGTTCTGCCGATCCCGCTTGACCAGGTCGTTCCATCCATCGAGGTTTTGTAATGAATGTTGCAGTTGTCGGTCCCGCATACTTCAAAGACGACCATATACTGTCCAATGTTCATCTTGGTCCACACAGGCATGCCGGGTCTTGCGGCCGCGTTGTTCGAATCCCAGGCGACCCAAATCTCGTTGCCCCAGGTGACGCCGTAATCCGTCGACACCCGCTGGGATATGATTTAGGAGGTCCCCCATATGACCGATCGCGAGCCGACAAGCACGTCGCCGTTCGGCAACTGAACATTTTTATTTTCATCACATAAATCCCTCCATTTTAAAATGGAAAGCAAATTTATGTCGATCGTTAATAGAGATACAGTCGCCTATCTTCCGCCTCTCGAATCCACACCTCCATAAAGCCTTCTTCCCGGTTATCCCACGCATAATAAGGAATCATTATACAAGGCTTTCCTTCTTCCGCTCGGCGCGTCAATACGGTTACGCCGCCAAGCAGGTCCGGCCGGTAATGGATATTCAGCGGCTCACGGGCAGAAAGGGTAAAGGTATCGTAGGTCAAATCCGGATTGTCGGCTTGCTCTGCGCAATACACGATGGGACCGCGCTGAATGGCAAGGCGACCGCGATCGGCTTCGACCTCCTCCCTGGCGCGAACGACCTCTACGGGCATATCGAGTTCAAGGACGATGACGTCTCCCTGCGACCATTTGCGATCCACGATCAGATAGCCGCGGTCCGTCAACGCACCGGCTCCAAAGTGGCTCTCGCCGCCGACCTTTAGCTTGTAGCCTCTGCACCAATCCGGCACGCGCAATCGAATGACGAAGTTCTCTTCTCGTTCAGGGTGAACCGCAAGCTCGATCCTGCCGTCCCACGGATAGTTCGTCGATTGCTTCAGCTTCACGACAAGCCCGCTGCCCGTCTCGAATTCCGCTTCGCTGTTCATGAACTGATTGACGGCGAGCCCGTCGTCGGTCCTGGCATAGGCATACTGGCCGATGGAAGGCAAATATCTGGCCAAATTCGTCGGACAGCAGGACGTGCCGAACCATTCTACGCGGTGGTGGCCGCCCTTCGACGCCAGCGGATTGACGTAAAAAAACTTGTCGCCCGAGAGCGAGATGCCGGCTAAAGCGCCATTGTACATCTCACGCTCCACTACGTCGGCATATTTGGCGTCGCCGAACAGCAGGTTCATCCGATGATTCCAGAACGCCATCGCGATGGCGGCGCAAGTCTCGCAGTAGGCCGACTCGTTCGGAAGATCGTAATCGTAGGTAAAGCCTTCATTGTGTTTGGAAGGTCCGATCCCGCCGGTCACGTACATGTTGCGCTCCACCGTATGCGCCCATACCCGATGCAAGGCATCCACGTAGGCCGGATCGCCCGACGCGTGGACGACGTCCGCCATTGCCGTGTAGAGATACATGGCGCGGACGGCGTGCCCGGTCACCTTCTCGATGTCGCGAACCGGAACGTCGTCCTGGCAGTAGGCCGGCCCCCATTCTTCTTTATCCCATATCTCGCCTTTTCCGTGACCGTGACCGCGTTCCTCCAGCAGCCAAAGCGCAAGCCGCCAATAACGCTCCTCCTGCGTGACACGATACAGCTTCACGAGCGCCAGTTCGATTTCTTCATGTCCTTCCACCCAGTGACGCTTTCCGGGACCGAATACGCGATCGTAATGGTCAACCATCCTGCATGCGACGTCGAGAAGCTTGCGTTTGCCCGTCGCTTCGAAATACGCAACCGCCGCCTCGATTAAATGACCGCCGTTGTACATCTCATGCTTTTCCATATCCGTCCATTTGCTCTTCGGCGCAACTAATGTAAAGTAGGTGCACAAATAGCCATCCGGTTCCTGCGCGGCGGCGATAAGCTCGATGATCCGGTCGATCTCCGCTTCCAGCTCCGGATCCCGATCCGACATCAGCAGATAGGCTGCGCCCTCCAGCACTTTGTACACATCGGAGTCATTGAAATAGATGCCTTCAAACTCGCCGTCCATGAGACCGGCAGCCTTGGCGAAGTTCGAGATACGCCCGGTTTTTTCACATTGCTCCAGGCAGGCTTTGATCGTGACCTTGCTCAGCACTTCAAGACGCGGACGCCAGAAACGATCAATGATCGTCACCTTCGTAAAAGGAACGCCCTGCCAATTCAAAAGCGGTGCTTCTGTCGGTATCATTCGGGTTATTCCTTCCTTCGTTATTTCATCCTTTAAGACCGGTCAGCGTAATCCCTTCAAGGAAGTAGCGCTGCCCGACTAAAAATACGATGACGCAGGGCAGCACGACGGCCGCCGAAGCCGCCATGAGCAGATCCCATTGCGCGGAATAGGAGCCTTGGAACATTTGCAGGCCTAGCGCAAGGGTAAACAGGCTGTCGCTTTTCAAATAAATAAGCGGTCCCATGAAGTCGTTCCACGAGCCCAGAAAGCTGAACAAGGCGACTACGATAATGGCCGAGCGGCTGAGCGGCAAAATAATGCTCCTGTAAATTTGAAAATAAGTCGCGCCGTCCACGAAGGCCGCTTCGTCGAAATCCCGCGGAATCGTTAAATAAAATTGACGCAGCAGAAAGATATTGAAGATGCCGCCGCCGAAATAGGCCGGCACGATCAACGGGTAAAAGGTGTCGTAGAAGCCGAGCATTTTCCAGCCGAGAAAGCTGGGAATCAGAGTGACGGCCGCCGGCAGCATCATGCTGGACATTAGGATGCCGAATACGGCGTCCCTTCCCTTCCATTGAATGCGCGAAAACCCGAACGCCGCGATGCTGCTCGTCAGTACAGTGCCGATCAGCACGCCGGCCACGATGATCAGCGTATTGGTAAAGAAGGTGCCGAACGGCAGAACCGTTAGCGCTCGATGAAAATTGTCCCATTGGAACGGTTTTGGAATCCACGCCGGCGGCATGGTGAAGATTTGCGACAGGTTCATGAGCGAGCTTCGCAGCAACCAAAGGAACGGAACGATAAACATGGCCGAGATCAGCAATAATGCCGTATAACCTGCGGTAAGCGCCAGTCTAGATTGCCTCACGCACGCTCCCCTCCTTCGTAATGCACCCATGACTTCGAGGTTTTAAATACAAAAAAGGTGAAAATGAGGATGATGACGAACAGCACCCATGCCAGCGCGGACGCGTATCCCATCTCGGTATCCCGGAAGCCTGTTCGCCAGAGATAGAATACATAGAACAAGCTCTTATTGTTCGGTCCGCCCTGCGTTAATATATAAGCCTCGTTGAACACCTGGAAAGATCCGATGATCGTCATAATCGTATTGAAGAAAATCGTCGGCGTGACCATCGGAATCGTAATGTGGCGCAGCTTACTGTACCACCCGCCGCCATCCACGTCGATCGACTCGTAATACTGCTTGGGAATGCCCGACAGCCCCGCGAGGAAAATGATGACCGTCCCGCCGATCCCCCACAGCGTAGTGATGACGACGGACGGGATGACGCTGCCCTCCGAGTACAGCCAATTGCCCGTCGGCAAATGCAGCCAACCGAGAACGGTGTTGATCAGGCCCAGATCGGGATTCAGCAGCCACATCCAGATCATCGCCGACGCGACCGCCGGCACGATGCTGGGCAGGTAGATGATCGTGCGGAAGATGGATCTTCCCTTGACGTTCAAGTTAAGCAGCAGGGCAATGACGAATGAAACGATAATAACGGCAGGGACCCGCAAAACGACGAAGTAGAAAGTTACGCCAAGCGATTTATAGAACAGTTCGTCTTCACCCGAGAACAGCTTCGTATAATTATCGATTCCGACGAATGCGGTTTGCGCTTTGAATACGTTATAATCCGTCAGGCTCAGCGCCAAGCTGGCGATCATGGGACCCAATGTGAAAATGATAAACCCGAGTATGGCGGGCGAAGTGAACAACAATCCGTAAAATAGCCCTTTTCTCATGCCTGCCTCCGATCTCGAAGCTTCCCGCTCGGGAAGACGGCGATCCTGATCAAGAACGCCGTCCTCCCCCTGATGAACGCTTTGTCTGAAACCTTATTCCTTCACGTCGCGGCGGCCCTTCACCTGCGCTTGCGCCTTGGCCGCGATGGCATCCAGCGCTTCTTGCGCGGACTGTTGACCGAGCCACACTTTATCCAAAGCGGGATTTACGATGTCCATGATTTTGTTGAAGTTTTTCACATAGCCCGTCGGCGTCTGGTGGCTGTCGTTCAACAGAACGTCAACGATCGCGTCTTTATATCCCGATGGCCGGGAATCGAGGTTTTCCGTCCATTTGGCGAGCAATGCCGGATCCGTATACCAGTCCCGATAAGAGGGCATCCACGTGCCGGCCGTAATGAGGTCGATCGACGACTCCGGGTCCATCAGCGCCTTCAGCAGCTCCCAGGCCTCTTTCGGATGTTTGGTCGATTTGAACATCGAGAACATCCCGCTTACGACGGTCGTCATCGGTTTTTGCATGATCGGCAATACGCCGACGTTAAAATTGAACTTCGATTGCGCCAATCCCGCGGTGACCCATTGCCCGTCAATAGCCATCGCCACTTTTTTGGTCTGAAGCGCGATGTTCGGAGCCGGAATGTTTTTCGCTTGAACTGGAGAAGGCGCGACATGGTGAACGTTGATCAAATCCGCGATTTTCTGAAGGGCGTCCACCGCGGCCGGCTGATTCAGCGCGAACGATTTCCCGTCTTCGGAGATGAAGTCCCCGCCGTTGGAGAAAATAAAGTTGCTGTAGCCTCCCCACCACGTCGGAAAGTTCACGCCGAATTGCTTGATGTTTTTAGGATCGAAGGCCGGATCAAGCGCATTCCTGCCTTTGTTGTCGATCGTCAGCTTCTTGGCGACTTCGATGAACTCATCCCATGTCCATGCTTCCGACGCTTTGGCAGGCGGAGGCGTCAGGCCGGCATCTTTGAAAATATCTTCGTTATAAAACAAGCCGAACGACTCGGGGCCCGGTCCCAGGCCGATCACATTGCCCGGCTCGAGCGAATACGTAATGTTCGGAACCAGTCTGTCCGCATTGATCTCCGTGTCCGATGAGAGAAAATCCTGGAGATTGTAAAATTTGCCCTGCTCCGCAAGCGGGAACGCAATGCTGGCGGACTCCATCTGCGCGATATCCGGCACGTCGTTGCCTGCTACCATCGTCGTCAGTTTGGTGTCATAGTCGGCGGCAATATGCTGAAGCTTAACGGTGATGTTCGGATATTTGTCCTCGAACTTCTTGATGGCCACCTTATAGGCGGCGACCTCCTCCGGCGCTCCCCATACCGTCATGCGAAGCGTGATCGGTTCGTTCGACAATCCTTCGCCTGTTGGAGCCGCGCTGGCCGTGCCGGCCGGAGCCGAGCTGCCGGGAGCTGTGCCGGCAGGGGAGGAGGCGCTGCCGTTTCCGGCGTTCGAGTCGGACTTCGAGCACGCGGACAGTATCGTAACGAGCATGATCAGGAACGCAAGCAGAACGGATAACGATTTCCTTTGTCGAGACATCTTCCGGACCCCTTTCGATTTCAACCTTGTTGATTCATAGCTGCAGTCTATGATGTTTTCATTATAAGTTCGGATGTAGCGCTTACATAACCCGAGCCAATTTGGAATGGTGGACTTCGTTTGGGTGTTTAAAGGGGAAGTCTGACGGTCACTCTCGTTCCGGCGCCCTGGGCGGAGTCGATGGTGATTCCATACGCTTCGCCGTAAGTCATTCGGATACGGGCGATCGTATTTTTGATGCCGACCGAAGACGATTCCCGATATAGGATGGCATGAACCGTATCGCTGCTCATCCCCCGTCCGTTATCCGCGATCTCAAAATGACGCGTGCCCTCCTCGATCCAGCCGCGTATGCGAATGCGCCCACCCGATTCGATCTGGTCGAAGCCGTGCAATATCGCGTTCTCGACAAACGGCTGGAAAAGAAGCCTCGGCAGCTTGTACGGGTACACCTCCGAATCGATCTCGTAACTGACCGTGAACTTGTCCTCGAACCGGACGGACATGATGTAGAAGTAGTTTTTCATCCATTCGATCTCCTCGGACAGATGAACCGCTCCCCATTCCTTCCGCGAAGTATAGTGCAGCATGTTCGACAGGCAGACAAGCATTTTGCTAAGTTCCTTCTGATCGTTTTCGATGGCCGTCCAGTTCATGACATTTAACGTATTGTATAGAAAATGAGGATTCATCTGCATGTTCAGCGCCTGGATCTCGGCCTCCTGTTCCTTTAGCTTGATCTCGTAATTTTCCGACACCAACAAACGGATCCGGTCGTTCATTCGATTGAATCGCTGGAGCAAAATGCCGAACTCGTCGTTCGTGCTGACCGCAACCTGCGTCTGAAAATCCCCTTCGCCCACCGACCGCATCGCGCCGAGCAGCTTCTTGATCGGATTCGTAATTCGGCCCGAAATAAAATAAGCGAATAGAAGGGAGACGATTCCCATGATGACGGCGATCAGCGTGATCGAGGTACGGATAAACGGAACCAGACTGCCGGCGAGCGTCGATTCGGGCGTCAAGACGACGGACAGCCAACCGGTAACCTGCGAGCGATCGAAGCAGACGATCGTATTGACGCCTTCGAGCTTGATTCTCCGCGTGCCGCTGCCGTCGCGCTGTACCGCTCTCACCCAATCGTCCGAATAAACCTGCGTGATTGTGCCATTCTCGCTGCCGGCGACGATGCGATTGTTCGGATCGAGCACGAAATAATGAGAGCCGTCGGGAATGCTTTTCTCGTACAGGGCGTTTAATGCGTCCGCTTTGAAGTTGATCGTAAGCACGGGCCGCTCTACGTTCGCATCCAGCTTCTCCAGCGTCGTGTTGCTTAAATAGGAGAAATCAAGGACCCGCGTCGCGGAGAACAGATAGCGAAAGTCGAAAGCCCCCTTCGTCAAGTACGCCTGGTCGAACATCTTTACGAAATCGTAGGTCGGGTACCAGACCATCTTGCCTCCCGCCTGCCGTGCCGCACGATAAATATCCGATTGCGTCGGATCGCCCTGGGGCAGCGGCTGACCGAAAGTAAAATAGGATGTCCACAGCTGATAGGCGTACACGTCGTCCATCTGCGAGAAGTAGCCGCGCA
This sequence comes from Cohnella sp. GCM10020058, assembly GCF_042683485.1. Classification (NCBI taxonomy): domain Bacteria; kingdom Bacillati; phylum Bacillota; class Bacilli; order Caryophanales; family Paenibacillaceae; genus Cohnella; species Cohnella sp. GCM10020058. The sequence goes on from NZ_JBHUJV010000007.1 coordinate 24,721, forward strand.
GCCGATCGGACACGAGACGATCGGCGGCAAGCAGATCCGCCTTATTGTCCGGCTTCAAGCTATTAAAAACCCGGAACAAGTCTTTGTCTACGAACATGGACGCGCTGTTCTGCTCGATGATCCGCAGCTTGTTGTCCATAATTTCGTTATTTTTCTTGACGATCTCGTAGACGTTCTTCTGCGCTTGTTCCGTAACGACGCGCAGGCCCGTCCGATAGAATAGCGTCCCCAGCACGATCAGCGGGACGGCAATCAGGAATATATAGCTGGCCAACAACCGGGAGCGGAAGGTCATTTTCATGCCTCGCCGCTCCTTTGCGGCAACGAAGTATGTTTATAGGCTTCCGGCGACATGCCGTATTGCTTTTTGAACACCCTGCAAAAATATTTCGTATCCTGATAGCCGCACTCGGCGGCGATTTCGTATATTTTCAGCCTGTTCGCGGCCAGCAGCTCCTTGGCCTTCCGCATTCTGGTCTCCGTGACATGCTCGGAGAACGTCCTTCCCGTCCGGCTTTTGATCAGCGTGCTGAAGTAGGACGCATTAAAGAAAAAGTGCTCGGCCGCCCGCTCAAGCGTCAGCTCCTCCTTCGTATGTTCCCGTATCCACTGCAGACACGCGGTCACGACCCTTTCGCTTTTGTCCGCTTGAGACTGCCCGATCGAATCGTGCACCTCTCGGAGTCGAGTTTCCAGTATCTCCATCAAATCGTTGAAGGTGCGGCAAAAGGGAACCTCTTTTAAAGCCGATTCTGTGAGAACGTTTCCAATTTGCCGATCGACATCATCGCGAATTCTGCTTTTGATCTTCATCAGGGTAAGCGCGGCGCATTGTTTAATCTGATCGGGCGCCGCATGGCCGTTAGCGGCAAGCTGATTAAACGAATCCCGGCACATCTCTACGGCCAGTTGCGCATCGCTTCCTTGCAGCGCTTCGTACAGCTTTTCCCCGTCAAGAAGCAAGGGTGCCCGGACCGGACGAAGCTCATCATGGAATATAAGGCCGTTCCAGCAATCATGGAAGTTGTATTGCCGGGCCGCTTGCGCTGCGCGGTAAGCTTGAGGCGCTTCCGTCCATAAGCATCGGCAATCCGGGCCCACGCCATGGGAGAGCTGTCCGTATTCGGCCCACGCCGCCCCCAGGGAGGCGACCGTCCGACGAATTTCATGCTTGCTTGCTCGGGCTGACCGGGACGTTCGGACGATCGTAACCGCCTGGTACAGTTCCTCGTCCAACACGTTCAAGGAGAATGTGCTCGCTTCGCCGAATGCCGACCATGCCTGCTCCAAACGCTGCAGCCATGCCGTTTTATCCCATTCCGCCCGATGTCCGGGTTCGATCCGGAATTCCGTGAAAACAACCGTGCCGCTCCCGTGAATCCACGAGAGCGCATCCAGCTCATTCCGCTCCGCTTCCGTCAAACTTTCATTCAGCCAGGACATAAGAAGGCGGTTGCGATAGACGGGGGAAGTGAGATTCAGTCGATGTTTTAACGCTTCCGCCTCCGAATGCTGCCGGGATTGTTCGACCAGCTGTTCTTCGATGCGGCTGAGCACATTCTCGACCTTCTCGGCCTCCACCGGCTTCAAGAGATAATCGTAAGCCCCATGGCGTATCGCAGTCTGGGCATATTCAAACAGATTATAAGCCGAGATCATGACAACCTTGGTCTGGAGACGTTCATCTTCAAGTATTTTCAGAAACGAAAGCCCGTCCAGATTCGGCATCCGAATGTCGGTTAACACGGCATCGGGTTGTTCGGCCCTGACGAGCGCCAGGGCGCTTGCGCCGTCATTCGCGACAAGCACTTGATCTTCGGGCCGCAGGGCGTGAATCATTTTTGCCATGCCTCTGCGATGCCTCGGCTCGTCGTCGACGACCAGTATTTTCATCTCGTTCCACCCTTTCGTCCGCGCTTACGTCAGATGAATAGAAAAAAGCCCCTTCTTATGGACAGGCGCTTCACATTCCATTTCGTTTATTTCGGCGGCCAGCATTAGAGATGATCGCAGCCTCTTCTATTATAGTCAAATCGTCGACATCCCAAAATGCCGATTATCATTAGATAGGTGGATTAATATTTGCTTTTGGATCACTTGCAAACGGAACTTTGTTCCGTTTATAATTGGAACATCGTTCCGCTTACGTTTGTATGACATGTAACAAGGCGACGAACCCCATCCGATGTAAAAAGAGGAGATGCGTGCAAGATGGAAATCAAGAATAGCGCACCAACGCCAGTCGTCTCGGTGAAGCCGGTCATCCTATCGGCCCCGGGCCGTGGCGAGGATCTGCAGGTTCGTGTGTCTGCGCCAGCCAGTGGGAGCGAATTGCCAATTATTATATTCTCGCACGGCTTCGGCCAGTCGCTCGGAAGCTACGACCCATTGGTCGATTTCTGGTCTTCTCATGGCTTCGCAGTCATTCAACCCACCCATCTGGACTCGAGGACGCTGAACCTTCCGCCGGACGATCCGCGCACGCCGTTGATCTGGCGTATCCGAGTCGAGGACATGATACGCGTCCTCGACCAGCTTGATCTGATTGAAGCTTCCGTTCCCGGCCTCAGTGGGCGTCTCGATCGAGAGCGAATCACCGCAGCCGGACATTCCTGGGGCGGCCAGACGGCGAGCATGCTGCTCGGCGCGCGCGTCCTCGATCCCGAGGGAGTACCGGGAGAAGACATGACCGACCCGCGGATCAAGGCGGGCGTATTGCTTGCCACGCCCGGCAAGGGCGGAGCTGACTTGAGTCCGTTCGCGGCTCAGCACTTCCCCTTCATGCACCCCAGCTTCGAAAATATGCGCACGCCTACCCTTGTGGTCGCGGGGGATCATGACCAGTCCCTACTGTCCACTCAGGGACCGGACTGGTTCACCGATCCGTATTTCCTGAGCCCGGGCAGCAAAAGCCTGCTCACGCTTTTCGGGGCAGAGCACTCGCTCGGCGGCATCCACGCATACAACGCCAAGGATACGACGGACGAGAACCCCGAAGGCGTGGCTGCGCTGCGGGCGCTTACCTTGGCCTATCTCCGCACCGCGCTCTACCCTGAGGACCATGCCTGGACTGAAGCCCGTGAAGCGTTGATGGACGCATCGCATCCGCTCGGTCGAGTCGAATGGAAATGAAACGCTAAGGAGCTTGCTACGCGTTATGTCTGACAATTGATGTCGAACAGAAAAAGGCAAATGAATCGGGTTGCGAAGGACGCAAACCCATTCATTTGCCTTTCTGAGCGGCGGCGGATTTACTTCTAGCCGGATCGGAGCGACAAGCGCTAGGAGGACGCGTCTGCCGAAGCGCTTGCGCGGTAGCGCAGCCCATCTACGAGCAGAGCGACCATTTGCCGAGTAAACTTAGCATCGCCGTTGTGTATTCCCGTACAGAGGCTCGCGGCAGCCCGGAGCAAATCATACGGCTCGACGTCGGCGCGCAGTTCACCGGCAGCCGCCGCGGTATCAAGCAAGCTTCTCAGCACGGGATTCAGTCGCTTTTCGAAGTAAGCAGGCAGCGTTTCGTATTCCGGGTTGCCTGAGCCTAGCGCCGAGGCGAGTCCGCGTTTATTCGCAATGAAGTCCACATATCGCTGCATCCATCGCGCCAGCGCCTCGGCGGGCTCATACTTGGCGGACAAATCGGCCGCTGTATCCGCGCAAGTATCGACTTCGTTGCGGAAGACGGCTACGATCAGGTCCGAGCGCTGCGGAAAATGGCGGTAAACCGTGCCGACGCCAACGCCGGCCTTCTCGGCGATCTCGCGCACCGGCGCGTCCACGCCCGAAGTCGCGAACACCGTCATCGCGGACTGGAGCAAAGCATTGATGTTGCGCTGCGCGTCGGCGCGTACACGTCGATTCGCAGGTTCGTGAGTCTCCAATTCCTTATTGGGGACTTCCGTTTTATCGCTCATCAAGTCGTCCCCCATCCCTTTAATTCTTATCGCCGTTCATCCCTATACTCGAGTAATCATACTATTAACATGAACTTGACTCAACTATGGATTGTTGACCACATGGCGGAAGAGGCTTTTCCTTTGTCCGGAAAAGCCCTTCAATTCGGCTGTTCGACATGAGATCGACGATCGGTTCGATCTAAGCGCTCGATCTCTAGAGTCAAGATGCGTCCGATCATCCAAAAAGCCCCTGAATCGTCGCAGGGACGAATTCAGGGGCTCGTTCATTATAAGGGTGGTGCGGTCGAGAGGACTCGAACCTCCACGGGGGGTTAGCCCACTGGAACCTGAATCCAGCGCGTCTGCCAATTCCGCCACGACCGCATATCTGTCTTGTCTTTTTGCTTCCGCAAGAAGATAAATTAGATTATATAGGCCTGTCCAACAAAAGTAAAGCTTTTTTTTCGGTAACTTATCGGCGGGCTTTGTCGTCTTATACGGGTACCCATCAACCGGTCGCACAATCTCAAGCGACCGGTTACGCGAGGAGATGCACCATGATTTTAAAAGCGCGGTTTATCGCATTGTCGGTCGTCCTGCTTTTGTCGGTCGCCATGTTTTGTCTATTCTTCGTTCAAACCTACCATAGCCGATTTCCTTTTATCCAACGTACGTTCTACGGTGCAGCCCGCCCTGCAGTCGTCGCGGGGGAACATGCAAATGTCGATTATTCGCCCTACCCCGGCCTGAAGGCAGGCAACGCGCAACCCGACGGACATTATTATCGCAACCGCGTGATCGTGCTCATGTATCATGACGTTTCGCCATCCCCGACGGACGTCCACTCGCTGTCCGCAAGCAACTTCGAGCGACAGCTTCAATTGATGAAGGACAACAATTTTCATTGGATCACGATGAGTCAGTACCGCAACTTTATTCTGCACGACCGGCCCGTGCCCGAAAATGCAGTCCTGTTGACGTTCGACGACGGTTACGAGTCTTTTTATAAGTACGCTTATCCGCTGCTTAAGAGATATGGAGCGCCGGCTACAAGCTTCCTCATCGTAGGCACGGTCGGCAATCCGAAGATGCCGGGCGTAGAGAAGCTGAACTGGGACCAGGTTAAAGAAATGCACCGCAGCGGCATCGACTTTTACAGCCATACTTACAATCTTCATTATTACGCGCCGACGGACGCGCGGGGCAAGCACCCGGAGCCCGCCCTCTCGAGCCGGCTTTATCTGAAGGACAAAGGACGCAGAGAGACGCAGACCGAGTATGAAGCGAGGGTGGATGCGGATCTGAAGCAGGCCAACGACGTGCTGAAGCAGGAGCTGGGCGAAGACAATCACGTACTCGCCTTCCCGTACGGCGCTTTCTCCGAGTCGTTGCTGCAGATCTGCCGCAAGCGCGGCATCGACGTGACGCTGACCGTCAAGAGCGGTCTGAACAAGCCGGGACAGACAAACGGTTTTCGGTTGAATGCAGGCGGTATGAGCAACAACCCGGAGCTTCAGCTCGCGCTGATGAAACAAGCGAAGCAACGCCTCGGGAACGCGCACTTCGATCGTTCTCCGACCTATAAGCGCTATGCTATCGCATCCTTGGCCGTCACAGCTGCCGCCTTCGCTGCTTGGGTTTACGTTGGCATCGCACTGTTCAGGCAACGCAGAACATCCTCAGCCTCTTCGAATTCTAATTCTCACCACTAACGCTTCGGCAGTCTCAGTGCGTCAGCGCCCCCTAATTCACTTCGCGCGTTTACCTGATTCCTTTAAGGGGATACTGGAAAATTATCGCGAGGGGCGTGACGCATGAATCTGCCGGCGTTTTTGATGTCGAGACAGGAATTGGATTCGGATCTGTTCCTGCACCCTACTGTTTTGGCCTACCAACCGGTCGTACTGGCCGGTTACAATTCTCAGATCGATCTGCCGCAAACGATCGTCTTTTTGAGACAATTGGCCCTTAACGCCGCCTCTGCGGATAGACAGCTGTTCGAACCGGAGAGCGGAATCGGCTTTCCGATGAACGATCCGGACGAGCACCAGATATTGAATGCAATTGCCGAAGGCAATCTCCTTGTTTATTCGAACACGGGCGATCGGTGCATGAGGCTGGTCCCGGTCAGGCGGACGTTGTCCCGCCCCATTGAAGCTCCGACGACGGAAAACGTGCTTCGGGGCGCCATCAGCGCCTTCAACGAAGATCTCGATACGAATATCGGGCTCTTAAAAAAACACATATCCTCCGACAAGCTGCGAATACGAGCCTATGCGTTGGGAAGTGAACAACGCAGAAGGACGGTTCTTCTCTATGTAAAGGGGCAGGCACCCGATCGCCTCGTGCAAGCCATCGTAGAGAAACTCGAAGCCTACCCGGAGCGGGACATTCCCGATCTGGAGGCATTATCCGATCTGCTCGGATTTACAAAGTGGACGCTAATCACCCGTTACAATACGACCGAGCTCCCCCAGGAAGCTGCCTCATCGCTGAACAAAGGCAAGGTTATTCTGCTGCTTGACCGGTTTCCGTTTGCGCTGATGCTGCCCAGCTTGGTTTCCGACTTATTCGTCTCGCAAAGCGATCGCAACTTCCCTGCGTTTTTCCGTCTTTCCTTCCAGATCCTCCGCGTCCTCGGCGTGCTGGTCAATATTTTGCTACCCGGATTGTACGTCGCGCTCGTATCGGTCAACCCGGAGGTGTTGCGGATCGAGATTGCGTTGTCGATTGCCGGCAGCCGCGAAGGCGTGCCTTATCCGGCGCTAGTCGAGACGCTGCTCCTGCTGCTCGTGCTTGAATTAACGCTCGAATCCACCATCCGTCTGCCCAAAACGATCGGTCCGACCATCACCATGGTCGGCGGCATCACTCTGGGGCAAGCCGTCGTGCAAGCCAAGCTGGTGAGCAACATCCTTATTATTATTTTGGCGGCTTCGACGATCGCAAACTACACGATTATCGGATTCCTAAATGCGACGTCTATTCGGCTTTACAAGTACTTGCTGCTGTTCATGTCGGCGATGTTCGGCGTATTGGGCCTGTTTGTCGGCATCTTGGTCGTTTGCGCGTATCTCGGCTATGTCAATACTTTCGGATTCCCTTATCTATCACGCTGGAAAGCAGGAGACCGCCATGGATAAGAGCCGCCAGGTCGTTGTGATCTATCTCGTCACGCATTTCGGCCTCATTTTTTTCCTGTATCCGGCGGACATTATTGCCAGCGTTTCCGTTGGCCACTGGAGTGCCGTACTGTTCGGATTTGCCATCCATTTTACGTTGATCGGCATCTATTTAAAAGGCTTAAGCTACTTCGCGTCTCAAAACGTAATCGACATCTTTACCGGCGTCAGCAAAGTTTTCGCATACATTATGCTGCTCCCGCTGGCGCTTTATTTTTTGTCGATCATGATTATTGCTATCCGCGCATACGCCGAGATCGTATCCGTCATTTTTTTGAGCGAAACGCCGATCTGGACGATCATGCTGCTTTTCCTGATCGTAAGCACCCTGGTTTCATTATCGGGCATTGAACCGCTTATGCGGACCGGCGTACTCGTAGCCCTACTGTTCTCCCCGTTCCTTATTCTCGTTCTCATCTTATCTTTTCAAAATGTGGATTGGCGTTACGCACTTCCCGTAATCGATCGCGAAGTCGCTTCCTTCTCCTATTTATTGAAGCGCCCTTTTTTGCAGAGCTTATTCGCTTTTGTCGGCGGATTTTTGTTTTTAGGTTTTATCCCCGCTCAAATTCCGTTTAAAGGTCGCAAAATCGTATGGTTCAGCTTGGTATTGCTTCCCTTTTTTTTACTCTCGGTTTATGTACCGATTCTGACTTTCGGAGAAAATACCGCGTCCAAATTCCCGTTCCCCTTCATAATGGCGGTGGATACGGTGGATGTCAGCTGGCTCATGTTCGACAGAGTCACGATCTTTTTCATGATCAGTCTTTTATGCTTTGTCATTTTGTTTCTAGCGCTGGTGATGTGGACAACCCTGTCGCTGCTGAAGCGAGGATTGCCTTTTATTAAAGTATCTGTGGCAAGCGTGCTGCTGCCGATTTTGGTTTTTATCGTTTGCATGCTCGTGCCGAACTGGAGCGCCATCGAACAACTGTTGTGGTGGAACACGTACCTCCGCCTGTATGCGGCCATCGTCATTCCGCTCACGACTTTGACGCTGGGTATTGTCCGCCACCGGAGAGGAGCCGTCGGGCAATGAAGAAACGCGCTTTGCGGCTTGCATTATTAACCGTTTTTTTGGCAGCAACCCTGTTCTTAGGCGGGTGTTGGGACATTAAAGACATCAATCATCGTTCCCTGCCGATCGTCATGGGTGTCAAGAAGGCGGATAACCTCTACACGGTGCTGCTTCTGATTCCGGATGTCAGTCAGAGTCAACCTGGCGTAAAAATCGTTTCAGAAACCGGAGATACCATCAATGAAGTGCTGGATATAATCAATAAAAATATGGAAAACAAAGTCGATTTGCTCCATTTGAAGGTCATCATATTCGAACGTTCCGTGGCGGAAAAGGGATTGGGACAAAGCATAGAGAGCTTCATGCGGGCGCGGGACATTCCGAATAAAACGTATGCTGCAATAAGCGACGGAAGTCTGGAGCCGCTTTTTGACAAGCTGAAAACTTCTTCGACAATCGGCGGCACGGAGATTTACGATTTTTTTGAAAAAAACGCAGGCTGGTCGCCGGAAGTCGTGCAAACCCGAATTTGGGAAGTATTCCGCAGCATGGACTCGTATACGCGGGACGTCGTCATTCCGACCCTTAAGCCCGGGCAAACGACAACCATTGAAAGCACCGGCGCGGCCGTTATCAAAAAAGGGAAGATGGTGGGTACCATCGGCTCGGAAGAGTCGCTTTTGTACAATTTGTTCAAGGGAACGGGAACGCAAGGAAAAATCGAGGTGATGGATCGCGCAACGGTCAAGGTCGTATCCGACCGGCTGACCCAAAGCAGCAGTCTGAAAAACGGGAAGCCGATCATCGACTGCCTCTTGCATCTAAAAGTTACCGTACTTGAAACCGTAGGGACCCCTTCCGAGTCCGAAATCAAGCGAGAGCTCGACGAACAGCTGTCTAAGCGGTTTCAGTCGATGCTCCGATCGACCCAAACGAACGAGGCCGATATTCTAGGTTTGGGACAGCTTTTCCGCGACAAACTCTCCCGCGACAACTTGAAAAATTGGAGATCGAATTATTACCCGCGCATGAAAGTCAACATTCGGGTCCATGTCATTATTCAGAACGAAGGACTTTTGAAAATTAAAAGTTAAAGACCTCTTATCGGAATCAGACGGCGAGCGCCACGGAAGCCACTTTGTTTTTCCCTGTCCGCTTGGCTTCGTACAACAGCGCGTCCACGTCCTCGAACAGCTTCTCCTTGGTATACGGACTCGCATAGCTTTTTAAACCGATACTTACGGTCACGGCTCTGCCGTCCAATTCGGGATGCGGCGACTTGGCCAGCTCCGATCGGATCAGGTCCACCAAGGCATACGCCTCCTCAAACGACTGCTCGAATAGCAGCAGGGCAAACTCCTCGCCGCCGTAGCGAGATGCGATGTCGGCCGGCGATATGCGATCCTTAATCACGCGCGCGACGTTCGCAAGAATCGTATCGCCGACGCGATGGCCAAAAGTATCGTTAATCGACTTGAAATTATCGATATCGATCAGAGCCAGATGAAAAGGCGCGCCTCTGTCCGCGAATTCCATCGCCTTCTCGTAAAATTCATGGAAGGACATATGGTTGTACAGGTTCGTCAATGCGTCCGTCTTGGAGCGCTGCGACATGACCGTATTTTCCACCAGCAGCTGCTGTTGGGCGATCATCGCCGCTTCGAGATCGAAGACGAGGTCGCGTCCGCTGATAATGATGTAGCTGGCGGCAATCGTGCTGAGCACAAAAAACAGAATGATGGCGATCAAGTCAAAAGCGGTAACAAAAGAACGAAACCCTGCATCCCACTGGTATAAAGCTCCGAACCCCGCGGCCTGCAAGACTGCCGTCAACCAGGTCATGTTCAACCTGAAAAACAAAATCGACGCAAAGATCGGCAGCAGCATGATGGCAGGGATAATTCGTATGTCCATATTTAAATGGACGATAATCATCGAGATAATTGTTCCCGCGAGGAAAATCGAATAGAAGGAATAACGTCCGGCCTTGAAAAGAATGAAGTGGGCGCATGCTGTGACACCGCTCATGAGCAGCGTGGGGTAAAGCAGGATATGCAAATAAAACTCGTTTGCACTAGCCTCGTAAGGAAGGAAAAGATACGAAAACAGCTGGGCCAAGAAGTGGGCGCCGATCACAAGCCAATACGTCCATATGAACCATCGCACGTATTGAACCTGCCGCTGCTTTTCGATAGCCGCGAACGAGGGGCTGGAGAAATACCGATTACGCTTATTTTTCATTTTACACCACACTTACCGAGTCTAGTTGCTGAAGGATGAATACTACATAGTTCGACATATTTCCTGCACTCCCTTCTGTCGAATATAAATAATTTGTGTCAAAAAACCTGACGACGCTGTGTGCGCCGCCAGGTTTTAGGAGACAGACGTTCCATTTAGGTCAAGCGATGCATAGACCATACGATTCCGGCCGTCGAACCGCCTAGATTTAATGACGCCGTCAACCCGTTGGCGTCGTAGAACAAGCCGACAACGTCTCCTGCGTTAAGCTGCACATCCCCGGCCAACGTGACCGTGCCGCTACCGAGGATTGCTCTGAGGGTAAGAAGAAGCGCAATGTTGACGTTCAGAATCGGAAATAATCCGGTAATCAGCGTCGTCGCTGTCGGCGTGGTCCGCCTGACGTAAAACGAAGGGTTTATGCCCGCTCCCAGCGATATGGTCAGAGCGGCCGTTGTGCTGTAGTTAATGGTAGCTTTTATGGCGTATTGACCCGTGGTAGGCACCGTATAGTTGCCCGTTGTCGGATTAAACCCCGCAGTCGTAAAATACGGACTCGCCACCGTGAACCCGGTCAGCTGCGAACTCGTCGTGATCGACGCGAGGTTCGGGATGAAGCCGGAAAAGCCGTCAGTCGAGATCGTACCGGTGGATCCGGTAGACCCAGTGGCTCCGGTTGCGCCCGTGGCACCGGTTGCACCGGTGGCGCCTGTAGCTCCCGTTTCACCTGTTGACCCGGTGGCACCTGTAGCCCCGGTTAAGCCCGTGGCGCCTGTTGCACCGGTGACACCAGTAGTGCCGGTGACGCCGGTCGCTCCGGTTGCGCCTGTTGCACCTGTAGCTCCGGTGACGCCGGTTGCGCCGGTGGCACCTGTAGCTCCGGTGACGCCGGTTGCGCCGGTGGCACCAGTAGTGCCGGTTGCTCCGGTTCCTCCTGTAGCCCCGGTTACGCCCGTGGCGCCGGTTGCGCCGGTGGCACCAGTAGTGCCGGTTGCTCCGGTTGCTCCTGTAGCCCCGGTTACGCCCGTGGCGCCGGTTACGCCGGTGGCACCAGTAGTGCCGGTGACGCCGGTCGCGCCGGTTGCGCCTGTAGCTCCGGTGACGCCTGTTGCGCCAGTTGCGCCTGTAGCTCCCGTTTCACCCGTTGACCCGGTGGCTCCTGTAGCCCCGGTTACGCCTGTGGCACCGGTTGGTCCGGTCGGGCCAGTCGCACCAGTTGCTCCGGTTGCTCCGGTTGCGCCAGTTGCACCCGTCGAGCCTGTTGTTCCTGTTGAACCAGTTCCCCCTGTCGGACCCGTTGCTCCTGTTTCGCCTGTAGCTCCCGTTGCCCCAGTTGCGCCGGTCGGCCCCGTGTTTCCTGTAGCTCCCGTCGGGCCGGTTGCTCCCGTTTCACCTGTAGCTCCTGCTGTGCCAGTTTCTCCGGTCGGGCCCGTGGATCCTGTTACTCCTGTAGTTCCCGTAGTTCCCGTAGCTCCGGTTGCACCCGTCTCGCCCGTAGCTCCCGTTGCGCCAATTGCGCCGGTCGACCCCGTGGATCCTGTCGCTCCTGTAGCTCCCGTGGCACCGGTTGGTCCAGTCGCACCAATCGCTCCGGTTGCACCCGTTTCGCCCGTAGCTCCCGTTGCGCCAGTTGCGCCGGTTGCTCCAGTGGCTCCTGTTGAACCCGTTTCGCCCGTAGCTCCCGTTGCTCCCGTTTCTCCGGTCGGACCCGTGGATCCTGTCGCTCCTGTATCTCCCGCAGTTCCGGTGGCACCGGTTGGCCCAGTCGCACCGGTCGCTCCGGTTGCACCCGTTTCGCCCGTAGCTCCCGTTGCCCCAGTTTCTCCGGTCGGACCCGTGGATCCTGTCGCTCCCGTAGTTCCCGTAGTTCCCGTGGCTCCGGTTGCTCCCGTCTCGCCCGTAGCTCCCGTTACACCAGTTTCTCCGGTCGACCCCGTGGATCCTGTCGCTCCTGTAGCTCCTGTAGCTCCCGTGGCACCGGTTGGTCCAGTCGCACCAATCGCACCGGTTGCACCCGTTTCGCCCGTAGCTCCCGTTGCGCCGGTTGCTCCAGTGGCTCCTGTTGCTCCCGTTGCGCCAGTTTCTCCGGTCGGTCCCGTGGATCCTGACGCACCGGTTAGTCCGGTTGCTCCTGTGGCTCCTGTTGAACCCGTTTCGCCCGTAGCTCCCGTTGCTCCCGTTTCTCCGGTCGGACCCGTTGATCCTGTCGCTCCTGTAGCCCCCGTAGTTCCCGTGGCACCGGTTGGCCCAGTCGCACCGGTCGCTCCGGTTGGCCCAGTCGCACCGGTCGCTCCGGTTGCACCCGTTTCGCCCGTAGCTCCCGTTGCCCCAGTTGCGCCGGTCGGACCCGTGGATCCTGACGCACCGGTTAGTCCGGTTGCTCCTGTGGCTCCTGTTGAACCCGTTTCGCCCGTAGCTCCCGTTGCTCCCGTTTCTCCGGTCGGACCCGTGGATCCTGTCGCTCCTGTAGCTCCCGTAGTTCCCGTGGCACCGGTTGGCCCAGTCGCACCGGTCGCTCCGGTTGCACCCGTTTCGCCCGTAGCTCCCGTTGCCCCAGTTGCGCCGGTCGGACCCGTGGATCCTGTCGCACCGGTTAGTCCGGTTGCTCCTGTGGCTCCGGTTGTACCCGTTTTGCCCGTAGCTCCCGTTACACCCGTTTCTCCGGTCGGACCCGTGGATCCTGTGGCTCCCGAAGTTCCAGTCGCTCCACTGGCACCGGTTGGTCCAATTGCACCCGTTTCGCCTGTAGCTCCCGTTGCGCCAGTTGCTCCGGTCGGACCCGTGGATCCTGTGGCTCCCGTAGCACCGGTTGGTCCAGTTGTTCCCGTCGGGCCGGTTCCTCCCGTTTCACCTGTAGCTCCTGTTGCCCCAGTTGCTCCGGTCGGTCCCGTAGATCCTGTTGCTCCCGTTTCGCCCGTAGCTCCCGTTGCCCCAGTTGCGCCGGTCGGACCCGTGGATCCCGTAGCTCCCGTAGTTCCCGTCGCTCCAGTGGCACCAGTTGGTCCAGTCACACCGGTCGCTCCGGTTGCACCCGTTTCACCTGTAGCTCCTGTTGCCCCAGTTGCTCCGGTCGGCCCCGTGGATCCTGTTGCTCCCGTAGCACCGGTTGATCCAGTTGCTCCCGTCGGGCCGGTTCCTCCCGTTTCACCTATAGCTCCTGTTGCCCCAGTTGCTCCGGTCGGTCCCGTTGATCCTGTTGCTCCCGTTTCACCCGTAGCTCCCGTTGCCCCAGTTGCGCCGGTCGGCCCCGTTGATCCTGTAGCTCCCGTAGTTCCCGTCGCTCCAGTAGCACCGGTTAGTCCGGTCGCACCGGTCGCTCCGGTTGCACCCGTTTCGCCTGTAGCTCCCGTTGCGCCAGTTACCCCTGTCGATCCGGTTAAGCCAGTTGCTCCCATCGGGCCGGTTGCACCCGTCTCGCCTGTAGCTCCCGTTGCCCCAGTTTCTCCGGTCGGTCCCGTGGCTCCTGTGGCTCCCGTAGCACCGGTTGGTCCAGTTGTTCCCGTCGGGCCGGTTCCTCCCGTTTCACCTGTAGCTCCTGTTGCCCCAGTTGCTCCGGTCGGTCCCGTAGATCCTGTTGCTCCCGTTTCGCCCGTAGCTCCCGTTGCCCCAGTTGCGCCGGTCGGCCCCGTGGATCCCGTAGCTCCCGTAGTTCCCGTCGCTCCAGTGGCACCAGTTGGTCCAGTCACACCGGTCGCTCCGGTTGCACCCGTTTCACCTGTAGCTCCCGTTGCCCCAGTTGCTCCGGTCGGCCCCGTGGATCCTGTTGCTCCCGTAGCACCGGTTGATCCAGTTGCTCCCGTCGGGCCGGTTCCTCCCGTTTCACCTATAGCCCCTGTTGCCCCAGTTGCTCCGGTCGGTCCCGTTGATCCTGTTGCTCCCGTAGTTCCCGTCGCTCCAGTAGCACCGGTTAGTCCGGTCGCACCGGTCGCTCCGGTTGCACCCGTTTCGCCTGTAGCTCCCGTTGCGCCAGTTACCCCTGTCGATCCGGTTAAGCCAGTTGCTCCCATCGGGCCGGTTGCACCCGTCTCGCCTGTAGCTCCCGTTGCCCCAGTTTCTCCGGTCGGTCCCGTGGCTCCTGTAGCTCCCGTAGCACCGGTTGGTCCAGTTGCTCCCGTCGGGCCGGTTGCACCCGTTTCACCTGTTACTCCCGTTGCGCCAGTTTCTCCGGTCGGTCCCGTGGCTCCTGTTGCACCGGTTGGACCGGTTGGACCGGTTGCACCAATCTCTCCAGTCGCACCTGTTACTCCTGTCAATCCGGTGGTTCCTGTCGCACCAGTTTCACCTGTCGGACCGGGCGCCCCCGTTGAACCTGTGGCACCTGTAATACCTGTTGATCCCGTTTCTCCAGTAGAGCCACTAGCTCCTGTTTCGCCCGTTGCTCCTGTCAATCCGGTGACTCCTGTAGCCCCCGTTTCTCCCGTGTTACCAGTTAGTCCGGTCGCACCTGTCTCCCCAGTCGCACCCGTTGCTCCGGTCGACCCGGTCGAACCAGTTGCTCCCGTTGGGCCAGTAGTTCCTGTTGAACCAGTTGCCCCTATCGGGCCAGTTACACCCATTTCGCCTGTGGCACCAGTAACACCTGTTGATCCAGTTTCTCCTGTAGCTCCGGTTGCGCCAGCTGCGCCAGTTACCCCTGTCGATCCGATTAAGCCAGTTGCTCCTGTTAATCCTATCGGTCCAGTAACTCCCGATGCTCCTGTGGTACCGGTTGGCCCAGTTGCGCCTATCTCTCCGGTGGTACCAGTTAGTCCGGTCGATCCTGTCGATCCTGTAGCACCAGTTTCGCCTGTCGGACCGGTCTCCCCTGTTGAGCCTGTAGCACCTGTAATTCCTGTTGCACCCGTTTCGCCTGAAGCTCCCGTTGCGCCAGTTACCCCTGTCGATCCGGTTAAGCCAGTTGCTCCTGTTTCTCCTGTCGGCCCAGTGACTCCCGATGCCCCCGTGGCACCGGTTGGTCCAGTTGCGCCAATCTCTCCAGTCGCACCGGTTATTCCTGTCGATCCGCTTGTTCCTGTAGCCCCCGTTTCTCCCGTGGTACCAGTTAGTCCGGTCGCACCTGTCTCCCCAGTCGGGCCGGTCTCCCCCGTTGAGCCTGTAGCACCTGTAATACCAGTTAATCCCGTTTCTCCAGTAGAGCCTGTAGTTCCGGTCGACCCAGTGACTCCCGATGCTCCCGTGGCACCGGTTGGTCCAGTTGCGCCAATCTCCCCAGTCGCACCTGTGGCTCCTGTCGATCCGGTTACGCCAGCGGCTCCTGTTTCACCAGTGACTCCCGTTGCTCCTGTCGTTCCCGTACCCCCGGTTGAGCCCATAACGCCTATTTCGCCCGTCGCTCCAGTAATTCCAGTCGCGCCGGTGGCCCCTGTCGCGCCTGTCGCCCCGGTTGCCGGAGACGCGCTCTCGATCCGCACGATTGCCGAGCCTTGCCTGACCTCGATATCCAACGTGTCGGATTCGAATATGAGCTTCTCGCCGGCCCCTACCGTTGCCGATCCGGTCGGACCGATTACATCGTACAAAAAAGAACCGGGCAGCACGCCGCCTGCCGGCCCCGTCGGGCCAGCCGGTCCCGTGGCGCCGGTCGCGCCTTGCGAGATCGGAATCGAGAGCACGCTGTCCAGCTTGCCATGGAGCTCAAGCTCGGTCTGGGTCACTTCCCGCAGCGTATTGCGAATGCTCTCATTAATAGCTAGAAGTTCATCAATATTTGGCGCAGGCCCTTTGGCGCCAGGCAGCGTGCCGAGCACATATTGGAGCTTTTCGCCTTCCGCATTAATGATATGGCTTAGTCCCAACTCTTCATAGGCGATGGAGGCCAGCAGCAGGTTGAGCGCTTCCTCGCGGGACTGCGCGGCGGACGGGGTGATGTTGGGGATATCGGAAAATGACATGCGGCTCCCCTCCGGTCATGGATGCCGATCCATCCGGGACCCGCAGATGCCGCCGGCGTATCGTTCCAGGATCTGATCGTACTTTATAAGATGCAGAACTTCCTTGGACACCGTCTCCTGCACCGTGCCCAACACCGAACGTCGAACCGCCAGCAGGCGATCCTCGGAAATGACAGAATCCATGCGACTCGCAGCAAAAGAGGAAGTTGCAAGATCAGCCAATTCGCCTTGACTGTTCAACAGATGCGCCAGCGCCATGTCTTCACGGGCCAGCGATGACAAAAGGACAGTGATCTGCCGCTCCAGCGCGCATTCTGCCGGATTCGTTTGTTCCCGATCGCCATGCCGCTTCATGCCTCGTTCCTCCCCGCCTCAATCTGCGACAACCGGTTCATTGCTTTATCGTACTCGGCATGTATTGCCGCAGTCCGACCATATACCGCATCCGCTTCTACAGAGTCGCCTAACAGCTCAAAGCATCTTCCCATAAACGCGTAAGCGCGGAAACTGCCGATTCCCGCCTCGGTAAGCTCCGGACCGCACCGCTCCCCTAGCGCCAGGCAATCCCTGAACGCATCAACAGCTTCGCCATATTGTCCATTTCGGTATAAAATGACACCCTTGTAAAAACGCAAGCCCGCATCGTCCGGGTACAACGTCAGCGCGCGATCGATGCCGAGCGAGGCGCTCCGTTCGCTTCCTGAGGCGAGTAAGATGGCGTATTTCAGCCGGTAAAACGCGATCGGCGGCAGCTGTCCGTTCTGTAATACTCCGGATATCGCTGCGTTGATAGCTGCAAAAGCATTCTCATAGCTGCCTGCGCCGGTAAGCTCGCCTGCGATGTGATAATCCGTCCAAGGGTCGGAGCGGCCGCTTCGTTTTTCCGTTTGCAGCATGAGCAGATTTCGTTCGCGCTTCTTTTTCCTTTGCCGGATGTCGTCCATATATCCAAAGTGATGGATTGTCGCTGGAATCAGGGAGATCGCGTCATCAGCTGCCGGCACACCGTCTCTGCTAAGCCGCTCGTGAATCGCGCCTTCGAATGCGTAGCCGCTCCCGCTGGGGAACACCCGGTGCTGCGCCATCCGATAAGCCCGCCTGGGGTCCGGTCGGCCGGAACCGATATAATGTAGCGTCTCGGTATACAGCAGCCGTTGTCTGCTAGACGATCTCACGACTTGGCGCAAATCGTCCGCGTCTCCGGACTCCAGCGCTTCATCCGCGTCCATCCACAAGATCCAAGCCCCCGTCGCCTTGGATAAGCTGTAGTTGCGCGCCTCCGCGAAGCTTCCCGTCCACTTAAAGTCGTATATCTTGGCGCCATGCGCGCGCGCGACGGCTGCCGTGTCGTCCCGGGACCCGGTGTCCACTACGATCGTCTCGTCTACGATCCCTTTAACGCTGTTCAGGCACCGTGCGAGCGTGTGCGCCTCGTCCCGGACGATCATGCAAAGCGAGAGCAGCTTTTTGCTCAACCGTCCCACCCCCTTTATATGGAGTAGAGCGCGCGTTTTTCTTTGTTCGGTCTGTACGTGACGCTGACCAAATAAGGAGGCGCGGGAAATCTTCTTTTTCGGATGAGGCGCGGCCCCGATTCATGAACGGCAGCCGCATTGCGCGAACCTATCAAACGATCGTAACGGTGCGCGACCGCCTCGTTCAAAGCTTTTAATTGCCCGACGGACGCCTGCGACGTGCTTAAGTCGAATACCGTCGAAGCACCTTCCAGATGAGAAGCCCGCCTTAACGCGCTCAGCGCCCTCCGGTAGCCGTCCAGCGCTTCAGCCAGCTCCCGATGAGCTGGCAAGCAAGCAGCGCGGATTGTTTTTTTGATGTCTGAGGAAAAAAACGCGTCCTCATTCATCGTCATCGTCATGGCCGCCCGGATCGCAGCGCTTGTCGCCATGCTCCGACCGGTACAGGTCAAGTGTATTGTCGAGCTTGCGCAGCAGCAGCCATTCCTTCATGACCACAGCGTCCAGCAGCCGGACCGACTGTCGGCCTGCTTGCGCCATCAGCTCGCATCTGGCGCGATGGGAAGCGGCGTGTTGTCCCTGGTGCGCGAGCGCCCGCATCTGTTCCGCCTCCGCATTGAGCAGATGCGCGAGCGCGGTTTCTTCCAGCGCGATCGACTTCAGCAGATCCACGACGACCTGGTCCAAGCTGGGCCGGTACGGCTCATGCGGTATCGTAGGCATACTCATGGCAGTCATCCTCCTTCGTCCGCACGGTTGCGGCGAATCCGACCCGAACCGACTATTTTATGGATATGGCTTCGATATTCCTACATATGCGCCTAAATAGGCATTCGTGTCGAAAACGAAAAAAAGAAGCCTTTCAATTTCAAGGCTTCCGGAATCGAATCATACTTTTATTTAAGAAGCGGCGGGCTTGAAGCCGCCCATCGATCGCTTGAGCGATTGACGCGAGTGGATCAGCTGCATCGGTACGAGCTTGTCCTTGCTCCCTTGCGTGCGGAGCCGGCCCGCAGGATGCAGAAATCTGAGCAGCGTCTGCAAATAGACGGCCGTCCATCTCTCCATCGTGCGCGAGGGCATCGGCCGGCACTCGAAGCCCATTCCGTGTATGAGACCGCGATGGAGCAGTGTCGTGCCCAGCAGCCCCTTGACCTTGGCCAGCTTCGGGTCGCCTTCCATAGCCTCTGCGATTCGTCTTAGCGAAGCGCGAGCCAGCCGGGCGGTCTTCAGAGCGGCTCGATCCGAGCCTACCGTACCGGACAGCTCCAGCATTTGCCAATTGTCCAGATGGAGCTCGCCGATCCTGTCGCCTGCCTCGATCCGCGTACCGTCCGCGCAGATAATCGGTTCGCCCGAATACCGCTTGACGAGCAGCTTGCACATGCCGTAATCGAGCTTGTCTTCGCTGCGCCACTCCATTCCGAGCCAGACGACCCGCTCCCATAATAGCCATGCCCTTTGCCTGACCGTAAACCGCGCGCCCGCCCCGGCTCCCCCGACGAGGCCAGGCGCTTCTACTCGCGTACTGCCGTTCATCCCGCTTCCTCCCTTATCCCTCGGCTCTGTCTCTATCATTGTAGCCTCGGCGAGGAATGCCTCCCATCGTCTTGCGTCGTGAACGGAAGCCCTGCTAGAGTCGTGATCTACACTGGACTACGGTCGGGTGCGGCTGCATCGCTTGCATGGCGGTAGTGCTTGGGCGTAACGCGAACATACTTTTTAAACTGGCGCATGAAGTGGGTATCGTTGTCGTAGCCGCATAGATCCGAGACATCGGATACGGACAGCCTGCTGTTTTTCAACAAATACTTGGCGTACTCAAGTCTGGCTGCGATCATATCGGTCATGACAGGCACACCGAAGAACTGCTTGTACGAGTGCTGAAAATAAGATTTGCTCATATTGACCCGAGCAGCCAGCTCTTCGACGGTTGTCCGCTCGTGCGGCGCATTGTACAGGGCACTCCTGAGATCGACGAATGCGCCGTAATAACCGCTCACTTTTTCCGGAAGAGGCGCAGCTTGCGTCGCATTCGCCAGCTTCATTAAAAATCCGCGAAGCTCCGTGTCCAAGATACGACCCGCCAGACGCCCCCCGTTGCTCTGAATGCGCCGCAGCTCCATGACCCCCCTAGAGATCTGCAGGTCATCTACGGCTTTGACCGGTTCATTCAAATCATAATCGAGCTCGGTAAGGAGCTGCTCTATATCGTTGCCGATGCAATGAAACCAATCGTTGACGAAAGGCAGCTCGAGATGGCGGTACAAATACGAGGTATCGGGGCCGAATATGATGTGCGTTCCCGGCTCCACGCTTATCGAACGACCGTCGACGACGATCTCCGCGAGGCTTTTGAAGAAGACAAAGGCATAGTTGCCGGCCCCTCTCGGCCTGTCGATCGTGAGTCCGTCCGGGTGGACGTAGTGATATCCACAGCTAAGCAGCTCAAGCATGAGCTCCCCTCCTAAAGCACGATCGGTTAGTTTTTTGGATATTATAATCGATGGTTTGCCTCTTCTCAAGCTTCTATAATGAAAGCTGAAACCGCGTTCAAGCAATCTTAATGATGCAATTCGGAAGGGGTAGTCGCATGCTGAAGGCCATCGTGCATACGGACTGGACGACAGGGACGATTAACAAAAATATTTACGGTCACTTTTCGGAGCACCTCGGGCGGTGCATCTACGAAGGGTTGTGGGTCGGATCGGAATCGCCGATTCCCAATACGGACGGCATCCGCAACGACGTATTGGAAGCGCTTCGGGAGCTCAAAGTTCCAGTGCTGCGCTGGCCGGGCGGCTGCTTTGCCGACGAGTATCATTGGAGAGACGGCATCGGTCCCCGCGAGACCCGCAAGCGCATGATCAATACGCATTGGGGCGGCGTTGTCGAAAACAACCACTTCGGCACGCACGAATTTTTCCGGCTGTGCGAGCTGATCGGCGCGGAGCCTTATATTTGCGGCAACGTAGGCAGCGGCAACGTTCAAGAGATGTCCGAATGGCTGGAATATATGACCTTCGACGGCGAGTCGCCGCTTGCCAATCTCCGCAGGCAGAACGGCCGCGAGAAGCCTTGGAAGCTCAAATACTTCGGCGTGGGCAATGAAAACTGGGGATGCGGCGGGCACATGCTGCCCGAATACTATGCCGATCTGTACAGGCAGTTCCAGACCTACTGCAGACAGTACGGGGACAACAAGCTGTACAAGATCGCCGGCGGGGCGAACTCGGACGATTACCGGTGGACGGATGTGCTGATGCAGAAGGCGGCCGGGCAGATGGACGGGCTGAGTCTGCACTACTACACGGTGCCGGGCACCTGGGAGTCCAAGGGCTCGGCGACGGACTTCGACGAAGCCGACTGGGAGCTCACGATGCGCAAGGCGCTTCATATGGACGAGCTGCTCACCCGCCACGGCACGGTCATGGACCGGTACGATCCCGAGCGCCGCGTCGGCATGATCGTCGACGAATGGGGCACTTGGTTCGACGTCGAGCCAGGGACGAATCCCGGCTTCCTTTATCAACAAAACACGATGCGTGACGCGCTTGTCGCAGCCGCGCATTTGCATATTTTCCACAAGCATGCTCACCGCGTCCAGATGGCGAACATCGCGCAGCTCGTCAACGTATTGCAAGCCGTCGTGCTCACCGAAGGAGACCGGATACTGCGTACGCCGACCTATCATGTGCTGAAAATGTATGCCGTCCATCAGGATGCCGAGGCGCTCGCCTTGCATGGCGAATTCGGCAGCTACGGCTCGGGAGACGGTCAGCCGCTGCCGCATGTCGGCGCGACGGCTTCGCGGAAGGACGGCGTCATACACGTAAGCCTTTTCAACCTGCATCCCGCAGACGCGGCCGAGCTCCGGCTCGAGCTGCGCGGATCCGAAGGAGACTTCGAGATGGAAGGTTTCGTATTAAGCGGCGACGGCATAAATGCCCACAATACGTTCGATGCGCCGGATCTTGTCGAAGCAAAGCCGCTGGAAGGTATCGAGCGGGACGGCCAATACTACCTGGTCCCGATGGCGGCTGCTTCGGTCGCGACGCTGCGCTTCAAGCCGCGCTCGTAAAAAGGCCCGCAGCTCGTACGTAACTCGCACTTCAATCGTTCGCAGTTCCTTCGTAAACCCGCATAAAAAGCTCCATGCACTCGCCATGCGCATGGAGCTCTATTCATTTCCCCCTCATCTACACGATCCATCGCTGACGTACGGCTGATTCAGGATGCGGGCAGCGCCCCTCCTTGAGACTTGCACGCAGCCGTACTAGGCAGCCGCAATGCATGCAAGTCGTGCCGTAGGCAAGACTGTCGCAGCTCGCGCACGCTTCCAGCCTGTTTTTATACTTGTCGTCGTCAACCCGGTCGTTCGATTTGATCTTGGACAACAGGCGATCGATCTGATCATCCGTTATCTGCACGCTCGAAGTGCAGCTCTTGCAGCCCTGTGACGTTTTTGCGCTCATGCCGAGGCCTCACGCCTTTCCCTTATCGGTGCATATGTATCGCCCCTTTATGATAGTCCTTCAGAAGCCTTAGCTCCATTCAACATGCTGCTCAAAAAACTGACCGATGCTGCTTTGGCACTATGGCATGCAAAAAAGCTCGCATGCCGCCGAAGGGCGAACATACGAGCTTGTTCTTATAAAGGTGGTGCGGTCGAGAGGACTCGAACCTCCACGGGGGGTTAGCCCACTGGAACCTGAATCCAGCGCGTCTGCCAATTCCGCCACGACCGCATATGTGCGTCCCGATCAAAAGCTTTTGTTTCTCAAGACGATAAATTAGATTATATAGGGAACGTACGCGAATGTAAAGCCTTAATTTAATTTTTTCGATTACGAGTTCGCCCTCTCCTTCGCCGATGCGCGGCGGACCATGCCGACCAAGGCCAGGCAAGCGGGAAAAGCGATGTAACCGGTCATAATGTAAATGTTGCCCCAGGTCGAAATAAAGGACAGCAACGCTTGCATGCTCGGGGCGACCCAAAAGGCGGACGCGACCAGCAGAAAGCCGACAGGATAGACGAACAGTTTGTCGTCTTTGACACCGGTACAATGCGCCATTCCTACCGCCGCCGTATAGTAGAACAAGGAGATTCGCACGAACGTGCCGAGCACCCAGCTGGCCATAACCATCGCTTCGACATGCTCGATAAAGTCCGCTACACGGATGTACCGGGAAGCCATAAGGAACGGGTAATAAAACTGCGCGGCGTCGATGCCGAACAGAAACAGCACCGTCAGATTGATGAGCACCATCGTCGCCGAGGCTGCCGCTACGCTCCAATAGCCTGTCCGGGCCGCCTTCTCGCTTTTAACGAATGGCAGTAGGAACGAAATCATGACGAACTGGCAAAACCAGCCCTGAACGACGACAATCCCCTTTGCCACTGGCAGCGGACCATTGCCGAGCACCGGCAGTATTTCCGAGCCGTTCATATCGGGGATCAACAGGATGACATTGATCAGGAGCAGTGCGAGCACGACGGGCAAAAAGATTTGCGCGCAGCGGGCGAGCGTCTCGATTCCGGCCTTGAGCGCCATCGCGCAGACGATCAGCATCGAAGCCATTAGAACGACGAGCGGCGTCTGCTGAAAAAAATTGCCTGCGATAAACTCGGAATAGTCGCGTAACGTAGCTCCGCATATATGCAGATGGAACAGTAAAAAGACAATGCCTGCCGTTCTTCCGGCTATGCGGCCCAGCGCCTCCTCCATGGCGCCAAACAGATGCTTGCCGGGATATAGCCGATGGAGCCGGATGGCTGCCCACACCGGTATGAAGCCGCCGATCGCGGCAAATACAGGCGTCATCCACATATCGCTGCCGGCCATGACCGTCGCAGCGGACGGCATGACCAAAAAGGCGGTGCCGATGACGGACATATAAAGCAGCGCGCCCATTTGCGCCGGCGATATGCTTTCTTTGCCCGCCATGCGTTTTCGCCTCCCTATAGCGTTTGCGCGCTCCCGATCAGGGAGCCAGCCACTTCCCGAGCGGCTCGAACCAAGGACGTATCCAAGCGGTTGGTCCGGGAACGTCCGGCGCGAGCAGCAGCAGCCCGCACAACGCGACGCCGCCCGCCAGTACGCTTGCGTAAGCCCACTTGTCGTGCTTGTTGCGCTTCAGATCCTTGGCATCCGCCCAGAACATGGCCGCAGCCAACGCCACCGAGCCCGCTAGCATAATCCATTTCATGAGCGTGAGGACTCCTTCCGTTCAATAGGGAACCGACGTGTCCGACATCCCCGGACGCTTGATCTGCGTATGGACGTCCACCTCGATACGGATCTCCTTAAATCTGCTGTCCCAGTCGTTTCGTGCCTGTTTCCATTGCTTCGGATAATGCTTGCGGAACAGGTCGCCGACGCCGAAAATATCCGCATTGTATTGCCGCTGGCCCGCTTCTGTCGCTTCTTCGATACGCGACCTTATGCTCTGCGAGGCAGCCCGCTCCACTTTTTGTATCCAGGCCTCGTTAACGACCGTTCCTCCGGTCGTATTTTGCAGGAGCACGGCATCGTTCTTGACCCTCACGCGAACGCTCCACCGGCCTCCGCTAATGCGCGGGACAAGCACGGATCGCGAGCTGACGATACGCAAGGATACGCTGCCCGGCATGCCTTGAGGCTTGAACGTGACGATCGCTTCCTTCGTATCGTTGCGAAGCCAGAGCAGGCCGCGCGTGAGCCGCATATTCAGTTTGCCTACGGATCTGCCGTTTTTAAACACGGTGCTTCCCGTAATATAGGACACGGTATTGTTCGGTTTTTCGCCGGGCTCATCGGGCAGCTTCTGAATGTAAGGCAGCACGGCCGCCTTTCCAGTACTTCGCATCATATGCAGCAGCTCGAACAGCGAGACGCCTAGTCCGACCTTCAAGTTCGTCATCTCCCGCAGCGTCTCGGCGGCGTCCCGCTCGAGGTTCGGCATCAGCCGCAGGGTCTCGACTGCTTTGCCTTCGCTCACGAACAGGTTGGCGCGCTCCCTTGTCTGACGGGAACGAAGCAAATAATCCATATCCTCCTCGACGCCGCGCGCCGCCCGGGCCTCGCCGAAGATAAACACTTCGTTATGCTCCCACGACAGCCTTCTGGACAAAGTCGTTTGCAAGCGGGATGCGGCATCCGCGACCGATATTCCCGTCGCTTCCTTCACGATCGTCTGCGAGGCGCCTCCGCCTCCCGAGCTCTGTTCTCCGAAGCTTTGGCCGCCGCCCGCTTTTTTCGGCACGAAAATTTGCACGGACAGCCGAAGTCCCCCGTCCTCCTCCTCGTCGAGACCCGTCGCCATGACGAGCGCCATATCGTTGATCTCCAGCCGGTCCCAGCAGCCTGCGGTCAGCGGGAGCAACATGCATAAAGCCAGCGAGACGAACGCCTTGAACCACTTCATGGCATTACCCGCCTCCGTGCTGCGGCTTTGGCCCGTTTGGAGATCGCCGTACGGCGTTCGCCTGCTGCGCGGTAGCCGGCCGTTCGTTCAGCGCCCATATTGGCGCGCGTATGAACGTATCTTTCCAGGGATGTCTGGCTCCGCGCCGGAAAAAGACCAGAAAGGGCTCTCCGAACGATCGCAGCGATGCGAGATGTATGACGAGCGCGATCACGCCCAGAATCAAGCCAAGCAGGCCGAGGAAGCCGGCAAGCAGCATAACCGGGAAGCGAAGGAGCCGAATCGAGATGCCCACCGAATAATGCGGAATCATAAAAGAAGCGATCCCCGTCAGCGCCACGACCATGACCATGGGCGGCGACACGAGGCCTGCCGCAGTCGCGGCCTGGCCGATGACCAGCGCGCCGACGATGCTCACGGCGGAGCCCACTTGCTTGGGGAGCCGCACGCCGGCCTCCCGCAGCGCCTCGAAGGAAATTTCCATAAGCAGCGCCTCTACCAAAGCGGGGAACGGGATGTCCTCCCGCGACTCCGCGATGCTGAGCAGCAGCGTCGTCGGCACCATTTCCTGGTGGTATGTCAAAATCGCGACGTACAGCGAGGGAAACAGAAGCGCCAGCAAAAAAAACAGGTAACGGAGCCACCGAATGACCGTCCCGAGCATGAAGCGCTGATAATAGTCCTCCGGTGACTGCAGCAGCGCGAACAGCGACGTCGGGGCGATCAACGCAAAAGGCGTGCCTTCGACCATCAGCATAACCTTCCCCTCCATCAACGAAGCAGCTCCGACATCCGGCCGTTCCGTCGAGAGCAGCTGGGGGAAAGGAGAGAAGGTCTTGTCCTGAATCATCTCTTCGATGGTCGCGCTCTCCAGGACGCCGTCGATATCGATGCGCGACAAACGGCGCATCACTTCTTGAACGAGCGATGGCTTGGCTACGGTCTCGATATAGCAGACGACCACTCTTGTACGCGTCATCCGGCCTATCGTCATCGTCTTCATTTTGAAGCTGGGCGTCCTCAGCCTGCGACGCATCAGCGACATATTGGTGTCGAGGGATTCTCCGAACCCCTCCCTCGGACCGCGAACGACCGACTCGGCCATCGGCTCTTCAATTCCGCGCTTCTCCCAATCGGCCATATTAAGAATAAGTCCGCCCGGCTCGCCATTCACAAGCAGACACGGCATGCCCACAAAAAGGCCTTCGATCAACTCGCGTATCGTTGTCGCGACGTAAGAATCCGCAATCGGCAGCTTGCGGGCAATCTTGGACAAGCCTCCGCTTTCTTCAGGCGATAAACGCATGAGCGGCGCCATCGCCATCTTCTCCAGCTGCGCCTTGTCCGACAGTCCGCACAAATATATCAAAAGCGCCTCCCTGTTTTCGCCCGCCGAAAAAGGATGGAATACGGCATCGGCACAGTGGAGAAGCACGCCGTCCAGTATTGCTCTATTTGTCTTCAGGTCAGCGGCGATCGGTCGATCCGTCTCCGATAAGGCATGGATCGAAGGGGAAGTAGAATCGGACATGTACGAGGCCTCCCGTCTTCATCCGGCTTAGCGTTTCCCATATGGCTGCCAACTATTACCGAATGCTTCCGCGCGCAGATCGATCGAATCGATTGAGCAAAAAAAAGACCGGAACGCTCGAAAAAAAAGCTTCGAGCTTCCTCCGGCAGCCGCGAGGACGTATCGTATCCGGCCCTGGTCAAGACATTGCGAAGTCGCATGGAAACGTCGCTCATGACGCATCGCCTTTGCGTGTCGCTTCCCGCTTCACTACGGGAATCGTAAAACAAACCCGGCAGCCTTCGCCGGGCTCGCTCTCCGCCCAGACCGTCCCTCCGTCACGATCCACGATTTCTTTGGCGATTGAAAGTCCGATGCCTTGCCCGTCCGTGTACGCCGATTGTTCCAACCGGGTACGCCGATGAAAAATCAACGACAAATGCCGGGTTTCGATGCCCGGTCCATCGTCCCCTACCGTCACGCATGCCTGACGATCGTCCACGGACGCCTTCAGTCGGACCGTCCCGTTCTAAGGACCGACAGTCGGATCGTGAGCGCGCGCGCCGCATTAAGCTATAAAGCCGAAGGCTACCCCCACGTGGAAGGAAGCGCGGCCATCCTGCTGACGACACCCTCAGGCGTGCCGTGCACGGTGAATCTGTCCGGCTACGCCAGCGCCACGCGCGAGGAAACCGAGCTGATCTTCACCAAAGGCATATTAAAAATTGTCAGCCGCCGATCAGTCTGGCTGTCGCAGGCGGTCCTTATTTCGTCGGCAAAGATCATGAGCAACACGCTGCAAATCCCAATCACGCAAAAAAGCTCCTGAATTGTCTCAAGGACGATTCAAGAGCTTGTTCATAATTAAGGTGGTGCGGTCGAGAGGACTCGAACCTCCACGGGGGGTTAGCCCACTGGAACCTGAATCCAGCGCGTCTGCCAATTCCGCCACGACCGCAAATGATCTTGCCGGGAACGATGTACGCTTGTCCTTTAGTGACGCCGCGCCTTATGTTCCGCAATCACGAGACTCATAATAGCACGGGCCGGGAAACGAAGTCAAGCATGTCCATAAAGTTCTAATTTTCAGTCATTTGTATCATCCGGTTCGCCGATATCCTCAAGATCAAAGGGCGCTCCATCAAGCGCCGGCGCCTGTCTGGGCTCCGATGCGGGACCGATTGCATAGCTCCGCCGCAGCTTCACGACACGGCGGTTCGGCCTGCGGATCAGCACGTAATCGTCGTCCCACGCCACGACGATGCCGCGTACGTCGTTGATCTGCAAAATGTCCCGTACGACGCGGACCTTGATTCCCTCGACCCGGTATTGATCCAGTTGTTCGTCGCTGATTGCCATGGCGGCCTCCTTGTTCATAGGCTTGAAAAAACTGGCGTCGCGTTTAAAGCTTATCGATGACTCGTCCGACAGCCATTCCGACAGGCCGACGCCTCGCTGCAGCTTCGCTTTTTCGCCGCAATGCCTTAATTCCTGCAAATCTGCATTTTTTGGGGCAGATTTCGACCTATTTGTCCAAATAGATGCAATTGTGCAGGTAATTCTTCTTCATTAGCCTGATTTGAACTTGCATATTGTGTTCACCTGCACATTTGCAGGTATTTCATCAAGTGGCACGAGTCGCTGCAAAATACATGCACAAATGCAGTTTTTTGGGCTTGCGGAATATCCGAAAAGCTCAGATTCGCCCAAATTATACATCCGGATCTTTAAAAAAACAGGACCCGAATGAGACGGCCGTCTCGTCCGGGTCCTCCCGCTATTCAACGCTGCAGCTGCTTAGCCGACATGCTCGCGCGATTCGTTGGTCTCGTACCAGTAGTCGAGCACCTTGCTCGACATGACGCGGCCTCGTACGTACTCGGCCTGACGCTCCGTGAACTGCTCCGTCCAGGTGATCTCCAGCTCGTCGCACAGCTTCACGATCGTGAGAAGCTCCGACCAAGCGACGTATCGCTTGTACCAGAAAAATTGCGGATGTTCGATCATATAAGGATACAGGTCGTCGAACTCCGTATGCTTGCAGTCGAGCGCGCGCTCGAAATGGATCTTGGCTTGCTCCAGCTTGTCGACGAAAAACTGCTGCGACACGTTCATGTCTCCCATTTGCTGCTCGCCTCCCTCTGCACTTAGCCTTATTATAGAACAAATGGCAGCCCGACGGAAAGACCTCTCTTTAAGGTTGGGCTTGGGATTATCTTACAAAGAATAGGGACTAGTCCTCGAACGTTATGGCGTTACCTTCCAAAGAAGAGATCTTGACGAGCGATTCGACCTGGTAGCCCAGCTCCCGCAGCGTCCTGCCGCCTGCCTGAAACGACTTCTCCAGCACGATTCCGATGCCTGCCACCGAGCTGCCCGCTTGTTCAAGAATCTTGAGCAAACCTCTTGCAGCGTCTCCGTTGGCGATGATATCGTCGATGAACAGCACCCGGTCCTCGGCCTTAAGCAGGTGCCGCGATACGAGCAAGTCGGTGACGATGCCCTTGGTAAAAGAAGGCACGCGCTCGCAGTAAGCATCCGGCTCGTTAAGCAGCGTTTTCTTGCGGCGGGCGAATACGAGCGGCAGGTTCATTACGAGCGCCGTAGCGAACGCGACCGGAATGCCTGACGATTCGATCGTTACGACCTTCGTGATGTCCCGACCCTCGAAGCGGCGCGCGAATTCCTTGCCGAGCTCCATCGTCAGGCCCGGATCGACGCCGTGATTGAGCAGCGAGTCGAGCTTCAGGACGCCTGCGCTCACGACGGTCGCTTCCTCTAAAATCCTTCGTTTCAATATATCCATGACATTCTCCCCGTCCACTCTTTTCCGAATAAAATACCATATCCCATCGCGTTCACGCAACACCGGCCGGAGAGCAAATATTTATGGGCCTATGTACCTCCACCGAATTCCGCCCGCGACACAAGACCTATGCGGAACTACTCAAATGTAATGCATAGAGCAACTTTATCTACTTCAAGCGGGTCAAACTAAATATAGAAAAGAATGTAAGGCGGTGTTCGAATGTACAACAGCCCACGCAAAGCGCGCCACCTTCTTCTCGGCGTGCTGGCGGCTGGCGTCGTGCTGCTGTCCGTCGCATGCGGCAGCGAGCAAGACGTTCCGTCGGCGGCAACTTCGCTCCCCTCTGCCGAACCGTCGATCGCATCCTCAAGCCCGACTCCCGAAGTAACGATTCATGCGCTTGGCGGCGATCCATCCGGCACGCCCCGGGAAGTACGCCAGCCGGAGCCCAGGCTCGGCGGCATCTCGCTCGGCATGACGCTGACGGACGCCGAAAACGAGATCGGCGGCCCGGCAGGCGACAGCTATACGCTGCCCGATGCGGGACGCACGGTCGAGCTCCGGGAATATGACGGATTAACGGTAGGATTCGATGCGTCCGAGCATGTCGTATATGTAGAAATTACGTCGGCCGCCGTTCCCTCCGGCCTGCCGAACGTCGAAGTCGGCAGCTCGACCGAAGACGCCGCACGGAGCTTGTCCCTGAAGGCGACCCCATCATCGTCGTCTATGACTGCCGACGTCGACGGCGGCATTTTGCGCCTGGACCTCGATCCTGTCGCGGACGAAGTCGTCACGATCAAGCTGATCGGCTCGGCGCTTGTCTAACACTTGTCTAACCGCTAGGCCTCTAACCCCTTCCCCCAGGCTTGTCATGGCGCGTCCGGCACGCTCATAGACTGAGAGAGGACAATCATGGACGAGTCGGGGGAGGTCCGCCGAAGATGAGGCGATGGGGCTTAAGCCTGCAGGTTGCATTCACTTTTATCGGCACGGTCGTCGGAGCCGGGTTCGCTACCGGACGCGAAGTGCTGCAATTTTTTACGCGGTTCGGCAACTGGGCCGGTCCGATGATTCTCGTATCCACCGCGCTGTTCGTCTGGCTCGGCGCCAAGATGATGCTGATGGCGGCCGCCATGCGCGCCAGATCGTACGAAGACTTGAACCGGCACCTGTTCGGGCACAAGGCAGGCGCATGGATCAGCCATCTGATGCTGCTCGTGCTCCTGGGCGTAAACGCGGTCATGCTGGCGGGGGCCGGATCGCTTTTTTCGGAGCACCTGAACCTGAACTATCAGAGCGGCCTGCTCATTACGATGACGGCGTGCTTCATTCTGCTGCGCAAGGGCATGAGCGCGATCCTCGCCATCAATACGCTTGTCGTACCGGTCATGATCGTATTCACGGCCGTGCTCGTCATCGAGACGCTGCGCGGGCCGGGCGCCGACCGCTGGATGACGCTTCCGATGGAGTTGTCCCCTTGGGCGGCCATCCTGTCTCCCTTTCTGTACGGCGCTTTCAACCTCTCTATGTCGCAGGCCGTGCTCGTGCCGCTCGGCGCGCGTATCGGCGACCCCGTCGTCCTGCGCAGAGGCGCATGGATCGGCGGCATCGGCATCGGCGGGATGCTGCTCGCGGGCCATCTGGCGCTCTCTTCTCGTATGCCCGGCGTCGAGCAATTCGAAATTCCGATGGGCGGCATTGCAAGGGAAATCGGGCCCTGGATTCATTGGATTTTTGTGTTCCTGATTTTCATGGAAATATTCACGACGCTCGTCGCGGACATTTTCGGCCTCTCCCTTCAGCTCCAGGAGCGGGTGAAAATTCCGCTCAACGCGCTCGTCGTCCTGGTGCTGCTGCTCTGCTTCATGGCCGGCCAATTCGGCTTCGGTCCGCTGCTGACGACGCTTTACCCGATCTTCGGCATGCTGAGCCTTGGCTGGGTCATGCTTATGGGCAGAGACCGGGTGCGTCCCGCGCCGCCTCCCGCCCCGCCAGAAGGCTTTTCTTGAACCCAGCTGCTTGAATCCATGTCCTTAAAACACAAGCTCCGCGTCTAGGGGCCGCTCGGGCCGCTTCCCTGCGCAGTCAGCTCCGGCAGCTTAAGCAGCCGCGAACCCGGCATGCCTTCCGAGAGCGTATCGGCTACGTGCCTGTGACAAGTAAACAGCAGAATTTGCCGGTTGGGAGACAGCTCGTTCAAGACGTTCACGCACCGCTTGAGCCGGACCTCGTCATAATGCACGAACAGGTCGTCCAGGAGCAGCGGCAGCGCCTGTTCGCGGGAAGCGGCGCCCGCCAGCGCAAGCCTCAGGGACAGGTAGAGCTGCTCCTGCGTCCCGCGGCTCAGGAAGGCGCTGCCGACGATCCGGCGATCCGCCGTCTCCGCGAGCAGGTCGGGCATGTCGCCAGGCGCCGCGATACGCGTGTACCGCCCCTCTGTAAGCTCCGCAAAGTAAGCCGAAGCTTGTCGCAGCACGGCAGGCTGGCGTTCTTCCTCGAACGTGACGCGGGTCCGTCTGATGAGCTCCGCCGTCGTTGCCAGCAGCGTGTACCGCTCCGCCAACCGTTCCAGCTCGGCTTGCATCTCTTCCAGCTCGAACGACGTTTCCTCCGTCTCCGCTTCGCGGCGAAGACGCTCCAACT
Source organism: Cohnella sp. GCM10020058 (assembly GCF_042683485.1). Classification (NCBI taxonomy): domain Bacteria; kingdom Bacillati; phylum Bacillota; class Bacilli; order Caryophanales; family Paenibacillaceae; genus Cohnella; species Cohnella sp. GCM10020058. The sequence continues at coordinate 56,796 of NZ_JBHUJV010000007.1, forward strand.
GCTCGGACAAGCGTCCTCGCGCATCCAGCGCCTCAGCCCGCTCGGCTTCGCATGCGCTTACCGCTTCGCGCGCCTCTTCTGCCAGCATCGCCAGCATGCCTTCGTCATGCGCCTCCAGCAAACCAATAAGCGACTGCAGCTCCGCTTCGCCGCGGCCGGCGGACAGCCGAAGCTCGGCTTCCGCGCGCTCCCGGCGCAGCACCCTGCGGCGATCGTCCGCGTCTAGGCGCAGCGCGTACGCGTCCTCGCTGTCCGCGCCGGCCGCCCGGACGACGGCGAACGCGGCGGATTCCGCGGCCTCGAGCGTAGACAGCGCGGCGGACTCGGCCGCTGCCGCCTGCCGCAGCCGCTCTTCCAGCCCGCGGGCCGCGGCTGCCTGCTCCAGCTGCTCCCGCGCCTCGCGGTGCAGCAGCTTCACCGCGAGCGCCGCGTCGCCGCCGCTGTGCGCAGCGGGCGGACATGCCGCGAGCAGCGCCGCGGCGGCCGCCTCGAACGCGTCGCGCTCGGCCCGCAGCGCATCGGCCCGCGCCGCGAGCCTGGCCCGCTGACGCAGCTGCTGCAGCGCCTGCTCGGCGAGCTGGCCGAGCTCGGGGAGCGCGGCCGGCTGCAGCTGGGCCGGCAGCTTGCGCGCCGCCAGCCACGCGGACCAGTCTGCGCGGCCGGCGCGGATGGCCGCCTCCGTCTCCGCGAGCTCGCCTTCCGCACCTGCCAGCTCGCGCATGAGCGCATCTCGGCGCGCCTGCCGTTCGGCGTGGCGGCCTTGCTCCGCCTCCGCTTCCCCGAGCCGATCCAGCTCTCTATATACGTCGTCCCGCAGCCGAAGCCGAATCTCGCCTGCGACGCCCGCTTCATGCGTCCCGCCGCCCTGGTCGCCTTCGGCAGCCTCACGTTCCAGCGAGGCCGCCGCTTCAGCCGCCGACTCGCTCTCCCCAAGCAGCAGCCGAAGCGCTTCGCCGGCCTGACGCCGCTTTTGCTGCTCCGCCTCCCTGGCCGCGGTCGATCGCCGCAGCAGCGCAGCCGCAGCGTGGGGATCCGTGCCGGCGCCGCCTGCAGTACCCGGCGGTCTCCGCCCGACCCATGCCGCGGTGCCTGCGCCCATCGCAAGCACTGCCGCAAGCGCCGCATACGCGAACCGCCCTTGGTCCGATACGAGGGCAGCGATCAGGGCGGCAGCAGCGCCTGCCGCAAGCAGCAATGCGATTGCGTACGAAACGCCCGCACCGGGCGCGATGCCGCGACGATTCGCCCTCCCCCTGTCTCTGCCGCGTCCCGCGGTCCGACTGCCGCCGCCTCGACTATCGCGCATGTTCGCCACGCTGTCTTGTCCACGGACGAGGACGTTTGCTGTCGAAGCGTTCGCGCCAATCCCCGCCGCCTCTGCGGCAGCAGCCGCCCAGGTAGATTCGCGCCGCGCGGCTTCCGCTGCCTGCAGCGCGTCGTCAAGTCGATGCCAGGCATGCAGCAGTCCGTCGCGCGTATCCGGCTTAAAGCGGCCAGCGCCGCTCTGACTCGCCGCAGCCTGACCGGCACGACGCTCCGCCTCCTGATCGAACGCAGCGAGCTGGCGGCGAAGACGCTGCGCCTCGGCGGCCAGCAGCTGGCGGCTTCGCTCCTCCTCGGCCAGGCGCTCGCCGATGATACGCGCCTCCTCCCGCTCTCCGAGCGCGGCGACAGCCTCCGCGTCGGCCTCCCGCCAGCCCGGCCCGAGCCGGAGCAGCGCAGCGGCAGCCGCCTCCTCTGCGAGGCGCATGTCCGACTCCAGGCCGGCCATCTCGCCCCGTCTCGCTTCAAGCGCGTCGCCGCGCAGGTCCATCGCCGCCAGCTCGCCCGCACGGGCGACCAACCGCTCGTCCCATACGAGGCCGGCATACTCCGCTTCGAGCCGCCCGCGCTCTGCCGCCGCCTGCCTCACGGCGGCGCCCGCGAACGTTTTGCGCTCGCTGAGCTGTCGCCATTCCGCCGCAGCCTCGGCCGGCAACGGGTCGGCCGAGCGGATCTGTGCCGAGAGCGACGCCGCGATCGCTTCTTCTTCGCCGCGGAACGCGGCTGCGCGCAGCCACCATTCGCGGCCGCCCAGCGCCCCTAGCGCTTCGGCGGCTTTGACGCGAAGCTGCGGCAGCGCGCGCTCCAGATCTGCCGCGCGCGCGTTCAGCGCCGCGAGCCGTTCCAGCGCTTCCTGATAGGCGCCGAGCCCTTGACGGCCTTGTCGAAGCCGGCTCTCAAGCTCCCGGATCCGCGCCAGCAGCTCTCCCATTTCCTGAACGGAGCCCTTTGGCCGGTACAGCCTGTCCATCTCGGCCCTCAGCCGTTTGCCTGCCGACGTCAATGCCGCGCCGCCGGCCATGCCTGCGTGGTACAGAAAATTGCCGATCTCGTCGCCCTTAAGCGAACGAAGCTCGTGCAGCTCGTCCAGGCTGACGGCGTAAAGCTGCCTGAACAGCGGCTCGGACACGCCGCCGAGCAACAGCCGCTCGATCTCGGCTTGCGTGAGCCGTCGTTCGCTGCCGTCCGCTTCCCGCAGCGTCGCGACAGGCGCACCTTTGCGCTGTGGCGCGTCCGCGTACCGCTCGAGAATACGCTGGCAGCCCAGCTCGTCACGCAGTACGAGCCGTCCGCCGTGACGCCCCCCGCCGACGGGCTCGCCCCGCTCGGGCAGCTGCGCGCGCGTCGCGAAGCCGTATAGCATGCTTCTCATGAACCGGAGCAGCGTGCTTTTGCCCGCTTCGTTCGGTCCCCAGACGACCGTCGTCTGCGCGTCGAACCGAAGCCGCACGCCGGCCAGCGGACCGAAGCCGTCGATATGCAGTTCCTCTATGAACATCGTTTGCGCCTCCCCGCCGGATCACGCCCGGTTCTCTTCACGGCGACAGCTGCCGTCATCTCAATTCATCATCCCGCGCACGCAATTTCCCCCGCGACCGCGTCAATCCCCGCCTTCGCGGAGCAGCGCCGCCGCCAGCTCGCCCGCGCGCGCGATCAGCTCGGACCGCTGCGCGTCGTCGCGCCCATCCAGCCACTGCCGCAGCTTCGGATGATGACGCAGCGGCTCGGCCGCTTCGCGCAGCAGCGCCCGCGAAGCGGCCGGATCGGACGCGGACGCGGCGGAGAGCCGCAGCAGCTCGCCCAAAAACCCGTCCTCCGACGCCGCAACCTCTGCGCGCGAGCCTCCTCCTGCCTCGACCGCGATCCGCTCGACCCAGACCCAATCGTCCCGCTCGTCGGGCGCCCCCAGCCAGCTCCTCAGCTCGCCGGTCCACGCCTCCGCCTCGCCGTCCCGCAGCAGGCGTTCAAGCAGCGCTCCGCTGCCCGTCAGGCGCAGACGCAGCACCAAGGGCCTGCCTCCGGCTTCGCGACGCGCGTCTTCGGCGGACTCAAGCAGCCTGTCCTGAAGCGTCTGCTCGCCGTCCTCTTCGCCGATTCGCACCTCGCGGACGAGCCATCTCACTTCCGACAGCTCGCGAAACGATAGCGAGATGCTTCCCTGCTCCGACACGTCGACGCGGTACGCGCCTTTCGGTCCCGTTTCGCGGATGCTCCGCCCCTGGATATTGCCCGGATAGACGACATGCGGGTACTCATGCAGAACGCGCCGGTCGTGTATGTGACCGAACGCCCAGTAATCGAAGCCGGACGCCGCCAGCTCCGCTAGCTTGCACGGCGCGTAGTTGTCGTGCCCTTCCTGGCCGTCGATGTTGCCGTGCAGCACGGCCAGATGAAAGGGAGCGCCTTCGATCATGCGGTAGCGCAGCGCGAGGTTGTCCTTGACCGCGGACTCCATGTAGGAGATTCCGTACACATGCGCCGCCAGCTCCCCTTTGCGCGTATAAGCCGGCCGGCAGCCGACCTCCTCCGTCCCGAACACGTGCACCGACGCGGGCCAATCGAGCCGCGCGGATCTGCCGCCGGCCGGATCGTGGTTGCCGTGCACGACGAACGCCTGCACGCCAGCCTCCGCAAGCCTGCCCATCGCCTTCTGCATGCGAAGCTGCGCGCGAAGCGATCGGTCGGCCGCATCGTACAAATCGCCCGACAACACGAGGAAGTCTACTTCCTCCCGCAGCACCGTCTCGACGAGTTTGTCGAGCGCGTTTAACGTCGAATTTTTAAGCCGCTCGCGGACCGCAGAAGGAACTTTGGACAGTCCGCGGAACGGACTGTCCAAGTGTAGGTCGGCGGCATGCACGAATCGAAATGGCGGCTGCATCCTCTCAACTCCAAATTCAAGATGGTTCCCGGCGCCCTTCTCCTCAAGTCGACTCTTCGACAGGCGGACCGAGATCGATATAAATTTTTTTCAGCTCCTGGATGACGCGGCTCAGCGAATACGTCTTTTTGGCCTTGTTCCAGGCGGCGCGCGCCAGCTCGTAGCGGTAATGCGGATCGAGGATGAACTTGTCGATGGCGTCCGCCAGCGCCTTCGGGTCTTCGCCCGGGACAAGCAGGCCGTTGACGCCGTCCTCGATCTGCTCGGCGATACCGCCGACGTCGGTGCCGATCAGGGAAAGCAGGCAGAGCGCGGCTTCGGCGAACACGGAGCCGAAAGCTTCGGCTCGCGACGGGAGCACGAAAATATCGAAAAACGGCAGCATTTCCTCGGGATGGAGCATGTACCCGTAAAAAATCGTATCGTCGTAAATGCCTTCCGCTTGCGCCAAACTCTCCAGCTCGGGACGGATCGGGCCGTCGCCGATAATGTGCAGCACAAACTTCCTGTTCTTATTGCGCAGTTCGGCGCAGGCTTTGATGAGCAGGTCGATGCCCTTCGCCGGGACGAGACGGCAGACCGTTACGATCTGGGCCACCTCGTTGTCGTGGGAGATCGGCTTGAAGCGGCGCTCGTCATATCCGTTCGGAATGACGCCGACAAGCTCCGGACTTTTCATATAAGCGCCCATATAGCCGGCGAACGATTGCGATACCGTCAGCATCTTATCCGTCTTGGCCTCGAGCTCGCCGTACAGTTTCGTCAGAAACCGGTGCTCGGGACCGTCCGCCGCGATGCGCCCGTTCAGGATCAGCTCGCGCTCGTAGCTGGAGTGAACGGTCATGACGAGCGGCGTATCCGGATAAATCTTCCGAAGCGCGAGCGCCGCGACCGGGTGGTGGGCATGGATCAGATCGTAGCCGCTCTTCAGCCGCAGTTTCGTCCACCATACGTAATCTTTTAGCGTCTGCATATATTTGTCCACGACCGGATTGCCCGCATAAAGGCGCCAGTCGAACGTATCGAATTCAAAAGGTTCCTGTCCCTTGTTCCGGATTCGCTTCGGAATCGAGAACAGCTCGATATCCCATCCGATCTTGCGGAAACGCTCGCCGATATAGGGCACCATGGAAGATACGCCGCCCGGTTGCTCCGGGGGAAAAAACAACGCCTGTAAAATATTCATCGGCGATTCCTCCTTATAGCCCTACTATCTCGTATTGTCTAAATTATGATATAGTGGAACATATGTTTCTGCAAGCGAGGGTAGGCGCCGGCGATCCAAAGCCGCCGCCTCGCACCGCTTCGTGCGGATTCTAGGACCGGATGCAAGGGGATACGCATGGACGTTCAAGACTTCTGGAACAATCGCGAGCTGCTGTTCGCTTCTTCCTCCGCCGCATCCGCCGTGATCATCGGCCTGATGATGTTTATGGCCTACCGGCTGATTGCCGGCAATCGCAGCAGCGCGTTTCGGCTGCTTCTGCTCGCACTGTCCCTGCTCGCCGTCTATCATGCGCTGGCGCTCGCCGACGGCTTGAACCTGCTGGAAGGGCGGTCGATTCCCCAACTGAGCGGCATCCTGTACATAGCCGCCTTCGTTGCGCTTAACTTCGCCTTCTTCGAATTATACTACAGGAAGCGCGCGCGCACGCGCGCCTGGTTTTACGGCTTGCTCGCCGTCGGCGTCACAATCGCGGTATGCAATCTGCTGTCGGCGACGGGACAACCGGTAGCCGGGCCGTCGGACGCCGGAACCGCGGAACGGACGAACCTGCTCCTGGCGCTTGAGGACGGCTTCGTACTCCTGCTGTCGGGCCTTTTTGCGGTGATGTTCGCACCTCATCTTAGACAGCGCAAGCGTTATGCCGTCAGTCTTTGCTTTGCCTTTTTCGGGCAGCTCGCCGCGTTTCTGACCCGCGATTTCGGCGCCCGTTCGCCTATTCTCGATTTGATGACCGCCATTTTTCCCGTGTTCTATTATATCGTCCTGTTTATGATTCTTTTCGAGCGCGTCGTGGAGCTGATGCAGACCGCTTACCGCTCCTCCATAACCGATGGATTGACCGACTTGTACAATCGGCGCTTTTTTACCGCCCGCCTGGAGAAGTCGTTGGCGCATGCGGGCCAAGGCGCCGTCGGCGCGATTTTTTGCGATATCGACGACTTCAAGAAGCTCAACGACACCAAGGGACACCAGGCTGCGGACGTCGTCCTGAAGCAAGCGGCAGCCATCCTCCGCGAGGAGACGGAAGGCATCGGCCTTGCCGGCCGCTATGGCGGCGAAGAGCTGGTCGCATTCGTCCAATCGGCCTCTCCCGACGCCGCCGCCGTGGCCGAGCGCATCCGGGCTCGCATCGCCAAAGAGACTGTCGTGACCGTGAGTGTCGGCTGCGCGCTGTCTCAGCCGGGCATCAAGGCCGAGCAGCTCATGAAAAACGCGGACGAAGCGATGTACCGGTCCAAGCGTTCGGGTAAAAACCGCGTATCGTTATACGACCAATTGTAAGGAGATATCTCATGCCAGCGCTGCCTTCAACCTATATCGAACGAATTGCCGCCCAGTTGGGCGAAGAGACCGGCGCATTCCTGCGCAGCATGGAGGCGCCCCGTTCTTACGGGCTTCGCCTTCATACGCTCAAGCTCTCCGCTGCGGACGACCATCCGGCTTGGCGATCGCTTGCGGCCGAGTTCGGGCTCGCTCCAATTCCATGGTGCGGGACGGGCTTCACTTACGATGGCACGACCCGTCCCGGCAAGCATCCGTATCATCATGCCGGCCTCTATTATATTCAGGAGCCGAGCGCCATGATCGCCGCGGAGCTGCTCGCCCCGCAGCCCGGCGACATCGTGCTGGACTTGGCCGCGGCTCCGGGCGGCAAGACGACCCAGATTGCCGCCAAGCTGCAGGGCGACGGACTGCTCGTCGCCAACGAGATTCATCCGGGCCGGGCGCGTATTCTCTCCGAGAATGTCGAGCGGCTCGGCATCGTCAACGCCGTCGTCGTGCAGGCGACGCCCGGCGAGCTCGCAGGACGACTGCCCGGGGCCTTCGACAAGATCATGCTCGACGCGCCTTGCTCTGGCGAAGGCATGTTCCGCAAGGAGCCCGAAGCCTGCGCGGAGTGGTCGACGGACGCGGTGGCGATGTGCGCGGCCAGGCAACGCGATATCCTGCCCGATGCGGCAGCCATGCTGAAGCCTGGCGGAAGGCTCGTCTACTCCACTTGCACGTTCAATCACGAGGAGAACGAGGAGACGATCGCCTGGTTTTTGGCCAGGCATCCGGCATTCCGGCTCGTCTCGACGAAGCGCATGTGGCCGCAGCGCGGTGAAGGCGAAGGACACTTCGCAGCCGTGCTGGAGAAGGCGGCCAGGGATGATAGCGATCCCGGTCTACCTGACAAGAGGCGCGCCAAAGGCGGCAAAACGCCGCGCGCCGACGCCGCAGTCGCACTGTCCGCGCTTAAGCTATACCAGTCGTTCGCCGCGCAGTCGCTGCCGGGGTACGGTTTGCCGACGGCGGGCGTCCCGCTGCTGTTCGGCGAGTCGTTGTATTGGTACCCGCAGCCCGAAGGCTCTCCGCTTCCGTCCGAATCGCTCGGCGGGCTTCGGACCCACCGCCCCGGCCTCCACCTGGGCGACATCAAAAAAGGCAGATTCGAGCCTGCCCACGCGCTGGCGCATGCCGTCCGCGCTGATCAAGCCTCTCTGAAGCGCGATTATCCGGCACGCAGCGAAGCGGTCTCGGCCTATTTGCGGGGAGAAGCGCTGTTCGACGACCAAGGCGAGCGCGAAGGCGCAACTGCGCTCGGATGGGGTCTTCTCTGCGCGGACGGCTTCCCGCTCGGCTGGTTCAAGGCGAGCGGCGGCCAGCTGAAAAATCATTATCCCAAAGGACTGCGGATGAATTGAGCGTTGGCGCGAGACGAGGATTGCCGTGCCCAAAATAAAAGCGAACCGGGCATCTGTCCAATCCGCTCCGGCAATTTGTCATACTATACATTATTCCGAGCGGCGACGCGGCAAACGGGAACGAAGTTCCCGCCGCTCCCTCGGAGCCCGATTGAATGACAAAGGAGGAATTCGCATGTCTGGTGTTGCAGGTGGCTACGGTTCGTCCGCTGCGTTCGTTCTGGTGCTTTTCATACTGCTCGTGATTATCCTTCGCGCAGGCTTCTTCTAATCCCCATGTCCTTTAGCAACGCTAAAAAGCCGGCCCTCGGGCCGGCTTTTTCTCTATATTCGCAGATTTACCGCGACGTTACCTCGATGGCGCCGATGCGCCTGCCAGACAAGCCTCCAGCACCAGCGCGACCCCGTCCTCGTTGTTCGAGGCCGTTACCGCGTCTGCGACGGCTTTGACCTCGGGCGGAGAATTGTCCATCGCTACGCCATATCCGGCGTACTGCAGCATGCCGACGTCGTTATAATAGTTGCCGATCGCCAGCACCTGCTCGCGCGGGATTCCACGCTTTTCCGCCCATTGCTTGAGCGCCGTTCCTTTAGATGCTTTCCTGTGCTGGAGATCGATAAAGTAGTCTCCGCTTCGGATTGTCTGCAGCTCGTGCCGCCACGACTGCCAATGCGCCTCCAACTCGTCAAGGTCCTGCTTGGGGGCGAACAGGGATATTTTGACGGTCCGGTCGGGATACCGATCCTCTCGCGATCTCAAAACCGGCTTGGACAGCATACGTGCGTACATAGCGGCGGTCTGCTCGTTTAATTGCTCCACGTAGATGTCGAATGCCGTATTCAGATCAAAGTGAATGCCGCGCTCTCTGCACAGCGCCAAATAGCGATCTATCTCGTCCGCACCGATCGGAGACTCCTGCAAGATTTCACGCGACTCGCCGTCCACAATCGAGGCGCCGTTATGGGTGATGACCGTCCCGGACAAGCCCAGCTGCGCCAGCACCGACAGCGCGCTCGCCGAGCCTCTGCCCGTGCACAGGACGATCTCTGCGCCTGCAGCCGCTGCCGCAGTTACCGACCGCTTTACGCTTGTCGTCAGCTCATGGTCGTCGTTGATCAGCGTGCCGTCGACATCCAGCGCGATCAGCTTGTATTTCATTTCATTTGATCCTCCGTTTTCTTGTAGCTGCGCAAGCGTTCGAGCTCGTCCTCCGCCAACTCCCGCCACTGGCCCGGTGCCAGCGTCTCGTCGAGCGGAAGCGGCCCCATCTCGATTCTGCGCAAATAAAGCACCTTTTTGCCGACCGCCTCGAACATCCGTTTAACCTGATGATACTTGCCTTCCGCGATCGTCAGCTCGATCCAGCTCAGCGGCTCGCCTGCGGCGACCGCTTCCTGCCAGCTCGTCCGGTTCGTCCGCAGCGCGGGGAACGTATCGAGGCGCTCGAGCGCCTTGTCCATCGTAAAGGCAGACGACGCCCGCACGATGCCCGCAGTGCCGTCAGCCTCCAGATCCGCTTCATGCTTTGGACTTTCGAGTACGCGCAGCGCTGCCGGCAGCGTCACATAGCCGTCGTCGAGCGTCACGCCCGTAGCGAAGGTCGCGATATCATCCGAGCCGACGAGGCCGGCCACGAGCGCCTGGTAAGTCTTCGGCACATGCTTGCGCGGAGACAGCAGATCGTGAGACAGCTTGCCGTCGTTCGTGAGCAGCAGTAATCCCTCCGTGTCCTTGTCCAGCCGTCCGACAGGAAAAGGCGAAAACACGCGCAGCGCCTCCGGCAGCAGCTCGAGCACCGTGCGGTCGCGATTGTCCTCGGTCGCTGAGACGAAGCCGGCCGGCTTGTGGAGCATGACGTACAATGTATCGCGGTAGACGATCCGCTCCCCCTCCAGCACGACCTCGTCCGCGTGCGGATCGATCTGCATGCCCGGGTCCTTGACGCGGGTGCCGTTTACGGTCACCGCGCCCTGACGGACGAGCGCCTTCAAGCCGCTTCGCGTGCCGTAACCGAGATTTCCGAGCATTTTGTCCAATCTCATTTTTGTTTTCATGGCTTCTCCTTCGTTTCCGTCAAGGAATGGGCTACACCCGCCGCCATCCCGGCAGCAGCTCGTTTTTTAGCGTCATTCCGTCCCATCGGCCCCATCCGAGCGGATAACCGTCCAGGCAAACCAGCGTCCACCCTCGCTTGTCCGTCGGCTCGCCGTTTAGACCGATGACCTTCACGGGAGCCGGCTGCAGCGTCTCTCCCTTTAAATACCGGATCGCATCCTCGTCCTCGCCCGCGAGCTGCAGGCAGAGTGCGACCTGGTGCGGCTTAAGCCCCATGGCAAGCGCTTGGGAAGGCTCGAACCGGTGCTTGGTCGCCAGGCCGAGCAGCCAGCCTCCGCGCACGAGGCGCAGCCCCTGCATATCCCCCGCCAGCTCGGAGACGGCGTACACGCGGTCGCCCTTGATCCGGATCGTTCCGGGCGGCGTCCAGCCAGGAAGGCATTCCCGCAAAAAAGCCTCAAACCGCGCGACTGTATCGGATTCGCCGCCCGCGCGGTTATGAAGACTTGTCGGACGTCCGTGCCCGCTTGCGTTGGCTCCACGTAGATCCGTTGTCGTCCGCTTGCCGCGTTTCGTATCCTTGATCGACGAGCCGCCCGCTTTACCGCCCGCCTTCTGACTTTCAGCGGCTACGGTTCCAGCCGGCTCGCGCTCGCTCGAAGGTTCGGACACCGCCATGCCTGGCGGAGCCGCCCGTTCGAGCAGCGCGGCAAAATGGCCTTCGCCGCGCACGCGATGCGGCCACAGCCTTACCGTCCCGGCCAAGCGCGCCGCACGGCCAGGACCGAGCGCCGCGGCTTCCTCCGGCTTCAGCCACTCGGGTCTTCCCGGCGCGAAGCCCCAATCCGCAGGCCATTCCGTCGCCACGACCTCAAAGTCCGGGTGCGCGGCTAAAAATCGGGCGATCGTCCCCTCGTTTTCCACGGGGGAAAACGTACAGGTGGCGTATACGAGTCGTCCGCCCGGCGCGACCAATCTGGCCGCCTCCCGCATGATCTCGTCCTGCATGGCCGCGTATCTGGCCGGGGCATCCGCGTCCCACTGCCGGACCATGTCCTCGTCCTTGCGGAACATCCCTTCGCCGGAGCACGGCGCGTCCACAAGTACCCGGTCGAATGTCGCACCGAACGCGGCCGCGAGCTTCGCAGGCGACTCGTTCGTGACGACAGCGCAGCCGATGCCCGCCCGTTCAATATTTTTGGCCAGCGCCTTCGTGCGCTCGGTTGCCAGATCGTTCGTCACGAGCAAGCCCGTGCCGCGAAGCTTGGCAGCCAGCTGCGTCGACTTGCCGCCGGGCGCCGCGCACAGATCCAGGACACGCTGCCCCGGCTGCGGATCGAGCAGCTCGGCGGGCAGCATCGCGCTCGGCTCTTGAATATAGTAGAGACCGGCGTAATAATAAGGATGCTTGCCGGGGCGCTCGGACTCCTCCGTATAATAAGCGCCTGCCGCCCATGGCACCGGATCTTTGCCCTGAACGAACGACTGTCCCGCGGAAGGCTTGTCTACAACCGCTTCCGCTTCGCCGGAGCCGCTCGATTCGAGCTTCAGCCCGTTCAGTCTGATCGCCGTCTTCTTGGGCTCGGCATAACTGGCCAGAAAGTCCGCCGCTTCCTCGCCGAGCAGCTCGCGCATCTGATTCACGTATTCCTTCGGCAGCGCCATCGCCGCCTCCTTCTCTCCGCCTGTCGGAGCAGCATTTCCGTCATTTCCCATATAAAAAAGAGAGCGTTTCGGGCCGCATGCCAGCCGGCCCGAACGCTCTTTAAGCCTTGCTCGGCCATGGACGACCGGCGGCAGCCTGCCCGCCCGTCGCACACCGCGGGAGAGCCCCTCAAGCTTGCCGCCGGCTGGAACCCGCCAGCCGTTACTGGGTGCTGTTCTTGCCCGCCCGGGCGAGCGCGGCTTGAATCTCCTGCGACAGCTCCGCCAGCGCCCACATATCCTCCTGCTCCCATAGCTCGTTGAACCGCAGCTGGAACTGCGCGGCCTCGCGGACGCGACGGAAGAAGTACAGACCCTGGATATCGTTGAGCACCTTGCGCACGATGCCCGACTTCTCCTCGAAGTCCTGCTGGGCATCCACGATCTCCTGTCGGATGCTCGACATCTCGCGGTCGAGGGCAAAGGCGGCTTCGGCGGCTTTGCGCAGCCGCTCTCTGACGTGCTCCGGCAGCTGCTCGCGGTATTTATAGTTCAGCGAATGCTCGATCGTCGCCCAGAAATTCATCGCGAGCGTGCGAATCTGAATCTCCGCAAGCACCGGCATCGAGCCCAGCGACGTCTGCACCGGATATTCGACGATGATGTGGTAGCTCCGGTAGCCGCTGTCTTTATAATTCGTAATATAATCCTTCTCGTAGACGAGCCGCAGGTCCTTGCGGATGCGGATCATGTCCGCAACTCTGTGAATATCCTCCACGAACTGGCACATGATGCGAATGCCCGCGATATCCTCGATGCCCGTCTCGATCTGGTCGATCGGAACGCTGAGCCGCTTCGCCTTTTCCAGGATGCTCGAGATCCGCTTGACCCTGCCGGTCACGAACTCGATCGGCGCGTATTCGTCGCGGGCCTTCAGCTCGGTGCGCAGCGACTTCAGCTTGATCTTAAGCTCCTCTACGGCCTGCTGGTAGGGCAACAGGAACTTGCTCCAGTCTCTTCCGTCCATACGTCTACGCATCCTTTCCTGCCGCATTGCCGCGCTATCGTGTTACTTGCGAGCGGATGCCGCCGCAGTCGCCTTCAACGCCGGTGATCGGCGCCGATCGCCTGGGTGATCCGGGTGAATCCGTCCTGCTTGAGCAGACGCTTCAGACCTTCCGCGATCTCCTTAAACACGCCCGGACCCTTGTAAATCAGCGAGGTGTAAACCTCCACCAAAGACGCGCCGGCGCGAATCTTGTCGTAGGCGTCCTGGGCCGTGAAAATGCCGCCCGAGCCGACGATGGGCAGCCGGCCTTCGGTCATGCGATAGAGGGAGCGGATCACTTCGGTGGAACGCTGCGTGAGCGGGCGTCCGCTCAGGCCGCCCGTCTCCGTCTTGTTCCCGTGCGTCAGCCCTTCCCGGCCGATCGTCGTATTGGTGGCGATGATGCCGGAGATGCCGCTCTCCACGATCGCTTGCGCCATATACGAGAGCTGCTCCTCGTCGTTGTCCGGTGCGAGCTTGACGAGGATCGGCTTAGGCAGCTCGCCGCGCGCGGCGGACTGGGTCTCCATCTCGCCCTTGACCGCGGCCAGCAAATCGCGCAGCTCGTCGCCGTGCTGCAGCGCCCGCAGATCCGGCGTGTTGGGCGAGCTGATATTGACGACGAACAGATCGCCGTAAGGATACAGCTTGGCCAGACAAGCCCGGTAATCGGAGGCCGCTTCTTCGTTCGGCGTCGCCTTGTTTTTGCCGATGTTCACAGCCAGAGGAACCTTGCGCTTGCCAAGCCGCGCGAGCCGCTCCGCCATCGCGTCGGCGCCTTCGTTGTTGAAGCCCATCCGGTTAATGAGTGCCTCGTCCGGCGGAAGCCGAAACAAGCGGGGACGGTCATTGCCCGGCTGCCCCTTGGGCGTCACCGTTCCGACCTCAAGGAACGACAGGCCGACGCTGCCGAAGCCGCGGACGGCCTTCGCGTTTTTGTCGAGTCCCGCCGCGAGTCCGACGGGATGACGGAACTGGAAGCCGAGCAGATCGACGGCCAGCTCCGGCGAATCCGAGACTCCCCATATGCCGGATAACAGGGACGGCACGCCCGGGATCCGGGAAGCGGCGCCCATGCCGTCAACCACGAGGTGGTGGGCGTCTTCGGGATCCATTTTGAAAAACAGGGGTTTAACCCACTTATACAAGCGTTTCAGCATCCTTTCAAATCGCGGCGTCAAACGGAAAAGCCGCATAAAACCCTCGCGTATCAGTTTAGCCTTTTCTGCGCCAAAAGAAAAGGGAATATCGCCCTCGCGAGCGCCCGTTTCATCTGGCGTTTTAAAGATCAAGCGTTTACAATAGTAGCATATGTCGATTATGTAAATTGGAAAGGTTGATTCCCATGAGCGCGCCAAAAAAACAAGCACCGATTCACCGCAAACCTGAGGTCAAGGAGCAGGTCAACAAGCGCGGGATCATCATCGCGGGTACCATTTTTGGCGTCATCGTCATTGCGGTGGCCGTCCTCCTGATCGTCAATCCATAGGGAGCAACCGTCAATTCAGCCATTCGTATTTTTTGGAGGGGTTGGTCTCGTTCTGCGCGGGCTTCAGCTTGAAGCGCTTTTCCGGCGCACGCAGCTCGACGGGCAGCCCCCCTTTGCTTATCGTCACCTTCGTGCCGATCTGCACCAGATCGAACAACTCCTCGACGTCTTCCCTGTTCATCCTCGCGCAGCCGTGCGACTCGTCCTTGCCCACGCTCGTCGGCTCATCCGTGCCATGGATCGCATATAGCGTGTTTGACAGCGTCATCCCTCTGCTTCCGAACGCTCCCGTCGCGCTGCCGTTCGGATTTCTTACTTTTTCCGTAATGACGAAGCTTCCTTCCGGCGTCGGCGTATCCTTCGCGCCAAGCCCGACTTCATAATTGCGCAGCAGTACGCCGCCGCTGATCACCGCCAGGCGATGTCTCGTCTTGTCGATGACGATCTCGATCGGCTGCTCGGCAAGCGATGCCAGCGTGCCCGCCGGCGCTCCGTTGCCTGCGGCCGGTCCCGTCTCATTGGGCCATCCCGCCCGTGCGCCCGCCGGCGCGTTCTTGGCCGTGAGCGCCGCAGACAGCTCGCCAAACCATGCCGTCTGCTCGGCATTCCAGCCCGACATGGTGTTGGCGGGGTATGCTGCCGCCAGATCCTTGGGCGAAGTCGGCCACTTGCCCGTGCGCTGCTTGTAGGCGATCATCGCCGACCGCAGCACAAGCTTGCTCTCCTGCAGCGGCTTCCAAGCCGCGATCCGCGCCGTTGTCGGCTTGGCATCCTGCGCAGTGCCGCACGGACACCAGCCGGAATCGTACCAATCGACGCTCCCCGCTGCCTTATTGGCAGACGCATTGACCTGTGCGATCGGCGCGCCTGCCTTTACCCAGTCGATCCATTTGCCAAGCCGCGGCGACTTGAACAGCAGCGAAGGGCCTGGCTGGTCTTGTGCGGTGAGCAAATTTCCAAGTATAGCCTGCCCTTCGCCATCCCGGTCGGCCGCCGCCGCCATCAGGCCTGCGGTCTTCGCCGACCCGCCGCCCTGTGCGGCCGTTCCGTTTTTTCCGTCGTTCGCATGATCCGGCGAAAGCGAAGCCTGGCCTTGCGAAGGCCCTGCTCCCGCCTGAACAGCCGTGCCGGTTAGATCGCCGCTCGCGAGCGCCGCCTTATCCGGCGCAGCCGCCCGCTCCGCGTACGCCAACACGCCCAGCGCAAGCAAAGCCGCGCCGGCTGCCGCGGCCAACCAACCGGCACGGCGCCTGCGGACGGCGCCATTTTTGGCGGTATTGGCCTGTGTAGCGGCGTACTCCCCCGCATTCAGCTGCGGACTTTTTTTCGACTCGAACGCCTCGTAAACAGGGCCGGCTTGCGCAAAACAATAGTTCGCCTTGGCCTCCTGGCCGCGGGAAAGGTACTGCTTGCCGAGCAAATACCAGGCCATCTGGTTGTTCTCGTGCTTGAGCAAATAATCCTTGATCGGGAGCGCATCGTGCACGTCCGGCCCGAGCTCGTAGAACTGATTAATCTGCTCTTCAAGACGATCGTCTTTGGACATTCCTTTTCCCTCCCGCTTGTAGCCGCTATCGTTAATGTCGGCCCGACGACGCCTTCGCGTTAGACCTGGCGAATAATCGACCCTCCGACGGGCCGGCATATCGCCGCCAGCGTCGTTTTTTCGCCGCAACGCCTGCGAATATACATCCTTTTTTCTGATGTCGCCGCGTTTTTTCCTCTGCTTTAAAGCCTGCGAATATACAGCTTCTTTTCTGATGTCGCCGCGTTTTTTCCTCTGCTTTAAAGCCTGCGAATATACAGTTTTTTTTGCTAATATCGTCCTTTTTGTGCAAAATAGATGCCAAAAGGCAGTTATTTTCTGCCATCAGCCCCATTTCAGGCATGCGCTTTGAATTTACCTGCATATTTGCAGGCATTTCATCAACTGTCGCGAGCCGGCAGAAAATACCTGTACAAATGTAGGTTTTGAGGCCGGCCAACCCAAACCCCGATGAGCGCCGGCACACCAAAACACACTAACCTGCCCGCGAATGGAGGCTTATCTACTCTTCAAAAAAAGAACCGTCCGGCAGCGGCAAGCGCTCCGAACGGTCCCGATGAGCCATTTCGATTAGAATGTCTTGCTGCGGATGATGACGGTTTGTACGGAAGCATCCCATTGAATGTCGAGATCGCCCTCCGTGGCGAAAAAGCGGACCGGCACGTAGAAGCTGCCGTCCTTGAGCACCGGAGCGGCATTAAGCGTGAGATCGGACTTTACGCCGCCGCTGCTTTTGGAGACCTTTTTTTGTCCGTTCGTCACAGCATAGACGACATCGCCTTTGCTCAGCTTGCCCGACTTGGTCTTGGCGTCGTATGTCACCGTAAAGCCTGTCGCCTGGCCGACAGCCCGAAGCGGCAAATACGTCGCGCCGCCGGATACGAACGCAGGCTTGTCCGATCCCAGCTGCGAGCCGTTCAGCAGCGTCTTGATCGCGCCGTCCTTTTTCAGCCCCGCCGCTCCCGCGTACTTTTCGAGCCGCCGGATTTTGTTGCCCGATTCGTCCGCAATCGCAAGGCTGCCGTCCGGCAGGACGGCGACATCGGTCGGATGGTCGAACTGCGCCGCGTAGAGCACGCCGTCGACCGCTCCAGGCTCCGTCGCTTCGCCGGCCAGCGTCGTCACTTTGCCGTCCTTGAGCAGCCGCACGACATGATTCAAGCTATCCGCGATAATAAGCGTCCCGTCCGGCGCGATCGCGAGGCCTTCGGGCGCGTCGAAGCGCGCTGCCGCGGCTGCGCCGTCCAGATAATCGCCATCGGCATAAGGGCTGTCGGCACCGAGCGCCGGCGCCGTCCCGGCAATCGTGGTGACCGTGCCGGCAGCGAAGTCGATATAGCGAATGCGCTGATTGCCGCGGTCGCTCACGTACAGATTGCCTTTGGCGTCGAGCGCAAGTCCGCTCGGCTCGTTAAACTTGGCCGCCGCGAGCGGGCCGTCCGCATAGTCGCCGAAGCTCTCTGCCGCGCCCGGCAGATATTGGCCGACGCGCGTCGATAGTGCGTTCAGCGTCGTGACGGTGCCGTCCGCCGCGATCTTGCGGATCGCGTGATTCAGCGTATCCGCCACGTAAACGTTGCCCGCCGAGTCGACGGCGACATCGGACGGCGCATAGAACGAAGCGGCGCTGCCCTTTCCGTCGGCCGAACCGACCAGGCCGCTGCCGGCCAGCGTCGTCACTTTGCCGTCCGCCCCGATCTTGCGGATTGCATTGTTGCCCGCGTCCGCGACGTAGGCGTTGCCTGCCGCATCGAAGACGATGCCAAGCGGCTGGTCGAACAGCGCGCGATCCGACAGGTCGTCGTGATAGGAACCCGTCGGCAAGCCGCCTTCGTCGGATCCGGAGAAGTGCCCCGCATAGGTAGACAACGCATTCTCAGCAAGCATACGGATCAGATGGTTCCCGCTATCCGACACGGCCAGGCTTCCGTCTGCACGAACGGCGACCGAGTGCGGCTTGAACAGCGTCGCCCCTGCGAGCGGGCCGTCCTGGCTTCCCCATTCGGACTGGCCTGCCCAGGTACGAATCTCGTAGAGGCCGCCCGATTGAAGCCAGCCCGTATCTGCCGCGAACGCGGCTCCGGGCACGCTCAGGCTGAGTGCGAGCGCCGCAGCGGCGCCGGCTGTTTTGCGATTCCATGCTTTCATTTTCATTCTCCTTCATAGGCTACTCGATCTCGTAAATCCGTTAATTTCTATTTTATAGAAGCTTAATGTCGGGAAAATCCGACAAAAGTCACTAAATCGCGTTCGAATCGGCTTTTGGAGCAGCAATTGTCGGTGCTGACTCTCCCGCGACGCCGAGCAGCTCGTATACGCGAATCGGCAGCGATTTGCCCTTGAACATCCGGTCCTCGCCATCGTCAAACCGGAAATAGTCGGCCGTTTTCGCATATACGGCGTCTGACACCATAATCTGACCGGGCTTCGTCTGCGATTCGATCCGCGCCGCGATGTTCACGTTGTCCCCGATCGCCGTGTAGTCCACGCGCAGATAGGAGCCGATATTGCCGACGACGACGGTGCCGGTATGAATGCCGATGCCGACGTTGACCTCGCAGCCGTACTTTTCCCGGATCGTCTGTCTGATCGCGTTCATTCCCTGTTGAATCTCGTATGCCGTCTTCACCGCAAGCCGTTCATGGTCTTCGACGTCGAGCGGCGCGTTAAACAAAATCATAGCAGCGTCCCCGATAAACTTGTCGATCGTGCCCCTGTTGGCGAGCGTCGTCTCGGTGATCATATTGAACATCGTGTTCAGCGTGTCGACCAATTCGGGCGGCGAGAGCTTCTCGGACAGCGGCGTAAAGCCCCGGATGTCCAGAAACAATATGGTGATCGTCTTCGAGTCGCCGCCAAGCTTGATGTCGATATCCTGAGAGACGATCTGCTTGACCAGATCGGGCGATATGTAGCGGCCGAACTGCCGCGTGACGAAATGCTTCTGCGCGCTTTCCAGATACGACTTGAGCGATACGTTAGTCAGGTAGGCAAGCGTGACCGCGAGAATGGCGTCCGCAACGCCGATTTGAATCTTATAGGCGCCGTACGCAAGCATCTGGCCGTAAACCAGTCCTGACGCCGCCGCGAGGTACAGCAGGATCGAGTAGATGTTTTTGAGTCGCCACGGCAGCAATATAAATAGAAGGAACAGCACGAGTCCGCCCAGCCAGATCGTCCATGTCGGCGCATAACCGACCGAAGTGCCGCTAAGCAGCTGGTTCACGATGTTGGCGTGCACGTAGACGAGCTGCATTTTCTTTTCGATCGGCGTCGTCCCGCTGTCCTGACCCGAATCGTCGGATAGTCCGACGGCCGTAAAGCCGACCAGCACGACCGAATCCTTGAAGACGCTCGGATCGATCTCGCCATTGAGCACCCGGCTGAACGATACGGTCGTAACGTCCTCCGTGTTCAACAGGTAGTCGATCGTGATTGTGTTTTTGGCGACCGCGTTGTTTTTTTCGAAAATTTTGCCGGGATCGGTCATCTTGTCGTAAGCGGACAGGTCCGCGCCGGCCATTCCCGCCGCCATGTAGGCAAGCGAAGGATAGACCGTACCGTTCTCGTCTTGAATCTTGAGCCAGGTCTGACGGATGACGCCGTCCGGACTCGCAACCCGGTTGATGTTCGCAAGCTTGGCATGCTCCGCGAACTGCGGCAGCGGGCCGTCCATACGATAGGCCTTAAGCAAGGCGTCGGGCCTTGCTACGGTCTCGCCGAAGACGTCGCCTTCCGTCTCCCCGATAACGGGCAGGATGACATTGTCGTAAGCGGCAAGCGCATCCGAGAACGCTTGATCGCTGTCCGCATTCGTCTCTTCGTTAAACGTAATATCAAAGCCGATCGCCTTCGGTTCGCTGCCCGGCTGGTTCAGCATATCGAGAAAAGGCGCATAGACGGCCCGATCCCACGGGAACCGTCCAAGCTCAGCCAACGAGTCGTTGTCGATCGCGACCACGACGACATCTTTGGGCGGCTTGCCCGCCGCTTGTTTCATATTGTAGTCGTAAAGCATGTTGTCGAGGCGGCCAAGCCACCGCTCGTTGTGCGCGAAAAACAAGGCGATCAACAGCAACACGTTCATCGCGATAGCCAATCTTTTAATTTTCTCTCTCACGGTTCCCCTGTCCTTTGCGATTCGATCGACATTCCATAGCTAGTATACTTGAATCCGGGGAGAGATTGTTCAAATTTTGTCAAAAAAGGTCGCAAAAAAACCTTCCCTTGCCAGCAGGCAATCGGGAAGGTTGATGTGATTTGCGCGAGGAATCGCGACTACATGTTAAACGGCTCGTCGGCAATTTGGATCGAATCCGTCGGGCAGCCGTCCGAAGCGTCTTGGAGATCGTCGTACAATTCCTCGGGAATCTCGGTCGTGCCGCGGTTGGCGTCACCCTTGTAGATGACTTCCGCCAATCCCTCGTCGTCGTAATCGTAAATATCGGGGGCGGTGGCGCCGCAAGCGCCGCACGCGATGCAAGTGTCTTTATCGACATACGTAAATTTAGCCATAATATGATAAGCCTCCTAAAAAGTCAATCCCGCCTGCCATACGCGGAAACGTTCGTTGTTTAAATCCAAATATAATACAAAAGACCGCGACTTTCAAATAAAAATAAGGAATACCGGGCTATAGCTTCGGCTTATAGCGACGTTATTCGCCGTCTGGCTTCTCCCGCAAAAAGTCGGTTTGAAGGGACGTTCCCCTTACTTTTTTGTTGCGAATCAAGGCCGACGGATCATTGGTCAGCATGCCTGCCGTGAGCACCGCGCTCTCGCCGAATTTGTCCCGCAGTCGGTCGAGTACGGAGATGAGCTCCGCCTTTTTCGGCGTTTCCTCATATTCAAAAAGATCGAGCTGGACTGGCGTCTCCGTTTTTGGCGAAAGGCTCTGCAGCGTGATGCCAAGCAGACGTACCGGCTCCCCTTCGCGCCAATTCGCGTCCATAAGCTTGCAAGCGACTTTATAGACGTCCTCGGCATTCTCGGTCGGCACATCGACCGTGTGGGAGCGCGTGATCGTTTTCATATCCGGATCCCGGATCGTAATCTGCACGGCCCTGCACATCATGCCTTCCCGCCTGAGCCGCCGCGCGGTCTGATCCGCGAGGTTCAGCAGAACGCGGCGGAACTCTTCTCGCTTTGTCAGATCGGCCGGAAGCGTCGTCGTATGGCCGACGGACTTGGCCGCTTCGCGCACCGATTCGACCGGCGAGTCGTCCTGTCCGTGCGCAGCCCGCTTCATCCAAGATCCGTAAACGCCGAATTTGTCCTTCAGCAGCTTCTCGTCCGCGGCGGCCAGCTCGCCGATTGTTCGGATGTTCATCCTTAATAGCTTCTCCGCCGTTTTGCCGCCGATTCCATACAACGTTTGGCAGGGCTTGCCCCATAACAACTGGGGCACGTCCCGCCGTCGCACAACGGTGACTGCGTCGGGCTTGCGCATATCGGAGCCCATCTTGGCAAGCAGCTTGTTCGGTCCGATGCCGATGGAACACGGCAGCCCAAGCTCCTCCTTCACCCTGCGCCGGATCGATTCGGCGATCTCGATCGCGGTGCCGAACTGTGAGCTGCCGGTAATGTCGAGAAAGCACTCGTCGATCGACACGGACTCGATTTGCGGCGTGTAGGCGCCGGCGATGCGCCGGAAGCCGCGAGAATAATGCCTGTAGAGATCGAAGTCCGGCGAGATGAGGATCAGCTCGGGACATGCCCGTTCGGCCTGCCTTACCGTCATTCCCGTCTTGACGCCTCTGGCCCTCGCTTCATAGGAGCTCGTCACGACAATCCCTTTGCGCAGCTCCACGCTTCCGGCGACTGCCGTCGGCTTTCCTTTATATAATTCGGGTTGTTCCGCCGCATGGACCGAGCAATAAAAGGCGTTCATGTCCATGTGCAATATGATCCTACCGCGTTTTTCACGGACCCCGCCATCCATCTCGCTCATTCTCCTCGCGCGTATTTCGGCTTCCTTCATTATAATACTTGTAGCCTCAGCGGTCACTCCGCGGCTTTCCGGCAGCCCCGCCCATCCGTCATTCCTCCCTCTACAATTGGGGCATCGCATGTTATAATAGTTAGAATATTCGCCGACTGGCTATTTACGTTCTTGGGAGGTACCCTCATCCATGACCCAATCCATCAGCATTTTCGATACGACGCTTCGCGACGGCACCCAGGGGGAAGGCATCAGCCTTACAGCCGAGGACAAGCTCAAGATCGCCCTGAAGCTCGACGCGCTGGGCATTCATTATATTGAAGGCGGCAATCCGGGCAGTAACAGCAAAGACATCGAGTTCTTCAAGCGCGCTCGCGAGCTTAATCTTAACGCCAAGCTGACCGCGTTCGGCAGCACGCGCCGCAAGAACAGCTTCTGCGAGCAGGACGGCAATCTGCGCAACCTCATCGAGTCCGGCGCGAAGGCGGCGACGCTAGTCGGCAAGACTTGGGACTTCCATGTTCATACGGCACTGCAGACGACGCTCGAGGAAAACCTGGCCATGATCGGCGAATCGATCGCCTTTCTGAAGCGCCACGGGCTCGAAGCCATTTTCGATTCGGAGCATTTCTTCGACGGCTACAAGGCGAATCCGGAATATGCCCTGGCGGCGCTGACGCGCGCCCGCGAAGCGGGTGCCGACTGGATCGTGCTGTGCGATACGAACGGAGGGACGCTGCCTAGCGAGATCTCGGAGATCGTATCGAGCGTCACGGCTCAAGTCCATGCGCCCATCGGCATCCATACGCACAATGACTGCGAGCTTGCCGTGGCCAATACGCTGGCTGCCGTCGCTGCAGGCGCGCGCCAGATCCAAGGGACGATCAACGGCTACGGCGAGCGCTGCGGCAACGCCAACCTTTGTTCCATTATCCCGACGCTTCAGCTCAAGCTCGGCTATCCGGTCGTGTCCGACGAGCAGCTTCGCTCCCTTACGTCCGTAGCGCGTTACGTGGGCGAGATCGCGAATGTCATGCTTCCGGTCAACCAACCTTACGTCGGCACGGCGGCGTTCGCTCACAAAGGCGGTATCCACGTATCGGCGATCTTGAAGGATTCGAAGACCTATGAGCATATCGCACCGGAGCTTGTCGGCAACAAGCAGCGCGTACTCGTCTCCGAGCTCGCCGGCCAGAGCAACATTTTGTCCAAAGCCCAGGAAATGGGTCTCGACGTGTCCACGGACAGCGCCAAAGCCAAAGGCGTGATCGAAAAAATCAAGCAGCTCGAGCATGAGGGCTATCAGTTCGAAGGTGCCGACGCATCGCTGGAACTTCTGCTTCGAGAGGCATATACCGATATCGTCGATGTATTCTCCGTCGAATCGTTCAAGATTCTCGTCGAGAAATCCAAAGCAGGCGCGCAGACCGAAGCGATCGTTAAGCTTAACGTCGGCGGGCAGCAGGTGTACACGGCAGCCGAGGGCAACGGCCCGGTCAACGCGCTGGACAATGCGCTTCGCAAGGCGCTCTCCCAGTACTTCCCTGGCATCCAGGACATTCACTTGTCCGACTACAAGGTCCGCGTGCTGGACGAAAAAGAGACGACAGCCGCGAAGGTCCGCGTGCTCATCGAATCGACGGACTTCAAGGACAGCTGGAGCACGGTCGGCGTCTCCTCCAACGTCATCGAGGCGAGTTGGGAAGCGCTCATCGACAGCATCCGCTACGCGCTGCTCGGCATGGCGCAGAGCGACTTCTCCCCCGCAGCGCCGCGCGAGGCGCTCGGCCTGATTAATCACTGATACGGCTCGATAAGAGATGAGGCATCGTATATTCTGCCTCATCTCTTTTTTCATGCATCTAAATCGGCCGGCCTACCTCTTAAATTCAAGCACGTATTCGTCAGTCGGCGATAGCTGACCCGTCAGTAAAACCAAGCCCGGCAGATGCATCAATATGGTGCACGAAAGCGCAGACTCACCCTCGCGAGGGCGTCTCTTGGCAGTTTAGTTGTAGGCGTAGTGGCGGCTCCTGCATGATTAACAAAAAAACCGTTTCTCCATAAAACGGAGGCGTCGAGCACCCATTTATGGAAGAACGGTTTCTATATTCATGATGTATTGCATGATGTATCGCATGTTGACTGCAGTTCGAGCTAGCGAGTCCAGACTAAGCCGCTTCCTTCATCGCCTCGTCGATCATTGTTCGCCATTCCTTTAAGCTCCTGGCCCCTTCGATCCGCTGCCGGACGACGCCTTTACGATCCACGATAAAGCTGATCGGGTAAGAGAACACCTTATATTCGTCTCCTACCTTGCCGTCTTTATCCATCAGCACGGGGAACGGAATCGCTTTTTCTTTGACAAAATCCTTCGCGCCTCTTACCGTATCGTATTTGGTCGCATTGACCCCGTACAACTCGATTTTCCCTTTGTACTCCTCGTATAGCTTCACCAGATCCGGCGCTTCGACATCGCAAGGCCCGCACCACGAAGCCCAAAAGTTGATCACTAGCACCTTGTCCTGCGGCGCCTTGGAATCAACCTCGTATGTTGTACGCTCGTCCAGGGATGACAACTTTAACGAAGGCGCTAACGATCCTACTGTCGGCGCCTCCTTCGTAGGAGAACCACCATTCTGAGACACCGCCGAGCCATTTTCCGCCTCACTTGTGCCTTTCCCGTCTCCGGCCAGATTATAGACCAACACGCCTGCAATCGCTACAATAAAAATGACCACAATGATTACGTTACGCTTCAATTCCTTCTCCTCGCTTCGCCTAGATCGCTCCTTCCATCTTAACGGATTCGGCAGATTCGTGCCATCCCCTTGGCCTTCGCCATTGCAAGTGCCCTCCCGCTCGCGCATACTGACTCTACTGCACCATGAAGAAAGGCTGGGTCCGATGCACTTGCCGAAAGAAGTCCAAATAAGCAAGTCGCTGCTTCAAGCACTTACAGAAGGCTGCCGCCTGACACTTCCGTTCGAAGCCTGCGGCGCGCTGCTGGGAGCTTATCACGAAGCGGTCTTTGTCATCTCCGATTTCCTTTTTATTCAGAATGCAGCCGTAAATCCAGCTAACGCCTTCGCCTTCGAGCCTGGCTCCTGGATAAGAGCCGCATACGCAGCGCAAAAAAGCCGACAACAAATCATCGGCTTTTTCCATTCCCATCCGTCCAGTCCGCCGTTGCCTAGCGATAGCGATCTCCGCGGATGGGACGGCTTCGGATGCTACTTGATCGTCGGCATTCAACCTTCGACAGATATCCGCGTATTCGGGCTGAACGATGACGGCGCTTGGACCCGGCTCAAGCTGTACGTCCTTTAATGCCTGCTAAGATAGGCGTACAAATCTCCGAGCGTCGATACCTGCTTGGCCTGAATTAACTCGAGGAACGCGAACCACAGCTTGGCCGTCATTAAGGAGTCGTGGAGTGCATGATGACGATACGTGATCTCGATCCCGTAGCTTTCCAGCAGCTCGTCAAGACCGTAGCTTTTGCGCCGCGGCTCCAGCCACTTGGCGACCATCATCGTGTCGACGACGCGATGGGATAGATTGACCTTGGACGTCTTCCACAACGCTGCGTTCAGGAATTGCTTGTCGTGGCCGCTCCCGTGTGCGATCAACACTCGCTTTCCGATGAAGTCGAGGAAGTCGTGAAGTCCCTGCATAAGATCAGGAGCGTCTTGCGCCATCGCGTCCGTAATCCCGGTCAGCTCGGCAATATGCGGCGGAATCTTTCTGCGCGGATTCACGAGACGATAGAACGGCTCGGCAGCCTCCAGCTCGCCCCCCTTGATCAAGACCCCTCCTATGGAGAGAATCTCGTCGCCGTTGTACGGATTGAAGCCGGTCGTCTCCAAGTCGAACACGACTGCCTCCATTTCCGACAAAGGCGTATCCAAAGCCGATTCCTTGCGTTGATCGCGCGATAGTTGCCGGATGAATGCCATTTGCTGCGCATTGGAAGATCCCAGCATCGAAGCGATTGCCGGCGTGATGCCGCCCGTTTTGTATAAATGCCACATGCGGCCCATCGGACTTTTGGGCTCCTTCATGCCATTCACCTCCCGCCGAAGCGGCGTTGCATCTCCTTCTCCAGATGGCGCTGCAGCCGCCTGCTGATCCGCAGCGCCTTCTTGAGCGGAGCTTTCTCTTCCTTATCCAACAGCGCGGCTCTAAGCTTGCCGCTGCCGGCCCACTGTCCGCTGTCATCCCGGCCCGAAGCAAGCAACCGAAGACGCAACAATACCTCGAATGCCCAAGCCGCTTCATCGGCCGTTTCGCCGCTTATCGCCCCGAGCTCCCTAAGCGCTTGAATGCGGCCGAGCGTGCTCGTCGCGGGAATATCGGCACGCATGGCCAGCAAGCGAAAAATATTGACCATCGGAATATATGCACCGTACTTAATATCCAGACTTCCCGCGTTTTCCCCGTAATTCTCCACGAAGAGCTGACCGAATACGCCAATCAGCACCTTATGCCGAAGCGTGTTTTCAAGCATACGTCTGGCGATGTCTGCATGCGACATCATGTCGCCGATGTAGCGGCCCTTCCATCTGCTTCCAAGCTCGGCGTCGCCGGCCAATAGTCGCGCATCAGCCAGGATCAGCAAATATCGAACATGTTCCCAGCTGGGCTCCTCGAACCAGCGGTCAACCTTCTCCTCCCAAACCGAGATCGGAAGGCACCATTCGGGATTCGAGACGATGACATTGCCTTCGCAAGGCGGATAACCGATCTCGAACAAAGAAGCGACGATCCGGGAGCCAAGCGCGCCGAAGTATGCCGCGGCGAGTTCGGCCTCCTCCGGATTGAGGCAGTCGCCATAGACCAGACCGCTGTCCTGGTCGCTCGCTAGCGTCTGCTCGCCCCTTCCCCCGCTCCCGAATAAGAAATAGGCATACGGCACGGGCGGGGCGACGAGCCCCATCCGTGCCGTATCTTGCTCCGCCAGCGTCAACACCCGGCGGATTAAAGCGTCGTGCAGTTCGTTCAGCGCTTCGACGACCGGGACGATCCGAAGCTCTTCATGCAAGAGCGCGCTCACGCGCTCTTGCACCTCTTCCCGGATCGTCCGCAATTGCTGCAGTGTGCCCGCACCGTTAATTTCAAGCAACCGCTGTGCCAAGTCCATCTGGGACAATGCGGTCCTACCTCCTGTCGGGACGTCGATGCTAAAGTGGATGAGACTGATGAGATTATCGGTCAGAGCGCTGTCGTGTTCGTGCCTGCACGCTTCAGCGCTTCCGGGTAGCCATAAGTGCCGTGCTCGGACAGGTCGAGACCGATGATCTCTTGCTCTTCGGTGACGCGCAGACCGCTCACTTGCTTAATGACCCACAGCACGATAAACGATCCTGCGAAGGCGAAAGCGCCGCAAACGACGACGGAAAGGAATTGTACCCACAGTTGTTCGCCGCCGCCGCCGTAGAACAGACCGGCCTTACCTACGCCGACTTGATCGACGAGCTTTTGGGTTGCGAACAGGCCGTTGGCCAGCGTACCCCAAACGCCCGCCGCGCCATGCACGGACATCGCGGAGATCGGGTCGTCTATGCGCATCTTTTCGAAAAATTGCGCACTCAAGACCACAAGCACGCCTGCAATAAGACCAATGACGACTGCTGCCCAAGGCTCAACGAATGCGCAAGACGCAGTGATTGCAACCAGGCCGCCCAGCGCACCGTTCAGCATCGAAGGAATGTCGGCTTTGCCCTTCAACAGCCAGGAGATCAGGAGCGCGGATACCGCGCCGCCGGCTGCGCCAAGCTGAGTGGTAAAAGCGACGTATCCGAAGAAGCCTTCGCCTACGGACACCGCGCTGCCGGCATTAAAGCCGAACCAGCCGACCCACAGGAGCAATACGGACAGAGAAGTGAATACTTGATTATGACCGAGAATTTCGTTCGCTGAGCCGTCTTTGTTGAACTTGCCGATCCGCGGCTTGAGCAGAATGGTCGCTGCGAGAGCGGCCATCGCGCCGGTCAAGTGAACGACGGTAGAGCCGGCATAGTCTTGCGCGCCGTCGGCTGCCAACCAGCCGCCGCCCCAGATCCAGTGCGCGATGATCGGATAAATAACCGCTGCGAAAACAATCGTAAAGATCAGGTACACGGACAGCTTGGCGCGCTCCGCGAAGCCGCCCCATGCGATCGAGAGCGATACGGCCGCGAACGCCAGCTGGAAGACGAAGAATATCGTCGAGGGATAAGCGTCGCCATCGCCCGCCAAGATGGATGGATCGAAGAAGAAATTGCCGATTCCCATGAACTTGTTCAAGCCTTCGCCGGCATCGCCGCCGAAAGTAATTCCATAACCTACCGCCCAGTATACCAGAGAAGCCAGGCCTACCGTAAAGATCGTCTTACCGGCAACATGGCCGGCATTTTTCATGCGCGTGGAGCCGGTCTCGAGCAGGATGAATCCGCCTTGCATGAGCAGAACGAGAATGGCGGCAACCAGGATCCAAAGTGCATTTAGACCCATATTCAGCGTTGCTGCGGACGGATCACCATCCGCTGCGAAAGCCATCGTTGGGAATAATAGCAGCAATGCGCCTAAACCGAGCAAACTTTTCTTCAACAATACGACCACTCCCCAACATGTAATGTTTCATAACATTTTAAGAAAGCCTTAATGTCATTATAGTTAGTAGATCCCGATTTGACAATAAGAATTTCGAATAAAAGTTCGGACTTTCCTTAATATATCTGACATAAAACCTGAAATATCATTTTAATGTTAAGGATTAAATCGCATATACGTATTAACCCCCGTATCCGCACGGCTATAACCTTACATATAAGGATTTGTCGACTGTTCATAAAAAGAGATGGCAGCTTCATTACGCGTCACTATTCCTGTCAGGAGAATGAACTTCAGCATCCTGTATATATCAGGAGAATTATTTTCAGCATTCCTGCATAATTAGTCCTACATCATTTCG
This sequence comes from Cohnella sp. GCM10020058, assembly GCF_042683485.1. NCBI lineage: Bacteria > Bacillati > Bacillota > Bacilli > Caryophanales > Paenibacillaceae > Cohnella > Cohnella sp. GCM10020058. The sequence continues at coordinate 85,594 of NZ_JBHUJV010000007.1, forward strand.
TCACAAGCATTACGTTTGACTGTACGGTTTGGGATTGGGTATGATAAACGCATACCGATTATAAGAAAGGGGATAGACTCATGCGACACGGAGCCGCGGAACCGCCTCGCAATTTGTACCGGATCGGAGAACTGTCCCGATTGTCCGGCGTCAGCCCGCGAACCATCGATTATTATACCGGCCTCGGCCTGCTCTCTGCCGCCAAGCGCTCGGACGGCAATTATCGCCTATATAATGATGAAACGCTTGAACGAATTAAACGTATTGAACAACTGAAGGCGCAAAAGTTTTCCCTCGAAGAGATCAAGGAGATGTTCACAGCCCTCAGCCGCGTATCGCCCAGCGAACAGGTGAACCGCAAGATTGCCGACCTGTCGAGCCACCTCTCCCAACTGGAACGGGAAGTAAAGGAGCTCGAACCGGTACTTGAGCAGCTCAAACCGGGTCAAGCCAAACGCCTGTTCAAGACAATCACGCCGCAGACGGCCGCGGTCATTGAAGCGCTTCTTCTTCTATTGAACAAGGGAAACTTTATGTAGCCTCGCGTACGTACGTTTAAGAGGAAATTACGCCACGGAGGTAGATGCATATGAACGCCAACTGGATGTACATCTTGATCATTCCCGCATTCCTTCTGTCACTCTGGGCGCAGTTTCGCGTGAAGGGCACCTTCAATAAATGGTCCGAGGTTCGTACCTCTACCGGCTTGACCGGTTATGAGGCAGCACGACGAATGCTCGACCGCAACGGCCTTCACGACGTTCCGATCGAACCGGTCCAAGGCACGCTATCGGACCATTACGACCCCGTACAACGGGTCGTACGGCTGTCGGAGCCGGTCTATTACGAAAGCTCCATCGCCGCCGTATCCGTCGCCTGCCACGAGGTCGGTCACGCCATCCAGCACCAACAGCACTATCCTGCGCTTGTGCTGCGCCACCGGATGTTCCCGATCGTACGCTTCGCATCGGGCCTCGCACCGTTCCTGTTCATCGCCGGCATCATCTTTGCCGCTACGAACCTGATCGGCCTCGGCGTTATCTTCTTCTCCGCGGCTGTCGCCTTCCAGTTGGTGACACTGCCGGTCGAGTTCAACGCAAGCAACCGCGCTCGCCAAGTGATGGTGGCAGAAGGTTTCATCGCCAGAGACGAGGAACGCGGTGTAGGCAAGGTCCTCAATGCCGCCGCGCTGACCTATGTAGCCGCAGCGCTCATGTCGCTGCTCGAGCTGATTCGCCTTGTTCTGATTTACACGAACAGCCGCGAATAATCACGCTTCCAGATTGACGACATGAAAAGCAAAAGAAAAGGACCGGGCTCGCCCGGTCCTTTTCTTTTGCTTTTATGCTCAAACAGGCTTGTAATGCCCGCTAAAGTAATCCACCAAGAAATGATGAAACAGCTTGACCACAGCCTGCGGCTTCTCGCCCGATCGCCTGATCAGACCGATCGTGCGGGTTACTTGCGGTTCTCGCACCTTCACGACAGCCGGCATCATCGTCCCGGTCTGATAGAGCGCCATCTCCGGCAGCAAACTCACGCCCATCCCTGCGGCAACTAAGCCGCGTATCGTGTCCGTCTCTTCTCCCTCAAAGCCGATTGTCGGCACGAAGCCGGCGAGCCTGCAAGCATCCCACACGAGCGGCCGCAGGGAATAACCGTTGCTGAACAATACGAACGTATCGTCCTTCAACTCGGCCAGATGAATCGATTCCTCGCCGGCCAGCGGATGGCTCGGGGGCAGTATCGCATACAGGTCCTCCGTCAGCACAACTTCGCCCGTCACCTGCTCATGCCGCTCGGGAAACGGAGAAATGAAGGCTAAGTCAATCTCCCCTTCTACGATATCGCGGATCAATGACGGATACATCCCTTGCCGGAACCTGAACTTTACGCCAGGATGCAGCTTGCGAAAGCAAGCGATCACCTGCGGGATGAGCTGCGTGCCCAGACTGTGCGGGAACCCCAGCCTGATCTCCCCAAGCTCCGGATCCATGAACTCATGAATTTCATTCACCGCACGATCCAGATCCTGCAGCACGCTCTGCACGCGCTTCAGAAACAGCTGACCTACCGGAGTCAACTGAACGTTGCGCCCCCGTTGCATAAACAACCTCACGCCGAGCTCCTCTTCCAGTCGATGAATTTGTCGGCTCACCGCTGACTGCGCCACATGAAGCTCCTCCGACGCTTTGGTTACGTGCTGCAGGCGCGCCACCTGGATAAAGTATTGCAATTGCCTAAGCTCCACGATTAGAGCCCCTTCCCTCTTCCTTATCGCTGCAAAAATCGGCTGCCCATCAATGCGTACAAAACAAACCCTGCCAGCAAACCGCCCACATGCGCCCAATAACCAATGCCCGGCACGATAAAAGACATGACAAGCCCGATTACAAGAATACCTAGAATCGTCGACCTCGAGCCTTGATCAAGCGCATATCGCTGGAACACCACCATGAACAAATAAGCGCCGTACAAGGCGTAAATAGAGGTGGATGCTCCAACCGCGATCCACTCCGGTCCCGAGAATGCTGCAGCGAACACATTGCCCAGTACACCTGAGATCAAATAAAAGAAAGCATATCTCGCATGCCCGAACAACCGCTCAAGCGGCGCCGCGAACACAAAAATCGCAAACATGTTCATCGCAAGATGGGCAAGACCCGCATGCAAAAAAAGAGCCGTAACGAATCGCCAATTCTGGTCATAACCCGGAAAGCTCGTTAGCGCTCCATATTTAACCAACGTATCGCCGCGCGTAGGGTCGCCGTTAAACAGCATGATCACGAACATGACCAGATTGGCAGCGATGATCGTCGAATTGACGGGATACAGACGAAGATATTGCTTTAGACTCTCATAACGAATAAAAATCAAAGACCATCACTCCTTTGTCTGGCTGCAATTCGTCATTGGACAACGGCAATTCCGACATTTATAATGGGTTACGTCAAGTCCATTCGCAGAAGGAGGCCCTACTATCCATGAGTCAAGAACGTAATCAAGCAGCATCGTTCAAAGGCAATCCCATTACGCTGATCGGTCCCGAGCTCCAAGCCGGCGATCAGGCACCTGACTTTCAACTGAGCAAAAGCCTCGTCGAGACGGTCTCTCTCAAGGATTACGCAGGGAAAATCAAGCTGATCAGCGTTGTACCTTCAATCGACACCGGCGTTTGCGACGCCCAGACAAGAAGATTTAACGAAGAAGCAGCGAAGCTCGGCGAGCAGGTCCAAGTACTTACCGTCAGCGCGGATCTCCCCTTTGCCCAAGCTCGCTGGTGCGGAGCCGCAGGCATCGATCGCGTCGTTCTGCTGTCTGACTACAAGGACAACAACTTCGGCAAAGCCTACGGCGTCCTGATCAAGGAATTCGCCCTCGACATGCGTTCAATCTTCGTACTGGACGCCAGCGACAAAATCGTTTACGTCGAAGTACTTAAAGAAATGACCGAGCACCCGGACTACGACGCGGCCGTAGCCGCCGTTCGCCAACTGCTCTAATACGAGAGCGATCGACTTCATACGACATACAGAAGCGAGGCAAGGCCCAAGCCTATACCTCGCTTCTTTGCGTCGAGATCTATGTTTAAAAACTCAATTTTTGTAATTGGATAGCTTCTTGTCCAGAACGCCGTAAATCTCCTGGATCACGCGGTAGTTCGCGCCAAGATCGCCGAGCGATCCCCGGGAAGCGGAGTAAATATCAACAGCCGAGTTGCCGAACCCCGTGCCCACGATCTGTACGGTAATGTCCATCGTACGTCCGGCCATCGTCCGCTTTTCAAGCACAAGCTCTCCGATATTCGGGACCTCATGAAGCACTTTATAACCCTGCATTTTCTTCAGGACGGAAGCCACTTCCTCGAACGCCCTGTCCTTTGACAATCGGTAGTAATGGGATTTCAGCTTCGGATCCTTCGCCTTGTCGCCAGTGTGTTCTTGGCTGCGTATTAATCCGACGAGTACTCTCTTCAGCAAATTCCACTCTCTCCCTCCGGGTGACCTGCGCTAAAGCTAATCATACCATGCCCGTCCCGGGGTTTAAAGCCAAATAACGGAAAACCCGCCTTTGCCGTCCGACGCGCTTGTTTCTGAACCCGCTCTCGCAGGTGGGTGCCCGCAGCGCTGCATGCTGACTACCCTTTTCGGGGGCGTGTCATCCGCAGGGCGATGTAGAGCTCCCTAGGAAACAGCATTGGTTCAAAACATGTGTCGCCGTAACGTGCAAGGCAGGATTGATACCCATTATATACAGGCTGCCGAGAAAAGTAAACTTCAACACGCCTCTTGGGTTCATTAACCAGCTGGGACTGCTCGTCCTGAGCTAAACCTTGGGCATGTCCTCATCACGGGTAGGCGATTCCTCGATCGGAAGCGGATCCTCTTCCTTGTTCGCCATCGCCTGCATTTTTTGAATGGTTAGGTAGAAGTTGTAGAAGGCGAACACAGCGATAAGGCTACCCATGAAAAACGGAATCAGAAACGTATACTTGAAGCTGATGAACACGATAACCGCACTCCCGATCGCCGTGGATAGCGATCTCAGCGGTTTGCCTATCGTTAGGACGACGGCGTTTTTAAGGAGTTGTATCGTTTTCATGTGGAAATGCGACAGCAGCGAGAAAAATTGGAACAACGATACGAGAAGCAGTACCATTAGCGCGAGGAACAAGATCGACAACACGCCGAGGTTTTCGAACTTCTTCAAGTAGACCTGGTAGTCGACGATCAAAATAACGAACAGCAACGAATATAACAGTCCGCCAAGCATCGCCTGTAAATAATTCTGCTTATAGCTGCGGAAAAAGGTTTTGAGCAGCGGAACGTCCGTATCTCCCATCACCCATTTGCGGGCGACCGAGAACATGGCTGAGGTCGATGGAAACCAGGTGAAGGGCATCAGTACAGCCATCGGAATGAGCATGGTGACCAGCTCGTCCGTTGTAGACGCTCTCAAGACGCCGAAAACGAGGAAGAACCATACCGGCAGCGAGGTCAACACCCATAGCACATTTGTAACGGACAGGCGCATGATCCATTCGGAAATCTTGTAGAACCCGCCCATCATGCCGCGCATTTCCATGAGAAACGCCTCCTGATATACGGCAAGGTGCGCATGCGGATCGCACCGCCCGCGCACCTTGCCCTTCAAATAAATCGGGTGTTAGATATTAACGAAATCCTCGCTGCGGCTGCCGCGCGAATCTTCGCGGCGTCCGCCGCTCGGACGGCCGCCGTCGCGGTAGCTGTCTTCACGGCGGGAGTCGCCGCTGTAAGGCTTGCGGTTACCGTAGCTGCTGCTGCTGCGGCCGCTGCCGCCTTGGCCGCCGCTATAACCGCCACCACTGCCGCCACTGCCGCCTCTATAGCCGCCGCCGCTGCTGCTGCCGCCTCTGTAGCCGCCGCCGCTTTGTCCGCCGCTGCCATAACCGCTGCGACGTTGGCCGCCGTAACCGCCGCTGCTGCCGCCGCGATCGCCGAACTTGCGCTTCTTCGAGCGGATCGGATCTTCCGGCGTGAGCTCTACGGCTACGTCGTTCTTGTCGCCGGCCAGAAGCTTGATAGCCGCGGACAGCAGTTCGACGGAATCGTGACGCTCAAGCAGCTCGGTCGCGATGCCCTTGAAGGAATCGAAATCCGAGTCCTCTGCGCTCACGGCTTCGATCAAGCGATCGGCGATGACGCGTTGCTTGCCTTCGACCGCCTCGGCGACGGTCGGCAGCGCCTTTTTGGAGATGCGGAAGCGCGTAACACGCTCGATGAAGTGCAGATGCTCCATCTCGCGATACGTAACGAACGACCAGGACGTGCCTTCCTTGCCAGCACGGCCCGTACGGCCGATCCGGTGCGTATAGCTCTCCGGATCTTGCGGCAGGTCGAAGTTAATGACGTGCGTGACGCCGGAAACGTCGAGACCGCGCGCAGCGACGTCCGTCGCGACCAGAACGGCAATGCTGCCGTCGCGGAACTTGCGCATGACCGCGTCGCGCTGGTTCTGAGACAAGTCGCCGTGCAGGCCGTCAGCGGCATATCCGCGCTTCATGAGGGCTTCGGACAGCTCGGCTACGCGGCGCTTCGTGCGACCGAATACGATCGCGAGCTCCGGCGGTTCCATGTCGAGCAGGCGGCACAGCGCGTCGAACTTCATGCGCTCTTGTACTTCGACATAGAATTGCTGGATGGTGCTGGCCGTCGTAGACGTTTTTGGAATAACCGAGATATGTTCAGGCGTGCGAAGGAACTGCTGCGCCAGCCTCTGAATGTTGGCAGGCATCGTGGCGGAGAAGAGCAGCGTCTGGCGCTCAGCCGGTACAAGGCTTAGAATCGATTGAATATCTTCCATAAAGCCCATGTCGAGCATTTCGTCGGCTTCGTCAAGAACGACTGTCTGAACGTCCTCCAGCTTGATCGTCTTGCGGTTGATATGGTCAAGCAAACGGCCCGGCGTGCCGATAATAATCTGTGGTTTGCGTCTCAGGCCGCGAATCTGGCGTCCGATATCTTGACCGCCGTAGATCGCGAGGGAACGAAGCCCCTTGAAACGGCCGAGCTTTTCAATCTCTTCGGCCACCTGAATAGCGAGCTCGCGAGTAGGCGTCATGACGAGCGTCACGATGCGATCCTCGGAAGCTTGAATCTTGCTGACCAGCGGAATGCCGAAGGCGGCCGTCTTGCCCGTTCCCGTCTGTGCCTGACCGATCATGTCGCGGCCGCTGAGGGCTACCGGGATCGCCTGGCTCTGAATCGGCGTAGCGTCTTCGTATCCAAGCTGGGAAATTGCTTGCAGGACATCACTTTCCAAACCAAAATCCGTAAATTTACTCAAATTAGTTTCATACTCCTTCTGTTATGGGGCCATCAACTAACGGTGCCGGTCCATCAACTAACGGCTCTGCCAAAAAAATATACAGATCATTATAACACAAAACGGCCTTCAAACTCCAGCTATATGACCTTGGGGCCAAGCTCTCCGGCAGGCCGTCCGTATGCAAGCGCTGCAATTGCTCCAACCATCGTCCTAAGCTTTGGGCAAATGGAATACGGGGTCCTTATTTTAACGCGATTTTCCCGATTTCAAGCAGGCGGGCGTGGTGGCAAAAATAGCCGCCAGCCCCGCGGCTATAGGATGCACGGCAAAAGCATACCATTAGATCATACCACTATATGCAAGCGATGGCGAACCGTTGACACAATCTTGCAGCCACGATCTGCGACGCGCTTAGCTTTTAGTTCCGCAGACCTCTTCGGGAATGAATAAAATTCTACAAATTACCTCTGTATCCACTGTTTGAACTCGTTTATAATCGGGTTACAGTTGGGAAGAGCAAGCGGGGAGAGAGTGAAATGAATGTGTTATTGACGCTGCTGCTGCTTCTCCAATCAGCATGGGGGCACCCGCAGCAAAAACCGGAAAGTGGAAGTAGTTTGGGCAATTTGTGGCAAGTCGCTTGGCATAATCTTGAAAAGTCGCAGTCAACCGGAGGCACCATTGCACCGCCAGCGACAACGCCAGCGAACGGCGAGCCGAGCGGCGGGGAAGCGGACAAACCTCACGCAGATCCGCAGCCCGATGCGCCCAAGGTAAAGGGCGTATACGTCACAGCCTATAGCGCAGGCGGCGAGCGAATGACGACCTTGCTCGACTTGCTCGACAAGACGGCATTGAACGCCATGGTTATCGATATTAAAGATGACCTGGGCTACATCACGTACAAGACCGATAATCCCGAATTGCAGAAGCTCGGCACGCCGATGCGATTCATCAAGGATATCGGCGCCCTGATGGACACGCTTAAGAAACACGAGGTGTATCCGATCGCACGGATCGTTGTCTTCAAAGACTCGGTGCTGGCGAAGAAACATCCCGAGCTGTCATTCGTCACGGCGAACGGGACCGTCTGGCAGAACGGTAAAAAAGACAGCTTTGTCAATCCGTACCGAAAAGAAGTGTGGGACTACAATATAGCCGTCGCCAAGGAAGCCGCCAAGCTCGGCTTCAAGGAGATCCAGTTCGACTACGTGCGATTCCCGGAAGGCTTCGAGAAGAAGGCGGACAGCCTCAAGTTCACGAAATCGGACGAATCCCGCACGGACGTCGTGTCCGGCTTCGTCAAGTATGCCAAAGAACAGCTGGAGCCGCTCGGCGTTCGCGTATCGGTCGATATTTTCGGATATGCCGCCTCAGTACCTGCCGCCGAGGGCATCGGCCAAGACTTCGGCAAAATCTCGTCCAACGTCGACGTGATCAGCCCGATGATCTATCCGAGCCATTACAGCACCGGCTGGTTCAAACAGACGGATCCGGACAAAGCGCCTTACGCCACGATTAAGGGCGCGATGGTCGATACGCACAAGAAGCTGGATCCCCTCGCAGACGCCAAACCGGTCATTCGCCCATGGATTCAGGACTTCACGGCCAGTTGGCTCGGCAGCGGGCATTACATCAAATACGGAGCGACGGAAGTGCAGGCGCAGATCAAGGCGCTGCAAGACAGCGGCGTAGACGAGTACCTGCTGTGGAACGCGACCAACCGCTATACGTCCGGCGTACAATACTAGGCTTTATCGCATGCCCGCTTACCGCCATTCTAAACTACAAGAAAAGACCCTTTTGGCCGTGCCCGGCCAAAAGGGTCTTTTCATTCGTTCGCTTTATTGCGCAAGCCGGATCGCCAGATTGTACAAGTCCATATTGAACGACTTTTTGGTGGAAACGACAGTATCGATATCGGTCGTCACGAGCTGGCCCTTAACGATGCCGCACCCCTTGGCCGAATCGCCTGCTTCAAGCCGCTCGACTGCAAAGTCGCCAAGCCGGCTCGCCAGGATCCGGTCGTTGTGCGTCGGGGATCCGCCTCGCTGAATGTGGCCGAGCACCGTCACGCGAGGCTCGATCCCACTGTGCTCGGTGATCTGGCGAGCGATCTCGTCGCCGCCGCACACGCCTTCCGCGACGATTACGATACTATGGCGCTTGCCGTTCTGGAAGTTCTCCCGCATGCGCTGAGAGATCTCCCGGATGTCAAAAGGAACCTCCGGTACGAGGATCGATTCGGCGCCGCTGGCAAGTCCGGCATAAAGGGCGATGTCGCCGCAATGACGGCCCATGACCTCGACGACTGACGAGCGCTCATGCGATGTCATCGTGTCGCGCAGCTTGTTGATCGCATCGACGACGATGCTGGTCGCCGTGTCGAAGCCGATCGTGACATCGGTGAACGGAATGTCGTTGTCGATCGTACCCGGCAGCCCCATCGTCTTGATGCCCAGCTTGCTCAGCTTGTTGGCGCCTTGGTAGGAGCCGTCGCCGCCGATGACGACCAGACCGTCGATTCCGTGCTTGCGCAGCACGTCGGCGCCGCGCTGCTGGCCTTCCGGCGTCAGAAATTCCTTGCAGCGAGCTGTCTGCAGAATCGTACCGCCGCGCTGAATAATGTCGCCGACGCTGCGCAGGTCCATCTGGCGCAAATCTTCGTTCAATAGGCCCTGGTATCCGCGCTGAACGCCGTACACTTCAAGTCCCCGGAACAGCGCGCTGCGGACGACAGCCCGAACGGCCGCGTTCATCCCCTGAGAATCTCCACCGCTCGTTAATACTGCGATTTTTTGAACTGCTCCCATCGTCTTCTTCCCCTTTGCTGTTACATCGCTTTGCGTATGAGATGGCTGTTGAGCCAGAAAAACAACCGCGTCCAAGGACTGCCCTTCATTAGCTGCTTCGCCGTCTGCCGCACGCGGCGCTGACCCTTGACCTTTGGATCGGACAAGTACAGCGCAACCAGACCCTCAACGATCATCCGATGAAAGCCGGATGCCGGCAATCGGTCCGCCGAGGCGCGTGCGCTCCTGACCATGCGCAGCAACCGCTCGTTCAATTGCTGCTGATCGTCGTAATAGCTGCAAAAATTAAGATCGCCGCCCTGCTCGTCCTCGGCCTGGTCGATTAGATAATCGAGCAAGATATGGAGACCGTTGATCGAGGGAAAGTAACTCTCCGCAATCTCGCGTCCCATACCGGGCGATTGCTCGTCTTCGCTCGCAGCGAGGAAAAGCATGAACATCCCCAACGTAGAACCTGTAGCGGCTGCGAACTCATTCCACAGAAGTCCCGGATGACGGGGCGCGTGAAGCTCCCACCAGTTCAGCAGCGCTTGTTCCCGCCGGTCCTGCGCGATATGCTTGTACACCTGAAGATCGCCGTACAAGGAGACAAGCTCCCTCACCTGCGCCTGCACCGAACCGTATGCCGGGAGCGATGCCGTGCATGCCTGGCAGCGCTCCACGAGCGCGGCCAGATAGCCGCCGTCGTCCTGTTCCTGGCGCAGTGCATAATAATTGCGAATCGGCGCCCCTGGCGTCACGGCGTCCAGCATGCTCTCGTGCAGCAGCCTGAAGTCCGCCGGATCGAGCGAAGTGCTCCTGTCGCATAAATTGTCCAAGTAATCGCTGATCGTCTGCAGCGCTACGATGAGAGGTATGAGCACGTCCCTCTTGCCGAGATTCGCCGCTGCGTATACGGCCCCGCCCTGACAGTGGAACTTCTTGGACGCGATGCTGGCCAATGCTTGCTTGCGCAGCTCCGGATCGGGTATGGCTTCCGCCCGGTCCTTCCAATCGTCCAAAGCGACTTTTACTTCGGGCAGGATATACCTGTAAACGCGGACCATCAGCGAGATCGGGCCGCGCGGAGAAGTCTTCGCCAGCCATCGTTCATCCCTCACGCGGTACCTCCATGCATCCTCGCGGTCCGTCAAACGTGCCGCTTGATGTTTTCTTCTTCAAAATCCTGCTGCGTGCGATACCAGATCTGCAAGTCGTGAATAACGCTTGCGGCTTCGGCGATCTCCTCGTTCAGCGAGCAGCAGCGGACGAAATCTTCTTCTTCGAACAATTCGTCCAGCAGACGCCGAATATCGGCTTCGCGCGCCATGATCGCATCCGGTATGCGTCCCCGGATCAGTTCCCAACGCTCGACGACGCCAGCCCGTTCGAGGACGTTCATCTCCTCCCACCGCACGTCGAAGCGCGGCAGCGGGATACCGAGCCGGCTGTCCAGCGGAAACCGGGCTTCCAACCATGCATCGTATGCCGACACTTGAATCACCACATCCAGCCTGCCTTGCATCATTTAATAATTTATCATTTCGCATGGGGTAAATCCAGTGAAAAAGTATTGAAAACGGCCCGCTGGCTCTCTTACACTGCTATAATATCCGAGTAGCTTGAATGGGAGATGACCTCGTTGCCTGAACATCCTGACCGCGTATCGCTTAGAACGCTCTTTCTATTTTTCATTCCGCTCGGCGTTTCCGCCGTGCTGATCAACCTCTCGCATGTCATCATCAACGGCACGCTTGCGCGAGCCGACGATCCCGAGCTGGTCATCGCCGGTTACGCGACGGCCATGAGCTTACTCACGGTCAGCGAACGGCCCGCCGTGCTGTTCCGGGAGACCTGCTCCGCCCTCGTTCGCGACCGCGTATCGTACCGGGCCATTTTGAAGATCGCCTTCATCGTGTTCGGCGCTTCGCTCGCATTCGGCGCGATGATCGGCTATACGCCTGTCGGCACGCTCGTTTTCGCAGGCGCCTACGGCGCCGAGCCGGAAATCGCGGACGCGGCGGTTAACGTTTACCATGTTCTGATGTTCCTCAGCATTTTCTCCGGCATTCGCTGCCTATATCAAGGGGTCATCATCTATAAAATGAGAACGCGTTGGCTGACCATCGGCATGGTGTTCCGCCTTGGCGGCATGTTCCTGATGGCGCAATACATCATGCACATCGGCGTCACCAGTTCGACGCAAGGCGCGATCATCTTCGTATTCGGCATGATGATCGAAGCGTTCGTCAGCTGGCTGGAAGGCAGAAACCTTGCGCGCAAGCTGCCGGACGAATCGCCCGAATGCGAGGTGCGCAGTCCCCGGCAGATTTTACGCTTTTACAATCCGCTCCTCTTTTCTTCCTTTATTGTCGTCTGGGTGCCTCCCATCTTGAACGCCTTGCTGGGCAATACGGACCGCGGCACGCTGTCTATCTCATCGTTCGCGGTTGCGGGCAGTCTGACCAACCTATGCCTGGGCTTTTTCACTTACTTCCACCAGATCGCGCTGCAGTTTTATCGAACTGCCCCCGGGCAAGTTAAACGATTCGTGCTCCTCATCGGCTTTACGCCGGCCATTCTGCTAGCCGCATTCGCTTTCACGCCTGCCGGCGAATGGATGCTGACGCATCTGCTCGGCGTCGAGGGCAGGCTGCTCGATGAGAGCATGCTGGCGCTGCGCGGATTCATTCCCTTCGTGCTAATCTTCCCGTGGCTCGACACGCTGAACGGCATCATCCTGTCCAAGGGCCAGACGAAGCTGATGTTCGGTTCGCAGACGGGCAACGCGGTCGTGACAACGGCGCTTATTATCGTACTGACGATCTCGCTTCCGGGCTGGACAGGCATACTCGGCGCTTTAGCCCAATCAGGTGGCATGATCGCCGAGCTCGGCTTGCTTTATTGGTTGTTCCGACGCGTCATGAAAACCGAAGTTCTAGACACGCTAGCGGCTATGCCGGGAGAGGATAAAGCCAGATGAACCGACCAAACTTTTTTTCATCCCAACTTACCGTTCTGCGCAGTCTTCACTTTTTCAACTACGCCACGCAGACGCTCATCGCGACTTTTTTTCCCTTATATTTCTATGACCTCGGCTTCACCAAGCTGCAGATCGGAGCCGTCTATTCGGTCGGACCCATGATGTCGATATTCGCCAATCTGTTGGCCGGTATCGTCAGCGACAAAACGCAGGGCCTGCGCCGCGTCCTTAACCTGATTTTCATCGGTCAGATCGTCGCACTCGCCCTTCTGCTGCCGCAGAAGGAATTCGTGCATATCTCGCTGATTATGGCGCTTATGTACTTGTTCCAGACGCCGGTCAATGCGATGATGGACAGCATGTCGTTGCTCGCCTCGAGCACGATGAAGCGGAGCTTCGCTTCAATCCGCATGTTCGGTTCCCTCGGATTTGCTTTATGCTCGCTCGTCTTCGGCTACGTGCTCAAGCAGACGGGCTCCGACTGGACGCTTTGGCTGGCGCTCGGCACCGTGTGCATCTCGCTGTTGATCTCGCTCGGCCTTGCCGATTTTCAATCCAAGGTCGGCAAGTTTCGCTTTGGCGGTCTGATCGATATCATCAAGCGCGGAGACACGCTGATGTTTTTCTTGCTCGTCGCGTTCGTATCGATCGCCCACCGGATGAACGAAGGCTTCCTTGGCGTAGCAATGCGCGATCTCGGGGCGAGCGATGATTTGATCGGGTATGCCTGGCTTGCGTCTGCTGCCAGCGAGATTCCTATATTTTTTCTGCTCGCGCGTTACGGCAACCGCTTCAAGGAGCTCCCCTTGCTCGCGATCGCGAGTCTGCTATATGCGGTCAGACTTGCGCTCATCAGCGTCATTCACGAGCCTGCGGGATTCATCGCCGTCCAGCTGATGCACAGCGTAACCTTCGGCATCTACTACATCACGGCGCTCCGCTATTTGCAATCCATCGTAAGCGATGCCTACCGGTCATCCGGACAGGCACTGTTCAGCGTGGTATGGACGGGAATCGCCGGGCTCATTGCCGGTACGGTCGGAGGCGCTTTGTTTGACGCCTATGGACTCGCTACCGTGTTCCGAACGGGCGCCGTCTCCGCCCTGATTGCGGCTGCGGGATTCATGCTCGTGCATTTGCGCAGATCGGAACTATAAGCCGTCGAAAGTAAATAAGGCAGATATATTAAAGGACCGTCAGGAAAAACCCCTGACGGTCCTTTTTGGTTTTGCAGATATCCGAAGCTTTATCGCGAGTACGCGTGTCGATGACTTATTCGACAACCTCTCCGATGAAAAGTCCGTTCGTCGCCCACACCGTTTTTATGCGCGAATGCCTGCAAATATACATCAATTCTCGTTCAAGTCGACCCTTTTACCCGAAAAAGATGCGAAAGTGCAGGCTTTTTCCTCCATCAGCCCGACTCCCGGCTTGTTTTTGGAATTTACCTGCACATTTGCAGGTATTTCAGCAAGCTCCATCGGACGGCAAAAAATACATGTATAAATGCAGGTTTTTTTTACCTTAAACCGTCGAAAGCTCCGGTATGAGAATTGCGCGCATCACTGTCCGCGAATGGCCGCCCAATTTGGATTTTGCGAAATAGCGGCTCTTGTATCCGTCTCACCCCGTCATGACCGCCATGCTCTGCGACAAATCAAATAAAATCATAAAATCGCCCCCAAGAACAAAGCTTTAATCGGCCCGGCTTAATCGCTCGACTTCTGCCAGCGGCAAATCCAGCATGTTTGCGACAGAATCCGGCGTCATTCCTTTGCTCAGCAGCTTGCGGACAACTTCCCGACGTTCCTCCTGCTTCCATCTTTCTTTGCCTTGCTCGATACCTTGTTCGATGCCTTGTTCGATCCCTTGCTCTATGCCTTCTTCAAATCCCCAACGTTTCCAGGCCGGCATAAGCTCCATAATAAAATCCTCCTCCTCGGGGACGGATTGTATCAAATCCTGTAAAATCTCTGCATCCTCTTCGGGCTGCGGTTCGTAATACAAGTCGGCAATCGACATGACCAGCGCCATCCGGGCCGGGTCTAATTTATTTTTGAGCTTGAGCAACATTCGCAAATAAGCAAACCGAAGCTCTCGCTTATCCTTTCGATTATATCCCATTTTGGCGAGCAACGCAGCGGCGACCGGATTTTCCGACTGCGCAAAATCCCTCCAGTTCTTTCTTTTGAGCTCGACTTTCAAAAACTTAAACTGCAAAACCTCTTCGTCGGACCCGGGCAGCGGCATGGACAGCCGATCGGATTCAAGCCGCGTCGAATCCGCCGCAAAAACGGCGATGGGTATAATACGTTTGTGCGTTTTGCGATAACGTTCGTAAAGGCGGCTAAAATAAATAAACATCCGCTCCGCGAACCGATCGTCCCGATACGATTGAGGCTCAAAATGAATCAATACGAAAAACGCCTCTTCCAGAAGCTGCGCTTCAAGAAGCAGGTCGAGCGTGCGGGCTTCCTGTCCAACGATATCGACCAGTTGCTCTTGCATCAAGAGCTTTGCTTTCGAATAATCGATTTTCTGATGAACCTCCGGAAAAAACAAAGCGATAAATTCTTTGAAAAACGTCTGCAGCAGTTTTTTAAACGCTTCGTCGTGCGGCGTGGCCGAAGCGCCTTGCAATTGCTCTTCCATCGTAATCAGCCTCCCTTTCCTGAAAAAAAATTCATGCAAAAAAGCCGCCCGCTCCCGCTTGGGGTGCGAACGGCGCATGCTTTGCGACCAAGTAATCAATGATATGTTCAAGGCTTATTACCTTTAAAGGACTGCTTAACCCGACGCCTGCAGCGGGGAATGGCCTTCGTACGCCTCGGGACGAATAATCGAGATCCGCGACACCCTAAGATTATCGATCTCCATCACGACGAAGCGGAAGCCGGATTCCAGCTCGATCGTCTGGTACTTGCGCGGAGGAATCTCGATTTGGGAATACATCCATCCGCCGATCGTATCGTAGTCGTCCGATGGAATATCAAGACCGAACTCCGAGTTGATTTCGTCGATCAGAACAAGGCCGCTGACCGAACACGTATATTCGTCGAGACGCTCCATGTCCGGACGCTCCTCGTCAAATTCATCCTGTATCTCGCCGACCAGCTCCTCCATGATGTCCTCGAGCGTGACGAGGCCTGACGTACCGCCGTATTCGTCGATCAAGATCGCGATCTGGGTCTTGCGCTTTTGCATCATTTTGAGCAGCGTACTGATTGGCATACTCTCCGGCACAGTCGTCATCGGACGGGCCAGCTCGCGAATATCGTGCACGGCGTTGTCAGGCAGCTTAAGCAGATCCTTGATATGAATAAATCCGATAATATCGTCTTTGTCGTCGTCGCACAGCGGATAGCGGGTGTGCATTTCCTTAAGCGCGACGGCCTTGTTCGCCTCAAACGGATGGTTCGCGTAAAGGCATACCATCTCCGTGCGAGGAATCATGATCTCCCGTGCGGTCGTATCCGCAAAGTCGAAAATATTGTCCATTAATGTAAGCTCGGTCTTGTCGATGAGGCCGCTCTCGTGGCTTTCCTTCATGAGAATGCGAATCTCCTCTTCCGTATGCGCGGACGAGGATTCGGACGCAGGTGCGATGCCGAACAGGCGTAGCAGGCCATTGGCCATACCGTTAAGCAGCCAAATAAACGGATTCATGATGCGCGCGAAAAAAATGAGCGGCCCCGCGGCCCAGAGCGTAATTTTCTCCGCCTGGCGAATCGCCAGCGTCTTGGGCGCAAGCTCGCCGAGCACGATATGAAGCACGGTAATCAGCGTAAAGGCAATGACAAAGGAAATCGGATGGATCCAGGATTCGGGCAGTCCTACCGCTACGAATAGCGGCTCGATCGCGTCGGCAATCGCCGGTTCGCCGATCCAGCCTAGACCTAGGGAGGCCAAGGTAATGCCGAGCTGGCACGCGGACAGATAAGCGTCCAAATGTGAGGTCAAATGCGAAGCGAAGCGCGCGCGGGCGTTCCCTTCCTGCACGAGCGTATCGATGCGGGAGCCCCGGACCTTGACCATCGCGAACTCGGCCGCGACGAAAAAGCCGTTCAGGAACACCAAAACGAGGATCAGAATTAAATTCACCGCAACCGGAAAAGGGTCACCTTCCAAATTGTCCCTGCCCCCCTGACGGAGAACAGGTGCACCTCCTTTAAATTCAAAACACAAGGATAACGAGTAACGTTCCGATTAATATTCTAAGCTTAGTCGATGTTCGGTCGCCGCGTCAAACGCAGCATCGGCCCGAAAACGGGAGAAGAAGCGGTCCGCTCGGGCCTGAATCCCCTTCTATGCCGCATGAACGCTCCTTAAAGGCCTCATATCCCGAATACCGGCCGATTGGAAGCGGTGCAGGCTTGTCTGCTTGTCCGAATTCACGCCGAGGCGATCGGCATCAGGTCCGATCCGTCTTCCTGCGCCGCAATTGATTCGTGCGGATCCGCTCCTCCATCCCTTGCTCGGTCGCCTCGTAAAACGCTCGTTTTTTAAGTTTTTCGGGCAAATATTGCTGGTCCACATAATGTCCGGGAAAATCGTGCGGATATTTGTAGCCGACATGCCCGAGCTTCTTGGCTCCGCCGTAATGGCCGTCACGCAAATGCATCGGGACCTCGGCCGATTTGGTCTGCTCGAAAGACGCTTCGATCTTGCCGATCGTCACCGCGATCGCATTGGACTTTGGACTCTCGACTGCAAACAGAATCGCCTGGGCGACGACGTACTTGGATTCGGGCCATCCGATCCGGTGATACGCCTCCATCGCGCTTACCGCCTGCACCATCGCTTGCGGGTTCGCCAGCCCGATGTCCTCGCTGCACGCCACCGTCAGACGCCGCAGAAACGTCATCGGGTCCATCCCCAGACGCTCGACCGCGTACAAAAACCAGTACAGCGCCGCATCGCTCGACCCGCGTACGCTCTTGTGAAAGGCCGAGAGCACGTCGTACTGCGTCGACTCGTCCGCCTGAATCGTCGGCTGGCGAATCGACTCCTCCGCGACCTCGAGCGTTAACCGGACGGAACCGTCGAGCTCGGAAGGCGTCGTAACCGCCGCCAGCTCCAGCGCGGTCAGCGCCCGCCGGATATCGCCATTCGCCATTGAAGCGATATGATCAAGCGCCTCTTCGTCGACATGGAGCTTCATAAAACCTAGCCCTTTGGCCGGATCGGCGATCGCCCGCCGCATGGCCTCTAGCGAGTGCGCCTTCGTCAACGCCTCGAGCCGGAACAGCGTCGAGCGGGACAAGAGGGCGCCGTTGACCGAGTGGTACGGATTTTCCGTGGTCGCTCCGATGAACACGATGATGCCTTTCTCGACGGCGGGCAACAAGGCATCCTGCCGCGCGCTGTTAAACCGGTGTACCTCGTCCAGAAACAGGATCGTCTTGCGGCCGTACATGCTCTTATTGCGCTCCGCTTGCTCGATGACCTCCCGTACGTCCTTCACGGAAGCGTCCACCGCGTTGAGACGGACGAAGTCGCCTTCCGTACGCTTCGAGATGATATGCGCGAGCGTCGTCTTTCCCGATCCGGGAGGACCGAACAGCAGGATCGAAGTGACCGCGTCTCCTTCGATCGCTCTGCGAAGCAGCTTTCCCGGTCCCACGATATGTTCCTGACCGATATATTCTTCAAGCGACTCCGGCCGCATGCGGTCGGCCAACAGCCTGGCAGTCGGTCGCTTTTCTTCTTCGTAGCTGAACAAATCCATCGTATTCCCGCCTTTCCCCACCCCTCCATTTTAGCAGACAGGCGGCTTAATCGGAAGTGACAGGGGAACAGGCGTTCCGGCATGAGGACTGCGGAGAAACGAGCTACAGCCGCTTCAAATCCCGAAGCAAAACGGCGCGCCGATCTCGAATATATTGCCGGATCGTCTTCAATTCTTCGGAAAAGCCCGCGTAAGCGCCGCGTGCAAGCCGTTCCGCACGCATGTACGGTGCGATCTCCCGATGCATTTTTTCGGCTCGCTGCATGAGCGAACGCTCCGTGAAGGCAGTACCGAGCAATGCCCGGAGCAGACTTTTATAGCGTTTCTTGAAGGGGGTATGGCCTAGCAGCTTTCGCGTCAGCGAATTGTAGCCTCCGATCTCGACCAGGTCCGCGCCAACGGGTTTACCGAAGCAATTGCGCCCCCAAGTTCCTTCGTAATCCCACGGCGCCATCGACCATCGGCCCGTGGCTCGGTTCTGATAAATCGCGTAGTTCTGGTCGAAGCCGTCGTAATTGCCCGTGAGAACGGCGCCGCAGAGCCATCGCAAATAATTATCGATATCTAGGCGCGACGATAAGTAAGCAGCTGTTTGCGCTGCCGATCTCCGTCGGTGAAGGCCGGCGATAAACCCGCGCAGCCGCTCCCGCCCGTCGCGTCCGCCATAACGGTATTCGTAGCCGTCCAGCAAGGATGCGCGCGGAGCAGGCCTGAAGTCCGCGCGGTCGTTGACCGCATAGAACAGGCTGGAAGCACGCAGCCCCCTTTTGCGAAAAAAGTCGGCATCCACCGCCTCGATCTCCAAATAAACGCCGATCGGCGCGCCGTTGAGCGCCAGGAGCACGTGCCTTGCAGAAGGGCTGGGCAATCCGATGCGTTCCAAAAACCAGAACGACAGCGCGTTGCGGATCATCGAGGGATCGTCGAGCTCGGCGTTGTAGTGGCGCGTACCTTCGGACGAGGCAACCTCGAACGAACGCTTCGGATAAGCGCGCGTATGTCCTCCCCTATAGCGGACGCTTACGGCCGCGGCACCGGCATGCCAGCCTTCCATCGCGGCGGGAACGAAGCGGCCGTTCCACAGGTTGTTCTCCATCTCATTCATATGACGATCCGAGACGCGCAGCATTCTGACGGGTAATGGCACGGGCTTCCCCTCCGCTTTGGGCCGCTAGCCCTGTAGGATCATGGATAGCCTATTCGGACGGCAGGCGAACGTGACGGTTCGTTGCGAGGAATGCGGATATGCATCTTAAAAAGAAAAACCGCCATCAAGTGATGGCGGCATGCAGTTGCTTCGTTACGCTCGCTTGCGTTAACGTTTTTTCCGGCCGCGAATGGCGGATGCCGTTCTTGCGGAACGGTGCGAATGCGATCCCGAATACGAGTGATGATCTCCATCAGGACCGGGCCCCGGTCCTCCTCCGAGACCGCCAAACGAACCTAGTCCGGATTCCGCGCCCCAGCCGAGGCCGCCTTCAAGGCCGCCTAGCCCTCCGAGACCGCCCAGACCGCCGAGGCCCCCGAGACCTTCCCCGACCGGTTCGACCGGCTCCGGACGGACAGGTGCCGCGCCAGAGCGCGAATGGTGATGACTCCGGTGGCTGTGATGGCTGTGATGGCTGTGATGGCTGTGATGGTCGTCGCGATGTTTCCGATGCGGCTTGCAGCCGCATTTTTTAGGATGCTTGCGACGCTTTTTGGGATGCGGCTTGCGGCAACTGGATGCAAGCAGCACGTTTTTCTTGTTTGCGGACGATTGCTCGCTCATGACTCTACACCTCCATACGACAAGGATGATCCAGTGTATGAAGGACAACTGCGGAGTGACAGGGACAATGGCACAATTTGGGCGCCTGGTACGAAATATCGCTTTCGTCCAATCGCATTTTCCGCATCATTAGAAAAAATCCGTCTTGGAAAGATCGGAGGCCATTAAAAAACGACCAACTTCAGAAAGCCGATAGATTTCAGGGGGACAAAAATGTCTCCCTGAACGCGAAACAAGCCTTAGAAGCGATTCTAGAGACGCGTTGCAGATATACTGATCATATACATTAAATATGTTCTTTCGCCGCAAAGCCTGCAAATATACATCTATTTCCGCTTATATCAGAGCTTTTGTGCAAATAGATGCAGCAGTGCAGTTTTTTTCCTTCATCAGCCGGATTTTCGGCTTGCGCTTTGCATTTGCCTGCATATTTGCAGGTATTTCTTAAAGTATCGCGCATCGGTAGAAAATACCTGTACAAATGCAGGTTTTGGGGCCTGCAAAACATCCTAAAGTGCCGATACGCCGAAAAACGCTCCTTGCCTCTCCCCGAATTGACGCCCAAGTTTAGAATTCCTGAATTTGAACAAAAGCCTCTTGCGAACCGCCAACGATAGGCGTCCACAAAAGGCATTTTGTCTGAAATCTTCAGTAATCGGCTTTAATAATGGCGCTCGTCTACGCTTTCTTCCGGCCCGCCTCCACCAATTCGCGGAAAACGACGCTCACCATGATGAGCCCCGCGACCGGCGGCACGAAGGCGTTGCTCGACGGCGGCTGCTGCGCTTTCCGGATTTCCTTTGGTGCCGTATCCGGCACGATGCGCTGAGTCACGTCTTCGCGCGGCTTGATCGGATCCTCCGTGGAGAAGACGACCTTGACGCCCTTCTTGATGCCTTCCTTGCGCAGCTTGGTCCGGATAACGCGCGCGATCGGATCGACCGTCGTCTTGGAAATGTCCGCGACCTGGAACCGGCTCGGGTCCGTCTTGTTCGCGGCCCCCATGCTCGAGATGATCGGGATACGCCGCTCGAGGCACTGCTTGATCAGATGAATCTTGTAAGAGATCGTATCGGAGGCGTCGACCACATAATCGAGCGGATACTTGAACAGCTCTTCGTACGTCTCCTCGGTATAAAACATCTTCAGCGCGATCGCGTCGCATTCCGGATTGATCAGCTTGATGCGATCGCGCATCAGCTCGGCCTTCGGCTGACCGACGGTCGTCGTGAGCGCGTGGATCTGCCGGTTGACATTGGTAATGTCCACGACGTCCTTGTCGATCAGGATGATGCGCCCGATGCCCGACCGGGCGAGCGCCTCGGCGGCGATGCCGCCGACGCCCCCGATCCCGAGCACGGCGACCGTGCTTCCCTTAAGCGTCTCGAGTCCTTCGGGTCCGATGGCAAGCTCCGTGCGCGAGAACTGGTGCAGCATAGGATCGCTCCTCCCTTGGCCTTTAAGACCCGGTTATTCCTTGACTGCAGCCGGCTCTTCGCCGACTTCGGACTCGGACTGCTCGGCCGGCGCGGCCGCCTTCGCTTGGGCGGCAAGGGCTTTGGCCGACAGACGAATGTGCAGGTCCTCGAGCTGCTTGTGCTCGACGCCGGAAGGCGCGTCCGTAAGCAGGTCCGTCGCGCTCGCCGTCTTCGGGAAGGCGATCGTCTCGCGCAGGTTCGTGCGGCCCGTCAGCAGCATGATCAGACGATCCAGGCCGAAGGCGATGCCGCCGTGCGGAGGCGTGCCGTAGTCGAACGCGTCGAGGAAGAAGCCGAAGCGCTCCTTCGCTTCTTCGAGCGTGAATCCGAGCGCGGAGAACATCTTCTCCTGCACTTCGCGGCGATAGATCCGCATCGAGCCGCCGCCGACTTCGTAGCCGTTGAGGACGATATCGTAAGCCTGCGCGCGGATGGCGCCCGGGTCGGTATCGAACAGCGCGATGTCCTCGTCGCGCGGACGGGTGAACGGATGATGCTCGGCGACAAAGCGCTTGCCTTCTTCGTCCCAGCCGAGCAGCGGAAAGTCGACGACCCACAGGAACTTGAACTTCGTGTTGTCGATCAGGCCGAGCTCGCGGCCGACCTTCAGGCGCAGGTTGCCCATGACATCGGCGGCCGTCTTGAGCTTGTCGGCGGAGAAGCAGAGCAGATCTCCGTCCTCGACACCCAGCCGTTCGGTCAGCGCGGCAATCTCTTCAGGCTTGAAGAACTTGACGATCGGGCCCTTCCATTCGCCGTCCTTGACGGTGATCCAGGCAATGCCCTTGCCGCCGTAACGGGCGGCGAACGGCTGCAGATCGTCGAGCTCCTTGCGGCTCCAGCTCGCGCAGCCCTTGGCGTTAAGCGCCTTGACCACGCCGCCGCCTGCCGCGACCGATGCGAATACTTTGACTTCGCTCGTCTTGACGATGTCGGTGACGTCCTCGATCTCGAGCCCGAAGCGCAGGTCCGGCTTGTCCGAGCCGTACTTGTGGATGGCGTCGTGATAGGTGAGCCGCTGGAAAGGCGTCTCGATCTCGGCGCCGATCGTTTCGCGGAACAGGCGCGCCATCAGCTCCTCCATCATCCCGAGCAGCTGGTCCTGCGACAGGAACGACGTCTCGATGTCGACCTGGGTGAACTCCGGCTGACGGTCGGCGCGCAGGTCCTCGTCGCGGAAGCAGCGCGCGACCTGGTAGTAGCGTTCGATGCCGCCGATCATGAGCAGCTGCTTGAACAGCTGCGGCGATTGCGGGAGAGCGAAGAACTCGCCCGGATGGACGCGGCTCGGCACGAGATAGTCGCGCGCGCCTTCGGGTGTGCTCTTGGTCAGAATCGGCGTCTCGACGTCAAGGAAGCCGTGATCGTCAAGGAAGTCGCGGAACACCTTGGTCGCCTTGGAGCGCAGGTACAACGTGCGCTGCATCTCCGGACGGCGCAGGTCGAGATAGCGATACTTGAGACGCAGCGACTCGTCTACCTCGACGCCGTCCTCGATCGGGAACGGCGGCGTCTTGGCGCTGTTCATGATCTCGACTTCGGTGACTTGCACTTCGATCTCGCCGGTCGCGAGGTTCGCATTCACCGTCTCGGAATCGCGTTCGACGACCTTCCCCTTCACTGCGAGCACGTATTCGTTGCGCGCACGTCCGCCGAGATCCAGCGCATCGCCGGAAAATTCGGGATTGAACACGATCTGTACGATTCCGCTGCGGTCGCGGAGGTCGATGAACAGAATGCCGCCGAAGTCGCGCCAGCCTTGCACCCATCCATTCAGCACGACGGTCTGTCCTACGTGTTCTTTTGTCAGCTTGCCTGCGTCAAATGTTTTAAGCATTGTCATTGCGCTAACCCCTCTTCGTCTTGTTGGTTCCAATCGCGTACCGCTTCGGCCAGCTTGGCGAGCGGCACTTGCCGCTGCTCCTGCGTCTTCAAGTTTTTAAGCCCGACCTCGCCGCGCTCGAGCTCGTCATCGCCGATGACGGCCGCATAACGCGCGCCGATCCTGTCGGCGGCCTTGAACAGCGTCTTCGTCTTGCGGCCTTGATAGTCCTTGTCGGCCGACAATCCGGCTTCGCGGAGCCGATAGAGCAGTCCCGGCGTCTCCCGCTCCGCCCGCTCGCCGAGCGCGATCACGAACACGTCGACGGCCGGCCCGAAGTCCGGCTTCGCGTGCTGGCTCTCGAGCAGCATGACCGTGCGCTCGAGCCCGAGCCCAAGACCGACGCCCGGACGGTCTTCGCCGCCGATCTGCGAGACGAGGCCATTGTACCGGCCGCCGCCCCCGATCGTGTCGATCGCGCCGATCCCCTGCGCCTTGTACTCGAACGCCGTGTGCGTATAGTAATCCAGGCCGCGTACGAGCCGCGGATTGACGCGATAGGGGATGCCCATATCGTCCAGGTATTGCCGCACGAGCGCGAAGTGCGTGCTGCAAGCCTCGTCAAGGCTGTCGAGGATCGAAGGCGCGCCTTCGAATTTGTCCTGGTCCACCTTGCAGTCGAGCACGCGCAGCGGATTGCGTTCCATGCGCGACTGGCAGTCCTTGCACAGCGTGTCCTTGATCGGACGTAAGAATCCGAGCAGCGTCTCCCGGTACGCCGCGCGCACCTCGGGCGTACCGACGGAGTTGATGTCCACGGTCACGCCGGTCAAGCCGACTTCCTTATAAAAAGCGTAGCCGAGCGCTACGACCTCGGCGTCGAGCGCCGGATCCTCCGATCCGATCGCCTCCACCCCGAACTGATGGAACTGACGGTAGCGGCCTGCCTGGGCCCGCTCGTACCGGAACATCGGTCCGATGTAGTAGAGCTTGGACAGCTCCGGCTCTCCGTACAGCTTATTCTCGACATAGGCGCGTACGACGCCCGCAGTGCCTTCCGGCCGCAGCGTCATGCTGCGGTCGCCTTTGTCCACGAACGTATACATTTCCTTCTCGACGATGTCCGTCGTCTCGCCGACGCCCCGCTGGAACAGTTCGGTCGCTTCGAATACGGGCGTGCGTATCTCTCTGAACCGGAATCTTCTGCCGATCTCCCTTGCGGTCCGCTCCACGTATTGCCACAGCTCGGACGCATCCGGCAAAAAGTCCTGCGTGCCCGGCGGTTTTTGAAATCCCATTGCTGCACCACCCTCTCGAATTCGTCAAAAAAAGCTCTCGTCCCGGATAGCGCATCGCTGCGTCATCCGGGACGAGAGCTCGTATATGCTCCCGCGGTACCACCCGTCGTTCGAACGCGCTCATCTGCAATGGATGCAGAAAAAGATGCGCTCGCTCTCGAACCGGTTAACGCCCGGCGGACGCCTGCTCGCTACTGAACGCGGATCGTCGGCGTCCGCGCTTATGGCGCAATCGCCTCTCGTCCGCCCGTTCGCGGGAGGTTCTCGGAGATGTCGTTCGTCCGGTCATCGGCGGATCGCTCGCAGCCTGAAGGCGATCCTCTCTGGAGAAGTGGGTCCGGAGTACTTGTTCCCGTCATTGAATCCATGTTTGTTACAATTGTGATTCATTTTAACCTTCGACGGGCCGGCATGTCAAGAAATGGCCTCAATTATGAAAGATGTCTCCGCAGAACTGATCAATAACGATTCTCATTCTCATGAGAATGTGGTACGATATTGGAAAAGAGTCCTGCAGTCCACCTGCAACCCGGCTCAATACGCGATTATAAAGGAGCGATCGATCGCTTATGCAACCGAACGTATTCGACGTCACTATCATCGGCGGAGGCCCGGCCGGGCTGTACTCCACATTTTATAGCGGTCTGCGGGAAATGAAGACGAAGCTCATCGAGTATCAGCCGATCCTCGGAGGCAAGGTCAACGTCTACCCCGAGAAAATGATATGGGACGTCGGCGGACTTACGCCGGTAACCGGCGAGCAGCTTATCAAGCAGTTGATTCAACAGGGGCTCACTTTCGGACCCGAAGTCGTTCTTGGCGAAAAAGTAACGTCCATCTCCAAGAGCGAGGACGGCCTGTTCGTCCTCTGTACGGATTCGGGCGACAAGCACTATTCGAAAACGGTCATTCTCGCCGTAGGCGGCGGTATACTGAAGCCGACCAAGCTCGATATCGACGGCGCGGACCGGTTCGAAGTGTCCAACCTCCACTATACCGTCAAGTCGCTCTCCCGCTTCAAAGATAAAACCGTCCTGATCTCGGGCGGCGGCAACTCGGCGATCGACTGGGCGAACGAGCTCGAACCGATCGCGGCCAAGGTCTACCTGACCTATCGGAAGGAAACCTTGAAGGGGCATGAAGCCGAGATCACCAAGCTGAACAGCGGTACGGTCGTCTGCCTGCTGAACACCGCCATCGACAAGCTCGTCGCTTCGGACAGTCATGACGCGATCTGCAGCGTCCTGCTTAAAAACATGGAAGACGAATCCACGGTCGAGCTTCAGGTCGACGAAGTCATCATCAACCACGGCTACGAGCGCGACAGCGACATGCTCGACAAAAGCGACATCGACGTTCGGATGAGACCGGATTGGGGCATCGACGGCACGCCGATGAGCGAGACGTCCGTACCCGGCCTGTACGCTGCCGGCGATATCCTCGCGCATGACGGCAAGCTTCATCTGATCGCAGGCGCCTTCCAGGACGCCGCCAACGCCGTCAACAAGGCGAAGCAATACATTACGCCGGAAGCGAACGCATACGGCATGGTCTCCTCGCACAACGACGTGTTCGCCAAACGCAACGCGGAGCTTAAAAAGCAAATGTTCGCGAAATAGCATCTTGAGAAAAAAAGGGCCCGCTCGAAAATCGAGCGGGCTTCAGTTTGTTGCTTTATAGAAAAAGGGGGTCACCAACTATAATAGTCGGAATTCATTAAGAGAGGATGAAGCTAACATTACGGATTTGTTACAATCGCAAAAGAACGCAACGGCATGTGACCTCTATCCAACGTCTCCGCGGACTCAGCGTGCCGGCCCGTACAAGATGACCCTATCCGCACCTGATCCTCATCCGCGATTGGGACGTCGGGGCCGCATGCCGCCTTCTGCGGACGGGTCGCGAGGCGCGAGCTCGGCCGCGAATTCCTCGGCCATCAGCGCTTGCGCTTCCCGGCGATCCGCGCCCGGCATCGTGCCGGCCGCCCGATCCATCCGGGCTTCCTTGGGAGACTGGCGCATACGATCGGCTCCTTTCCAGGCTGAAAAGAATAACGATACGTAGTGTTTCCCATGCATCCCTTTCCCATTCAGAAGCGCCGGTCGCGCAAAAAACGCAAAGGCGCGGGCGCTTCTCACGGCTCTCCTTATTCCTTCGTGTCCAGTATCAATGTCACCGGACCGTCGTTTGTCAACGTCACGTCCATCATCGCGCCAAAAGAGCCGGTTTCGACGGTCAATCCCGTTTCACGCAGCATCTCGTTAAACCGGTCATAGAGCGCAGAAGCCGCTTCCGGCCTTGCCGCACCCATGAAATTCGGGCGCCGCCCCTTGCGCGTATCCCCGAACAGCGTGAACTGCGATACGGACAATATCGCGCCGCCCGTCTCCTTCACCGACAGATTCATCTTCCCGCCGTCGTCCTCGAATATGCGCAGGCCGGCGATCTTGTCCGCCATCCTGGCGGCGTCATGCTCGGTATCCTCATGACCGACGCCGACAAGCAGCAGCAGTCCCGCTCCGATCTCTCCGACCGCCTTACCTTCGATGTCGACACGGGCCTGGGATACCCGCTGCAATACGACCTTCATCTCCGAATTCACTCCTGTACGCATAAGCGGCGGCCGAATCGGCCGCCGCAATAGTCGCTTCAAATCTATCGATTGCCTACTGCATAAGCCGCTGCACCGAAAAAATATCTTTGATCCGCTTGATCTTGTCTACCACGTTTTGCAGATGCTCTTTGTTGCGGATCAAGATCGTCAGGTGCATAATTGCCACCTTGTTGCGGTCCGATCGGCCCGAGACGGCCGCGATATTGGTCTTGCTCTCCGACACCGTCTGCAGCACCTCGTTGAGGAGACCCCGCCGGTCGTGCCCGAGAATCTCGATCTCGACGCTGTAGCTCGCCTCGACCTCCTCGCACCATTCGACCTCGATGACGCGCTGCGCCTCTTCGCCTTCGGCGGCGGTCGGCAGGTTCTGGCAATCCGAACGGTGCACGGATACGCCGCGTCCGCGCGTAATGTAGCCGATAATCGGATCGCCGGGCACCGGATTGCAGCAGCGCGCAAAGCGCACGAGCAAATTGTCGACACCTTTGACCCGGACGCCGCTCGAGGTGCGCGACCGGTTCGCGGCGGCTGCCGCCGAAGGCGAGCGCACTTCCTTGACCTCGTTCGTCAGTTGGATCTGCTGGGCTTCCTCGGCTTCCCTGCGCAGCTTCTCCGTCAGGCGGGTGACGACCTGCGCGGCCGTGATGCCGCTGAAGCCGATCGCGGACATCATATCCTCGATATCGTTAAAGGTGAATTTGCGGGCAGCCTCGAGCAGCTTGTCATCGCTCATCCATTCGGAAGGCTCAAGCCCCAGGCGCTTCAGCTCGCGCTCGATCGCGTCCCGTCCCTTCGCGACGTTTTCCTCGCGCTTTTCCTTTTTGAACCAAGCCCGAATCTTGGCGCGCGCATGCGAGGATTGCGCCACCTTCAGCCAATCCTGGCTCGGTCCGTACGAATGCTTGGACGTGAGGATCTCGACGATGTCGCCGGTCTTGAGCTTGTGGTCGAGCGGGACGATCCGTCCGTTGACCTTGGCGCCGATCGTCCGGTTGCCGACCTCGGTATGAATCCGGTACGCGAAGTCAAGCGGCACGGCCCCGGCAGGCAGTTCGTACACTTCGCCTTTGGGCGTGAACACGAATACGAGATCGGTGAAGAAATCCATCTTCAGCGACTCCATGAATTCGGCGGCGTCGCGCGTCTCTTGCTGCAGCTCGATGATCTCGCGGAACCAGTTCATCTTGTCGCCGAAGCTGCTCGCGACGTTGCCGGACTCCTTGCCTTCCTTGTATGCCCAGTGGGCGGCGATCCCGTATTCGCTCGTGCGGTGCATGTCCCAGGTACGGATCTGCACCTCGGTCGGCTCGCCGGTCGGACCGACGACGGTCGTATGGAGCGACTGGTACATGTTCGCCTTGGGCATCGCGATATAATCCTTGAAGCGGCCCGGCATCGGCTTCCAGAGCGTATGAATGATGCCCAGCGTCGCATAGCAATCCTTGACGTTGTCCACGAGAATGCGAATCGCCAGCAGATCATAGATTTCGTTGAACTGCTTGCCGCGCTCCGTCATCTTCTTGTAGATGCTGTAAATATGCTTGGGACGGCCCGAGATATCTCCCTGGATACCCATCTCCTCGAGCTTCTCGCGGATCTTGTCGACGAGCTCGGAGATGTACTGCTCGCGCTCCGTGCGCTTCTTCTTCATCAGGTTGGCGATCCGGTAATATTGCTGCGGGTTGAGATAACGCAGCGCGATATCCTCCATCTCCCACTTGATGGCGCTCATCCCGAGCCGGTGCGCGATGGGGCAGTAGATCTCCATCGTCTCGTGCGCGATCCGCCGCTGGCTCTCCTCGGACTGGAACTTCAGCGTCCGCATGTTGTGCAGGCGATCCGCCAGCTTGATCAGGATGACGCGAATGTCGTTCGCCATCGCGACGAACATCTTGCGGTAGTTCTCGTTCTGCTGTTCTTCCTTGGATCTGAACTGGATCTTCTCCAGCTTCGTGAGCCCGTCCACGAGACCTGCGATCGTCTCGCCGAACTCGCCACGCACGTCCTCGACCGTCACGGTCGTGTCTTCGACGACGTCGTGCAGGAGCGCCGCTTCGACGGTAACGACGTCCATCTGCATCTGGACCATAATCTCCGCTACCGCTACAGGATGGAGAATATAAGGCTCGCCAGACTTGCGCAGCTGCCCCCGGTGCGCCTCGTCGGCGTACGCGTAGGCCTCCCGGATGCGCTCTAAGTCCTGTTCTTTCATGTATGTCGACGCTTTTTCAAGCAGCTGCTCCATGCCCATGCCATGTTCCTTTCCGCTCCGGGCCTGCAAAAAAAGCGCGGGCCGCCGCGAATCGTGAGGTATTCCCTCCATTATGCCTCTTGGCGGAGGGAACCGTCAACAGCCCGCGAACGCCGTCAGACGCCGTCGCGGACGGAATAAGGCGAATAGGATGGCTGTTCCTCCAGAGGCAGCGAAAAAGTGAACACCGTGCCCACGCCCTCCGCGCTGATTACGGAAGCCGCAGTGCCATGCTTCTCGAGCACGAATTGAACGATAGCGAGGCCCAGACCGCTGCCCGTTCGCGCGGAGCGGGCTTTGTCGGATTTATAGAATCGCTGCCAGATTTTATCGAGCTCGCCGTCGGGGATGCCGACGCCGCGATCCCTCACGCTGACGCTAGCGTTGGCTCCGTCGCGAACAGCCTCGACCTGCACGGTCCGTCCGTTGGGCGAGAATTGAATGGCGTTGAGCACCAGATTCGCGAGCACCTGATCGATCCGGTCGGGATCCGCCCGCACCCATAGATCCTCAGCGTCTCCGATCAGCTCGAGCTTGATGCCTCTGCGCTCCGCGTCGGGGGACATCCGGGCGAGCAGCCCCCGGATCCAGCTGCTGAGATTGTATGGCACAGGCGAGATCTCGAGCTGTCCTGCCTCCATGCGCGCCACGTCGAGCAGATCGTTCACCAGCCGGTTCATGCGCTGCGTCTGTTCGCGAACGAGACCGAGGTAATGCATCTCTTTCTCGGGCGGCACGGCACCGTCCAGCATCGCCTCAACGAAGCCGCCGATCGAGGTGAGCGGCGATCTGAGATCGTGCGACACGTTGGCAAGAAACTCCCGACGCATTCGGTCAAGGCTGCCGAGCTCGGCGGACATATGATTAAGAGAAGAAGCCAGTTCGCCGATCTCGTCGCGGTGCCGGTCCGGCAGACGGATATCGAACTTGCCTTTGGCGATGTCTCTCGCTGCCTGCGTCATGCGTCTCAGCCTCGCCGTCATGCTGCGCGAGACGATGAGCACCATAATCGTAGAGACCACGAGCATCGTGATCATAATATTGCGGAACAACCCGCTGAAGACATTAAAATCCTGTTGAAACGCCTGCGAGACGATCAGAATCGTCTGCGCGTTCCATGAGATATCCCCGCCGACAGGACCGGCCGCAATCCGGATCTTGCCTTCGCCGGATGCGTCGCCGGGCCGCCAATGCTTGTCCCGGGCCGCCAGCGTCTCCTTCAAGGCTTGCGGATCGATCTCGACGCTCTCGCCGGCGCTCGGGTTGCCCGACTGGAGCACGACCTCTCCTGCGCTGTTCAGAATAACGATCGTCCGGTTCGGCCCGCCGCTCATCTGGAGCGCGGACGTCAGCTGGGCGCGGCTCCACTGTTCCCGGTAGGCGCTGCGTACAAGCGCCGCCGTTACATCGAGCTGACGCGCCTCCATCTGGTCGTTGCGCTCCCGCAGCTGCGTTCTGACGAAGCGGTCGGAGATGAACAACGTAATGGCGAAGGAAATGAGGAGAACGGCAAAAAAGGCGAGCAGCAGCTTGACGGTAATGCCGCTGTACCGCCTCATGTCCCGCTCACCTCAAACTTGTAACCGACGCCCCGTATGGTTTCGATCCGATAATATGCCGTCATGCCGATTTTCTCCCGGATTCGCTTGATATGTACGTCGACCGTACGGGGATCTCCGTCGAATTCGTAACCCCAGATTCTGTCCAGCAGCTGATCCCTCGTAAAAACCCGGCCGGGAATCGATGCAAGCAGATGCAGCAGCTCCATTTCCTTGGGCGGAAGCGTAAGCTCCGACCCGCAGCACTCGACGATATAGCGGTCAAGGTCGATCGTCAGGTTGGGAATTCGGATCGGCTCCCGCGTGAATCCCGGCATCGTCCGCCGGAGGACGGCGCGTACGCGCGCCATCAGCTCCTTTGGATCGAACGGCTTCACGAGATAATCGTCCGCGCCCAGCTCGAAACCCTTAAGCTTGTCGTAGCTCTCGCCTTTGCCCGTCAGGATGATGATCGGCGTCGAGCGCTCCGCGCGGATCTTGCGACATACGGCCCAGCCGTCGAGCCCGGGCAGCATCAAGTCGAGAATAACAAGATCGGGAGGTCCGGAGGCAAACAGGTCCCAGCCGTCCTCCCCGTCGCCCGCGATGTCGTAGTCGAAGCCTTCTCGCTTCAAGTACAGGCCGATCAATTCGCCGATGTACGGATCGTCTTCGATGACGAGTATGTGCGCGGACAACCGGCCTGCCTCCTTTACCATTTAAGATAACGATATTTTATTGGCGCAAAGCCTCGACCGGATTAAGTCGGGAAGCCCGCCTTGCAGGCAGAAACCCGAACAACACGCCGACGCCGATCGAAAAGACGACTGCGATCACCATAATATCGACGGATGGTGACGCCGGCGAATCCATCATTTTGCCGACGAACTTGGAGCCGCTCGCGCCGACCGCCACCCCCGCTATGCCGCCGAGCAGACCGATAATAGACGCCTCTACGAGAAACTGGAACAGAATGTCGCGCTGCTTGGCCCCGAGCGACTTGCGGATGCCGATCTCCCGCGTACGCTCCGTGACCGAAACGAGCATCATGTTCATGACGCCGATGCCGCCGACGAGCAGCGAGATGGCCGCCACATAGGTCAGCAGCGTAGAGACCGACGTCGATACCGAAGTGATCGTCTCGAGCAGATCCTGCTGGTTGAATACATTATAGCTATCTTCGTCGTTGCGGAAAAAGGACTTGAGGTTGCTTTCGAGCGCCGTCTGTACTTTGTCCACGTTTTTCTCGCTGTCGACCTGCACGTAAATCGTGCGGATCGCATCGGTCTGAAGGACGACGCGCGCCGTGGACAGCGGCACGATGATGACGTTGTCGCTCGAACCGTTCGTCGTGCTGCCTTTCGAAGCAAGTACGCCTACGATCTTGTACGGAATGCCGTTCAGCGAGATCTTGCTCCCGACCGGATTGCTCAGCTTTAGCTCGGTTACGACCTCGGAGCCGATGACCGCCACCTTCTGCTTGAACGAGTCGTCGATGTCCATGATGAAGCGTCCCTGCTCCACGTCGTAATCGCGAATGTCGGCAAAGGCCGAGGTCGTCGCATTGACGGACGCGGAATAGGTCAGCGTACCGGACTTCGCGGTCACGTTGCCGCTGATGTTCGGCGCATAGCTGTCGACGTTGTCCACGTCCGCGAGCGACTGGACGTCGGTCTGCTTGATGCTGGTGACGGCGCCCCGGCCGACGACGTTGACCGTGAGCATGTTCGTGCCCAGTCCCTGGAGCTGGCTCTTGACCTGCTCCGAAGTTCCGTTGCCGATCGCGACCATGATCGTGACCGAAGCGACCCCGATGAGGATGCCGAGAACGGTGAGCAGCGTGCGAAGCGGCTGGGCGCGAATGCTCCCCCAAGCCATGCGAATGCCTTGGCTCAGCTTCATGAAGCGACGCTCCTCTCCTCGGTCAGCTTGCCGTCCTGAATGCGTACGACGCGCTGCGCCTGCTCGGCGACCTTGGGGTCGTGCGTGATGAGCACGATCGTGTTGCCTTCGGCGTTCAGCTCCTTAAGCAGGCCGATGACGTCCCGGCTCGTCTTGCTGTCGAGCGCGCCCGTCGGTTCGTCCGCGAGCAGCAGCGGCGGCCTTCCCGCGAGCGCCCGGGCGATGGCGACGCGCTGCTGTTGCCCGCCCGACAGCTGGTTCGGGACGTGATACATGCGCTCGCCGAGCCCGACCTTCTCGAGCGCTTCTTTCGCGAGCGCCCGGCGTTCGCGGCCGGACATGCCGCGGTAGACAAGCGGCAGCTCGACGTTATCGATCGCCCGCAGACGAGGTAGCAGATGGAAGCTTTGAAAGATAAAGCCGATTTTGTTGTTGCGAATGTTCGCCAGCTTATTGTCGCTCAGCTTGCCGATCTCTGCGCCGTCCAGCATATACTTGCCGCTGGTCGGCGTGTCGAGACAGCCGAGCACGTTCATGAGCGTAGACTTGCCAGAACCGGACGGACCGATAATGGCCATAAAATCGCCTTTGTTGACTGTGAGCGTGATGCCGTCGAGCGCGTTCAGCGTCTCTCCGGCAAGCGTGTACTTCTTGAATACGTCCTCCATGGTGATCAGAGGAGAGGGCGCTGACTTGCTCATGTCATCGACCTCCCGCAGTGCCTGTGCCTGTACGGGCGCCGTTGCCGCCTGTGCGCGTGGTGCCGCCGCCGAAGTTCCCGCCGCCGCCGAAGTTGCCTCCGCCTGCCGGGAACGCGCCGCCGCCCATTTGGAAGCCGCCCATGCCGAATCCCGTTTGCTGCTGATTGCCGGAACTCGCCGACACCGTCACTGGGATCAGCACCGTCTGTCCTTCGGTCAACCCGGTCAGCACCTCGACTTGCGAATCCGTCGTAATGCCGACTGTAATTTCCTTCAGCGTAAAATTCGTGCTTGCTGCGCCTGCAGCCGTCTGGCTTTGGCCGCCTCTCGCAAAGCCGCCCGC
The DNA here is from genome assembly GCF_042683485.1 of Cohnella sp. GCM10020058. Lineage (NCBI taxonomy): Bacteria > Bacillati > Bacillota > Bacilli > Caryophanales > Paenibacillaceae > Cohnella > Cohnella sp. GCM10020058. The sequence continues at coordinate 119,625 of NZ_JBHUJV010000007.1, forward strand.
CGCGCCATAGCCGCCTTGACGTCCTGTGCCGCCGTAGCCGCCCTGTCTGCCCTGGCCGCCATAGCCGCCTTGAGCACCCGCACTGTTGCCGCCCGCGGCCGCCCCTCCAGGCGCCTCGGCACCGTCGAAAGGCGGCATCCCTTCAGGCATTGCGCCGCCTGCCGCTTGGCCTCCGGCCGCCTGACCGCCTGCAGCCGCGCCGCCGGCCGCTGCCTGATCGCCGCTTTGTGCCTGACCGTTCGTCGACTGGCCGCCGGCTGTACCGCCTGCTGCTTGACCGCCCGCTGCCTGACCGCCGGTCGATTGCCCCGTCGTCGTGCCGTCAGCCGGAACGCGTACGAAATACTTGGTTCCCATTTGCGTCACCGCCTCGACCGACACGAGCAGCGCGTCCTGCTTCGACTCGATGACGACGTCGACGCTTCCGTTCATCCCCGGCATGACGCCGTCCGTCTTATCCAGGCTCACCGTGACGGGGAACGTCGCGACGCCGTTCGTGGAGGTGCCTTCCTTGGCGATCTTGGTCACCTTGCCCGTGAACGCCTGGCCGCTAAGCGCATCCATCGTAATATTCGCGGTTTGTCCGAGCTTGAGCTGCGAGATATCGAGCTCGTCCGCCGAGATCTGGATATCCAGCTTGTCGTAGTTCACGATCGTGAACGCTTCGATCTGGCCGTTCACCGTGTCGCCGTCCTTGATGTTTACGGCCGTTACCGTGCCGTCGATCGACGCGACGATCGGATCGGGCGCTTTGGCCTTTTCCTGCGTATCCTGCATGTCCAGCTTCGTCTGCTTGATGTTCAGCTGAATCGACTTGATGCTCATCTCAGCCGATTCGATATCAGCCTGTTCAGCGCTGGAAATTTGCAGCGACTTCCACTTTTCCTGGGCCTGCTCCAGCTGCATCTGCAGCTGCTCGAGGCTCAGCTCCGACTTGCTCAGAGACAGACTGACATCCTCGCCCTCGAATGTCGCGAGCACGGCTCCCTTTTTGACCGTCTGGCCTTCGGTTACCTTGACCTTCTCCACTGTGGCAGAATCCGATGGCTTCACCGTCTCCGATTCGCTTACCTCGACGGCGCCGCTGCCGGAGACGCTCTTGGTGATCGTCCCTTTGGTCACGCGGGATTGGTTGAAGGACGGACCGCTTGTCGCCGCCTTCGTGTCTTTGGACGTATACCACCAATAGCCTCCGCCGCCGGCCGCGATCAGGCAGACGATCACGATCCAGGCGACCCACTTTCTGCTCTTCCTCATCCTAGACGACCTCCTATGTACGATAAGAGGAGACTAGCAGACTTGCGTGAATTAAAGATGAACACGGGCTTAAAGCTAGATGAAAATGCCATTTGCGCACCTCTTCGAACAGAAAGTACATCGCTTGAACAGGCTCTCGCCTTTGCGGACCGTCCGCTTCGCGTATACGACGTCATAGCCTTCCTTCCACTTGTCGATCATTCGCGGGATGAGCGACGGCGGGTCTTGAAGATCGGCGTCGATGACGACGACCGCTTCGCCGGTTGCATAATCCATGCCTGCCGTGATCGCGATTTGGTGCCCAAAATTGCGGGAAAAATCGATCAGCTTAACCGTGCAATCCGAGAGGCTGTATGCCTGAAGAATGAAGTCTGGTCGCTGCTGCCGTCGTTGACAAAGATGAGTTCGTACCGGTCGCCTGTCCCTTCCATGACCTGCTTGAGCTGTCGGTACGTTTCGTGAATGACCGCCTCCTCGTTATAGGCCGGCACGACAATCGAATATTTGGCCAATTCCGCCATAGGTCCTCTCTCCTCTCATGATGGCAAAGTCACCTCGTACAACGTACCGTCAACTCCCGCTTGTCCGTCCTGCGCCCACTCGCCGGCCGGTATCTTTCGTCCGTTTGCGGCGATCCAGTCCGTTACCGATGACTCGGAACCGCCGCCTCTGCCGCCGCTCCCGATGAGAAAATATTTGACTTCCCCGTCACGAACGAGCTGCGCCTGGCGCTCCGGCGTCAAAATCGGATCGTTCCCGCTATACCCCCCCATCGCCATCACCGCGCTGCCGGCAGCGATGATATAGCTTTCTGCCGTGCTGACATTGTCCGTAGCGAAAAGATACGTTTCTCCCGTATTGCGGTCCGACAGATACTTGTATAAGGCTTGGTCGACCTGGGACGCCGCCCCCTGATCGCCGCCGGCGACGCTGTTCGAGCTTCGTAGGCCGGGCCCCGCTACCGGAAGCTTGCTGTTGCCGCCGTAGAGCAGGGGCGTCGCCGACCAATAGAGCGGGGCGGCAAGCAGCACGCACAGTGCCGCGGTCGCGGACCCTCTTAGCAGCAGGCGTCCGCCGCCGGGCATCGTCATTGCGGCGATTGCTGCGAGCGCGCCCGCACCGACCGCAAGCTGCCAGCCTGTGCCGATCTGCGTCCGGTAAGTGGCGAGCACGGACAGCTCAAAAACGGCGGTTGCAACCAAGGCGGCGGGCAGCAGATGCCTTTTCCAGCCCGCGGCGGCTGTGCGCAAGCCGAGCATCCGGCCCCACCCCGCTCCGCATAATGCCGCGATCGGCGGCGCCAGCATGATGAGGTAATATTCGTGGAAAAAACCGGCGACGCTAAAGAAGCCCATGACCGGGATCAACCAGGCTGACCAGAAAAGCGTCTCCTTGACGCGACGGGACAGCGGCTTGCCCCGCCGAATCCCCGTCAGCAGCGATACTGCGCCGAATAGCGCGAACGGCAGGAGCCAGCTGGTTTGTCCGGACAATTCGCGCTGAAACAGCCTAAGCGGACCTTGGCTGCCAATGTTGAACGCGCTGCCGCCGCTGTCCGGAACGCCTTCGCCTTCCCCGGTCAGTCGCGAGATGCCGTTGTATCCGAACGCCAGCTCGAGCACGGAATTCGTTTGGCTGCTCCCGACATAAGGCCGGCTATCCGCCGGCGTCAGGTCGACGGCGAGCGGCCAGGACAAGGACACTGCCGCCAATACGGCGGTCGATGCGGTCAGCAGCTTGATTTTTCTGCGCCATCCGGAGCGAAGCCCGAGCGCAGCGAATACATAAAAAGCAGGCAGTACCATATAAGCTTCCAGCATTTTTTCGTTGAAAGCGACGCCGATCATGGCAAAGGCGCCGAACAGCCATCGCCGCTGCCCGCCGGACGTCGCCTTCATCAGCATCCATGCCGCCAGAAGAAGCGTGAAGACGAGAATGGCGTCCACATTGTTCGTTCGCGCTACCGCCACCGCGATGGGCGTTACGGCCATCGCCAGCGCGGAAATGAGACCGGCGGCCCTTCCGAAGGTCGGCCTGACCAGCGCATGCATGAGCAATACCGTTCCGACGCCGGCCAGCGCCTGCGGCAGAATGACGCTCCAGCCGTGAACGCCGAATACGGCGGCGAACAGCGTCTGCACCCAAAACGTAACCGGCGGTTTGTCAATGGTTACGAATCCGCCCGCATCGAGCGAAGCGAAAAAAAATGCTTTGAAGCTTTGAAGCATGCTTGTGACCGCTGCCGTATAGTACGCGTTGCCCGTCTCGTCCTGCCAGATTCGATAAATGTTCAAAAATGCCGCTAGCGCCGCGATCGCGCCGAGAGCGACAGCGTGTTGCGTACGCCTCGGCCTCGATTTCTTTTCGGCTATCATGCCTTCACTCCTCCGCGACGAAAGCTCCATGCCCCTAACTATAGAAGGCGGTACTGAATGCTCCCTTAACTCGGACTGAGCGCTTCATGAGCCATGGCTGAAGATTGCCTGAACGATTGAGGAAGGAGACGCGCTTGGCGTGAGCGCAATGGGGCCCCTAGAACGCAAAAAAGGATGAAGCAGGAACGACTCTGCTTCATCCTTTTTTACCTTTTAAGACTCTTCATAGAGCTACATGGCGTTTCTGCGCCGCTTAATGAGGCCATAAGACTCTATATAGAGCTACATGGCGTTTCTGCGTCGCCAACCGTGACTATGAGACTCTATACAAAACTACATCGCGATATCGCGCCGCCAACCAAGGCGAAGAAGCGTTCAGGCTTCGACCAAACGGATCGTGAAGGTGGTGCCTCGGCCAGGATCGCTAGCCACCGCGATGCCGCCTCCGAGCGCGTCGACGATCGACTTGGAGATCGAAAGGCCGAGTCCGGCGCCCCCGTATTTGCGCGTGCGGGAAGAGTCGCTGCGGTAGAACCGATCGAATACGTGAGGCAGGTGCGCAGGATCGATGCCCGAGCCATTATCATCGACATCGAGATTTACGAATCCGTCTGCGCGATGGATCGTGAGCGATATCGCTCCCCCCTCGCCGTCCGTGTGCTGTACGGCATTGTGGAATAAATTGAGCACGACCTGCTTGATTTTATCCGGATCGTACAGGCAGTACATGCCTTCCGGCAACGAGAAGCCTACTTCTCGGACGCCGGCCAGCATTCGCAGCTGCGGCTCCATCTCGCGCAGCGTGTCGCTCAGATTGCCGCGGACGGCATGTACGCCGCTCCGCTGATCGAGCTTCGCCAGCATCAGCAGATCCCCGACCAGCTTGCGAAGGCGCTCCGATTCGCCGTGCATGCTGCGAAGCGCGCGCTCGAGCTGTTCCGGATTGCTCGATGCTCCCCGCAGCAGCACTTCAAGAAAACCGTGAATCGAAGTCAGCGGCGTGCGCAATTCATGCGAGGCGTCCGCCACGAATTGCCGCATATGCTCCTTCGCTTCTTTCTCGGTCTCGAATGCTTCGTCCAACCGCGCCAGCATGCCGTTAAAGGAAGCGGACAGCCGTCCGATCTCGACCGGCTTAACGATGGCCGGAAATCGTTCGTCCAGATTGCCCGCATCAATCCGTTCGACCTTGTCAACCAATTCGGAGAGCGGCGTAAGTGTGCGCCGGAGCACTGGCAGCAGTGTCAGGAGCCCCGCGAACAACGCCAGCAGGGCGAGTCCGCCGAACATCAGCAGTTGGCCGTTCAGCGTCTTCTTAAGCTCTTCCGTGCCCGTGCTGATCTGGATAACGCCGGAGCCCTGACCGTCCTTGCCGAGCGAACGAAGCACCACGAGCTGCTCACGGCCTTCGGCATCCTTGGCGATCCGGTACTCCGCGCCTTTGGATTCGCCTTCTCCACTGTTCATGACTGCCTGGTACGTCTCGTCGGCGAGCCTTGGCGGCTCGGCCTGGTCCGTCCATTCGGACAAAGTCGTAAAGCTCAGATCGGTCCCGATCAGGACGACGGTCGCATCCGGAACATAATACCGTCCGCGCATCTCGCCCGAATCGTCCGACTGCCCCGCTTCTCCGCTCGTCCAGCTACTCGATCCGTTCGCGGCATTGTCCTGCGGTTTGCCGACGCCTAGCCCGAATCCGGATTTTATCGAACGGTCCGCCCCCGCGACGCCGTGACCCTGACGGTCCCGCCAGATATCCGGCGGCAGCGACAAAATCTGGCTTCGGAGCGCCGAAGCTTTGTTCTCGTAAGTGAATTTGCGCATGAGCACGTATTGAAACAATCCGATGAACACCAGCAGCACCGCTACGACGAGCAGAGACCGCGATAGCAGCTGCAGGCGCAGGGAACCCTTCAGCTGCGTGTGCGGGGAGCCCCCCGACGCCCGCCTCATGGCAGATCGATCCTGTAGCCCGCGCCGCGCAGCGTGCGGATCAGCTGATGTTCCTTGTCGCCGAGCTTCTCCCGCAGCGACCGGATGTACACTTCGACGATATTTTCGTCGCCGCCAAAATCGTAGCCCCAGACCTTGTCGAGAATGAGCGCTTTGCTCAACACGATACCATGATTGATGACCATGTACTTTAGCAGCTCGTATTCGGTCGGCGACAGCTCCAGCACCCGGCCGCTAAGACTGATCTCTTTGCGGCGGTCGTCGATGCTGATCGGACCGAACACGGCCTGGCCCGACATGAGCGGAAATTGATTGCGTACTCTCGCATGAATGCGAGCCAGCAGCTCCTCGAAGCTGAACGGCTTGACCATGTAGTCGTCCGCGCCCAGCATGAGACCTTTGACCCGATCGTCTACCTCGTCTTTGGCCGTCAGCATGATGACCGCCACGTTTTCCGTCTTTTTCAGCAGCTTGCAAGCCTCGAAGCCGTCCATGCCGGGCATCATCACGTCCAGGATGGCGACATGCGGCTTAAAGCTCTTGGCCAGATTGATCGCTGTCATGCCGTCCGGCGCGGTCTGTACTTCGAAGCCTTCGTTGATCAGGCCCAGCTCCAGAAATTGCAAAATGTTCGGTTCGTCGTCTACGGCGAGAATACGAATGCCTTTTAATGGATTCATCGCGATGTCGCTCCTCTGCGTTGCCCGCTGTTCGTGTATTTCCATTATGCTTCGAGGCGCTGAAGCGCCTCTGAGGCGATGCTGAAGATCGGCTGAAGATGGAGCGATTCGGCTTGGCGGAAACGGAATGGACCGCATAAAAAAGGCCGGACGCTCCGACAGGCAGAACGTCCGGCCCCGGCAGCTATGCCGCGAATCGCCGCGATATTCGGTTAATATTGGACGAGCGACTCGACGCGAGCGCCCTTAAGCTTGTCCCGCCCGTTGAGATAGCTCAGCTCGATCAGGAAGGAAGCGCCGACGATCTCGCCGCCGAGCTGCTCGATGAGCTTGATCGTCGTGGCGATCGTGCCGCCCGTAGCCAGCAGGTCGTCCGCGATAAGCACGCGCTGTCCCGGCTTGATTGCGTCCTTGTGTACGGCCAGCGTGTCCTTGCCGTATTCCAGGTCGTAGCCGGCTTCTACCGTCTCGCCGGGCAGCTTGCCCGACTTGCGGATCGGGACGAAGCCGACGCCGAGCGCAAGCGCAAGCGGCGCGCCGATGACGAAGCCGCGCGCTTCGGGACCTGCGATGATGTCGATCTCCCAGTCCTTCACGCGTTCTTTGAGCTCGTCGATCGCCGCGCGGTACACCTCTCCGTTGTTAAGCAGGGTCGTAATATCTTTGAATCGGATCCCGGGTACGGGAAAATCGGGAATAACGCGAATATATGGTTTAAAATCCATTGTCAAATCGCTCCTTCAGAACAAGTTCGCCAGCTTGCATTATACACTTGATCTCATCCGCTTGCCATCGTTACCTTCCGCGAGCGCGCGCAGCCAGCTCTTCAGCTCGGCAGGAGACATCGCGCCTAGCGCTTCGGCCTCCGCCCGGAGCATCGCCTTGCGGTATCTCGGGGACTCCTCCAGCTGGCGCTTCGGCGGCTGAGCGACAACCTCGATCGAAGCCCTGCTTCGCTTGAGGAAGCCAAGCTCCTCGAATACGTCTTGCATCATCACTACGTCAGCCAGCGTTCGCCCGGTTCGCTCCGCCACCTGGCGAAGAAATCCGTCGGGCGTCTCGATCCAGCTCGCTTTGCGTTTGAGCAGACCGTACACCTCGCCGAACTGCTCCCTGCTCGGCATTTGTACGCCCTGCGTCGGCCGGCCGCGGGAGCCGGCCGATACGCGGCCGGCCGTAAGGAGATGGATCTCCTCGACAACGCAGCCGGTCAGCAGCGCGCGCAGCCCCTCGAGGCCGTCGCCCGCCTCCGGCAGGTCGATAAGCGCAAGGCGTAACGTCTCCGTGCCTGCAGCGGCTGCAGCCGCCTCTCCGTAGGACGAGACAAGCAGCCCGGCAACGTCGCCGTGCACTTGGCGCAATTCGGAGAGCGCCGCCTCGCTAGACGCGACCGCGAGCAAGCTCGCCGAGCTATGCGCCGCAGCCAGCGTCCGCAAGATGCTCTGCCAGTCGGCCTCGTGGCGCCGATCGTGCACGGGCAGCGCAGCCGACTGCCAATCCTGCAGCATGAGCTGCACACGTTTGCTGCCGTTCCACTCGTTCACGGACAACTCGCCCAGCACGTTGGCCGTTCCGCACCCCAGCATGGCGCCGCAGTCGGCGCCCCTACCGAAGCATACGGCCTCCAGCTTGCGGCCTCCCTGTCCCAGCACCGCCCGCAGATGTCTGCTTTCTTTGCCCATCGCCTTGGCATCGATGACCTCCGCGCCGCGCAGCACAAAGCGCGGCGAGGGGTTGCCGATGCCGCACGGCTCGAGCGCGCGCAGCTGCTCGGCGGCCTCGAGCGTCAGCTCGGAAGCCCTGCAGACGAGATCCGCCTTCTTGCGCGGGATCCAATCGTCCGCCGACAGCCAGCTGTCCGCGAGCGTGGACAGCTTCTCGCCCAATGCGGCTACCCGCTCGGTGCGCATTGTCATGCCGGCGGCCGCTTTGTGGCCGCCGAAATGCTCCAGCTCCTCCGAGCAAGCGGTGAGCGCGGCATGCAGGTCGAAGCCTTCGATCGAGCGCGCAGAGCCTTTGCACAGGCCCGTAGCAACGTCCGCCGCCAATACGACGGTCGGCTTGTAATAACGCTCGACGAGCTTCGAGGCGACAAGCCCGGCGATCCCCGCGTTCCAGCCTTCGCCCGACACGACGATGACCGCAGGGCCGCGACCGCCGTGCCCAGCGACGATCGACTGCCAAGCGGCATCCGCTTGGACGAGCGTATCTTCGACGAGCTGCTGACGCTCCTGGTTCAGCATATCCAGCTCGGCGGAGATCATCTCGGCTTCGTCCTGCTCGGCGGTAATCAATAGCCGCAGCGCGGTGTCCGCCTCTGCTAACCGGCCGCCCGCGTTGAGCCGCGGGGCAAGTCCGAATGCGATGCGGCCGCTTGTGAGCCGCCCCGGCTCCGCGCCGGAGATTTGCGCCAGCGCCTTGATGCCCGGAGAAGGCCGCGCATTCATCTCTTCCAGTCCCAGCTTCACGATCGCGCGATTCTCGCCGGTGAGCGGCATCAAGTCCGCGACGACGCCGATCGCCGCGACGTCCGCGAACGCGAGATCCGGTTCGCCGAGCATGGCGTGCGACAGCTTGAACGCGACCGCGGAGCCCGTGAGCTCCTTGAACGGATATGGACAGCCCGGCTGCTTCGGATTAACGATGGCCACCGCCGCTGTCGGCAGGACCGCGGGCGGCTCGTGATGATCGGTCACGACGACGTCGATGCCGAGCGTTGCCGCGTAGGCGATTTGCTCGACCGCGCTGATCCCGTTGTCCACTGTTACGATAAGCTTCACGCCCGCTTCCGCCGCCCGGTCGATAGCCGGCAAGTTAAGACCGTAACCTTCCTTGCTGCGATGCGGAATGTATGTATCGAAGTCGGCGCCGAGCCGGCTGAGCAGTCTGTGCATAAGCGCCGTCGAGGTCACGCCGTCCGCGTCGTAATCACCGTATACGCGGATGCGTTCCCCGTCGTCGATCGCCTGCCGGATCCGGGCAACGGCCCGGTCCATGCCGAGCAGCAGATAAGGATCGTGCAAGTCGCGGAGTCCAGGATGCAAAAAACGCTCCGCATCCACCGCGTTTCGATAGCCTCGCGACACGAGGAGACGGCTTACGAGCGGCGCCAGCCCAAGCTGCGCACCCAGTGCGACGGCCGCTTCGTCGTCTTCTTCCGCCAGTACCCAGCGATAGGTGGATTTCACCCAAAATCGCTCCTTTCTGCCATACAGCACTGTGGACTCCGCCTTGGGCGGCGGAGTCCACAGCGATTTATTGAATTAAAGTAGGCATTTCTTCTTCTTGGTGATTCGATTTGTAAGGATAACCCGGATCGTACGGCTCGACGCGCACGCTTGCATCCGATACGTGCAGAAACCGCTTGGTCAACTGCCGCCGCACGCGCTGCGCAACATCGTGTCCGTCCAATACCGATATGCGCGGATTCACGCGTATAAGGACGTCTATGATTACATAATGGCCGTGTTCCTTGGCTCTGATCTCATCGACTGCAACGACGCCATCGACTCGCTGCACCACTTCCAGCAACGTCTGTGCGTCGACTTCGTCCATCGGTCTGCGCTCGACCGCGCCGATCGCGGAAGCCGCTTGCCGATAGCCCATCCGGAGAACGAACACGCCGATTACGAGTCCTGCTGCCGGATCGAGCACGTACAGTACAGGAAGGTCCAGCAGGTGACCGGTCATGGCGCCGGCCGTACCGACCAGTGCGGTCAGCGAAGCGAACACGTCCGAACGATCCGTGCGGGAAGCTTCGGGGCGCAATCCCATTCTGTGCTCGTAGCTGCGTCTGTACAGGATCAATGCTTCACGGGCGACCATGCTGCCCGCGATGACGATGACGGCGCCCCAGCCGGGCGCACGGTCCAGGCCCCATGCGATCGCGCGCAGCGAGGAGATCGCCATCTCGAGGCCGGCGAGCAGCAGCAGCGCCGCGAAGACGACGGCCGCCACGGCTTCGCGCTGCCGCTCGGCGGCTCCTCGGGGCGCGATAGCCCTGCGATGACGCAGATAAGAGTTGACGGCGGCCGCGAAGTCGGCGGCCGAATGGCAAGCGTCCGCCATCAGCGCCTTGCTGCCCGTGAACCAACCTGCAAGACCCTTGAAGACCGACAGTACGAGCAACCCGAGCAGGGAAACCTTGATGCCATGCAGCGTTTTGCCGGTCCTTTTTTGAGTCATCTTATCGATACACCTCTATTCCCTTGTTGCGTCAGGGCGCCGGCTGCGCCTTGACGGGCTTGGCAGGCTTCGCTTTGCGCTTCATCCAGAACCAGAGCGGGCTGGCGATGAAGATGGAGGAATAGGCGCCGCTGATCAAACCGAAGATCATGGCGAGCGAGAACATTTTAATCGATTCGCTGCCGAAAACGAAAAGACAGACGGCGGCGAAGGCGACGGTGACGACCGTGTTGATGGAGCGGGTCAGCGTCTGCGAGATACTGTCGTTGACGACCTTGGCGAGATCGGCTTCGGACTTTACCTTGGCGAAGCGCATGTTTTCCCGGATCCGGTCGAAGATGACGACGGTGTCGTTGATCGAGTAACCGATGATGGTGAGTACGGCTACGATGAACGGCAGGTTGACCTCCAGATGGAAAATCGAGAACAGCGTGATGACGATAAACGCGTCGTACAAAAGCGCGATGACCGACGAGATCGCATACCGCCATTCGAAACGAATCGCGATATAGATGATAATGCCGAGCGAAGCGATCAGAATGCCTCGCAAAGCGTTCGTTTGCTGCTCCTTGGCGATCTCGACGTCGACGATATTTTTCTCGAAGGACGCCTTGTCGTCGAACTGCGACTTGAAGTCCGACTCAAGCTTGGTTTGCTGGTCTTCCGTCAGGGCTGCCTTGAACCGGATCGAGAGACGTTCGGCCGCGGTCGTCAAGTGATACTCGCCGAGTTCTTCCTTTTCGAGGAATGCCTTGACGTCGTCTCCGTTGACCTGCTTGGTGATGGCGATATCCACAGACGTGCCCGATTGGAAGTCGATGCCGTAGTTGAGTCCCCGGATGGAGAGCGACAAAATGCCGATCAGCACGATGACGAGCGAAGCGATGAAAAAGGGCTTGCTCCACTTGATCCAGTCGATGTCGTGAAACTTATAGCGCACGGATTTCACTCTCCTTTACGCCATAGTAGCCGACTTTGTTGAACTTGCCGCTCTTCACGAGCAGGTGCATCAAGTAGCGTGGCAGGAAGATGTTGGTCGCGATGTTGCAGATGATCGACGCGAGCAGCACGACCGCGAAGCCTTTGACGGAGCCTTGGCCGATAAAGTAAAGCACGGCGCCGGCGATAATGTTGGTGATATGCGCGTCGATGATCGTGCGGAAGCTGTTCTTGTTGCCGGACCGCAGCGAAGACGCGATGCTCTTGCCTGTGCGGATCTCGTCCTTGATCCGCTCAGCCGTAATGATGTTCGAGTCGACCGCGATACCGATTCCGAGTACGAACGCCGCGATGCCCGGCAGCGTCAGCGTCGCGCCCATCAGCCAAAAGACGGCGATAAGCAACCAGACGAATACGAGCAGGCAGAAGCCCGCGATGACGCCCGGCAGTCGATAAAACACGACCATAAATACGAAAATGGCGATCGACGCGATGATGCCGGCCAGCAGCGTCTCTTCGAGCGACTTTTTGCCGAGCGTGGCGCCTACGCTTTGCGTATACTTCTCCGCCAGCTTGAGCGGAAGCGCGCCGAGATTGATCGTATCGGCCAGCGCCTTGGCGTCCGCGGCGGTTGGTTGCCCGGAAATGGTGGCGTTGCCGTCGGTGAAAGTGCCTTGGACGACCGGATCGGACAGCATGTCGTCATCCAGGTAGATCGCCAGGTTTTTGCCGGTCAGCCGCGAGGAAATCTCCTCGAATTTCTTCTTGTCCTTGACCTCGATGGCGACGAGCGGTTCCCTGAGCTGGTTGTACTCGACCTTCGCGGCGCCTTCCTTGAACTCGTTGCCTTGGAGCTCGATCTTGCAGTATCCGGCGTCTGCGGCACAGCCGTCGGCGCTGCGGAACGTGAGGACGGCAGGCTTTTGCAGCATTTTGCGGACTTCCGTCTCATCGGCGACGCCCGCGATCTTGACGCGAATCCGGTTCTTGCCTTCCGGCGTCACTTCGGACTCGCCGACGCCGCGGGCGTCGATCCGCTTCTTAATGCTCTCGGCCGTCTTGTTAAGCGAATCCTTGGTGACTTCGCCTGTCCCCGAGAGTGGGGATGCCTCGTACAAAATTTCAAAGCCGCCTTGCAAATCGAGCCCGAGCTTCGTCTTGTCCAGCAAATACGGGCTGGTAGCCGCGATAACGCCGAACGAAACGAGAACCACGAGCACGAAAGCGAGCATCCGGTTCATATGGTATTGCCGACCCCTTTCGATTCTCAATGTTCCTATTATACCTACGCGCTCAAAGCGAAGTCAATTTGTCGAAACATCATGATATGCATGAAAAAAGGCTCCCCGAAAGGGAGCCGCCGGACTGCATCCAATAGCTGGCATGCGTCCGAATCGCCTATCGAATCTATCGTCTTTTTTCTCCCCGATAGATGCTCAGCGTAATATAGTTCATGAAGTTCGTCACCTTCAGCGACAGGATGTCGTTGACGATCGCATGCAGCGCCGGCGTTCCCTTTTTATGAAATTTGTCGCTCACGCATTCCCAAATCTCGGGCCCCGTCGCCTGGTCATAGCCGATCATCCGGAATTCTTCGGCCTTGCTCTCGCAAAGCTCCCTGATCGTACGGTTCAACTCCGCCTCGTCCATGCCGTCCAAACGCAACTCGTCCATCACCGGCAGTTCCCCCTTCCCGCTTCGCGCCTGCTGTCTTGCCGTCTGCGTGCCGTTCTGCCTTCAATCGGACTCCCCGTATCAAACCCTTCGCTCTATACCCTTCGACGCGGCTTCCCGAATTCCTGCACCTGTCCTGCACGGCTTGGCATGATTGCGGACAGCCCCCGCATATGCTTGAGAAGGAGTCGAACCGAAGAGCGAAGGATGGGATGAACCTTGTCGCCGCGCAAACAAACTTTTATTCAAGGAGCCATGATCCTGCTCGCCGCCGGTCTGCTCAACCGATTGCTCGGCTTCGTGCCGCGGATCGCGCTGCCCCGGCTGATCGGCGCCGAAGGCGTGGGGCTCGTCCAGCTGGTTTTTCCGTTTTTTATCGTCGTGCTGACGATTATTACCGGCGGGTTGCCGCTGGCGGTGGCGAAGCTCGTAGCTGCCGCCGATTCGCGCGGGGACGCGGAGGAAGCCGTCCGGATCCGCCGGACGGCGCTGTCCATCGCAATGACTGCCAGCTTGATCGTATGCGGCTTGTGCTTTGCGCTCTCCAATTGGATCTCGTCCAGCCTGATGACCGACCCGAGGGTTCATACCGCGTTTTTGGCCATTATCCCGGTCATCCCGCTCGTAGCCGTGTCGTCTATCTGGCGGGGCTACTTTCAGGGCAAGCAAGACATGCTGCCGACCGCGGTCTCGCAGACGGTCGAGACGGTGATCCGGATCGTACTCTCGTTAACGCTCGCGTTTATGTTTTTGCCTTGGGGACTTGAGGCGGCCGCGGCAGGTGCGATGATCGGAACGGGCGCAGGCGAGCTGGCGGGCCTCGCCGCATTGTGGCTGCATTTGCGGGGAGAAGTCCGCGGACGCGGAGCACACAAAGGCGCGACTTCAGATTCCGCTGCACCCGTGAAGCCCGAAGAACAACCGGCTACATCCGCAGCAAAGGAAAACCGGACGCGAGCCTTGCTGCAGATCGCGGTGCCCGTCACGGGCAGCCGGATGATCGGCTCCTTGTCCTACTTGTTCGAATCGATTCTAACTGCCCGCGCGCTCATCGCCGCCGGACTTGCCACCGCCGCGGCCACGGCGCAGTACGGCATTCTTCAGGGCATGGTCATTCCGCTGCTTCTGCTGCCCGGCTCGCTCACTTTTTCGCTGGCGACATCTCTTGTACCCTCGCTGTCGGAGGCTGCTGCCAGAGGCGATACGCCAGCCATCCAGAAGCGACTGCATCAATCGATGCGTCTGGCTGTCGTGACGGGCGCTCCTTTTATCATTCTCATGGCGCTGTTCGGCCGCCCGATCTGCGGGCTCATCTACGGAGACCCCGAACCCGGCGCCCTGTTGAGTCTGCTCGCTCCCGCTGCCGTGTTTTTGTATATGCAAGCGCCGCTGCAGGCTGCGCTTCAGGCGCTTGACCGTCCGGGCACGGCGCTGTTCAATACGTTCGCGGGTGCGCTGGTGAAGCTGGTCCTGATCGTCCAGCTGGCGTCCAAGCCGGAGCTTGGCATTCGCGGCGCCGTCATCGCCATCGGCGCCAATATGGCCCTTGTCACGCTGCTGCATTGGATCAGCGTCGTGCGGTTGACGGGCGTCCGTTTGCTTCCCGGCGATTTTCTCAAGATTGGAGCGGCCATGACCATAATGGGCGCGATCGCGCTCTGGATATGGAATATGGGCAAGCTTCCGGGCGTCTGGCTGGATCTGCTGGCTGCAGGAATCGTCTCGCTCGTCGTGTACTTGCTCTTGCTTATGGCGATGAGACTTATCGACAGGCATGACGCCGCCAGAATCCCCATACTCGGACGTTTCTTCAAATAACCGCTCCGCTTACGTTCTTCGATTGATATAGAGCCGCCCTTTGTGATCCAGGCTGCAGAACGCGACCTGTTTAAATTCCTTGACGCCTTCCCGACGCAGTTCCTGCCTGAGCCAAAACCGATTTTTGCCGATTCGCTCCAGGCTGTCGTCTTGCACAAGTCCGTCCATGATAAGCGGAAGCGGGAGCAATCCGTATCGAACTTTAGGCTTCGGTTCCTCTACAGGGGGCGTCCCCTCCGGCTTTGGCTTGTCGGCCATAATGACGGACAGCTTGCCGGACGATTCGAGCACGGCAAGCTCGACATCCGCGACATGGTCGATTCTATTTTCCCTAAGCTGCATCATCAGATCGTCGAGACTGTAGCGCTGTTTTTTCATTTCTTTCCAGTTCAAATTGCCCTGACTTATGATGACGCTCGGCCTGCCTTCGAACCAAAGACGGAGCCTGCGGTTTTTTAGCGTGAGATTGGAAACGATCAGTTGCACGATGACGAGTACGACCATTGGCGCGGCTGCATACAGGATGGGGCGGCTCGGCGCTTCGATCGCGATGACGGCGATCTCGGCGATCATGATCGAGATGACGAGATCGAATACCGACAGCTTGCCGATCTCGCGTTTTCCCATCAACCGCAGGATAAGGAATACGAATAAATACATGAGCAGCGTCCGAATCGTTATCGCAGTCAATTCCACGTACTGTTCCTCCCTTGCCGGATATCGGATTCGGGTCTGAAACAGTAGTCTCACCGGGCTTCCTGCGCGCGATACGGTCCCTCCCGCGGAAATTATCGGTATTCCCGAGTACTAGACGCCGGTACAAGCCCATACAATGGTACAAATCGTTTGAATTCAAAGGAGTGCATCGATATGAACCCCGTTCGCGTATCCGGCATTCGCATCGCATCCCCCCTGGTCGCGGGCTTTGTCTGGGCGTTTATTTGGTTGGGTCTGGGCACGCTTGCATTATCGGTCCTGCTTTACAGCTCCTCGATGCCGGAAACGAAGCTCCTGTCCTGGGTATTCGGCGTTCACGGTGCGGCCAGCCTTGCAGGCGGGTTTACGGCAGCCAAAAGGTCCGGCAAGCGCGGTTGGTACATCGGCGCCGTCACAGGTTTGCTATACGCGATTGCGGTCGTGCTCATCGGTTTCCTTTCCCAGGATATCGGCTTCGATTCCCGCATGGGACAACTGGGACTTATCGCGGCGCTGGCCGGCGCCTTCGGAGGCATGCTGGGCGTCAACGCAGGTGCCGGAGGAACCGCGAGGCGCTTGTGATAAAAAATAATGCCGTTACTATTCGTTAGAAATATGGCAATTGTGTTATACTGATACAATGATTTCTAGCAGTAAGGAGCGAACGAATTGATCGTATTTGGCAGTATGAAAATGATATCCGCGCTTACGGCCGTCACGGTAGCGCTCCTCGTATATTATGGATCGGCGAGGCAGCCCTTCGCCGCTGCGGCCGCCTTCGTTCTTAAGCTGTATCGCTCTCCCAAGCACCTATTTTTGTTTTTGTCGTTGCTGCTGATCATGGCACTCAACAAGTTCGAACTGAACCTTGAGGATGCCTTGCCTATCCCCCGCGATCTCACCCGCTTGCTCGTAGGCTGGGAGGGCAGCTGGCAAGGCGCTTTGCAGCAAGCACTCGAGTCTCCTTCGCTCACGCTCTTTTGCGCTTTTTTTTACCTGGTCGTTTTCCAGGGATTTATGATCGCTTCGCTGATCTTCTACGCCAGCACGGGCAAGGACAAACTGTACATTGCCTTATGTGTCGCCCTACTGCTTAATTATCTGGTGGCAGTCCCGTTCTATTTGTTTGTGCCCGTCCATGAGGCATGGTCCGCGTCGACAAATATTCGTTTTTTAATGCTCGATGCTTTTCCGAGCTTCGAGACGCAGTACCGACACCTGTCCGGCCTGGACAATTGTTTCCCGAGCCTGCATACGTCCATCTCCGTGACGATGGCGCTCCTGGCACTTCGCTCCGGCAGCAAGCGCTGGGCGATCTTCGGCGTCGCAAACGCCGCCATCATCGTTTTCTCCATTTTTTATCTCGGCATCCACTGGGCGACCGATATGTTCGCGGGCGTCGTCCTTGCGTCGGTCGCAGTGGCCATCGGCCTTAAAGCGGGTGCTTGGGCGGATCGCTCGACGATCCGTCGCAAGCGTCAGCCCCGGCTGCATAAGGACGAGCTCCAAAAGCTGGCACCTTCGCGGCTGACGGATTCTTGAACGCATAAGAAGAGACCGTCAGGGAAGATCGCCCTGACGGTTATTTTACGTTTGGCGGATATCCGAAACTCATTTCGGTGTGAAACGACAGTCGGTGGCTCAGCCGACAGCTGTTCCGATGGCGCAGCCCGCAGCTGTTCTGTTAGGTCAGCCGACAGCCGCTCCGGTGGCTCAGTCCGCAGCCGTTCCGGTGGCTCTGCCGATCGTCGTCTGCACCGTTTTTTGCAAATGCCTGCAAATATACATCTTTTTACGCCGATGCATGCTCATTCCAACAGAAAAGATGCAAATATGCATTTATTTTCCTTCATCGCTCCGATTTCCGGCGTGTGCTTTATATTTACCTGCACATTTGCAGGTATTTCTTCAAGCGTCATGGATAGGCAGAAAATGCATGTATAAATGCAGGTTTTAGGCCCGTCCCGACAAACTTTCGAAAAAGCGCCGATACACCGAAAGCGTGCCTGCCTATCCACGAATCGCCTCCGTCCGAATCAGGAAGGAAAGCAAGCCCTGTTTCCGATTGACGACTCATCGGCAGGTCCTATGCTGCAGATTATAGACGATAAAATCAGATCTGCGAGGCCAGGCCAAATAGACAAGCTCCCGGATCTTACGTTCCGGGAGCTTGTCTTTGCGTTGCGTTTTTACTTTTCGCTTTTCGAATCCGTCGCGCGCGCCGCGACGTTGTTGATCGCGGAACGATCGAACGTAAGCTTGGTTGCGTCGTTGACCTTCAGTACGATCGTATCGTCCGTAATCTCGGCGATCGTGCCGTGCAGTCCGCCGATCGTCGTTACCTTGTCGCCCTTGGCAAGCGCCCGGAGCATCGAGTTGCGGTTCTTCGATTTCTTCTGCTGCGGACGGATAAGCAGGAAGTAGAAAACGACGAACATAAGCAGAAACGGCGCCAGCGACATCAGCAGATTGCCGTTTCCGGAACCTTCAGTTGCTAACCACATAGTATTACCTCCCCTCTCGTCTTTAAAAAAACTTAAAAGCCGCTCTCATTGGTCGCCATGCCGTACGCTTCGAAGAACTCGTCGCGGAAATCGCCCAGACGGTCTTCGCGGATCGCCTGGCGGACCTGGCTCATGAGATTAACCAAGAAATGCAGGTTGTGAATCGTCGTCAGCCGAAGTCCGAACATCTCGTCCGCGCGGATCAAGTGCCTGACGTAAGCCCGCGAGTAGTTCCGGCAAGCGTAGCAGTCGCACTTGGGATCGAGCGGACCGAAGTCTTCCGCGTACTTGGCGTTCTTGACGACGACGCGGCCCTCGCTCGTCATGAGCGTGCCGTTGCGGGCGATCCGGGTCGGGAGCACGCAGTCGAACATGTCCACGCCGCGAATGCTGCCCTCGACGAGCGCATCCGGCGAACCGACACCCATCAGATAGCGCGGCTTGTTCGAAGGAAGCAGCGGTACCGTGTGGTCGAGCACCTCGTACATGATTTCCTTGGATTCGCCTACGCTGAGGCCTCCAATAGCATAGCCCGGAAAATCCAGGGAAGTCAAATCCGCGGCGCTCTGCGCGCGAAGGTCCTTGTGCATGCCGCCCTGCACGATGGCGAACAAGCCTTGGTCGTGCGGCCTTGCATGCGCTTTGAGGCATCGTTCGGCCCATCGGCTCGTGCGCTCCGTCGACTGCTTGACGTAGGCATACTCGGCGGGGTACGGCGGACATTCGTCGAATGCCATCATAATGTCCGGCCCGAGCGCATTCTGCACTGACGTCGCCACCTCCGGCGACAGGAACAGCTTGTCGCCGTTCAGATGCGAACGGAAGGTGACGCCTTCTTCGGTAATCTTGCGCATCTGCGCCAGCGAGAACACCTGGAAGCCGCCGCTGTCCGTCAGAATCGGACGGTCCCAGTTCATCATCTTGTGCAAGCCGCCCGCCGCGCGGACGAGCTCGTGGCCCGGCCTGACGAACAGGTGGTACGTATTGCTCAGGATGATCTGGGCGTTCAACGCTTTAAGCTCCTCGGGGCTGATGCCTTTGACGGTCGCTTGCGTACCGACCGGCATGAAGGTAGGCGTATCGATGACGCCGTGCGGCGTGTGGACGTGTCCGAGCCTTGCGCCCGTCTGGGCGCAGGTCTTGATCAGTTCGTAAGTAATAGCGGGCATTGTTCTCGATCGGTCCCTTCTTGTCTAATGCGCCGTAGTCGTCTAAGTAATGAACATCGCATCGCCGAAGCTGAAAAAACGATACTCGGCGTCTACCGCTTCCTTATAGGCCGCCAACACGGCTTCGCGGCCGACGAGCGCGCTGACCAGCATCACCAGCGTCGACTTGGGCAAATGGAAGTTCGTGAGCAGCGCGGAGACAAGGCGGAATCGGTAGCCGGGATAAATAAAAATGCCCGTCCATCCGCTGCACGCTTCGACAGGCAAGTCCCCGAAACGTTGTCCGAGGGTCTCCAGCGTCCTCGCCGAGGTCGTTCCTACCGCGACGATCCGTGTGCCCGCCTGTCTGGCCCGGTTGAGCAAAGCCGCATTTTCCGCATCCACGCCGTACCATTCCTCGTGCATCTTGTGCTCGAGCACATTGTCGACCGATACCGGGCGGAACGTGCCGAGTCCGACATGCAGCGTCACGCGGCATACGGAGATCCCGCGTCCCTGAAGCTCCTGCAAAAACGCCTCCGTAAAATGGAGACCGGCTGTCGGCGCGGCGGCCGAGCCTTCGTTCTGCGCATAGACCGTCTGATATCGGTCCCGGTCGTCCAGCCGCTCCTTGATGTACGGCGGAAGCGGCATCTCGCCGAGCCGATCGAGAATTTCGTTAAAAATGCCGTCATACTGAAAACGGATCGTTCTCGCGCCCATTTCGCCTTCTTCTTCTACGACGGCGGCCAGCAACGGTTTCAACGAATCTTCCGTTTCTCCGAAATGCAGCACGGCGCCTTTATGAAGCTTCTTGCCCGGCCGCACGAGCGCCTCCCAGCGATCGTCGCCAAGCGCCTTAAGCAGCAGCACTTCGGCCTTCGCGCCCGTGTCCGCTTTGCGTCCGAACAATCTGGCCGGAATGACCTTCGTGTCGTTCAGGACAAGCGTATCTCCCGGGACGAGGTATTCTGCGAGATCCTTGAACGAACGGTGTTCGACCCGTCCGTTGTCCTTGCGAAGGACGAGCAAACGGGACGAGGTCCGATCGGACAGGGGAGTCTGCGCGATCAGCCGTTCGGGTAGTTCAAAATCGTAATCGCCGACGTTCATGAAGCGCCATCCTTCTCGATCTTAATATCCTTATAATAGTATTGCAGGATGCTCTTGTAGTCATACCCTTGCTCCGCCAGCCCGAGCGCGCCCCATTGGGACATGCCGAGCCCGTGGCCGTAGCCGGTGCCCGTCACGATGAATTGGGGCGAAGCAGTCACTGCGCGGGCCTGGCCGGCTCCGTTCAGAACGATGGCGTTGCCGCCGGCTGAATCCAGCGAACGTACGGTGCCGTCTCCGCCGAGCACCTGAAGGGAACCCGTACCGTCCGGCACTTCCCGGCTTGCCCCGTTCGCGCCGACGATCGTCGCGCGAGCGGTCTCGTCGATCTTGAAGAGCGTGCTCTTGACGCCGCCGAGCGCGCTGCGCCAGCTGTCGCCGTACAGCTCAACGGTCTTGCCGTTCGCTTTGAGACGGACCGCGCGACCGGAAGCGCCGGTCTCGGACACCTCTAGCGTGCGAAGCGGGCCTTGAATCTTGTTTTTGTCGGACAGCTTCGCGTTGATGGTCGCGAGCAGCTTGTCCGCGGCGAGCGGACCTTCGACCCAGCTGTTATTCGTATATTCCGGCGTCTTGCCGAGGGACAGCACGAGCGTCCCTGCATTGACGGAAGCGACCGGCTGGACGTCGGTCTGAACGCGCGGACTCGGGCGAACCTGCACGTTGTCTCCGGTCACGGTGAGCATGGCGAGACCCGCTTCGTTTTTTTGGCCCTTGTCGGCCAGAAGATCGCTGCGGATATAGCCGACCGTACCCGAATCGAGCGCGACGCGGTACCAGTCGAGCTTGCCCTTTTGTATGCCGTCGTCCGGACTTATGACCGCTCCGGCATAGTAAGGAATCGCGTTGCCGGCATATTCGAGCGGATCCGCGGTAACGCCGCCTGCGCTCGCGCCGAACATGGCGGTGATGATCTTGCCGGCGTACGTCATAACTTCGCCGGACGTCGCCTGCACGCCGGCGGTGGAGTTCGCATTCTCCGAGCCGAGCCCGTTGTAAGCCTGGCTGTACGTATTGTCCACGACGTCGGCGATCTGATAGGTCACGCCGCCCGCGAGCGCGTACGACCTGGCGGCGACCGCCTGCGCCTTCTGGGCTTCTGCCGGCCAGCTGGAGCCGACTTCGGCGCCGACGACGGAATACAAATACGGCTCGAGTCCGACAACGTTCACCACGGCGAGATTGTTGTTCAGCACGCTGATCTGCATACTGCCGCGATATTTGTTTTTGCTGCGCTCGACAACCTGGATGTTGCCGTCGCTCTGAACGTCCGCCTGCAGCGCGGTGCCGCCCGCGGCCGGCAAAGCATACAGCGGGGCGGAATTCGTCGCGGAGCCCGTATACGTGACATCGTCCCGGATGACGGCATAGGCGGTGCTCGCCTCCGGCAGCTTAGCCGAGAAGCCGGCAGCCGTTACGGCTGCTTGAATCTTCGTCAGTTCGGCCTGGCTGGCGGCTTGTCCGATGCGGAGGACATAAGCCGCTCCGTCTGCTGCGGGCTTGATCGCGACGAAGGCGTCGAAGCCCGCATTGCCGAGCTGCAGAGCTGCTGCAGACGCTTCGCTGGCGCCGGCGTACGGGCCGGCCTCGACGGCAAGCGGACCTGCCACATAAGCTGGGGTGAGCGAGCTCTGTCCGCCCGCTGCCGATGCCCATTTCGACAGGGCCGACTGCGCTGTGGCCGCCGTGCTATAGACGCCTTCGGACACTTGATAGACGGTCTTTCCCTTCTTCGTCAGCTTGGTCACGAAACCCGCCTTGGAGGAAGCTTGAATTTTTTTAAGGACCGTCTGTGCGGCAGAAAAATCCGCCGTCTCGAGCACCATCGCCCGATAAGCGTCGACCGCGAACCGAACGGTGCCGCCGGGAGCGGGATAGTCCGCCTTTCCTTGTCCGCCGACCCAGGACAGTCTAAGTCCGCCCGCGGATACGAGGGTCGCGACGGGTGTCGTGGATTGATACTTGGACCCCAGGTCCAGAAACAGGCCAACGCGTATCGTATCGGGTACGAGGGCGGCATTCGCCGCCGTTCCGCCCGCTCCAGCCCATGCTAGCAGGACCGCGGCGGATGCGCCCAGCGCGATCCGGCGATTCATTTTAGTCATCTCGATCCTCCGTGTGATCCATCTTGGTCTGTGACGATCGTCCTGCATGAGCCGTCCTCGCAGGCGTCGCTTCTTCCGAACAACCGGTACCTGTACTTCGCGACGAGCCGATAGACGGCGGCGCTTAACAGCCTCAGTCCCGGCAGCGCGCCTAACCGCCCAAGCCAAGCCAGGCTCGGCATGTCTCTTAGCAGGAGCATGACCGCATCGGCGCCGCCGGTCACCTTGCCTGCCGATTCGTCCTTCACGAGTATCTGCGACAGATGCCCCGCATCTGCTTTTGCTTCTGGCGCGCCGTGAGCGCCTACCAAGCTGCCTGCCGGTACCGCTTGAAGCGGCACGAACCGCAGCTCGGATCTCGTACGCGATCGACGCAGGCGGTCCACGGCCGTCAGGCAAAGCTTGCATTCGCCGTCATAATACACGGTCAGGACACGCGGCCTGTCCGCACCTGCCTCCGCCGTCATGCCCGCTGCTCGGGCATCGGCAATTCCAAGTGACGATAGGCGGCAGGCGTTGCCACGCGACCGCGCGGGGTGCGCTGCAGGAAGCCGATCTGAAGCAGGTACGGCTCATACACGTCTTCGATCGTCTGGCTCTCTTCCCCGATCGATGCAGCGATCGTATCCACGCCGACCGGTCCTCCTTTGTAACGGGAGATCATCGCATGAAGCAGCTTGTGGTCGATCGCGTCGAGGCCCATCGGATCGACCTGAAGGCGCTCGAGCGACTCGTGCGCAAGCTGCTCGGTGATGATGCCGTCTCCGCGCACCTGCGCGTAATCGCGCACGCGCTTGAGCAGCCGGTTCGCGATGCGGGGCGTGCCTCGCGCCCTGCGTGCGATCTCGCGCGACGCTTCGCCGATAATGTCCACGCCGAGCAGATCGCTCGTACGCGACACGATAAAGGCCAGCTCGTCCTCATTGTAGAACTCGAGACGGCTGACGACCCCGAACCGGTCGCGCAGCGGCGCGGACAGCAATCCTGCGCGCGTCGTCGCGCCAATCAGCGTAAACTTGGGCAGGTCCAGCCTCACCGACCGCGCACTCGGTCCCTTGCCGATAACAAAGTCCAGCGCGAAATCCTCCATCGCGGGGTACAGCACTTCTTCGACCGTGCGATGAAGTCTGTGGATCTCGTCGATGAACAGGACATCGTTTTCCTGCAGATTCGTTAAAATGGCGGCCAAATCGCCGGGCCGCTCGATTGCAGGCCCACTGGTCGTCCGAATGCTGACTCCCAGCTCGTTGGCGATAATGTTCGACAGCGTCGTCTTGCCGAGCCCGGGCGGGCCGTACAGCAAGACGTGATCGAGCGCCTCCTGCCTGAGCTTGGCGGCCTCGATGTAGATTTTCATGTTGTCTTTCACTTGCGACTGGCCGATATACTCGTTCAAATACCGCGGACGCAGGCTCAGCTCCGCCTGCCGGTCCTCCATCATCAAATGAGCGGTCACGATGCGGTCTTCCACCTACGCGTCCCCCTTTCCGCTCTTCAACCGGTAAATAACTGCTGCAACGCGAGCTTCATAAGCACGTCCGGCGAGTCCTCGGCCTTGATCCTGTCCTTGAGCGCCGCCCAGGCCTTGTCCAGCTCCGCATCCCGATAGCCAAGGCCCGAGAGCGCCTCTCTGGCCGCCGACCACGACGCGTGGCTGTCGTCCGGCAGCGAGAGAGGCTCCGCCGCAAACAAGCCGAGGCCCGCCGCATCGTATGAAAAACCCAGCTTATCCTTCAAGTCGAGCACCATCCGCTGCGCCGTCTTTTTCCCAATGCCCGGCAGCTTCGTCAAAAATGTCAGATTCTCTTGCTGGATCGCCGCCACGACCGCCTCCGGCCGTCCTCCCGCCAACACGCCCAGCGCCACGCGCGGCCCGATGCCCGATACCTCGAGCAGCTTGCGGAAAAGGCTCTGCTCTTCCCGCGTGGTGAAGCCGAACAGCTGGATCGCGTCCTCGCGAACGTGATGGTGAATGTAGAGCTGCACTTGCTCCTCGCTTCTCGCCAAGCCGTACGGATTGGGCGTGAAAACTCTGTATCCGACGTCCCGCACGTCGAGCACCACGTACTCGAGCTCGATATGCGCCACAAAACCTTTTAAGTAATCGATCACCGCCGCGTCGCTCCGTTCATCAATTGACTCATGCCGCTCGCATGCGCATGGCAGATCGCGACGGCCAGCGCGTCCGCCACGTCGTCCGGCTTTGGCGCGCTCGCGAGTCCGAGGAGGCGCTTCACCATCTCTTGCACCTGCTTTTTCTCCGCGCCGCCGTATCCGACGACCGCCTGCTTGACCTGCATGGGCGTGTACTCGCCGATCGGAATGCCGCGCTGCGCAGCCGCCAGCATCAGTACGCCTCTCGCTTGGCCGACGCTGAATGCATTCGTAACGTTTTTGTTGAAAAATAGCTTTTCGACCGCAACGGTCTCCGGCTGGTATTGGTCCAGAAGCTTGCAGGAAGATTCGTAAATCTGCTGAAGCCTGACCTCCTGCGCCGTGTCCGGCGTCGTCTGGATACTCCCGTATTGCACCGGTACGAGACGATGTCCGATCTTGTCGATGAATCCGAATCCCATAATTGCAATGCCGGGGTCGATCCCGAGTACCCGCATGAGGGTTCCCCGCTTCCTGTATCTACTGACAGACTACTTGATTATACCATTTGAAAACGGGGATGAGAACAGAAAGCCGAACAGCCGGCCGACACAATAAAAAAGCGCTCGAGCGAACGCTCGAGCGCTTCGTGGCTGCCGCCTGCCGGCAGCCTGGCTATTCGGCCGCATGGCCGGCATATCCCGGCTTATCGGCGTATTCGCCGAGACGGGTCACGACTTGATGATAGTCGGTTCCTTCGCCTACAGGCAAACCCTCCTGCAGTCTTCGCAGCTCTTCGGGCGACAAACCGCTCTCCAGCGCCTTGACGTCCATGTGAAAAAAAGTCCGGATGACCTTGTCTTTTTTCACGGGACCGTCGAACAAAGAGAGGTTGCCGCCTCTATCCATACCGATTCGCGCCGATGCCTTGCAGGACGCCGAAAGGTCGTCGACCGATTCCCGCATGACGAGCCTGTCCGCGTCCTGGAGCGTCGCCGTCCACTCGCGGTGGGCCTTGAGCAAGTCCATCGCTTCCGTCGAGGAGAACGATCCGAGCCGACGGATCTCCTCTCCGCACACGTACATGCGCTGCAGCACGACCTCTACCTTTCCTTCGAGTCCCGCGAGCGCGGCGATCGCCCGACCCCGTTCCGAATCGGGACCTTCGAACGACAGGAGCGAAGACCGCTTGTCTAGCCATACGGCCTCGGCGTCCGTCATGGCGCCGTCGTGACGCTCCGCACGCCCGAAACGGGGCTCGACTGCGGCCAGCGCCGCTGCCGCCGTCAATACGGCGGCAGCCCATATTCCGAGGGACCATGCCAGACGCTTGTTGCGCTTTAATCGCTTCTTCCAATGGCGAAACCGATTTCCGAGCACCGGGATCCCTTCTTTTCCGTTTTAACCCTATTGTGATCCCGGGCTCATCGGGTTATGCATCAAGGCTTACCATTTGATCCAAGGAAGGCTCTTCCGGCTCTTCGGGGCGGAAGCGACGCGCGCCTGGTTTTTGCCGGCCGAGGATGACGCTACCCGCTTCGCCGATCCCGCGCCGGATCCCGCCGTTCCTTGCCGCTGAGCGGATGAACGGGCCGTCTTGGCGACGCCGATTTTCGGCTTGGCTTCAATTTCCGAATCGCCTTCGTCCACGAAGCGGTCGCTTTCCGAGTCGTTCTCCGAATCGATCGCCGCCGATGCATACGCCAGATCCTTGTTGGCCGCGTCGATGGCGCCGCCGGCCAGCGGATACTGCACGAAGCCGAAGCCGTCACGGTACGGCAGAGAATATTCGGGCGTGAACGGCTGCGTGCCGTAGCCGGCCGTCAGCGGGAATCGCGGATCGTAGCCATAGCCGTAAGGACTCGCGGCAGGACCGACGGCAGCCGGCGATACCATGCTCGGTGAGACGGCATTCGGGGCGTAGCCCGTTGAAACGGGAGATATACTCGTTTGAACCGGCATGACGCCGCTCGGGTAGCCATAGCCGGACATCTGTACCGGAGATATCGCTGCAGCAGGGGAGACTGGCGTTCCTGCGCACGGATGGCATGGCGCCTGGCCCCATCCGGTCTGCAGGCCGCCGAGGCCTCCCAGATGACCCGGAATGCCGCCCTCGAGTCCGCCCAGGTAGCCGGGGAGACCGCCGCTCAGCCCCCCCAGATTGCCAGGAATGCCGCCTTCAATGCCGCCTAGCTGGCCGGGGATGCCGCCCTCAAGACCTCCGAGATGTCCCGGGATGCCGCCTTCAATGCCGCCCAGATAACCGGGAAGACCTCCGCTCAAGCCGCCCAGATTGCCCGAAATGCCGCCTTCAATGCCGCCAAGCTGGCCGGGAATACCGCCCTCAAGGCCTCCGAGGTGCCCCGGGATTCCCCCTTCAAGTCCGCCTATGTGGCCCGGATACGCGGGGATGCCTCCCACGAGCGGTCCGATGCCGCCTCCGCAAGGCACGCCGGCATACGGCTGCACGCTTGCAGGGGATACGGCGGTGCCGTAACCATTATAACCTTGGACGGCGGCGGGACTGACGGCGCCGTAGTTATTCGTCATGGTGGTCACAGGGCTGACTGCGCTGTAACTGTTTGGCATAGCGGTTGCCGGACTGACTGCGCTGTAACTGCTTGGCATAGCGGTTGCCGGACTGACTGCGCTGTAACTGTTTGGCTTGGCCGTCGCAGGGCTGACGTCGCCGAAAGTGTAGGGCATGGAACTCGCGGGACTGACGGAAGCGTTTTGGTTTTGACCGTAGCCGTATCCCTGCGTCGCGGCCGGCAACGTAGCCGGACCCGTTGCGGCTGGGGACACCGCTTCATGTCCGTACCCGTAACCCGCGTGACCATACCCGACCGGGGCCGTCGATGCCTCGACGGCAGGCTGCGGCATTTGCAGGAACAGGTCCGACGTTTGCTGATACGTCGTCATGTAGACCGGATAATGCTCGTGCATAGGCGGCGCCGGCGGAGCGGGCGGCGGAGGCGCGGGCATTTGGACTTCGATCGGTGCCGTGACTTGCGGCGGCTGCACGACCGGCACAGGTGCCGTGCTGGGCTTCTCAGTTACGGCCGGCATGACCGCCGTGCTCGGCTTCTCCGTCGCGCCGGGCAGCACTGCCGTGCTGGGCTTTTCCATAGAACCGGGCATGACCGCCGTGCTCGGCTTTTCTCCGGCGGCAGGCATGACGCCCGCTTCCGGCTTGCCATGATGATGATGGTGATGGTGTTGCATGTCTTCCGATGCGCCCGAGCCTTCGGCAGGCAGCTTCGGAATGTGAACGACTTGGCCCGTCAAAAGCGCGCTCGGATTGACGATCTGCGGATTGGCCGCGATCAGGTCCGCCAATGGCACTTGGTACGTTTTCGACAGCTTCCACATCGTATCGCCCTGCTGGATCGTATAATCCTGAGCGATCTCGTACTGCTTTTGACCTGGCTTGGGTATGCGTATCTTGGCGCCTACCTCGATCTCGTCCGGATTCGCGATGTCCGTGTTAGCAGCGATCAGCTCGTCAAGAGACAAGCCGTATTTCTTAGCCAAGTTGTACAGCGTGTCACCGCTTTTGGCGATATGGATCTTCACTCGGTTCCCTCCCGGTGGCTGAACTCTCGCGTGCAGGCTGCCGCCCCGCGCAATCCTTACATCCTATGCAGGAGCTGGGCATTTGACATCCCTTCGGCAAAAAAACATAGGCGAACCGGAACGTGTCGCTCCGGTTCGCCTATTCGCGCGCCGGCGATCGCCGGCCACCTTCGTCGCTATGATTCATCCGCCTCCGTCGGCGGTTCGGGGCGGCTCTTCAGCCGGCCCGACTTGCGGAGCGCCTCCCGCAGCAAATACTCCATATGCGCGTTGACGCTGCGGAACTCATCCGCCGCCCATCGTTCGAGCGCGGCATAAATCTCGGGATCGAGTCGAAGGGGATAAGCCTTCTTCGGTTTGGATGACATCGCCGCGCATCCTTAGCCGTACAGCGTGCCGGTGTTGATGACCGGCGTCGCCGCACGGTCGGACACGACCGCGACCATCAGATTGTTGATCATTGCCGCGCGCCGCTCCGCGTCGAGCTCGATCCCGTTTTCTACCAGCTGCCGCAGCGCCGCATCCACCATAAAGACGGCGCCTTCGACGATCTTCGCCCGCGCCGCGATAATGGCAATGGCTTGCTGGCGCTGCAGCATGGCGCTGGCGAT
This sequence comes from Cohnella sp. GCM10020058, assembly GCF_042683485.1. Lineage (NCBI taxonomy): Bacteria > Bacillati > Bacillota > Bacilli > Caryophanales > Paenibacillaceae > Cohnella > Cohnella sp. GCM10020058. The sequence continues at coordinate 148,353 of NZ_JBHUJV010000007.1, forward strand.
CTCCGGCGCGTAGGCCAGATGGGTCAACCGGGTCTCGAGCACTTCAATGCCCGCGACGTGAAGCCTGTTCTGCAGCTCGGCCGACAATTCCGAAGCCACCTCGTCCGAATTGCCGCGCAGCGACTGGCCCGGCTCGTCGGTAAACGTGTCGTAAGCATACTTGGCCGCCGTGTGCCGGATCGACGTCTCGCTCGTCAGCTCCACGAACCGCTCGTAATCGTCCACGTCGAACACCGCTTTGGCCGTATCCGATACGCGGAATACGACCACGGCGCCGATCTCGATCGGATTGCCCTCCGCGTCATTAACTTTCAGGGTATTGCTCGTGAAGTTGCGAACCTTGAGCGACACCCGTCTCTTCACGGTAAACGGAAGTACCATCCAAAGACCGCTGCGCGATACCGTGCCGATATAGCTTCCGAAAAAAGTGATGACCTTGGCCTGGTTCGGCTGTACGATCGTCAGCGAGCTTAGCATGACCATGGCGAGCAGCAGCAGCGCGATGCCTAGACCGATTAAGCCGCCTTCAGGCTCCGCTTGATCGCCTCCGATGACCATTAGCGCGATACCGCCGGCCAGCGAGGCCAAACACAGTAGCAAAGCCAAAAATCCATTCATATGCCAAGCGCGTTTTTCCTTCATAACGGCCTCTCCCATTCATAATGATTTAAATTTTATATTATTATGATATCACTTTTGTAATCATATGTAAATTCTCTCACTGATGAGCAAGAAGAAAAGTGAATGATTCGGATTTTTCATTGGCATTCGAACCGGCATCGCGCGGAACGCCTATCAGTGCCCGCCCGACAGCCGTTCCTACGGGCCGGCGTATCGCCGCCAGCGCCGCATTGACGCCGAAACCCTGCAAATATACATCTTTTTTTGTCAATTTCTACTCTATTGTACAGAATAACTGCAAAAGCGCAGTTATTTCCCTTGATCAGCCGGGTTTTCGGCTTGCGCTTTGCATTTTCCTGCGCATTTGCAGGTATTTCATCAAGTGGAGCGACCCGTTAGGAAATACCTGTACAAATGCAGCTTTGGGGACTGCCAACCATCCTTAAAGCTCCGCGCTTTCGTCACTGACAGCAAGCTCCGACGCCTTTGTCACTTACAGCAAGCTCCGGTGCTCTTGTCACTTAAAGCAAGCTCCGGCGTCCTCGTCTCTCCGGCATGGTTGGTTTTCTCGCTTACAGCGGCGGCTCTCTTCAATACCCTACCTTCTCGCTTACAGCACGCCCCGACGCCCTCGTCGCTTCTGTAACTTAAAAAGACGGCCGCCCGCATCGCGAGCGCCGTCTCTTGATTGACTTATTCGTATACTTTGACACCTTCGACTGTGACGATCTTGCGGAATTCGTCCAGCAGCCGGCTGGTCAGAGGCCCTGCGCGGCCTTCGCCGATTATGCGTCCGTCTACCTCGCGCACGGCGATGACTTCGGCGGCCGTCCCGGTGAAAAACACTTCATCGGCCGTATAGACGTCATGCAGCGTAAACGGCACCTCGCGCAGCGGCAGCCCGAGCTTCGCACACAGTTCGATGATGGCGCCCCGGGTGATGCCCTCGAGCGCTCCGATATAACACGGCGGCGTGTAAACGGTGCCTCGTTTCACGATAAAAATATTGTCGCTCGAACCTTCGGCCACGTAACCTTGCGAGTTGAGCATGATCGCTTCGCCGACGCCCGCCAGATTTGCTTGGATTTTCACCAGAATGTTGTTCAGGTAGTTCAGCGACTTGATCTTCGGATTAAGCGCGTCCGGCAGATTGCGGCGCGGACTGACCGATACCGAACGCAGGCCGTCCCGGTATGCCTCCTCCGGATAGATCGCGAGCTGCTCCACGATGATGACGACGAACGCTTCCGGACAGCGGAGCGGATCGAGCCCGAGATTGCCGGCTCCGCGGGAGACGATGAGTCGAATGTAGCCGTCCCGCAGGCTGTTGCGCCGGATCGTCTCGCAGAGCGCATCCTCCATCTGCGTCATGCTGAGCGGAATGTTCAGCATAATCGACTTGGCCGAGTCATAGAGACGCTCCAGATGCTCCCGGCATCTGAATATATTGCCGCCGTAGATGCGGATGCCTTCAAAAATGCCGTCGCCATAGAGGAAGCCGTGGTCGTACACCGAAATCTTGGCCTCTTCTTTTTTCACATATTGCCCGTTCAAATAAATCCATTGCTCAGACATGCCTCAGGACACCTCCGGAAATGTTCAACCTTCGAATGGGAAACTGGGATAAGAGCCGAGAATGCGGACCTGACAGCCGATCGCCTCGATCTCTGCGATGGCCGCCGGCAGGAGAACGGTGTCCAGCGACATTTCGATGTCGATCCAGAAGTAGTAGCTGCCCAGCTTCTTCTTCGTGGGACGCGACTCGATGCGCGACAAGTTGATCTTCCGCCACGAAAACGCCGATAGCACTTGATGCAGCGCACCGGGAAAATCCTCAGGCAGCGTAATGAGAATGCTCGTCTTATACTTAGGCGCTGCAGCCGTTTCGTATACGCGATGACCGACGAGCAGAAAACGCGTGTAGTTGTTGTCGTGGTCGGTCACGGCCTCCTGCAGCAGGTCCAAGCCGTAATCCGCCGCAGCCGTACGCGTGCCGATCGCCGCCCATCCGCGCCCCGGATTGTCGTGCACGGTGCGGATCGCTTCGGCCGTGCTGGAGAGCGTCTCGAGCTCCGCATGCGGGATATGCGCACGGATGAACTCGTAGCACTGTGCCATCGCCACCGGATGGCTGAAAATCTTGACGATCTTGGCGGAATCCCAGGCCCTTGCCGGATCCTGCTCTCCCTGGCCGTCCACCGCCAGCTCGCCAAGGCGGCCGACTAGATTCTGTACGGCAGGAAATACCCACTCCGCCCGGATCGGCAGCTCCACCTCGTGTACGAGCCAATCCGTGTGGAGGCTGACGGAGCCGTCGATCGTATTCTCGATCGGAATGACGCTCCAGTCCGTCGTGCCGCCGGCTGTCGACTTGAAAACGTCCGCGATCATCTTGTGATAGCGAAGCTCGACCTCGCGGTCGCGGAAAAAGTAGCGAGCCGCCTCGTCGGAGAACGTTCCCTTCGGAAGCACCGCTACGCTTGGTGCGCGATTCAAGGCCGCACCTCCGTTCCCATCCGGGACGGCAGCACATCGTCCGGCGCCGCGCCGAATTCAGCATCGCCCGCTTGCAGGAGCCGAATCGCCGGTCCGGCCAGATCGGGGCTCAGCCAGCGAAGCTCCGCTTGAACGCCTGCTTCCGCCAGTGCCTCTCGCACGAATGCCTCTAGTCCTAGAGCATCCGCGTCCGCATCGGCGAGCGCGAGCAGCGTAGGCCCGGCGCCGGACAGCACCGCGCCGAGCGCGCCATGTTCAGGCGCTTCGCGCAGCATGCGCTCCATGCCCGGAATAAGCGGCGCGCGATAAGGCTGGTGCAGCTTGTCCCGCAAGGCATGGCGCAGTACGTCGAGCCTGCCCGTTGCGAGCGCCGCCGTCAGCAGCGAGCTATGCGCCACGTTGAATACGGCGTCTTCCCGCGCCACCTGCCGGGGCAGTACGCCGCGAGCGGACTTGGTCGCGAGCTCGAAGGCCGGGATTGCCGCAAGGAAACGCAAAGCTGCGGGCGGATCGAATCGAACCGCCTCGGCCCGCTGCCCGTCCCAAGCCGCAGCGATCATGCCTCCGTAGATCGAAGCGCCGACATTGTCCGGATGCTTCTCGAGGGCGGTCGCCATTTGGAACAGCTCGTCTTGGGTCAGCGGCTCGCCGATCAGCGCATTGGCCGCCACGAGCGCGCCGACGATCGCTGACGCGCTGCTCCCGAGACCGCGCGTCAGCGGAATGTCGCTGCGGATGCCGATCGCGAGCTCGGGAAGCTTGATGCCCGCCCGCTCGAATACCGACTGAGCGACTTCGTATATCAGATTGCTCTTGTCCCGCGCGACGCCTTCGAGATGGTCGCCATGCAGCATGACGACCGTCCGCTCCGCCGGCGCCAGGTCGACCCAGGCGTATAGCGACAGCGCCATGCCCAAGCTATCGAAGCCCGGTCCGAGATTCGCGGTGCTGGCGGGCACGCGAACGACGACGCGGTCGGCCGCGGGACGTGTTGCCTTATCCGTCATTGTATTTCTTACCCCTCTCCAGATTCACTGCCGCAAAGCCGCTTAATTATCCTTCGACGCGGTAGACGCTCTTGATCGTCTTGACCGCAGGCAGCTCTTCGAATGCCTTTTGCACGGCCTTCATCGAAGCCTTGTCGGCCGCATGCGTGGAAATGATCAGCTGCGCGCCCTGCTGGTCCGGCGTGACGGGCTGCATGACGGATTCGATGCTGACATCGTATTTCGAGAAAACCTGGGCGATCTGCATCAGTACGCCCGCCCGGTCTTCGACATGCAGCAGCATAAAGTACTTCGAAGCGATCTGCTCGTCTGTCTTGAGCTTCTTTTCCTTGTATGAAAGGGAGGCTTGGCGTCCGTTGACGCCGAGCTTCATGTTCTTGACGACAGCCACGAGATCGGCCACGATGGACGTCGCCGTCGGCATCTCGCCGGCGCCGGGTCCGTAGAACATCGTTTCGCCGACCGCTTCGCCGTGCACGTAAACCGCGTTGAACACGCCGTTCACGGAGGCGATCGGGTGGCTGCGGCGCACGAGCGTCGGCTGCACGCTGACGCTGATATAGTCGTCCTGCCGCTCGGCGATGCCGAGCAGCTTGATCTCGCAGCCCAGCTGGTGCGCGTAGCGAATGTCCTCTTGCGTAACGGCGCTGATGCCGCGCACGTCCACGTCCTCAAGGGCGACGTTCGCGCGGAAGCCCAGCGTCGACAGGATCGTCATCTTGCGCGCGGCGTCGAGCCCTTCGACGTCGGACGTCGGATCGGCCTCCGCATAACCGAGCGCCTGCGCTTCCTTCAGAACGTCCTGATAGTCAGCGCCCTCTTGACTCATCTTGGTCAAAATATAGTTGGTCGTCCCGTTGACGATACCCATGATCTTCGTGATCCGGTCCGAAGAGAAGCCTTCGATGAGCGTCCGGATAATCGGAATGCCGCCCGCCACGCTTGCTTCGTAAAACACGTCGCAGCCCTTTTCCTTGGCCTTGGCCAGAATCTCCTGGCCGTGCAGCGCCATCAGGTCCTTGTTCGCCGTCACGATATGCTTGCCCCGCTCGAGCGCCTCGAGCAGCAGCTCCTTGGTGGCGCCTACGCCGCCCATGACCTCGACGATAATGTCGATCTCCTCGTCGCGTACGAGCTCCCACGGATCTTCGGTCAGCTTCGAAGTATCGATGGCCACGCTGCGCGCCTTGGACGCGTCCTTGACCAGAATCTTCGCGATCTCGATCGGCGAGGCGACCTGGCTCTGCAGATCCGCCTGGTGGCCCTCCACGATCCGGACGACGCCGGTGCCTACGGTGCCCAATCCCATCAATCCAACTTTTACCGGCTTCATAGCTTTTCTCCTCCGCTTCATGCTCTGCGAGCTCCTATTACGGCATGGACTGCACCGCTTTCGTTAACTGCGGCCGACGACGGACGCGCGCCGAACGCCGTCCAGCGCCTTCAGCCGCTCGACCAATTCGCCGATGCCGCCTGTCATTTGCGCCGCATCGATCGTTACGACGACGTTCGCCAAGCCTTGCAGCGGGATAGACTGCGTGATCGTAAGCACGTTGCCTCCGCTGTCCGCAAGCAGCGCCAGCATACGGGACAAAATCCCCGACCGATGCTCCAGATCGATCGACAGCGTCGCAATCGACTCCCGCGCAGCCTGGTCGAGCGCATATACGCCGTCTTTGTACTTATAAAAAGCACTGCGGCTAATGCCCGCCCGCTCGGCCGCTTCATTTATCGTCGCCGCTTCGCCGCGCCGCAGCATTGCCTTCGCCTGCTCGGCCCTCCGCATGCCCTCGGGCAACAGATCCTCGCGGACCGCGTAATATTGCTCCGCCATCCCCCGTCCTCCTAGGAAAGACGCATGTTTGTGTATAGTGGACATTATATCCGATCGGCACCGGGGCGGCAATAGTTGAATGGCATTAAAAAAAGCCTTATCGCCAGCCGCGCGAACGCCGGCTGGCGATAAGGCTCCGTGCCAGGCGCTATTCGTAAGGCCGCCAAGCGCTTATTCGTCTTCGTACAGGTACTCTTGCTCGCCGCCTTCGAAGAACTCGAACTCGAAGTCACCGATCCTGATGATGTTGCCGTTTTTGGCTCCGCGCTTGCGAAGATCCGCGTCCAGCCCGATCTTGCGCATGATTCGCGCAAAGCGCATGACCGCTTCGTACGAGCCGAACTGCGTCCGCCTCAGGAGGCGCTCGATCGATTCGCCTTCGACGACGAACGTGTCGTTGTCCCGGGAGATCGTATAGTCATGCACTTCCTCGCGGTGTTCCAGCCGGTAGACGACGCCTTCGGCCTCTTCAGCTTCCCTGGCCTCCTGCGCGGCCAGCTCCGTCGGATCCGGTGCCGTTGCCAGCACTTCGGCCGTCTTGTACAGCAGCTCCGGCACGCCGGCTCGCGTGAGCGACGAGATCGGATACACTTCGATATCGGAACGAACTTCCGCGAGCTTGGCCTTGAACGCCGCCAGGTTCTCTTCGGATTCGGGCATGTCCATCTTGTTCGCCGCGACGATCTGCGGTCGCTCGGTCAGCTTGAGATTGTAAAGCTTGAGCTCTTCGTTGATCTTGACCCAGTCTTCAAAAGGATCGCGCCCTTCGAGCCCGGACATATCCACGACATGCACGATAACGCGGGTCCGCTCCACATGCCGCAGAAACTCGTGGCCAAGTCCGACGCCCGCATGCGCGCCTTCGATCAGACCGGGCAGATCCGCCATGACGAAGCTGCTGTCATCGCCAAGCTCAACGACGCCGAGGTTCGGCGTCAGCGTAGTAAAGTGATACGCGCCGATCTTCGGACGTGCGCCGGATACGACCGACAGGAGCGTAGATTTGCCGACGCTCGGAAATCCGACGAGGCCGACATCCGCCATGACCTTCAGCTCCAGCGTCACCCAACGCTCTTTGCCCTCTTCGCCGTTTTCGGCGATGGCCGGCGCGGTGTTGACGGAGCTCTTGAAGCGCGTATTGCCGCGGCCGCCGCGGCCGCCCTTCGCGATGACGACGGCCTGGCCGTGCTGCGTCAGATCGGCGATCATCTCGCCGGTGTCGTCGTCAAATACGACCGTGCCCGGAGGCACGCGAACGATCATATCATCCGCGTTGGCGCCGTGCTGGGACTTGTTGCGTCCCTTTTCTCCCCGCGTGGCCTTAAAGTGTTTTTGATACCTGAAGTCCATAAGCGTACGGAGCCCTTCGTCGACCTTGAACACGACATCGCCGCCATCGCCGCCATCTCCGCCCGCCGGTCCGCCTTCGGGAACGTACAGCTCCCTGCGGAACGCGACGAGCCCGTCGCCGCCGTCCCCGCCTTTAACATATATTTTTGCCTTGTCTACAAACATGTTGTGATCACTCTCGTTTCCGCTTCGATGAGCAGGCAATCTGAAAATGCGTTCACTCGACCGGCACGACGACTGTCAGCTTGCGTGCGCCTTCTTCCCCGTCTCCGTCAGCAGACGCGGACAACCGCGTCCCGTCCGGGAGCAACTGCGATACGTCTTCCCGCAGGCCGCTCCAGGCGGACCAGCCGCCTTCGTACGATGTTGCAATATGCAGCTCGCCGCTTGCCTGGAAGAAGGCGATATGGAGCTTGTTCTCTTCGGCCGTTACGGCCGAAGCGCGTACCCGGTAAGCGTTGATGAGGCCGATGGCCGCCCGAGAGACGCGCTCCGGGCCCGCCGATACGACGCTAGACGCCTGCAGGCTCTCGTCTACCCGGGCATCGAGCGTCATCGTATCGCAGAACGTCCGAAAGGAGAGCAGATAAGCGGACAGCTCCGGACTGCCGAGTCGCGATATGCGGCTGTCGCGCTCCATTTCTTCCTTTATTCTGTCCACGACAGCGATCGCCTTATCGATTTTTTGCATGCGCAGGTAGCCGTATAATATTTGCAGCTCGTTCATCCAGTCGTGCCGATGGTGGCTCAGCGTGCCGACGAGATCCTGGCGAGACTTGACGATGTCTCGCGAGGCGCGCTCCACCAGCCTGTCCGTCTCGCGCTTGAAGGCGCGACGGCAGGTGATGGCTGCGACCAAAGCCGCAGCGACCGCCCAAACGAGAAACAGCACGATCGGCCACCACTGATCCCGCCACGCTACGACCGCGCAAGCCGGGATCAGGAGCGTCGCAGCCGCAAGCATTAAGCCATAGGTTTTTTGTCCAGGCATCATTACTTTTCCCCGCTTTGGATACAGCCGACGCAGGCTGCCTTGTAAATGGCAGAAGCCGTATTCGTGTCCGCCTACGCAAAAACCCCGGCCACTACGCGCGGCCGGGGTTCTGGATGTCGATTATTCAAGTGCGGCGGCGACTGGCGCCACCGGAGCCGGATAGACGCTAACTTTCTTGCGATCGCGTCCCCAGCGCTCGAACTTCACGACGCCTTCGACAAGAGCGAACAGCGTGTCGTCCTTGCCGATGCCGACGTTGTTGCCCGGGTGGATCTTCGTGCCGCGTTGGCGAACGAGGATCGTGCCGCCCGTAACGGCTTGGCCGTCAGCGCGCTTCGCGCCCAGACGCTTGGATTGGCTATCGCGTCCGTTCTTCGTGGAACCTACGCCCTTCTTGGATGCGAAGAGCTGAAGATTGAGCTTCAACATGGTGTCAACCTCCTTCTGTGCTTAATTATTGCTTGATCCGAACGTGCTTCGCGTATTCCTCCGCGATGTCCTCGAGCGCGACGACCATCCCCTCCAGCAGAAGCTGGACGCGGTCGGAATCGACGCCCTCGGGAGGCATATCCGCGGAGAGAAAGCCCGACTTCACCTTAGCCTTCGGCACGATACCTGTCAGGCGCTCGATGGCGTTGACAGCGCCGACCGTAACGGCCGACACGCCCGCGCATACGATATCCTTACCCGGATCGTCGTATCCCGCATGCCCGGATACTGCGAAGGACTTGATCCGCTGCCGCTCGTCGCGGCGAATGTCGATCTTGATCATCCTGCGCCTCTTAAGCCTGGATGCTCTCGATCGTCACCTTGGTGTACGGTTGGCGATGGCCTTGCTTCTTGCGTTCGTTCTTCTTCGGTTTATAGTGGAAGACGATGATCTTCTCGCCCTTGACGTGCTTCTCAACCTTGCCCGTCACGCTAGCGCCGGACAGAAGCGGAGCTCCGGTAACGAAGCCCTTGTCGCTGGATACGGCCAGAACCTTGTCAAACGTAACGCTGTCGCCTTCGCCTGCGGAGAGCTTCTCCACGAAGATGACGTCGCCGGCTTGAACCTTGTATTGCTTGCCGCCAGTCTCGATAATCGCGTACATGTGTGCACCTCCCTCATTCTAAGACTCGCCTCATGGGGTGCCGGCCGCTTGAGCGTCCGTTCTTCGATACCCTTTGGAGTGCGGTTGTAGCTTGCAATTGACAGGAGCCCATTGCACGCACTAGAGTATTCTATCACACGCCGTCGCCTGTGGCAACCTGTTTGTGGCGAGCTTCAACGCACGTACGTTCTGCCGGTTCCTTTGCAGGCGATGCACGTCTCGTAGAAATAGCTCATCAGATCGGCGCGGGTTTTCTTTCTCGTAATCTCGAGCAAGCCCAGCCTTGTCCAGCCTACGACCTGGCATTTGGTCCGGTCCTGCCGCATCGTGTCCTCGATCCGCTCGACCACCCGTCTGCGATGCTCCTCGTCGGTCATATCGATAAAATCGACGATGACGATGCCGCCGATGTCGCGCAGGCGAAGCAATCGAGCGATCTCTGCGGCAGCCTCGAGATTCGTCTGAAAGACGGTTTCTTCAAGGTCGATCGCCCCCGTGTATCTGCCGGTATTGACGTCGATGACAGTCAACGCCTCCGTATGGTCGATAACCAGATATCCGCCGCTGCCAAGCGTCACGCGCCGCTGGAATGCCCGGTCGATCTGCGCCTTGATCCCGTAATGCTCATATAACGGCGCCGCTTCGGCATGAAGCCTGACGCGCTGCTCGAGATGCGGCGCCGCTTGACGCAGATAAGCCCGCGCATCGCGGTAAGCGCGCTCGTCATCGACAATCAGCGCCTCCATGTCGGGCTTGAAGACGTCCCTCACCGTCCGCTGTACGAGCCCGAAGTCGCGGTGAAGCTCCGCCGTCGCCTCGGCACCCGCTCCCCGCTCCGAGATGTGGCGCCACACGTTGCGCAGCCCTTCCAGGTCCCGCGCGAGCGATTCCCGCGATTCGCCTTCGGCGTTGGTCCGCAGAATAAGCCCTTCTCCGGCCTCCCGCAGCTCCTCGGCGAGTCCCTTGAGCCTGGCGCGCTCGTGCTCCTGTTCGATCTTTTTGGATACGCCGACGTAATCGGCGTGCGGCATATAGACAAGACAGCGGCCCGGCAGCGAGTAGTGCGTCGTGATCCGCGCGCCTTTGCCGCCGAGCGGCTCCTTCATAATCTGTACGACGCGCCTGTCGCCCGGCTTCAGAAGCTCGGCGATGGAAGGCTTGGTCTTCGGCTGACGGTCCAGATGAGGATGAAGCACGTCGTCCACGTACAGGAAGGCGTTTTTGGGGAGCCCGATGTCGACGAACGCCGCCTGCATGCCGGGCAGGACGTTAACGACGCGTCCCAAATAAATGTTCCCGACCAGAGAGGTGCCTTCCGAGCGCTCGACGCTGAATTCGGTCAGCACGCCGTCTTCGAGAAGCGACGACTGAGTCACGTTGCGCGTGCAGTGAACGAAGAGCTGCTTCATGCCTACCTCCTGGGCGAACGGTCCCGCATTCCCCGGAGCGAGCGCTGCCGGGCTGCGACGACAGCCGTTTTAACCCATTCTACATGAAAAAACGAAAATCCGCATTCCCTTCCGTCAAGCTGCCCAAAAAGCCGTCGATGACCTGTCCCTCGGGCAGGACGCGCGAGATTTTTCCCTGATCCATCATATAGACGAGATGGTAGCGCTCCTTCATGAGCAATCGGACGACGTGGGATAGCTGGCGATGACGCGATACGACGATTGGCTGCGCCAGCGTCCCCGCATCGATCCGGCTCGAAGAACGCTCCGCCCGGCGGACGAGAAAACGCAGAAAGACGAAGGGCAGATTGCGCATATACGTCCAATTGGAAGCGAACAAAAACAAGCCGATTGCGAGCAAGTTAAGATGCACGAGTCCGCCGTAGAGCGGAGGGGACAATGCGCCGAGGACGACAGCCGCGCTAAAAAAAAGGCTGATGCGAGCGCTCCATATAAGGGTGCGATGATAGGGGAAATGCAGGCAAAACCAGCACTGCAGCAGCCGCCCGCCGTCCAGCGGCAGCACCGGCAGCAGGTTGAAAGCGGCGATCAAGCCGCTCGCCCTGGCGAAATCCTCTGCCCAGAGCCGGTCGATAAGTCCGGCTTGCCCAAGCCCCCAGGCAGCCAGAGACAGCAGCGCGTTAAATGCAGGACCCGCTGCAGCGACGAGCGCCTCCTCGCGCACAGGCACGGAGCCCGCTTCCTCCGTTTCGACGACGCCCCCGAACGGCAGCAGCTTGACCTCGCGGACCTTCCACCCAAAGCGAAGCGCAGTCCAGAGATGGGCAAGCTCGTGCAGCAAAACGATAAAAAAAAGGGCGATCATCTCCTGGAAGCGGCCGGTGAGCACGGAGAGCAGCATGAGGAGCACGAAGAGCGGGTGGAACCTGAAGACGATTCCCCCGAGTTTAATCAAAAGGAATCACTTCCTGCGGATCAAGCGACTTGTCGCCCAGGCGAATCGCAAAATAGAGGGAGCGCACGCCTGCGCCGTCCGCAGCCGTACCCAGTACGCCGAGCTTGCCTCCGGCCTCGACCCAGTCGTCCGCGCGAACCGACGCCGCGCTTACGCCCCCGTAGACGGTCACGATCCGTCCCGCATGCTGCACGAGGACGGTTGCGTCCCCCTGGGACGAGGACGTAACCTGGATGACTCTGCCGCTATGAACGGCGTTCACCGCGCTCCCCGGAGCGGCCTCGATCCTTACGCCGCTGCCGTTTTGCTTAAAAGTCTCCGCAACGCGGCCTTGAACAGGGACGACCGTCGCTTGGCCGTCCCACTCCGCGGTCACTTCCTCTGCTTCGCTCGCGCCGTGGCGGAAGACGGGCAAGAAGGATGGCGAATCGCCGAAAACCCTGCCGTACCAGGCTTCCGCGGCGGAGAAATCCATGTCTTGGGTCACCGCGAGCGTCATCCACGCCTCGGCTTCTCCGCGGCCCGGCAGATCCCAGTTGAGCCAGCTCCAGGCTGCACCGTATAGTAGCAGGGCCACGGCCGCCCGCATGACGAATCCCCGTCGCAGCCGCGCAAGCATTCCGCGATCTTCGTAGCTCCGGCCGGGCGGACGGCCCGCGCCAGGCCCCACGGGCTCGTTGTACCACGGCGCAATCGGTATACTCCCTCCGTATAGGCCTGCGCTACTGGCGACTCTGCCGCCATTTCCGCTCATAGAGCCTCCTATCGCTCCGCCTACGGTTCCAACTGCTGTTTCGCCTGCGATACCGCCGCTCCCATGCATGTGCGAAGCGCCTGCTGTTCCCCCCGCAGAAAAGGCGGTTTCGGCATTCCGGTCGTTTCGGATACCGGCGCCTGCAGCCGGAAGGTCTCCCAGCGTTTTCTCCCCGCCGTTGCGCAGGCTGCCGGCGGATCCGAAGCCCTCAGCGAGTCCGTCGGTTCCAGCGCGCCTTCTCGTCTTCACGATCGGACTCCAGGCCGCGCTCATCCGCAACTGCCGTTGCCGTTCCTTCCACCACAGCTCGGGATCGGCTTCCAGCTCCTCCGGCGAATACGGCCTGTACGCATACGGCGCCGACGGCGCGCCGCCTCCGGGACCCGCGTCCCCCGCGGCTCTTCCCGTCCGTCCCGCCTCCCGCTTGTCCGGTTTCTTCGCCATGCCGAGCCCTCCTTGTCCTCTACTTCTAACACCTTATGGCTGCAGGACAAGGAATAGACCTCGCCGAACGCAAACAACCGCCCCTGCGTCTTGGAATAGACGTCTTGGGACGGCTGCATGGCAAAGTGCCAAACTATTCTTCAATCGTGTACTTGTCCTGATGCGCCCTGATGCTGAACACGAGTCCGATGGACAGCATGTTGAGCAGAAGCGAGGTGCCGCCATAACTGACGAATGGCAGCGTAATGCCCGTCAGTGGCATAAGGCCGATCATCATGCCGACATTTTGAAAAATTTGGAACACCAGCATCGAAGCGATCCCGATAATAATGAACGAGCCTTTGATATCGATGCACTGGTAAGCGATTATAATCATCCGGTATATAAAGACGAAGTACAGAAGCAGCAACACCGCGGCGCCCTGGAAACCGAATTCCTCCCCGACGACCACGAAGATCGAGTCCGAATACGTGTAAGGGATAAACTTGCGATTTTTGGACTCGCCCTGCATATATCCGTCTCCGGCCAGCCCGCCCGATCCGATCGCGATCTTGGCATACTCGGTCTGCCGCCTCGCGTCATCGGACGCTTCGTCGGGATGAATATAGGTGTTGATCCGTTCGTACCAATGCCCTTTGGAATGGTCGTTCAGATACGTCTGTATCTCCGTGTTGTACGTATTAAACAGCGTGTAGAACAATAGCAGGCCACCTACGACGGCGGCAAGGCCGATAAGAACGTAAGTGTAACGCACGTTGCCGATCCAGAGCATGCCGAGCACGATAAAAACGTAAATGGTCGCATTCCCGAGGTCGGGCTGAATCATGACGAGCAAAAACGGTACGAAAGAGACCGCCGCGATGAGCAGCACGTCCTTGCGCATGGAGAGCGGGTCCCCCTGCCGCCTGCCCATCAGCCACGCGACGGCTATAATCAGAAAGATCTTCACGATCTCCGCCGGCTGGAACAGCATGCCGCCGGGCAATTGGAACCAACTCTTGGCTCCGTTGATCGGAGCTGCGAACAGATACACTGCGACGAGCATGACGAGGCCGATCCCATACCAGACGAACCACGTTTTGAGCAGAAGCCGGTAATTGAATAAGGTCGTCAGCAGAATGAGCACGAACCCGATCGCATAGAATACGATTTGCTGCATCGGCTTGCCGGAATATCCGGCATCGACACTCGTTGCGCTTCGGACGAGCAGCGCGCTGATCGCCATGAAGCCGAACAGGCACAGCACCATGATCAGATCGATTTTTTTAAGTCGGTTAAGCAATTCAGATCAACCCATTCCGAGAAACTTGCGCATACGCCTGAACACGCCGGCCTTTTCGTCCAGATGCATAAGCGGCACCGTCTCGCCGAGAATGCGGCGCGCGACGTTGCGATAGGCCATCGCGGCGCGGGAGTTCGGGTTCATGACGGTCGGCTCGCCCTGATTGGCTGCCTTGATGACATCCTCGTCGTCCGGCACGATGCCGATCAAGTCGATCGCCAGCACCTGAATGATGTCGTCGACCTCCAGCATGTCTCCGCTCTTCAACAGGTTCGGACGAATCCGGTTGATGATGAGCTTGGGCTGGGAGATGTTCGTTTTCTCCAGCAGGCCGATGACGCGGTCGGCGTCGCGGACGGCCGCGTTTTCCGGCGTCGTCACGACGATGGCATGATCGGCGCCAGCGATCGCATTGCGGAAGCCCTGCTCGATCCCCGCCGGACAGTCGATGATGACATAATCGAAGTCGGGCTTTAATTCTTCTACGATTTTGCGCACCTGATCGGGCGAAATGTCGTTTTTGTCCTTGGTCTGCGCGGCCGGCAGCATGTACAGCTCATCGAAGCGCTTGTCCTTCACGAGCGCCTGATTCAGCCGGCAGCGCCCTTCCGCCACGTCGATCAAATCATAGATGATCCGGTTTTCGAGACCCATCACGACGTCGAGATTGCGGAGGCCGATGTCGGTATCGACCATGCATACCTTTTTGCCCATGAGCGCCAGGGCCGTGCCGACATTCGCGGATGTCGTCGTCTTGCCGACGCCGCCCTTGCCCGACGTCACGACTATCGCTTCCCCCATCGTACTACACTCCTTTGGCCTGCAAGGCTCGATTGCGGATATGATGCAGATGCGCCATCTTGTCGATCTGCATGGCGCCGTCTTTTAGATACGCGTACTCCATCCACGATTCGCCGCTGGCCCACTCGTCGGGCGGCCGGCTGATGACATCGGCGATGCGAAGCTGCGTCGGCTTCATGAGCGAAGCCGCGATAATTGCCTCCGCATGACCCGCGCAGCCGGCATGCGCGACGCCGCGCAGCGCGCCCATTATATAAATATCGCCCGTGCTCCGGACGGCTCCGCCGGGGTTGACGTCTCCCAGCAGCAGCAGATGTCCTTCGTGCTCGAGCGTCTGACCAGAACGGATCATGCCCGTGACCGTCTCGACCTTATATGAACTGTAGTCGGCCGGTCCCACCGGCAGCGGAGCGCTCTCGATCGATTGAACGACAAAATTGCCTTGCTTGCGGATAATCGAGCGGATGCGCTCCTTGTCCTCTTCCGGGAGTTGACGGGCCCCCAGCTTGATCTGTATATGCACGATCGGTCCGGCGAGCTGCTGCTCATGCTTTTCCAGCTTGGCTTCGAGCTCATCGATCAACGCTTCAAGCTCGCAAGCGTCGTCGAGCAGAAACACCAGCCCGTCCTTGACCCCTTTGATCGTCACTAGCGATTTGACATTCACGCCTCGTCCCTCCTACTGCTAACCAATTCGGGCAAGAATGTCCGAATTCCTGCCTGGCCGCCTCGCTCTGCGTCCGGCGCGAAGTTCAATTGCCTTCGGCTGCCTCCGATTGCGATACGACTTGCCGGACCAGGAAGCGTCGCGCCGGCAGATACAGCGCCAGTGCAACCAGCATGTGCAGCAGCAGCGTCGGCAGCACTTGCCAGTAGAAGACGAAGCTGGCGCTCAGGTGCGTCAAGGAGAACAGCTTATAGACGAAATAGACGAGCATGTCGAGCAAACCGCTGCCTATGCCTGTCAAGAGCAGGACGAAGGCCAGCGTGCTCAGCTTGCGCTCGAAGGCGAGCCCGATCAGATATCCGATCAGCGCCATGCCGAAGGCGTACGCACCGATCATATGGCCGTAAAATAGCATATCCTCGAGCAAACCGAACCCGAGGCCGAACAGAAAAGCGCGATGACGGCCGCCCAGCAGCGCGACGAAAACCGTCATGACGAACGGAAGATGCAGCAGCAGCCGGCCGCTCCAGGCGGACGGAATAAGCCAGGGCAGGACCGACGACTGAATCAGCAGCAAAATGAGCGTAGCTACGATGGCGCGGTTCAAACGAATCTTCGTCATGGCTGATCCGGATCCGGCGTCATGACGACGAATACTTCGTATAGATGGTCAAACTTGGCGGCCGCCTGGATCGTCGCCGTATGCGTGAGGCCGAAATCGCCCACCTGATTCGTCAGCACCTTGCCGATGACAAGGCCTTTAGGCAGGACGCCGCCTTGACCCGACGTGACAACCGTGTCGCCCTCAGCAACGTTCGCATTTTCGTCGATTTTGCTCATGCGCATAACGCCGTTTTCCTTGTCGTAGTCGACGATACCGAATACCTGCTGCTCCTTGCCCGACACGGTCGCGGAGATCTGGATCGTGTCCGGCGCCGTGGAATCCAGCTCGGTAATCGGCATGACCGTCGACGTGAACTCGGACACCTTGCTGACCAAACCGACAAGACCGTCAACGGTGACGACCGCCATGTTCGGCTTCACACCGTCATGGGCGCCTTGATCGATCTTGATCGTCTTGTCGTATGGATTGGAGCCACTCCCGATGACCTGCGAAGTGACATACTTGTAATTGAATAATTGCTCTTGCCTCTGTTTGAATTCAAGTTCCTGCTTGTATCGCTCGTTAACGCTAGCGATGTCATTGTACCGGATCTGATCCTGCGCATACATAGCCACCGTACGGCGCAGTTCCTCATTCTCTTTGTAGACGTCGGAAAGCCGGCCGAGGTCGCGGAAAAAGCCCGCGACCGCTCCGACCGGCCGATACAGCGCGCTTTGCGCGGTCCCGAACGCGTCGTTAACGAAGCGTTCGGGCCACGTCAAGCCGCTGCGGCGCAAGGTGAACCCCATGACGGCGATAAAAAGGATCAAGCCGATCATGAGAATGAATAAACGTTTGGTCCCGAATAATTTAAAAATAACGATCACCTGCTTCTGACATGCCGCCGAACGGCGGTACCTTGCGCATTAGCGGCCGCGCGAGGAGCCCTTGGACTTGAACAGATGGATATTCTCGAGCGCCCTGCCCGTACCGATGGCGACGCAATCCAGCGGATTCTCGGCGACGATCACCGGCATGCCGGTCTCTCTGGCTAGCAGCCTGTCCAGGTTGCGGAGCAGGCCGCCGCCGCCCGTCAGCACGATGCCGCGATCCATGATGTCCGCCGACAGCTCCGGCGGGCACTTCTCCAGCGTCACCTTGACGGCGTCGACGATCGCGTTCACCGTGTCGGCCAGCGCTTCGGTGATCTCGTCGGACGTAATGGCGAGCGTCTTCGGCAAGCCGCTGACCAGGTCGCGGCCGCGAATCTCGATCGACTCCATCTTGTCCAGCGGCATCGCCGAACCGATTTCCATTTTGAGCTGCTCGCTCGTGCGCTCGCCGATCATCAGATTATAGAGGCGCTTAATGTACTGCATGATAGACTCGTCCATCTCGTCGCCGGCCACGCGGATCGAGCGGCTCGTGACGATGCCGCCGAGCGAGATGACCGCGACCTCCGTCGTGCCGCCGCCGATGTCGACGACCATGCTGCCGGTCGGCTCCCAGACGGGGAGATCGGCGCCGATGGCTGCCGCGAACGGCTCTTCAATCGTGACGGCGTCGCGCGCGCCAGCTTGCTTGGCGGCGTCTTCGACCGCGCGCTTCTCGACGGCGGTGATGCCGGAAGGCACGCAGATCATCACGTTGGGATGACGCGAAGGGAAGGAGCGCTGCTTCTGGGCGCGATTCAAAAAGTACTTGATCATGGTAGCGGTCGTGTCAAAGTCGGCGATAACGCCGTCCTTCATCGGGCGAATGGCGCGGATGTTGCCCGGGGTCCGTCCGATCATTTTCTTGGCTGCTTCGCCGACGGCCTCGATCTTCTTTGTATCGGTACGAAGGGCTACCACGGATGGCTCCCTGACGACGATGCCTTTGCCTTTGACGTATACAAGTGTGTTAGCTGTGCCCAGGTCGATACCCAGGTCTCGTGTAAATCCTCCGAACATGCTTTGTAACCTCCTGTTGGGACAATCCTGTATATTATATTACATGGAGCCTAGCTCCTTCAAACTTACAAAGCGATTGTCACCGATTACCAAATGGTCGAGCAGTTCGATCCCGACCAGTTGACCGGCTTCGGCAAGCCTCCGGGTAAGCGCTATATCTTCCGCGCTTGGCGTCGGATCTCCGCTAGGATGGTTGTGCGCGCAGATGATGGAGGCGCTGCTGCGGCGTATGGCCGCGCGATAAACTTCGCGCGGATGCACGATAGCCGCGCTCAAGGAGCCGACGGAGAGCGTGTCCATGCCGATGACCTGGTTTTTCGTATCGAGAAACAGACATACGAAGCGCTCTTCCCGCAAATGCCGCATTTCCTCCATCAGCAGTTCCGAAGCGTCCTGGGGACGCTGGATCCGCGGCATTTCGGGCAGCCGAGCGCGGGCCATGCGCCTGCCCAGCTCGATCGAAGCCTGCAGCTCGAGCGCCTTGGCCGGGCCGATCCCCTTGATATGGATGAGTTCGTCCCATGCACGCTCGGCCAGCCTGCGAAGCCCGCCGCATTCGTTCAGAACGCGCTGTGCAAGATGGATCGCGGACTCGTTTTTCGTGCCGGTTCGCAGCAGAATGGCGAGCAGCTCGGCATGGCTGAGCGCCGCGGCCCCCCGGCTTCGCATCCGCTCGCGAGGCCTCTCGTTTTCCGGCATTTCCCTTAACATATAAGCGCGCTGTTCCATATCGAACATTCCCTCTTCCCTATCGACCGCATCGGCTGCGGATATCGGCTCAAGGTCTTCCGGAGGGACGCTACCCCGCGGCCTGGTCGCAGCCGTCGTGCGTCGCCCTTACGAAATCCCTCATCCGATCCGGTCAGGGAAGCTGAAGTCCGAACTCGCCGAGCTGCGCTGCGAGCATGGAGACCGGCAGTCCGACGACAGTAAAAAAGTCGCCTTCGATGCGTTCGACGAGCATCGCGCCAATCTCCTGAATGCCGTAGGCGCCGGCTTTGTCCATCGGCTCGCCCGAATCGACGTACCGGGCGATCTGATCCTTCGAGAGCGCTCGCATGAACACACGCGTGACGCTGTGCGACACGACGGCGCGCCCGGAGGCCGCTTCGATGCAGCACAGGCCAGTGTACACCTCATGAACGCGGCCCGCAAGTCTCGTCAGCATCGACACGGCGTCCTCGCGATCCTTCGGCTTGCCGAGCACATCCCCGTCCAGCACGACAATCGTGTCGCTGCCTACGACGATCGCTCCCGGCGTCTGCGAAGCGCGGTCCAGCACGGCTGAAGCCTTGCGGTGCGCGAGCGCTTCGACGATACGCGCGGGACGCCAGTCCTCGGGCGTATCCTCGTCGGCATAGCTTGGCACGATCTCGACAGGCAAACCGAGCAAACCGATCAATTGCTGCCTGCGAGGAGATGTAGAAGCGAGAACGAGCGTAGCGCGTGTCTCGGATGCTGCATATTGAGTCATGACGGAAATCTTCCTTTCGGGTACGCTTCGCTTTGCCTTATGGCTTTATTTACATCTTTCGGTAAATCCAGACTGCCGCCGCAATGCCTACCATACTGAGCAGGCTTACGTTAAGCGAGATATTGATGTTATAAACGAGGATGAGCAGATCGGCGGAAGGCGACCAGTGTACCTTCACCGTCCGTGTGAGGAAGTCAAGCCCCGGGACGCGCTTCAGCCAGTCCGCGACAAGCGCGCCGGCCAGCATGCCGAGGAATACGAATAAAATTAAAATCCAGCCGTTTTTCTTCACGCTATCTACGTCTCCCGCCATTTTTTGACACTTGCCTCATTATTATACGTGGCCGCGGCGGCACGCACAATGGACAACGCAAAGACAGCCCCTAGGTCGGGGCTGCATATGCGCGCGATGCGGGAAGCCGCGTCAGCAATAGGTCTATAAGGCCATATGATGCGCTTGCGATTATGGGAAAGAGCCGATCAGTCGCCATCCTCGCCGAGTTCCTCGCGCAGCTGGCGTGCGATCAACGCCGCCTTCATCACGGAAGCCTGCACGGTTCGCAAAAGGGCGGCGGACGGTATCTTCGCGTAGGCGGTCCATTGCTCCGCAGCCGTCCCGAGCTGGGTCGCCAAGGCGCCCGCAGGCTTGCTGCGGCTGCCGGACCAAGCAGCTATGTCCGTCGTCGTCGCTTTCCAACGCTTTATGGCAGCTTGCAGATCGGCGGCGGACTGTTCGCTTGGCTGCGACTTTCCTCCTCTTGCCAACAGCTCGGCCGAAGACCCGGCCAGCAAGCGACCGAGCGTATCGCTTTCCTCAAGATACGCTGCCCACGATATCGCCGCAGACGTCTGCGGCAGCGAAAGCGCCCGGTTTTCCAGCGCCTTCGCATATAATTCCTCGTCCGTCAAAACCGCACCCAGCTTCTCCGCCTCGCTTTTATCGGCTGCGATTCCCGCGTAAACGCGGAATCCGTCCGTCGTATCCGTCGCCGCCGCGATGCCTTGGTTCGTCAACGCCTGGACGGCCTCGTTCATGCTGGCTTCGCTCTGGAAAACGCCGTATTGCAGCAGGTAGCTGACGGAGGCAGGGACCTCGGCATCGCCTGCGGCTCCCGCCGTCTTGTTCGGCTGTGCCGCCCCTGATGCACCTGTGCCCTCAGACTTGTCGTCCGTTGCCTTCCCGATCGCCCCAGAATCGGTCTTGATACCGCCCGACGCTGCCGCCGCCCCGCCCGTTGCGGCCGGCTTCAACCCGGCGGACGCCGGATCTGCGGCGCTTCCCGATGGCAAGATCGGCTCCCCGGTGAACAGTGCCAGCACGATGTAACCGAAGATCGCGCCAGTCACGATCGCTGCCGCGATCGAAGCGAAAATGCGCATCCAGGACGGCCCCCCGCGATATCTGCGCGTCTCCCCTCCGTCGACCCATCGCTCCTCCGCATTTAAATAGATTCCCGAATCGGTATGCAGCGAATTAACGCTGTAAGCTTCGCCTTGATTCAGCGAATACGGATCATGGGCATCGATAAGCGGGTAAACATTTTGAACATACGGGTCCGCCGATGCTTGTCGATCTTCTTCATAGGATAATGCAGGCGAAAGCGGCGCTGCCCAGGAAGACGACTTGCGAAAGCCGGCGACGCGGCCGGGCTGCCCAGTCTTCTGGGGGTCCGCGGCAACCGAACGCCCTTCGTTTTGCAAATGACCGCGTTCCCTGTCGCTACCGCGAATCATTTGCTCCAGCGCTTCTACGTCGTCCTGGTAGGGGACAGCCTGCAGGTCGTTCCTGGTCAAATTGCTGCGCGCTGAAGACCGGGTCAGTTGTTCGCGGGATGGATGTTCCTGGTTTGGATGTGCATGGTTTGGATGTGCATGGCTCGGATTTGCGTGGTTCGGACGTGCGTGGTTCGGATGTGCGTGGTTCAGACGTGCATGGCTCGGATGTTCGTGGTTCGGATGTGCGTGGTTCGGACGCGGACCCGACGCATGCGCACTCGAAGGATGCTGTCCGGCGGGGACATTACCGGACAAAACCCTGTCCGCCGTTCTGTCGCTTCCGAACGGAGTCCGCGGCGCGCGCTCGGCCGCCGGGCTGCCTTTCTCCGCCAAGGCGACTTGCGGGCGATCCGCGGCATTGGAATCCGCGGACGAGCGCGCTTGCCCGATATGCGCGCCCTTGCCCGGAAGACGAAATCCGCTGCCCATGTTCTGTGTCTGCTTGTCGGCCTGCGCCGAAAAACCGCGCGGCCTGAAGCCGCGGACTGCCGGCTCCGCCAGCGCTGCGTTCGCGCCTCGCTGCACCGAGTCCTGAATCTCGAAATCCTGCTGAACGGCGCTATCGTTACGGACTTCCCTTGGCAGGTTGCCGTCGAATTTAAAGGTCATTCTGGAAGTTGGCTGCATCTTGGCTTCTCTCCCTGCTTCGTCTATTAATCCTAGTCTATGAACGAATGAGAGAGAATATGATTGCCTGCAATGCCGTCTTCGCCCGCGTCGCCACCACCGCGTAACACTCGCGGGCCTATCCTGCGGGATTGCAATAAAACGATTCCGGCCGACGGCGCATTCGACAGCCACTGCGATGTGTCGGCGGCTTAACGCCTACCGCGTCTTTTCCACCGCGTATTGCCGCCAGCTTCGCTTATCGGCACAACGCCTGCAAATATACATCTTTTTATGCCGAGGTCGGCCCGTTTAAACAGGATAGCTGCAAGCGTGCAGTTATTTTCCTTCATCAGCCCGATTTCAAGCTTGTACTTTGCGTTTGCCTGCACATTTGCAGGTATTTCATCACGTGTCGCTCGTCGGCAGAAAATACATGTACAAATGCAGCTTTTTTGCCCGTTGAACTTCCAAAAAAGCCCCGGTACACCGAAAGCAAGCTTACCATTCCGTATATAGCCGCCCAAATTTTTACGCTACGATCCTCTATAAAAAAGCGCAACGGGGAGATCCCGCTGCGCTACATTTCCGCTATTGCTTCCCCGCCCGATCCCGCAGGATGCGGGCCAGTTCGTCGGCGGACTTCCAAATATCGCCTGCCCCCATCGTCAGCACGAGATCGCCGGGTCTCACGCGCTCGGCGAGCAAGTCGCGAACCTGTTCACGCGTCGGGACGTAAGAGACGTTGGCGTTGCTGTTCTCGGCGATCAACTGGACGAGACGCGAAGACGTGATGCCCTCGATGCGCTTCTCGCCGGCTGGCGAGTAAATATCGGTAATATACACCTCGTCCGCATCGGCGAATGCCCGGCTGAACGCATCCAGTAGGAAGTAGGTACGCGTGTATCGTTGTGGCTGGAATACCGCCAAAATACGTTTGCCCGTCGCCTTGGCCGCCAGGATCGTCGCCTGAATCTCGGTCGGATGGTGCGCATAATCGTCAATGACGAGCACGTCGTTCACGTCCCCGAGCACCTGGAACCGGCGCTTCGCGCCTCTAAATTCCACGATGGACGACGCGATCCGATCGAAAGGCACGCCTGCGTGCAAGCAAACGACGATCGTCGCAAGCGCGTTGTAAACGTTATGCAGGCCTGGTACGGAGAGGCGAACGTGTCCAAGCGTCTCCCCGCCCTTAACCACGTTGAAGGCGGCTTGACGGTCGCCCAATTCGATGGAGACCGCTTTGTAATCCGCTTCTTGATCGACGCCGTAGGTGATCACGTTCGTACCTGCCGCCTGCGGCAACAGCTCCCTGACGTTATCGTCGTCCGCGCACACGACGGCGCACCCTTCGGGACGGACCTGCTTAAGGAATTGCACGTAAGCCGCCTTAAGCTTGCCAAAATCCCCCTCATAGTTCTCAAGATGGTCTGCCTCGATGTTCGTGACGACAGCTACCGCGGGCTCGTACTGGAGGAACGAACCGTCGCTCTCGTCCGCTTCTGCCACAACGTGATCGCCTTTGCCGGCTTTGGCGTTCGTGCCGACGTTCACGATCTCCCCCCCGATAATATAAGTGGGATCCAGACCCGACAGCTCCATGACGAGCGCGATCATCGAGGAGGTCGTCGTCTTGCCGTGCGCGCCGGCTACCGCAATGCCGGTGCGGCTGTTGAGCAGCCGTGCCAGCATCTGCGCGCGGTGAAGCGTCGGAATGTTCAGGCTCTCCGCTTCCACGCGCTCTACGTTGTCCCGTGCCAACGCGGTCGAATAAACGACGAGATTGGCGCCCCGGACGTTGCCGGGTTCGTGCCCGATGTAGATTTCGGCCCCTTTGCTGGCCAGTTTGTCCGTCAATTCCTGCCGGGCCACGTCCGACCCGGTCACATGATAGCCCATTTCCAGCATCACTCTGGCAATGGCGCTCATTCCGTAGCCGCCGATACCGATAAAATGTACGTGTTCAGCCGTTGCCAACGACGCTTCACCAGCCTTTGTCAGAAGTCTTGCGTTCGAGCAGCCATGAGCGGACATCCGCGATCAAATAAAGCGTGCCCGTCACGAGTGTCAACGTATTTTCCTCGGGATCGGCGGCCGCGAGGCTTTGTATTTTTTCGAGCGCTTTGCGCCAATCCGGTTCAACGATGACGGATGCCGCGCCGACCGCATCCCGCCCCGCACGCCGGGCGACATCCGCCAGCGCTTCAGCCCCCATCTTGCGATGATGGTCCGGTTCCGTAACGACAAGCGTACTCACCATTGGTAGTATATGCCTTAAGGCGTCTTCATGATTCTTGTTGGGCATCATGGCGAGCAGCACATTAAGCTTATCGCGCGGATACCCCTGACGTAGCGCCTCCGCCAGGGCGGCCATGCCTTCGGGATTGTGCGCGCCGTCAAGCAAAATCCGAGGCTCGCGACTGACGAGTTCCAGTCTGCCCGGCCAAGACGCCCAGCTTAACCCTTCCCTCAAGTCCGTCTCGTCGACAATAAGCGCATAGTACGTCCGCAGCACGTCGATCGCCATGATAACGGCAGCCGCATTGGTCTGTTGATGCGGTCCGGCCAAGCCGATCCGGACCTCGTCGAGTCCCCTGAACAGATTCCGAAAATCGAAGGCTTGCGTCTCTTCTTGTTTGCCGCGATTTTCATAGGAAAACTGATCGCCCAGCTGATAGAGCGTCGCTTGGCGGGAGACGGCGGTCTCTTTAATAATCGCAGCCGCCTCAGGCTCAAGCGCAGTCGATACGACAGGAACGCCGGCTTTGACGATGCCTGCCTTTTCCCGGGCAATGTCCGCGAGCGTATCGCCCAAAAGATCCATATGGTCATGCCCGACGTTTGTAATAACGCTGACGACCGGCGTAACGACGTTGGTCACGTCGAGGCGCCCGCCCAGTCCCGTTTCCCATACGACATAATCCGGATAAGTCACCGTCGCATAGTAGAGAATCGCCATGGCCGTCGTCAGCTCGAACGCCGTCAGCGGGCCCCATTCGGAATCCGCCAGCTCGTCGGAGAGCGGCTTCAACCGGTTCGCAAGGCGAACGATGACCTCGTCCGGCATCGCCTCGCCGTTGTAATCGATACGATCCGCGAATGAAGTAAGGTATGGCGACGTGAACAATCCGACGTCATACCCGCTCTGCCGCAAGACTGACGCCAACATGGCGCATACGGAACCTTTGCCGTTCGTGCCCGCCACATGAATGAATCTGAGCCGGCGGTGCGGGTAGTTCAGTTTTTCCAGCAGCAGCTCCATCCGCTCGAGACCCGGCTTGATGCCGACGACCGGCGCAAGGCCGGAGATCCAGCCGACCGCCTCGGCGGCGGTACGGAAGGAAGCTTCCCCGCCGTCTCCGGCGGATGTCAGGTCATGAGCGTTCTGAGATGACGCGTCTTGCGAAGTTGTCATGCCTGCGCTCGCCTCCATTAGTTTTTAAGCTCTTCGATCCGTGCCAGCACTTTGTCGCGCTTGTCGCGATAATCGGCGCCCTTCGCGCGCTCCTGCTCGACGACATGGGCAGGTGCCTTCGCGATATAGCCTTCGTTCGCCAGCTTTTTCTCCACGCGGTCGACCTCGGCGTTCAGCGAAGCGAGCTCCTTGGTCAGCCGCGCGATCTCCTGACCGATATCGATCAGGCCTGCGATCGGCAGATACAGCTCGACGCCCGTCACGATCGCGGTCATTGCCTTCTCCGGCGCGGCGAGACTTGCGTCCAACGTCAGGCTCGACGTATTGCAGAACCTCCGCAGATACTCCTCGTTGCGCTTCAGGATGCCTGCGGACGCTTCCGTCGTCGGCTTCGCGAGCAGCTCGACTTTTTTACCCGGCGTTACGCCAACCTCGGCGCGCACGTTGCGCACCGCGCGGATCGCGTCCATGAGCAGTCCCATCTCTTGAACCGCATCGGGCGCGTCGAACGCGGCGTCGTAGGCCGGCCAGGCTGCCAGCGTAATCGTCTCGCCGGCTTCGTGCGGCAGATGCTGCCAGATCTCTTCCGACAGATAAGGCATGAACGGATGCAGCAGGCGCAGCGTACGATCCAGCACATAGGCGATGACCGATTGCGTGCTTGCCTTCGCCGCAGCGTCTTCCCCGTACAGCGTGAGCTTGGCGAATTCGATGTACCAGTCGCACAGATCGTCCCAGATGAAGTTGTAAAGCAGCCGTCCCGTCTCGCCGAACTCGTACGTTTCCATAAGCCGGGTCACGTCGCGCGCCGTCTCGTGGAACCGGTGCAGAATCCAACGGTCGGCCGTAGACAGGCTGCCGGTCAGATCGATATCTTCTACCTTGAAGCCCTCGAGGTTCATCAGGGCGAAGCGTGAGGCGTTCCAGATCTTGTTGGCAAAGTTGCGCGCCTGCTCGACCTTCTCCCAGCGGAAACGAAGATCCTGTCCCGGCGTGTTGCCCGTGGACAGCATGTAGCGCATCGCGTCGGCGCCGTATTTCTCGATAACCTCGAACGGGTCGACGCCGTTGCCGAGCGATTTGGACATCTTGCGGCCCTCGGCGTCTCGCACGAGACCATGGATAAGCACGTCCTTGAACGGCGACTCTCCCGTGAACTCCAGCGCGGTGAAAATCATCCGGGCGACCCAGAAATAAATGATGTCATAGCCCGTAACGAGCACGTCCGTCGGATAGTAACGCTTGAGATCCTCGGTGCTGTCCGGCCAGCCGAGCGTCGAGAACGGCCATAGCGCCGAGCTGAACCACGTGTCCAGCACGTCTTCGTCCTGCACCCAGCCTTCGCCTTCCGGCGCCTCCGTGCCAACGTAGATCTCGTCCGTGCCCTCCTTGTACCAGGCCGGGATGCGGTGTCCCCACCAGAGCTGGCGGGAAATGCACCAGTCGCGTACGTTCTCGATCCAGTGCAAATATATTTTCTCGAAACGATCCGGCACGAAATTGACGCCATTGCCCGAGCGCTGCGCATGAATCGCGGCTTCGGCGAGCGGCTTCATGGAGACGAACCATTGCGTCGAAAGGTACGGCTCGACGACGGCGCCGCTGCGTTCGCTGTGGCCGACCTGGTGAACGTGGTCTTCGATTTGAATCAGGACGCCTTGCGCCTGAAGATCCTTGACGATCGCCTTGCGGCAGTCGGCGCGATCCATGCCCTCGTACGGGCCGGCCTGATCGTTCATTCGCCCGCTCTCGTCCATGACGATGATCTGAGGCAGATCGTGGCGTGCGCCGACCTCGAAGTCGTTGGGGTCGTGCGCCGGCGTGATCTTGACGGCACCGCTGCCGAACGCCTTGTCGACATACTCGTCGCCGACGACCGGAATCTCGCGTCCGATGATCGGGAGCCTGAGCATCTTGCCGATCAGGTGCTTGTAACGCTCGTCCTCGGGATGCACGGCTACCGCCGTATCGCCCAGCATCGTCTCGGGGCGCGTCGTCGCGACCGTCAGATGGCCGCTGCCGTCTGCGAGCGGGTACTGCAGATGGTAGAGATGACCGTTCACTTCTTTGTATTCGACTTCAATGTCCGAGAGCGCGGTCTTGGCGGCCGGATCCCAGTTGATGATACGCTTGCCGCGGTAGATCAGGCCCTTGTCGTAAAGGCGCTTGAACACCTCGCGAACCGCCTTGGACAACCCTTCGTCAAGCGTGAAGCGCTCGCGGGAGTAATCCAGGCTGAGGCCCATTTTGGACCATTGCTTGCGGATCGAGCCTGCGTACTGCTCCTTCCAGTCCCAGACGCGCTCGAGGAACTTCTCGCGCCCGAGATCGTAGCGGGACAGACCCTCTTCGCGAAGCGTGCTCTCCACCTTCGTCTGCGTGGCGATGCCCGCGTGGTCCGTACCCGGCACCCACAGCGCGTCGAAGCCCTGCATCCGCTTGAAGCGGATGAGGATGTCCTGCAGCGTCAAATCGAGCGCGTGGCCGATGTGCAGCATGCCCGTCACGTTGGGCGGCGGGATGACGATCGTGTATTTGGGCGCGTCCGGTCTCAGGCCGGCTTTGAAAAATCCGCCTTCAAGCCAAGCATCGTACCATTTCTGCTCGGCGCCGGTCGGGTCGTACGTAGTTGGCAGTTCAAGGGGTTTGTTTTGATTGATGTCGCTCATTAGTTCACAACCTCCAGGGACGTGGATCAGACGATTTGCGATCGGCCTTCGGCACTTCGCGCTCCCGCTCGGGCAGGGACGGCGCCGCCGAAGCGCTCGGGTTCAGGGCGAGACCCCGAAAAAAAGCAAAAACCTCCCGCCGCAAAGGACGAAAGGTTGAACTTCCGTGGTACCACCTTCATTCCGCATCTTCCATCCGGACAGTATGCGGCTCTCGAACGCAAGATAACGGCTGCGGCCGTCCCGTTCTACGGCGTGCTCGGTTCGAACGGGAAACTCCAGGGCGACTTCGGCAGCTTACTTCCTGCGGAACCTCGCAGCGCTGCAAGGCAGCGGTTCCGCTCTCTGAAGGGTACGACTGCTTACTGATCCCTATCCATGTCTTATTTCCCTATCATACCCGTACGGCTACATGCAGTCAACCTGCTGGCGGCAGCGGCTGGAGCTGACGGGCGAGCGACTCGGACCGGAAGGGCGAGCGACTCGGCGAGACAACTGAGGGTTCGGGCGAGGGAAGGACTGGACCGGACTCGGGCGACGCGAGGGGCCGAGTGGGCGGAACGCGAAGACGCCCCGCGGCCATGGCGGCCGCAGGGCGAACTGATTCGTTTCTTAAGGGATATAGAGCACTTGCCCTTCCGCCAGATGCGGATCGGGAAGCCTGTTGTACAATTGCAGCTCGCGGGACTGCAGCTGGTACTTGCCAGCGATGCCGTCGAGCGTATCCTCGCGCTGCACAATCACCATTTTCACCTTGCGAAACGATTGGCCCGCATCCTTGGCGAGGAACAGACGCGTCCATTCGATCTCGTCTCCCGTGGCACGGTTATTTTGCAGATTCTCGGGCGGCGCGGCTAGCCTTGCTTCTTCGGCCGCCTTCAGACCGGCCTCGCGAATCGCTCCTTTATCGCCCAGCTGAGACAGGATACCGACGCCAAAAGCCGACTCCGACCCGCTCGGCCCCTTACCGGACAATCCCAGTTTCGGTCCGGCCGGGTCCGGCTGGCGTTGATCGTACTTGGACGTATCGTCGGCTTCGACCGCTTCCGCCTGATCTTGCGCGACTGCGTCGCTCTCGGCACCAGGCCACACGGGCGGCGCGGAGATAGTCGTTTCGTACACCTGCGGATAGCTTGACGGCTCGGACTGCGGAGGAACGGTCTCGGCTGGCGCGATGAACTCCGCCGGCTCCTCCTCGAGACGCTGATAGGCGAGCAGCCGCTCCCAAGCTTCGGCCTCCTCCTGCCTGTCCCGCTCTTCCTCCAGCTGCCTGTTGCGTTCCGCCTGTGCAGACGCCTCAAACGCTTCACGTTCGGCTTTTGCCCGCTCCGCAAGCTCATAGGCTCGGGCTTCCTCGGCGGCGCGCGCCTCGGCCTCCGCCCTCGTCGCTTCGGCGAGCTGCCGCTCCAGCGCCTCGGCGGCGAACTGGGCAAGCTCCTGCTGCCGGAGCAGCGCTTCCTCGCGAGCTCGCGCTTCGGCTTCGGCGCGCGCTCGCTGCTGCTCGTACCAGACGGGCGATGCGGACGCGTCATGAGCGGCGCTCGGATCCGTCCAAGCAGGCGGCAAGTATACCGGACCGGGCTGTGCGTAGACCGGCGCTTGAGGCGGGTTGCCCGCGGAAAAAGGTGCATCCGTCCGACCTGCTTCCGGCGTACTGCCGAAAGTCTCGCTTTCACCAACTTCCTCCGCCTGTTCGAAAGCAAAATCGCCAAGCGGCGGCAGCGCGAAGGCTTGACTGATTTCGTCGCGCTGATCCGCTTCAGGCGCCGACACCCGCTCCGGCGCGTCGTGCGCGACCGTAAATTCGTCCTCGCGCCATACCGGCGCTTCTCGGACCTCCGTCTGCACACCCCGCAAGCCGAGCACGCCCGTAACGTTCAGCGAGCGCTCGGTGAGCAGATCGACGTCGAAATGGTCGATCTCGACGTCCAACTCTTCCAACTGGCGCACGCGGCTCTGCGGCAAGGAGATTTCGACCGGGATGCGATGCTCCAGCGTGCCCGCCGCCTCTGCCTCGCCGATCGCCCGGTAAGTACCGCTGAGCAGCAAATATCCCCTCAGCAGCACGCTATCTTCCTGTTCCAACGCCTCGATGTGCGGCGACAGCTCGATCTCCTCGAGCGTATCGATGGACAAGGCATCGCTGGCCAGCTGCACCCGTTCATAAATATCGAATCTCAAACCGTTCGACGAATCCGTCACGACAGGTCTCCCCCTCTCGGCATAGAGTCCCTGCTTCCCCGGCAGCAACGGCCGCTCCGCTGCAACTGGCAGCAACAGCCGTATGCCTGACATGCGATTCCAAGATCTCCGACGTCGACACGCGAAGAGGCCGGTTCAAGCCTCTGTTCCCGCGAGCCCTGGAGCATCCGCTGCCCGAACCGCCCGGAGGCAGGCTTCACTCCCTATCTATCTATATGCTCTAAAAAGGTGGGCATGCCTATGGACTTTCGGGTCGTCGGGATTAAAACTTGCCGAGTGCGGCGCGGTGCGCCGCGATCGTCTCGTCGATGTCGTCCTCGCTATGCGCGATGGACAGGAACCAGCCCTCGAATTGGGAAGGCGGCAGATTGACGCCCTGATCGAGCATTCTGCCGAACAAAGTCTTGAATCGCTCCGTGTTCGATTGCTTCGCCGTCTCGAAGTTGATGACCTGCTTGTCCGTAAGGAACGGGCAAACCATCGAGCCGACGCGGTTGATCGTCATCCCGATGCCGTACTCGCGCGCATTGGCGTCGAGCCCCGCTTGCAAACGCATGGCAAGTCGCTCCAAACGCTGATAAGCGGTCTCATCGAGCAGCTTGAGCGTGGCCAGCCCCGCCGCCATCGCAAGCGGGTTGCCCGACAGTGTCCCCGCCTGGTAGATCGGCCCGACCGGCGCCATCCGCTCCATCAGTTCCCGCCGGCCGCCGTAGGCGCCGACCGGCAGACCGCCGCCGATGACCTTCCCGAGGCAAGTCAGGTCGGGCGTGATTCCGTAAAGCCCTTGGGCGCAGTTCAAGTGCACGCGGAAACCCGTCATGACCTCGTCAAAAATAAGCAGGCTGCCATGCTGCTTCGTTACGTCCCGCAGGCCTTGCAAAAAGCCGGGCAGCGGAGGGACGACGCCCATGTTGCCGGCAACAGGCTCCACGATGATCGCCGCGATCTCGTCGCCGTACCGCTCGAATGCGAGCTTGACCGATGCGAGATCGTTGTACGGAACCGTAATCGTGTGGGACGCGATGCTCTCCGGAACACCCGGGCTGTCCGGCAGGCCGAGCGTTGCTACGCCGGACCCGGCTTTAATCAGAAGGCTGTCGGCGTGGCCGTGGTACGAGCCCTCAAACTTTAAAATTCGGCTGCGGCCGGTATAACCGCGCGCCAGCCGGATGGCGCTCATCGTCGCCTCGGTCCCCGAGTTGACCATGCGGACCACCTCGATCGACGGCACGCGGGCGCATACAAGCTCCGCCATCTCCGTCTCCAGCTCGGTAGGCGCGCCAAAACTCGTTCCTTTTTCCGCGATCCGCTTGATCGCTTCGACGACTTCCGGATGGGCATGACCTGCGATCAAAGGCCCCCAGGACAGGACGTAGTCGATATAGCTCTGACCGTCAATATCGGTAATGCGGCTGCCTTGGCCGCGTTCAATAACGACCGGCGTCAAGCCGACCGATTTGAACGCGCGAACCGGACTGTTAACGCCGCCGGGGATAGATCTTTTGGCCCGCTCGAATGCCGCTTTGGACTTGGAATCCGAGCGGATTTGACGCGATTCGCTCATTTTTGGCACACCTCTGCTATCTGGAATGGAAAAGACTATGGTAAACTGATTCATCAAATGTGCTGCAATGGGGGCTCCATCATGATTCAATGGCTGAAAAAGGTGTCTTTATTCGATAAACTCAGCGATTCCCAGCTTGATCATATATCGCGCATCGCGAGGCGGCGCAGCCTAGCGGCGGGCAGCATCCTCTTTCAGGAAAAGGATCCTGGCAACGTCTTCTACGTCGTGCTCAGCGGATCGATCAAGCTCTTCACGCGCAGTGCCGGCGGCGACGAAAAGGTGTTGTCCGTCGTCGCGGGAGGCGACAGCTTCGGCGAGCTTGCATTGCTCGACGGTCTGCCTCGCTCGGCATCCGCTAGGACGCTCGAGCCGTCGCTCGTGCTGGAAATCGCCAGCGACGATTTTATGCGGCTGCTGGAATCGCACTTCGATATTACGAAGGGCATCCTTGCCGAACTGAGCCGGCGCCTCAGGCAAACGAACGAGCACGTGAGCGATCTGACCTTCCTGGACGACCGCACGCGCGTGCTCAAGAACCTGATCAATCTCGCCAACCAGCACGGCAAGCGCGACGGTATTTTCATCCGCATCCATCTTGCGCTCAACTACGACGAGCTCTCGCAATTGGCCGGCGTATCCAAGCAAGTATTGTCCGAGGTGCTCCGCGAGCTCGAAGCCAAAGGCGTGCTCGCCTTCGGCTTGAATCAGTACACGCTTAACTTGACCAAGCTGCGGGGCTGAGGCAGCTGTGTGCCGCTAATCCTGGCTAAGACCTTCAGGCTCGCCGGCAAATTAGCGGCACACAGCTGCCTCCATTTCCAAGACCGGCTTATCAGGCACATTAGCGGCTCTTTTTGCCGCTATGACCACCCACGACCAGCTCGCCAGGCACTTTAGAGGCACCACGATTTGCCGCTATGCTCTCCCGCGCCCCGCCTCTTTACCCACGTATTATCGACCGATCATCCACCGAACGGCATCCTTCGCATGATACGTAATGATCATGTCCGCGCCCGCACGCTTCATGCCTGTCAGCGTCTCAAGGACGATCGCGCGTTCGTCGATCCAGCCTTGCATCGCTGCGGCCTTCACCATCGCGTATTCAGCGCTGACATTGTATACGACGAGCGGCAGGTCGTAACGATCCTTCAGCAGCCGCACGATGTCAAGGTAAGCGAGTCCCGGCTTGACCATCAGCATGTCGGCTCCCTCGCGCACGTCCGTCTCGGCCTCTCTCAGCGCCTCGCGCGCGTTCGCCGCGTCCATCTGGTACGTCTTGCGATCGCCGAACTTCGGCGCCGACTGGGCGGCTTCGCGGAAGGGACCGTAGTAGGCCGAGGAATATTTGACCGCATAGGACATGATCGGAATGTCCTCGAAACCAGCTTCATCGAGCCCCTGTCGAATTGCCCCGACGAACCCGTCCATCATATTCGAAGGCGCGATGATATCCGCGCCTGCTTGCGCTTGAGACACAGCCGTGCGTACCAGCAGCGCGAGCGACTCGTCGTTGTCCACGACCGCGCCGCAATCTCCTTCGTGCACGACGCCGCAGTGCCCGTGATCCGTAAATTCGCACAAGCAAGTATCCGCGATTACGACCAGATCGGGCGCCAGCTTTTTAATCTTGCGGGTAGCTTGCTGTACGATGCCGTCTTCCGCGTAAGCGCCTGTGCCGACGCTGTCCTTGGACGCCGGAATGCCGAACAGCAGAACCGCCTGAATGCCCAGGGATACGATTTCTTCAATCTCCGCGTCCAGACGGTCGAGCGACAGGTTAAATACGCCCGGCATCGAGGAAATCTCAGTCTTGACGTTGTCGCCATGGGCGACGAAGATCGGCATGATCAGGTCGTGCACATGCAGATGCGTCTCCCTGACCAGATTTCGAATGCCCGCGGTCCGGCGGAGCCGGCGATGGCGCACGATAGATGTATTCATTCGAATCAGAACCTTTCTTTAACGAATTTCGTTGCCGGCGCCGCGGTGCTTCTGCATCGTGTCCAGCAATCCTTCGATCGTCGATTGTTCGGCCGTCAGCGTCACGCGCAGGCCATGCTTCTCAGCCGTACGCGCGGTAATCGGTCCGATGCAAGCGATCACGCAGCCTTCAAGCAGGTCGACCGGACGTTCGACGCCGAGCCGACGCAATGCTTCCAGCAGATTAACGACCGTCGAAGAGCTCGTAAAAGTTACCGCGTGGATCTCGCCGGCTTGCAGCATTTCCACAATCGTGTCGTCCTCTTGAACGACCAGCCTGTTCTCGTACACATCGAGCTCTACGGCTTCGACGCCGGCTTTGGCCAGCTCTGCCGGCAGCAAGCCCCGGGCCAGATCGCCTCTGGGCAGCAGCGCCCGCTGACCCGGCGTCAGCTTGCCCGCCAGGCTGTCCAGCAAGCCTTCGGCCTGAAACTCGGTAGGAATCACGTCGGCAACGACGCCGCGAGCCGACAGCGCCTCGGCCGTCTTCGGACCTACCGCGGCAAAGCGCGCCCCGGCAAACCGGCGGATATCGACACGCGCTTCGGCCAGCCATGAAAAAAAGTACTCCACGCCCGCCGCGCTCGTCACAATGACCCAGTCAAAACGCTCGGCTTCCCGCAGCGCCGCTCGGATTCGCTCCGCTTCGTCCGAATGCGACTGTTTGACCGTGTCGATCACGGGAAACACGTACGGCTCTCCGCCGAGGTCATCGATCCGGTCCGCCAGCTCGCTAGCTTGCGAACGGGCCCGCGTGACGAGAACGCGCCAACCGAACAGCGGCTTCGCCTCAATCCACTTCAAGGTCTCGCGCTGCCGCACCACATCGCCGACGACGATAACCGCCGGCGGCTGGAAGTTCGCCTCGTGCACTTTTTGCTCGATGTCGCCCAGTGTACCGGTCAACGTCTCTTGCTCCGCGCGCGTGCCCCATCGGACAAGCGCTACGGGCGTCTCGGCCGAGCGGCCGAACTTCATCAGCTGTTCGCTAATATAGCCGATCTTGGCGACGCCCATCAGAAAAAGCAGCGTGCCCGTGGCGTTCGTTACTTTGTCCCATTGGATCATGCGATCGAGCTTGTCCGGGCTCTCGTGACCGGTCACGATCGAGAAGGACGAGGCTAAGTCCCGGTGCGTTACCGGAATGCCGGCATAAGCAGGCACAGCGATCGCTGACGTAATGCCCGGGACAATCTCATAGGGGACGCTGTGCTGCCTCAGCAGCTCCGCCTCTTCGCCCACGCGCCCGAACACGGTCGGATCGCCGCCCTTCAGCCTGCAGACGACCTTGCCGGAGAGCGCCAGATCGAGCAGCAGCCGGTTGATCTCCTCCTGCTTCATCGTATGGCGGTCCGGCCGCTTGCCGACGTATATGCGTTCCGTGCCTGGCCGCGTCTCCTGCAGCAGCTGGGGCCCGGCCAAGCGGTCGTAGACGACGACGTCGCAGCGCTGAAGCGCGCGAAGACCGCGCACTGTGATCAACTTCGGATCCCCCGGCCCCGCGCCCACCAGATATACTTTCCCCTGTGCCATCTTTACTCCCTCGCTTCCGCAAGCAATGCGTCCGCGCCCTTGGCCAGCAACTCCTCCGCCACGCGGCGTCCGACATCTGCCGGATCGCTGCCGGCAGCCGTCGCCTTAAGCACAAGCCTGCCGTCGGCTGCCGCGACCATGCCCGTCATGGAGACTACCGCATCGGGCGCCGCCGACTCGGCGGTGGCGTACGCGCCGATCGGCACCTGACAACCGCCGTTCAGCAATCCCAAAAACGTGCGCTCTGCAGCCACCGCGCGCGCTGCAGCGGTATCGTTCAACCTGGCCAACAGTGCCAGCACCTCTTGGTCGGACGCCCGGCATTCAATGGCAAGTGCGCCTTGTCCGACGGCAGGCAGGCAATCCTCCGGCTCGATGTAAGTCGTGATGCGCTCGCTCCACCCCATCCGCTTGAGGCCCGCTGCCGCCAACACGATCGCATCGAGCCCTTCGGACGCCAGCTTGCGCAGCCGGGTATCGATATTGCCGCGAAGCGATTCGATCCGAAAATCGGGGCGCCGGGACTGCAGTTGCGCGGACCGTCTAAGACTGCTTGTACCGATCCGGGCGCCCGGCGGCAAATCCGACAGCGTGCTCGAGGTCAGATTCACGAGCGCGTCTCGCGGGTCCTCGCGCGGCGGCACGCATCCGATCACGAGGCCTTCGGGCAGCTCGAACGGCATATCCTTCATACTGTGGATTGCGATATCGATCTCGCCGCCGAGCAGCGCTTCCTCGATCTCCTTGACGAACAGGCCCTTGCCTCCGACCTTGGACAGCGTCACGTCCAAAATCCGGTCCCCCCGCGTGACGATCGGCACGACCTCAAAGTCTAGCGGCAGTCCAGCCTCTATGGCCAGCGCCTTTAGCGCATCGAGCGTCTGTCCGCTCTGCGTCATCGCCAGTGCGCTTTGTCTAGTCCCAACCTTGATCTTCCGCATTCGCTGCAACACTCCCCGGTATTTCTTTACAAATCGAAAATGAACCTTTAATTAATTTCTATTGTCTCATATTCCGTCGCTCGGCCCAAACAACGCCAATTCGGCATTCGTTCGGCATCTTTTTGGCATCATTTCGTCATCCGTTCAGCATCAATCCAGATCCTAAATGTCGTCGGCCCAGCCGCGCAGCATCTCGATCAGCGCTTCCGACTCGGGCAGCTCGGTCATCGACAGCCACGCCTGGACGGCACGATCCGATACGGCCGCGTTCATCAATCTTCGCCGTTCGGACGCGTCGGCGACCTCCGCGAGCACGCGCCGCCGCACGGTGCCAAGCCTGCGCGTCAGCTCGGCGTACTCAGGCCCGTATCGCTCCTTAAGCTCGCTTGCGATGCGTGCGGACCATGCCGGTCCCGCCCCCGAGGTGCCGACGGCCATGAGCAAGCCGCCTCTGCGGATCACAGCCGGAACGATAAAGCTTCCGCGCATGCCGTCCGAAGCCGAGTTGGCCGGAATGCCTCGCCGCTTCGCTTCGTCGCAAATCCAGCCGTTCAACTCGTCGATGCCGGTCGCTGCAACGACGAGCGCGGCGCCCGCGAGATCCTCCGGGGAGAATGGCTTCGGCAAATGACGGATCGCGCCTGCGTCCTTCCATTCTCGCAGCCGGGACGAGACGATCTCCGGGCACACGAGCAAGACATCCGCTCCCGCTTCCAGCAAGCCGCCCGTTCTGCGTTCGCCGACCGCGCCGCCGCCTACTACGACGCATCGGCTATTTTCTACGGATAACATAATCGGATAATAGCGCTGCATGCTGTAGTCTCCTTTCTATAACCAACGATGAAAGGATGAGAGCGAATTCGCAAAAAAGTCCAAAACAAGCAGAACGTAACCGGCCAGATTCCATATCGCGCAGCGTCTCGCATCGTCTCTGCCGATCCATCTGCGCAGGAGATAGAAAATATAAACGGCGCCCGCGACAAAAGACAAAAGCACTTTCTCGTCGAGCAGCTTGGCATCGTGACCGTCGACGAGCAAAGCGGCCGTTCCCGTAGACAGCGCGAGCAGCAGAAGCGGCACACCGAACAGTCCCGATCTGAACGCATACTTGTCGATGGCTTCGAGACTCGGCATGCGGTTCATCACGCTGCCCCACTTTTTCTTCTTTAATCTGTAATTTAAAAATAGGTACATGGCGCCGCAGACAGCGGAAACGGTAAGGAGGGCGAATGCGACGGTGATCAGGCTCACATGGAGGACGAGCAGCCGCCTCGCCACCTCCGACGGAGCCAAGGCGATCCCTTGCCCGGAAGAGCGCTCCATCAAATTAAGGCCGAGGACCGCGAACCCGACAACGTTCACGAGCAGGACGAGCAGTTCGGCACGGACGATCCGATTCACGGCAAACGACACGGAGACGAGCAGCCACGATACGAAAAAGACGTAGTCGTGCAGCGTCACCTCGGGAACCGCGAAGCGGCGAAGAAGCAAGTCGACGAGAAAGCCCGTCTGCAGCACCCAGACAAAAACAAGCAGCCCTGTGCCGATCCGTTTCCCGTTTCGGTTGCCATATGCGGCGTCCGATACGAAAAACAGCAGACTCAGGGCGTAAATATACATGATGGCATCCGTCAGCCAATTATTCGTTAACATGCAGCACCGCCTCCGGCTTCTCTCGAATCCGGCCAGGCCGGCGATCCGGTCAGCGAAGCGCGCCGGCCAGCTGAGCCAGAAATGACTGAGGCTCTGCGGAGGCGGCTTGCTTGTCGGGAGCCGCTGCAGCAGCTTGTCCGGCTGTGCGCGCCTTCTCCGCCTCCTTCGCCTCGTTCTTGAGGCGCGCGACTTCCTCCTCGAGCGCGAAGAGCTGTACGAACAGGTCCAGCGATGCTTCGCTGCGCTTCTCCGCGGCCAGCTCCTTGACCCTCAGGATCGGGTCGTGAATCATCTGCGTCAGCATGCTCTTGGTCAGCTTGCGAATCACCTTGACCTGCCGCTCGTCCAGTTCCGGCAGCTTGCGCAGCAAGCTATCCAGCGTATCCTCGTGGATCGCCGCAGCCTTCTCCTGAAGGCCGCGGATCAACGGACTGACACCGAGGGTCGCGTACCATTGACGATAGGACTCCATCTCGGCGTCGATCATGACGTCGATCGCAGCCGTCTCTTGCCTGCGCTTTTCCAGATTGCTCTCGACAATGCCTTCGAGATCGTCGATATCGTACAGATAGACGCCCGGCAGCTCGCCGCATGCGGGATCGATATCTCTCGGAACCGCAATATCGATCAGGAACAGCGGTCTCTTCTTGCGGCTCTTCATGGCGCGTGCGACGACGTCCCGCTCCAGTACGAACCGCTGCGCTCCGGTGCTGCTGATGACGATATCGGCTTCGTCGATCCGGCGCAGCGCCTCTTCCATCCCCATCGCCTTGCCGCCCATCTTGTCCGCGAGCTCTTCCGCGCGCGACAGCGTGCGGTTGACGACGAACACTTCCTTGGCGCCGCCTGCGGTCAAATGCTGCGCCGTAAGCTCGCTCATCTTGCCCGCGCCGAGGATCATCACCTTCTTGTCGTCGAAGCGGCCGAAAATCCGCTTGCCGAGCTCCACCGCCGCGTAGCTGACGGATACGGCGCTCTCGCCGATCGACGTCTCGGTATGCGCGCGCTTGGCGACCGTGATCGCCTGCTGAAAGAGACGGTTGAACAACGTGCCCGTCGCCTTGCGCTCGCGCGCGAGGAAAAACGCGTCGCGGACTTGTCCGAGAATCTGCGTCTCGCCGATCACCATCGAATCGAGGCCGCACGCGACGCGGAACAGATGACGATTGGCGAGGTCGTCCTCGTACATGTAGAGATGACGGTTGAACATCTCGCGGGGCAGGTTAAACCACTGCTCCATAAAAGCGCGGATATAATGCCCGCACAGCGTATGACGGTCGACTACCGCATACAATTCGGTGCGGTTGCAGGTGGCGACAATGACGCATTCCAAAATGCCCGTCGTCGCTTTCAGCGCGTCCAGCGCCTGCGGCAGCTCCTCGTCCGGAATCGCGAAGCGTTCCCGGACTTCCACCGGTGCCGTTTTGTAGTTCAAACCGACGACTATGAGATGCACGGGACTTCACCTGCCTTTTCCTGAGGTCTGGATGCCGTTCATGCGAAGCAAAGCGCGTCCGGCTTGCCCGCCAACTAGGATTCATTATAGCATAGCCGGGCGTGCCGGCTCTGAAGATTTGATGAATATTTTGCGACATCCAGTCGATTCCGATACTTCCTATTGTCGTCGTCGGAACCTCATTCTATTCTCGGTCGATTGCCGCGAATCGCATTTAAAAAGCCATGGGGACAAGCCCCATGGCTAACATGCTTCATCATCGTCTGTTAGGCGCTCTACTAAACTTACACCAATTCAGCGAGCTTGATAGCAGGCTCTTCGACCTTTATCTCGCCGACGCCGCGAATGAGCTTCTTGGCGTGAGTGCTCGTAGGCTTGAGTACATTGACCATATAATCGATCGCAAGCTGCGGATCGACTGTCTCGCCGCAAGTGTAGCAGTCGATAGCGGCAAAACCACGTTCAGGATACGTGTGAATGGAGAGATGGCTCTCCGACAGCATGACGAGAACCGTCGCGCCCTGTGGCTCGAATTGTTTGGCTTGAACCGAGAGAACGGTTGCTCCGCAAGCTTCGGCTGCCTCCACCATATGCGATTGGAGAAGCTCAGCGCTGTTCAGAAGATCGAAATCGACCCCCCAGGTATCAACCGCAACGTGCCGTCCGAAAGTAGAGTATTCCACTGTTCGGTTCCCCCTTCCTAGGAATAAAATGTGAAGCTGATTTCATCCGCTAGGACCTACGTCATTCACTTCTCGAGGGAATCTGCAAAACAATCGCATTCCATTCCTGAGTGAATCCTGGTTCCTATTGTTTTTTTCAACGAAACTAAAAATAACATCTATCTGGGTGAAATGCAACTGTTTTTTTAACGAAAAACATTGTGCTTATCAAACAGCCTGCACGTGCGCCCTTCTAATAAAAAACCCGCCTTCGGAGAAGGCAGGTTCTTCACGGCATTCATATGATAGTTATTTAAGCTTCAAGTGCGAACAAGAGTCGGCTGTGATGCTTCAGGCGCGTGTCGATCTCGGCAATCTCGTGCGCGTCCGTACATGCGTTGCGCAGATCGAGCAGCTCGTTGACGGCTTTCCTGACGATCGCGATCTCTTCCTCGACCGCACACAGCTTGTAGCGCGATTCCATCTCGGACAATGCGTCCCGATGTTCGAATACGGTACGAACGGTGTCGCCCTTGCATTCGACGATTCGCATGACCTTGCCGCCTAAGTAATGATAAACCATCGTAAATCCGGGATAAATCCGATTGACGACGGCATCTCCCTTGTAAGAGGACACCATCTTGCGCAGCGCATCGGTCAGACCGGGCTGGACGACTCTGCAAGATAAAGAGCAACGGTAGCGGCCGCCTTGACGCTCGAAGGTTAAACGGATCGATTCACCGCCAGCTTCGTCTTCTAGAACCATTTCTTGGTTGCCGTTCTCCAGCACAAAAATCTGCTGGCGCAGCTGCTGCGTTCCGCATAGGGAGGTTAAGCTTCGCATCTCGGCTTCTGTCAATGTAAGACTGGCGTTAACATACTCTGTGGCTACCCGCTTAGCCATAAAAATCTCCTCAATTCCATTTTGTTCACGAAGGTGATGATTCCTTGCTTTTTTAATTATACGACATCCGGTCGGTTCTTATCTTCCGAAGAAAACCCGATTTAGCCGAAAAAAGCCGTAAAAATCGATTCCTCCCGGCATTGAACCGTACATTTAACCGTTATCCTCGGTTTCCTGCCGTTCATGCTCCGATTCAGAAGGGGAAGCAGTGGGAATATCAGCGGCGTGGGCGATAATGCGCCATAAATCATCTCTACCCTCTCCGGTCTCCGATGAAAACAAAACGAGCGGTGCGCCCTTCGGCATTCCGAGCGTCTCCCGCATGATGCGGCCATGTTTGGCCACCTGATTGCGCGAGAGCTTGTCGGCTTTGGTGCCGACGACACATAACGGAATATCGTAATGGGACAGCCACTCATACATGGAAATGTCGAGCGCGGTGGGCGGATGCCGCAGATCGATCAGCTGGATTACGAGCCTGAGTTCCTCGCGCTGGCGCAAGTAGCTCTCGATCATCCGGCCCCAAGCCTCTCGCTCCGACTTGGATACTTTGGCATAGCCGTAACCAGGCACGTCAACGAAGTACATTTCTTCGTTGATCTTATAATAATTCAATTGCTGCGTCTTTCCGGGCTGCGAGCTCGTACGAGCCAGGTTGCGCCGGAGCAGCAGGCGGTTGATCAGCGAAGACTTGCCGACGTTGGAACGGCCTGCCAGAGCGATCTCCGGCAAGCCGTCAACGGGATATTGCTTGGGTCCTACTGCGCTGATAATAAATTCGCTGGACTTGATCTTCATATGAAGCGGTACACTCCCGTCAATGCGTCCCCATCGGGGGAAGCTCTTCCCTATCGCCCTCGCGCGGCATCGTTACTTCGCCGGCGAGCGGCTCGTCTCCGCTGGGCAGGTCGCTCAGCTTGGTCGCCATCGCGTGCTCGAGCACTTCGTCCATATGCGCCACCGGGATAAAAGTCATCTCTCTGCGCACGCTGTCCGGAATGTCGCGAAGGTCGCGCTCGTTGTCCTTGGGCAGCAGCACCGTCTTGATGCCTGCTCTGTGGGCGGCGAGCGACTTTTCCTTGAGGCCGCCGATCGGCAGCACGCGCCCGCGGAGCGTGATCTCTCCCGTCATGGCAACCTCGCGGTTGACCGGCCGGTTCGTAAGCGCCGAGATCAGAGCCGTGGCGATCGTAATGCCTGCCGATGGCCCGTCCTTCGGAATCGCGCCTTCGGGAATATGAATGTGAATATCGTTTTTCTCGTGGAATTGCGGATCGATGCCGAGAGCTATCGACCGGCTGCGCGTATAGCTGAATGCGGCCTGCGCAGATTCCTTCATGACGTCGCCCAGCTTGCCCGTCAGCGTCAGCTTGCCCGAACCGGGCATCACCGTCACCTCGATGACGAGCGTATCCCCGCCGACTTCCGTCCAGGCCAGGCCTGTGACGGCGCCGATCTGGTCCTCCAGCTCCGCCATACCGTAGCGGAACTTGGCCGGGCCTAGGAACTCTTTGAGCTTGGCTGCGTCTACGACGACGGCTTGGTGCTCAGGATCGCCGACGATGATCTTGGCCGCCTTGCGGCATATCGCAGCGAGTTGCTGCTCCAAATTGCGCACGCCCGATTCGCGCGTGTAGCCGCGTACGAGCTGCATCAGCACGTCTTCGTCGATCTGGAGCTGATCCTCCTCCAGGCCGTGGTCGCGCTTTTGCTTCGGCATGAGGTGCTGCTTGGCGATCTCCAGCTTCTCCAGTTCCGTGTAGCCCGGAATGTAGAGAACCTCCATCCGGTCAAGCAGCGGCCGCGGGATCTGATGGGCGACGTTGGCCGTCGTCACGAACATGACGTTGGACAGGTCGAACGGCGTCTCGATGTAGTGGTCGCTGAACGTTGCGTTCTGCTCCGGATCGAGCACCTCGAGCATCGCGGACGACGGATCGCCGCGGAAGTCGCTCGCCATCTTGTCGATCTCGTCGAGCAGGAATACCGGGTTCATCGAGCCTGCGGTGCGCATGCCCTGGATGATACGACCCGGCATCGCGCCGACGTAGGTGCGACGGTGGCCGCGAATCTCGGCCTCGTCGCGGACGCCGCCGAGCGAGATGCGCACGAACTCGCGTCCGAGGGAAGCCGCGATCGAACGGCCGAGCGAAGTCTTGCCGACCCCCGGCGGCCCGACCAGGCAAAGAATCGGCCCCT
This sequence comes from Cohnella sp. GCM10020058, assembly GCF_042683485.1. NCBI lineage: Bacteria > Bacillati > Bacillota > Bacilli > Caryophanales > Paenibacillaceae > Cohnella > Cohnella sp. GCM10020058. The sequence goes on from NZ_JBHUJV010000007.1 coordinate 191,657, forward strand.
TGAGCTTTTTAACAAGCTGCTGTACGGCCAAATATTCCAGCACGCGTTCCTTCGGCTTTTCGAGGCCGGAATGCGCTTCGTCCAAAATCTGCTCGGCCTTTGAGAGATTCAGATGATCTTCGGTGAAATTATTCCACGGCAGGGCAAGAAGCCATTCGATATAATTGCGGATGACGGCGCCCTCCGCGGACGAAGCCGGCATCTTTTCGAGGCGGTCGATTTCCTTTTCCACCTTGGCGGCGATCTTCTCGGGGAGCTTCTTCTCCTCAAGCTGATTGCGCAGCTCCTCGACCTCGCCCGCCCGGCCTTCCTTCTCGCCGAGCTCCTTCTGGATCGCCTTCATCTGCTCGCGCAAATAGTATTCCTTTTGCGTCTTCTCCATCTGCTTCTTGACGCGCTGGCTGATCTTGCGCTCCAGCTCCAGCACCTCGCGCTCGTTGTTCAGGAAGTCGAGGAGCTTCTCCAGCCGGCTGCGCACTTCGACCGTCTCGAGAATCTCCTGCTTGTCCTTGATCTTGAGCGACAAGTGGCTGGTGATGACGTCGGCAAGACGTCCCGGCTCGTCGATGTCGGATACGGCGGCCAGCGTCTCCGGTGTGACCTTCTTGGATAGATTGATATAGTGCTCGAACTGGCTTAATACCGCGCGCATAAGCGCATCCAGCTCGGAATCGTTCGAATCCGGTTCCGGGAGCTCCCGGGCGACGACCTCATAGAAGCCGTCATTGGGCAAATACTGTTCGATCTCCGCGCGGACGACGCCTTCGACCAGCACGCGAATCGTGCCGTTCGGCAGCTTCAGCATCTGTCTGACCTTGGCGATCGTGCCGACGCGGTAAATATCCTCCTGCGTCGGTTCTTCGATATTGATCTCCGACTGGGAGCATAGCAGGATCATATGATCGTCGATCATGCATTGCTCCAGCGCCTTGATCGACTTCTCGCGGCCTACGTCCAGATGCAGCACCATGCTGGGGTAGACGAGCAGCCCGCGTAGAGGGAGCAAAGGCAGTGAACGGCTCTTCGTCTTGTTCGAAGCCATAAGGACGGCACCTCCTCAAGCCTGCCGATATCGGCATGGCCCGGTATGGTTAGGGTCGCCAGCAGCCGGCGGCGAACCCTTCAGTCATTGTATCAAAAGAAATTGCGCGCCGCAAAAAAGAGCGGCGCCGACCCGAAGGACGGCGCACTTAACCGGCTGTCGGAAACTGGTTTTTAGACGCCTGCACCCGGTGAGGGACGGCTATCTCCATGATGAGGCGTACGCACGCTATCCTGCGGATTCGTGGACGCAGGCGAACCGGCGTGGAGGATTGACACGGGTGCAGCAGCAGCATATCCGTCGGCCGCAATCGGCCGATCGGCAGCTTCCAGCTCGCCTGGAAGGCGGAGCGGCGCCGAGCCGAATACGCGCACGAACACTTCCTCCACCGTCTCGACCGGAACGACTTTGACGCCTTGCAGCCCTTCAAAAATCGCTTGCCAGTTTTCCTTCGGGATAAGCACCGTATCCGCGCCGGACTGGAAGGCCGCCTCGACCTTCGCAAGCACGCCGCCGACCGGCTTCACGCGCCCGTGGATGCTGATCTCGCCCGTAAGCGCGAGTTTGTTGTCGATCGGTTGGCCGGTGATTGCCGATGCGATCGCCACCGCCATCGCGATCCCCGCCGAAGGCCCGTCGATCGGCGTCCCGCCGGGGAAGTTGATGTGAAGGTCGTGATTTTCCGGCCTGAGATTGAAGGAGCGCAGCACGGTCAGCACGTTCTCGACCGACCCTTTCGCCATGCTCTTGCGCCGCAGCGTACGCTGCCCGCCTCCGATCTCTTCCTCTTCGACGACGCCGGTGATCGTATAGACGCCTTTGCCAGGCAGCGCCGGGATGGCCGTCACTTCGATCTCGAGCAGCGCGCCCATGCTCGGCCCGAATACGGCCAGGCCGTTCACGAAGCCCACTGCAGGCTTGTCGGGCACCTTGCGGTCCGGGCGCGGCGGCAACTGGCTGCTGTTGACGACCCATTCGAGGTCGGAAGCCGAGATACGCTGGCGATTTTCCGACAGCGCAAGCCCCGCCGCCAGCTGGATCATATTCACGGCTTCACGGCCGTTGGTCGCATAATGCTTGATGACCTCGACAGCTTCCGGATCGGCCGGCAGCCCGATCTTTGCGACCGCATTTTGGGCGATATCGCCGATCTCGGACGGCAGCAGCGGCCGGAAGTAGATTTCCATGCAGCGGCTGCGGAGCGCGGGCGGCAGCTCGCTTGGCGACCGCGTCGTCGCGCCGACGAGCCTGAAGTCGGCCGGCAGCCCGTTCTGGAAGATGTCATGGATATAGAGCGGAATGTTCGGATCCTCCGCATGATAATAGGCGCTCTCGAGGAACACCTTGCGGTCTTCGAGCACCTTGAGCAGCTTGTTGATCTGGATCGGGTGCAGCTCGCCGATTTCGTCGATGAACAGTATTCCGCCATGAGCTTTGGTAACCGCCCCCGGCTTAGGCTGCGGAATGCCCGCGACGCCCATCGCGCCGGCGCCTTGATAGATCGGATCGTGGACCGATCCGATCAGCGGATCTGCGATGCCGCGCTCGTCGAAGCGGGCGGTCGTGGCGTCGATCTCCGTGAACTTCGCTTCGAGCCTGAACGGCGAAGAAGGATTCTTTTTGGCCTCCTCCAGCACGACCCGCGCCGCGGCCGTCTTGCCGACGCCGGGAGGCCCGTAGACGATAACGTGCTGCGGATTGCCGCTGCACAGCGCGGCCTTGAGCGCGCGCAGCCCCTCGCGTTGACCGACGATATCGTTCATCGAGACGGGGCGCGTCTTTTCCGAGAGCGGCTTGGTAAGCGAGATGGACCTCAGCTTGCGCAGCTTATCCATTTCCTTGCGCGACTCCCGGTCGACGGCCGTCTTGTTCGTTTTCTGATTGCGAAGCAGATTCCAAAAGTAAATCCCGATTACGACGGCGAAAAACACCTGTACGAGCATCAAAACGGTGCCCAGTGCCATATAACCTCATCCTCTCTACTAGCGTCGCGGATCCCCGCGTCCGTCCAACCGGCAAGCTGGCAGCATAATTCTTAGTATTGCCCGGTTGCAGGCGGATATAGTCATGCGAGGATGAGGTTGGCAGCGAACGCGTAAAACCACGGCCGGTCTGCGAAAATACTTTGAGTCCAGGACGCCTTAACCCTTATACGCCTGCGTTTTCACGTTGGCGCGTGCTAAGCTCTTGCGCCAGTCCGAGACAGGATGCCGCGCACTTCAAGCAAGCTTCCGCGCAGCGCCGGCAATGCTCATGATCATGCTCTGCGCAGGCCTCCCCGCAACGCTGGCAAGCTTCCGCGCACAGCAGTACGAGTTCCGCGCGGTAGCTGCTGCCCATCGTTATCGCTTGCACGGTAAACGCGCACAAATCCGCGCATTCCCGGTCGAGACGGATGCAGTTCCGCATGCTAGCGGAATGGGGTTCCTCCAGACATGCGCTGTAGCATTCGTTGCACGCGATGACGCAAGCGAGACAGTCTTCGATGCAGGATGACATGCTTTCAATGGACGCTTCATTCATGATGTCGCATTCCTCCTTTTTCGAGTCTGGGATGAAGGGTACCGCTTGCTCCTTTTTTACCCAAGAGCGGTCGATTCGATTGGCAGCCGTCCGCGACGCTCACCACACGCGAAAAAAGCCCCGCTAAATAACATTGCAGGATGAAAAACCTGCATTTATACAGGTATTTTTTCCGGACCGACGGTACACGATGAAAAAGATGCAAATATGCAGGTAAATTCAAAACACAAGCCGGAAATCGGAATGATGGAGGAAAATAACTGCGTACTTGCAGCTATCGAGTCTAAAAGGGCCGATCTTAGCAAAAATAGATGTATATTTGCAGGCATTATCCTGGAAGAACGTCGCTGGGGCCACATTAGCCGACCCATCGGCATGCCAAACGACGAGTTAGCGGAACGACTACCGGACGACCTAAAGGCATGTCAACCGACGACCCATCGGAACGACTACCGAACAACTACCGGACGACCACGAGAACGACTGTCGGACGAGTCTGGGAACGGCTGTCGGCGGATTCATCAGCACGGCTATCGATGGCCATTGGCACTCCGATTTACGGTAAATTTGGCCATGGCACCTTGCAATTGCAGTTGCATGCCCAGCAGACCCAGGATGTGCGTCGAAATCGTAAGTGTCTATCTGGTTTTTCCTATTCCTCGCATCTACGAGCACGGGATCTACGTCCGACAGCTCGAATCTGTCGCAGCAGGTTGTCCTTGGAAATCATTATATCGTAGAGCTTGGCGTGCGGACCATGCTTTGGCGATTGTTGTTGCCGTATCATTCGATCACCAGCTCTCCGTGATGCTTTAGTGACAAACGGAAAAGGCACAGTCTCCTCAATTTCTTGAGTGACCGTGCCTTTTCTTGCAAGGTGGGCTTTTTAGTGCCCGCTAAATAAAAGCGGGGCTTTCTCATCTGTTGCTGACTGCCGCGTTCACGTCCGACGATGGCCTTAAAGGGTGCCGGTACCGGCAGCGACACCAGGCTTCGGCGCATGCAGCTTGCGCCCCGGAATCTCGCCCGTCTCGGCATACACGGCCGCGATGTGGTCGATCTCCTTCTTCAGCTCGCCGACAAGCTCGGCCTCCGGCACCTTGCGGATCATCTCGCCGTAACGGAACAGCATGCCTTCGCCGCGGGCTCCCGCAATGCCGATGTCGGCCTCGCGCGCTTCGCCGGGACCGTTGACCGCGCAGCCGAGCACGGACACCTTGATCGGCACCTTCAGCTTGGACAAATATTCCTCAACCTCGTTGGCCACGGAAAACAGATCGATGTCCAGACGTCCGCATGTCGGGCAAGAAATCAGCGTCGGCGCGTCCGTAATCAGACCGAAGGTCTTGAGCAGCTCGCGCGCGACCTTGATCTCCTCGACCGGATCTGCGCTGAGCGAGATGCGCATCGTATTGCCGATGCCGGCGTTCAGCAGAACGCCGAGACCCGCAGCGCTCTTGACCGTACCCGAGAACAGCGTGCCCGCTTCGGTGATGCCGAGGTGCAGCGGATATTTAATGACCTGGGCCGCCTTGGTATAAGCCTCGATCGCCATCGGAACGTCGGATGCCTTAAGAGAAACGATAATGTCGTGGAAATCCAGTTCTTCGAGAATGCCGATGTGGAACAAGGCGCTCTCAACCATCGCCTCGGCAGTCGGATATCCATATTTTTCAAGCAAATGATTCTCCAGCGAGCCCGCGTTGACGCCGATCCGGATCGGGATTCCCCGTTCCTTGCAAGCCTTGACGACCGCTTCGACCTTCTCGCGGCGGCCGATGTTGCCCGGATTGATCCGGACCTTGTCGATGCCGTTCTCGATCGCCAGCAGCGCCAGCCTGTAATCGAAGTGAATGTCGGCGACGAGCGGAATGCTGATCTGCTTTTTGATCTCCTTGATGGCGGCGGCCGCTTCCTTGTTGTTCACCGTCACACGGACGATCTGGCAGCCGGCTTCCTCAAGACGCTTGATCTCGGCCACCGTGGCCGCGACGTCCGCCGTCTTCGTCGTGCACATGCTCTGCAGCACGACTTGATTGTTGCCGCCGATCGTCAGGTTGCCGACGCGGACCGGCACGGTATCCGTACGCAAATACATGGTTCAGTTCACCCCGTAAAGGCATAAGTCCACCCCGCCTCCGCACGGCATACGCGAGGGGGCGGGGTGGAACTTGAGCGGAATAGAGGCGCCTTAAGCGCTCTCTTCTTTTTTCTTGGTTTTCTTGTTGGTCAGTTCGGGTGCGATCTTGTCGCGCACGACCTTCTCCGTAATGACGCAAGAATTGACGTCGTCGCGGGACGGCACTTCGTACATCACTTCGAGCATAATGCCTTCGATGATGGCACGCAGGCCGCGGGCACCCGTATTGCGCTTGATCGCTTCGCGGGCAATCTCTTCGAGGGCGCCTTGCTCGAAATCGAGCTTGACGTTGTCCATCTCGAGGAGCTTCTGGTATTGCTTGACCAGCGCGTTCTTCGGCTCGGACAAAATGCGTACCAGCGCAGCTTCGTCGAGCGGCTCGAGCGAAGAGATAACCGGCAAACGTCCGACGAACTCGGGGATCAAGCCGAACTTCAGCAGGTCCTCCGGTTGAACGAGAGACAGATATTCGCCTGGCTTAAGCTCTTTTTGCCCTTCGAGGGCCGCGCTGAAGCCGATGACCTTTTTGCCGATCCGGCGCTTGATGAGCTGCTCGAGGCCGTCGAATGCGCCGCCGCAAAGGAAGAGGATGTTCGTCGTGTCGATCTGGATGAACTCCTGATGCGGGTGCTTGCGTCCGCCCTGCGGAGGCACGGAAGCGACGGTGCCCTCGAGAATCTTCAGCAGCGCCTGCTGGACGCCTTCGCCGGATACGTCGCGGGTAATCGAAGGATTCTCCGACTTGCGGGCCACCTTGTCGATCTCGTCGATGTAGATAATGCCGCGCTCGGCCTTTTCTACATCATAGTCGGCAGCCTGAATCAGCTTCAGCAAAATGTTCTCGACGTCTTCGCCAACGTAGCCGGCTTCCGTCAGGGAAGTGGCGTCGGCGATCGCGAACGGTACGTTCAAGATCTTGGCCATCGTCTGCGCGAGCAGCGTCTTGCCCGAACCCGTAGGGCCGACAAGCATGATGTTGCTCTTCTGAAGTTCAACGTCCTCGATCTTGCTTTGCGAGTTAATCCGCTTATAGTGATTGTAAACGGCAACGGAAAGCGATTTTTTCGCTTGCTCCTGGCCGATGACGTACTGGTCGAGAATATTGCGAATCTCGATCGGCTTGGGGATATCCTTGAGATCGAGCTCTTCCTCGTGCCCGAGCTCCTCCTCGACGATCTCCGTGCACAGCTCGATACACTCGTCGCATATATATACGCCCGGTCCGGCTACCAGCTTGCGAACCTGGTCCTGCGACTTGCCGCAGAAGGAACACTTCAGCTGGCCCTTCTCGTCGTTGAACTTAAACATGGAATCACTCCTTATACGTTGGTCGGAGAAGAGATGACCTTGTCGATCAGCCCGTAAGCCTGCGCTTCGTCGGCGCTCATGAAGTTGTCGCGGTCGGTATCCCGCTCGATCTTCTCGTAAGGCTGTCCGGTCCGGTCCACATAGATCTTGTTCAGCTTCTCCTTGGTCTTGACGATCCAATCGGCATGGATCTTGATATCGGAAGCCTGCCCCCGCACGCCGCCGAGCGGCTGGTGAATCATGATCTCGCTGTTCGGAAGCGCGAAGCGCTTGCCGGGAGCGCCCGCCGTCAGCAGCAGAGATCCCATGCTAGCGGCCATGCCGACGCAGATCGTGCTCACCGGAGGCTTGATATACTGCATCGTATCGTAAATACCCATGCCGGCCGTGACCGAACCGCCAGGGGAATTGATATAAAGATGGATGTCCTTCTCCGGGTCTTCTGCGGCGAGGAACAACAGCTGAGCCATGATGAGATTGGCGACATCGTCATCAATCGCACTGCCTAGAAATATGATTCTGTCCTTCAGCAACCGCGAGTAGATGTCATAAGACCGCTCTCCGCGGTTAGTCTGTTCAACAACCATAGGGACCAATGCCATACGCGCCAACCTCTTTTCTGAAATGGACTTCGCGATTCGGTAATATTCTAACATGTTCATACCCGAATGTCATGTCGGCGAAAAAACCGCTCTGTTCAATTATATTGCGAGCATATGTAGGGTTAAAAATGAGGCACGCGATGATCACGTGCCTCATGATTATGAGCCGGGCCGACCTTGCGTCGGACCCTGCGGCGATTATGCGGTCTTGCTGTTCTCCAGCAGGAACTTGACGGCCTTGCGGACCTTGAGGTCGGCGTTCAGCGTGTCGATATAGCCGTTGGAGCCGAAGATCGTGCGAAGCTCGTCGGCGGAACGGTTGTACATCGTAGAGAGGTTGTCCAGCTCGGCGGACAGCTCGTCCTCAGTGATCTCCAGGTTCTCCGCGTTCGCGATCGCTTCGAGCACCAGGTTGTTGCGGACGCGCTTCTCGGCGTCGACGCGCATTTGACCCTTCAGCGCTTCCTCGTCCTGGCCGCTGAATTGATAGTACAGATCCAGCGTCATGCCTTGCATGCGAAGACGGCTCTCGAAGTCCTTCAGCATGCTGTCGATCTCGGACTCGATCATCGCGCCCGGAATCTCAAGCTCTGCGCCTTCGGCAGCTTTGTCGATCAAGGCATTTTCCTTGGCGGCTTCGGCTTCTTTTTCCTTGCGCTCCTTCAGCTTGCTCGTCAGGTCCGCTTTGTATTCGTCGAACGTGTCGAACTCGCTGACGTCCTTGGCGAACTCGTCGTCCAGTTCAGGCAGGTTCTTGCGCTTGATCTCGTGCAGCTTCACCTTGAACACGACTTCCTTGCCGGCCAGATTCTCGGCTTGGTAGTTCTCAGGGAACGTGACGTTGATGTCCTTGTCCTCGGCGATGTTCAGGCCGACGACTTGCTCTTCGAAGCCTGGAATAAAGGAGCCGGAGCCCAGTTCAAGCGAATAGCTCTCGCCCTTGCCGCCTTCGAACGGCACGCCGTCCAGGAAGCCTTCGAAGTCGATGATCGTCGTGTCGCCGTTTTGCGCAGGGCCTTCGTCGACGACGACAAGCTCTGCATGGCGGTTCTGAAGGCGCTCGAGTTCGGCGGTGATTTCTTCTTCCTTGACTTCGTTGTCCGCAGCAGGGGCTTCAAGACCCTTGTACTCGCCCAGCTTTACTTCAGGCTTAACGGTAACTTTAGCTTTGAAAATGAAGGACTGTCCCTTGCCGAACTGCTCGACGTCTACGTCAGGACGGTCTACAGGCACGATGCCCGTCTGTTCGACGGCTTCGCTGTATGCGCCCGGAAGCAGAATGTCGATCGCGTCTTGGTACAGGCTCTCGATGCCGAAGCGGGATTCGAAGATGCCGCGCGGTACTTTGCCTTTGCGGAAGCCAGGCACGTTTACTTTTTGAACGACTTTCTTGAAGGCTTTGTCAAGCGCCTCGGCGACCTTCGCCTCGTCGATCTCGACCTCCAGAACGCCAAGGTTCTTCTCTATTTTTTCCCATTTTGCTTGCATAATATTCAATCCCTCCGAAGACGTCTTGCCGCCAGATGCGGCCGATTGACATAAACCATTTTATTATAGAACAAGACTGGCTGCGAATTCAAGGCAAAAACGCTACGGATCAGACCGTGTCCGCTCCGTACATCCTCAGCCAGCGCAGCGCCTGCTCATACCGGAACCGCAGCTCTCCCGTAATGCCGTACTGTTCCCGCGTCCATTCGTCGCCCGTCAGTCCATGGAGCTTCTCCTGCAGATGCTGGTGAAGCGCCGCGGCCCACAGATCCGAGGCGCCGTCGTCGGCTTCCATCATCCATTTGAAGACGTTGGATCCGTAAGCCGCCTGTACGCATTCCCGCCACATCTCATCCGCAAAGTAGGACAAGGCCGGATCGGACACTTCCGCCATTCGGCTCAGCCGCTCAGGCACCTCAAGCACCGCCTGGGGGAATTCCTCGAACGACAGCGGCGTCTCCTCGATCTCAAGTGTCAACGTCTCGCCGTCCCGCAGCATGACCGCCGTCCCTCCGGCCCCGAACCTGCGAAGCATCTGCAGCGCGCGGAATTGCACGAGCGGATGATGCTCGCGTTCGGACAGCCATCTTCGCAACGCCTCTTCGGCTTCGGGTCCCGGGAGATGCGCCATTTGGCCCAGCGCCAGCAGTTGCTGCTCCGGGTCCTCGTCATTGAAAAGAATAGAAACGAGCCGCTGCAAGTAAGCGGGATCCTCGGCTGCCCGGTCCAGTACACGCTGCCTGAGCACAGAATCCGCGTCCTCGTCCTCCTGCCCGGCGTCATCGGTCTCTTCTCCCGGCCCCCCGGTTGCCGTCGCCTCCGGAAAGGCTGCCTCCAGCCACCCAAGCAGCGCCTGCCACTCGGTATGATGCTTCTCCGCCTCGCCTCCGCACTGAAGCAGGAAGTCCAATAGGCCTTTGGCCTCGCCGTATCGCTCCGTCTCGAGCATGCGCGTCAATTGTATCTGATAATAGTCCAAGGTCTTGGGAAACAAGACCAGATTGTCCCCGGTGAAGTCCGACACGCCGCGAACCCCTTCCTCCATCGCTGTCCGAGTGCTTGCTAGATCAGTCCGATTCAGGAATTATATCACGAAGACGAGGCAAATAAAAAAAGCGGAGCATTGCTTAGCGCGGCCAAGCTATGCTATTATACTACTGCTGTGCGGGTGTAGTTCAATGGCAGAACGCCAGCTTCCCAAGCTTGAGGCGTGGGTTCGATTCCCATCACCCGCTCCAACCGCATATCCGACGAGTCTCTGTTGCGGCAGAGGCTTTTTTGTTCCCGCTCTTAAATATGAAAATGGGGGATGCGCGCAATGCATATCAGACCCGCAGGTCCATCCGACGCTGCAGCGGTGTCCAAGCTGGTGCTGCTGGCTATTGAAGATATCGCATATAGGCTTACCGGCGAACGCACCGAGGCGGCCGTGCTCGCCAAGCTGGCCCAATATTATCGGACGCCGGGCAATCGGTTCAGCGCCGAGCGCCACGCGCTGCTTGTCGCCGAAGGAAACGAACCCGCCGGCGCCATCCTGTGTTACGGCGGCGATCAAGCGGATTCGCTCTATGCGCCTATAACGAAGTGGCTAAACGAAACAGGCTTCGAAGATGCCGTTCAAGATCCCGAAGCGGACGAAGACGAATATTATATCGATGCCGTCGCAGTCTCCCCGGCGTATCAGGGCCGCGGATTCGCCAAGGCGCTTATCCGCCATGCGGAGCAGGAGGCTGTCGCGCGCGAATACGCCGCAATCGGACTGAACGTGGACATTGAAAAGGAAGGTGCTCGCGCCCTGTACGCCCGGCTCGGGTTCGAAGAAGACAAGCGCATATCCATTAATGGCCATCCGTACAGGCATATGCGCAAAGCGCTCCGCGTGCCAGCCGGTCACGCGACAAAAATATAAATTTGTACTTGAGCGAAGCACGGCACCTGTGGTAATATAATCAAGCTGTGTCCCAATAGCTCAGCTGGATAGAGCACACGCCTTCTAAGCGTGCGGTCGGGGGTTCGAATCCCTCTTGGGACGCCATTTTTGAATGTACCGTATGGTTTATATACGTAAAAAAGAGCCGAGAACCCTTCATTCCTAGGGTTTTCGGCTCTTTTTCGCTTGTTCAGCCCGGCCCGAGATAGGGACGCCTTGAAGCCGGCGCCGGAGCCCATACATATGGCCCGCCTTTCGCACGTGCAGCCGCTCCCAGTTCGTCGGCTGCGCGGCCATGCCGGGCCCGTAGGTCTGTTCCAGCGCATGCAGCAGCGGCGAAGAGATGCGCACGGCCAACTCGTTGAGCCCGCTTGGCCGCAGCCTTCCGCCGACCTCGAACGAGGCTTCGATCAGCATATTGTCGCTTGCGCCGAGCGGCTCTCCGTTCAGCCAATAATGCGCCAGGCAGTCGACGCCGTTGAACCTGAGCAACGCGGGCAGATCCGTCGCTTCCGGCGGCGTCTCGAACGTGCCGACGTACCACCAGTCGTAAAGCTCCAGCTTGCGCACCTCGCGCAGCCGGTCAGAGTAGAAGAGATCCTCCGGCAGCAGTCCCGCCGCCTGCAGGTCCAGCTCGACATTGCCCGACACCGTCGCGGGAACCGGCGCGATGCCGCTACCGGGCAGCTCCGCAGGCGTCCCGATTCCGGGCGAGCCCGGCGGGAGCGAATACAGCTTCCAATCCGCATTCAGTTGAACAATCCTCATTTCACAGCCTCCTCCGGCATGATGCGTTACGACAAAATTATACATTCCCGCGACAATTACAGGCTTGACGGACAGCTGGAAAAGTTGCACTTTTTTCGGTTTTTAAAATTCCGCATCGCAATCGCATCGTAGTATAGTTGGGAGAGGAAACGCTCGATCGCAGGAGGAGAAGGCCGTGTCCAGAAAGTGGCTCGAACGGCTCAGCGCAGCCGACTTTTTGAACCAAGGCGAAGCTTTGGCCGTGTCGGAATACGAGATTGTCCGCAACTGGGAGCTTCATGCGCACGACTTTTACGAGATGGAGCTGATCCTGTCGGGCGCAGGCAGGCAGCGCATCAACGGAGCCGGGATGGCGCTCTCGCGGGGAACTTTTACGCTGCTGTCGCCTGCGGATGCCCATGAGGTCACGATGGCGCCGGGAAGCGCCCTTCGGCTCGTGAACTGCAAGTTTGCGGGAGCGCTGCTGGACGACGAGCTGCACGGCCTGCTGCTGGAAGCTCCCGGGCCGCTCGCCGTACAGCTCGGCGATGAAGCGACCTCAATGCTCGAAGCCGAGCTGGCGCGGCTTCGCCAGGAGACGGAGCGGACGGCGCTCGCCCGGACAGCCGCAATGCGTTACACGCTAGGCAGAATCGTGATCGATCTGCTGCGCGCGAGCGAACGCGTCAAGGACGGAAGCGGCACGACGCGATCAAGCGTCCGTGAGCACGAGGTCAGAAGAGCGCTGCGCTATATTCATCTTCATTACCGGGAGTCTCTTAGCCTCGCCGACGCGGCGGCGCAGCTGCATCTGTCCCCGGGCTATTTCAGCGAGAAGTTCAAGGATTGGACGGGCGAGACGTTCAGCGCATACGTACAGCGGCTACGCGTGTCCTATGCAGACCGACTGCTCGCCGGTTCTTCGCTGCCGATTACGGAGATCGCCTACAGTGCAGGCTTCGGCTCACTCGCCTATTTTATCCGGGTGTACAAGCAGTACCGCGGCATATCCCCGAATGCGTCCCGCAAGCGGGACGGCAGCCTGACGCAGGACGATCATCCGTAAACTTTCCGAAAAAAGTGCAATCCGCAGGATAAAAAGACAAGAAGAAGCGCCGGCTTCCCCGCTACACTAGGAAGGAATCCATCATCATTCTTTAAGCGGCGGAGGCTTCCCTATGACTGTCACTGTCTGGCACCCTTTATTCTCACGCTATCCCGAACTTCATACGCTCGAAGCCGAGCTCGACGCCGCCCTTCGCATCTGTCTTACTGTCTACCGCGGCGGCGGCAAGCTGCTGCTCTGCGGCAATGGCGGCAGCGCGGCCGACTGCGATCATATCGTCGGAGAATTAATGAAGGGCTTTATGAAAAAAAGACCGCTTTCGGCCGACGAATGCGCGCGCTTCGAAGCCGCGCTGCCAGGCGAAGGCCGCCTTCTCGCCGCGCGGCTGCAAGCCTCGCTCCCGGCAATCTCGCTCTCCGCGCACGCGGCGCTGTGCACCGCCGTCGCCAACGACCTTGACGCCGAGCTCGTCTATGCGCAGCAGGTGCTCGGCTACGCGCAACCGGGCGACGCGCTGATCGCGATCAGCACGTCGGGCAACTCCGCCAACGTCATGCGCGCAGCCCAAGCCGCCAGAGCTGCCGGCATCCCGGTGATCGGCATGACGGGCCGTTCCGGCGGCAGGCTCGCAGCCCTGTGCGACGCTGCGATCTCCGTCCCGGCCGATACGACGCCGGACGTTCAGGAGCGTCATCTGCCGATCTATCATGCGCTGTGCATCGCGATCGAGGAGGCGTTGTTCGCTTCATGAAGCTGCTCGCTGGCATTGATATCGGGGGCACGAAGTGCGCCGTCAGCCTCGGACGACCGACGGCGGACGGCATCGAGATCGTCGGCAAGCATATGCTGCCTACCTCCGGCACGCCGGACTGGATGATCGGCAGCCTGCTTGACCGCCTGGAGGCGCTGCTTACCGCAGCCGGTGCCGCCACGCCGGACGCCGTCGGCATCAGCTGCGGCGGTCCGCTCGATGCAGGTCGCGGCCTGATCCTCTCCCCGCCTAATCTGCCCGGGTGGGACCTGGTCGACATCGTCGGCGCCGTCCGGCAGCGGCATGACGTGCCGGTCGCGCTGCAAAACGATGCCAACGCCTGCGCACTGGCGGAATGGCAATGGGGAGCGGGCCGAGGTACGGACCATATGGTTTTCCTGACCTTCGGTACGGGCCTTGGCGCCGGACTAATCCTGAACGGCAGGCTATATGCCGGCGCGAGCGGCATGGCCGGAGAAGCCGGACATATCCGGCTGTCCGAATTCGGTCCGGTCGGCTACGGCAAGCTCGGCTCGTTCGAAGGCTTCTGCAGCGGCGGCGGCATCGCCCAGCTTGCGGCTTCGCTAGCGTTGGAACAGCTGCAGCGCGGCCGCACGACAGCCTATTGCGGCTCCGTCTCCGAGCTCGGCGGCATCACGGCACAGCACGTTGGCGAAGCGGCGCAAGCCGGAGACGAGACCGCGCTTGCGGCGCTGCGCATCTGCGGCGACCGCCTGGGCCAGGGCCTTGCCGTGCTCGTCGACCTGTTCAATCCCGCGCGCATCGTGATAGGCAGCATATACGCGAAGCTGCGCCCGCTGCTCGAACCGCCGATGCAAGCCGCGTTGCGGCGGGAGGCGCTGACGCATGCGCTGGACGCATGCAGCGTCCTGCCTGCGGCGCTCGGCGACCGGATCGGCGACTATGCAGGCTTGTCGGTCGCATCGGACGCGCTGCGGCACAATGTACATTCGGACTGATTGCATTTCCACACTCCGTACGGCACGCATGACCACAAGCGCGCTGCACGCCAAGAAGTCCCGCCGGCCAAAGCCGTCGGGACTTCTTGGCAACTTCCTTTATCGGCAACTCCCTTTAACGCATCATGTCGACAAGTCCCGGAGCGTGCTCGTTAGGCATATCCGGCAGCTGCGGCACCGGGAAGCCTTGCGGCGGCGGCGTCACCGACAGCGGCCCCCCGTTGCGGCTTGGGGATTGGCCTTGGAATATCTCTCCGATCCGGGTCGGATCCAGCCGAAAGTTGAATTGGACGTTGTGGTAGCCCATTTCGACGAACTTGCGGCATTCCGGATACTTGTTAATGTCGTAGTTCGGGACGGGGAATGCCTTGCCCCAATCGACGCCAAGCGTTTCGAGCGCTTTGGCGAATGCGTTCTGATGCGCGTTGTCGCGCACGATAAGGAAACCGAGTGTTTCGCGGAACGTCTGATTCGCGCTCATCTCGTATATTCTCGTTTTCTGCAGCACGCCCGTCGATTCGAGCACGACGTTGTCCAGCATATCCGCGATCAGGTTGCCGTGGCTGTAAACCCACGATCCGTTCCAGGGGTTGCCGCCGGCGTCCACCGGAAGCGAGCTTTTGGCGCCCATGATGAAATGATGGGGATTGGCATGCTTGATCGCTTCGTCGATCGGCGCGGCATCCGAGCCGGCAGCGCCGGGCTCGGACAGTCCGGCATCGTTCAGCAGCTGATTAATCGTGTTTTGCACGAGCTCCACATGCGCGATCTCTTCAAGGAATACGCCTCGCAGCAGATCGCGATACTGCTTCTCTTTTCCTCTAAAGTTCGAGCTCTGAAAAAAGTATTGCATCATGGTGCGCATCTCGCCGAATTGTCCGCCGAGCGTCTCCTGCAGCACCTTTGCGGCCGATGGATCTGGTTTGTCGGGTTTAATAATATTGATGAGCTCTTCCTTGTAATAATACACGTATAAGCCTCCAGTCGGACGATAGGTCCAGTTAATGAGAACTGAAGGTTAGGCTGGTCACCCGCTCCCCGCTTTATCCGCCCGTCTAAAAGGAAAAAATCCCCGTGCCTCGCATACGAGACTTGGGGATTGATCCATTTCGTCGGAACATCCGCCTAGAGCCCGCCGTGAAACGTCTTGCGATAACAGCTCCTGCACACCGGCTTGTAATCGTCGTTGCCGCCGATCATGATCTGGTCGCCCTCGCTCACCGGCACGCCATTGACGGACCGGACCACCATCGTAGCCTTGCGGTCGCAGTGCCAGCAGATCGTCTTGATTTCTTCGATCTTGTCCGCGTTGACGAGCAGGTTGTAGCTGCCTTCGAACAGCTCGTTGCGAAAATCGTTTTTAAGGCCGAACGCCATCACGGGTATGTCGAGCTCGTCGACGATCCATGTGAGCTCCAGCACCTGCCGCTTATTAAGAAATTGGGCCTCGTCCACGAGCACGCAGGAGATGCGCTGCCCGCCGCGGCTCTGCTCCAATCGCACGAGTTCGAACAAATCGGTATCCGCCGCCACAGGAATGGCGGGACGCGTCATGCCGGTGCGCGAGCCGACAAGGTTGGTGCCGATGCGCGTATCGATCGCGGGGGTAAAAAGAAGCACGCGCTTTCCTTGCTCTTCGTAATTGTGCGCGACTTTGATGATTTCGATCGATTTCCCGCTGTTCATTGTGCCATACTTGAAGTATAAATGTGCCAAGCCGTCTGCCTCCATGCTGCCGTGATCTAGCGTTCAAAATCGCTTTCTTTCTATTATAACAAAGATCATGCGTTGCGGTGACGGCGCGGGCGGCGTTGTACATACCATCGTATATGGAGGTTTTCTCGCAAATGGGAATTTGGCTGATCTATGCATTGCTATCGGCAGCGGCCGCTGCGCTCGTCGCCGTCTTCGGCAAGATTGGATTGCAGAACATCGACTCGAACGCGGCGACTGCCGTGCGCTCCGTCATCATGGCCGTCTTCATGCTCGGCGTAGTGGTCGTCCAAGGGAAATGGGCCGAACTGGGTACGGTCTGGGGACACAAAAAGGCGTTAACCTTCGTTGCGCTCAGCGGCGTGGCCGGCGCCGTATCCTGGATGTTTTATTTCCTCGCGCTCAAATACGGCAAGGTCGCGCAGGTCGGCCCCGTCGACAAGCTCAGCGTCGTTATCGCCGCGCTGCTCGCATTTCTATTCCTCGGGGAAAAAATCACGCTGCTGAACGGCATCGGCATCGGGTTGATCACGGTCGGCGTCATCCTGACCGCGCTCAAGTAAGCGCCTTAACGATCGCCGTACATCCATTCGTAAAAAGCGATCATCGTCTCGGCGACAGCTTGATCCGCCTCCGCATACCCTGTTCTGGCCGTTCTGAACAAGCTGCCTCCTTGATGCTCCTCGTAAGCGGCCCCGAGCAAACCGTATCCGCCGTGCTCATTCCCCGGCGCCTCGGTAAATTCGATCATCCGGTCGCCGATCGGCTTCGAGGAGAGGTACGTCTTCGGCTTATCCGCAGGAAATCCCTGTTCCTCCGCCCATTTCGCCAGTTCGGGAAAGTAGGCGCCGATATCGGCGATCGCGCAGCCTTGGCAGCTGCCCGCCGTATCGATCGTATCCAGAAACTGCCCCGCATCCGCCGGATTTTCGGCATGCATGCCGAACGAGCCGTTTGCGCCGACGGACCCTGTGACCGTCCATCCCTTCGGCGCAAGCATCATGAATCCCCGGTCGTCGTAACCTAGATTCATCCAATAGACGGCCAGCTTGGACGCTAGCTTCTTCGGAACGACAAAACCTTGGGCCGGCAGATCCGCAGCCGGCAGTATCGTGGGCGGCGAACCGTCCACGTCAACGCCGTATTCGGTCGGTACGCCGACCAGCGGCAGCGACACGGCCGCTTTCCCGGCTTCGTCGTCGAAGGCCACCGTCCGCGACGCGCCAGAGGCTGAATTAGCCGTCCCGGATTCGAATGAAGCGGAAGCCTGCGACGTCAACGCCTTCTCCGCATTGTCGTTAGCGCTGCAGGCGCTCAGCCAGGCCGGCGCCATGACGAACAGCGCGGCGATCAAGACTCGCCGCGCTGTTCGATGTCCGAATGAGGTCGCGCACATATTTTCCAGACTCCCTTATTTTCCCGTTTGGAAAATAAGACGAGGCGGCCGACCGCCAAGTTGCATGAATGCCACAGCGATTTTCCGATTATCGGTTGTGGGGAGACGCAGGCGCATTTTGCGCCGGATGGTTGCCTTCCGTCGACTTGATTACCGCCTCAGCGAATTCCTCGCCCCGCTCGGCGTAGCTGTTGCCTTTATTTTTCTTCCTTTTGCCAGGCATCCGAATCCCTCCTCTCATTCATTTTGTTGACCGGCCTTCAGACGAGCGCTTGCTCGAGCGCCTCCCGCACCTCGCCGATCGCGACGATCTGACGACCGAAGATGTGCCTGTCTTCTCCCGCCGCATGGTCGGGTCCGCTGAACAGCTGCTCCGTCACATCCTCGGTCGCGGCATAGACGGGGAGATCGGCGACGCCGATGAGATCCGGTTCCAGGAAGGAATCCTCCTTCATCACGCGGACGAGCTGCAGCCTGCCGTCGTCTTCCTTCCGGAAATAAACCAGCAGCCTCGGCGCGCGCGCCAGGTCGGTATGCACCTCTACCTCGCCGTACAGCTGCCTGCCTCTCGCCAGCACTCTTCGAAAAGCGGCGTGCCTAACCGTCAACATGGCCGCATTCCTCTCCTTTCGGACGTCCGTTCTTAATTTTTCCGCAAGGACAGACATTTTACTCTGAATTCCGCATACACATCTTATGATTGGTTTTGCCCCATTTATAAGGCAGCCAGGCAATACCAGCGGGGAGGTTGCGATAGGCTATGTGCGGAATAACAGGCTGGATCGATTGGAATCGGGACTTGACGCAACAGGCCGACGTGCTCGAGCGCATGACGGAAACGCTGGAGCTGCGCGGCCCCGACGCCTCGGGAACGTGGCTCTCCCGCCATTGCGCGTTCGGACACAGGCGCCTGTCCGTCATGGATCCGGCGAACGGCGCGCAGCCGATGGTACGTCCGTCGAAGGAAGCGGACGAACACGACTGCGTCATTGTCTATAACGGAGAATTGTACAACGCGCCCGAGCTCAAAAGGGAGCTGCTCTCCCTCGGCTACGCGTTCAAGACGAGCTGCGATACGGAAGTGCTGCTGCAAGCCTACATCGAATGGGGCCCGGCCTGCGTGGAGCGGTTAAACGGCATTTTTGCGTTCGCCGTCTGGCATTCGCTCGAGCAAACGCTGTTTGCCGCGCGCGACCGTCTTGGGGTCAAGCCGTTCTTCTACCGGCAGGACGAAGGCCGGCTGCTGTTCGGCTCGGAGCCGAAGGCCGTACTGGCGCACCCGGACGTAGAGCCCGCGATTGACGGCGAAGGCCTTGCCGAGCTGTTCGTGCTCGGGCCAGCCAGGACGCCGGGCCATGGCATCTGGCGCGGACTGTCCGAGCTGAAGCCGGGCCAGACGCTTCTTTTCGACCGGGACGGCCTGCGCATCCGGACCTACTGGCAGCTTGAGAGCCGCGAACACGAGGACGACGAAGCGACGACGGCCGCTCGCATCGGCGAGCTGCTGGCCGATACGCTCGAGCGCCAGCTCGCCTCCGACGTGCCCGTATGCACGCTGCTGTCCGGAGGTCTTGACTCCAGCGCCCTGACCGCGCTCGCCGTCGCTTATTACAACCGCACGGGACAGGGCAACGTCGACACGTATTCGGTCGATTACGTCGACAACGACAAGCATTTTAAAGCGCACGCCTTCCAGCCGAACGCCGACGCACCGTGGATCGCCCGGATGGTCGAGCATCTGGGCACCGTCCATCATCCGATTCAATTCGATACGCCCGAGCTCGTCGAAGCGCTCGAGGCGGCCGTCCGCGCCAAGGACTATCCGGGGATGGCGGATATCGACGCTTCCTTGTACCTGTTTTGCAAGGAGATCAAAAAGGGCGCAACTGTCGCCGTCTCCGGCGAAGCCGCGGACGAAGTGTTCGGCGGCTATCCGTGGTTCCATCGCAAGGAAGCGCTGGAAGCGGGCACGTTCCCCTGGTCGCTGTCCGTGGATCTCCGGGAGAGCATCCTGTCGCCCGGCGTACTCGAGACGGTCCGGCCGCGGGAATACGTAGCCGACCGTTATGCCCAGGCCGTAAGCGAGGTGCCGGCGCTGCCCGGCGAAAACGAGGAGCAGCGTCTCATGCGCCGCATGTCGTATCTGAACATCACCCGATTCATGCCGACCTTGCTGGACCGCAAGGACCGGATGAGCATGGCCGCGGGGCTCGAAGTGCGGGTGCCTTATTGCGATCACCGCCTGGTCGATTACGTATTTAACGTCCCGTGGAAAATCAAGCAGGCCGGCGACCGGGAAAAAGGTATCCTACGCAAGTCGCTCGAGGGCGTACTGCCGCACGATGTGCTGTATCGCAAAAAGAGCCCTTATCCGAAAACGCATAATCCGAATTACCTGTCCGCGGTCAAAACGCGCTTGCTGGAGCGCCTCGACGACACCTCGTCTCCGCTGCTGCAGCTGATCGACGGGAAAAAGGTCCGTCAGATCGCCGAGACGGCCGATGCCAGCACCAATTTGCCCTGGTTCGGACAGCTCATGAGCGGACCGCAGCTGTTCGCCTATCTGCTGCAGGTGGATTACTGGCTGCAGGAATATAAAGTCCGGCTCGTTTAACGGATTCGGCTTGTAAGGCCCACGTATCGTCGCCCGCGGTATGGTCCTTTTCCGCAATGCCTGCAAATATACATCTTTTTCTGCCGATGTCGGCCCTTTTAAAGCGGATAGATGCAAAAAGGCAGTTATTTTCCTCCTTCAGCCCCGTTTCCGGCTTGTGCGCTGAATTTACCTGCACATTTGCAGGTATTTCATCGGGTGCCGCTGTTCGGTAGAAAATACATGTATAAATGCAGGCTTTAGGGCTGCAAGCCGGCAAAAAGCTCCGGCATGCCGAAGAGAGGCCGCAAGCCAGCGAATAGCTCCGGCATGCCGAAGAGAGACTGCAAGCCAGCGAATAGCTCCGGCATGCCGAAGTTGCGCTTACTGTCGCGAATCGCAAAAAGGGATGAAGCAGAAATGACGCTGCCTCATCCCTTTTGATGTTTGTTAGCGGATCTGAAAACGCAAACGAAGCCTCAAAACCGCGCCCCTTCAGCCGCCTATCTAGGCTAGCCTGAACGACTCAGCTCTCCGCTTGAGGCGCGCCCAGGAGGCGAAGCAGCTTCGCCAGCGCTTGCCCGCGGTGACTGATCGCGTTTTTTTCGCCAACGCTCAGCTCCGCCATCGATCTGCCGTGCGATGGAAGCCAGAACAGCGGGTCGTAACCGAACCCGCCGTCGCCCCGCGGCGCCCCGGTAACGATGCCCTCGACGGCCCCCTCCGCGCTCAGCGTGTCGCCGCCCGGCTTGTAGAGGACGAGACAGCTCACGAAGCGCGCCGTGCTCAGCGCATCCTCCGCGCCGCCCGCTTCTGCCGCCGGCACGGAAGCCCCTGCGGCGCGCAGCTCTCGAACCAGCTTCGCGTTGTTGTCCGCATCGGTCGCGCCTTCGCCCGCGTAGCGAGCCGAGTAGACGCCGGGCACGCTGCCGAGCGCGTCGACGCACAGGCCCGAGTCGTCCGCGAGCGCAGGCAGCCCGGTGGCGTGCGACACCGTCCTTGCCTTGATCGTGGCGTTCGCCTCGAACGTATCGCCGTCCTCGACGATATCGGGAATATCCTTCCCGCCTTCGAATTCGGTCAAATCGGCCACCTTCACGCCAAGCGCGGCGAAGGCCGCCCTGAACTCGGCCGTCTTGCCTTTGTTGCGCGTCGCGACCAGCAGCGTATCCCCCGGCTCAAGCCTCATGTCCGCACCGTCCCGATCCGCGCGCCTGCTTCACCGAGCGCTTGCTTCTGCAGCTCGATCAGCCTCGCGATGCCCGACTCCGCCAGCGCCAGCATGCCGTCCAGCTCCGTTCGCGAGAACGGCTGCTCTTCGCCCGTGCCCTGGACTTCGACGAACGCGCCGGCTCCCGTCATGACGACGTTCATATCCACCTTTGCCTTGGAATCCTCCGCGTAGTTCAGGTCAAGCAGTGCGGCTTCTCCCAGAACGCCTACGCTGACCGAAGCCAAATAGTCAGTCAGTGGATATTTCGCGAACGCGTTCGTCCCCGCCAGCTTGTGAACGGCGAGCGCCAGCGCGATGAATGCTCCTGTAATCGAGGTCGTCCGCGTACCTCCATCCGCCTGCAGCACGTCGCAGTCCAGCGTGATGGTACGCTCGCCGAGCGCTTCCAGGCTGACGACGGAGCGCAGCGCCCGCCCGATCAACCGCTGGATTTCCATCGTGCGTCCGACCTGCTTGCCCTTCACCGATTCCCGCTGATTCCGCGAATGCGTCGCTCTCGGGAGCATTGCGTATTCGGCCGTTACCCAGCCCTTGCCCTGCCCTTTCAGGAACGGCGGCACTCTCTCCTCGACCGTGGCCGTGACGAGCACCTTCGTATCGCCCATCTCGATCTGCACCGAGCCTTCGGCGTATTTATTCGGATTCAGCACGACGGCCATCGGTCTCAGCTCGCCGGGATCTCTTCCGTCCGATCTCATGATTGCCATTCCTCCTTGAGCTAAAGCGGCGGGACAAGCGTCCCCCCGACAAATCCATCCCATTTTACCAGAGTGAACGGCCAAAAGCATCATCGGACCCTAAACGCATGCAGCGGCTTCGGGACGAATGAGTCCTTGGATTCAGGGCAACCTACCCGGTAATGGAAATGAAAGGAGGTCCCGCTATGCTTGAAAAGGTTAAGGATATTCTCGGCACGCCATCCGATTTTTCCGCCGAGACGATGGACAACGGATACGCGAAATTGCAAATCGGCTTTTTCCCGGGCATGTGCGACATGGACCAGTTGAAGGATGCCATCGTCATACCGTTCTCTTACCGCTTCGATCCGGACGAATTTCGCAGAATGCTGCATACGAGCATCGGATTCATGAAGAACGTCCCTTCAGAGCATTGGGTCGAGTACCTGCTCAAAGGCTATGTCATTCTGGAGTACGAAGGAGAAGTCTTCGTATTCCAGGCGATCCGGCGCATGCAAACCCAGCCGGACCAGACGCAGGTGGAGGCGTCTTTGCAAGGTCCGCAGTCCGCTTTTACCGAAAATCTCGATCTTAACCTGACGCTGATCCGCAATATATACAACGTTCCCGAACTGTCGGTGGAAAACATCGAGCCGAAAAACCAGTCGAAATCCAAAATCGTCTTGCTCTACGACCGAGCCAAACGCAACGAAACGACGCTCGAAGAGGTGCGCAAGCGGCTTAGCAATCTGGATCGCGGACTGCTCATGTCCGCCGGACAGCTGGCCAAGCAAATCTCTCAAGCCAAATATCGTTTGTTTCCGATCACGCAGCTCACGGAGCGACCCGATCGTCTCAGCATCCATTTGAACAAAGGAAAGATCGCCGTCCTGCTGGACGGCAGCCGGTTCGCCATCCTGCTGCCCGTTCACTTCTTCGACTTCATGTACGCAATGGACGACCACTACGAGCCGTCCTGGATGAGCCGTTTTCTCATCGGTCTGCGCTACATCTCGATGATGCTTACGCTTTTGCTGCCGGCGCTTTATATCTCGATCGTGTCCTACAATCCGGAGGTATTCCGGGTCCAGCTCGCGTTCACGATTGACGGGAGCCGCGCGGCCGTGCCCTATCCGTCCTTCATCGAGGTGCTGCTCATGCTATTCATGATTGAGGCGCTCATCGAGGCCAGTCTCCGGCTGCCACGGTCTGTCGGCTCGACGGCCGCGACGGTCGGCGGTCTCATTCTGGGACAAGCCGCCCAGCAGGCGGGACTGGTCAGCAGCATCATGATCATCGTCACGTCGGTCGTCGCCATTTCGAATTTCGTCATTCCCAATTCCACGTTCAGCTATTTCATTCGCATCTTGAAGTATGCGTTCGTCATCGTAGCCATTTTTGCCGGACTCGTCGGCGTAGTCGTCGCTTTGTTCATGCTCGTCGTGTACTTGTGCAATATGCGCAGCTTCGGCGAGCCTTACTTCGCCCTGTTCCAGAGCAAGGCGGGCAAAGCCAGCGACAACATACATTAAGCGTGCAAAAGGGAGGCTTTGCCTGTGATTCGCTATTACTACTATCACATTTTTTATGTCGGCATGATGAACATCATGGTACTGGTCCCCTTCGTGCTGATCAGCCATCGGTTCGATGGGGCCGTATCCGCTTTTCCCATCGCCATTGTGCTGGGCACGCTATACAGCTTTGTGACTTCTGCCGCCTTCAAACGCTTCCCCGGACTTGGCCTGCCCGAAATCTACAAGCTCTTTTTGCCTGGCTGGCTAGCCAACTGCCTGAATATGGTTGGCGTCGCGATCTGGTGCGTTGCCGGAATCATCGTCTTGTTTTCTTATTCAAATACGGTCGGCATTTTCTTCGATCCGGAAGCCAGCTCCTATTTGAACCTGGCGATCATGGCGGCAGCCTCGGTGTGGGCGGCGTCCCGCAGCTCCCGATCGGTCCAGTTCGCGCACGAGGTGCTGCTCATCGTCAGTACGCCGATCATTCTGTGGATTCTGTTCAAGGCGCTGCTCAGCAACTGGCTGGATTGGGATGCCATCCGGCTCATCGCCGATGCCGGCATTCGCAAGCCGCCGTCGATGACCTGCATTTTCGCATCTACCTTCGTATTCTCCGGCCACATGAACATCACGTTGTTCAACCGGCTTAATCCGAGCGATCTCAAATTCAGGTTCAGATGGATCATTCCGTTCGTCGGCGCCTTTTTTTTGCTCGTCTCCTTTTTCGTGCCGATCGGCTTCCACGGTACTCAGGCGGTCGGAAACTATTTGTACGTCTGGAGCGTCACGACCGACAGCCTGATGATGAAATACGGTTTTATCCAGCGGGTGCTTTACCTTTTCCTGCTGCTCTATACGTTCCTGTCGCTCGTATTCGTCATGAACACCTGGCATACGGGCATGGAATTTTTCAAGGCATGCTTCAAAAGGTATAAGCCGCTGACGGACGAAGACAAAGTGCCCGGCATCAATTGGTGGGTTTGCGGCGTGTTGGCAGGGCTGACGTTCGTTTACGCGTATTTTACCAATGACATCTTCAACCGCGTGGCGGCAGAGATGTGGCTGATCTCCCGGTTTATCGTCGAGACGGTCTTAATCGTGCTCCTGCTCGTCTTTACTTTTATGAAGAAAAAAGGCTACATGAAGCGGACCGGCGAGACGAGAATTCGGCAGAGCGGCGGTGCGAGCCGATGATTCGCCGTCGAACGCTGCTGCGCTGCATCTGTCTGACACTGCTCCTGATGCTCGGCGGCTGCCAACTGAAGGACATTGACAAGCGGTACTTTGTCGTATCCGCAGGTTTCGACTATTCGGACAATCCGGCCGCACCCTACCGGGTGTCGCTCCGGCTGGCTCTCCCTTCCTCCAAGGTCGAAGAGGGCGGCGCCATGTCCGTCGTGCAGACGGTGGACGCGGCGTCGATCGCCGAAGCCGTCCGGCATTTGAAATCGACCGTAGACAAAGAGCTTGAATTCGGCCATTGCCGCGAGTTCATTCTCGGACGCAAGCTGATCGAGAAGGACGGCATCGACAATTCCATGCAATGGCTGTCCCGCCGCCGCGATATCCAGAGCGTCTCGAACGTCATGATCGGCGATCCGGACGCCTTTTCGGTCGTCAATTTGAAGCCCAAGTCGGAACGGTACCCCGGCAATTCCTTGTTTCTATCCTTCGGCAACGAAGGAACGGAAGCCGCCAACACGGTCACGACGTATTTATTCGATCTGTACCGACGGGAGTACGAGACCGGACTGGATCCCGTACTGCCCGTAGCCAGCCTATTCAGGGACGCCTACAGGATCGATCGCGTGGCCATGCTGGACAAACAAAAAACACGACTCTACCTCGATTCGGACGAGACGCTCTTGTTCAATATGGCGGCCTTCGGCGTGGACAATACGATCCTCGTGCTGCCGGGTAAGCCGATTAACATCGTGCTCGCAGCAACGAATACAACTTCAAAAATCAATCTGAAGGGCGGAGAAGATCCCGTCGCCGTCGTCAACATCCGAATCGTAGGCTTTCTCGAGCAAAGCCCCCCCCACCTTTTGGAAAAGGATTGGAGAGGGCTGGAGCGCAAAATGGGCAAGCACTTCTCGGAGGAAGCCGAAAAAATGCTGTACAAGATCCGCAATGCCGGCGTCGATCCTTTCGGCTTCGGTCTGCATTACCTGGCCGACCATCACAACGCGAAGGGCCGATGGGAGAAATGGAAGAGCCTCTACCCGGATATCCGATTCGAAGTGCACGCCAACGTATCGATCCAGGGATCCGGTCTGATCCGCTAGCGGACCGCGATACAGCCGACGCACCCGATCCAGCAGCCCCGGCCTGTTCAGCCCGTATAGGCGTTAATCTGCGCCGGGCGTTGTACCGGCTGCTCATACGTCTCGCTGTCGGCACCGGTCAGCTTGGTGCTGCCGTTGACGGCGACTGCGACCTTCGGAGCGCCGGTCGCCTCGGTCAAGGTCAGCACCAGGCCTTCCATCATCTCGGCCGGCATCGGCATGCCCGCCGCCCAGTCCTGCTCCTGCAGCTTGACCTGCACGGTATCCGACTTCAGGGCAAGCTCCTCCACCGTCGTATTCGCGAGCATGACGGCCTCGAGGCTTTTCGTGTCCTGCGGCCCTTTGATCAGCTCGCCCAGCGCGGCGCGAGCACGGTCGCTCTGCCGTTCGATCAGACGCGTCACAGGTACGAAGTAGCCGTCTCCCTGCTCGTTTTTGGCGGAGAAATAAAGCGTCACGGCCATCGAATCGCTCACTTTGACCTGCGGCGAACGCTCCAGGTTAATGCCGATATTGCGCGTGAGCACCACCGGAACCGGCAAGCCGGAAGCCGGAAGCTCGGTCATGTCCTGGCCGGCGACGGTGAGATGCACCTTGTCGATGCCCGGCAGCTCCGTCATCGTCCAGACGATGGCCTCCAGCACCTTGCGCTCGTCCGATGCCGGTATGCCCGTCAGCGGCTTAGCAAAGTCAACGGTGACCGAGCCGGCTTCCGGATTTTTGACGACCTTGGAGACGACCGTCCCTTTTGGCAGCACGGGCGTGAAGCCGGGGGGGAGCTGCCCGGCGAGCTTGGCGTCCGCTGTCAGCCAGGCCAGCGCTTCAATCTCCGGCGCGTTTTGTCCGGTCTCGCTTTCCTGCTTGGACCGGTCCAGCGTCATCGGCGCGACGTAGCCTCTGCTGTCCTTCAAGTACACGGTCAGACCGTCGGCGATCGCGGAGCTCCCCATCGGCGCCATGGCGTCGTCAGCGGCTTGCAGCATCTGGTTTTCAACGGCGGCAGGCGGCGCGTCGATCGGATCTGTGGCGGTCTTTTCTACGCCCGAGATGCTGCATCCCGTAACAGCGACGGCTAGTCCGCCCGCGGCAAGCAGCTTCCACAACGGTTTTCGTAAATGAACAGGTATCATATTTGCCAATTCCTCCCGCAGGGGCGCCGCACTTTATCGCTTCCCTCGTATTGTAGTACTATGTATACGAGCCCCCGGGAGAAATATGTACGGTTTGTCCTGCTCGGGCGAAGAATATAATGATCGTGATCGCTTGCAACGGGAGCGATAACAAGAAAGAGGTGTGCGTCATGTCCAATCCGGCCAACTACCGGCTTAATAGCAAGGAAGTCGCCCAGGCGACCATGGACTGGCTCGGCAAGCGAGGCGTCTCCAAGGAGCAAATCGGCCAATTGGTCATGCTGCTGCAAAAAGATTATTTTAAAGATTTGACCCTCGACGAATGCGTAACTAACGTCGAAGCCGTGCTGTCCAAGCGCGAAGTGCAGAACGCCGTGCTGACCGGCATTCAGCTCGACATGCTCGCAGAACAGGGCCAGCTGCTGCCCCCGCTTCAGAACATGATCTGGCACGACGAGGGCCTCTACGGCTGTGACGAGGTGCTCGCGCTCAGCATCGTCAACGTATACGGCAGCATCGGCCTTACGAACTTCGGTTATGTCGACAAGTTTAAGCCCGGCGTCCTCAAGAAGCTTAATGAGAAAAACGGCAAGGACGTGCACACGTTCCTGGACGATATCGTTGGCGCCATCGCCGCGTCCGCTGCCAGCCGGATCGCCCATCGCAAACAGGCGGAGCGCGAGGCCGTCGAGGAAGCGCTCGGCGACCAGGCTTAATGGCCTGATTGCTTTTAACCCGATAGCTTCTGGTTTAATGGCTAAATGCCGAACTCATGAATAAGCAAAACGCCTCCAAGCGCACGCCGAAGCGCTCGTCCAGGAGGCGTTTTTTGTCATGTTTTGCGACTTCGAAAAGCACGGCGCGGAAAACGCTCCCCAGTGCCCGTCCGCCCCGATGCGCCGGTCCGTCCGTCGCTCAGCGTGCCGTCCGGTAGTAAATGCGTGAGGCTCCGGACCCCGAATCGCTCTCCCGTTCCTGAACAAGCGTTCTGTCCGACGTCATCCGCTCCATGTGCGCGATCGTCTCCGCCATGGCGAATCGCAAATTGTGCGGATTGCCGCCGATACGCTCGCCGAACAGCGCCTCGCACATCGCGAACGCCGTCAGCCGTCCTTTATTGTTGATAGCGGACAGCTCCGAAGCCAGCGCCTCCATACGCACGAGCCGCCGGACATGATGTTCGCGCAATTCGGTGACCCGGCGGCCGAAGCCGGCGAACGGCTCCCGGTGCCCCGGATACGCCATGTCGACCCCGCAAGCCGCCATTCGGTCCAGGCTCGCCAGGTACGAGCCGAGCGGGTCCGGATCTCCGCCCGCCATCCAGCCGATATTCGGCGTGATGTCGGGCAGCACCTGATCGCCGCACAGCATGATCCGCCTGTCGCTATCGTAGAACGCCAGATGCCCCGGGGCATGGCCCTCGCCGCCGATCGCTTCCCACCTTGCGCCTCCGAAGGAAAGCAAGTCTCCAGCTCCGATCGCGCGCGTCCGGACCGGATGCGGCAGCACCTGCCGCTTGACGCTCTCCAGATGTCCGCTTACGCCGTCGCATAGCGGCTCCGGCAGACCGTGCGCGCGGAAGGCGCTCACCAGCTCCGCGGAGAAAGTCTCGTTTTCCCCCCATAATCGCTGCGCGTACCGGGACGCGGTCTCCGACAGCCAGACCTCCGCTTGCGTGCGCGTCTGCAGCCAGCCCGACAGACCGTAATGATCCGGATGGTAATGCGTCACCACGATCCGCACGATGTCGCGCCATTCCAAGCCGGCCTGCGACATGAACGTTTCCCATGCGGCTTCGGCTTCCGGCGTGCGCAGACCCGCATCGACGACCGTCCAGCCGTCGGCAGCCTGCAGCAAATACGCGTTCACCTGCTTCAGCGCGAATGGAAGCGGCAAGCGAAGCTGCACGATCCCGCTTCCGTGACTTGTCCAAAGAGGCAGCGAATTCCTCATCTCCCGGCCTCCCCGATCGTTCGTTTCTTATCAGTATAGCGTTTTTTAGGCGGAGTCGGCCAATCACCTATGGATAGATGTCCTCATATGATGGTGTATTCTCGCCTGCGTCCGCAAGGCGGCCCTTCGCGGGCCGTTCGAGGGCGGATTGCGAGCACGTTGGAAGGAGCCGTCCACATGCCTACCCCAAAGGTCGACGTCCAGGTCGTAAGCTCCGGTATAATGGCCGACGACGTCCTGATGCTGGGGGATTCGGTGATGAAGGCAGCCAAAATCCCGGCCCAGCAGCAGCTTATCCTGCAGTTCGGTTCCTTTCGCCAATCGGTCACCGTGATCCCCGTATCTCGATACGACGGGCTGCGCGTCGGGCACGCCCTGGCCAGGCGCATAGGACTCGCCTCAGGCACGCCGCTGCGCCTTCAGTACCGCTCGGGTTCCCGCACGCTGTCGCTCGGTCCGGTCATCGGGGTGCTGGTCAGCCGGGATTATCCGACGCAGCCCGACAAGCCGTTCGGCAGCATTACGATGTTCTGCCGGGAGCTGGTGGACGCGTGCCGCAGCCAAGGCGCGTTCGTCTACTTCTTCACGCCCGGTGGCATCGGTTCGCGGAGCGGCGGCGTAGAGGGCTGGGTCTATCAAGGCGGCTGGCATCAGGCCGTCCTGCCGGCGCCGGATGTCGTGAACAACCGGCTGACCTCGCGCAAGCTCGAGAACAAATCCAGCGTCCAGCAATTTCTGATCGACATCAAACAGCGGTACGGCGCCCAAGTGTTCAACGAGAAGTTCCTGGACAAATCCGAAGTGTTCGATGCGCTCAAAGGCGACACTGCAGTGCTGCGTTATTTGCCTGAATCCCATTCGCTGCAAAGTTACACGACGCTAAAGAGCATGTGCGCCAGGTACGCGTCCGTCTTTCTCAAACCTGTGCGCGGCAGTCTCGGCAAAGGCATCATCCGGCTTAGCCGCGCGAGCCAGGAGGGCTGGACGGCTTCGTTCACGACCCCCATGGGCACGCGCAAGCAATCGTATCCGAATTTGGTAAAAGTATTTTCGACGATCAGCGGCAAGATGAAAACCGTTCGGTACTTGATTCAGCAAGGCCTTACGCTTATCGAGATCGGCGGCCGGCCAGTCGACTTCCGCGCGCTGACGCAAAAAAATGCTTCTGGGAAATGGGTCGTCACGTCCATCGTCGGCAGAATCGCGGGCAGTCAGCATTACGTTTCCAATCTTGCCCGCGGCGGCACGTTGTCCACGGTGAAGGAGGCGGTCGCCAGGTCGAACATGGCGCCAGGCGCCCGCAAGGACGTTTCGGCGCGGCTGCACAAGGCTGCCCTTGATATTTCCAGGGGCGTCGACGAGCGCATCCCCGCCCACTTCGGCGAGCTCGGCGTCGATCTGGCGCTCGATACGTCGGGACGGGTATGGCTGCTGGAAGTGAATTCGAAGCCTTCCAAGAACGACAATACGCCACTAAACGAGGGGAAAATCCGCCCGTCCGTGCGGATGATGATTCAATATGCCCGTTACCTTGCAGGCTTCTGACGACGAAGGACGAGGCGCGCGCCGCACGGCGGATCACTTCCGGCGCGTCCGCATGCGGAGCGAAGGATCTGCGAACGGGGGCGAGCTGCGCCCGATCGGCATTTTGGTCTGCGAACGCAGCGAATATACGCACGGGGGGGCGGCTGCGCCGTTCGCCGAAGCGGACTTCATCCGGCGTCTGATGGCCGCCGCTCCCCGGCATGCGCTCGTCGCTTATGCCTTCGATCCCGCGACCTGGGACAGCAGCACGAACGCGGTCGCCGGCTGGCGCTATACGGACGGCAGTTGGCGGCGGGAGACCGTAGAGGCTCCAGCGCTGCTCTACGACCGTCTATGGCCGGACAGCCGCGAGTCTCGGGAACGCAGCCTTACAGCTCTGCGCACGATGCGCGATCGAGGCGGCTTCAGGCTGCTGAACGGCAGCCTGCCCGGCAAGACCGCCGTGCTCCGCACGTTGTCCCGCTGCGCCGAGATTCGCCCGCTGCTGCCCCCTTCTGCCGCCTACCGGGGCGTCGCGTCGCTCGTCGCCTGGGTCGGGGCGAGGGGAGGCTCCGCATTTCTCAAGCCCTCCGGAGGCTCGCAAGGAAAAGGCGCGCTCGCGATTGCCGAGACATCCGGCGGCAGTTGGACGCTGAGCGGCAGGGACGCCTCCGGAGCCTTGGTGCGTGCGCGCAGGTTTCCGCGCCGCGAAGCGCTGCAAGAGGTTCGCAACTGGGTCGGTCACCGCCCCTACCTGATGCAGCCGCTGCTGGCGCTTCGCGGCGCGGACGGCGAGCCCTTCGACCTGCGCGCGCTCATGCAAAAAGACGGCGGCGGCGGCTGGGTCATGACCGGAATCGCGGTCAGGACGGGCGCGCCCGAATCCGTGACGGCCAATCTTCACGGCGGAGGCGTCGCCCGTCCGCCCGCCCCGTATCTCGCCGAATTGTTCGGCGAACGGACGGCCGGCCGGCTGCTCGAACGACTGCGCGAGGCTTCGGGCAGCATCGTTGCCCGGCTCGAGCAAATGTACGGCCGCTTCGCCGAGCTCGGCCTCGACTACGGCATCGACCGCGGAGGCCGGGTCTGGTTTCTCGAAGCGAACACGAAGCCCGGACGCGCATCCATGGCGGAGGCCGGAGACGCGGCGATGTCGGATGCGATCAACAACCCGTTGGCCTATGCGCGTTACATCCTGCTTGTATCATCTGGGAGGGTATGTCATGAGTTTGACCTTGTGCAACGTTCACTTCACGCAGCAGGCGGAGAAGGTCGTGTGGCTGTCCAGCCCGCTCGCCAAAATGCTGAAAATTGACGGCCGCAAAACGATCAACGTAAAGCTCGGCCGGGATGTCGTGCCCGCCGCCCTGAAGACCGTAAAGCGCAAGGGGCACCACGTTTTCCTGTCCGCCGGACTGCGGCGCTCCGTCCGCGTCCCCAAGTCGGGCAACGTCTACCTGGCCGACGCGAACGGCGACGAGATCCAGCTCGGACCGCTGATCGGCGTTCTGACCGACGGCAACCGCTCGCAGGTCGCGCCCTTCGGTTCCCGGACCGGATTCGTCAAGCAGTTGCTCGCGATCGGTCAGAAAAAAGCTTATTTCTTCGCGTTTACGCCCAAGGATATCAACTGGCAGCAGGAAACGGTGCACGGCTGGTTTCTTGACGGCGGCGGCGGCTGGGTGCGCCGCGTCGTGCCGCTGCCCGACGTCGTTTACAACCGGCTTCCGAGCCGACGCGCGGAGACCGGCAGCTATATTACCTCGCTGCGGGAAAAGTTCGTCCGCAGGCGCATTCCGATTTTTAACTGGACCTTCTTCAACAAGTCCGACGTGTACAGCCTGCTGGACAACGATCCGGAGGCGCTCGCCCATCTCCCTGAATCGATCAATAATCCGACTTCCGAGAAAATCAAAGAGCTGCTCGAGAAGCATCACTTCCTATATTACAAGCCGACAGGCGGCAGTCTCGGGATGGGCATCTACAGGCTGACGTACCATCCGAAGCGGGGCTACTTCGTTCGCTACCGGAGAGGCACGAGCAACGTCCTGCTGCGGTTTACCAGCTTTGCGAGCCTGATCCGCATGCTGAGAGCCCGTCACGGCGCGCGTCTGTCCGGCTATGTCGTGCAGCAGGGAATAAGGCTGATCGAGATCGACCACTGCCCGATCGACTTCCGCTTCCACATGCACAAAAACGGCGAAAACCGTTGGGTCGTAGCCGGCATCGGCGCGAAAAAAGCGGGCCGCGGCAGCGTCACGACTCACGTTAAAAACGGCGGACAGCTGATGACGCCCGAACAGGCGCTGAGCCGGACATTCGGGGACCGCTCGTCCGAGGTGCTGCAAAATGCCAAGGATGCGGCCGTCAAGCTGTCCGAAGCGATCGAGCGCAACTATTCGCATACGCTCGGCGAGCTCGGTTTGGATATCGGCATCGATAAGGACGGGGACATCTGGATGTTCGAGGCGAACGCGAAGCCGGGCCGTTCGATCTTCAAGCACCCCGCACTCAAAGAGCAGGGTAAAGCCTCGCTTCAATATATTCTGGATCACTGTCTGTATCTCAGCAAATTCCGCAGGAAGGATGAGTCCTGATGCTACGACCAGCCGGAGCAGAACCGGGCGTGCTTGCCGTGGCGCCCGGAAGCGCGAACGTGCAGGCGCAGGAGAAGCCCGTCCTTGCGATCTTGACGATCGACGACGACCTGCAGCTGTTCAGAGGCAACCGACAGAACTTCGCCGACCTGCTGAAGACCGGCGAGGACCAAGGCTTCCTGACTTACGTCGTGACCGTCCGGAATCTGAAGCTCACCGCGCCCCGCGTGCTCGGCTTCACATACAACGCGTCGAAGGATCTTTGGCTCAAATCCTGGTTTCCGCGCCCTACTGTCGTGTACAATCGCATACCGCTGCGCGAGGACGAGAGACTGCCCTGGGTGCGCAAGAAGCTGGCCCGCATCGCCAGCCAGCCTGACATGGCGTTTTTCAACCGGCGCTTCTTCAATAAATGGTCGTTGTTCAAATGGCTAAGCCAATATAAGACGACGCGCGGCTTCGTCCCCGAGACGAAGCGGCTGACCGAGCAGACGGTGCTGTCCGGCATGCTGAAGCGCCATCCGCTCGTGTATCTCAAGCCGGTCATGGGCAAGGCCGGCGTCGGAATCATGACGGTCAGGATCTCGCCGGAAAAAAACCTCCCGTACCGCTTGCAGGTGCAGGACGAAAAAGGCAGCAACACGTACCATTGCTCGACGTTGAACCGGCTCTGGCTGCGGGTGCGCGCCAATACGAAATCCCAATCCGAGCCGTATATCGCCCAGCAAGGCATCGCGCTTGCGAAGGTGAACGGCCGTCCCTTCGACCTGCGCGCGCTCGTGCAGAAAAACGCGGACGGCGCCTGGGAGCTGACCGGCATCGGCGCCAGGATGGCCGGCTCGTCGAGCATCACGACGCATGTGCCGCGCGGCGGCTCGATCGAAGACCCGGAGCGGCTGCTCGCCGCGGTGTTCGGCCCTGAAAAGGCGCAGCAGGTATTCACGAAGGTCCGTCAAACCGTGCTTGTGCTGGCGGCGCGGATCGAACGCTCCTCGCTCAGCCGTCTGTTCGAAATGTCCATGGACCTGGGGGTCGACGAGGACGGACATCTGTGGTTTTTCGAAGCGAACTCGAAGCCGATGAAATTCGACGAGCCGCATATTCGCAAAAAGTCGCTCGAGCGCATTTTCCAATACGGCCAATACATTCATCGGCGGCGCAATCCAGAGCGAAGGTAAATCCGTTTACTGACAGTAAAGCCGTTACGCTTGCCCATGCGGCAGATTCCGGACCGAGGTGACGAACGTGGCGGCGCAGCCGACGCTTGGCATATTGACGCTGTATTTGAACGACCGCAAGATGCTGGAGGAAAAATCCGTCTATGCGCGTATGACCGCGATCGGGCGCAAGCTCGGCCTCTCCGTATTCGTCTTCACGCCGGACGACGTCGACGAGGCGGGCGACCGCATCTTCGCGATGTTCTACAGCACGGATTCCCGGACATGGGAGCGCAAATGGGTCCGATTCCCGCAGCTGATCTACGACCGCTGCCGCATCCAGCGCAGCCCGAGATTCCAGCGCTTGCTCGCCTTCAGGCGGAAATACGGCCACCTGACGTTCCTGAACCGTCCGCTACGCAACAAGTGGACCGTTCACCGGACGCTGGGCAAAGTGGCCGCCTTCGAGCCTCACCTGCCTTCGACCCGGTTCTACGACTCGCCGGAAGACGTGCAGGCGATGCTCCGGAAGCATTCGCTCGTGTACGTGAAGCCGATCAACGGCACGGGCGGCCGCGGCATTCTGCGCGTGGAGCGGATGAAGGACGGCACTTACGCCGTTCAAGGCCGCGACCACGCCCGGCGCATCGTGACGCCGCGGCGGGTGTCCAAAGAGCAGCTCGCCGCCGTGCTGCGGACATGGGATAAGCACGGCGACCGGTATATCGCGCAGCAGGGACTGCATATCCGTCTGCCCAGCGGACGCGTGCACGATTACCGGATGCTCGTGCAAAAAAACGGCGAAGGCGATTGGACGGTGACCGGCTGTGCCGGCCGCGTCGGTCCGCCCCGCAGCATCACGAGCAATCTGCACGGCGGCGGCAGAGCCGTGCCAATGAATACGCTGCTGCGCGAATGGATCGGCAGCGAGGAGCGGATCGGACAGATCCGCAAGACCGCCGAGACGCTTGGCATCGGCGTGGCGCGGCATCTCGAGCGCACGTACGGCGCGCTGTGCGAGCTCGCGCTCGATCTTGCGATCGACCGCGAGGGCCGCGTCTGGCTGCTCGAGGTCAATCCGAAGCCCGCGCGCGAGGTCTTCATGCAGGCCGGCGAGTCAGACGTGTACCGGACGGCGCTGTCGCGCCCGCTCGAGTACGCGGTGTGGCTCCACCGTCAGCGACGGCTCGCGCGTACAGGTAAAAGCCGCTTGCCGGCCAGCGCCGGCGCGGGCAGCGCGGGAGCCGGTGCTGCCGGGGCGCCAGGCACCGGCGGCGGATTGCCCGCGAGCGGCGGCTTCGCTGCGGAGACCGCCGGTAGCGGCGGCGGCAGCATGGGCGGTTTAGGCGGCGGGCCGCTCTTCTGAGCGAGCTGTCTCGCGGCCGAACCCATTGCCCCATCCCTTTCTCCACAGTAGGCAATCGCACCCGTCGGCGTCCTTTTCTGCCCATCGCCTTCTCTACAGAAGGCGATCTCACCCAACGCTGCCCCATTCCGCCCATCGCCTTCTCCACAGAAGGCGATCGCACCCGTCGGCGTCCTTTTCTGCCCATCGCCTTCTCTACAGAAGGCGATCTCACCCGAAGGCGTCCATTTCCCCTCATCGCCTTCTCTACAGAAGGCGATCGCACCTAACGCTGCCCCATTCCGCCCATCGCCTTCTATACAGTAGGCGGTGCCTCAGCAACCATCGACAAAAAAAGAGTAAGCTCCTTGGAGCCTACTCTTTTTTGTTAGCCTTGGTCCAGCTTCAGCGCAACAGTTCCAACAGTTCGGAAAAGCTCGCGATCCGCACGTCCGCTTCGTCCAGGTCGCCCTCGCGTCGGAATCCGGCATAATCGCAGCCGACCGTGAACAAGCCGTTGCCTTTGCCCGCTTCGAAGTCCGAATGACGATCGCCGACCATCCAGGCCGACTTCGCTCCGCTCTGCTCGAACAGAAGGCGCACGAGCTCAACCTTGGAGCGCGTGGCGTATTCGCCGGCGCTGTAAATGCCTTCGAACAGATCGCCGATGCCTCTCAGCCGTGGCACTTCTTTGACGTAGGCTTCCAGTCCGTTGCCGGCCACGAACAGCCGCACGCCGCGCGACTTGAGCTCGCCCAGCACTTCCGGCACGCCTTCGTACGATTCGCCCCGCCCGCTCTCCGGCTCTCCCAGCTCGTACTGCAAACAAATGGCTGGCGTCTTCTACTCACGCCGGCTCACCAGCCATTTATTAATAAACGAGCGCCTCCGCGAGTTGCATTCGATACAGGTTGCCGTCGCTCGGATTCTGTCGCAGACTCGTCCCTTCGATTTTCACATATCGGGCCGTCTGAGCGGTGAAAACAAAAGACTGCGCGACTCCGCTGCTTGGTTTGGGATACGCCGTACGGGTTACGACCGTCGTCCAGTTCGTCCCGTCCGCCGACACCTGGATCGTGAAGTCGACCGGGAAGCCGTATCCTGCGTTCGTCCCATCCGAGCGCGGGTACAAATTCACCGTCGTGATCGGCTGCGCCATCCCCAAGTCCAAGGTAACGGATTCCGTATGGTTGGTGCCGACGTTATTGCTGCTGGTCCATCCGTACGAACCGGCCGTGCTCGTCAGATTGCCGTCCGTCAATCTCGATATGCCCCAGCTCGCATCCTCGACAGAGCTGGTCGCACTGACGCCGGCAGCCGCGAGCAGGCTGGCTTCGGCGAATTGCATGCGATACAAGTTGCCGTCGTTCGGATTCTGCCGCAGGCTCGTTCCTTCAATCTTGACGTATCGGACCGCTTGGGGAGCAAACGTAAAGCTTTGCGCCGCATTGCCCGGCAACGCATAACCTGTCTTGGCAACGACGGTTGTCCAAGACGTTCCGTTCGTCGATACCTGGATCGTAAAGTTGACCGGGAAGCCGTATCCCGTGTTCGCACCGTCGTTTCTCGGATACAGATCGATTCTGGCGAGCGATTTGACGCTGCCCATGTCCACGGTGAGCGCTTCCGTATGATTCACCGACAGCGACGAATTGCTGGACCAGCCCATGGAGCCGGCGACCGAATTGGGGTTGCCATCCACGACGTCCTGAACGCCCCAGTTCGCATCTTCCACCGAGCTCGTTGCGGTTGCTGTCTTGTTGACATACTTCGTATCGACATTATAGCTCGCCGTCAACTTCGATCCCGCGCTGTTCGCGATGCCTATCCCCCCCGCACCCGCTCCGCCCACGATTTTGGCCGCCGTGATCGACGCGCCTACATTAAACGACGTATACGGCGAAGGGTACGTCAGATTGGTGCCGTAAAAATTTGACGTGCCGCCGTTCAATTGGAATTTGATATCTTCCGGCGAAGCGGTGAATTGATACGCATTGAGCGTGCCGCCGTTCATATTGACCATCGTGCCGTGATCGGCATACCGGTATCCGAACACATTCAGCGTGCCTGCGAATGCCGAACCGGTAATCAGTCCGGTCTGCGTCCCCCCGAAATCGACCAGGTTGATCGTGCCGCCGGCATCGACCCGCGCAGTAGGCGAAGCATCCGTTTGGCACGTAATGCATGTGAAGTTATTCGTCGTGCCTCCGTTATTGACGAACCGCAGTCCCGCTGCTTGCGCGTCGACCCCCGTATCCGGCAGGTATACGCTCAGCTGCAGCGCGGTAATGTTGGAGGTATTCCCGAACAACCAGGGAGATGCGGTGCTGGCGAGCGACAAATTGTTCCGAAAGGTGTTGTTGGGGAAAGCGAGCGCCGGTCGAACCGTTGCTGACATACGTTCCGATGTTCCTGACATTGCCGGACACGCCTGACAACTCGAAGTTGTCGGATCGAACGCTCGCCAGGTCGATGCCGTTCCACGAATTGACAAGCCTGACGTCGCGAATCCAGATGTTGTTGCCGTTCCCCTTGATCGAATACGGATAGGTCGTCGATCTGCTCGTTCCCATCTCGGGATAATACACCATGATCCCGCGCAAGCCGCTCGCGGCGTTCAGCGTGATGAACGGCGTACCGCCCGGATTGTTTTTGTTCGCGTAGGAAAACAAGGTCGAGCCTCGGTTGTCGCCCATCGAAGCGGCTTCCGCCACGCCTCTGAGCTCCACGCCGGTCGGGATCGTCAGCTGGCCTTTTACCATCCAGTAGCCGGCGGGCACGAAGACCGTGCCTCCGCCCGCGGAGGAGGCCGCATTCAGCGCATTTTGAATGGCCGTCGTATTGTCGGTGCTCGCGTTGGCGATGCCGCTGACCGCGCCGTACGTCGTGATGTTATAGAAATTGTTCGAGTTGGCCGGTTTTCGTTCCTTCAGCATCGCATAGCTTGTGGCGACTGCCGGAAGGTCCGGAATGCCGAGCGGCGTATGATCGATATAAATTTGCGGCGTCGGCGCATATACGATCGAAGGCGATCCTGTAAAAGCATTGCCGAGAATCGAAGCGGATTTCACCCTGTTGTCCAAATAAATGTGCGTGCCTCCGGCGTTGAAGGATGACGCCTCGATCAGCGCGCTTCCCTGCACGACTTTAACAGCCGAATCGGTCCAGCCGTTGAACGTCATTTTCATGAGATTCAAGGTTTCCGAGGCGGACTCGAAGTAGACACTGTTGGTCGGCGTTCCGCCGATCGTAATCCCTTGAATGAGCACTTGGCCGACCTGTGTCATTTTAATACCGTACGTATTCGAACCCGGAAGGACGTTGATCGTCCCGCCCACCAGCGAGTTCCCCGCGTTAAGGCCGCCGGCGTAATGATAATACACGCCTGTGTTGACATTATTAAGCGTTACGTTGGTTATTTGTGCCCAGCGGTTCGCGCTTTCGATGCCAACATTGGCGTCATCGACCCGGATATCGTACAGATTGATGCCGTCGATATGACCGTCAAGCACGACACCCGTCAGATTCGCGCGCGTATACGATTGCAGGATCGTCTGGTTAGCCCCTGAGCTTGGCGCGCCCGCCAGCCCCGAATTGATCCAATATTTGGTCGATACATGCACACTTTCCGTATTTCCAAAGTTCCAGTCGTTCTTCTGGTGCACGCCCTTGTTCAAGGCCGTCATCATGACGTTCCTGATCAACGGCTCCTGAGAATAACCGGCGGTGCCCGTCGCGATGCCTTGATACGCGTTATAGATCGTTACATTGACGACGGCGAAGCCATGATGAAAATCGTCCTCCGTGTCGAAAGTGCCGTCCGCGATCGTAACAGGATAGCTTGAAGGGCTGGAGAAGCTTTGGTTCGGGTACCAAATGCTCAAGTTTTTAACCGTTGCGTTCGAAGCGACTTTGATGAAAGGGGCGCCGCCCGGATTGTTCTGGTTCGCCGTCGTTTCAAGGATCGTCCCTTGTGCCGCCTCGTTGCCCGCGATATCGGGATTTCTCCATTCGCCGCGCAGCGTAACCTTTCTCTTCAGGATGAGCGTGCCGTTCAACCGCCAATGGCCAGCGGGTACGTATACGATCCCGCCGCCATTCGCGTAGGCTTCATCGATTGCTTGTTGAAACGCCGTCGTATTATCGATCGACGCGTTGTTCGGGACGGCACCGAAGTCCGTCACTTTCTCGGTATAAACGACGACATCGTCCTGCGGCAAGGTAGGGCTCGTTGCAATTCCAGGCGAATACGCGGCCCAAGTCACGTTCGAAAACAAGCACACGCCGATAACCAGCACGGCGAACATCATGGCGCTCAAGATCGTCTTTTTTACATGGCTTATCACGAATAATTCTCTCCTTCGAGTCAATTTTTTTTGCCTTTTGCAAGGCCGGTTCCAATGGGCCCCGTCTCTTCGTACGCCTTCATTCCCTCATGATGGTAAGAGGGCGAAACGCTTGAAAGAACGCTTTCAAAATATGCGTCAAGCGACCCCGCCCATTTCGTTTTCATTATAAACGCGACGGATTCTCGGAACATTCAACAAGTTCTACGTGATTCGCTGCACTTTTTTTACATGCCCAGCTTGCTTCCGACGTTTTGCTTGCGATATTCGGAAGGCGTCAGTCCGAAATGCTCCTTGAACTTCCTCATGAAATAGGTGACGTTTTCGTACCCCGTCAATATGGCGATATCCCCGATCTTCAGTTCTTCGTCGCTTGCAAGCAGATTCGCGGCCGCGGTCATCCGGATCTCGCTCAAGTATTCGTTAAAAGTCCGGCCCGCTTCTTGTTTGAACAAGCGGGACAAATACGCCGGATTCATATAAAAGGACTCCGCGACGGAATAAAGCGTGATCTCTTCGACAAAATGAGCGTGAAGGAACCCGATCACATCGGAGATCGCTTTGCGGGAGCCGGTCTTGCGCTTGTCGGCGATCGCGCCGGCGATTCTCTGCAAGCTGTCTTGCAGCCACGCCTTCATCTGCCGAAGGGAGTCCAGCCGCTGCCAGAGCAGGTCAGACAAGTTGCGTTGTCCCAGCAGTTCTTCCAGCTGAATGCCGTATTTGGCAAGCAGCTTCCGTACGCCTACCATCAGCTCCAGCAGCGTCTGCCGGATGCCGTCCGGGCGGCCTATCCCGTTTGAAGCCCAATCCGAGAAGAAATCTTCGATCCATGCCTCGATCTGCGCCGTATAGC
Organism: Cohnella sp. GCM10020058; assembly: GCF_042683485.1. Taxonomy (NCBI): domain Bacteria; kingdom Bacillati; phylum Bacillota; class Bacilli; order Caryophanales; family Paenibacillaceae; genus Cohnella; species Cohnella sp. GCM10020058. The sequence continues at coordinate 232,557 of NZ_JBHUJV010000007.1, forward strand.
CGTTCTCGAGATAATACAGCACCGCCTTTTCCTTGTCCTCCGGAAAGACGTAGCTATCGTTGCGGCCGCTGACCTCGCGTGCAACCAAAACCGGGCCGGCGCCGAAAAAACCGACGCTGCCGAGCGCCTCCATCGCTTGCTTGTAGGAATAATGGACGTCGCTCAGCAGTGAGACAGGTCCGCCGACGCCCGCCTTCGCCCGAATGCCGATCGTATCGTCTAAAGCCGCCGCGATTTCCATAAGCTTGTCGCGAACCGCCATCGTCAAGTTTTCCTCGTTCTCGTTATCCGTTCCCTTTATCAGAACGACCAACTCGTTCTTGCCATAGAAACGAAAGACGTGCCAGCCCGCTTCTTTTTGGAGCATTTCGCTGACGATATTGAGCAGCACGAAGCCGGTCAGATCCGCATCGTTGCCGTAACGTCTCTCGGACACCGCCTGGAAGTTATCCGCCTTAAGCGCCGACACAGCCAGGCATTCCCAGTCTGCCTTTACGCCGTGCTTCGCCATGGCATAACGGATTTCAGGCATGCCGCCGGCCGTACCCGTGACAAGACGGGTCAGAAATTTTTCCAGCGGGATCGTGCCGATCTCGTTCAACTGCCTGTTCATCCGGTTCACTTCGTCTCTGCGAGCTCCGGCTTCAAGCAGCTTCAACGCCGCTTTGCTCATCGTATCCCGCAGCCGGTCCTCGTCGATGGGCTTAAGCAAGTAATCGAACGCCCGATGCCCGATCGCCTTCCTTGCATATTCAAATTCGGCATAGCCGCTCAGCAGAACGACAAAAATATCCGGAAATTCCGCATCGACATGCGCCAGCAGGCGAATCCCGTCCATGACCGGCATCCGAATGTCGGAGATGACGATATCCGGCTGCGACGAGCGGATCGCTTCGAGCGCCGATTGGCCGTTGCGCGCCTCGCCGCAGATCGTCATCCCGAGCGCGGCCCAATCGATGCTTTCCCGTATGCTGATTCGGGTCCATTCCTCGTCATCCACGATCAAGACTTTGAGCATTAGACGGACTCCCCCTTATTCGCCGTGAGCGGCATGTCAATCCGGACTCTTGTCCACTCGTTTTTTACGCTGTCGATCGCCAGTCCGTGTTCCGGGCCGTAAAGCATCTGAATCCGCTTGTGAATGTTGGCCAGACCGATGGAGTTCGACTTCGTATCGGCAGACGGGCGATCCAGCGAATCCGCTTCGTCCAGCCGCGCGATGACCTGCGCAAGACGCTCCCTGTCCATGCCTACGCCGCTGTCTAGAACTTCGAATCGAAGGCGGTTACCTACCGTCTTGCAGGAGACGACGACACGTCCCCCCTCTTCCTTGGGCTCCAGCCCGTGAACGATCGCATTTTCTACGACCGGCTGCAGAACGAGCTTTAGCGTCTCACAGGCGAATGTGTCCTCGTCGATCATCAGTTCATAATCGAAATAACCGCGGAACCGCGTTTTTTGAATGTCCATGTAGCAGACGACGTTCTCTATTTCTTCGCGTACCGGTACGATCGCGCGGTCCAGGCTGATGCTGTAACGAAGCATCTTGGCCAAATTTTTGGAAACCGTGTGAATTTCCGGCGTTTTGTACAGCATCGCCATGCCGCTTAGGATCTGAAGCGTATTGTAGATGAAATGCGGATTAATCTGCGACTGCAAATATTTGAATTCCGCTTCCCGCTTGGCGAGCGTCGCTTCATACTTCTCCAAGATCAGCTCCTTAATTGTGCTCGTCATCTTGTTGAAGCTAAAAACCAGATTGCCGAACTCGTCGTTGGAGGACACTTCGAGGCGGTAATCGAAGTTGCCTTGCTTAATCTGCGCCATACCGGCCTTGAGCTCCTGAAGGGGCCGATACAGCTTTCTGGAAAGCAAGTAGGCCAGCAGCGCCGTCAGCGCCAGAGCGGTTATGCCGAGCGGGATGTCGAAAAGCAAGAGTCGATTGCCGAATCGGTTCATCTCCGCGTAAGGGGTCAGCGTTACGGTTTTCCACCCTACAGATTCAATCGTGCTAAAAGAGACGAAGTAGCTTTTCCCTTCCGTCGTCAACGTCCGATCGCCGGATTTCAGAGACGTTAATTTACGAACGGCTTGCTCGTCCAGACCGATGCTTGCCCCGCCTTCATAGACGACTTTTCCATCGCGGTCCAGCAGCAGTACACCCGTGGCGGAATCAAGTCCGCCCTTGGCGACAATGCTGTCGATGGCTTCCATGGACAGATCGATCAGAATAATCCCGTTCGTCGTATCCATGTTTTGCGATAATCCCCGAAGCACGCGGGAAAAGGAAACGACTTTCTGATTATATTGGAGCTGAAACGGATCGTGAGGAGCGAAGATGACCGTTCTGCCGCCCGCGTAGACCGTCTCCCTGTACCAATCCTCGCTTACCGGCGAATAATCCGGGATGTTCCTCCCATAGGCGGCATATGAGAACTGCTTTTCGGGAGACACATAGATATAGATGCTGTTGAAGTCCTTTCGCAAGTTCATGAGCCGTTGAAAAAAACTCTCCATTACCTGCAGGGCGTTCAGCTGGTCTTTAAGACTTGCGTAGCCCGGCGTGGTCAAGATCTGCTTCAGGCTGAGCGGCGGATTGTGATCGGCTTCCGAATAGATCGACATGATGATGCGATCGATCTGGTCCAGATTATCCTCAAACCCCGTATTGATGTTGCTGACCAGTCGAGCCGTCGAATCGATCGCCTGTTCGCGGAAAATCGTGCGGGAGTAAAAATAGGAAGAAACGCTGGACAGCGTCAATACGATGACAAGAATCGTCAATATGCCGTAAAACAGTTTGTAGAATAAGCTCATGTTGTCAGCGAAGGACGTCCTGGTCATCCTGATTCCTCCAGCACGATGAATTATCGCAAGTGTACTACGCCCTCGATTCGCAAGTCTATTCCTGGATACCGAAAATTCGGCGCCTCGTTCGGACGCCGAATGGAAGCTAGCCGATATGGGGAACTATGTCTCAGCCTTTGACCGCTCCGGCCGTAATTCCGCTAATAATAAATCGCTGCGCGAACAAATAGACCGCGAGCATCGGCAGCACGATCAAGCACACGCCGGCGAAGATAAGCGACCAATCGTTGAAGTACATGCCCTGGAAGGCGGACAGTTGCACGGTGATCGTCATCTTGGCACTGTTGGAAAGATAAAGCATCGGCATCAGGAAGTCGTTCCACACCGTGAACAGGTCGAGTACCGTAATCGTGGTGACGGCCGGCTTGAGAAGCGGAAGAATAATGCGAAAGAACGTCATATAAATCCCGCTTCCGTCCACGTAAGCCGCCTCGTCCAGCTCGCGGGGCACGGATCGGATGAATCCGCTGAGCAGAAATACGGAAAACGGCGCCAGCATGCCGAAATAGACGAATACAACGCCTTGGTACGCGTTGATAAGATGCCAGCGTAAGAGCAGCTTGTAAAGCGGAATCATCGCCATCTGAAACGGAATGATAATGCCGGCAAGGAAAAGATAGTAGATCGAGCCGTAAAACCGGTTGTTGCGCCGGGCGATCGCGTAAGAAGCCATCGCGGCCATAAGAACGACGCCGACAATGGCGATGCCGCCGATCAGCGCCGTGTTGGCGAACGAGCGGAAATAGTGCATCGTCCGGAAAGCCGTTTCAAAAGAATCGAAAGACATCGCCGACGGCCACCCGAACGGATTGTCGACAAGCTCCGTTTTGGTCTTGACCGCCGACAGAAATACGAGTGCGATCGGGTAAACAAAGCCTATTGAAACAACCCATAATGCAAACATGCCGAGCAAGCCGCCAAGACGAGGAAATGTTCGCTGCGTCACATTTCCACCTCTCTCTTGCGCAAATAAGACACCATCATGAGCGTAATGAGCAGAATGCAGACGAACAACGTCACGGACAGCGCGGAGCCGTAGCCCCACCTTATGCCGTTCCCGAAGCCGAGTTGATAAATCATCGTGGCCACGGACTCCGTCGCGTAGCCGGGACCTCCGCCCGTGAGCGCGTAAATTTGATTGAATAGCTGGAGGTTGCCGATGAGGCATAACACGATATTAATCGTGAATGCGGGCGCGATCAGCGGAAACGTAATGTGCCAAAACTTTCGAAAGCCCACGGCGCCGTCCAGACTGCCCGATTCGTACAGATCGCTTGGCACTCCTTGCAAGCCCGCAATGTAAATAACCATCGAATAGCCGAGGCACTGCCAGATCGTGACGGAGATAATCATCCATCGCGCCGTACCGGGATCGCTTAGCCAGCTCAGCTTCAGCTGTCCCAAGTGCGCAGCGTCGAGCAACTGATTCAACGCGCCGATGTTCGGCTCCAAGATAAATCCCCACACATAACCGATAAGAAGCGTGCTGAAAATATAAGGCATGAAGATTAACATGCGCATAACCGTTACCCCGCGAAAAGCCTTGGAGAGAACAAGCGCGGCAGCCAGACCGAGCACATTTTGGATGACGGTGATCATGACGGTGTAGAGCGCCGTATTCTTAAAAGATTCCCGAATCATGCGATCCGAGAACAACTCCTTGTAATTGTCGAATCCGATAAAACGGCTGCTAACGCCGTCCCAATCCGTGAGTGAATAATAAGAGGAGCTGAGCGTCGGCAGCAGAAAAAAAACGAGATAGAACGCCAGTGCCGGCAGAACGAAAACGAACCAACGGAGCTCGAATTTCCATCGCCTGTTCCGTTTTAGCATCAATACGATTCCCTTCTTTCTAACAACAACGGCCGGCGCTTCGCAAGCCGCCGACCGCGGTTATTGACTGCTCGCGCTTCGTTTATTTCCCAAGCGCTTTGGCGTTCGCCGCGTCGTAATCGGCGATGAACTGCTCCGGCGTCGTTCCTTTGGCGATCAGGTTCTGGAGGGACTTGTCCATGCTGAACGCGGTGCCGCTAGGCTGATAGTAGCCATTGCCTCCCCACCAATCCGACTGGACGTCCGCAGCTGCCATAGCCGCCTGCACTTCCTTGACGAAGGGATCGGTCACCTGGACTTTCGTATTGGTCGGAATGCCTTTCAGATCGTTGATGACGAGCGTTTGGTTCTCGGCGCTAAGATAGGCGTTAAGCGCCTCTTTCGCTTTTTCCAAGTGCTTGGATTTTGCGTTGATCAGAATGCCTTCGTCGGCGGATGTCGGCAGAATCGTCTTTTCTCCCACTGCGTTTAACGGGAGCGCGAAAAATCCGATCTCCGCATCGGGATTCGAAGCCTGCACCGCGCCCAACTGCCACGTGCCGTTAATCAGCATGGCCGCTTTGCCCGTGCCGACCATCTGGCTGGCGACGTTAATGTCCGTGCCAAGAATGTCCTTCTGGAAGAACCCTTTGTCGATCCAATCCAATTGAACGTTAAGCGCTTTGAGCACGTCTTCCTTGATATCGGCATACTTCAACGTGCCGTCCGCCAACTGCGCCTTGGCCTCCGGATGCTTGGCGTTTACGTACTGGCCGAACGCGATGAAGGGGATGATCTGGGTCGTCCACGAGTCTTTGAAGCCCGCGGCGATCGGCGTCACGCCTGCGCTGTTCAGCTTCTCGCATGCGGCGATAAATTCATCCAGCGTCGTCGGAATTGCGATGCCGTTGTCCGCAAACGTCTTTTTGTTGTAAAGCACGCCCAGCGCGTTCGTCGAGACCGGCACGTAATAGAGCTTTCCGGCCTCATTCGACTTGCGATCTTGTATAACCGAAGGGACAAAGTCGGCAATCGCCGGCAGATCGGACAGATCGACAAACTGGTCGGGATCGATCGTCAGCTTCTCGCTCAGATTCAACTTCCTGTCGATACCGTGCGTCTTCACCAGATCAGGCAAGTCGGTTGCGGCATACTTCGTTTTTAACGTCACATTATATTGATCGGTGGGGACATTCTGCATATCGATCGTGATTTGCATGTTGTCTTTCAGAGAGGCGATCCAGGCGTCCGTGGAGACGGTCCGATCGGAGTAATCCCAGGTCAGGTATCGCAGCGTTACCGGATCCTTATTCACTTCGGCCGACTGGCTCGCGCTGGCGCTCTCCTGCGCCGTCGTTTCCACCGCGCCGGTTGTCCCTTGCGCCCCGTTATCGTTCGTATTTCCGCCGCAAGCGGTCGCCAGCATCGCGGCCATCGTCAGCGGCAGCCCCGCTGTCGCCCATTTTCTCCTATTCATCTCTTGCGCCTCCCCAGTGGTCGAATCGTTGTCGTTGCCTCAATTGAATTATAGCGAGTTGCGGCAGCCGCAACATTCAACTAATTTGACGAAAACGGCTGCACATCTTTTACTTTTTCAAAATCGTTCTGCTTGTATGTTTTTAAAGCAAAAAAACGGGGCTATCTCTTCAGGTCGATTTAAGACCCTTTGAGACAGCCCCTTTTTTGTTATCCTCGGTCCAGCTTCAGCGCAACAGTTCCAACAGCTCGGAAAAGCTCGCGATCCGCACGTCCGCTTCGTCCAGCTCGCCCTCGCGCCTGAAACCGGCATAATCGCAGCCGACCGTGAACAGGCCGTTGCCTTTGCCCGCTTCGACGTCCGAATGACGATCGCCGACCATCCAAGCCGACTTCGCTCCGCTCTGCTCGAGCAGCAGGCGTACGAGATCAACCTTGGAGCTCGTGGCGTATTCGCCGGCGCTGTAGAAGCCTTCGAACAGATCGCCGATGCCCCTTAACCGAGGCACTTCTTTGACGTAGTCTTCCAGTCCGTTGCTGGCCACGAACAGCCGCACGCCGCGCGACTTGAGCTCGCCTAGCACTTCCGGCACGCCTTCGTACAATTCGCCCCGCCCGTTCTCCAGCTCCTCCAGCTCGTACTGCAGGAGCAATTCATTCGCGCGGTCCTGCGCAGCCTGCGAGCCGTCAGGCATGACCTTCTGCCAGATATGCGCCAGCAGCATGCCCAGCGAGCCTAGCAATCGCTCGACAGGCGGCTCCGGCGCTATGTACAAACCTTCCTCGCGCAAGGTGGCGAAGACGCGGCGATGCACTTCCTTGAGCAGCGTTTCGGTGCGAAACAGCGTTCCGTCCAAATCGAACAGCATGGCTTCCGGTAAATCGTACGGTTTCATAGTCGACTCCTCGGTTTTTCATCCATCATACCGGAGCCCGGCGGAAGTGGCAATATCGATCCACCGGCAAAGCTAATTTGAATTTCGTTCGCCGGCCGGATTCCGAAGTCGCCTTTTTTTCGCATGCCAGAACTTAATCCATAGCTCCCGTTCCTCGTCTCGATACAATCGGATCCCGAGCAGCTTAAGCGGCGTCCATACTTCATGAAAGTAGTAGTAGGGCAATGTATGTCCCATCCTTTACAAGATTTTCAAAAGCAATGATTCTATCATACCATCTCCAAATGACAAACGGATGACAAAAGCATCAAGACTATAGAACTATTACCAATAAATCAAGATTAGTTCGAAGCTTGATTTAATTTCGTAAAAAAAAGCCATCCCGCAGTCATTCTCATGACTGTAGGAATAGCTCTTCGTTCATTACCTATAGAAACGCGGACGAGACGAATACTTCGGAAAATCGTTATTGAACCCAGATTCCGCCGTCGATAATCTGAGCAGTACCGGTGATGTAGGAGGATTCGTCGCTAGCGAGGAATACCACGAGATTCGTCACGTCCTCCGGTTGACCGAAGCGCTTGATCGGAACCGCGTTCGCAACCGCTTGCTTCGCTTCTTCCGTCGTGAACGTATCTCTCCCTGGCCGTTGCCGGCCCCCGTAATGAGAGCAACCTTCCCTGTCAGACGTCCCATAAAATAAGCTCCTCCTCGTCGCGTATTCGCCGCTTGATCAGCGCTTTTATCAAAACCGTTGCTCAACTATATTAAATTCGATGCAGTCTTTCGAACGTTCTATGCCCACTACCATGACAAGAACGAGATGATCGAGGATCTATTTCACGATGCGGTCGACGGCTTTACTCACGCCCTTAGGGAACCGTACAAAGATGTCCGGAGAGTCGCACTGGACGGCATCGTCCCTTCAACGAAGCTGATTTTTGAACTCATCGAAAGCAATAAGATTTATTTAAGACCCTCTCTCATCCGTCATACTCGGAAAAAATCACTGCGATGGTCATCGCGAAACCGTAGCGCTTGAAGCGACTGCCCGCAATGAACATAAATAATCCCCTTAGGGCCATTTTCGCCTAAGGGGATTTGCTTTTAAGTACCTTATGGACGGATTGCTCGATAGACCTTCTTTTGCTCCCGATCCGCCTTGAATTAGACATTGCTCGGTATAAGGCCAAGCCCATTGTCGGGGCCGATAAAAAACAGGAAGGCTGGAATAAGCCCATTTTGCTAAAAATAGTTCTTTGTCTAGCGGATAGCAGGCTATTCGTCCATGCCTAAAAAATAAACGCACGTACACTGAACAATCTTAATGGGGAGGTGTCGTGATGAGTTGTCCCGATGTAAAAAAACGGTGCAAAAAGAAAACCGTAACGGTGTGTCCTCCGAAAAAGAAAAAAAAGAAACATCACGTTCGAGTAGCCAAAAAAATCGCTTGTAAAAGGTGTCCTCCGCCTGAAGGACGCGTATTGCTTCAAGGACTTGCGGAAGCCATCACGGAAATGGGACCTCAAGGACTTGCTGGAGCGCTAGGGCCGCAGGGAGCAGCAGGAATAGTTGGAGCGATCGGCGCTCTTGGACCTCAAGGAATTGCTGGAGCGCTGGGACCACAAGGTATTGCAGGGCTTGTAGGCGCGATTGGCGAGCTCGGACCCCAAGGATTCGCAGGGGCATTGGGGCCGCAAGGAGCAGCAGGAATTATTGGGGCAATTGGCGCTCTCGGGCCGCAAGGAATCGCAGGAGCGCTCGGACCACAGGGCATCGCAGGACTCGCGGGAGCCATCGGCGCAGCTGGATTAACAGGACCGGCAGGACCATCAGGAGCGGCTGGACCGGCGGGACCGGCAGGGCCGGCTGGAGCAGTAGGACCGGCAGGGCCAGCTGGAGCAGTAGGACCGGCAGGGCCTGCAGGAGCAGTAGGACCGGCAGGACCGGCAGGATCGGTTTTAGGATTTGCAGATTTTTTTGCCTTAATGCCGCCTGATAATGCAGCAACAGTCGCTCCTAATACGGATGTAAGTTTTCCGCAAGATGGTCCCGTCAGCGGGACTCAGATTACCCGCATTAATGCCAGCTCATTTAACTTGGCTGCGATTGGCACTTATCAGGTATTGTTTCAGGTGAATGTAAACGAAGCCGGTCAACTGCTATTAACACTAAACGGTGCAGATCTGGCCTATACGGTAGTCGGACGTGCGACAGGAACTTCTCAAATCGTAGGAATGGCACTTGTACAAACCACCGTCATTAATTCTGTTCTCACGGTTCGAAATCCGGCAGGCAACTCCACGGCACTCACCATGACTCCGTTAGCTGGAGGAACGAGGCCCGACTCCGCACACCTTGTTATTATGCAGATCGCATAAATGGAAAAATGCATCAATTAAACAGCGGCAGTCTCGGACTTTTTCTTCAGTCCATGACTCCGCTTTTTTTTGCATGCGCTCCTCATGAAAATGCTCGGCGCCCGGTAGATTAATCTTGGTAGATGAAGATTCCCTCTGTCGTTTCAGGGGCGACATTTGCCTGTACCTTGAGAAGTCCGGTCCATGATCCCTTCGCGGGGTTCAAAGCGGAACTGCCGTTTTTTCACATACAAAACCTTTCTCCATATCTATCGAGGCCTGCGTCCCGATAAAGTTAACTTAGATGAAGACGCAGGTCCGGTAACCACTCACAATGGCCACCGATCCTGCGCCAGACCTTGAATTCAATACACCTTCTTCTGGTCCCGATCCGCTTTAATGATCTCGACCGCCTCGCGGAACCGCAGCGAGTGAATGATCTCCCGCTCGCGAAGGAACTTCAGGCTGTCCTGGATATCGACGTCATCCGTCATATCGATGAGCCATTGATAGGTCGCCCTCGCTTTTTCCTCTGCGGCGATATCCTCATACAAGTCGGCGATCGGATCGCCCTTCGCCTGTATGTAGGTCGCCGTCCACGGTACGCCGCCGGCATTTTCGTAGAATAGGGCGCTGTCGTGGTTGGCGAAGTGAGGCCCCAGTCCCGCCGCCTCAAGCTGCTCGACCGAAGCGTCCTTTGTCAGCTTGTAAATCATAGTAGCAATCATTTCCAGATGGGCAAACTCTTCCGTGCCGATGTCGGTCAACAGTCCGATGACTTTGTCGGGAATCGTGTAACGCTGATTGAGGTAACGAAGCGCGGCCGAGAGCTCCCCGTCGGCGCCGCCGTATTGCTCGGACAAGTAGCGCGCCATCCGGATGTCGCATTTGCCGACTTTGACGGGATACTGCAGCTTCTTTTCATAAACCCACATATCGCGCCCCCTCTTCTACACTTGCCACGGCCACGGCGTGTCGATCCACTGCCAGGGATAACGGCTGAAGCTGTTGCCGAACCCCATCTGCGGTCCGTACTTTTGCTCGAACGAAGCCATTAGCTGCTTGCGAATCTGAGCGAGCTGGTTGAATTGCTGTAGCGCCTGCATGTCCGCGGGATGCGTATCGAGGAACAAATTCAGCTCCACCAGCGCGAAGTCGACCTTCTGGATCTCCAGCAAGTCCTGCTTGTAAGCCTCCCCGCCTCGCTGCGGCGCATGCTGCGCATAGCCGTTTTCGCCGTTCATGTGCGCGACTTCTTCTCTGTCGGCCACGCCCATCAGCCTCCTTTCCGGTTGCAGCGCGACGTATACGGACTATACAGCGCGGGCCACAGCGTGCCTTTGAACAGGGCTTCGTCGAGCGGAAATTGGGGCAAATTAGACGGTTGGAAGTAAATATACTGATTGGGCGGCACGATATACCTCTTAACCGGCACGGGCGGACACGGATCGTCGGGGCTGGCGTAGGGGTACCACTCCCGCCATTGGTTGTCGTACACGCAGATTCCTCCTTAGGCATAGACCGTACGGCGTTCTGCTCTAGCCTATGCGCCCAGGCGCCAGGTTCGAACGACAAGATCGGATAAATTTAGACAGGCTTGTCTACAAAAAAAGCCACCGCGCAATAAAGCGGTGGCTGGCATGCTTGAAAGCGAAGGACCCTACAGCTTGATCTTGAGGTTAATCAATCCGACCTTGCGGGCGGCCATGTACACGATAACGACGACCGGCCCCAGGAAGACGCCGACAAGGCCGACCAGCTCGAAACCGACGTACAGGCTGATGAGCGCAGGAAGGGCACCGATGCCGACCGCATCCCCCAACACCTTGGGTTCTACGATCCGCCGGACGATAGTGATAACCAGGAACAGCAGAATCAGTCCGATACCGGTGTACGTGTCTCCCGTCAGCATCATATAGGCAGCCCATGGTACCAATACGGACCCCGTGCCGAGGATTGGCAGGATATCGACGACGACGATGAGCAGCGCGATCGCGAGCGGGTAGCCCGTTCCGATGATGAGCAGCCCGACAAACGAGACCACATAAGTCATGAGGCTCAGCACGAACTGGGCGCGCAGGAAGCCGAAGATCGACTTGCGCAAATTTTCCATGACTTGCGCCACCTGGCTTCTGGATTCCTCGGCGAAGATGGAGAGGAACGACGCCATCATCGTCGGCAGGCTCAGGCTGAACAGGTAGACGGCGACGAAAAACACGATCATGACGACGAAAAAGCTCGGGATGCCGGCCGCAAACCCGACGAGCGGCTTGGAGATCGATGTGGCGAGACCCGACAACCAGTCGGTCAGATTGTTCGTCAAGCTCTCGAGCTTGATCGGCAGCTCGTTGTCGCCGCCCACGCCGTTGTACGAGTTGCTCGCCTTTTCAAGCGCATCCTGAATGTAGCTGTTGGCGCTCTTGAGATAGGAAGGCAGATTGCTCCAAAACGAGGTTAGCTCTTCAAAGATCTTGATCCCGATTAATCCCATGAGACCAAGCAGTCCGAGCGTAAACAACGTACTCGTCACCGTAGAAGCTGCGAGCCGGTTCATTTTAAACTTGGTCATGAAAATCTTGGTCAGCGGTTCGAGGAAGATCACGACAATCAAAGCCAGAAGGAACGGCGCCCCTACCGTAAACAGCAGATAAAGAAAGCCAAGTCCCAAAACCATCAGCAATACTGTGCGCAGCGGCATGCATTCACACCTTTCGAGGATCGATACGTCTATCGGCGAATCCGGTATGCGTCAGCTACAGACCGGGAGGCGGGTCCGACCGGTCGTCCGCATCCGATTGTTTATACCGATAGATATGTACGCGCTGGACTCTTAGACGTTCCACTTCGGCGATCTCGAATACGTAGCCCTGCTCGACGATCTTGCGCCCTTCCGAGACGTTGCCGTCGAGACTTTTGAACAGCCAGCCGCCGATCGAATCGACCTCTTCTTCCTCGATCTCGACGCCAAGCAGGTCGTCGACCTCCTCGATCAGCATACGGCCGTCGACCGAATAGACGTCGCCCTGCACCTCGACGGTCGGCGGTTCGTCGTCGAATTCGTCCTGCATCTCCCCGACGATCTCCTCAAGGATCATCTCGGCCGTCAGCATGCCGGCCGTGCCGCCATACTCGTCGATAACGATCGCGAGCTGCGACTTGTGGCGCTGCATCAGCTTGAGTACGCGGCTGATCTCCATCGACTCCGGCACGCTTAAGATCGGACGCAGGTAGGCGCGCAGGTCCTGCTCCTCGTCCGGATCGGCCGTGAGCACGTCCGTGATGTGCACGAATCCGATGATCTGGTCCTTGTCCTCGACGCCGACCGGATATCTCGTATGCTTGACCCGGTACGCGAGCTTCATGTTCTCGTCGAACGGCAGGTTGGCGAACATGCAGTCCATGTCGGTGCGGGGCAGCATGACCTCGCGGGCCACCCTTTCGGAAAACTCGAACACATTGTCGAACAGCGTCATCTCTTCCTTGTCGATGATGCCGCTTTTGGCGCTCTCGTTCATGAGGATGCGGATTTCTTCTTCGGTATGCGCCGCATCGTGCTCGCTGGCCGGCTTGACGCCGATCATGCGCAGCAGCAGGTTCGCCGCGTTGTTAAGCAGCCAGATGACCGGCAGAAACAGCCGGTAGAAGAGCAGCAGCGGGAGCGACAGCCACAGCGATACGCCCTCCGACTTCTGGATCGCGAGCGACTTGGGCGCGAGCTCCCCCAGGACGATATGAAGGAAAGTAATCGCGCTGAACGCAATGATATAAGAGATCGTATGGATCGTCGTCTCGTTGGTCACGCCGTATTGATGAAGCAGCGGGATGACGATCAGATCGGCGATGGCCGGCTCGCCCGTCCAGCCGAGACCGAGCGAAGCGAGCGTGATGCCGAGCTGCGTAGCCGACAGGTAGACGTCCAGCTTGCGGTTGACCTTAAGCGCGTACTTCGCCCTGACATTGCCCTCGTTCGTCAGCTGCGTAAGCCGCGATTGGCGCACTTTGACGAGCGCGAATTCGGCGGCTACGAAAAATCCGTTCAGCAGCACGAGAAAAAGAACGAGTACGGCGTGCCAGGCGATCGAGCCCCATAACAATTCCGTGTTCAAGCAGCTTCAGCTTCCTTTCGTAAGGCGCGGTAACTGCAGGTCCTTCGCGCTCGGCGCCTGCATGTGCGGCGGCTCGTCTAGACGATCGCGCTGCGGCGGGTAAAGTCGACATCCTTGTAATACATGTCGGTTACCAGCAGATTCGGACCGCAGCAGCCCGCAGCAGGGCAATGGCAGTTGAGGCCGCGCTGCATCGGGTGCGCCTGCCAGCGGTCGAATACGTCGTCGAGGCGCTCGTTCTTGACGTTGCCGAACGGCGGGACGGCCGCGAAGTCGGTCACGTAGACGTCCCCGCTGAACAGGTTGACGTTGACGCGGTTGCGGCCGTCCGGATCGTTGCGGACGGTCACGTTCGGCTCGGCGGCAAGCCTGCTCAGCAAGCGACGCTCGAGCGGGTCGTCGCCGCATGCGTAAAAAGGCAGCGTGCCGAACAGCATCCACATGTCGCGTTGCCGGACGTCGAGCAGATCCTCGACGGCTTCGCGCATTTGCCGCTTCGTGATGACGGGCAGCCCGGAGGCAAAGGAGCTTGGATACATCGGATGCACCTCGTGCCTGCTGCAGCCCATCTCGCCTACGAGGCGGTGGATTTCCTTCATCTTGTCATGCGTCCGATAGTTGATCATCGACTCCGCCGAGACGAACAGACCGCCGTCGGCCAGCCTTCTGGCATTTTCCATCATGCGATCGTACATGCGTCCGGCGGCGCCGAGGCCGACCTCCCGTCCGGTGCGCGCAAAGCCTATGCGGTGGAAGTCCTCCGCCTCCGTGTAATTGAAGGAAATATGCATGACGTCCAAGTGAGGCGCGATCAGCTCGTACCGGCCGTAATCCAGCGTCACGTTCGAATTGAGCTGCGTGCGGATGCCGCGCGACCGCGCATACTTGAGCAGCGGGATCAAAATATGGTTGACAGTGTTCATGCTGAACGTGGGCTCTCCGCCGGTAAGGCTGATCGTCTCCAGATGCTCGACCTCGTCCAGCCTGCGGAGCATCAGGTCGATCGGAAGCGCCTCGGCTTCGGTCATCGTCAGGCTGTCGCCGACGGCGCAATGCTCGCATCGCATATTGCATAAATGAGTAACGGTAAATTCAACGCTCGTGAGCGCGTGCTTGCCGTACGCCTGCAGCGAACGGATCGGATCCCACGGATCGTACGCAGGCGACAGCGGCGTGAGATCGGCCGGCGGCGCGAAAGGGGCGCCCGTCCCGGCTTGTGCGGAGCCAATCATCGGTCATACTCCCTGTCTTGTCTAATGTAATGCTATTGTACCGGGTAAGCGCCGGATAACGCAAACGAAAGCCCTCGGAGACATGCCACTCTGAGGGCTCGAATGCGTGCTATGCTTCGCTTAAGGCGGGACCGTTGGTCACGACGCGGGAGATCATGACGGACAGATGCTTGGACAAGTCCATATCGAACGGAGACTTCAGCTCCTCGCCGCCCTCGTTCGTCAGGATTCGCACGATCGGACGATGCAGCGTCAGCGTGTTCACGTCCACGATAACGCCGCTCTGTCCGCTTGACAGCTCTACGGTCATGCCGACCGGGTAGATGGCGACTTTGTCTCGAAAATGGCGGAGCATCTCCGTATCGTACAGCGATTCGCTGCCCGCATACAAGAGCTCGACCGCCTGATGAGGCAGCATGGCGTTGCGGTAAATCCGGTGGCTCGTCATCGCATCGTACGAGTCGACGATGCCGATCCACTTGGCGTAATCGTGGATCTCGCTGCCTCGAATGCCGCGCGGATATCCCGATCCGTCCAGACGTTCGTGGTGCTGGAAGGCGCAATGTGCGACGATCAGCGGCAGGTTGGGCTCGTCCTTGAGCAATTGGTAGCCGCGCTCGGTGTGACGCTTCATCTCCTCGAACTCCTGCTTGGACAGCGCCCCGGGCTTCAGCAGCACGTCCAGCGGAATCCGGGACTTGCCCACGTCGTGCAGCAACGAGCCGAGTCCGAGCGTCATCAGCTCGTCCCTGCTGTAGCCGCGGGCGATGCCGAGCAGCGACGTGTACACGCAGACGTTGAGCGAATGAAGATACAGATAGTGGTCCACGCTCTGCAGGTTCAGCAGCATGATCATGGCGTCGCGGTTGCTGTACAGATCGTCCAGGATCGTCGACATCGTTTCGCGAACGGCTTTGCCGACGTAGGGATAGATCCCCCGCCGGGAGCTGTCGGCCATCTCTCGGAACACGTTTTTGACGGTTTTCAGCGCCCGCCGCTGCGTCTCCTCGCTGATGAGCTCCGGAATCTCGATGCCTTCGGTCTTCGGATCCGAAATATAGATGTAATGAATGCCCATACTGCTCAGGCGATTCAACAGTCCCTGGGTCAACTCGACTCCTTCAGCCAGCAGCACGATGCCATCTTCGGAGAAAATCTTTTTACCAAGCCTCATTCCGGGGAGGCAAGCTGTAACTGGCATCAAGCGCATAATTCTTTAACTCCCCCCTTGGTGGTGCTTTTCCGCAGACAAAGGCTCTGGCTATATCATCGGAATCCTCTTATGATAATGTAAGAGATTTGACGCCCATTGACAAGATATTCCTTCCTAAAAGTCGACACTATTCGCCAAAAATCCTTAAGAAACCCACAAAAATACGTCCACCTGCTCGTCAATGATGACAAACCGGCGGACGCTTGCATCATGCGGCGAAGGCGCGATGTCGGTTATAGCGCCGCGGCAGTCGCGCTCTCCGTCCAGCGGCGCCGGACACAATCGGCGACGGCCCGCTCGTCGCCCAGCGCCTCGGCGAGCAGGTCGCGGATGAACTCGGGCAGAAAATAACGTACGACGCGGCCCTGCTTCAAACCGACATAGCCGATACCAAATGTGAACATGTCGAGCGTACCGACTGTATAGACTCGCGTCTCGTCCAAGGATTCACCGTTGATGATGACGCTTCGGACCCGTTCGTAAGGCGGCGCGGCAGGATCGAAGACCACCTCGGCGCCGTCCGTGCACAAGCGGCCCAGCACCTTGCCCCGGAACCCGAAGCCGTGAAACTCCAAACCGATAAACTCTGGCAGCAAGCTCTCCTCGAATGCCTGCTTCAGCTGCTCGCCGGTCAACTCGATCAGGCAAGGATTGATCGGCGACGGACATACGGCATGGATCCGCTCGCGGGTCACCTGCCCGGCCGGGAGTCCGTCCAAAATCTGTCCTGCATTGGTCAGCCCGATCTCCGCGCCGGTCTTGCGGCGCAGTGCCCCCGCAAGCAGCGTCCCGAGCGGGCTCTCGGCATCCGCATCGCCGGCGAGCGGCATGGCCAGCTGCGCCACGGGCGCAGCCATCGCCAGCTTGGCCTTCTGAAGCGCGGCGGCGACGATCTCCGTCGTCTCCGGATCTTGCTGCCGCCCTTCTGTCGGGACGGTTCGCCCCTCGATGGCAAGCCCCTGTCCATGGGGGCCGCGCTCGATCCCGACCGTGCCGACATAGCGGCCGAACTTGCCGGCAGCGCAGACGACCGTGCCCTCGATTCGCAGCGGCACCTCCAGCAAATGGTGCGTATGCGCGCCCAGGATCACGTCGATGCCCGGCACCGCGGCCGCCATCCGTTCGTCCTGGCGGAGTCCCAGATGCGAGATCGCCACCACGACATCGCAGGCAGCCCGCAGCTCGGCGACGCAAGCCGCCGCTTCCTCCAGCGGATCGGACACTTCCCAGCCGAGGAGCTCGTAAAAATCGTGAAACTGAACCGTAAGCCCGAACAGGCCGACGGTCAGGCCGGCCCGCTGAAGCGTCAGCGTCCGGCGCATCCAAGCGGGAGGGCATCCGGTCGCGGCGAGCTTGAGATTCGCGCAGACGACGGAAAACGGGGCGTCCTCGTACAGCCGGTTCAATTGCTCGGGCGTATAGGTCAATCCCTCGTTGTTGCCGAACGTCACCGCGTCATAGCCGAACCGCGTCAGCAGCTCCCGGTTCACGGCGGCATCGGTGCCCTCCGTTTCAATCCGCACGCGGTCCAGATGGTCGCCGCAATCGATGAGCAGCAGCCGATCCGCAGGCACGGATCTGCGAACTTCCTTTATATAATCGGCCGCCCTGGCGGCCTCCTCGAAATGACTGTGGATATCGTTGGTATGAAGCAGAATCAGCTTGCCGCTTTGCACCAAATTTTCGCCCCCTACCCGCCGATTTGAGACATTCTGCGCCCCGTGGGCACGTGCGACTGGGCGTCTCCCGCCAGCAACGCCGCCATCTCGTGGTTCTCCGGCTTGATGCGCATCGCCTTCATGAACAGCTCGCGCATCGCCTGCGCAGACCCGAGCGCCGGCCGGACGCTCAGCTCATCCACCCAGTACAGGCAAGGCTTAAGATCGCCTTCCGCCGTCAGGCGGAGCCGGTTGCAATTGGCGCAGAAATGATTGCTGACCGGATGGATGAGGCCGAACGACCCCTCCCCGCCCAGGATCCGGTAGTTCTCGGACGGACCGTTTCCCGCAGGACCTTCCGGCAGCGGTTCGTAAGCCAGTCCGAGGCGATCGGCCTCCTCGGCGACACGCGAGAGCGGCAGATAGTGATCGCGCCAGCCGGCGTCGTCGTGTCCGATCGGCATATATTCAATAAAGCGGACGTGAAGCGGCTTCTCGGCGCTGAGGCGCAGGAATCTACCGATCTCGTCCTCGTTCACGCCTTTGAGCAGCACGCAGTTGAGCTTGATCGGCCCGAGTCCGGCCTCCGCCGCGGCCTCGATGCCTTCCAGCACTTTGTCCAGCCTGCCCCTGCGTGCGATAAAGCGGAAGCGCGCGCTGTCAAGCGTATCCAGACTGATGTTGACGCGATCGAGTCCCGCGCGCTTAAGCTCGGCTGCCTGCGGCCCGAGCAGCAGCCCGTTCGTCGTAAGGGAAATCTCCTCGATGCCTTGAATCGACTTGAGCGTCGCGATTAACCCTGCGATGCCCGGCCGGACGAGCGGCTCGCCCCCCGTAATCCGAAGCTTGGATATTCCGAATCCCGCGGCGGTCTCCACCACCTCGGCGATCTGATCGTAAGTCAGAAGGCTATCCCGGTCCATGAACGCCATGCCCTCTTCGGGCATGCAATACAGGCAGCGCAGGTTGCAGCGGTCCGTGACGGAGATGCGCAGGTACGTATGTTTGCGGTCGTATCGATCCTTCAGTTCCGTCATGGCGAAGCCCTCCTTCAGGAAGCCCGAATCGTCCTCCTGTAATGCTAGCTAACATGGGTATAGCATAACATTTTCGGAGTCATTATGGTATGCTTGGACAAGGCAACCCCCTGGTGAATCGTATGGAAGGCAGGGCAAATTCATGACGACATACAGTTGGAAAATATATTTATTCGCCGGACTTGCGGAGCGCCTCGGTACGCGCCTGCTCGAGAAGGAATTTACGGAGGACCGGCTTGCTGCGGGCGAGCTGAAGCGCCGGCTTGCGGCCGCGCATCCGGAGCAAGCCGACCTGATCGAGGTGTCGTTCGTGGCCCGCAATCAATCGTTCTCGCCGGACGAAGCGGAGATCGGATGCGGCGACGAGCTCGCGCTGCTGCCGCCCGTGTCCGGCGGTTCCGGGCTGGACGAAGGGACCGGAGCCGCCTCCGTATCCGCTGCTCCCTTTGCAATATCGTCAGCGGCGCTATCGGCTTCGGACGTCCTCTCGCTCGTACACCACCCCGATCACGGCGCGGCGCTCCTGTTCGCGGGGACGACGCGGGGGCTTACGGGAGACCAACGCACGGTCACGCTCGATTACGAAGCGTACGAGCCGATGGCGCTCGCTGCGCTGCGGCAGATCGGCGACGAGATCGGCGAGCGCTGGCCGGGTACGCTGTGCGCGATCCACCACCGTATCGGACCGGTCGGCATCGGCGAGACCAGCGTGCTCATCGCCGTCTCCTCTCCCCACCGCGCGGCCGCGTACGAGGCAAGCCGGTATGCGATCGAGCGGCTTAAGCAGACGGTCCCGATCTGGAAGCGCGAGGTTTACGAGGACGGCTCCGAATGGAAGGGACATCAGACCGGCCCTTGGGACCCGCTGGCGCCTCCGGCAGGTGAGCGGCCGTGACCGATTTGTTAACCCAAGCCGCGGAGGACGGCGGCGCACGAAGCGCGGACCGCTATGCGCGCCAGATCCGCTTCTCCCCGTTCGGCGCCGAAGGACAGTCGCGCCTGTCGGCCAAGACCGCCGCGATCGTCGGCGTCGGCGCGCTCGGCTGCGTCTCGGCCAACCATCTGGCCCGTGCCGGCATCGGCCGCCTCATCCTGATCGACCGCGACGTCGTCGAGCCGACCAATCTGCAGCGGCAGCTGCTCTACGACGAGTCGGACGCCGACCGCGGGACGCCCAAGGCAGTCGCAGCCGCGCGCAGACTGTCCGCGATCAACGGCAGCGTCTCCTACAAGCCTTACGCGGTCGATCTCAACGCGGGCAATGTCGAGACGCTGCTGGCGGACGCCGATCTGGTCGTCGACGGCACGGACAGCTTCGGCGTCCGGTACCTGCTTAACGAGTGGAGCGTGAAGCACGGCAAGCCTTGGATCTACGGCGCGGCCGTCGGCGCCTCCGGCATGACAATGACGGTTCGCCCTGGCACGGGCGGACCTTGCCTGCGCTGCATCTTCCCGAAGCCGCCGCGCGGCGGCGCGCTCGATACCTGCGAGACGGCCGGCGTGCTGGGCCCGATCATTGACCTCATTGCCTCCGTCCAGTCGATGGAAGCGATCAAGCTGCTCGCCGGACGCGAAGAAGCGCTGCACGGCGCGCTGCTCCAGACGGACCTCTGGCATACCGGCTGGCAGCAGCTCGGGATTGCTGGCGCCCGAAGGTCCGACTGCCCGGTATGCGGAGGCGAGCGCCAGTTCGAATGGCTTGACGGCGACGTCTCCGAGCCGCTGACCGCCTCGCTCTGCGGCCGTCGGACGGTCCAGGTATCGCCCGCGTCCCGGGATGCCTCGCTCGATCTGCCGCTGCTTGCTTCCAGATGGGCGCCGCTCGGGCGCATCGAGCTGAGCGACTACTTGCTTCGACTCAAGCGGGCCGACGGCATCGCCTTCGCACTCTTCCCCGACGGCCGCGCGCTCGTATCCGGCACGGACGACCCGATTCAAGCCAGACGACTATATTCCGAGTTAATCGGCGAATAGTCCTACTCCTTTTCGACAAAAATCGATTGCAAGCATTCTTTATACTTGGTAACATATGGTTTGAAAGCGGTTATCCGACGTTGATGCCGCAGAAGACCATACGGCGAGGTGTGCGATGCGAATTCATATTACCGATTTGCAAGCTGGCGATCAAATCTCGCAAGATATCTTTAACGCTTACGGCCTGCACGTTCTGTCCAGCGGCGCGATCTTGAACGAGTCCGACTTGTCCCGGCTTTACCAGCACCGAATCGATTACGTGGACATCGAGACGCGCGTCTCCCCTTCGTTCGAAGCATCGGAGACCGCCGCCGACCTGTTCCCGCCCGAGCTTCATTACAAGTTCGAGGATGCCGTCGCGGGCTGCGAGCTGCTGTTCAAGCAAGCGCTCATGGAGGGGAAAATCTCCGAGGAGGACGCCAAGGAGAGCTTCCAGCCGCTTGTCCAGCATTTTCAGGAGGAACGGGACGTCGTATCGCTCATGCTGAGCATGCACACGCAGGACGAATATACGTACCAGCACTCGGTCCAGGTCGGCATGCTCTCGTTCTACATGGCCAAATGGCTGGAATGGAGCGAAGAGGACCAGATCCGTGCCGGCATGGCGGGCTTCCTGCACGATATCGGCAAATGCCGAGTACCGGAGGAAATTTTGAATAAAAGCGGTCGCCTGACCGACACAGAGTTTGAGGAGATTAAAAAGCATTCGCTGCACAGCTACCAGATCCTGACGGATTCCTGTTCGGACGAAGGGATCGCCGTCGCCGCGCTCCAGCATCACGAGAGACGCGACGGCACGGGATACCCCGAGCGGCTCCATGACCAGGCGATTGAACCGATGTCCAGAGTTATCGCGATCGCGGACATTTACAGCGCCATGAGCTCGGACCGCGTCTATCAGGAGAAGCGGGACTTGCTCTGCGTGCTCAAGGAGTTATACCGGCTAAGCTTCAACGAACTGGACGCGGAGATGACGCTGACTTTCATTAACCGGATGATCCCCAACTTCATCGGCAAGCGCGCGCAGTTGTCCGACGGACGCTGGGGAACGATCATCATGACACATCCCACGGATCCGTTCCGTCCGCTCATTCACGTCGACGACACGTTTATCGACCTGGCTGTCGAGCACAACCTGGAGATCGACCGGATCTCGACATGAATAAGACTAGCCCCGGTCTTTAGCGGCCGGCGCTTTTTTCATAAATACAAAAAATAATAAAATACAGCTTGCATTCCTTCCTGACTCGGACGGGGCGAATTATGGACAGGTAAGCATGTTCTCTTTGCGTGCCGGAGCTTCGCCGATGTTTGGCAGGTTGAAACAACTGCATTTGTACATGTATTTTCTGCCGATCAACGGCGCTTGATAAAAATCCTGCAAATGTGCAGGTATATTCAAAGCACGAGCCGGATATCGGTCTGATGGTGGAAAATAAATGCATTCTTGCATCTTTTCCGCTCAAATGTGTAGACGTCGACGAAATAAGATGTATATTTGCAGGAATTAACGTCGATGGAACGAAACGGGCGGCGACAAGCAATGACCGTCCAACGACAAGTCAACCGATTTAAGCGGCTGCCGGATGAGTCATCGCTAGCTGATTCGCACGACTCAAGTTTCGGAAATCTGCCTCACCTTAAAGGGACCGTCAGGGCGATCATCGATCCCCCTGGCGGTTTTTTCATGCGCCTGCCCGGTACTTTCGTCCCTAGAGCAGCCGCTTGGCGTACAGGAACGTATCCTGCCAATACGCCTTGTCGATATCCGTAATCTGAACCCCGTCTTCCGGCTTCGGGCTTGAGTGCAGCATTTTGCCGCCGCCCATGTAGATGCCTACGTGACCGACCGTATTGTCCGTCTTAAAGCGGCCGGGTACGTAAAAAAACATCAAATCTCCGGGCTGCAGCTCATTTCTCGACACCGAGGTTCCGCGCTGGGCTTGTTCCCTGGCCGTACGCGGCAGCAGAATGCCTTTATCCGCGAACAGGTACTGGACGAACGACGAACAGTCGAACAGCCCTGTCTTTTCGTAATCGCCGGCGCCGAAGTCATATTTGACCCCGAGAAATTTTTGCCCGTGCGCAATGATATCGGCAGCATCGCTTGAAGCGGATGCGACTCGCAGCTTTCCGCCGTTTGCGCCGCCGGGAACCGCGTCGACAAAAGGCATTCCTCCGTGGCCCGCGTTATGGCCGAAGGCTCTGGGGAGCAGAGAAATCGTATCTTTATTCGTCCGCATGGCGAGCTCGTTTCCGAACAATGCGGACAGACCCGATGCCGGCACGTACAAGCTGTTATTTTCCTTCACCGCAGGCGCCGGCAGCCTGCTCACCTTGCCGTCAGCCTGTACTTGGCTGTCACCCGTCCGAAATTTCCATCTCGGGTCATGATCGCCAACGCCGTAGCTGCCGTCATCCAGCCATTTTCCGGTATACCCCGCCGCCTTCGCCACGTCCGCAAGCGACACATAACCCGTACGGTGAATGCTATGAAGCTTGATGACGCTGCTCTCTGCCTTCTCGTCTGCTTTCGTTTGCTCCGTCGACTTCACCCTTACCGGCGCATATCGCTGGCTGAGATCGGCCGTATCGCCCGGGTTGTCCGTGCATCCGGCGCCCGCCAGCAGTACAGCCGCAGCGATCCCCGCGCAGGTCGCCCTTGCGAACATACGATTACGCATGCTTAACCATCCCCCCGAAGCATCCTTGTGGATTTTCTGTCGTTAGGATGGTTAAACGCCGACGGATTTATGCCGTTTCGCAGATCCGCGCCTGCGGATAAAAAGCCTTAGACGGCGTGTTAGACTGATTTAAACGATGTTTTTGCGATGCAGTACGGTAAGCAGCCGGTAGAAGTCGTAACTGCCCCCTCGCGGCGTGTCGATCAGCTTCGCATCAACCGCGGCTTGCACGGCTGCTGCGGCCCATGCGGGCGGCTCGGCGATGACCTGCCGGTTTTCCACCAAGGCGAGCCGGTCGGAGAGCGATTTGATCTGCGCCACCTGCTCATTCGCCCGTGTTTGAAGCAGCTCGAACTGTTCCCGCTCCTCCTTTGTCATCGGCACGTCCTCCTCCCCGTCGAAGTCGTCATATTTCGCCAGTTTATACGTCTTAATAAGCTGAGTAATCTTGTTGCTATAAGCCGGATCCGTCGCATACCCGCTGAGCTGAAGCGCCTCCGCTTGCTCTGAAGCCGTCTTGGCGGCGCGAACGCGGGCATACCGAGCATTGCCGAGCAATAAATCCTGGTCCTTGTAGAAGGCATATACGCTGTCATACGAACGCCATGTCTCCAGGACCTGTACGCGCTTGCCGTTCAAAAATTCCCAAGTCGGCGTCGTATATGTCTCCCCGTGCCACCACTGGTTAGGCGTTCCCCCGGCTGCCTTGATACCGCCTAGATTATAGTGCTCGTCGATCTTGCCGCCCGTCTCCAGCAAGTTCTGAGCCAGTCTAACGCTTGGGAAAAGCGGCGAGCCCTCCAGTCGCGCCTGATGCGCTTGCGGCCCAAGAAGGCCAAAAAACGTCTGCCTGTCCAAATTAACACCTCCCTCGGCTTATGCATCATATTCAAGCTTTGGCACTACCATCGCGGCACTTATGAATTCCGGGCTGTATCAACATGAGTTCAACCCGCTTGCTGCACGAAAAAAACCGTCACGGCAAGATCAAGAAGCTCACCCTGGCGGTCCTTTATGGTTTGTCTGCTTTCTAAACTAGATTCGCGCGGAACCCTGAATGTTCGGTTCATACGACAGCCTTTCCGGTGGATGCGCGGATTGTCGTTCGTTGTTGTCGTTCGTTGATCATCGTTCGTTGATCATCGTTCGTTAATTGTCGTTCGTGATTGTCGTTCGTTTGATCATCGTTCGTTGACTGTCGTTAGTCGATCGGTGATCGTCGCCCGCGTCGGTCGTTGATCATTTCCGCATAGGTCAATCGCCGTAATGCCTGCAAATATACATCTTTTGATGCCGATATCTGCTCATTTAAGCAGAAAAGCTGCAAAAATGCATCAATTTCCCTCCACATGACCTATTTTCGGCTTGAGCCTTAATTTACCTGCACATTTGCATGTATTTCATCAAGTGTCGCAAGTGAGCAGAAAATACATGTATAAATGCAGGTTTTCTACACGGCAAAACAACATGAAAAGCTCCGACATGCCGAAAGCGCGTTTACCTGGCCACAATATGCCATATCCTGAGTCAGAGTCAAAAAGGAAAGCACGGCGAACTTCGCTTGATAAAAAAAGAATCCGTAGAAATTTCTACGGATTCCAGGCTTAAACATTATTGGCTCGGGCCGATCCCGAGACGGATTGCAGCGATTAGCCGATACTGCCTTCCATTTCGAACTTGATGAGTCGATTCATCTCGACCGCATACTCCATCGGCAGCTCCTTGGTGAACGGCTCGATGAAGCCCATGACGATCATCTGCGTCGCTTCGGCTTCGGACAGGCCGCGGCTCATCAGGTAGAAGAGCTGGTCTTCGGATACCTTGGAGACGGTCGCCTCATGCTCGAGCGTAACGTTGTCGTTAAAGATCTCGTTGTACGGGATCGTGTCGCTCGTCGACTGGTTGTCGAGGATCAGCGTATCGCACTTGATGTTCGCCTTGGCGCCTTCGGCGTTGCGGCCAAAGGATGCGAGTCCGCGGTACGTGACTTTGCCGCCGTGCTTGGAGATCGACTTGGAGACGATCGTGGACGTCGTGTCCGGCGCCAGGTGGATCATCTTCGCGCCTGCGTCCTGGTGCTGGCCCTTGCCGGCGACAGCGATGGAGAGCACCATGCCGCGCGCGCCCCGGCCCTTAAGGATGACGGCCGGGTACTTCATCGTCAGCTTGGAGCCGATGTTGCCGTCGACCCACTCCATCGTCGCGTTCTCTTCGGCGACGGCGCGCTTGGTGACGAGGTTGTAGATGTTGGGCGCCCAGTTCTGGATCGTCGTATAGCGGACGCGCGCGTCCTTCTTGACGATAATCTCGACGACGGCGCTATGCAGGGAGTTCGTGCTGTACACGGGCGCCGTGCAGCCTTCGACGTAGTGAACGAAGCTGCCTTCGTCCGCGATGATGAGCGTGCGCTCGAACTGGCCCATGTTTTCCGAGTTGATGCGGAAGTAGGCTTGCAGCGGGATCTCGCACTTGACGCCCTTCGGCACGTAGATAAAGCTGCCGCCGGACCATACGGCGCTGTTCAGCGCGGCGAACTTGTTGTCCGCTGCCGGCACGACGGTGGCGAAGTATTCTTTTAAAATCTCCGGATGCTCGCGCAGGGCCGTGTCCGTGTCGGTGAAAATGACGCCCTGGGCTTCGAGATCCGCCTGCATCGAGTGGTAGACGACTTCGGACTCATATTGGGCCGAGACGCCCGCAAGGAACTTCTGTTCAGCTTCGGGGATGCCAAGCTTATCGAAGGTCGCCTTGATTTCCTCCGGCACTTCCTCCCACGTCTTGCCTTGCCTTTCCGACGGCTTGACGTAGTACTGGATGTCTTCGAAATCCAGTCCGTCCATGTCGCCGCCCCAAGTCGGCATTGCCATTTTGTAGAACTGCTCCAGCGACTTCAGCCGAAATTTCAGCATCCATTCCGGCTCGCCCTTCATCTCCGAGATCGTACGGACGATCTCGGGAGTCAGGCCTTTGCCGGATTGAAATACGGCCTTGTGCTCGTCGCGGAAACCGTATTGGTACTCTTCCATATCGGGCATTTGCTTCGCCATGACGATTGTCCCTCCTTCAAAGTGATCGTGCTGTATATGCTGACTTCAAGCTTACTGCTCGACGTTTTCTTCGACCTTGCCCTGACCGTCATGCTCGACGCCCTTGCGCAGCGCGTTCCAGGCGAGCGTGGCGCACTTGATGCGCGCTGGGAACTTGCCGACGCCCGACAATGCGTCGATGTCCTCGTACTCGTCGAACTCGACCTGCTCGCCCTTCATCAGGGAAGAAAACTTGCCGGCGAGTGCCAGCGCTTCCTCCGTAGACTTGCCCTTGACCGCGTCCGTCATCATCGACGCCGAGGACATGCTGATCGAGCAGCCCTCGCCGGTGAATCGAGCGTTCTTAACAACGCCGTCTTCGATGTGCAGCTGCAGCGAGATGCGGTCGCCGCAGGTCGGGTTGTTCAGGTTGACGGTGACGGATTCGTCGTCCATCGTCCCGCGGTTGCGCGGGTTTTTATAGTGATCCATAATGACGCGGCGGTATAAATCGTCCAACTGGCTCATAACTGGAAAAACTCCTTTGTCTTGACCAGCGCGTCCACCAGCCGGTCGACGTCTTCTTCGGTGTTGTAAAGGTAGAAGCTCGCCCGCGCCGTCGCGCTCACCTTGAGCCAGCGCATAAGCGGCTGGCAGCAATGATGACCGGCACGGATGGCGATGCCCTCGGTGTCGAGCACCGTGGCGACGTCGTGCGGATGCACGTCGCCAAGATTAAACGTAACGAGCCCCGAACGGTTGCCGCTCGGCCCATAGATCGCGATGCCGTCGATCTCCGACAGGCGGCCGTATGCGTAGCGGGACAGCTCCCTGCCGTGACGGTCGATCTCGTCCAGCCCGATCGACTCCAAAAAGTCGATCGCGGCGCCGAGGCCGACCGCGCCGGCGATGATCGGGGTGCCGCCCTCGAACTTCCAGGGCAGCTCCTTCCAGGACGAGTCGTACAGCTCGACGAAGTCGATCATCTCGCCGCCGAATTCGATCGGCTCCATCTTCTCGAGCAGCGCCGTCTTGCCGTACAAGGCGCCGATCCCCGTCGGACCGCACATTTTGTGGCCGGAGAACGCATAGAAATCTACGTCCAGATCGCGTACGTCGACTTTCATATGGGGAGAGCTCTGCGCGCCGTCCACGACCATGATCGCGCCGTTCTTGTGGGCGATGGCGGCAATCTCCTTGACCGGATGGACCGTCCCCATCACGTTGGAAACATAGGCGAGCGACACGATCCTGGTACGCTCGGTAACCGTCGTCTCAACGTCCGAGAGCTTCAGGCTGCCGTCTTCTTGAAGCGGAATGAACTTGAGCGTCGCACCAGTCGCCTTGGCGGCTTGCTGCCAGGGTATCAGGTTGCTATGGTGCTCAGACTGGGTGATGACGATCTCGTCGCCCTCGCGCAGCTGCTGGCGGGCATAGCCGCCTGCCACCATGTTAAGACCGGTCGTCGTGCCGCGGTTAAAAATGATCTCGCGCGCAGAAGCGGCGTTCAGGAACCGGGCCACCTTCTCGCGGGCGCCTTCGTAGGCGTCCGTCGCGCGCGAGCCGAGCGTATGCACGCCGCGGTGGACGTTGGCATTTTCAAACTCGTAGTAATGCTTCACGGCGTCGATGACGCTGCGCGGCTTCTGCGAGGTCGCGGCGTTGTCCAGATAGACGAGCGGATGACCGTTAATCTCCTGATCCAGGATAGGGAATTCGCTTCTTAATGCGCGAGCGTCCATTTAACCCAACTTCCTCTCTAAAATGCGCTGCATCTGCTCGCGAACGCTCTCGAGCGGGATCTCGGATACGACCGGATCAAGGAACCCGTAAATGATCAGGCGCTCCGCTTCCGTCTTCGAGATGCCCCGTGACATCAAATAGTGCACCTGCTCCGGATTGACCTGGCCTACGCTCGCTGCGTGGCCGGCTTTGACGTCGTCTTCGTCGATCAGCAGAATCGGGTTCGCATCGCCGCGCGCCTTGGGGCTCAGCATAAGCACCTTTTCGGTCTGCTGGCCGTTGGCACGAGTCGCGCCCTTCTCGATCTTGGTCACGCCGTTGATGACGGCGGTGCCCTCTTCCTTCATGACGGCGCGCGTGATCATGTCGCTCTCGGTGGAGAGGCCGAAGTGCACGGCGCCCGTCGTCAGGCTCATGCGCTGCTTGCCGGTGCCGACAGTGATGATCTTGGCGTCGGACGTAGAGCCGTTGCCCTTCAGGATCGACTTGGTGTCGGACAGGATGTTGCCGTCCTGCAGCTCGCCGACGATCCACTCGATGCGCGCGTCCTGTTCCAGAATCGCACGGCGGTAGGATACGTCGATCGCGCTTGTCTCAAGGCTATGCACGGCCGCGTAGCGGACCTGGCTGCCTGCCTTGGCGAACACTTCGACGGCGCCGTTCAGCACGAAGCCTGAAGCGGCTTCGCCGATCGCCGTCGCGGCGTTCTCGACCACCGTTACGCGGCTGTTCGCTTCGGCGATGACTAGGACGTGGGGCACGAAGGTCGCTTCGGGGTCATCCGCGAACAGCAGCGCCTGAATCGGCTCTTCGATCTCGACGCCGCGCGGCACGTACAGGAACACGCCGCCGTTCCACAGCGCCGCATGCAGCGCCGCCAGCTTGTGCTCATCCGGCGTGTATGCCGTCATCAGATGTTGGCGCAGCAGCTCCTCGTGGCTGCGCGCGGCTTCTTCGAGGCTCGTCAGCACGACGCCTTTGGCCTTCAGGTCTTCGGGCAAATTCGTGAAGACCACGGAGGAGTTGTGCTGTACGATCAGCGCGCTGCCTGCTTCTGCCGGCAGCAGCTTCGCGAGTGCTTCGGGCAGCTGCGCGGCCGATTCGACCGCGGCGCCTGGACGGTCCGTACCGTATGCGTCCAGCGCCCAGCGCTGGATCGGCGTTTTTTCAGGCTTAGGCAATTCGAGCTTGGATGCCAGCTCGCCGGCGTTCTCGCGCCAGGCGACGAGCCATGCGGGTTCGTTTTTGCTACGGGCGATGCCGGCTGCGGCTTCGCGGCCAAAAGAGGCGGTAGGCGTACTCATGGTTGTATGACCTCCCTTTTCCTCTTAGGCTTGGCCGACCGTCTCGTCGACGATGCCCAGTTCTTCTTTGACCCATTCGTAACCTTCGGCTTCGAGACGCTCCGCCAGCTCCGGACCGCCGGACTTGACGATGCGGCCCTGCATCATGACATGCACGAAGTCGGGCTTGATATAGTTCAGCAAACGCTGATAGTGCGTGATGATCAGGAAGCTGCGCTCTTCCGAACGCATGGCGTTAACGCCGGCGGCGACGATCTTAAGCGCGTCGATGTCGAGACCCGAGTCGATCTCATCAAGGATGACCAGCTTCGGCTCGAGCAGCATCATTTGCAAAATCTCGTTGCGCTTCTTCTCGCCGCCGGAGAAGCCTTCGTTAAGATAACGGTGCATGAACTCGGGATTCATCTCGAGCTCCTTCATCTTCGCTTCCATCTGGCGGACGAACTTGATGAGGGAAATCTCGTTGCCCTCGCCGCGGCGCGCATTGATCGCGCTGCGCAGGAAGTCTGCGTTGGTCACGCCCGTGATCTCGCTCGGATACTGCATCGCCAGGAAGAGGCCTGCCAGCGCGCGCTCGTCCACGCCCATTTCCAACACGTCTTCGCCGTTCAGCAGAACTTGTCCATCGGTTACTTCATATTTAGGATGGCCCATGATCGAGGAAGCGAGCGTGCTCTTGCCGGTGCCGTTCGGGCCCATGATCGCGTGCACTTCGCCAGCCTTGATTGTCAGATCGAAGCCTTTCAAAATTTCTTTGCCTTCGATTTCCGACTTCAGGCCCTTGATTTCGAACAGATTGGACATTGTTTTCCCTCCAGGTTATACGGACGCCAAGTGGGGTTGACCCCTTTTTCAGCAACCTGCGGTCGCCACTTAAGATCCATTTCTTATTTATAACTATTCTAAAGTGATTCTCAGTGATTCTCAACCACCATTTTATGAAAATGTCATGAAAATTGCAAACCGGGTCGAGCCTCAAGCGAGGCCGACCCTCGTTTTAGAGGCCGCCGGAGAGTGCCAGACGGACCGCCCGCACCTCATTTTCGAACGTCTCGTCCTCTAATGCAGGACGGGCCTTGAGCGCGGATAGCGGCTCAGCAAGGTAAATCCAGGACTTGCAGCCGCCGTACCGCTCGTCGTTCGGTATCGCGACCGGCTGATCCAGCACGTATACGCGCAACAGCAAAACGTGCAGCGGCTTCGTTTTTTTCCACTTGAGCCGTTCTTCCGCATAGTTCTCCGTCCACAAGTGAAACGGATCCAGCTTGCTCAGCGTCTCGCTGTCCGTCACTTCGATGTCGCCCGCGACCTCCGCATACGAGGAGACGACCACCGTCCCCGGCTCCTTCTCAAACGCCGCGACCGTCTCCGCCACGCTCGGGCTCGCCCCCGGCTTGACCAGATGCTCGCGCTGATGCTCGTAGGACGGAAACAGGAAAAACGAAGGGCTCTCCAGCCGAAACTCCTTCGTCTCCTCCGCAATGCCGCCCTTGCGCAGCACCATGATCTGATTGCCCGCCTCCAGTGCCTTGACCGCCACCGCCCACTCTCTCAGCGCTATCGGTTGATCCATCGGCGTCACGCCTCCTGTCGAATTCTGCTTCCCTTATTATAGCATGCGGGGCGGGGAAGCCAAGGCAAGCAAGCGATCAAGCAGGCGATCAATCCAGTCATACATCGTCATTCGTCATTGGTTGGTGCGCATTGCTATGAATAATCGTCTTGTACGCAGCGATCGCGTCAAGCCGGGATTGGCGGAGATCGACGATCGCGTCCGGCGTCGGCTCGTGTATGGAGACGGCGGCGCTTAGCGAGGCGCGAGGCAGCCAGGTTCGGAGATATTCGCCCGCCGGATCGAACTTTTTGGACTGGGTTACGGGATTCATGATGCGAAAGTAAGGCGCGGCGTCGAAGCCGAGCGAAGAAGCCCATAGCCAGCCGCCTCTATTAAGCGCGTTATCGTAATCCGATAGTTTCAGCCGGAAATACCGTTCGCCGTAAATAAACGGGCAGCGCAAATTTTTCGTCAAAAACATCGCCGTGATCATACGCAGCCGATTGGGCATCCAGCCCGTCTCGTTCAGCTGCGTCATGGCCGCGTCGATGACCGGAATGCCCGTCCTCGCGTCTCGCCAGGCCGCGAAGTGGCGGTCGTCCAGGCCCGACAGATCGAACTTTTTTTCGTAATGATAGTAATCCGGGTCCATACGAGATTGATAGAGATAGAAATCGCGCCAGGCCAGCTGGCGCAGCCAGCTCTCCGACTGAATCGAGGCGAGCCCGCCGGCAGCGGCATGCAGGCGCCTGGCCGAGATCTCGCCGCGGTTCAGCGAAGCCGACAACCGGCTCGTGCCGTCCTGCGCATAGAAATCTCTCGCTTCCGCATAGTTGGACAGCGCGCCGCGCAGGAAGCCGCGCAGCCGTCGTTCCGGCTCGAACGCTTGGCCGTCCCGCGCGTCCATGACGTCTCTCAGCGACGGCGGCAATTCGCAATCCGGCAGGTCCGAAGCGGTGACCGTGACCAGATCGCCCACTCCGCTCGCATAAACGGACGTATAGCGCTGCGCGATAAAAGCGCGCCACTGCCGGTAAAAAGGCGTAAACACCTTGTACGGCGAATCGCGGCCCGTCCATTCGTGAAAATCGCGCATCGGAGCGAGCGACAGATCCGGAAGTACGGTAAAAGCGGCCCCCCGCGCCGAAGCCGCGCCCTTCAGTTCGCGGTCGCGCTTGATCGCATACGGGGTGTAGTCTTCGTGCACGACAACCTCGCGGATATCCGGCCGGGCGTCGAGCAAGCGCCCCAGCAAGGAAGCGGGCTCCCCATAAAAAACGTTGAGCTTGCGCCCAGCTTCCATATAGGCGCGTTCGAGGCGGCCAGCCGAGCGGAGAAAACCGGCGCCGCTGTGCTCCAGGTATCGCTCCCCGCGAAGAAGGAACGGATCGAGGAACAAGGCATGCATGCCGGGCTCTCCGCCGGCGGCCAAGTAGTCCAGCGCCGGCAGATCCGAGGTTCGCAAATCTTTACGGTGAATGAACAGCTTCAAATGCCGTTCTCCGCATGCGAGGCTTTGTCGTCGTCGCTCAGACTGCGCTTGTCCTGACGGCGGGCCACCTTATCCGCATAAGCCGCTTCGACGACGGCTTTTCTCACGTTCTCGACGACGTTAGTGTTGAATACGCTCGGGACGATATATTCGCTGCTGAGCTGCTCGTCCGTAACGACGGCGGCGATCGCCTTGGCTGCGGCGAGCTTCATGCCTTCTGTGATGCGAGACGCGCGGCAATCGAGCGCGCCGCGGAAGATGCCGGGGAAGCAGAGCACGTTGTTGATCTGGTTCGGGTAATCGCTGCGCCCGGTGCCGATGACGGCGGCGATTCCCTGGATGAGGTCGGGACGAATCTCGGGCTCGGGGTTCGCCATGGCGAATACGATCGGATCGGCAGCCATCGACTTGACCTGGTCTACATTCAGTACGCCGGGACCGGATACGCCGATAAAGACGTCTGCCCCCGCGATGGCCTCGGTCAAGCCGCCCGTGCGGCCCTCGGGGTTCGTATGCTGTGCGCACCATTGCCAGGCCGGGTTGGCGTACTCGCGATCGGCGGACAGGATGCCCTCGCGGTCGACGGCGACGACCGACGGCACGCCGGCCGAATGCAGCATGCGGACGATCGACATGCCGGCCGCACCGATGCCGCAGACGACGACGCGGAGCGCGTCCATGCGCTTGCCGACGCATTTGGCCGCATTCATAAGCGAGGCGATCAGAACGACGGCCGTGCCGTGCTGATCGTCGTGAAACACCGGGATATCGAGCAGCTCCTGCAAGCGTCGCTCGATCTCGAAGCACCGGGGAGACGAGATATCCTCTAGGTTGATGCCCCCAAACCCCGGCGCGAGGCTGCGCACGATCTCGACGATCGCGTCCGAATCCTGCGTGTCGAGGCAGATCGGGAAGGCGTCGACGTCCGCAAGCTCCTTGAACAGCATCGCCTTGCCCTCCATAACCGGCATCGCCGCGGCCGGGCCAATGTTGCCCAAACCGAGCACGGCGCTGCCGTCGCTGACGACGGCAACCGTATTGCGCTTGATCGTGAGGGAAAACGCGGAAGCCGGGTCTTCGTGGATGGCCATGCACACCTTCGCCACGCCCGGCGTGTAGACACGGGAAAGATCGTCGCGCGTGCGGATCTTGATGCGCGGCGTCACCTCGAGCTTGCCGCCGAGATGGATCAGCAGCGTCTGGTCGGAGATGTTGACGATCCGGACGCCATCCACGGAGCGGATCGCTGAAGCGATCGCCTCTTGGCCCGCATCGCTGCGGATCGTCAGATCGCGAATGCTCTTTTGCCCCGGCCGAATGACGTCGATCGCGACGATGTCGCCTCCGGCGGCCCCGATCGCGGTCGCGATCGCGCCGAAGACGGCCCTGTCGGTATCCATTTCGAGACGCACGATGAGATTTGAACCGTTCATCCATATCCCTCCCGGTATCTTCTTTCGGATTTACCTTAACATGCCAAGTTGATTAACATCAAACCGGCTGCGAATTCGGCTGTTCCGCCGCCGCATTTTTCCTTTATAATAGTAACCGGATCAAGACCGTCAACATTCGCCTTACAGGGTGAATTGTTCTATACTGTCTTTTAGATCGTCCGCCCGCTGCGGACAAGCCGCGTACATTATCGGAGGTGCCCTGTCATGAGCAAGTATCACCCGCTGAGCGAAGCGGAAGCCGTCGAGATCGCCCGCTCGATCGTCGAAGTATTTCCTACAGGAGAAGAGCTCGTCTCCCGCGAGATCGGGGACGGCAACCTGAATCTCGTCTTCCATATTACGCAGCCGGCGACCGGACGCAGCATCATCGTCAAGCAAGCGCTCCCTTACGTCAAAATTATCGGCGATTCCTGGCCGCTTAGTCTCGACCGCGCTCGAATCGAGGGCGAAGCGCTGATCAAGCAGGGCGAGCTCGCCCCCGGCCTCGTGCCGGTCGTGTTCCGCTCCGACGCCGATATGGCGCTCACAATCATGGAGGACCTGAGCGATCATGTTATTATGCGCAAAGGCTTGATCGAAGGCGGCGTTTATCCCGATTTTGCCGAGCACCTCGCAGAGTTCTTGTCGCGCACCCTATTCTTCACCTCGGATCTCGGCATGAACCAGCAGGACAAGAAGGTGCAGCTCGGCCGTTTCATCAATCCCGATCTGTGCAAGATTACGGAAGACTTCGTGCTTAGCTTCCCTTATTACGACGCGGAATCCAATAACATCGAGCCATATCTTCGCGACGCCGCCGAGGCCGTCTGGGGAGACCAAGAGCTGCTGCTCGAGGCTGCCAAGCTGCGCGAAAAG
Source organism: Cohnella sp. GCM10020058 (assembly GCF_042683485.1). NCBI lineage: Bacteria > Bacillati > Bacillota > Bacilli > Caryophanales > Paenibacillaceae > Cohnella > Cohnella sp. GCM10020058. The sequence goes on from NZ_JBHUJV010000007.1 coordinate 267,302, forward strand.
TTCCTGACCCAAGCGCAAGCGCTGCTTCACGGGGACCTGCACACGGGCAGTATCTTCGTCACGCCGACTTCGACCAAGGTCATTGATCCGGAATTCGCCTATTACGGTCCTATGGGCTTCGATATCGGCGCAACGGTCGCGAACCTGCTGTTGAACTTTGCCGGGCAAGAGCACTGGAGTCCTGACGAAGCCGGCCGCCGAGACCGCAGAGCTTATCTGACCAAGACGATTACGGATCTGTGGACCCGGTTCGAAAACAAATTCCGTGCGCTGTGGGACGAGCACGGGATCGACAAGCGGCTTAGCGTCCCCGGCTACCAGGACGATTATATGAAACGACTGCTGCAGGATACGATCGGCTTCGCAGGCGCCAAGGCGCTCAGACGCATCTACGGGCTCGCGCAAGTCGCCGATATCGCGACGATCCCCGACCAAGAAGCGCGCGAACGGGCGCAGCGTCTTGCGATCGAGATCGCCCGCCGCTTGATCGTGTCCAACCGCAGCGCAACGTCGATCGAGGATCTCGTTGGGATTGCGGAGACGGCTGCCGGCTACCGTAACTGACCATACGATTAACTAGAGCATAAGGAGAATTCACGATGAGCGACATTCAACAATCGGGCGCCCCGATTAAAGGCGTGCTGGAGCCGATCCGGTGGAACGAAGGCACGCTGGAGCTGCTCGATCAGCGGCTGCTGCCCGAACAAACGGTATATTTGAACCTGTCGACCGTACAGGAAGTATGGGATGCCATTCGCAATCTGGCCGTCCGTGGCGCGCCTGCGATCGGCATCTCTGCCGCGTTCGGCGTCGTGCTCGGCGTTCAGCACTTTCCGGGTCCCGTGACTGCGATGGCCGACGAGGCGCTTCGCCACGCCGCCCACCTCGCAACGTCCAGGCCGACGGCCGTGAACCTGTTCTGGGCGCTCGACCGGATGAAGGAGCGCGCGAAGACGCTGGCTGCCTCCGGCGCCACGACCCGCGAAGCCGTAGAGGCGCTGCTCGCCGAAGCGAAGCAGATTCAAGCGGAGGACATCGAGACCAACCGTCGCATCGGCGAGCACGCGCTCACGCTGTTCGAGGACGGCATGGGCGTGCTCACTCACTGCAATGCCGGAGGGCTTGCCACCTCCAAGTACGGCACGGCGCTTGCTCCTTTCTACCTTGCGCTGGAGCAAGGCATCGCGCTTAAGGTGTACGCGGACGAGACGAGGCCGGTGCTGCAAGGCGCGCGCCTCACCGCATTCGAGCTGCAGCAGGCAGGCGTCGACGTGACGCTAATCACGGATAACATGGCTGCTCACGTCATGTCCAAAGGCTGGGTACAAGCCGTCATCGTCGGCACCGACCGGGTCGCGGCGAACGGCGACGTAGCGAACAAAATCGGTACCTACGGCGTTGCCGTGCTCGCCAAGGCGCACAGCATTCCTTTTTACGTAGCTTGTCCGATGTCCACGATCGACCTGTCGACGCCGACCGGCGCCAGCATCCCGATCGAGGAGCGGCATGCGGACGAAGTGACCGTCGGCTTCGGCAAAAGGACGGCGCCCGAAGGCGTAAAAGTCTACAATCCCGCCTTCGATGTCACGCCAAGCGAGCTCGTAACAGCTATTATCACCGAGAAAGGCATCGTCACTGCGCCATACGACGTCGGCCTTCGCAAGCTGTTCGAAGAATAAAGACAGTGGCGGCGATCAAATGCGGTTACTCTCCGAGTAACCGCATTTGCAATCGAACAGCCTATTATTGCGCGGACAACGATGCCATGCGGGCAATGGCGGCACGCCCCTGCATGCCGGGGACGATGCCTGCACGCTCGGCTTCGTGAGTAACGGATTCCAGCGGCGCGTCCAGCAGCTGATCGAGCGTCTTTACGCCGACCGCGCGGCCGGCAAGGATGCCTCTGTCTTTGAGCTTGTCGTTCAACAAAGCGACGTCAAGCGCACCGCACATAATGTAACCGTCTCCAACCGTCACAGCCAGCAGCGTCGTTTTCGGGAGCAGTACCTCGACGCCAAGAGCAGTATACCCGTCGATGACGATCGGCACCAGTTTGATCATTATCGTTCACCTCCAACGGATACGATGAGGAGCGCGGCTTTCTGATTTCAGCATATGCTCCCTTCGACCCATCAGGACATAGACTGGTACCCAAAATAATACTATGTCGAGCCTAGCATTCATGATATATTATTCCTATAAACCCTGATCCCATGGATACAGATCGTCGTTAGATAGGGGGCAACTCATGACTAAAGTTTCAGACAACAACCCAGAACGTTCCTATCTATTTTCTGTTGATATCCTGGTGAAGGCGGGCACGAACGGGGAAGCGCTCGAGAGACTGCTGAGTTCATTGAACGCGGGGGGCTATTCCGACTTTCGCATTCAGTCCGGCATCGTGCTCGGCGAAACCATTCAAAATGAATTAAAGGCAGCGAAAACCAAACACCAGGTACTTACAGACTCGCTCGATTCGCGGATTCGCGAATATATCAAAACTTCCCGTTTGATCCGGATCACAGTGAACCGGCCCAAGGGCGACAAGCTCAGCGTTCCTTGCCGGGTCGTCAACTTCGATCCGGACAACGAGCTGCTGACCGTTTACCATGTCGATGAAAAAAGCGTCTACTCCTTCCGTCTCAACGAGATCGACGACTTTGCCGATTAACGGCTTTTGCAAAACGAACGCCGCAGCCCTCAAAGGGCCGCGGCGTTGTTGTTGTCTAAGCGGGCTATGGACAAGCTGTGATCCCGGCCCAGCATCGCGCCTGCCTCTTCGGCAGGAAGCGGCGGGCTTCCGTAGTAACCTTGCATCTCGTCGCAGGCATGCTGCTGCAGGAACAGCACTTGCTCCTCGGTCTCAACGCCTTCGGCAATGACGCCGATCTGCAAATTGTGTGCCATGGCAATGATCGCGGCGACGATCGCCCTGTCGTTGGGGTCCTGATGGATATCCCTTACGAAAGAGCGGTCGATCTTCAGGCAATCGATGGGCAGCCGCTTGAGGTAACTGAAAGAGCTATAGCCCGTTCCGAAATCGTCCACGCTGATTCCCACGCCCAGGTCACTGAGCGACTCCAGAATTGCGGTGGCTCTCTCGACATCCATGGCAATACTCTCCGTGATCTCCAGCTTCAGATAGGGGGCCGCCAGTCCCGTCTCGTTCAGAATCTCGGCAATCCGCCCGACCAGGTTGGGCTGCGCGAACTGTCGGATCGACAAATTGACGGAAATCGGATAGGAAGGGAGCCCTGCGCGCTGCCAGACGCGATTCTGCCTGCATGCCTCGAAGAGCACCCAATCTCCGAGCGTCATGATCAGGCCGCTTTCCTCGGCCGCCGGGATGAAATGGGAAGGCGGAACCATCCCCCGTTCCGGATGACACCACCGGATCAGCGCTTCGAAGCCGACAAGCCGCCCGCTTCGAAGATCGTATTGAGGCTGATAGTACAGCAAGAATTGACGGTGACTCATCGCCTCCATCAGCTCGTGCTGTAGCGTCAGCTTGTTAATCGCCGTATGCTCAAAAGCCGGATCGTAGAGCAGACAGCCATTGCGTCCGTTTTCCTTGAGCCGGTGCAGGGCGGTGTCGGCCTGCTTGAGGAGCGCGTTCGCATCCGGGTATTCGGAGGTGCAGGTCGCCAGACCTACGCTGACCGTTACATGAACGGTGACGCCGCCAAGCTCGAACGGCGCCTCGAATTGCTTCATCAACCCTTCGATCCGCCGGATGGCCTGATCGTCCTGATCGAAGCCTGTGAACATGCCGACGAACTCGTCGCCCTCCACTCGAGCGATATCGGTCGAATCCGGGAACCAGCGCGTCAGCCTCTCCGCGACCTGAAGCAGCAGCATATCGCCGTAATCCCGGCCGTAGGACGCGTTGATCAGTTTGAAGCGGTCGATGTCCATATACCAGACGGCAACCCGGCTCCCCGATCGGCCTGCGGCGTGCAGCCGCTCCGTCAGCCGGTTCATGAAAAATCGGCGGTTCGGCAAGCCCGTCATATCATCGTAATAGGCCATGTACCGTATTCGCTCCATCGAGCGCTTTTGATCGCTCTGGTCCTGTGTAAATACGATGACGCCCGCTATGGCGCCATCGCGCATATAGGGACTCGTCTCGACGTGCGCTTCGATGGCCGCTCCGTCCGACCGCAGCAGCTTGACATCCGCGACGCACTTCTCTCCGCGCAGCGTGCGGGCAAAGATGGAAGCGGCTTGACCGGCCGAGTCCGCATGAATGATATCCCGGAAATGAAGACCGAACACGCGATCGGAGGAGGTGCCGAGCATGGGGAGAAGCTGCCTGCTAATATTTTCCACGACACCGTTGCTGTTAATGATCGTGAGCGAGATCGGGCTCTCCCGCAGCAGGTTGATCCAGTCGGAATCGACGGCATTGGCGATCGTACGCGATCGCTGCCGCTCTCGCCGAAGCATTGCGAGCAAGAAGGCGGCGGTTCCGAGCAGCAGCACAGCGAAGACGGCCGCCGCGAGCGCAAGCGCGCTCCAATGATCCATGATACGCCCCCTCTTTCTCTATGGAAAATCGTCCGCTTGCAGTTTGCTATAGGTATCATTATAGTGCAAACTTTCCAATCGTACAGCATTATTCCATAGAAGAAAGCGAAGCGCCAGTATAAAGAGCAGATTTTAAGGCGATTCAGGCAGCGCCTCGGCCGCCTCTGAAAGCCGCGATTGCCAGGCATGCCCAGCCTGCCAGAAAAGCGACGCCGCCGAGCGGCGTAATCGCGCCCAGCCAGTCGGTGCTGCTGAGCGACAAAATATACAGACTGCCGGAAAACAAGACGGTACCGAGCAGCAGCAGCCTCGCCGCCCAGCGCATCAGCTTAATCGCCGACGGAAGCCGGTCCGACAGCAGCGCCACCAGCAATAATCCGAGACCGTGGTACATTTGGTAGCGCACGCCGGTCTCGAACACTTCCAGGTAGTGCTCCGACAGCGTCTCCTTGAGCGAATGGGCGCCAAACGCCCCGAACGCCACCGCTAGCCCGGCGACGATCGCGCCGATGCCGACATATTTTTTGAGTAGCATCTTTTTACCTCCGTTAGGTTGAGCTGGGATGAACTTGATGTTTGCGCGAAAACGCGCTGCGATGACGGGATAGGCGGTTCTGCCGTGCATCGCGGGGACAAGCGGGTTGCATTGCATGAGATACACGGTTTTTCCGTGTATCTCGGAGTGCACGGCGCCGCATAGCGCGAGTTACACGGTTTTCCACGTATCAAGCTGGGGCGAGCTCGTACTTAGTCCTCGATCGCCAGTCGGCCCGTGGACGGATCGGCCAGCACGATTCGCCCTTCGCGCATCGTGCCGGCTTCGTCCCGCAGATGCAGCTTGGACGTGCGGCCGGTACGGATCAGCTCGGCGGCGAGCCGGTCGTCCAGCGTCATTCCGAAGCTGTCGCGCCAGACGACGAAGCCGCAGCCCGACTTGTACGCGCTGCAGCCGTAACCCTTGCGGCCCATGAAGATCGAACCGCCGCAGCCAGGACGCGGGCACTTGGCAATGACGGCAGGCCCGGCTGCACGCGGAGCCGACGATGCAGCGGGGCCTGCGGATCCGGTCGGCGCTGCCAAGCCCGCGGATGCAGCCGAGCCGGCGGGTGCAGCCGATGGGCGCGACGAGAGTCCCCCCGCCCCCGAAGCGGCCGCGCGCGACTTGGCGCCTGTCGCCGCGCCCACTCCGCCTCTAACGCCAGCCGAGCGTCCGGCTGTCGCCGCGCTCGCCCCTGCACGGCCTTCGGCGGCTTGACTACCGGCGCTCTTGGCCCGGCTGCGCGTCGTTGCGCCGCCCGCGCGCTGGCCGCCGTCGGCCTGGGCTTTGCCCCTGCCGCGGCCCCGCGCACCTCCTGCTGCCTCGGCATCGCCCGCCTCTTTGCTTTTCCCGCGGCCGCGGCCCGCCGGCGGCTCCGGCTTCGCAAACGCCGCCTTCGCCGCCGGCGGTTGAACGCGGACTTTATCGACGATGAGCCGCGTGAACTTCTGCACGTTCGCCATGAACACGTCCGCCGACGCTTGTCCGCGCGAAATCTCGTTCAGCCGCCGCTCCCATTGCCCCGTCATCTCCGGCGAGGCGAGCAGCTCGACGCCCGCTCCCCGGATCAGCTGGATCGCCGACCTCCCCTTTGGCGTGATAACGATGCGCTTGCCCTGCATGTCCACGTAGCCGACCTGCTTGAGCCGCTCGATCGTCGCCGCGCGCGTCGCGGGCGTACCAAGGCCCGAATCCTTCATCGCGTCGCGCAGCTCCTCGTCCTCGATCTGCTTGCCGGCGCTCTCCATCGCCTTCAGCAGCGTCCCCTCGGTGTACGGCTTCGGCGGCTGCGTCTCCTTCTCCTTGGCATCGGATTCGACGCACTGCACCGGCGATTCCGCCTGAAGCGAGAATTCACCGCTGGTCTCCACTTCTTCGCCGCGTTCGGACTCCGCATCGTCGTCCTTGCCGGCCGAAGGCGCATCCGCTTTGCCCTTCTTCGCGCTGCCGGCCGCCGCTCCCCCGCCCGCGTCCTCGTAGACGACCTTCCAGCCTTTGGCCATCAGCTGTTTGACCGTCGTCTTGAACGTCTCGCCAGCCACCTCGGTGAGCACCGCATGCATCTTGAACTCCGCCGGCGGGTAAAAGTGCGAGACGAACCGGCGCACGATCATGTCGTACAGCTTGCGCTCGTCCGGCGTTAACGCCCCCGCCTTCTTGGCGGTCGGCATGATCGCGTGGTGATCCTCGACCTTGGCCGGATTGCAGACGCCCTTGTTGCCGGTATGGACGAGCCGCTTGCTGCCGCCGGCCGCGATCGCCTCGTAATCCGTCCCTCGCAGCGCGTCCAGCGCTTTGTGCATCTCCGGGATATTCTCGTTGTTCACGTAGTTGGAGTTGGTCCGGGGATACGTAATGACCTTGTGCTTCTCGTACAACGACTGCGCGACGTCCAGCGTCTTTTTGGCCGAAAAGCCGAGCTTGCCGTTCGCTTCGCGCTGCAGCAGCGTCAGATCGTACAGCCGCCAAGGATACTCCTTCGTATCCTTCACCTCGTAGCTCGCGATCCGTCCCTCTTTGCCCCGCACCTTGTCCGCAATCGCCTTCGCCTTGTCGCCGTCCGAGATCCGCTCTCCCTGCCACAGCCCGCGGTATTCGGTATCGTCCTGGACGAACTGCGCCGACACCTCATAGAACTTGAGCGAGTCGAACGACTCGATCTGCACCTGACGGTCGTAGATCAGCGCAAGAACCGGCGTCTGCACCCGGCCGACGGACAGCAGCTCGTTGTGCCTGGTCGTGAAGGCGCGCGAACCGTTCATGCCGATGAGCCAGTCCGCTTCGCTCCGGGCCCTGGCCGCGCGCGTCAGATTCTCGTACTCGGCGCCTTCCTTGAGCTCCGCGAAGCCCTTGCGGATCGTCTCGGCTGTCAGGTCCGAGATCCATAATCGCTTGACCGGCTGCGACAGCCCCAGATGCCGCTGGATCAGCGAAAAAATATGCTGGCCCTCGCGCCCGGCATCGCACGCATTGACCAGCCGGTCGCAGCGCTTGGCCACCTCGCGGATCGTCTCGAGCTGGTCCTTGGTCCGCGGGTTGGGCAGCAGCTTGAACCGCTCGGGAATGATCGGCAGATCGCCGAGCCGCCACTTTTTGTATTTCTCGTCGTAAAGATCCGGCTCGGCGAGCCCGATCAGGTGGCCGATGGCCCACGTAATGATGTATTGTTCCCCTTCAAGATAGGAGCGTCTGTTCTGAGCCTTCGGCTCGATGACGGCGGCGATATTGCGGCCCATATCCGGCTTCTCCGCGATGACCAGCGTCTTCAACGGCGCTCTCCTCCTGTCTGGCAATGTCGATGCGCAAAACGAACCCCCGGCTGACAGAGGACCGTCGTCCGGGGGCGTGCTTCGCCGCGATCGCGCTACTATTTTAAATGATAACACGACGGCGACATTTTGCGCCACAGCGTGGCCGCTTGCGAGGAAGAACGCAGCGATCTCCAAGAAAGGAACGTATCGGATACACGCTCTGCGCGTAGGAATTAAGGAAGCCGGATCGCGCAGGTCACTACCGAACGAAACGTGTCGCGAAGCGAGTTTTCGAGGTCCGGCCGATATCCCACGAGCCTATTGCGCGCTGATCCAGCTTAAGCAACGGATAGGCGCGCGTTGTATCGATTAATGCCCCCTGATAATCGCATTTTGCCCCTTTTGCCTGCATTGCTTCGATTATGATGAGAGCGAGGATTCACGCGGAGGTGCGAGCACGCCATGTATAAAGTCATCCTCGTCGACGACGAAGCGGTCGTCCGCGACGGCTTGAAAAACACGATCGATTGGGCGAAGCACGGGTTCGAGCTCGTCGGCGACTTCGGCAACGGCCGCGAGGCGTGGGACGCGATCGACGACGCGAAGCCGGATCTCGTCATCTCGGACATCAGCATGCCGTTCATGGACGGACTCGAGCTGACCGGTCTCATCGCCGCGAACTATCCTTATATCAAGGTGCTGATCCTGACCGGCTACGACCAGTTCGAGTATGCGCAGCAGGCGATCCGTCTGAAGGTGTCCGACTTCATCCTGAAGCCGATCACGGCTGCGGAGATCCGGACGCTGCTGGACAAGATCCGCGGGGAGATGGATCGGGAGACGGAGCGCCGCGAGGATCTAACGCGCCTGCACAGTCAGCTCCATCAGAGCCTGCCGCTGCTCAAGGAACGGTTTCTGGAGCGCCTCGTCGCGCTCGGCCTCGCCAAGCCGGAGATCGAAGAACGGTTCTCCTACTTCGGCATCCCGGCGGCTTCCCCGCCCTATCTCGCGCTGGCAGCGGACATCGACGACTTCGGCGACCGGGAGACCCACTTCAGCGACGCCCACGATGCGGAGTTTCTCCGATTCGCCGCTTACAATATTTTCGAGGAAACGGTCCTGGGGCGCGAAGACGTGCTGCTATTCCGTACGCGGGAGGAAAGGATGGTCGCCGTTCTGTTCGGCCATGAGGACGAGAGCGAGCTGTACGAGCAGGCCTTCGGCATCGCCGAGGAGGTACGCCATCACGTGAACCGGTTTCTTGGATTCACGCTCACGGTCGGCATCGGCAGGCCCTGCGCTTCGGCGGAACAGCTGCCGCAGTCGTACCGCGGGGCGCTGTCCGCCCTGGACTACCGCTTTCTCATGGGGAAAAACCGCGTACTCGGCATCGCCGACCTCGAAAGCGAGCCAGCTCCGGCGCCCTCTCTTGCGGACGGCTGCAGGCGACTTGCCGCCGCCGTGCGAACCGGCTCGTCCGCCGAAGCCTGCGCGAATATCGAAAATACCGTGCGGGAGCTCAAAACTTCGCGCCTGCCGATCGAATCTTGCTTTCTTCACATGCAGAAGCTTGTCCTTTCGCTGACGGACGCCATGCAAGAGATGGGCATTCAGGGCGGCCCGGATGCGCTCCCGTTATGGCTCACCGACGTATACCGCTTCAAGACGCTCGACGAGATCGAGCGCTGGCTCAAAGAAATCGTGGGCACCCTGATGGAAGCCGCCGCGAGCAGCCGCAACCGGTACATTCTCGAGCAGATCGGCAAGGCGACAGCTTATATCGAAGCGAACTTCGCCAGCGAGAAGCTGACGCTGCAGGAGATGTGCCGGCACGTTCTGATGAGCACGAGCTACTTCAGTCAAATGTTCAAGCAGCACACCGGCGAGACGTTCGTCGAATTTTTGACCCGGGTGCGGGTGGACAAGGCCAAGGCGCTGCTGCGGAACACGCCGCTCAAGTTTTACGAGATCGCCGGACAGGTCGGATACGCCGATCCGAACTACTTCAGCCTCTTATTCAAAAAGCATACCGGCATGACGCCTCGGGACTTCCGCGACCGAGCCGCCGATGAAGGGTCCCGCTGACATGCTTCGAAAATTCAGACCGTATCTGCCGATCTTTCCGCTCAAGAGCATCCAGTCGAGCATCGCCGTCGCCTTCTCCTGCCTTCTTCTGGTGACGATCGCGGCGACGACCTTCATCAGCTACAGGCTGTCCGCCGGCGTCGTGCAGCACAATTCCGAAAACTACATCGAAGAGATCATTAAGCAGGTCAATACGAATATCCAGTCCTACGTCGACAACATGGAGAACATCTCTCTGCTCGCGATGACGAACAAGGATGTCAAGTACTATATTTCCAGCAACAGCTTCATTACCGAAGAGGAACGCAGGCCGTACGAGAAGCGCATCTCGGACTTGTTCCAGTCGATTCTGTACACCCGAAAGGATATCGCCTCCATTATGGTGTTCGGCTACAACGGACGTTACGTGAGCGATCGCCGTATCACGACGCTGAATCCGAACGCGCCTCCCCGCGAGCAGTCCTGGTATATCGGCGCGCGTCAAGGCGGGGGCAAGTCCGTCATCTCCGCGCCGCATGTGCAAAACATCATCAAGGACGAATACCGGTGGGTGGTGTCCCTTTCGCGCGAGCTGAAGAATACGGACGGGATCACCGCGGACGGCATCTTCCTCGTCGATTTGAATCTGAGCGTCGTGAGCGACCTGCTCCGGCAGATCGATATCGGTAAAAAAGGCTACGTTTTTATCGTCGACCGGGAGGGCAACATCGTCTACCATCCGCAGCAGCAGCTCATCTACAGCGGCCTGCGGACGGAGCGAATCGCGGATGTCCTGGAGGCGCCGAGCGGCACCTCATTCGCCGTTGACGATGGAAACGGCAAGCGTTTTTACTCGGTGCAGGACACGAACATCGGCTGGAAGATCGTCGGCGTCGCCTATGCGGGAGACCTGTTCGGCTACAAAAGCACGCTGCGCAACTCCCTGCTTATCTCGCTCATCGGCATTGCGGTCGCACTCCTGATCTCGGTGGCGCTCTCCCACCGGCTCTCCCGGCCGATCCGCCACCTGCAGCGGAACATGCGGCTCGTGGAAAAAGGCAATTTCGAGGTAAAGACGCCGGTACAACGAATGGACGAGATCGGGCAGCTCAGCAGAACGTTCAACATGATGGTGGGCCAGATCAAAAACTTGATGGACGAAGCCATCTCTACGCAGGAGAACAAGCGCAAGAGCGAGCTGGCCCTGCTTCAATCCCAGATCAATCCGCACTTCCTTTACAACACGCTGGATTCGATCGTCTGGATGGCCGAGCAGAAGCAGCATGAAGAGGTCGTGCTCATGACGTCCGCGCTCGCCCGCCTGTTCCGCGCGAGCATCGCCAAGGACCGGGAGCTCGTGACGATCGGCGTGGAGCAGGAGCATATCCGCAGCTACATGCTGATTCAGAAGATGCGCTACGCCGGACGGCTCGAATATCGGATCGAATTCGAGGACGGCATCCTGGAATACAAGACGCTTAAGATTCTGCTCCAACCGTTCGTGGAAAACGCCATCTACCACGGCATCCGCAACAAGCCGGAGGTAGGATTGATCGTTGTCCGCGGCAGGGAGCAGGATGACGCGATCGTCTTCGAGGTGGAGGACGACGGCGTCGGCATGAGCGAGGAGACGATCGAAAAAATATGGAATCCGGGCCTGGCCGAGGCCGGGTTCGCCAAAGGAATCGGCATCGGCAACGCGCACGAGCGCATTCGCCTGTTCTTCGGCCCCGCCTACGGGATCTCCATCCGGAGCGAGCTGTACGAAGGCACGCGCATCGCGATTAAAATACCGAAGGTGGAAAAGTAGCGATGCGCAATCACCGATATGCCTGGACTTTTACGCTGCTGCTGGCGATGGCCGCCGTATGCGCCATTCTGTATATCAAGCTCTACGATTCGGCTTCGGGCGTCGACCGCTCCGTCTCTGTCGTGCTCAAATCGAGCAACGTGCGCTCGAACTTCTGGCAGGCCGTCAGTGCGGGCGCTGCCGCGGCCGCCAAAGAAGCGGGCGCAAGGATCGATATTCAGGGCCCGCTGCAGGAGACCGACGCGGATACGCAGGTCCGCCTGCTCCGGGATGCGCTGTCCGCACGCCCCTCGTCCGTCGTCGTCGCGCCGGTCGACGACCCTCGCGTCTCGGAGGCCGTGCGCGAGATCCGCAAGGCGGGCATTCGGGTCGTCGTGATCGATATGCCGCTCCTCACGGAGAAGGCGCCGGTGTCTGTGCTGAACGATCACCGCGAATCGGGGCGGCAAGCCGGCGAGTCGGCTGCCGCGCTCTCCGGCGGCCGTCCGAACGTCGCGATCGTGAGCGACTTCGAGAGCTCCCGCGTGTCGGCAGCGCGAGAGGCCGGCGTCAAGGACGCTGTCGAAGCTTATTCGGGCGAGACGGAGATTTACTATTGCGAGGATTCGGAGGACAAGGCGTATGAGATTATGAAAGCCGTGCTCGCCATGCCGGAGCCGCCAAGCGTCGTCGTCGCGCTGAACGAGACGGCCGCGCTCGGCGCCGCACGCGCTATCGAGGAAGCAGGCGACCAGCGCATCAGGCTGATCGGCTTCGACAGCTCGGTCTACGAGATCCGGCTGCTCGAAGACGGCGTCATGAGCGCACTGATCGTCCAGAAGCCTTTCAACATGGGATACCTCGGCGTGAAGGCAGCGCTGAGGCGCACGGAGCCCAAAGGGGCGAGCCGCGTCTCGTACACGGACTCGATCGTCGTCACCAAGTCCAATATGTACGCCCCGGAAAACCAGAAGCTGCTGTTCCCGTTCGACGGCGGCGGAAGCTAGAGAACGCATCTGTTGGAAAGGAGATCTCGTCATGTCCAGCCCCTATCGCTCAGCGTCCGCAGCATGGATCGCCGCCGTTTGCCTTGTAATGCCGATCGGTGCATGCGCCAACCGCCAGCCGGAGACGGCCGCCCCGGCGGAGCCCAAGCAATCGCTCATCCGCTTCGTAGCCGCGGAATACAGCACGGAGACGAAGGCTAACCTCGACAAGCTGGTTCACGAGTTCGAACTCAAAAATCCCGACATCATCGTCGAGCTCCAGGTGGCCAACTGGAATGTGCTGGACGGCATCTATACCGCGATGATCAGCCGCAACCAGCCGCCGGACTTGCTGAATACGAACGTCTACGCCCACTTTTCCAAAGCCGGCATCCTGAACGATCTGAGCGAGATCGCTTCGCCCGAGCTTCTGGCCAAGTTTTATCCGAACCTGTCCGGCATGGACAAACTGGGCGGCAAGCTGTACGCGGTCCCGTACGTCGCCTCGGTTCGCAATCTGTATTACAACAAGAAGCTGTTCGCCGCTTCCGGTATCGCGAAGCCGCCGGCCACCTGGTCCGAGCTCGAAGCGAGCGCGCGCGAGCTCGTCGACGCCGGCAAGTCTCGCGGCTTCGGCGTCGACATGACGGACGACGAGGTGCAAGCTTATCTCTCCTATTTTTTCTTCGGCTCCGGCGGCGGGTGGATCAAGGACGGGCGCTGGGTCATCAACTCGCCGGCCAACGTCGAGGCGCTCACCTACCTGAAGCGTCTGTACGACGAGGGGCTGACCGACGAGGAGCCGACCGTGACGACGCGGGACGAAAAGCAGCGCATCATGGGCGACGGCAAGCTCGGAATGATGATCTCGGGCAATTACTTCTCATCCGTCGTGCCGCGCGAATTTCCCGGCTTCGAATGGGGATCCGGCCCCATCCCGGTGAAGGACGGCCAGGCGCCCGTTTCCTTCGGCGTGCAGGACGTGCTCGTCTCGTTCAAGACCGACCATACGGACCCGGTCGCCCTGTCCAAGTTTCTCGACTTCCTGTATGACGACGCCAACTACGGGGACATGGTCGTCCGCGAAGGCTTCATCCCGGTGACGTCGACCGTCGGCGACACGCTGTCGGCCTCCGATCCGTCGATGGCGCGCGATATCGCCTCGCTGTCCGCGGCCAAGTTTTATCCGATTCAAGAGCCCGCATGGCAAGCCGTGCTGGACAAGACGCGCAAAATGGGGGACGCGGTGCTGTACGACCACCTCTCCCCCAAAGCCGCGCTGGACCAGCTGCAGTCGTTCGCGGTGACCCGCAGCGCCGCCTATGCCGCCGAATAATACGGTCATAAAAACAATCATAAGATCCTCTAGATTTCCCGGAAGATATTCGATAGAGCCGTGAAGCCCTCCCCGGTATGATGATTGCAGGCGCCGAGTTAAGCGACCGTATCATCCATTTCCGGGGAGGGTTTTGCTGCATGGTATTGGTATTGAACAAAAAGATGGCGGCCGTCGGCCTGGCCGCCGCAATGGCCGTCCTGCCGCTCGCAGGCTGCGGCTCTAACGACAAAGAATCCAATGCGGGCGGTTCCTCCGCAGCCGCACCGAGCGCATCCGCGTCCGCACCCGCAGCTCCGAGCGCTTCCGCCAGCGCGAGCGGCGACGCCGCGGCGACGAAGCTGACGGGCGACTTCGAGATCCAATACTTCGTCGGCGGCTACGGCGACAAGTGGTGGAAAAAAGTCATCGCCGACTTCAAGGCGGCGAACCCCGACCTGAACGTCATCGAGAGCGGCGGTCCCAAGATCAACGAGCAGAACAAGCCCCGCTGGATCGGCGGCAACCCGCCCGACTTCGTCTACATCGACGGCGCCGGACTCAACGACCGCCAGATGGTCGAAGACGGCCAGGTCGAAGACCTGACCGAATGGTACAAGACGGCCAAAAACGTCGACGGCACGCTTATCAAGGACATTCTGGCGCAGCAGCCGCAGCAGTACGACGGCAAGATTTACAACATCCCCCTCGTATTGAACTCCTGGGGCATCTTCTGGGACAAGGCGCTGTTCAAGGAAAAAGGCTGGACCGAGCCGACCGACTACGATTCGTTCATCGCAGCCGCCGATACGATTAAAGCTGCGGGCGTTACGCCTTTTATCCATACCGGCAAATACCCGTACTACATCCAGGACGCCTTCCTTTTCCCGGCGATCGTCTCGGCGAACAACGACGACTATCGGATCCTGCAGGACATGGCGGATTCGAAGGTCGACGCGTTCAAGAGCCCGGCCGTCATGGAGGGCCTGAACAAGATCGTCGAGCTGCGCGACAAGGGCTTCATCGACAAGGCTTCCATCCAGATCAATCATACCGACTCCCAAATGTCGTTCCTGCAGCACAAGGACGCGTTTATCCCGAACGGCCTTTGGCTGCCCAACGAGATGAGCAAGGACGTACCGTCCGGCTTCGACTTCGGCTTTATCCCTTCGGTCACGCAAAAGGCGGGCGGCAAGGTCGTCGCCAACACGTCCACCGCTTCGGTCGCCATCGCGAGCAAGGCGAAAAACAAGGAAGCGGCGAAGGCGTTCCTGTCCTTCATCTTCTCCGAGGCGCAAGCTTCCCAGTGGGCCGAACTGAGCGGCGCGCCGTCCAACATCAAGGGAGACATATCCAGCTCCAGCGCGCCGAACTTCGTCAAGGACGCGGCCAAGTTCCTGACCGATCCGAACACGGTCGTCATCCCGATGATCACGTTCAACGCGGACGTCGAGAAGGTGATGTGGGACGCGACCGACGCGCTCTCCATCGGCAAGATCACGCCGGACGAATGGGTCAAGCGCGTGACCGACGCCGCGGCCAAAGTGAGCAAATAAAATCATCCATGCACCGAGGCTCGAGGAGGTCCGCTCAGCCGGGCCTTCTTCGGTCCATGGGGAGGAAAGGACGGGGGCTCTTATCAAGACATCCGGTACCGCCAAATGGCAGCGAGGCTTGTTCATCGCCAGCTTTACGATTCCGACGCTTGCGTTTTTCTGCGTTTTTACAATTTATCCGGTTATCAAAGCGTTATATTATTCGCTCTTCGACTGGTCGGGCATGTCGGATCATATGGACTTCATCGGCCTGCAAAACTTCAAGGACATGCTTCACGATCCGATCGTGTGGCAGGCGCTCGGCAACGACTACTTCCTCGTCGTCGGCAAGATCGCCGGCATCATGCTGCTCGCGACATTTTTCGCGGTCGCCCTGACCCGCTTCGGCTTCAGACTCTCCGGCTTTTTCCGCTCGATTTACTTCATCCCGAACGTGATTTCCGTGGTCGTCATCGGCGTCCTCTGGAACTTCATATACAATCCGCAAATCGGCTTTCTGAATGCCTTTCTGTCGCTGTTCACGAAGGAGCCTGTCGCCATTACCTGGCTCGGCTTCACCTCGCACACGATCTGGATGCTGCTGCCGCCGTCGATCTGGGCGGGGATCGGCTTCTACATGATTCTGCTGATCGCGGCGATTCAAAACGTGCCGGATTCCCTGTACGAGGCCGCCGAGCTCGAGGGGGCGAACCAATGGCATCAATTTGGCCATATCACGCTGCCTCTCGTGTGGGAGCAGATGAAGGTGTCCATCATCAACATCATGATGACGACGCTGAACGGCTCCTTCGTCATCGTCTGGCTCATGACCGAGGGCGGCCCGGACAATACGACGCAGGTCATGGGCTCCTATTTGTACCAGATGGCGTTTCGCCAATACCACTTCGGCTTCGGCGCCGCGATCGGCGTGCTTATCCTGGTCACTTCGCTGATCACGACCGTCGCCATGCAGCGGCTGCTGCACCGGGAAACGATCGAAATGAGCTAGGAGGACAAGACGATGACTAGTAGACTTCGCAATCCCGCCGCTAAAGCGATATATTTTGCGATTCTTCTCGTATGGGGCCTCGCGGTGCTCTATCCTTTGATATGGACGCTGCTGGACGCCTTGAAGAACAACGCACAGTTTCTGGCCAACGCCCCGTGGGCGCTGCCTAAGCTGCCGCTGCTTTGGTCGAACTTTTCGTACGTATGGGATAAATACAATTTCAACGCGTACTTCGTCAACTCGCTTGTCATCACCGCCGGATCGACCGCCCTCGGGCTTCTGCTGTCGGCCTCGACGGCGTACGTCCTCGCCCGCTATTCGTTCAAGGGCAGCGGCCTTCTCTACCTGTTCTACATCGCCTCGATGATGGTTCCGTTCGTACTGGCGCTGATTCCGCTGTTTTTCCTGCTTAATTCCTTGCATCTGATCAACACCTGGTTCGGCCTGATCCTCGTATATGCCTCCAGCGTGCTTGCCTTCGGCGTATTCGTCCTCGTCGGCTTCTTCAAGTCGCTGCCCAAGGAGCTCGAGGAATCGGCCGTCATCGACGGCGCCTCCTACTACGGCACGTTTTTCCGTATCATGCTGCCGCTGTCGCAGCCCGGCCTCGTTACCGTCGCCATCATCAACGTCCTCAACATCTGGAACGAATACGTCGTGGGCACAGTGCTGATCAACGATCCGAAGCACTACACGCTGCCCGTCGAGATCGGCGTCCTGCAGGCCGAGATGCAATACCGCACCGAATGGGGACCGTTGTTCGCCGCGCTGTTGATCACGATCGTCCCCGTGCTCGTCGTCTACATCCTGTTCCAGCGGAAGATCGCGAGCGGCATCACGGCAGGCGCGGTTAAATAACGTCGAACGAAAGACAGCCTCGGGGGCATCCTGCAAGAGCGCAGAATCTTCCCCGAGGCTGTGCTGCGAGTTCGAGCTAGAACCTGCCGGAACGAATAATAGCGTAAATCAGCCATCCGAACATGAGCGAGGCGATGACGAAGCCCGTCTCAATGATGGGAAAACGCCAGATCGACGTCTCCGCATGGCCAAGCGCGGCTCCGATGATAAGCCCCGCCATAATGATGCTGAGCGCAAGCAAAACAATGCTGAACGACAGCCGGTTGCTGATCCGGTTCAGTTTTTTGGTCATCTTGTCGACCTGGGCGATCTCGATCTCCGCCCGGATACGGCCTTTGTGCACCAGCTTGGACCATTGCCGCAGTCCGGCAGGCACGTCGCGGATCAGCTCGGCGAACTCCGGCGCTTCCTCGATCCAGGCCTTGGCGATGCGCGCCGGGCTCAGCTGTTCGCGCAGCAGCTTTTTCCCGAACGGCTCGGCCACGTCGAAGACGCTGAAGTCCGGGTCGAGCGACGACACGACGCCTTCCATCGTCAGCATCGTCTTGCCAAGCAGCGTCAGCTCCGCCGGCACTTGAATCCGGTGGCGGAAAGCGACGGAAAACAGATCCTGCACCGCTTCCCCCATCGAAATCTGGTCGAAGGGAACCTTGTAGTACTTCTCCCGCATCTCGTCGATATCGGCAAAAAGCCTTTCCTCGTCCACGTCCTCCGGAACCGCGCCCATGTTGCCGATCGCGCGCAGCACGCCTTTGGTGCTCTGATTGCGAAGCGCGATCACGAAAGCGGCGAAGTTGCGCTTGGCTGCCGGCGTCAGGCGTCCGACCATGCCGAAGTCCAGCAGCGCGAGCCGCCCGTCCGGGAGCGCAAGCACATTGCCGGGATGCGGATCGCCGTGAAAAAAGCCCTCGACAAGCGTCTGTTCGAACAAGGTCGAGGCATATCGCTCGGCGAGTAGTCGTCGGGGCAGCCCGGCAGCGTCCAGCTGCATACGGTCGGAAAGCTTGATGCCTTCTATGTAATCCGTCGTCAGGACGCGCCGAGAGCAGTAGTCCCAATGAACGCCCGGCACCTCGATATGCGCCCACTTCTCGGACATCCTGGCGAACCGCTCGCCGTTGCGGGCTTCGGCGCCGTAATCAAGCTCGGTTCGCAGCGCCTTCGCCAATTCTTCGACCATGTCGCGCAGCCTGTACTGCCGTGCCCATTCGAGACGATGCTCGGCCAGACGCGTCAGATCGGCCAAAATCTCAAGGTCCGTATCCATCTGGGCGGAGATGCCGGGACGCTGCACCTTCACCGCGACTTCGGCCCCGCCTATCAGCGTCGCCCGATGGACTTGTCCGATCGAGGCAGCCGCGATCGGCGTCTCTTCGAAACGGTCGAACAAGCCGATCACGGGCGCGCCCAGCTCCCGCTCGATAATGCGCGACGCTTCTGCGAAGGCAAACGGCGGCACCTGATCCTGAAGCTGCTCGAGCTCCTTTAAGATCGGAGCCGGAATCAAGTCCGGCCGCGTGCTCGCCAGCTGACCCAGCTTCACGAACGTCGGCCCGAGCTCCTCAAGCATCAGTCGCAGCCGTTCGCCGACGCTCTTCGTCCTAATGTCCTTGCGCTCCGCGACGCGAAAAAATGCAAGCTTGTCGACCAGTCCGAGCTCATCGGATACGTATCCGAACCCGTTGCGCGCCAGCGCCGTCGCGATCGTCCGGTAACGCCGGAGCTGCCGTATCCTTTTTCCCGCGCTCATCTCGGCACCGCGCTCACATTTCTGCCGGACGTATCTCTGTCTGGCGCAGCTTCTCTTCGAGCGCCTCGATCCGCAGCTGGAGCGCCGCGAACTCCTCGCGGGTGACGAACCGGCCGTCGCCGCGGAAGGCGCTCGCCTTCTCCTGCGCCATATCCTCGATCTTGCTCCGCGCCTCCGCGCCTTTTCGCATCAGCTCGTCGACCAGCCCCTTGGACTCCTCGCGCCCGACTTCTCCCTTTCGCACCAGCTCGTCGACCGTCTTCTCGATCTGTTCCTTGCTTGCGACGACGACGCCCAATCCCAGCGAGATCATTTTATCGATCGTATCCTTCACCCGTCTCATCGCTCCTTTTCGTTTGTCACCATTTTCATGATGATGCAAAACCTTCTTTTTCATCCCTTTACCCCATTGTATGCGCTCCAGAATCGAAAAATCAAACAGGTGCGGCAGCAGCTTCTCCAATTCGCACACATCGAACGGCCGAAGCCGAATATATTAATTGCATACCGGAGCAGAAGGCCGAAAAGGGGTGCGAAAAATCGTGAACAAGCCATCGTTCATCTTGTCGAGAGAGGATTGGTCTCTCCACCGCAAGGGCTACCAGGATCAGTCGCGTCACCAGAAAAAAGTCCGCGAGGCGCTGAAGCAGAACCTGCCCGATCTGCTGTCCGAAGAAAATATCGTCATGTCGAACGGCAAGCAGATCATCAAGATTCCGATCCGCAGCATGGACGAATACCATATCGTTTACAATCACAATAAGAAGAAGCATGTCGGCCAGGGAGACGGCGACAGCCAGGTGGGCGACGTGCTCGGGACCGATCCGGCGGCAAAAGGCGGCAAAGGCGAAGGCGCGGGCAGCGAGCCCGGCGAGGATGTCGTCGAGGCCGAGATCTCAATCGCGGAGCTCGAGAACATGCTGTTCGAGGAGCTCGAGCTGCCCTACCTGAAGCGCAAGGACAAGGAGATCATCGAATCGACCGAGATTCGGTTTACGGACGTGCGGCGCAAGGGCATCATGTCCAACATCGACAAGAAGCGGACGATCCTCGAGAACCTGCGGCGCAACTCCCGCGACGGCCGGGCCGAGATCGCCGGCATCTCGCCGGACGATCTGCGCTTCAAGACGTGGGAGGAGATCGTGAAGCCGCAGAACAACGCCGTCATCATCGCGATGATGGATACGTCGGGCTCGATGGGCTCCTTCGAAAAATACTGCGCGCGCTCCTTCTTCTTCTGGATGACGCGTTTCCTGCGGCGGCAGTACGAGAAGGTCGAGATCGTGTTCATCGCGCATCATACCGAAGCGAAGGAAGTGACCGAGGAGGAATTTTTCACGCGCGGGGAGAGCGGCGGCACAATCTGCTCGTCCGCCTATATCAAGGCGCTCGAGATTCTCGACAGCCGGTATCCTTCGTCGAGCTACAACATCTATCCGTTCCACTTCTCGGACGGGGACAACCTGACGAGCGACAACGAGCGCTGTGTGCGTTTGATCAAGGAGCTGCTGGGTCGAGCCAACATTTTCGGCTATGGGGAAGTCAACCAGTACAATCGTTCAAGTACGCTGATGTCGGCCTATAAGCATCTGGATCACCAGCAGTTCCTTTACTACGTCATCCGCGAGAAGGCCGAGGTTTACAACGCGCTGAAGACGTTCTTTAAGAAGCGGGAGATCGTCGTGTAAAAAGAAAAAGCGATCGCCCCTCATCCGGGGCGATCGCTTCTTCGTCGTATATACAATTAAAATTGAAGGAGATGAACCTCATGATCGCATGGAGCCGCATGCTTCGGAGCTTAACGGTCGGGATGATCGTCGCCGCGCTCGCGATCGGTCTTCTGCCCTTCCTGTTCGCCGATGTGATCGGCGATCTGAACGGGTTCGCGGACCTGGATTCAAGCCCCTTTTACGCGTTGATGAACAAGTTTATCCGTTGGGGGAAGTAGCGGGTCACGCTTACTAAATCAAATATCTTTCAGCAGCCACCCGAACGCCGCCTCGCTCGTGATCAATGCCTAGGAAGCTGGAAGGCAATTTCGGGTCCCCGCCTGCGTATTCGGGAAACTTCGGATAGGGGAAGACGGGCCGTTGGAAGCGGATCCCGTTCGGAGCAAAGCCATCCTTGAACGCCGTTGCAATTAACTTCTCCGGTGCTTTTCCATTCTCGACCCAGGCAACGAGTGCGTCTAACAGATCATGCTCGCTATCAAGCTGATCGCTTCGAACATCACCCGGGCCTATATCGTTTAACCCAGGACCGCCTCCACCGTGCCCCATTCCCGGAATAAGGAAAAGCCTGAAAAAATCTTGCGTTTGGGCGAGCCCCCCCTGAGCTTCTATAACACGTTCGTAATAATGCAGCGCATCTTGGTAAGGAACCAGCGGATCGGATAGCCCTGTATACATCAATATTTTCCCGCCGAGTGCTTTCATCGGGTTTACATCCGGATTATTGGCATTCAGAAGAGGTGCCAATCTTTCATTTAACAGGTCCAAATCATGATCAAAATCAAAGGTCTTGTAATCATAGTCTGAACCAAACACCCATCTAAACATATATAGGAGCGACGATGCCAAACGTTCGGGATCTTGTAAAAGATCTAACCCTCCCGGGCAGCTCTCGCTTCCGTAGGGAAGTGCCGTATAAATCTGCTCTCCGGTTCTTGGATTGGTTGGCCCTGCATAGATCTGCTTCAATGCCGACACTTGGGCGGTGTTGAGCCTATTGTCATGATCGGAATCGCGATCATTCAAAATCGTGTCAGGATTAAAATCGCATTTTCTTGGATCAGTCAAAAAGTTATCGGTTTGAACACCGCCGTCTTTCCCCCGCCACTGCTCGATCACTGCGTTCGTTACGGCTTCTATTTTTGCCTTTGTGAAAACGGCTTCGTCAGGCAGCTGATTGCCGGCAATATAATTCCACAGGAATCCAGTATGCAGGTGCGTACGATTGTTAGCCGGGGCCCCTGCGAGGATGCCGTTATAGTCTTCCGGATACCGCTGCGCTTCCATCAATGCCTGTTGACCGCCGGTCGAACAGCCTGTGAAATAAGCGTAACTGGCTGGCCTTCGGTAATACAATTCGATGAGCTCCTTCGCAACCACTGTCATCTCGTGTGTTGCGCGATAACCGAAATCAGCCCACCGTTCCGGTTGACCAATAGCAGAGTCGACATGAGGAGAAGTGCCCAAATCCGTATTCGCGGTTGCATAACCTCGCCGTAATCCGAAAGCAAGGGAACCGTATGCGATGGAGCCGGCACTTCCTCCATTGCCCGTCCCGAGGAATCTGCCATTCCAATTTTGTTGCGGCAGCCAAACTTCGACTCGAATGTTTGAGCTGGGCGTTGGTTTTATTTGAACAGCAATACGGCAAAAAGCCGGAAGATCCGTAATCGTTCCACTGTTCGAGTAAGTAAAGCTTCCTTCTGTCACGATTTGAACGCTTGTAATTGTACATCCTTCCATGTCGAAATCGTTAAACATTTCATCCATGATCAATTCACCATCCTCCCCAGTTCATTAAGCTTAAGCGGCAAAGCCTTGCAGCTCAGCCTTTTACCGCCCCGACCGTCAGGCCTTTAACAAAGTATTTTTGCAAAAAACCAAAAAGAAACATGACCGGTAGCGAAGTAAGCACCATCATCGCGTACATCATGGCGTCCGTCGGCACATCCGAAGCATTAATCGGTTGGCCGCTGGGATCAACGCCGCTGTTTCTCATCATCTCAATGTACGTTGTAATGTTTTTCAGCACAAGCTGAATCGGATAACGGGCAGTATGGTCGATGAACAAGATAGCGTTAAATGTTTCATTCCAGTAACTCAATGTCATCATGAGTGCCACTGTTGCCAGGGCCGGCTTGGACAACGGCAGCATGATGTTCCAATAAGTCCTAATATCGGACGCCCCGTCCAGCTTAGCCGATTCGATCAGCGCAGGTGGAACTTCCTGAAAAAAAACGCGCAGCATAAATATCTGAAACGGCGCTGCAAATGCAGGTACGATGAGCGAAATCAACGTATTTTTCCAATCCAAATACTGTACGATTAACATATAGAGAGGTACCGTTCCTCCACTGAATATCATCGTCACAAAAATATAAATGGAGATCGGCCCGCGATATTGAAAGTCGCGACGGGCCAGCGAATAGGCGACCATCGAGGTCACAAGCAGATTGCCGAAAGTGCCGATAATCACGATCAGAAGCGAATTTTTGTACCCCGCCAGCAGCGTACTCGGCTCCATGAAAATAAATTTGTATGCTTGGAGGGAGAATCGGGCCGGAATGAGCTGGTAGCCGTGCTTTTGAATGACGGAGCCGTCCGTCAAAGAGATCGATACGGTCAGCACCATCGGCAGCAGGCACATCGCGCAAAACACGAATAGGCAAAGATGGACGCCCCACTGTTGATAAGACTTTTTTTGATTCATGCCAGGCCACATCCCCCCTAAAATAGTCCGTATTCTCTGTTAAAAAGCTTAGCCATCCGGTTCGTCCCCAGGATCAGGACAAGTCCGACGAGCGACTGGAATACGCCGACAGCTGCGCTCATGGCAAAATCGCCGTTGACGGTGAGCGCCCGGAATACATACGTATCCAAAACGTCGGTGACGGGATACAATGCGCTCACATTGCGCGGCACGAAGTAGAACAGACCGAAGTCGGCGCGCATAATTTGGCCGATTGCCAGAATCGTCAGCATCATCATCACCGGCAGCAAAAAGGGAATCGAGATGTGGCGGATCGATTGTGTCCTGGAAGCGCCGTCAATCTCCGCAGCTTCAAAGAGCTCCTTGTCGATGCTCATCAACGCCGAATAATAGATCAGGCTGCCAAATCCCGTTCCCTTCCAGATCGCGACCAGCGGGAGAATAATAATCCAGTACCAGGCTTTGGAATAAAACGCCACCTCGTATCCGGTAAGCTCGCGGATCAGCGTCGTCAGCATGCCCGTGGAAGGATTCAGCAGCGTCGTCAGCATCAGACCCACCAGCACCCAAGAGAAAAAATACGGAAAAAACATGACGGATTGATACACCTTCAGCATTTTTTTTGCTGTCACTTCATAGAGCAGCAGAGCGAAAAAAACACCGGCAATCAATTCAACGACGATCAGCATCGCATTCAGCCCGAGCGTATTTCTCAAGATCCGCCAAGCATCCGCCGATTGAAAGAAAAATCTAAAGTTATCGAATCCGTTCCACGCACTGCCCGCAATTCCCTTCACCGGCACATAATCCTTGAACGCCATCACAATGCCGATCATGGGAAGATAAGAAAAAATAAAAATTTTTATGATCGCCGGCAATGACATGAGTATCAGCTGCCCATTTCTTGCGACTGGCTTCCGTTTCTTGCCCAGCGCCTCTGTTCTCATTTACGCCTCCACTCTCCTTCTGTGAGATCCGTCGCATTGAATTCGACTTGACGGCCTCAGTATAAGCCGTCGCCGATCGGGCGCCCACTGCAAATTTGTCCGAAACGGCTTCAATTACGACATTTAGAAAGAAAGCATTCATAAAAATTAGGCTATAGCTTGCCTTCCGACGGGGGAGGGTCCGAGCTCGCTAGGCTTCTGAATTCATTAGGCGTAATGCCGTTATACTTTTTAAAGAGGGTGTAGAAATAGTTAATGTTCGCAAATCCGCTGCGAATGGCCGCTTCCTGAACGGTCATCTCCGCATGGTCGAGCAAACGCTTGGCTTGATCCAACCGATAGCGGGTGATGTATTCTCCAAGCGACTCTCCCGAAGCCTTCATGTACAGCGTTCTTAAATACCGGGCGGACAGATCGAATTGCTCCGCGATCAACTCCGGGTTCAAATTCGGATTGGCAAACTCCCGCTCCACGAACGACTGCACTTCATGCATGATGCCGCTATATCGTTCGTACTTTTTGACTGACTTCTGTGAATGGAGGACGACGTTCAGAAGGCCGGCGAACAACTCATTAAGCTTGTCTGAGATCTCATCGAGCGTTTCAAAATTTGCAATATGATTCGCCATGTCGATAAAAGGACCGTAGTGAAGCTCGTCCGCCAGCATCGGATATTTTTGCATGCCCTCCCTCATGGCAATAGCCAGCCGCAGCAATGTCGTCTGTAAGGATGCAACCGAATATCCCCTTGTGCTCTCGATCAACCGATTGCAGTGCTGCCTGACCGATTCGCCGTCTCCGGCCAGCAGCGCCTCGATGATGTGCGTGACGATCTGCTCGAAAAAAACGAATTCCTTCTTTTTAAGTTCTTTGATACCGGATACATAGATGAGCGCGCGAGGACCATAGAAGAGCCTGTAATCAAGCGCCTCCTTGCATAAGTCGACGCTGCCGGGAATTTCATCAATCTCCTCAAGTCCCTCTCCGAGCGAAGCGGATAACGAAAGACCCAAATATTGCTTGATCTTTTCTTGAATATCTTTGACGAGTTCTTCCGTTCTGCCCGCAAATTCTGCGCTATCGACGGCATCCGTATTGATAAGCAGGCATATGCACCCTTCACCGAGATCGACTGCTTCATGGGTGAAGAAAGGCGCTGTCAGCTCTCCGATCACATTAATCATTCCGTAGGACAGCAGCGCACGGTCCTCAAGCGAATATCGGTCGCAATAGCGCTCATAGCGGTCGATCTTGAATAAGACGGTCATAAAACCGATGTCCAGCCGAAATTGGATGCCGTAACGGGCAAGCCGTTTGTGCAGCACGCCTTCCTCCATTTTTCCGGCAGCCAAAGCCCGCAAAAACTGCTGCTTTTTCTCGTAGCCCGCGTTTTTCTCCCTATCGAATTTTCGTTCCATCTCATGAAGTTTGCTGCTGAACAGTCCGTACACGAACTTGGAGATAAACAGCACCGCCAGCACGGACATGAAGGTCACCGCGAGAAAAATGATCAAGGTCCATGTCAGCAGTTGCTTGAGTTTGCCGGATACGGCTTCGTACGGCGTAAACCGGATAAATTTCCAGTTCAGAATCGGAGAAGACACATACGTGATTAGATACTTTTGCCCGTCGATCGTCTTGACGGCATAGCCGGACGCCTCCACCCGGTTTAGGACGGAGCCGAATTCGGGATAATCGGAGATACGGTCCAAGTACCCGAAGCGATCGTTGCCTAATGCGATTAATCCGGCCGAATCGGCAATGACCGTGTCCCCGCTTGTCCGTGGGTCCATTGAATCAATCGTATTTTTCAGCCAGCTCTGAGAGACGTTCAGCACGATCGCATTGTCAATCTGACTGGACTTGCTGTCGTAGAAGACAAAAGAATATACGTCATCTTTCTGCTCCTCATCGAAAACCGGGCTGGTGTAATTGCCGGGGGACTTAATGCGCCGTGCGATTGGCCGCAAGTTATCGACAGCCCCGCTCTTCAGCCTTTGCACGATTTCCTGATCGGGAAAAGAAGCGGCCGGAAACGCCTTTCCGTCGAAATACATACGCTGCGCCCGGGAATTGTAAATATAAATGGAGTTTACAAACGGCAGGTTGATCTTCACCAGCCCCACCTGGCTGAGCAGGGAGGCCGTCTCCAGCTCTCCGAGATCCGTTTGATTCATCAGCTTGAGGACAGAAGGATTCGAATATAGCTGCAGCAGCGTCATTTTAGCCGCCTCGAACATAAAATTCGTACTGTAGCTAATCTGGGACAGCTCTTCGGTGCTATAGGTCCGTACGAGCTTAACGGAATGCTGCTCGGAATTCACGAACATCAAGGAAGACGTAGCGATATTCGCCGCCATCACGATGGCGACGAATAAGAGAAAAATTTTGACGTAGCTAATAAGGGCTACTCTTTTTTTGCGGCCGATAAAGGTGAACATCGCGCACCCCTTTGTGTTCGAAAGCGTGGTCTGACAAAGCTGAAACAAAAGGAAAATCCAAATCATCTCTAAGATGACAGCAGCTTCATCTTCAAGATGATTTGGATGGCTTTCTAATTGCAATGCCGGGCTATTTTTGGGGATCTGTAAGAGACAATTATTTAGACGCGATGAACGCGTCGATTTGCTTTTGCTTTTCCGCGATCAGCTTATCGACACCCGCCGTCTTCAGTTTTGCCAAAAACTCATTGTACTTCTTTTCGGTGTCGCCGCCGAACATGCCCGTATTAAAAGCGGCCTTATATTCATTAACGATGGCTGAGCAGTTCGCGCTTTCTACCTTGACGTTGTCGGGATTAAAGTTGAAGCCGAATAACGTCGATACCTTCGCCGACTCATTCAGCGCCTTCGTTTTAGCCCACACATCGTCCGACTGTGCGCCGCTAATGTACGCATTAAACTGGTTGCCGAACATCCATCCGTAGTTAGGACCGAACTTGGCTCCAGGCAACGATTCGACACGATTGTCGCCCACTTTTTTGTAGTCGACGCCTTCAATGCCCCATACCATCAAATTAAACAATTCCTTGTTCGTATTGAATTGTTCAATCACCATAAGCGCGCGCTCCGGATGCTTAGAGGTAGCCGAGACGGCCGTCATTGTAGCGATCGCGTTGGGCGAAGTCAGTATCGGCTCGCCCAGAGGAATGACGACTTGTTCCGCCTTATAAGTCGTCTTGAGCGTTTCTTCGACGCCGGGCATGAGCGTTGCGACCGAATTGGCCACGTATTTGGCAGGATCAAAGGTCGGTCTGGTTAGCGCATCCTTTGCAATATATCCCTTGCCTTGGAATTCGCTCATCGTCATAACGAAATCCTTAAATTCCGGCGTATCATATTCGTTGAATACCGTCGGATGCGCTTCCGTCGATTTAGCAACCCCGGGCACATCCGTACCGCCGATCGTTTCCCATTCGTAGTAAGGGAAGAAGTAGCTGAATATTTGGTTTTTCATCTGTGCGTTATAAAGCTGATCCGTTTGTTCAGCCGGTTCTCCCGCTTTCACCTTCTCGAGAAACGGCATTAAATCAGACAGTTTCTTGACGCCGGAGGCGTCAAAGCCGTATTTGTCGACTAGCGGTTTTGAAAGGCTTAAACCCGATTGACGCGCAAAAATCTGTTGATTAATACTGGCGTAAATTTTTCCGTTCACTTTGGCGGCATTCCAAATTTCCGGCTTTAATTCCGCATACGTCTGAGGCGCGTATTTAGGCAACAAATCCGTAAGGTCTACGAAAGAGCCCTTGGCGGCATTGGTGAAGTAGTCCAGATAGTAAGGCGAGGTGAAAGCGAGGTCGAATTCCTCCTGTGCATTTAACATCACCGACAGCTTTTGGGTATAATCTCCAATGGGTACATTCACAAACTCGACCGTCGTATTGATCTTTTCCTTCAGGATTTTGTTGATCTCGGCATAGACCGCCGCATCGCCCGGCTTTGTTACACCGAAAAAATAATACTTCAGATTTACAGGCTCAAGCGTTTCCTGTGAAGAGGAGGCGGAGCCTTGCGAGGCAGTCGAGGCGCTTGGCGAATCAGACGTACGCTGATGGCCCGCTTCTTTCGAATCGGAATTCTGACAGCCTGCTGCGACAATCATTGCCGACAGCAGGGGGACAATCGCGGCTATACGGATGTGCTTTCTCATTTGACTGCTGACCCCGTTTCATCCTTTAAATGTTCGAGCTGCAGAATAACGCTTACATCTAGTGAAGCCGTTAAGCGCATCCCTCAACTCGACGAGTTGACTATATAATGGGAAGCAGCACCAAAAATACTGCAATATTGTCCAATAGACTTTAATTCTGTCGCTTTTTTTTAACTATTATCCGATTTTGAAGTCCTTATGACAATAACGAAGCCAGTTAAATAATAGCAAAGAAACCGCGGTCAGAATCCCAAAGGTTCTGACGCACGGTCCCTATGGTGTTGTATTTCATTTACAGATGCTTGAAGAGGAAATCGATTGGCTGATTGCCCGGGTTAAATTCGTGTACGCCTTCGAAGACGGCTGCCTCGAATCGCTGTCCCAAGCCAAGCCGCTCGTAATATTGCCGAGCACAATCGCTTGCTTCGAGAAATCCTTCGACCGCAAAGAGCTCATCCTGCCGGCCCGTCTCGATATATAGCGGCCTGGGACAGATCAATCCGCATACTTCCGGGTCCAAAAACGTGTTGCCGGCGTTCAACCAAGTCCAGTCGGACCAATCGTATGAAAAGCGATTGTTCACAAAGCATGATGAGACAGCGACGCGAATGCGTGTATCTGCGGCTGCGGCGAATAGGGTGTAGAATCCGCCGTATGACAATCCGACCATTCCCACCCTTTTCGCATCCAGATCCTGCCTCCGCAGGAGATAATCCAAGCTTCGCTGCAATTTATAAACCTCGACTGCCGTAATGGAGCCGCCCATCTGTTTCAATTGGTTATCCATCTTTCTGCGATCGTGATTCGGCCCGAAGCGCCCGGCCTCCCACAACAGCAGTTGAGGAGCGAAGACGGCCGCTCCGCGTCTGAGAATTCTGCGCGTCATGTCGTTATAATTTTCCGAGCCGAAAAATCCGGCAGTCAGCTCGGGCGTGCCTTGGCCTCCGTGCTGCGAGATGACGAGCGGGAAGGCCCCCTCGCCCGGCGGCCGAAAAAATAATCCGTAGGCGCTCAGTCCCTCCTGTACCGGGACCACAACTCGGTAAATTTCGCCAAGCGCATCCTCGAAGATAGGGATATACTCAACCTCTTGCTCCGAATCCGCCTCAGGCAGCGTGCGATCCTGTTCCATTACAGGCATACCGAGCATCCCCCTAAAGTCAAGGCGGTAGCGATCAATGCTCTGCTCGTAGGATTGGCTATCGGAAAAGTCCGGCGTAAAATACGCTGCCCTTTTCTCCTCAGACTTACGCCGCAACATGGCAATCCAGGCTTCCAGTTCGTCATGCTGCTGCTCGCGATAGCGATTGCCGGCATCCTCCTTCTCGGAAAAAAGGGGCATGGCATCTGCCGTCAGCCTCTGATCGAACTTGTCGGACGCTCGTTTCACTTCATCACCGCTCTCTCTTTCCTTATTCAGGGCGATACAGGCTCAGCGGCCAGATCGTTATAGAAATAATCGCCAGTACGCGTATTCCAAAGCACATATTCCATACGGGAGAAGTTCGCTGAGGCCGTATTTTGCATCGATTGGCTCGCAAGCGACCACGTCCGGTTCGCTCCCGACAGTTCCTTGATTTGCACGGATACATGGTGTGTGTCGAAGTTCAGATCGAGTATCACCTGATACCACGTATCCGAAAGCAATTGCCCGCTGTTTATTACGGTATTGTCCGAAGCAAGTTTTATATGCAGCGTATCGTCCAGGATTACGGTTGCTATCACTTTGCCGCTATTGTCCCGAAGATTGACGAAGCTTTGCGGGCTGGCGACGCCGCTCTTCTTCATAACCTGGTACGACACGCGCACCTTCCCCGCCAAGCCCGCGGAGCTGTATATTTTGGTGACTGTGGACGGCGAGGTATCGGTTGTCGACGTCTTGTACAGATGCATGCTTTTATCCGCACGCGTCGGCGATTCCTGAATCGTAAAGTAGCCTAGATTAGTAGGCGATACGACATAGCCGGAGGCGCTGCTCATGTTGCCGACTTCATAATCATCGAAAGTCTCATAGATACCGCCCGTGACCGGAGCCGACACCGTCATTGTTTTTGCCGACGGTGCAGTCTCGACTTCATCCTCGTTTCGATCTGTCAACCGGATGGCGGATAGTTCTATTACGGAGGAGGTTGCGACCGTCTTGGCTTTGAAGGTTGCGGCAAAAAGCTTTTTCTCCGTGTAACCGCCAAGCGAAGTGCCCGTACCCGAAAAGACCAAATTCACTGTGCCATACACTGCTTCTGTCGTGCTGATCGTCACGCCTGGCGCCAGCGAAGAGATCGCTTTGAACTCGAAAACGGAAGGATCGTAGGTAATTTCGGCCTCACGCAACGTCAGCGCGCTGTTGGGGACGACCGCACCAGTCAGCGTCACGTTCCGGTTGGAAATCGCGCTGTCAACGCCAGAGAGCGAACCTTCCGGCGCATCCGGAATTGGCCACTCGTCCTCACCCGGCAGATTCAAGTCGGTTTCGCCCAGCGTCATGCTGCCTGAACGGGCGTACAAGCCGAAGTAGCCGTCCTCGGTAATCCGGTCAGGACTCGTATCCAAATACGTGAATACGTTCTGCCCGTCTACGTTTAAAATGATCCGTACGCCGCCGCTCTCGTTCACTGCGCCTGCCTGAACGAAATGCGTCTCGTGAAAAGGAATCGCCGCGTTCGGATACGAGGCGGCGCCCAAACTGTCATATCCGGCGATCTCTCCGAAAAATACGGTCCGTTGGCCCCCTGAAAACCGATGCAGCTCAATGATGTCCGATTTAAAGCAGATCAAATACAAGCTGTTGTCGGCGGCGGTAAAGTCTTTGTCCAGTTTTTGACCCCGCAGAACGATCGAGGGCCAACCGTCCGTTGCATTGATTTTCAGATTCATCGACAGCAACTCGTCGCCGAACGTCTTCTTCTGGTAGAGCGCATAGCCGTTGCCCGGCGTATTTACTTCAAGCGTGTTTGTCCCCTGAGTGATCGTGCCGCTGCTCAGCTTCGAATACCAGCCGCCGGGATCCCTAATGAGTTTGTTGATCGAATAGGCAGGTACATCCAGACTATCCTCGTCGCTGTAATCGACGACATTGACTCCGATCTCCTTGCTGACCGTGATCCCGTTCAATGAAGCGGAGATTGTAATATCTGCTGTGCCGGGCGCGTAGGTCGTCAACAGACCGTAGACGACAGTCGCCACAGACGGATCGCTGCTCTCGAACGTCATCTCTTCCCCGCTGATGATTTGTCCGTAGCCGGTAACGCCCCGCGCTACCCATTGCCGGACGGTACCGGGTACAAAGGTCATGGACGCCGGCAGGATATGCTTCACGTTCTCCAATGCGTAGTACGCTTCTATTTCATTCAGTTCATCATCCACAAAGACGGGCACGATCTTTCTGACCAGGCTGCCATTCCAGAAAACGTGCAGAACGATATCGGACTTGCCCGCATGGATTGCAGTGACTGTGCCATTTGCATCTACGGTCGCTACTGAAGGATCGCTGCTAGTGAAGAACAATTGCGCAGCGGAGATGTCCACCGTCGTCCCACGACCGGCTTCCGCCTGAGGAACAATCTGGAACGTCTGCGCGTTGGCAGAACTCAGATTCACCGCTTCTGGCACCTTCAAATTCTCAATCGTGCCCAAGGCAATGTCCTGATAAGCCGGCTCCAGCCCCGCATTGGCGATGATCGCCTCGGCTGCCGTCGGCCAATTGCCGTCCGGATAGATATGATCGTCCGTCTTGATGATCGAGTCGGAGGAACTTTTATTCCAGAAGGCGCCGGTCGTACTGTAGTTGTCATCCAGACGAATGTCATGCGTATTGATATTTGCGAACGCCCAATAGGTATCGTAGATGTCGTCCCATATCGGTACCTCCCGCAGATCGACGACATTGTTCTCGATCCTCCAGAAGTCCGACGACTGATCCATGTAAATCGTTGCATATCGGTTCATCTGGTTTTTAATATAATTTCCCGAGATAAGATTGGGATTTGCTGCCGTACCTCCGGTTACGCCAAAAGCATAAATGGCGCCTCCGTCAAATATCCCGTCGTCCATGAGATCATGAATGAAGTTGTCCTCCACCCTGACAATTTTGGTCGTTGTCACAGGCGCGTAGACGCTGCCGAAGAAGCTGATACCCGAGTATGGAATATTGAAGATCTCATTGTGGGAAATATCGATATCCATCGGGAAAGCAGCCGTGACCGCCGTCGCTCCCTTGTATTCGACCCCGATGTCGTGAATATAGTTATTTACAATATCGTTATTTTTAAGAATTTGCCGCTCATCCGAAGGATTATAAACAGCGGCGTTCGTCTTGGTGGTCTGCCCTGCATTCACGGCCGACCCCGAAATATCGAAGAAACGATTGCCTTCGATCCGTTGGTTTTGCACGCCCTTCAGCAGGTTGATGCCCGTGCCGCCCATTTTGGAGAAGTCGCACCGTTCGAACCATATATCGTGCGCATACTGCACATTGACGGCAGCTTCGGGCATTTCATAGGTGTTGACCTTATAATTGTTCTGCTCGTCGTTCCAGCCCCCTTCGCTGGTGGGCTGCATCCACGTCGTATAGGCAAAACCGATCCCTTCAAAACGGATATTGCCCGCCAGCGTATCCACGCTGCTACCTTCGATGTTAACCAGATTTTCAAGTACCGGCGCCGTTACGCGGGCTGTTGCCATGTTCTCGCCGGGTCTCGGCTTATAGTAAATGGTCTCGCTCTGATCGTCCAAGTACCATTCTCCTGCTTGATCGATAAACGCATAGGCATTTTCCAGATACCACTGCTCCAAGTGCGAACGGTCCTTCACTGCGCTCCAGAGAGCGGAATTGAGTGCAATTGCAGCCTTGCCGCCCTGATAGGTGATCCCCGTGACACTGATTCTTGGGCTCGTCCACGCTGCCTTGAACACGCTCTCCACATCGTCAGGACGATCCAGATCGGCAAGCCACAGATCGTCGCTCGTATATCCGGCAGCCGTCTTGACTGCATGGGTCAATGGTGCCTCCATCCTTGCCCGGATCGCACGGATGCCGTTGATATAGAGCTGCCTTGTCTGCAGATCGGCAGCCGGCGCGGCGTAAATATTCTTTTCCGCGTCGTACAGCGTCCATCCCGTAAGGTCTCGGCCACCTTCGATGACCGGCTTCTCATTCTCGTAGGCGGCAAAAATCACACGATGCCCACTCGTACCTGAATCCTCTTCGTCCAGCACCAAAGGCGCCGACAGTACGTAGCTGCCCCCGCGCATATAAACGACAATATCGCCGGTCATCACGTCTTTCGCATCACGAACAGACGCCTGTGCTTTTTGTAAAGTTGCGAAGGGAAGCGCTTCGGTGCCCGGGTTGTCGTCGTCGCCGTCCGGCGAAACGTAAAAAGCGGCCTGCACAGAATCCACCGGGTTTTCCGGCTCGTCTCCGTACACTGCGCCTGCAGAGAACACAGCCATCCACACAGCCATCAGCCCTGCCGTTGCCCGCTTGAACTTCTTCTTCATCGCATAGCCTCCTCGAAAATGGACATAATTTGAAATCGCTTTCAATTCAATACAAAATCAGTGTAGCGGGGAACTGCGCTTAGAGAACACTGCAACATCAGCCCATTTGGCTTTAAAATCGGCTACTCCTTTGAGCATGTGCGATTTTAGATTCAAATGCGGCGTGCCTCCGCCCCTCTAATTTGATGTACACACCGTAAATAAAAAGAAAAGACCGCACAACGCCCGTAGTTGTGAGGTCTTTTGCTATAAAATCTATGCCTACTCCCGCCTTTGGTCCAACGATCGTCCGCGAGCTATACCTGCTTCCGGTATTCACCGCTCCGCTTGCGGATGCAGTCCGCAATCTCTACGGATTGCAGCGCGGACGCCACCTCCCCTTCAGGTTTTCTTCCGTTCGCCAGGGCCAGTAGGAACGATTCGTGTTCCTGGTAGAAGCCGTTACTCACCGACATGTCGTCGGCCGGGCCGAGCGAGTCGCCGCGAATTTCCGTTTCCTCCCGACCGCCTGCGAACCGCCGAATCCGGCCCGGCCAGTCGACGGAATGCCAGACAGGCAGTTCGGCAAAATAGGTCTCGTTCAGCAGGGCGACCGAAGCCCGCTCCATAATAAGTCCCTCCGCCGGACAAAAGCTGAGCTGTGCCGACGCCCCCGAAGTCATGCGGGCATGCAAAAACACGTTAGCTACGCCCGGACCGAGCTCAGGCAGTTCCTGATAAGCAAACGTTACACGCTCATAATCCGATCCGGCAATAAAGCGTACGGCGTCGATACCGTGAATAGCCGTTTCGGCAAAATCCTCGTCCCTTCGGTTGTGTCGGTACATGTCGTACCGGATCGAGCGGATGTCCTCCGGGCGGTGCGCCTCTTCCACCAGACGCTTCAGTTCTGTCATTACCGGCATATACCGGCGATTGAACGCTACACGGTTCGCGGCACCGCTGCGCTCCGCCGCACGGACGATTGCCTCGGTCTCCTCTCGGTTTAGGCCTGGGGGTTTCTCCACCAGCAGCGGGTATCCCTGCCCCAGAATGTCGACGGCGAGCCGGGAAGTCAGATGGCCAGGCACGAGGAGGCAGACAACGTCCGGCCTCTCCGCTTCCAGCATCGTCGTCAGGTCGGTATAATGCCTGCCAAAGCCGAAATTTGAGGCAAAGGACGCCGCCTTGCTCTCTTCCGTATCGCAGCAGGCGGCGAGACGCAGGCCGGGGTATGTTTCGGCCAACCTCCGGTAGGCCGGGCCATGGACCGACTCCGCGATATAGCCGCAGCCAACAAGGCATATCGATAATTGCATAGCTGTCTCCTCCGATTGTTCAGTGCAATTTACATTTCAGATCCGGATCGGCTACTGCCAGCAGTGTTCTCATATAGGATTCCTCCATAACCGCCGTACGGCCATCCCATCCGCCTGTTCGCCTGTGGTTGGTCAGATCGCCAGCCAAATTGCACAGTTCCTCTATTATAAAATCAAACGTTCCGAATGCGAATACAAACGGAACCGTCAAAAGTTACAGTCGCTTATTTCGTAAGTAATCAGGGTTTAAATTCAGTATTTATCGGGGCTCGCGCGAAAAAGAAAGGGTTTTCATAGCGATTCCATCCATGCTAGATTTTTGTATGTATCGTTCGATGGCGGGTCGAACATACGCATGTTTTTAATGTAGTTGCAATTTGGTTTTGTTTGAGCTCGTTGCTTCTCAAATCCATCTGAACAGGGAGGAAAAGTAATGAATGGTAAAGTACGGGCGTATTTTCATGCTGCGTTAAGCATCATCCTGTTGGCTCCGTTGTTGTATGGAGTACCCCAGACAAAGGTATATGCGGACACGCCCGTCTTCACGACGGAGCATATCTTCGAAGCGGAGGACGGCGAAGCGCTGTCCCCCTGGCAGAGCTTCACGAATACGAATGCATCGAAGTCCACCTATCTGGCGGTGCCTGCTTCCAACGCCAAGCAAGACCCCCCGACAACTGCGGACGAACTTTCTTATCCGCTTCAGGTCGATACGGGCGGAAGCTACAAAATCTGGGCGCGCGTGCTGGCGGTCGACAGCGGCTCGGATTCGTTCTTTTGGTCCGTCGACGGCGGAAGCTATCAGTCGTACGCTATGTCGTCCACGTCGCCGGACTGGGTATGGATCGTCTTGACGACCGTCACCCTGAGCGCCGGGGAGCACGAGCTGAAGATCAAGTATCGCGAGCCGAAGTTTGGCATCGACCGGCTGTTGGTGACCTCGCTGGCCAGTTATACGCCTACGGGAATCGGGACGGATCCGGGCAAGTTCTTCGTCGATCGGATGTTCGAAGCCGAGGACGGGACAGTCTCTTCACCTTGGCAAACCTATAGCGGCGGAACGAGCGTGTCCGGCTCCGTCTATGTGAAAGCGCCTTCTCCAAGGTCTTTGCAAGCAACGGCTTCCGATCCGCCGGAGCTGTCCTACACGGTCAACGTGGATTCAAGCGGAAGCTACAAAATCTGGGCGCGCGTGCTGGCCCAGACGACGGGGTCGGATTCGTTCCATTGGGCAATCGATAGCGGGTCCTACCAGGCCTATCATATGGGCTCGCAATCGGAGGAATGGGTATGGATCGCGATTACGACGACTACCCTCTCTGCCGGCACCCACGAGTTAAAGATCAAGTACCGGGAGCCCGATATGGGCTTCGATCGGCTTCTGGTCACCGGGCAGACCTCGTTCGTTCCGACCGGGATCGGCATGGACCCGGGCGTCAACCCGACGGATACGCTATTCGAGGCGGAGTCGAGCGTGATCCGCTCGCCCTGGCAGTCGTATCCGGGAGACGCGCTTTCCGTATCGGGAGCGACTTATCTGATGGTGCCTTCGACCTATTCAGCTCAAAGCGCTCCATCGGCGTCGCTGGAATTGAACTATCGGATTCAGGCGTCGAAGAACGCGGCGCATAAGTTCTGGGTGCGGGTACGCGCACCATCGGCGATGTCGGATTCGTTCTATTGGTCCGTCGATGGCGGCGCCTATCAGACCTATCATATGGGCTCTCAATCTGAGAACTGGGTATGGGTGAACTTCGCTTCGACAACATTGACACCGGGGGAGCATGAGCTGCGAATTAAGTACAGGGAAAGCGGCATGGGCTTCGACCGGCTGATCGTGAGCGCGAAAAACGGCTACACGCCTTCCGGGCTCGGGTCTCCGCCGGACGGCAATCTCTCCTGGAACAATCCCTATGACGCGCCTCCCGTCACGCCGCCTGCGGAACATCCGAGATTGTTCGTCCGCGCAAGCGGACTGGACGAGATTCGCGATAGACTTGGCGACGGAGAGGTGGCTGAGGCATGGGGGCGCATGCTGATCGCCGCGCAGCACGCGTATACCGGTACGTTGGCAGCTCCGGCATCGGGCGCAACCAACTACAACGCGGAAGTCATGAAGACAATCAAGGCCAAAGCACTTCTCTATTTGCTGAATGAGGACGAGGACAGCGGGGAAAAAGCGGTCGAGATGATGTCCAACTATCTGGACACGATCGTCATGCCGCAGACGATAGCAAGTATCACCCGGCAGATGGGCGAGGTGCTGACGCTCGGCGCGATCGTCTACGACTGGTGCTACCCGCTGATGAATACCTCTCAACGCAGAGACTTCGTCGAACATTTCGTCGAGATTGCAGCGCAGATGGAGATCGGCTTCCCACCGACCGGTCAAGGGGCCGTTACCAGCCACGGCTCCGAAGGGCAGCTGCTACGCGATCAGCTCAGCGTCGGAATCGCCGTCTACGACGAGACGCCTGCGATCTACAATATCGTGGCGGGCCGGTTTTTCCAAGATTACGTAGATGCCCGGAATTACGGTTATGAGGCCGGCGCACAGCATCAAGGCGACTCTTATGGACCTTATCGCTATCAATGGGACGTGTTCGCCTCCTGGATATTTAATCGCATGGGCGCGGGCGATGTATTCGACGAGACGCAGGAAGACACACCTTACCAGTGGATCTATGCGCGCAGACCGGATGGACAGCTCATGCGGGACGGCGACACCTTCCAGTCGGTGACGGCGCTCGGTCAATATTGGTCCGATCCGATGACCTACATGCTCCCTGCGAGCTACTACGGAGATTCGGTTCTGAAGCACGAATATTTGCGGCAAGCCACATACAATACCACGATGGACGATTTGTGGATCATTCTGCTGGATGACCCGTCGGTTCCATCCGAGAGCGAGGAAAAGCTGCCGCTGACTCGTTATTTCGGCGAGCCTTACGGCATGATGACCGCGAGAACGGGTTGGGCCGGCGGCGTACGATCGTCCGCCGTCGTGGTGACGATGAAGATCGGCTCCACCTGGTTCGGCAATCACCAGCACCTCGACGCAGGACAGTTCCAACTCTACTACAAGGGCGGTCTCGCCATCGATTCCGGTGTGTACCAAGGCACTCTCGGCGGCTACGGCAGCTCCCACGACATGAATTACAACAAGCGGACCATCGCACACAATGCGATGCTCGTATACGATCCGAATGAGTCATTTCAATACTACACAAGCGTGGCGAACGACGGAGGTCAGCGCATTCCGAACAATGGCACCGAGCCTCCGACACTCGATTATCTTACGGATCCGGCCAACGGGTACGATACCGCACAAGTGGATGCGCACGGCGTTGGCCCCGACGAAGCGACGCCGGATTACAGCTACATCAAGGGGAACCTGACGGATGCGTACTCGGCGGACAAGATGGACGATTACAAGCGATCGTTCGTATTTCTGAATCTGAAGAACGACGAGCATCCCGCGGCGCTGGTCGTCTTCGACAAGGTGAGCGCCGCCGAAGCGGAGTTCAAGAAGACTTGGCTGCTGCACAGCCAGACGGAGCCGACCGTCTCGGGCGATACAGTGACGATCGAGCGGACGGACAACGGCTACAACGGCAAGCTGGTGAATCGTACGCTGCTCCCCGCCTCCGGCAACTTATCCATCGCGAAGATCGGCGGAAGCGGAAGCGAATTCAAGGTCGGAGCGACGAACTATCCGCAGAGTCAATCCTTCTCGGCGAATAGTGCGGAAGCGGGCGCATGGCGAATAGAAGTATCGCCGGAAGAAGCGGCGCAGACCGACCTGTTCCTGAACGTCATGCAAGTGATGGATGCCGACGGTGGCCCGGCCCCGCTGACGACGGAAGCGATCGATTCGGCGACGATGACGGGCGTTCTGATCGCGGATCGAGCGGTGCTGTTCGCCAAGAGCGGCGAATCGATTGCGTCTTCGGCAAGCTTTGAGCTTCCCGTCGGCGCCGATGACGTACGGGTACTCGTCACCGATCTGAGCCCGGGTTACTGGACGGTTGTTCGCAGCGGCGAGACCGCGGCCGTCCAATACGAGGTAAAAGAAGAAGACGGCACCCTGTATTTCGAAGGCGGCGAAGCCGGGGAGTACACGTTGACGCATGCGAGCACACGGAGCCTTCCGGCGCCGGATGAGATCGAAACGCTACCCGTACAGCCCGAAGCAGCAGGGATCCTGCTGACGGTCGACGGCTCGGAGCCCGACTTCAACGGGAATCCGCCAGTGCTCTCGAACGGCGTCCTGACGGTACCTTACGAACCGATGGCATCGGCGATTCGCGCGAAGGCAAGCTTATCGGGTACGGCGCTGACCTTGCGCCGGGGCGGCGTGGAGGCTAAACTGGCTGTGGGAAGCGACGAGCTCGACATTGACGGAAAGACCGTTCTGCTGCCTGCGGAGGTCGAACTGAGGGGGACGACCGTATATGTTCCGCTAGAGGCTTTCGTACTAGCCGGCTGGATCAAGACCGATTGGGACGAATTTTTCCGCAGGTCCACGGTGCGTACGGTGCAGTCGATGACCGAATACGCCGTCGAAGCGGTCAGCAGCGGCGACGGGGACGGAGAACTGGCTGCGGATGGCGACACGCAGACGTATTGGAGCGCCGAAAGTGGCGACGCCTGGCTCCTCTACGATCTCGGCGCCCGCCGGAAATTCAACGAAGTCGATCTTGCCTGGTACAGGGCTGACGAACGAACTTACCCATTCGAGCTGCTCGTGTCCGAAGACGGATTGACATGGTCGCCGGTATACAGCGGCGAGAGCGCAATCGGAGCCGACGGCGCGTACGAAGCCGTTACGTTCGATAGGATCGAAGCACGTTACGTGAAGCTGATCGCCGAAGACGGCTTTCATGCGCTGGCCGGCGACGGCGACGATGCGGAACTGCGGGAGATGCGCATCGCTACGCCATACTACCCGGTGAATGAAGTACGCATGTCGGACGGATCGTCGACACCGGGCGAGAATGCGATCGACGGTCATGCGGATACGATGTGGACGGCTGAGGGAGACGGCATGTGGATCGAATTCGATCTGGGAACCTCTCTGCCCGTCGCGGGAGTAGGCACCGCTTGGTATAGAGGAACCGAGCGGCTGCAATATTACGATATTCTACTGTCGGACGACCGGACGAATTGGACGACAGTCTTCGAAGGCTCAAGCAGCGGCACGACCAACGCGTTGGAGGATGTCTCATTCACGCTGACAAACGCTCGTTATGTGCGTATTGTCGGTCACGGCAATAGCCTGGTCGGCAACAACTGGAACTCGCTTACGGAAGCTGTCGTATACAAGCCGCAACCCTAATCGTCAACGTCAAAAGCAAAGAGAGACGTACGTGTTACTCCAACGGCTGTTCCGTCGGCCGCCGCTATAAATGAAGAAGTAAAGGCCTGTGAATCTGCTTGTTCCGCACTGGAACTACAGGTCACAGGCCTTCACCTTTTCGTAGACCGACAATCCGAATCCCATTCAGCCTCTTTGGATCTCCGTCAACCGGAACCGAAGGCTGTCGCGTCACCACTTGTCGGCATTCTCCCACTCGCCTCCGGTCCCGCTACTCCTGCTCCCGCTCTTTCCTCATCTGCCGTTGCGCCTGCTGATAGTCGCTAGGCAGCATGCCGGAATAGCGGACGAACAGC
Source organism: Cohnella sp. GCM10020058 (assembly GCF_042683485.1). NCBI lineage: Bacteria > Bacillati > Bacillota > Bacilli > Caryophanales > Paenibacillaceae > Cohnella > Cohnella sp. GCM10020058. The sequence goes on from NZ_JBHUJV010000007.1 coordinate 308,429, forward strand.
CTCGACAGCATCTCCGCATTGCAGCCGACCATCTCCGCCACCTCCTTCAGCTTCTTCTCCGGATACTCCTCCATAATGCGAACCGCTTTGCCGTGTCTATACTCGCTCAAGTAATCCTTGAAGTTGCGCCCCGTGGTGCTCTTGAACAGCGCCGATACATAGTTTCGCGACAGGTTCAAATAATCCGCCAGATCGAACAGACTGATTTCCTTACTGTAATTCCGCTGAACGTAATCGATCATTTTCTCCGCGAGTCCGGTGTTCGACTTCTCCTGCTCCTTGGCGAACCACGAGGCGAGCAGGCCGAACGTATCGAACGCCTTCCGTTGCAGGTCTTCATAGGATTCGCTGGCGCGAAAATGTAATTCGAGCATGTTGCCGTTCCCGAACAGCGATGCGGTGTCGATGTTTGAGCCGTCAATGATGCGGTTGACGGTCGCGTCGAGCATCATGGACAGCTGCGGATAATCGGAGCCGCGCTCGCAGCGGTTCGTCTGAATGATTTCTTCCAATGTAGACTGCCATACCGAGGTTTTGCAATGAATGACAGCGTTGATCAGCGCCTGCTCCGATTGCAGCGGGAAGTAGACGCTATCCTTGCGCGTCGGCTTGATCTCGTCCGCCGCTATCACCTTCGAGCTGAAGTTCAAATATTCCTGCGTGTCGGCGATGCGCAGCGCCTGCTTGTAGGAAGCGGTTACCGTCGCGAGCCGTTCGCTTGGAGGACCGATGACGGCGCTGATCTCAAGGCCGAACGCCGGCTCGACGTTGAGGATCGTGTTGCGCAGCCGTTCGGCGGTGGCGTCCGACTCCTCCGTCGATACGAGCAGCACCTGTGTATTCGAATTCATATCGACGATGCGGCAAAACTCGCAATGCGAAAACATTTCTGCCAGCGCGGCATCCAGCCGCAGCTTGGATTCAAAGGCAGCCGAATGCGCAAAGCCTCCCCCGAACGACTCCGTCTCCTCGAATTTGAACAGGATTGCCGTCACCGGACCCATCGGCTGCAAATTCGGATGCTGCCTGATGCCTTCCGCGATTTTCTCCGCCGGCAGCAGGCCAATGAGCAGGTCATGAAGGAATTTGTTCTCCATCGATGCGCTGATCTTCTCTAGCGATAGCGTCATCGTTTCCACGTCGGTGTGCAGCGTCTCGATCGTACTCTTGATATGCGCGAATTCGTCCCCTACCGGAAGCGGCTCGCCGGTCGTCCGCAGCACGCCCTTGATCGGCGTATACATCCTTTTTGTAATGAGCGTCATCAATCCGATGCTGGCGGCTAGAGCAATCAGTCCGCTCGACGCGATCAGCAGCAGCGTCGGCGTCCACACTTGCTGCGGCTTCGTCACATATACGTACCGAAATCCGGTTACGCTCGACGGCTCTGTCGTAAGAATATTTCCGGATTGCTTCAATCCTTTATCCAGCACGGCGGTCAGCTGCTCCCGATTCATACTGCCCGTGGAAGCGACAAGCTCGTTCCGGTAGAACACGGCAAGTGTGCCGCTTCCCAGCGCATCGATATGGAACAGCTGGTTCTCATAGAAAGAGGTGAAGATATAAATCGGCTGAGGGTAACCCATCCATTCGCTGCGGGCGACGACATACATTTGCCGGCCTTGCCTGTCTTGCGCGTCGAGCACCTGCATCGGAACGCTGCGATTGTCGTTGAACCGCTTGATGACCTGTTCGAGCGTCTCGTTCCCTATGTAGAACGCTTCCTGAAAGACTTTGAAGCTGCCGGTGCTGTTGTTCAGGATATAATAGTCGTCTGTATATTTCGTAATCGCCATAGCATGCTTTGAACCGGGAACGAGTCCGTACGCGCCGCTGACGAAGTTTACGAATTTCAGCTTCTCATAGCTCGTGAGAAAATTAGCCAAATATTTTTTCGTATATTCCGACACATTCAGCATAAGTCCCATCTGCTGCAGCGACTGCAGCCGGAAGTCGGTATACTCGCCAAGCTGGCTTGCAGTCGCTTCCAAGCCATCGTCGTAATCATGTCGGGACGGAATCCAATAGAAGCCTATGAAGACGGTTTCAAGAAGCAATGTGTAAATAACGGCGATCCCTGTGAACGCCCGAAACATTTTCCGGTAATAACGCATGACGAAAATCCCTCTCTTCCAAATATAAAACGCATTCATTGTCATTTTATTATAAAGACATTAGCGAGCAATGCGAAGAAGAATGGAGCATGCAAAAGTTCCGGTCGGCAATTCCGTAAGAAATACAGGTTCGAAATCGGTATTTTTAAGGGTAGCCACGAGAAAGAAAGGGTTTTCATGCTAATCTACCCATGATACATTTCTCGATGTAAGGTTCGCCGGCGAACCGAATATAGAAATTGGCTGAAAGCAATTACAGTAGAAAGACATACCTTTCAGGCCAGAGGAAGGATGATTCGCGCTTGAAAGCCGTATCTGCAATTGCACAAAAGACATCCGCTTCACCTGCTCGCCGTAAATCCGAGCTGTTTGTCTCACTCTCACGCGACAAGTATTTGTATCTCATGCTCATGCCATTTGTCCTTTATTACTTCGTCTTCTATTATTTTCCTCTACATGGACTGCGAATGGCATTCATGGATTACAAGCCTTTCCTCGGCATGAGCGGCAGTAAGTGGGTCGGCTTCGACAACTTCACCACGTTCTTCCATGGCCCTTTCTTCACGAGAATCATAAAGAATACGCTGATGATCAGCTTATACAATTTGATCTTCGCGTTCCCGATTCCAATCGTTCTGGCGATTCTGTTCAATGAAGTAAGGAAGAAAAAGTTCCGCGTCCTCGTGCAGACGATCTCCTACATGCCACACTTCATCTCCACGGTGGTGATCGCCGGGTTGGTTGTGAACTTCCTGTCGCCTTCCTCCGGGATCGTGAACATTCTTCTCGAGAAGCTCGGGTTCGACAGCATCTACTTCTTGACTAAGCCCGAATATTTCCGAGCTATCTTCGTCTTGCAGGGAATTTGGGCCAGCGCGGGATTCGCATCCATCATCTACTACTCGTCGCTTATGTCGATCGATTCGGCGCAATACGAAGCCGCGATGATTGACGGTGCCGGCCGTTTCAAGCAGATCTGGCATATCACTTTGCCGGGCCTGTTGCCTACGATCGGCATTATGCTCCTGCTTAGCATCGGCAACCTCATGAACGTCGGCTACGAGATGATTATTCTCCTTTATCAGCCGATCACTTACGACACCGCCGATGTGATCGGAAGCTATGTCTACCGTCTCGGCATGCAGAACGCGAATTATTCAATGTCCACGGCCGTCGGGCTGTTCAACGGCGTCGTATCGCTCTTTCTGGTCATGACCGCCAACCGTATTTCCAAGAAAATCAGCGACGTTTCCATCATGTGAGGAAGGAGAATCGAGTTGAATCGAACAAAAGGCGAGAAAGCATTCGGCGTGTTCAACATCGGCATCATGTCGATCATTATGATTCTTACGCTATATCCTCTTTATTACGTAGTCATTGCCTCCTTCTCGGATCCGATCGCGGTAGCGACCGGCGCAGTAACACTGCTTCCGCACGGCTTCGCTCTCGCTTCGTTCAATAAGGTCATTCATATGGACAACATCTGGACGGCTTACGGCAATACCGTATTCTATTCCGTATTCGGCACCCTCATCAGCCTGGTACTGACTATTCTCGGCGCCTATCCGCTGTCCAAACGGCGGTTGAAAGGGCGTAAGCTGTTCACCCTCTTCGTGCTTATTACGATGTGGTTCAGCGCAGGCATGATGCCGACCTACTTGAACTTTCAGAACCTGGGCCTGCTCGATACCCGTTTGGGCGTTCTGCTCTGCTTCGCCGTCGATTCGTTTAACGTCATCCTCATGCGGACGTTCTTCGAGAACGTGCCCGATTCCATGGAGGAATCCGCGAAGGTGGACGGCGCGAGCGACTGGACGATCCTGACACGGATCTATTTGCCGCTGTCCGTGCCTGCACTTGCCACGATTACGATGTATTACTTCGTCGGCCGCTGGAATGCCTACTTCTGGTCGATGCTTCTCATTAAAGATCAGAGCAAAGTGCCATTGCAGGTGTTGTTGAAAAAATTGATCGTTCAGGTCTCCTTCAACGTCAACGAAGCTGTCGATTTAAGCGCCACGGCCATGTCGGAGCAGACCATCGTGTACGCTACGATCGTCATCGCCGTGCTTCCGATGCTCATTCTTTATCCGTTTATTCAAAAGTTTTTTGTCAATGGCATTATGGTTGGCGCGATCAAAGGCTGACCCTGCTCATCACGTACTCATCCGATTAAGGAAAGATTAAGGGAGGTTATTATCTTGTTTAAAAAGAAAACTGGCTCGGTCGCCCTGTTGCTTGCACTCTCCGCTTCTCTCGTCTCCGCTTGCAGCAACAACGACAATAACGCCGGCAGCTCGACATCGCCATCCGACTCCGCGACAGATGCTTCTTCTTCCGCCAGCGCCTCGCCGCAAGGCTACAATGGCGTCGACAACCTGAAAATAACCGATGCTCCTACCACGATCAAGCTGTTCTACCCCTTCGGCGCCAACGGCGCGCCGAAGGGCGATATGCCGATTTGGAAAAAGGCAGCCGAGATTACGAACGTGCAGATGGAAAACGTTGCAAACGAGTCCATCGCTGACGATATTCAATCGTTTAACACGATGATGGCCTCCGGCGAGCTCCCGGATATCATTCAGTCTCTGCGCACAACGATCAACTCGATTATTACGCAAGGTGCCCTTATCCCGCTCGACGATCTGATCGAGCAGCACGCTCCGAACATCAAGAAGTTCCTGGAAGATTATCCGGATGCGCGCCGCGCGGGCTCCGGACCGGACGGCAAGCTCTACACGCTCACAGGCACTTTGGGAGGCGAGCCGGGCCAATTGCTGCCCAAAATGGGCTTCTTCATTCGCAAAGACTGGCTGGAAAAGCTCGGTCTGAAAGAGCCGACGACGCTGGAAGCGTACAAAAACGTGCTGTACGCGTTCCGCAATGACGACCCTAACGGCAACGGCAAGAAGGACGAGATTCCGTACCTGTATCGCGATAGGGGCATCTGGCCGCTGCTGCAGCTCTGGGGCGCACATGAGGATTGGTATATCGGCGCCGACGACAAGGTTCATTACGGCAAGGGCGAGCCGGAATACGCCACGGCGCTGAAGGAGCTGTCTCAATGGTACAAAGACGGCATCATCGACCCGGAAATTTTCACTCGCGGCTCGCAAGCTCGTCAATTCTTGCTCGGCAACAATATCGGCGGTGCGACGATTGACTGGTTCGCTTCCACATCCGCCGTTAACGATGCTGTCAAGGAGCAAGTTCCAGGCATCAACTTCGCAGCGATCGCGCCGCCTGCCGACATCAACGGTATCGTCAAGATGCAGCAAAGCCGCGAACTGCTTCACGGCTACGCCTGGGGGATCTCCAAGGATGCTAAGGATCCGGTCCAAACAATCGAATTCATGGACTTCTTCTTCAGCGACACCGGCTTTCTTTTGTCAAACTATGGCATCGAAGGCGTCGACTACGATCTGGTCGACGGCAAGCCGGTCATTCGCGACATTGCGCTGAACAACCCTACGGGCTTCCCGAACTACCTGAGAAGTATCGGCGGCTACGAGATCGGACACCGCGGCGATCTGATGGGCGAGCTCAGCTCGATGAACGAGATCGGTAAAACCGGCTTCAATCTTTATCTGAACAGCGACTGGCTGCAGAAGCCATTCCCGGTCATGACATTCACGGACGAAGAGAAGAAATTGATCGACGACGCGGCGGTGAACCTGACGCCGCTGGTGGACGAATACGAGCAGAAGTCACTGATGGGCGCGCAGGATGCGGACGGCACCTGGCATAAGCACATGGACGACATGAATAAGCAGGGCCTGCAAAAAGCGATCGACGCCTACAACAGCGCGTACGAACGGTATAAAGCAGACGGTCAATAATTGAGCTCCTAAAGGCTTGGGAACCGCTTTGGCAGTTGGCTGCCGGAGCGGTTTTTTTCGCACGGCGGAGCCACGGGGCCGAGCTTTTGCCTCAAATGCTGCAACGACGCCCCATTCTCGGCGTACAAAAAAAGCGATTGCCCCTTCTCCGGGGCGATCGCTTCTTCGTCATACCGTATGAAATAGAAGGAGATGAGCCTCATGATCCCGACCGCCAATTGTTGCAGTTCAGGGATCTGCGTATCCGTTTTAACGGAGGAACGTCCGCCACATTCCGTGAGGGAAGCTGCTCGCTCGCTCCTTCTCTTCGTCGGCATCTTCCGCCCCCCCTGTCCGTCCGCTCCACACGGCGAAGCGAAGCGCCTTGGCCGCCTCCCGGTACGATTCGCGCGCGGAAGGCGGCGTCTTCGCGGGGCTGCCGATCGCAACCGTCCATTCGCCGCCCGGCATCGGCGCCTGTTCGGAAGACAGGCTGTGCAGCAGCCTCGCCGCAAGCTCGCGCAAAGAATCGGGCTCCTCCGTCCGGATGCCGAACAGGAGCGCGGCGTCCAGAACAGCGCCCTCTCCCGTCGTATAAGCGACAATGGGGCGCTGAAGCGCCTGCGCAGCTCCCTCCTCGAAGAAGACGGCATCCGGCCGTTCCGCCGCTGCCGGCGCGCGAAAGATCCAAATGCCGAAAGCCTCCGAGCCCTGCCCTTCGGAACTTCTGAATCGCCAGATAGGCCTTGACCATGTCGAGCTCGTTCCCGATCAGCGTCTCCGAACTCCCCTTGTTCAGCACCAGCCTATAGAACTTCGCGAGCGAATTGGAGATGCGAACGACCTCCGGCGCCTTCGCTTTACGGCACACCCAGGAGATCGTCGCCAGCGTATTGTTCAGGAAATGCGGATTGATCTGGGACTCCAGCGCCTTCACATCCGCTTCCTTCTCAAGCAGCTCGGCCTTGTAAACGGTCTCGATAAGCCCGTGAATACGCTCTGTCATATGGTTGAAGCTCAGCGCCATCTAGAAAATTCATCGTTCCATACGACGGGCACGGATACGTCCAACGACCCTTCCCAATCCGCTGCAGGCTATAAAAGCCGTCATAACCGCCGTATAGCTCCGGAATGGTCGGATTGCCCATATAGACATGAATCGAATGAATATAAAGGTTCTGCCTTATGATATTGTCCAGAATCGGCGCGATATTGTCGCGGTAGTCTTGAAGCTGCCAAAGCACGCAGCCGCCCGTGCCGGCACGAGCCGTCGTATCGCTAATATAAACGCTCTCAGTTGACGGGACAATATTTTATAAGAATAGGCCCGGCTTTTCCTGAGCCGCAAAGCAGCACAAAAATCAATACGCCATTGTACGATTATCTATATAGGTTCGGCAAAGCGCGTTTTACAATAGGGGCAAACGAAGCAGAGCTCGAAGGAGTGAGTCCCCTTGAACGCCCAAGTTTCCGGTCTTTCCGTATATGCTACCGCTCCCGCCTCGATGGCGGTTATCGTTCAACCCGGCCATTTGACATTAGCGGACCGCGTCGTCGAGGTGCCCGGCGAAGTGAAGCTGCCGATCCGGCCGGCCGGTCAAAGGCAGTACCTCGACCAGGTCTACAAGATCCGTGGGGAAGGCACCCTCTCGCCTTCCTGGTGGAACGGCGAAGATATTCGCGGCAGCGGCGGCGTCCCCTACCAGCGCATGGTACCGGGTACGCTGGCGGTGTATTCGGCCGATCGCGGGACGAAGTACACGCCCGATGCCGACTATACATACGACTATCACTGGGGCACGGTGAAGCGAATACCGGGCGGCCGAATCGCGGACGGCGAGACGCTCTCGCTCGATTATTCGGTATGGCTCTGCCGGTACGACGCGATCGTGCTGCGGGATGACGGCACCCTGGCGGTCGTCGAGGGAGACGTCGACGCCCCGGATTCGAGAGAGTTGCTGCTGCCCGAGCCGCCGATCGTAAGGGAAGGCTTCGTGCTCGCCCATATTTTCACCGGTTGGGGACAATCCTGCGTCTACGGCGGCGAGAGCACGCTGTCGCGCATGTCCACGTCCTCCCCTCCGGTCACGCTTCGCGGCCGTTACGAGGATATGGCGAGACGAACGTATTTTGTAGAAGTCGAGCCGACGCCCGGCGGAAGCCCCCGGATCCGAATGGGCGCCACGGGCGAGGACTACGGCACCGGCCGGAGCATGACGCGGGAATCCCTGCGCTGGACGACGCCTCGGCCCTTCGAATGGGACGAGGAGCTGCCGCTCGTTGCGGAGTCGGCTTACGGATTCGAGGTCGATTGGGGACTCGGCCTCGCATTCCAGCATTCGCCTTCCGGCGGCATCGACGCGCCTCTGCAATTCGTCATCGAAGCGATCCCGGAGATGATCATGGACCGCAGATCCGTGCTTGCCGGCGCCACGCCGGCGTCTTCGATCCCACTCGAGCAGACCGGGCATCTCTCAGATTTTCGGCAGGCCATGGCGGCCGGGCGCCCGCTGCGCATCGCTTTTTACGGCGAGAGCGCGACCCGCGCCGGCTTGTGGCCCTATCAAGTGATGGAAGGGCTCCGAACGCGATACCCGGACGCGAAGCTGTTCAGCTCGAACGTCGCGGTCGGCGGGGAGCAATCCGTGATGGGCATCCATCGGCTGGAAAAAGAGGTGCTTGCGGCGGCGCCCGACCTCGTCGTGCTCGAATACATGATCAACGACGCGTGCTCCGGCCATTCCGAAGCCCATATCGAACGGACCGTCCGAACGATCTTGGAAAGGATCCTCGAGTATGGCGCGGCTTGCATGATCGTCATGGTGAACGGCGTCAATCCGCTCTTCACGCGTCACGGTTCCAAGCGCAATATCCGGCGGTTTTATGCGTTATACCGAAGACTGGCCGCCGAATACAACGTGACCTTTGTCGGCGGGTTCGAATACTTCGACCATTTGCACCGTTTCGGCAAATATTTCGTGACGGAGCTCAAGGGCAACATGGTCAACCACGCGTTCGGCAACGAGGACATCGGCTGGGGACCGTTCGACCGGGTTCTGGGCGAAGCGATGCTGGACGCGATGCTGGACGCGCCCTCAACAATCGATTAAAACCGGACGCAAACAATTTGTATAAAAAATAAGGGATAAAAAGTGCATTGTTTCCCGCTCCCGCGTACGCTACCCTAGGTTTATTGACTGAGAATGAATATCAGTGATAATACAACCCGGGGAGCAATGAGAAATGTCTGGATGGATTAAAAAAACAGCGGTAACGATGGCTGCTGTATTGTGGGTAGGATTATTGGCGGGATGCGGATCCGGAGCGGACAAGCCGAGCGAGGCTTCGAAGGCCGCCGCGTCTCCGACCGCACCGGCGGAAAACGCGCAGGCTTCGGAGGGTGGGGCCGCGGCCGGCACCGACGCAACTGCGGACGACGAAACGCGGGTCGTCACGGATGAATTCGGCGAAGTCACGGTGCCTGCGCATCCGAAGCGGATCGCGGCCATCTATTTGGAAGACTACTTGAAGGCGCTGGGCGTGACGCCGATCGTACAGTGGTACAATCCGAACTGGGGCAAACAGGAGTATTTGAACCTGGACGCGCCTCTGTTCGATACGACAGGCAGCATCGAGGCGCTGCTCGCGCAAAGTCCCGATCTCATCATCGTCGACGGCGCCGTGGACCGTGCGACCTACGATCAATATACGAAGGTGGCGCCGACCTACAGGCTGCCCGAAGACATTCTTCAAAGCTCGGAACAGATTCTGAAGACGATCGGCGATGTCGTCGGCATGCCCGAGAAAGCCGAAAGCGTGGCTGCCGCCTATGAAGCTAAGGTAGCGGACGCCAAGGCCAAACTGGCGCAAGCCGTCGGCAAAGAGACGGTGGCGGTCATCCGAGTTAATGTCGGCGAGCGAACGATCGCCTTGTTCGGCATCAAAAACCGTTTTGTGGGCAGTCTTTTATTCGACGAGCTTGGGCTTACGCCGCACCCGATGGTGCAAAAAATGACGGAATTCCAAGAGATTTTATCCGAAGAGGCGTTCTCGCTGCTGGATGCGGATCACATTATCGTGATTCCGTCCAACGGGGATTGGCAGACGGCGGAAAATCAAGATGCATTTTCGTTGCTGGATAGTCCGCTTTGGAAATCGGTGCCGGCATTCAAAAACGGCCACGTGTACAAAGTCGAACGCAGCCACTGGCAGAGCGGCGCGATCACGGCGAACGGCATGAAAATCGACGATCTCCTGAAGCTTATGGCGAAGTAAAGGAGAATCGGATAAAAGCATTTATAAGGGGCTCTTCAATTTTAAGATTGAAGCGCTCCTTTTTTTTATTTAAACTAGACATAAGTATTGAGAATGGTTATCAATAAATGGAGGCCGCGATGACGAACGATTGGCAAAACGATGCGGCGACGGATAACGGCGCAGTACAGTTCCGACTTGCGGATACTGAAGCTTTTCAAATAGAGGCCGTCCAAAGGAACGCGATGGCGTCAAGCGCCTACATGATGCTGTTGATTACGGATGGCGCCGGACAAGGGCTGCTGGAAAATAAAAAGACCGCCCTCGTGCAAGGCGCCTGCCTGATGCTGCCTCCTCATGCGCTCTGCCGGCTGGAAGCCGGAGAAGCGGGGATGACCGGCTACCGATTCGAATTCGAGATCGTTGGACTGCAACCCTCGGCCGCGGGCAAGACCGGACTTGCGACGCTCGACGATTGGCTCGTTTCTTGGGTGCACGAATTCGGCGCTTCCGTCGGCGGCATGCTGCTGGAAGCGGAGCAACTGCACCGCAGCCGGAACGAAGGCGACGAACTGGAGCGGCTGGAGCGACAGATTCGTTTTCAATCGCTGCTGCTCTCGATGCTTAAAGCTTATCGCAGCGCGGCAGCCGGCGAGCATTCGCTGCGGCAGGCCGTGGTCCGCTCTATCGAATACGTAAAAGCGCATTACGCGCAGCCGCTGTCCATCGGTCGGCTTGCCGATATGACGGCAACCAACCGGTGGCGCTATACGCAGCTGTTCAAGGAAGAGACGGGACAGCTGCCGATCGACTTCCTGAACACCGTCCGCATCGATAAGGCGCAGGAGCTGCTGCTGCTCACCGGCGACAAGCTGAAGCAGATCGCGCTTGCGGTCGGATACAGCAACGAATATTACTTCAATCGTAAATTTACGCAAAAAATCGGAATCACGCCGGGCCAGTACCGCAGCCGGAACAGCGGAAAAACACGCATTTTCGCTCCTTTTCTGGAAGATTATCTGGTCGCGTTGGGCGTGACGCCTATCTTGCAATTTTTCCATCGCGGGTGGGGCAGACAAGAATATTTGGGGTTGTACGACGTGCCCGACTTCGATATCGTCGGCGACGATTGCATGGTCCTCTCCAGTCACCGGCCCGACTTCATCCTTTTGAACGACGGTCACCGAAGATGGAATTTGGAGCAGTGCAGCCGGATATCGCCCGTATTTAAAATTCCCTTTGCCGGTGAAGATTGGCGACTAATGCTCCGATCGATCGGCGATGTCCTGGGCAGACAGCAGGAAGCGGCGGCGGCCGTCGAACGGCTGGAGCGCCAGATCGCGGAGGCTCGCGTTCGGCTCGGGGGCGCATCGGCCAAGGCGTCCGTAGCCGTTCTGAGGATCTCGGGGCAGTCGATCGTGCTGTACGGGGGCGGAGCTTGCGGCTACACGGGACCGCTCCTCTACCGCGGTCTCGGTCTTTCCGAGCCGGACTTGGTGCGCAGGATGGCTTCGGGCGTTCGACGGGTCAGTCTGACGCTTGAGGCGCTGCAGGAGCTGGATGCCGATCATTTGTTCGTTACCTTCGAGGGCGAAGGCTACGGACGGGAGCTGCTCGACTCCAGCGTATGGCGAAGCCTGCCCGCCGTCAGAGCAGGCCGCGTGTACGAGGTCGATTTTCTGGCTTGGATGAACTATGGCGTACTGTCCCATAGCCGCAAAATCAGCGACGTGCTGCAGGCGATGGGCCGGTGACGGACAAACGCGGCGGGCGCGCAGAAAAGCCCGGCAACCAGGCGAAGAAAACACGCCGCGGAAGCCGGGCTTGGTGCGAGTCAGGGCCGTGCGCAAGGATCGTAATTTTTATAGCAGCCCGTACAACCTGTAGAGCATGACCGCCGCCTGCGCCCGGGTCGCGGATTCGGCCGGCGCAATCCTTCCGCCGCCGACGCCGGTCAGGATCCCGACGGCTTGCAAGGTGCCTACGGCATCGCGCGCGTAGGGCGATATCTCGGCGCGGTCCGCGAAGCCAAGGGCGGTTGAAGTGCCGGTCGGCAACGCTTCATCCCTGTCGCCGGTCCGAACGCCGTTGAGGCGCAGCGCGCGGGCCATCATCACCGCCATGTCCTGGCGGCTGATCTCGCCCCGGACGCCGAAGCTGCCGTCAGGGCGGCCTAGCGCGATGCCGAGCTCGGACGCCACGGATACGGCGCCGGCATACCAGGCGTCCGGCTTCACGTCCGTGAAAGTCCCCGCCGTAGTATAGGCCGACAAATCGAGCACGCCCATCAGCATCGCGACGAACTCCGCACGCGTGACGGGCCGGTCTGGCGCGAACCGATCCGCGCCGACGCCGCTCAGCATTCCGCGCGCAGCGAGCGCCTCAATGCCCGGCTGCGCCCAAGGCACGCGCTCCAGATCCGAGAACGCTATTGCGGGTGCCTCCGCGACGGCATACAAGCTGAAATGCTTCGGCTTAAATGTAAGGCGGCCCGCCGCCGGATCGTACGCGGTATGCTTGACGACCTCAAGCCGTCCATCGTCGCCGACGAAGTAGGCGACGATGCGATCCTCCGCTTCGCCGGGCATCGGCGCGTAGGGAAGGCTGACCGTCACGGGCTGACCGGCGCCGAATGCGCCGATGCGCTCGCCGTCAGCCGTCAGTGCAAAATCGTAGACGGGCCGGCCGGCGAGCTGTTCGCGAGCGGCGGCGGGAAGCCCGGCGGTGTCGACGCGATTCGCGAAGAAGCGCAGCGTCCCGGCATCGGGGCCGATCAGCGCCAGCAGCCGGGACGTATCGAAGGCGATCGCCGCGAGCCCGGCGTCGATCTCGATCCGCGCCGGAGTCGTCCCCTCGCGGAGCTGCGCGAGCGGGAGATCGACGGCGATCGCGGCGGCCTCGGGCGAAGGTTCGACGACGATGCGCAGCGTCCCGCCCCGGGCGTCCGCGAATGCCTGCGCCAACCGGCCTGCAGGTACGGAGACGACCGACGAGCCGGACGCGTCCGGCTCGGCCGCCGCCAGGCGGATGACTGCCGGCGCGGGCGTCGGCGTAGGCAACGGCGAGGACGCCGCGGACGGCGTCGGCGCGGGCGAAGCCGACGAGCCCGGTCCCGCAGACGGCGTCGCGGCCGGACCGCCCGATGACGAAGGACCAGCCGTCGGACTGCCGGTCGGCGCAGGCGTCGGCGTCGCCGTACCGTCCGAGACGCTCACGAGGACGCTCCCGCCGGCTTCATGCGTCGTCGCGGCCAGACTCGCATCCATCAGTTGGACCGCGGTCAGCGTGATCCGCGCTTGACCGGCCGCCGTCCCGGAGAACGTGAACGACGCCAGATCGGCATCGCCTGTTACCGCCGGCTGCCCGCCCTGCAGCGCATAGGCGAACGTCAGGCGATCCCCGCTGCGCGATTGCGCGGAAAACCCGCTTTGCGGCAGCAGATTGCGTTCGGACAGCAGCGTCAGCGCCGCCGTCTGACCGGTCCCGATCGGCGCCACCGTCAGCCGCAGCTCGTAGGCGCTCGTCGCCGGGAGCCCGCTCGCGCTTACTTTTACCGTCACCTGTCCGTTCGGCAGGATCGATTCGGCGGACGCCGAGATCCGAAAAACCGGAGGTCCCGCCGCCAAAGCCGAACCGCCTGCCGGTATAGCCAGTCCTGCAATAAACGAAATCATCCATAGATACAGCAACGTACGCTTCATCCGGTCTGCCTCCATGCCTAGGATATTAAGAAGAGGAAGGCACGACGCCTTCCCCTCCGCAATTTCATACAGCGATCATCCATAATACAGTCACGCTTAAATAGTCACGTCTAATTTCAGTCGTTCTCGAGCAGCTTCTGGGAGACGAAAGCGAGCTCGTAGAGCCCGACCGCCCCGTCGCCGTCCAGGTCGTAAGCCGCCGACCAGCCGGCATCGCCCGCATGCTGGCCGTAATGACCCGCCACGATGCCGACGTCGCCGATGTCGATGCCGCCCGAGCCGTTCAGGTCGCCCGTATCGGCATCGATCATGGACTGCCCGAACTTCAGCAGCGCCGCCGCCAGCGCGGCGGTCGCCTCATCCGCTTGCGTGTCCGTCGTCTGCGCATCTGCCAGCACGGCTTGCGCGGCGCCGATCGCCGCCAGCAGCGCCGCACGCGCGGCGGCCGGATACTGTCCGACCGCCATGCCGGCCTCGGACTGATCGTATGCCGCCTGCGCCTGCGCGATCGCCGCCGCCAGCGCCGCGTGATCCGCGATCGCCACGGTCAGCGAGGCGCCGCTCAGATCCGCCTCGAGTACGCGGCCTTCTCCGTCGGACAGCTTGAGCCGCGCGACCGCGATCGTCCCGTTCCCCGAAGCTCCCTCTTTGGGCTTAAAGGTCAGATCGAGCAGCGGCACGTCGCCGGATACCGCATTTTCCGCGCCGGGATTCGCCAGAATCAGTCTGACGGTCCCGGCCTCCGGATTGTCAGCAGCCGATTGGACGACGGTCTGCTCCCAGGCAGGAGAAGCGTCGACATATTCGAAGCGGGCCTTGTCGTAGCTCACGACGACTTCCTGGGCGGACACGTTGTGCACACTGGCCACGGACAGCCTGGCGACGAACGGCTCGCCGGCCCTTGCCGTTCCCGGTCCCGTCAGCAGCGCCGCCGAATCGTTCACGACCGTCACGACCGCCTGAGCCGGAATGCTTGAGCCCGCGACCGCACCGGTTATCGTAAACGTGCCCGGCACCGCATATTGCGACGGATTGACGTCGGCCCAGGTCACCGTCACGGGACCGGTCGTCTGTTCGGCGTAGACGGCCGTCACAGCCTCAGGCAATGCCGGCGCCGAGCCTACCGGCGTCACGACGATGGCCGGCTGGAGTTCCGTGACGACATGGACGCCGATCGTCTTGCCGGGCAAGCTGACGGCGGCGATCGTGACGCCTGCCTGATCTTTAGACGTCGCCGCTTCGATCCGCACCGATCCGAAGCCGGAGGCGCCGGCTTTGGTCCGAAGCTGCAGCAGCGCTAACGGCCCCGAGCTGCCAATCGGACCGCCATTGTCCACGGCGAAGGCTACCGTGCCTTGATCCGAATCGTTCGCGACGTTCGTCACGGCGATGCCCGGACCCGCCGCTTCGACGCCGACATAATCGAACAAGGCGGGATCGTAACGCATCGACACATTCTCGTAGACGGCGTTCGCCACGCTGCCGACGCCGATCGCGACGGGAACGAGTGCTCCCTGGCCTACGTACTGCGGGCTATCGACCGTGAATGCCGGCGGCGTCACCGCCTTGTACAAAGCGATATCGTCAAAGCTATATTCGCCCGTAAACCGCGTGCCCGCAAAGCCGAACGTATTGACCGAGCTCAGCGTCGGCGTGTTGAACGGCAGTCCGTTGATTCTGTAGATGCCGTTCGTTTTATCGAGCGTTCCAGGCGCGTCTACCGGTCCCGTATACGTTTTGAGCGCATCCGTTTGATAGATGAGATCGTAGGTTTTCGTGCTCGTGTCCATCTCGAACCTAATCTTAATCCACTGATCGAGCGGAATTTTAAACTCGCCGTTTTTGGACGGGAAAGCCACGGCTTTCGTCGTCCCGTTTTCCGGTATGCGGTAGGACACGGTGCCCGTGCTCCCTCCGGTGATTCGGACGACATCGGCGTTGCCCGATAGAACCTGCAGCTCATAGTTGCCCGAGTCGGAGCGCCCGAGCGCCTTCGACTTAAACTTCGTCTCGAAGACGACCTTCCCGCTCACGGCGGGGATCGCCTTGGAAATGCCTGGCGCGCGACGGTATTCGTCATCAAGCGCGTAGTACGAGTCCGTCAGCGTAAGGACCTTGTTGCCGTCTCCTGCCGCGGTGACCGCGATCGACGTGCCGTGGTTCGGATCGACGGTCCATCCGTTTCCTGCCGGCATCGGCCCTTCGGCCATCCCGGTAAACGGCTCGTAGAGGCCGTTGCCGTTCATGTTCGCATCGGGCGTGCGCACCGTGACGGACGGTCCGTCCTTCGTCGCATTGCCGGCCGCGTCGACCGCTTCGAGCTTGAAGCGGTAGCTGCCGGACGGCAGCAGGCCCGTCGCTTCGTAGGTCGTCCCCGTGACGGACGCCAGCTTCGTCGCCGTCGTCCCGTCGATTCGATACAGATCGTAGGCGACGGGCTGCCCGGAATTGTCCGTCGCGCCGCCGCTCCAGGATAGCGTCGCCTTGTCCGGGAAGACGTTCGCGGCGCGCAGGGCGGCGCCCTCTGACCAGAGCGGCGCAATCGTATCGGTCGGGACGACGCCCAGCGCCGGGCTGTCGTGCGATTCGTTGCCGCTCGTATCGACCGCTCTCACGGTGAAGGAATAAAGCTTGCCGGCGGTCAATCCCGTGAGCACGGCCTCGGTAGACGCCGCCGGCACCGTCTTCAGCAGCTGGCCGCCCGCATAAACCCGGTATTGTTCGACGGCCGTATTGTCGGTCGAACCGCTCCACCGGATCGTCGCGCTCGCATTCGTCTTGGCGACGAGCTGCGGCGCGCCAGGCGCGGAAGGCCGGATCTCGTCGTCCTTCACCTCCACGAGCCCGATCCAATCGAGGTTCATCGAAGCTACGGAATTCCACATGGTCAGCTTCACCGGCCCTGCCGGCAGCAGCGCCCCCGTCTTCACCCGAATCGACTTCCAGTACTCGGGCAGCGTGCCGAAGTCGACCGTCTTCGGCGCTTCGAAGGCGTAAGCATTGTCGCCCAGCTGCGCCAGCCTGCTCGTCAGCATTCCCTCGGGGGCGTCCCAGCCCGCCACGTACTTAAGGACGAGATCGTAGCGCCCTTGCTTGGGCACGTTCAGCGTCCAGTCCAGCCATTGGCCCTTGTTATTCCAATTGCTCACCCCGACCCCGCCGGACAAAAAGGGCCGAGTTGAATATTTGGAAAGTGCGCCGCCGCCTGAATTTTGAAACGTTTCGGCCTCCGCGAACACGCTGAGCGTATCGCGCACGGCGTCGTAATCGTCCCGCACGACGGTCTCGGCCAGAGGACCCGATCCGGCCTTGACCAGCGTCAAAGGACGGTCAGCCTCGCCGCGAAGCACAATCGCGGCATTCGGTTCGAGATAAGGCGCTTTCGGGGCGCCTTGCCGCTCGAAGGCGAAGCCCGCCGGCGCATCGACGACTTCATACAGTCCTTCTTCGTTCGTCAGCTTCCCCCAGGCCACGCTCTCGCCTTCGATATCGCTGCGCGCCTGCAGCGTGATCGTCTGCGGGACGCCGTTGACGATCGCCTGCAGCTCGACGTCTTCGAGCGGCTGCGAGGAAGGCGCGTCGTTCAGCTTGAAGGCATGCGAGCCCTTCTCCGCTCTAACCGTGAGCTTGTCGGCAGTCGCTTGCCAATAGACGCCGCGAAGCGCTACCGAAGCATCCGGCGTGCCGCTGTTCGCGATATCCGCGCCGTTAACGTCCCGTACGCGGTTGACGCCCGGGGTCTGCACGGAGACGTTAATCTCCTCCGTGCCGGAGATCGACAGCTCCCGGTCGCCGAAGGCGATCGTCGCCGGCTTGTCGCTCGACAACAGCGTGACGCCGTCCTTGACGAGCTTCGTGCCCGACACGAGCATGACCGAGCCGCCCTTGACCGCTGCGGCTTCACCGTCGAAGCGGATCGAACCGGCATCGATCTCGCCGCCGTTCGTCATTCGGACGTACACGACGGTTCCGTCCTCAAAGGTCAGTTCCATATAGTTCCCATGATTTTCGGAGACGACCTCCGGCGCTTCTTCGCCCGACGGGTACACCCCCATCGTCGAGACGATCGTCGTTTCCTGCGACTTGGGCGTGATGAATTCCGCATGCATCTGATTCGGAATATTCACGTCCTGGGGCCTCACCTCTACGCCGTCCGCGTTCAGGTACCGGTTATCCACCGTCGCCCGAATATTGGCCGGATATAGAATTCTCGTCTTCAGCGCGGCCCGGCCCTCGACGATGGTGGCGCCGGCCTGATCCGCGTCCAGCCTGAGCTCATGCTCGGCATGGAGTCCCCATTCGAATTCGGAGCCGGCCGGGTTCGCCGACTTCAGCCGGTCGATCACGACGAACGAATTCGGCCTGACGTACAACATGTGCCGAACGGCTTTGTCGAGGCCGCCCATATAGGAGGCGGTCGCATCGCCGCTCGTCGCCCCGAAGTCGGCACTGTCGACGAAGCCCGTGATCGTGCCGCTCGCGTCGAGCGTGTTGATCGGCTGGCCTTGCTTGCCGTCGAACGTGATTGCGTTGCTGGACAGCGTCTGTCGCGTGAATTCACCATGATGAGGCGCGTTGAATCCGAAACTTTCGTAATAGCCGGCTTTGATCGCCAGCGCTTCGCCGTACGCGTTGATGACGAAGCTGTTCTGATCGGCGTGGCTGTGGACGTAGCTGCCGTACGGACTCGACTTGAAATACATCGAGACGCGGTCGGGGTTGATCAGATCGGAGTGCATCGCGACCACGCCGATATCCTTGAACCATTTGGACTTCGGCAGCTCGACCGGCGGCTCCGCCGGCAAGTCGGGGTCTCCTTGAAAATAGGTGTACAGTTGATCGATCGGCGCCGCTCCTATCGCCTGCGCGCCCCATTGCATATGCGGATCCTGGTACATCTGGGCGGCGCGACGGAAAAACGAGACGTTGTAAAAAGTCGGCGTGTCCGAGTTGCCGTCGCCGATGATGCCTTTGGGCGAACCGTGCGGAAACGCGTATAAAGGAAAATCGCCTTCGTTGCGGGAAAACGCCTTGTCGTACAGATTAAAGCCCGTGGCATACAACAGGACGTCCATGGCCTCTTTATTCGCCAGATTCGAACCCTGCCAGTAGCCGGTTCCCATGGACCACCCGCCGTCCTCTCCGCCCCATGGCGGCAGCTGGTTGATATAAGCGGGCACAAGCATCCGGAACCAGGATTCCGCCTGGTCGACATCGTGAAGCATCGCTGTCGCGATGATCGTCAGGAATCCGAACGAGGTCCAGCCGTGCGAATCGTACGGATTTTTAAACATCGAGTGGACGCCGAAAATGTCCGCGATGAGCGTGTTCGCGCGCGCGGCGACCATCGTCTGCACTTTTACGATGTCCGCGGGCGCCAGCCTGTCGTAGATCCAGTCGTACGCCATCGCGGTTTGGTAGGCGATCGCACGATGAATCTGATCGTCCTTGACGTAGCCGGTCGTGCCGTTCGGATCGGTACTCCAGCCAGCGATCGCCAGCATTTGACGTTTGGCGCTATCCCCGAATTGCGCTTCGCCGGAGATCAGGTACGTAAACGCCGCGTTCATCATTTTCGCCAGCGCGCCGTCGACGTAACTTTTATCTACCGTGGCAGGCTCGGTAGGAACAAAATCCAGGTTTGCAAGCGCTTGCGCGCGCCTCCGCTCGTAAATCGTCTTCCCGTTGCCCGTGGCGAGCGCCCGGAATTCGTCCAACGTGTCGGCATTCGTCCATATGCGCGGATGCGCGTCCGGCACGCTGTTCAGCAACGTCTCGACGGGCGGCACCGGGAACGGCACCGCATTCTCCTCGATCCGGAACTTGCGCGGCGCGGTCCATTCGGACGCGGTACCGTCCTGGTCGTACCGGACTCTCCAGTACCAGGTTCCGGCTTCGAAAGAGACCGGAAAATTATAATAATTGGTCGCGAGCGCAGTCGCCTCGTGCGCGACGGTCGCGAAGTCGCTCGTGCGGGATACTTGAAGCTGGTAGCTGTCCGCGTTCGTAACGAACGGCCAGCTGAAGTCGGGCGGGCTCTGCGAGGTAACGAGCGAATCGATCGGACGATAAGGCATGTGCGCCGAGTCCGTGAATTGTGGCCATGCGGGCGCCGCGGCCGACGCGCGTGCCGGTCCGAGCAGCGAATGCGGGAGAACCCCGCCGATCATGAGAAATACGAGGACTAGAGCCGTCCAACGTCTGGCGCTTACTTTCATTTTTGCCTTTTCCCCTCTCCGTGGATATGCAGGGCCGACAAGCATGATGCGAACTTCGCTAACGGATGAAGCCTTTCGAAAATAGGAACCCGATAACCAGGCGCGTTCGCGATCCACCCCCACGAAATGGAATCATCTGAGGCTCAAAATTTAATTATTAATTTAATATTTAATATAATATGCCTCAGATAAGGCCCAGTATAACATACCAAAATCCAATTGGAACACCGTTCCTATCGAAAATAGCGGTTTGTCGCGTAATTATTTTTCGATTAGAATAGGGTCATAGCTAGGTCCTAAGGCGCGGGAAGTGCTTGCAAGCCCGAAATTCAAAATCCGCTTATGAGGTGCGTCATGACCAATCGACCGAAGCGCACGACGTTCAAGACCCGCATGGACGACATGCTCGCCGCGCTCGCGAACGACATCGCGACGGGCAAGTATAAGCAAGGCGAGCTGCTCCCCTCCGAGATCGCGCTCGGAGAGGCGTACCGGCTCAGCAAAAAATCCGTCCGCAAAGCGCTCGATACGCTCGTGGATCAGGGATATATCGAAAAACAGCCACGGGTCGGCGCTCGCGTTCTTGCCATGAATCCCGCCAACCGAACGATCGTTAAGTTCGGCTATTACCCTTCGCTCGTTCAAGACGCGAACCTGAACGCGTTGATCGATGCGTTCCACGCGCGTTACCCGCAGATTCGCGTCGAGATGATCCCGCTGCCGTTCAACCAGCACTCGCCGACCATGCGCGAGAGCATGGAGCGGGAAGCGATCGACCTGGTGACCGTCAATCTGCAGAACTACGAATTGTTCCTCGATCAAGATTCGCGGCCCGAATCGTTCGAGCCGCTCTCGCCCATCGACGGCATCTATCCCTTTCTGACCAAGCCGTTCACGGCGGACGGAACGCTTTACGTGCAGCCGTTCGTCTTTTCTCCGATCGTACTGTGCTACAACAAGCGTCATTTCCAAGAAGCCGGCATGTCCGAGCCGGACAGCGGCTGGACCTGGACCGACGTCGCCCGGGCGAACGAGTCGCTGTCCCGCGGACGCGACCGTCTCGGCTTCTTGTTTAATCTTGCCTCGGCCAATCGCTGGCCGCTCTTCCTGCTCCAGGAGGGCTTTAAATTTCGGACGGGACCGGATGGGAAAACGATTTATCGGGACGCGCATCTTGAGCGATGCCTGGAAAACTGCCTCGGCTACGTGGACGACCATTTAAGCTCGCTGTCGATGACGGACGAGGAAGTGTCCGAGCGGCTGTTCGTCCATCAGAAGGCGTCGATGATCGTCACGAGCTACTTCCGCATGAACGCGCTGCGCGAGTCCGGCTTGGACTTCGATATCTCGCCGCTCCCGTACACGAAGGAGGCGCGTACGCTATTGGTGGTCATCGGCCTTGCGATCAACAAGTACGGCGCTTCCAAGGAAGCTGCGAAGACGCTCATGGACTTTCTGCTGTCCCAAGCGTCCCAATTGAGCATTCGCCGACATACGCTGAGCATTCCAAGCATGAGATCCGCAGCCGAGCACAGAGAGCATAAGGACGAACGGCCGCTCCGTTTTCACATGTACCGCGACATCATCCCGACGTTCCATTATCACGGCGACTTGAACGCGACATTCAGCTTGCTCAGCCGGATGAGCCATGAGTTGACCCTTTACTGGACGAAAATGGAAGATGCGGAGACGATTCTGCAGAGGCTGGAGGACATGGAAAAACCCGCTTCCGAGACGGAGCGGGCTGCTACGTTGATCTAATCTAACGGGTCAGACGATGCCGCCTTCGCCCAATATCCGGACCAGCGGCTTGCGGGCCGCTCTTCCGGCTGTCCAGGCGGGCGACGTCGGATGCGGCTTGATTTCTTGAACGAAAATTTGGGCGGCAGAAGGGTCGTCCACGGTCAGGCGGACGCTGGAGACCGTCTTGCCCGGATGTGGATTTTCGACGATCCATCGATAGTAGGTGCCGGCCGGCGTACGCACGGGGCGCGTCGTATAGGCGGCCTCCAGCAAGGAATCGTCTACCTTGTAGCCGTCCTTGCTCAGCGGATCGTCGTCGGGAGCTTTTCGCAACAGTTCATCGTCAGGACGCCCTTGTCCGCCAGATAGGCATGGATGCGCCGCAGATCGCCGGCGTACACCTTACCATATGGAAGATTCGCTTGAATATGGGGTGGCGTGACGATTGACTGCGATTATTTTGACTTTTCATGTAGCTCTAGCCAATACGTATTCGGACCGTCAACCCTTCACCGAGCCGATCAGCACGCCGTTCACGAAGTGGCGCTGGATGAACGGATAGACGATCAGAATCGGCAGCGTGCCGACGAGGATGAACGCATACTTGAGCGATTCGAGCACGATGCCCTGCTGGTCGCTGGCCGCGCTCGTGATCGCGTCGCCGATCTGGCCGACCATGACGATATTGCGGATGACGAGCTGCAGCGGATACAGGCTCTCTTCCCGCAGATAGAGCAGCGCGTAGAAGAAGTTGTTCCAGATGCCGACGGCATAGAAAAGCCCGATCGTCATCAGCACCGGCTTGGACAGCGGGAGCACGATGCTGAACAGCGTACGCATGTCGGATAAGCCGTCGATTTTGCCGGACTCCTCGATCTCCGCCGGAATGCCCTGGAAAAAGGTGCGCATGACGATGAGATTCCACGTCGAGATAAGACCCGGCAGCACCATCGCCCACACCGTATCCATCAGGTGGTAGCTGCGCACGACCAGATACGTCGGGATCATTCCGCCGCTGAACAGCATCGTAAATACGATGAACAGCATGATCTGCTTGTTGAACGTCAGCGTCCGCTTCGAGAGGGAGTAAGCGCCCATGGACGTGAAAAAAAGCGACAGCGCGGTGCCAAGCACCACGTAAATGATCGTATTTTTGTAACCGACGAGCAATCGATTGTCCCCTAACACCTCGCCGTAAACATCGAATTGCAGACCGCGCGGCCAAAAGCTGACCTCGTTGCGGACGACGTAATGCGCCGAGCTGAGAGAGACGGATGCCATGTGAATAAACGGAAACACAGCCACTGCCGCGACGACGGTCAAGATGATGACGTTGACGATATCGAAGACGCCGATGCGCTTAGTCATGAGATTCGCTCCTTACCATAGGCTGGTCTCTCCTAATCTGCGGCTCACCTGGTTGGCGGAGTAGACGAAGACCAGGCCGATGAGCCCCATGAACAGATCGATCGCCGTCGCATAGCTGAAGTTGCCTTGGATGATCCCCATGCGGTACACATAGGTCGCGATAATGTCGGACGTTTCGTACGTGGCCGGGTTGGAGAGCAAATACACCTTATCGAAGCCGAACTCGAGGACTTTGCCGATTTGCAATATAAACAGGATGACGATCGCCGGCGCGATGCCGGGCAGCGTCACGTGGAGCGTCTGCTTCCACCGGTTCGCGCCATCCATGCGCGCCGCCTCGTACAGCTGCGGATCGATCGCGGTGAGCGCGGCCAGGTAGATGATCGAGCCCCAGCCGATCTCCTGCCAGATTTCCGAGCTGATATAGACCGTCCTGAACCAGGACGCTTTTTGCAAGAAGTTGACCGGCTCGAATCCTAAGCTCTGGATGACATGGTTAATCCAGCCCGTGCTCGGCGACAGCAGCATGATGATGATACCCGAGGCGACGACGGCGGACAGAAAATGCGGCAGATAGCTCACGGTCTGAACGAAGCGCTTGTAAGTCTTCATCCGCAGCTCGTTCAGCAGCAGCGCCAGAATGATCGGCGCGGGGAACCCGAATACCACTTTGTATATGCCAAGCACGAATGTGTTTTTGACGATGTCGTAAGCGTCGGGGTTTTGAAAGAACATTTTGTAATATTTCAGCCCGACCCAGTCGCTTTTCCATACGCCTGCGAACAGATTGTAGTCCTTGAAGGATACGATGATCCCGAACATAGGGACATACTTGAACAGCACGTAGTACAGCAACACGGGGGCGAGCAGCAGGAAGTAAGTCCGGTCTCGCTTCAGATTCCGGATTAGCGTTGACTTCACGGCTTCATCCCCTTTCAGCGGAATGGAGAGGGCCGTCGGTCGATGCTCCGACGACGGCCCCGTTCTTCGTTGTTATTTCGATTCGTTATAATGCCGATTCGTCGTTATTGAGAAGCGGTTTGACGATCGAGCGCGACCTGATACGTCTGCAGCACTTTTTGCAGGCCGTACTTATCCAGCTCTTTGACGAAGTTGTCCCATTCGGTGAGCGGCGTCTCGCCCATGATGAACTTGCTGATCGACGTCGAGAAGTATTTGTAGATCGCGTCGATCTGCGTAGAGATGGAATCCGTCTCTTCCTTGGACAGAATCGGCAGGGTGTTAGAGACCGGGAACTGATACTTCGGCGACTCGATGTAGGCTTCGCGCTCGCTCTCCTTGATCAGAGACAAAGGCGCTTCGAAGTCGAACCAGCCGTAAGTGCCCGCCGACAAAATGCCCGATACGCGGCGCAGGTCGTTGGATTCCTTATAGACGTCGTTTAACTTGCGCTTGCCGTCGACGATCGTGTACGTTTCGCCTTCCTTGCCCCAGCTTTGGATGTCGCGTCCCTTTTCCGAGTAAATGTAGTCCAGGTAACGCAGCGCGGCGTCCAGATTTTTCGTATTCGAAGCGACGGAGAAGCCGTAATCCTCGTAACCGCCTTGTGGAAGATAAGCTTTGTCGCCCGCGCCGATCGGCGGCGCCATGAACTTCAAACGGCCTTCGGTGAGCTGATTGTTCATCGTCTCGATCTGGCCGATATACTGGACACTGATGAACGATTTGTTCGTGGCCATGAACTGCGTCCACGCCTTGTAGTCCATCGACAGCCAGTCCGGCGGGAACAGCCCTTCTTTGTAGAACTTGCTCAGGTATTCGATCATCGTCTTATAGTTCGGGTTGAGCGGGCCGTACGTCATCTTGCCGGTCGCCGCATCCTTCTGTAATTCCGGCAAGACGCCGAAGGACGGGGCGAATATGGACAACGTGCCGAGGCCGTGCCGGAATACGAGCGGGTAGCTGTCCGGATACAGCTCCTTCAACTTTTTGGACGTTGTATACAGCTCATCCCAAGTTTTAGGCGGCGTCAGTCCGTTCTTGTCGAAGATGTCCTCGCGGTAAAACCAGACCAATTGGTTGCCTGCGCCGGCGCCGTCGTTGATGATATTCAAGATCTTGCCGTCCGGCTGCGTCACCCGCATTTTGATGACGGGGTGGCTGTCCAGATAAGCTTTGACGTTCGGCATCTTGTCCATATGCTGCGACAGATCGAGGAAGGCGCCTTGCGAGCCGAACTTCTGGACGTCTCCCGGGAAGACGGACATGACGTCAGCCATGTCGCCGGACGATACGGCGAGCGCGAGCGCTTCCGAAGGCGAGGATGTCGTAGCCGTCTTCTGCTCGACAGTGATATTGGTCTCCTCCTTCACCCATTTCCAGACGCCCCAGTCCGCCAGCGGCGGCCATGCAGTCTGATATTCGGTGAAGAGCGAGATCTTGGCCGGCTCAGGCAGCGCCGCGCTTGGCGAGGCCGAGGCTGAACCGGAGGCGCTGGCGGAGGCGGTAGCGGTCGGCGATACTGCTGCAGAGCTGGACGCTCCCGCATTGTTATTGTTGTTGCCGCTGCAGCCTGCGAGCATGGCCGCGGTCAGTGCGGAGGCGACCAGGACGCTGGCGGCGCTTCTGCCTGTCGTTTTCTTTTTCATAGGAAACCCCTTCCGAATGTTTGGCTAAGCCGATGAAGCTGGCTGCGCTTGCAATGGGCGATGGCTCGGCATGTTTGCTTTTTTCGTCCTCCGCCTTATGCAACCTCATCGTAAACAGCGACGATCCGGTCCGTAAATCACCGGAATGCGACCCTTTTGCAGCTTTTTTCGGATAGTCGAAAAAAAGCCCACATTTCTAAACATCAGCCCATGGGTTACCTATCCATTTCGAACCAAGCCATCTGCGGCATGTTTCGGACACAGCATCCGTTATCCACTTCGAACCAAGCCATCTGAGGCATGCTCCGGACACAGCGTACGTTATTTCGTCTAAAGCGAAGCTGCAGCGGCTGAATTTACCGGTATAACGGACCCTCGGTCCGCGGACGAACGAAAATCAACCAACCGGCTGAAATAGCGACTGCCGAGTCCGACTGAAATGCATTCGCTTCGGAGCCGACCGCCCCAGGCATTGCCTGCCGCTCCGCGCGCGACCTTCCGCACTCGACACGCGCCCCCCTTGCCAACTCCTCATCCGCTCAACCCTCCGCGCCCGGCTTTCTGCGAAATTCGCTCGGGGTGAGGCCCATGTACTTTTTGAACATGCGGTTGAAGGAGGTAATGTTGCGGTAGCCGACGGCCTCGGCCACGTCCTGCACCTTGTATTTGCTGTCCGCCAGCAGGCTCGCCGACTTCATGATCCGGGTTTCGTTGATGAAGTCTACGATGTTCATCCCGGTCTTCTCTTTAAAATAAGAGGACAGGTAGCCGCCGCTCAGATTGAGCCGATCGGCCAGCGTGTCCAGATAAATTTCTTCCGACAGATGCTGATTGACGTATTCGACGACAAACGTCGTGATAGGATCGCGAAGCTGCTTTTTCTCCCGGAACGCCCCGGCGGCCAGCGCCGTCTTGGTCGTCAGCAGTTCCTCCAGCTCGGACACGGTGATGCAGCGACGCAGCTGGCAATCGATGTCCGGGAAAATCTCCTGCAGCCGGTCCGGCGCGATGACGAGCGGACTGGCCTCGCTCTTGATCTTGCCAATCAGCCCCTCGCCGAATGCCAGCCAGGCCGCCGCAGTCGCTTCTTTCCCCTGCCATCTGGCGAAAACGCGCTTGATCAGGCTCGTCAGCTGCGCTTCATTGCCTTCGCGCAGGTTCGATTGGAATTCCTTCCATTGATCCGGCGCGAATCCGATCGTCTCCGCAGCCGCCGTATGCGCGGTCACGATCTGCATCCGGTCGGCCAGCTTGCGCTCGAGCACGAGATCCTGCGCCTCCCGGTAAGCGGCACCGATCCGGCCGGCGTTGCCGTATACGGAGGAGACGGCAACCGTCACCGTCCCGAACGCCCGATCCTGCTCGAATAGCGGCTCCATCTGCTTCAAGCGAATGATGATTTCCTCGCGCTGACTTGTATAAACGAGACTCAAAATTTGATTGGTTTCAATGTGAAAAGTCATCGATTCGGGGAAGGCCCCGCCCAGCCGGTTTTCCATATGCACCTTCATATAACTGAGCCATGTCCGGAAGTATTCCTGCTCGTCGTCGTCCTCCCGCCTGCTCATCGCGTGGAACAGCACGATGACGAACGGCTCGTCCTTGAAGGCGGCGGGCGGCGGAGCGCCGTGGCTGGGAATCGCCTTGAGCTGCTGCAGGAATGCGAGCTGCTTGTGCATTTTTTCCTTGTCCTGCAGCTGGTGGCGAATAAAATTAAACTCGCGGATCGAAGACCGGAACGATGTATTGCCTGCTTCGCCGCGAATGGCGCCGATCACCTTTTGGAGTGGGTTATTGATGCCCGCAGCAAACAGCCAGGAGATGACGATACCGGCCGCGATCGACACGCCTGTCGCCACGATAAGCGTAATGTTCATGCGCGTCTGCGAGGCGATCCGCTCGACAGGCACGCGCTGAACGTAGGTGAAGCCGGTCTGGGTGCCTTTCGACTGAAAATAGTATTTGCCGTCCGCGACGTACTCGCCTCCACCGGCCTGGCGCAGCGCCGCAGGGTCGATCTCCGGCGTTTGCCCGAAGCTCCGATAAATCTCGCGGCCAGTATCGTCGATAACCATAAAATCGTCGCCCGCGGCCTGATGAAGGGCTTGATACATTTTGCGCGCGTCCAGAAAGACGATCATCAGAAAGTCGTGGCTGCTCTTGGTCTTGAAAACGATCGGAACGAGCTCTCCGACGACTGTGGTCGCGTCGCGGAACATATGATTGCGGAAAACGGCGGCGGGCAGCACGCGAGCGCTGTAATCCTCGTCGAACTGTTTCTCCCAGAACGCCGCATCGTACGTCTCGCTCTCGTAAAACACGTTAAACATGGACGCCGCCGGCGCGCTCGTGCCTTTTTCGACGATCAGATCTTTGGAACGGTTGTAAAAAACGATATTGTTCATATACATTTGCAAGTCCGAGGTCCATCCGTTAATCTCCTGCTGCAGAAGCGGAATCTCCCGGTAGTTTGGGGCCACGCGCAGGTTCTGGGCCTTCTCGCTGAGCAGGAAAACGAGCATTTGGCGCTTGACCATGTCCAGATGCTTCTCGTAGCTTTCCGTCGTATGCTGGAGCATCAGCGTGTTATATTTGACGATCTCCTCACGGACGTTTTTCTTGGATTCGGCGTAAAAATAAAGCACGAGGGAGCTCATCAGCAGGATGATGCAGAGGAAGCCCGCGAGCAGCCGCAAAAACAACGAGGTGGACCGGTCTTTGAACAGAGGGATCGGATTGAATTTTCTCATGCGACTTCCTCCCTTTTTCCTCTGATCGTAGCATTAAATGTATGAATTAGGGATAACAATTAGCTTAACCGGTCCCATGATTCCGTAGGGCAGCAGCCTATATTCCGGCGAATAATCGTCACTCGCAGGACGGAACGACCACCAGTCGGTCCACGCGGCGCCCGGCTTGGCCTCGTGCAGCGGACCGAGCAAATTGCGGGGGCTGCCCGCAATCTCGATCTCCAGCCGGTTGATGCCGTCCGAAAGCCACTCGGTCAGCTCTACCGTGCCTGCAGACCGCCATGGGATCGCTTGCTCGCGACGACCGTTAATCGTCAGCTTCGCCGTTACCGCTTCGTACGTCCCCATCACCATGAAGACACGATCGTCCTGACGCTTGTCGCCCCTGAACTCAAAACGATAAATCATGCTTCCGCAATAGTGCGGGTAGCCCTGCCTGCACCAATCCCCGAGGTTCAAACGCTCTGGCTCGCGGATCAGGCTGCGGTCAAAATCGAGCGCGAAGCTGCCTATGAGGAATGCGTCCTCCAGCTCCATATCGTGCATGTAGGCGCAAGAAACGTCCAGCGTATTCTCGCCTAGCGCGAGGGGCGGCAGCTTGACCGTCGCCAAGCATCGGTCCAGATACCAGCCGTCAGGCGAACGCTCGACAGAGCTGCCGTTCAACGAAAACCGGAAGCGTTCCGCCTGCTCGAAAGCCAGACCGACTTCTCCCTCGGGGATATCGTCCACGCGAAAAGTAAAGCGGAATGCCGCCTCGGTCCCGTCGAGAGGATGCGGCTCGCCGATCCAAAAGTAGCGCTGGCGCTTGCCGTTGGCGTAAACCTGCCGCATGCCCAATCGTTCGCGCAGCTCCCGCTGCGCCTGCCATACGTCCATCTCTTCCGACCATGCTTCGTCCTGAAAGCGATATCGGCAGCGGTCGAGGACCAGCGCATTGGGTGCGGTTCGGGAAAAGGCGACCGGGGTATCAAGGACCAACCAAGGCTCGGTAAACGGTATTTGGCGCGCAAGCTCGACGTCCTGCAACATTCCGGCGGTCCGAGCGGCCTCAGCGGCAACGCCTTGCTCCGCTTCTTCGGCGCGAATCACGTACAGTCCGGAATCCGCCGGACCGTACCGCTCCTCGAACACCGTAAAGCCCTCTTCTTGCCTGGAAGCGACGGGCGTCGCATCGCCGGACAGCGGATCCCACCGCTCGACCGTCCCCGCCCCTTCAATTCGGATCTGAACCTCGCAGTCCGCTTCCCGGTCGTTGTTCGCCGCGAATACGACGATGCCGTCCGGCAGCTCCCTGCGCATGCAGAGAAGCTTGCGCTGCTCGGCGCCGTCCCGGCCGCGCAGGCTGACAGGCCGCGCGAACATGCCGGCCAGCGCTTCCGGCAGCTCGTTCATATCGCCCAGCCGCTTGAACCGGGAATGCCCGATCAACGCAGACAGCTCCGCAGCCGCTTCCCTGCCGTCCAGCAGCTCCGGCCCGTCCCCGATCGACAGCACGATGCCTTCCGCGTCCATAAAAGCGAGCAGCAGCTCCATCGTCGTGCGTGCCAGATTGCATAGATCCGGCAGCACCGCGACGCGATAGCAGGCTTGCCCGATCCTAAGCCGATCGCCCTCCACGGCGCCGATCTCGCGCAGGATCGTCTCATCTCCCAGGTCAAAATCGTAGTGCTCACCGAGCAGCAGATCTACCAGCCGGTTGAACGCTTTGTCATAAGCGACGAGCGCATCCGTAATTCCCGCCCGATTGCGCCATGGTCCCGCTTGCACGTCCCGGCCGAGTTTCGTCCATACCGAAGACGCCGGGTGAATCACCAGGACGTCTCTGCGAACCTTGCCTTCGCTCAACACCGCCCCAAGACGCGCGAAGTAATCCTCGATGGTCCGATTGTGCGGCCACCAGTTGACGTTGTAGTTAAACGAAGGCGGATAATCCCGCTTGCGGCAGCCGCGTAGCGTATAAAGTGCGAGATGGTGCGTCAGCACATTGACGCCGAGTGCGAGCTGCCAGTCTCCGATCCACTTGCGGCTCTCAAAAGTAAGCCCCCACCCGGTTACGCCGTACGTTTCCGTGACGACCTTATTTAGGCCGTACTGGTTCGCGACGCTCGATACCTGCTTTACCGTCAGACTCTCGTCGGTCTGCTCGCATAACGTGTCGATGCCGGGCACGTCCAGATACCGGTAATGCGGCATGACGGCACCGCCATGAAGCGTTGCCCCGATTAAGCTGCCTTCCTCGCAGAAGTGTCCGGCAAGATCGATGCCGTTCGCCCGGCACCAATCCGCCAGCTGTCGCGTATAGGCGTCGGCGAATTGCTCCGTCACCGTCGCCCAATAGTCGTGGCGGATCCGAGCCGCGTGCGGTCCGCCAAAGAAAAAGTACGGCAGCAGCTCCCAGATCTCGTAGCCGTGACGCAAGAAGAACGCTTCCGGCAGCACGTCCGACCAAGCGATCCAGGTCATGTCCGGCCGGTTCAACCCTTCCTGGAAGCCGCGGATCGAAGGCTCATCGGTAAAGATGGCGGGAATCGTGTCCCCGAACGACCCGCCGACCGCAGTCTTGTACTTCTCGTGCGTCGTCTCGATGAACAGCCTCGCCGCTTCGGGATTCAGCGCGTCCGGATAAGTGTCGCCGTGGCACCATTCGTTCGGCGCCGCGACATGGCGCCGGAGGACGAGATAAACTTCGTCCTCCGCAAGCTTGCGATCTGGAGCATCGGCGCACGACTCCAGCTCCCGGATTCTCGCGCAGCTGCGAAGCGCGTCGCCCTCGATGACCGCGACGTACGCAGCTTGAATCGAATCGTCGCTTGCCGGCGTTCGCTCTACGGTCAACGACAAAGCCTTCGCGCGGACGGCGTCGCCTCCGATCCGTCCCACCTGGCCGCCGCCCATCCCCGAGGAGTATCTGTCTTCGTCGTACAGCCAGGCATGCATCCCTTCCGCCTTCGCCTTGGCCACCGTCTCTCGAATACGGTCCATGAAGGCTTCGCCAAGGTAAGGCGTCTCGAGTCCCTCGCGCACATGCATCATGAAGCCGCCCATTCCCTGCGCCTTGAAGCCTTCGATCTGCGCGTTCAGCTCGGCCTGCTCAAGCGTTCCGTTCCAGGACCAGAACGGCACCGGCCGGCGCTCCATGGGAGGGTCCGCCCATTTGGCGCGCAGCCGTCCGATACCGTCCATGGGCTCGGGTTGCCCGGAATCTAGTCTTTTTTTCATCTTTTACGCGGTCCCCTTTTTTTTCTCTTTTCGGATACCTACATCATATAGGGACTGCCGGCTGCGGGAAATGAGCGATATTCCGCATGTTGCAACTTCTTTCGGGTTCATCGAAAAACGATCAGAATCTATAAAAAAGCCCAGGTTTGCAGCGTGCTTCAAACGGGCGATATCAAGCTATCGACCGGAATATCGCTTGGAAAACGAAATAAGGACGAGACAGCGCGTTCCTGTCCCGTCCCTATCGTCGTCAAACCGTCATCGCATTAGGCCGCGCAATCCATGCG
Source organism: Cohnella sp. GCM10020058 (assembly GCF_042683485.1). Taxonomy (NCBI): domain Bacteria; kingdom Bacillati; phylum Bacillota; class Bacilli; order Caryophanales; family Paenibacillaceae; genus Cohnella; species Cohnella sp. GCM10020058. The sequence goes on from NZ_JBHUJV010000007.1 coordinate 340,513, forward strand.
CGTCTTCACGAAGACGCGGCAAGCGCCTCGATGCGCTCGCAAAAAGCTTCCTCCGTCCGGAGGCCGGACAAATACAGCATGACTTCTGGCAGGAACCAGCGCCACTCCCGCTCCAGCAAGCCAAGCGCATCGCCGAACCGGTACGACGGGATGATCTCGCGGTACATGCCGAACCTGGAGGGCCGGGTAGCGCCATCGCCGCCGACGGATTCGTCGATACCTCCGCGCAATGCGGGCAGGCTGAGCGTGTCGCGCCGAATGGACGCCTGCGCGGCCGGACCCGTCAAGTACTCCGCGAGCAGTCTGGCCTCCGCCGCGCGGAGGGAATGCCTGTTGACGGCGAGGCCGATCGCGATGACCAGGGTAACCGGATCCGCCAGCCGCGGAAGCGGAGCGATATCGTAAGCGATGCCGCCCTGCCGGAGCGCATTCAAGCCGTAATACGTCGTCAGCATCATCGACAGCTTGCCTTGCGCAAACAGCTCCTCGACGCGAAAGCCGGCATCGCGCTCGGACATGAGCGGCGCCATCCGGTCCATGACGATTTCCTTGTAGCGACGAACGCCCGCAAGCATCCGCGTGCCGCGCATGCGAAGCCGACCGTCGGCATCCCGCTCCGCCTTCGCCCCGCTTTGCAGCAAAAATACGGCGATCCGGTTGCGCTGGGTGGCCGAAAAATGAAAGCCCGCCCGTTCCTGAGGCAACGTGAGCCGGTCCGCCGCGTCAAGCAGCTCTTCCCAGCCCCAGCCGCTGTCCGGCTCCCACATCTCGCGCTCGCGGAAGTGTTCCCGGTTGTAGCACAGAATCGTAGGACTGAATGTAAAGGGTCTTGCAAGCAGCGCGTCCCCGATCGTCATCGCGTCGGTCAAAAACGGATGACACTCCGGGTCTCCTTCAAGCGGCAGCAGCCCGTTCGCGACGCCCGTTTCTCCGAAGGCGCGAAGCTCGGCATCGTTGAGCGTCATGACGTCGATCAGCCCGTGTGACAAATAAGGCTGCAGCACTTCAGGATCGTGGCCCGGCAGCGTGACGTCCTGCACCCGAATATGCGGGTACAGGGCCTCAAAGCCTGCCAGCAGCGCCTTCAACTCCGTCTCCTGAAGCGTCGACCCGTGATGGCCGAGCTTCACGATGATGCGCTCCGGCTCGCTGCGCAGCGAGACGACGCTGCCGATCCGCGGCTTCTTTTCGATAAGACCCTCCGCCGCCAGCTCGGCCAGCACGTCTCTTACGATTTTATTGCTAAGCGCAAACTGGTCCGACAGATCCTTCTCCGAGGGCAGGAATTCCCCAGGCTTGCGAACGCCGTCGAGGATGTCCTGCCTCAGGCGGCTCAGCATCTCTTCCTGGCGGATCCGGAACGTTTTGCGGCTTTGCTTTGTTTTCATAACGATCTCCCTGCCGCCTCTGCGAAATAAAAAGGATTCGCGTACCCGCGGACGAGTCGGAATCCGATGTTCTTCTTATCTTAGTTGCGCGCTTCGCGCAGTGTCAATACGGACTAGGCCAACCTGAACAGCTGGGATACGTCGACTTCACCCTGAAGCGGCTTGCCGGCCGCGTACCGCTCGACCTCGCTGGCAATATAGGCACCGATCCGGCGCAGGCCGTTGTTCTCGGCGCCCGCGATATGCGGGAGCAGCGTAACGTTGGGCAGCGAGCGGAACGGGTGATCGGCGCAAGGCGGCTCGGGGTCCGTGACGTCGAGGCATGCCCATAGCCGTCCTTTGCGCAGCTCCGCCGCAAGCGCCTCCTCGTCGATGAGCGAGCCGCGGGCCGTGTTGATTAGAATCGCGTCCTCCTTCATCAGGCCGAGCGTGCGCGCGTTCATCATGCGATCCGTCTCGGGAATCGACGGTGCATGGATCGAGACGACGTCCGCGCCGGTCAGCAGCGCGTCCAGATCGACCTTCTCGGCGCCCATGCCGGCGATCTCGGCTTCGCTCACAAAGGGGTCGTACACGAGCACCCGAATCTCGAACGCCTGCAGCAGCTTGATCAGATGGCGGCCGGACAAGCCCGCGCCGATGACGCCGACGGTGACCTCGTACAGCTCGCGCACGCGCTCCCGCTGCTTGTCCCATTCTCCTTCGCGCGTGTTGCGGGCAAGCTGCCACATGTTCTTGAGCGACACGATGGCGAGGCCGAGCGCCGTCTCCGCCACGCCGCGTGCCAGCGCTTCGTTCGCCGTGCCGACCCGGATGCCGCGCGCATGCAGCTCCGGACTCAGGATCGGCTTGACCGTGCCGGCCGCATGCAGGGCGAGGCCGAGCTTCGGGCAGCGGTCGAGCACCTGCGCCTCAAGCGGCGGGCAGCCCCATGACGTGATAAGGATGTCCGCGCCTTCGGCCAGCGTTGCCGCCCGCTCCAGCGTCGGATTGCCTACGGCGTCGTTGATGACCAGCTCGCCGAACTGCCGGATTCGCGCCAGGTGCGCTTCAGCGAAGATGCGGTCCGTAAAATGACGGCTTTGCAGCATTACGATTTTCAGCGGATTCACCTCTTATTCTCCTTCTTGCTTCAGCCAGCGGTCCAAAAAGCGGTAAGCCAGCAGCCGGATCTCTTCGGGAAAATCGTGTTTGCCTTCGCCGAGATAGAACCGGAACCGGTCTTCCCGGCCCAGCAGACCGTACAGCTTGGTCAGCTCCCCCATCCCCTCGGCGACCGAGCGCCAATGCGGGAAGATGGCATCCTGCTGTCCGGCGTAATTAAAGAAGGGCACGGGCGCGCACAGGGCCGCGATCTCATGGAAGTCGAACGGAATCCGATCCTCCTGCAGATCGGCGCTCACCTTCGGGATGTGCGTATAAGGATACGACCGGTAGCCCCAGTGATCCGGATGAGGGTCGCCGGCGAAAGGGCTGAAGCCGCAGCTTGAGACGACGGCGCGGATCCGGTCGTCCAGGCCAGCCAGAAAATAAGCGTTGTAGCCGCCGAAAGAATGTCCGATCGCCCCGATCGCGCGGCGGTCGACAAACGGGAGAGACTCGAGGACATCGACGCCCTGCATATGATCGGTCGCATTCTTGGCGACGGTCGACCATGCCGGATGCGCCTCATAAAACGCGGTGCTGTCAAAAGCGGGATAGCCCGGATAAATCCGTTCTCCGGCTGTGAGCGCGTCCGGCGCAAGCACGACGTATCCGCGAAGGACCAGCTCGACGGCATAGCCGCGGTTGGGCCTGCCCGGTACAATCGCGATGTCGTCCTTGCCGATCTCGTGGGTCGGATGAAGCGCCATGACAGCAGGATACCCCGACGTCGGACGGGAGCCGTCCGCAAGTGGAGCGGGTACGAGCAAATACGCGGGAATCGTATCGCCGTATGCCGTATCGTACGCGACGCGATGACGGGTATAACCCGCCTCCTCTGTCGCGGACAAGTAGCGCAGGTTAGCCGGCGGCCGCTCCGGCAGCGTCCCGATATATTCCAGCCAAGTACGGCGAATTTGCGTCCGTTTCTCCAGCCATTGCGTCTTGTCGGCAATGCCCGCAAGCAGCGGCGGCAAGCCGGTCTTGTTCATTTGAGATAAATTGTAGGCCATGCACGAAGGCTCCTTTTTCTTGCCGATCAATTCGGTACTAACTTATATCTGGATCACATTACTGACATTATATCCCGAAATAAATGAGCAGTCAATTATCTTATGAGTTAGATATAAATCAATATATTGATTAAGTCGTGATCGGCCTATTCCAGCTTCCCTGCCGGCACCTGCTGCGTAATGCAGTGCACATTGCCGCCGCCGAGCGCAATCTCCCGCGTATACACCTGCACCACCTTGCGTTCCGGGAATAGAGTAGCGAATCGCGCATGCGCTTCCCTGTCCCGGCGGTCCCCGAACGCCGGCAGAATCAAGCCACCATTGCACAAATAAAAATTGACATAAGACGCCGCAAGGCGCGTGCCTGGCGTGCGGCCGAAGCTTTGCGCGGCGCGGTCGATCGTGCGGCTATCCGAAGCGCTCAGCTCAATCGGGTCCGGCAGCGGGATCCGCTCGATCCGAAGGCGGCGTCCGCGCGCATCCTGCTGTGCCCCCAGCGCAGCCTCCGCCTCCCGAACGATCTCGTACTGTGGATGATCCGGATTGTCCGTCCATGCCAGCAGGACGACCCCCGGTGAAGCGAACGCCGCCAGCTCGTCGATATGGCCGTCCGTCTCGTCGTCGGCTAGGCCTTGCTTAAGCCAGACGATCCGCCTCACGCCAAGCGAACGGGCAAGCCGAGCTTCGATATCCGCCCGGGAGAGGCCCGGATTGCGGTTCGGATGCAGCAGGCACTGCTCGGTCGCGAGCAGCGTCCCCTCACCGTCCACGGCAATCGCCCCGCCTTCCATGACGAAGTCCCGGACATCGTACCGGTCCTTGCCTTCGATCTCAAGCACCTTCTGCTTCGCTAGCTGATCCTGGTCCCACGGGAAATAAAGGCCGCCGTTCAACCCGCCCCATGCATTAAAGCCCCAATCGATGCCGCGCACCTCGCCGGTCGCATCGTTTTTTACGAAGGTCGGACCGATATCCCGCATCCAGGCATCGTTCGAGGACAGCTCGACGACGCGAACCGCATCCGGCATGACCCGGCGGACATGCTCGAATCCGCTCCCGTTAACGCCGATCGTGACCGGCTCGAAAGACGCGATCGCCAGCGCCACCCGCCGAAAAGCCTCTTGCGCGGGCTTCGCGCCCAGTCGCCATGTATCGGTTCTCCACGGCCACAGCATCCAGGTTCCCGCGTGCGGCTCGTATTCGCCCGGCATGCGGTAGCCGTCGGCCGCCGGCGCGCCCCGCCAAGTTTTTACCATGTCCAGCACCTCGCTCATGAAGCAGGCCGTATGGGGCGGCTGCCTTATCCTACTCCATATTCGCCGGGCGTCGAGGCTGTCACACACGCTCTGCTGAAATGTGCGCAAATCTTAGGCACCTTTAAACGGACATAAGAAAAACCGCCAGAAGATCGAGAGGTTGAATTATCGTCGCCCGCGCCGTTTTTTTATGTAATGCCTGCAAATATAGTTACTACTTAGGTCAACCGAAAGTAAAAGTGCCGCGGAGTGCGGCTGAAAGGGAGGAGAGTACAGGGAGTTGTTGCTTGAGAAGTGTGGAAATGAAGCCACGTACGCGCGCAAAAACCTTTGCACCTTGCTCTGTGCGAAAGCAGCCTGAAACCTTGTCTTTGACTTTCACCATGCGAATATCGCGTTCGGCTTGGTTATTGTCAAAGGGTGCCTTTGCATCATAAAGAAAGCGGAGAATGGCGTCCTTGTAATTCAGGAACCGCTGTCCCAAATTCGCCGCTTTGCTTTTCGTTTTTCGGCCTCTCGGGCCGGTTTTGGGGCGAACGGGGTCTTTGGACCACTCAAGCGCACCTTGTTTTAGAATTTCGTCGTACTGTTGTTGCATCTGCTGGATATGTTCCTGTCTCAAAGACTCGCCTCGTTTTCGGTGTGCCGAAGCTGTCTTCCAGCTTTCCTGCAGCAACGTTTTCATCCGCGTCGACCAGGTATGCTTGTCATGTTCGCTTATCCCCTGGCATTCACGAAGCAGATGGGCGCAGCACAGGGAGTGGGAAAAGGAAAATTCATCTTTAAAGTAAGCACCGTAGCTGTCATGCATCACCGTGCCTGTGTAGGAAGGCAGGATTTCTCCTGCCTTCATGCCCACACTGCCGCGGCTGGGATGAACGGTGAATAGCGTGCAATCGGCCGTGGAGGCGGTATGTAGCCATTGTTCGTGGTCTTGGACACGAAAGCCCGTTTCGTCGCAATGCAAAAAGTCGCTTTTTAGCAGCGCCTCGCGCACACATTGCTCGGCCGGTGCTAGGCGGTGATGCATGACTTTAAGGTACGACAAGAGCGTCGCATCGCTCGGACGGTAACGGGTTAAATCGGCAAAGAGCTGCCCAATACGCGCAAGCGGAATCATTTGAAACGCGCTCAAATACGCGGTCCAGGCTGCGAATCCGTCGCCGTATTGTGTGGCAGCATTCACGCCCTCAGGAAAGAGGGCGCGCTGCGTACACCTGCAATGCGGACAACGCTTTTTCTCTGAGCGATACTCGGTGACCACTACGCGTGGTGCAGGCAGGTCAAAAACCTGACGTCTCTCGTAGTCTAAAGACGGCACGGCTTCGAGCGACGCCTGACAAGCGCCGCAGACGGATAGGGTTTGATGAACGACGTGATCCGGTGCTTCAGAGAATAGCAGCGTATGTCCGTCATGGCCCTTTGGCGCTCCCTTTTTTCCGCCGGGCTGCCGCGAGTTGGTCGGCTTGCGGAAACCGTCACTTGAAGGCGGTTTGCTGCTATTGCGGGAGTTTTGGCCAAGCTGACGTTCGAGGTCTTTGATTCGGTTTTCAAGCTTCTCAATTTTAGCGGTATACTGCTCGATTGTAGCGGTAAACTGATCGACCAGCGATGTAATGAACGCCTCGATGGTCTCAGGATCGCTATGACTGATCTGCTTGATGAGTTTCTTATCTATCATTCGGCTACCCCGTTTCTGAACGTATAGGTATAATCTTTTACACCTATATCCAGAAAACTAAAAGGGTGGACCTAAGTAGTAACCAAATATACATCTAATTTTGCCGACGCCGCTCCTTTTGGACATGATTGATGCAAATATGCAGCTATTTTCCACCATCAGCTGGATTTCCGGCCAGTGTTTAGCATATACCTGCACATTTGCATGCATTTCATCAAGTACCGTTGGTTCGGCAGAAATACATGTACATTTGCAGGTTTTGAGGGACCGCCATACATTCGAATACTTTCTCCAATGTCAAAAAAGCGCTAGCGAAGAGTTGTCTTCGTTAGCGCTGGGCCGATCTCGGCCGATGAGCGAGTTTTATAGCCCGAACGCCCGCTCGATATCCCTGATGCTGTCGTCGTCCATGTGGACGATGGCGCCCAGGCTTGCCGCCTCAATGATCGATTTGGCGCTGTACTCGGCGACCTCCAGCCGGTCAAAGGCGTTCAGCAGGCTGCTGCCCGTCGCGATGACGCAGTTGTTGTCGACAAGCGCGAGCGGCACGTCGGGCGCGAACCGCGCCGCCGTCTCCTCCACCGACGCGTAGACGGACTCGAACGGCAGCTTCGGCATCCCGCGCAGCAAAATATAAGCTTCGGGAATCGTTTTCGACTCGAACGGATGATCCGTCAGGGCGAACGCCATCGTGTAGGGCGAGTGAGCGACCAGTACCGAGCCGACATGCAGCTGCTGCGCGTAGATCGCCCGGTGCAGCAGGACGGAGCGGCTCGGCTGCTTGCCCGGCTCCGCCGATCCGTCCCGGATCAGCACAAGGTCTTCGGGCTCCAGATACTTGCGGTCCAGTCCGTGCGGCGTAATGATAAAAGCATCGTCCGCCAGCTTTACGGAGTAAGTGCCTTGCGTGCTCGTGAACAGGCGTTGCTCGTAGGAGCGGCGAATGAAGTCGCACATCCGCACGCGCGCCTCGCGCTCTGCGGTCGGCATCGGACCCTGGCGCGCCGGCTGCTCGGGGAGTGCGGCGACGGCCGATGCGGACAGCGCCTGCTGCGCCGCCGTGAGCGACCTCGGACGGCCGAGGCCTGAAGCCTGGATCTCCATGCGCGCGCAAAATTCCAGCGTCTCGAACGCCTTGTACGCATCGGCCAGCGAATCGCCGCCTACGACGATGCCATGGTTCTCGAGCATCACGCAGCGCTTGCCCTCCGCGAATACGGCGGCGATGTTCTCCCCGAGCTGCGCGCTGCCGGGCAGCGCATAGGGCGCGATCCCGACCTCGCCGCAAATCTCGCGTTCGCCGGGCAGCATGTCCACGTTGGGAACCTTGCGGACGATGCTGAACGAGACAAGCGCCGGAGGATGCGCATGCACGACTGAACGCAGGTCCGGCCTCGCCCGATAGATCGCCTGGTGAAACGGAAATTCGCTCGACGGCTTGTGCAGGCCCGCATGGCTCCCGTCCGTGCGCACGCGCACGATATCTTCCCGGCGCAGGGAACCCTTGTCCACGCCGGCAGGCGTAATCCATATATCGCCGTCGTCGTCCAGGACGGACAAGTTGCCGCCGGACGTCGTCGTCATGCCGAACCGGTAGATGCGGGCGATCATCTCGATGATCTGATCGGCCGGAGGTAAATAATCGAACTTCATGGGGAAGCCTCCTCTTCGGGACCGTTTATATCGTCCCGCTTACCCCACCAGCTTGCCACAACCTGCCGTCGCAGGCAATGACATTCGTCACACTGATGCGACCGCTCACGCGCTGGCATCGATCAGTCTGCCGTAATCTGTGATTTTGACCTCTGCGACGACTTTAATCTCGGCCTCCGAAAAAGCCTTGTTCCAATTGAGCGCTTTCCAGTCCGCATAGCGCATTTTGTCGCGGACGTAGCTGCCGATCCCGATGCCGTCCGCCCCCGGCTTTTGCATCTCGCGGATCAAGCGCTCGCATCGTTCCGCAACGAATTTGCTCATGGCCCGCTCGAGTACGGGCTGACTGGCGAGATTGTTCAATTGCAGCAGGTCGTCGTATTCCATCAGGGAGCCTCTGAGCTTGATCCCGATGACGATTCGCGCGGGCTTGTTCCGGTTCGTATCCGGCAGCGACAAAATCTTGATCTTGCGCTTGCCGGAGACGTTGGCCAGCGAGATGTTGCCCTTTCCGCGCGGCGTTTCGACTTCGTCCATAAACAAAGCGGCATTCTTGGCATCCGCGCGAAGCAGGGAAAAATACATCGCGTCGTCCGCTTTTATTTTGGCGACGTACCGGTCCCTGACGAACAGCGCGATGCCGTTGACCTTCAGCCCCTCGTCTGTCTCGCCTATAATCGTGGCGATAGGTTCCGTCCCGTCGTCGTAATAATCCCGCAGAAACGAATGCAGGTTCGTATCGTATTGCCCCCGGGTGGCGGCATCGGAGCGCACCAGATTATCGATATATTCGCCCATCGTCCCACCCTGCGCGAACGTTCTTTTGACGTACCGCTGGATGTCTCCCTCCGCGACCAGGACGTGCGTGCGGATGCCGATCGCGGGATCGCGGAAGATCGATTCCATCGGGAGCCATACGCCCACGCGCGCCAGCGACTCTCCGAACATGACTTGCCTCAGCTGGCCTAACACGATCCGGCGATCGTTTTGCATATCAAAATGAATTTTCGCTTGCTTGAAGCTCTTCGCAATATCCGTGTAAACGATGCTTTCCGTCTGATTCGTTTTCGGGATGCTGATCGTGACCTTCAAGGCTTTGTCGGGGCCATCCGCCTTCTCAAGAATGATCGTGCGCGCAAACCCGATTTTCTCCAGTATTTTTTGATCCTTGCATCCGGCAAGCATCGCGACGACAAGCAGCCATACGATTCCCTTGTTTCTTCTCATCGTCAAGAGACCTCCTTGGACCGTTTGCCGCCGAGCTTGACGAGCAGCAGAAGGAGCAGCGGCAGCGCGAATGCGACGCCGGTCTCCGTGAAGTAAGTAAGACGAATCCAATCGGCGGCCTCCCGAAATACCGTCGGCAAAAAGCCGAGCGCGAATATCGCCGCCGCAAGCGGCAGCGCCAGGCGTTTGTCCTCGATACGGGGCAGCATGCGGCCGAGCGCGCTTCGCGCTGCAAAAGCGAACATGACGGTGGTGACCAGATTGGAGAACAGGAAAAAGGGAAAAACCAGATTTTCGACGCGGTTGATAAAGGGCATCTCGATGTACTCCAGCGTGTGAATGACGGGAAACTGCAATATTTTCACTTCCTCGAAGCTGAAAAAACCGAAGGAAATCAGGATCGTAAACAAATGGGTCGACGTAATGATTGCATGACCGGCAAACACGCCTTTGAACAGTTTTGTCTTGGCATCCGAAAAAGGAAACAGAAACACGCAAAGCTCATAGCCGATAAAAACGGAATACACGTCGAGCATGCCTTCAAAGCTGTGGCCGTTTGTCGTGCCCTGAAATAAAAACGAAGTGAACCGGTGGAAGCTCCAGTCCTTAAAAAAATTCGGCGCCAGCAGCAGCATCCAAATGGATAGCAAAAAAAACACCGTGGAGGCCTTGACGATGCTGTAGAGATCCTTGCAGAGCAGCACGTATACAAGCAGGCAATAAACGGCAAAAATCAGCATCGGCGAGCTCGTCTGGAAGCTTAGCGTCTGGAACACAAGCACGAAGCTCTTGCCGGCAAATGCGCCGATTCCGAGCCACAGAAGAGACAGCACCGCATAAACCGGATACAAAACGAACTTTGGAAGGACCGCCTCGGAGATTTCGAACACGGATCTTCCTTGTCCCGCGCTGTACACGAGCTTATAGAGCCAAATGTTAAAAGCCGCGATGAGCGACAAGCCCAGGAATCCAAGCCAGCCGTTCGTGCCGATCTGAACGGCGACCAAGCGAGGCAGCATTAAAACGGTGACGTCGAGCTCAATCATGTAAATTAGAAGCGCCACATGAAAGCTGTTCAGTTTTTCCTTCACGGGTTGCCTCCGCTATCTTTTGACTTTCGTACGAACCTTGTTCTTCGTGCGGCTGAGCGTAGGCCGCTCGCGCAGCGCCCAGAACGGGCCTCTGACGAGCGTGTCGAGGATATCCATGAACTTCGCCGGGGCGATCGGCGTCAAATAAGAAGTGCCGAGATTCGTCACGCCGGCCATATGGACGACGATAAACCCGATGCCGAAGATCAGGCCCAAGTTGCCGAGTATGCCGGCCAGAATGATCAGGCCAAAGCGGATCAGGCGCAGCGAGGCGCTCATGATATAGCTTGGAATGACGAACGAAGCGATCGCGGAGATCGCGACTGCGATAATCAGGATGTTGCTCGTGAATCCGGCTTGGACGGCGGCTTGACCGATAACGATACCGCCGACGATGCCGATGGTCTGACCGATCTTGGTCGGCAGGCGCGCGCCCGCTTCCCGCAGCAGCTCGATCGTCGTCTCCATGAGGAGCGCCTCGATTAACGGCGGGAAAGGCACCCGGCTTCTGGACTCGGCGAGATTGAGCAGCATCGTATGGGGAATCATCTCGTAGTGGAATGTGGTTACCGATACGTAAAAGGCAGTAAAACAGATCGTAATCAAAAAGCCGATCAACCGAAGGATACGCAGCCCGGTGCCGATCGGCCAACGCTGGTAATAATCGTCCGGCGACGAAAAAAATTCGAGAAAAGCCGTCGGCGCTGAAAAAACGCCCGGACTCCCGTCCAAGATGACCGCCAGCCGTCCGCCGAGCAGTTTCGACACGACCGCGTCAGGCCGCTCCGTCGTCAGATACTGCGGGAATAGCGAGTTCGGATTTTCATCGATCAGTTGAACGAGCATATTGGCATCCGACACGCCGTCGATCTCAATGTCCCGAATGCGGCCGGTTAACAAATTCACGTATTCTTCGTTTGCGATTCCTTCGACATACAAAAGAATGACGCGCGTTTTGGCGATTTCTCCGACCTCGAGCGCGACGGTCTTCAGCTTGGAACTGCGGAGCCGCTTGCGGATTACGCTGAGGTTTTCCTCGAGACTCTCGACGAAGCCGTCGTGCGGTCCGGTAATGACCGTCTCCGTCTCCGATTGTTCGACCTTCCTCCCGGTCGATTTCGGCGCATCGAAAAGGTACACGTTCTGTCCCGCAAAAACGGCGGCGGCGCCGTCCATGATGGACCTCATGCACGAATTCAGGTCCGTCGCAGCCCTGAATGGCGCGCCGGACAGCAGCGCATGCAACTGTTCGGGGGACGCTTGGGATAAGGGGCGAATCAAGTCCCGCTGCAGGGTATTCAAGTCGACGAGCGTCGGAAAATAAACCAGATCTGCGCCACTGCCTTCGAGCTTCTCATGGAGGCAATCCACGCAGCCCTTCATCGCCTCGGCGACGGCTTTAAGGGTCGGTTTCGTATTTTCGTCCGACTTGGAGCTTCCGTCTATATTTTTTCGGTCAGCCATCGTCAACCTCCGCTCCCCGCTGGCATCCTTCTCCATTTTGCCCGGGCTGACCCAGCGCCATACGCCTTGCCGGGACGCTCTGCCGCATCCTGCCCCCACTGTCGAAGTACCACCGGTAAAACCTGTAACAAACCAGCAGTACGGCCAACTCGCTGATCCAGGTCGCCCCAAGGTTCCAGTGCCGGTACCGGACGAGATCGGTATAATTTTTCAGCGGCCATTCGACTGCAGCCAGAATTGTCGGAAATGCGATCATGTAGACTGTGCGAAGCCAGATAGGGGCTGCTGCGGGATAGCGAACGTTAAAGATAGCGCCGATCGTCGGCAAGGCGCAAAATTCGAAAGTCACGTTGGCACGCGTCGCTTCGGTGAAGATTCGCTGGGGATAGCTGATCCACTGCAGCTCGACGACCGCGAGGCCCAGAATCCAAGCCGTGAATTGCATGAATAAGATGCTGAGCGCGGCTTCTCTTCGCTTGGCCCGGGGAATGAGCCAAATCAATAGCGCGGCGGACAGCACCCAGACAGAGCTCTCAAGCCAGTGTTCGAGATTCAATGGCGTACCTCCCCGTCTGCAGCGGCCGTCGGCTTCGGGCGGATCCAGTCCGAGATTCGTTTCACTGCAGGAAGCAAAACCAACACGAGCAAAAAGTCGAACCAGGAACTCCAGTTCAGATGAACCTGCAAGCTCGTCCATCTTGTCATCGTCCAGCTCCACAGCGCATAGGCTGCCGCAAAGCAGGCGGCATAGAACAGCTGGACGCGGGGCGGGCGTCCGCGAACGGTCATCGCATAGAGAACGGCGATCGTCGGACATATCGCAAAGTCCGTCACAAAATCCTGATGGGTGGCATAGGGAAAGAGACGCAGCGGGAATTCCTCCAGCCGGAACTCGGCCTTCAGTGCGCCGATAAGCCACTTGACCGTCTGCATCGTTAAGAAGACCGTCCAAATCTCCCGCGCATGTCCGCCCGACAGATGGCGGAAAATCAGCATGAACAGGAGCAGGAAGCTGCCGCCCATCCATAATCCTCCGGTCAGCAAAAAAACACCCCCGTTGGCTAGAATAGCCAAATTCGGGGGCGGTATGCGCCGATGTAAACTTATATTACCCGAGGCGGGCGATGACTTCCTCATGGAACTGCTCGACCGCATCGTCGGGATCGATCGTGAAACCGCATTCGAGGCCGACATAGCCCTCGAAGCCGGTCTCCTTGATCGCCCTTAAAATATTCACATAGTTCAACTCGCCGGTGCCCGGCTGATGACGGCCTGGGTTGTCCGCGATATGGTAGTGGTTGATCCGATGGCGGTATGCCGTCGCATTGCGAATGACGTTGCCTTCGGTAATCTGCTGATGGTAGACGTCGAACACGAGCTTGACATGGCTGCTGCCAACCTTGTCCACGATCTCCGCCCCTTCGTCCGAGCGCTGCAGATAATGGCCTTTATGATCGACCAGGCCGTTCAGCGGTTCGAGCTCCAGCACGATGTCCGCCGCTTCGAGCAGCGGTGCGGCCCGCTTCAGCGTTTCCACCATCGTATGCTGCTGTACGTCCCGCGGTACGCCGTCCAGCTCGTTGCCGGTTTGAGAGATAATGGACCGGGTGCCGAGCGTCTTGCAAGCCTCGATCGTCCGGCTAATCCCGTCCAGATAGTCGCCGCGCAGCGATTCGTCCACAAGGCTGATGAACGGCGTGCACGTCGCGACGATGCCGACGCCGATCCGCTCCTGGGCTTTAGCCGTGCGCTTCAGGTCGTCGAGCTGCCACCAAGCGTAATATTCCAAGCCGTGGAACCCGAGCGCTTTTACTTTTTCGAGATGATAGATCTCGTCTTCTCCCTGATACGCGCCGATGCATAACGAAAACTTCATCGCGAGCCCCCCTGTCCTCCATCGTATCGTCTATCCGTCTAACTTGCCGCCTTGCGGAATCCGGCCGCTTGGGCATCCGCCTCGCTGCAGAACCATTGTTCGGGCTTGGTGCGATCGTAGCTCTTGCCGCCGGGTTCATGGTAGATCTTGTCCCCTTTGGAATTGATGTTGCCTTTAATCTGAGGCGATTCGCACGCTGCGACAGGCGCTTCCGCGCCGTCCTCTTCCTCATCGGACTGCTGCGCCTGCACGGACGGCGTCGGCTTGCCTTGGCTCGACGAATCGTCCTGGGCGATGGCAACCGACAGCGTCTCGTATCCGTCGCGATCGTTCCAGGCGCGCTCGAACGCTTCCTCGAACGATGCGGCCGCTGCCGCGTCGCGCAGCACGACCAGCATCTCGTCGTTCGTCGTGCTCGCCGCCTTGGAATAGTTGAACGAGCCCGTGGTCGCCACTTGTCCGTCGGCTACGGTCATTTTCAGATGCATCAATCCGCTGTGGCTGTTGATCTTGATCGGGATGCCCGCGCTTCCGAGCAGCTTGAGCGCTTCTTTCTGCGTCTTGCCCGATGACTGGATCCGATCCGTCAGCAGCCGCACGGCAACGCCACGTCGATGGGCGTCGCGGATGGCCGCGACGATATCCGGGTAGGTCAGGCTGTAGATGGCGACGTCAAGCGTCTCTTTGGCACCTTGAATGACGCCGATCAACAGCTTTTCCGGATGCTGATCGTCTTGCGTGAACGCCCATTGCACATTCCCCTCGCCTATAGCAGACGACGACGCAGTCGATGAAGATACCCCGCATCCGCCGACAGGCAGCAGCAGCATAGCCGCGAGAAGGACGCAAACTCCCTTTTTCATGCTGTCTTTTCCCCGCTTCCCGCTCCTGACTATTCCAATTGTATGTCAGACGGGCATCTCGGGCAATACGCGTTACGGCTTCTTTTTCCAAGGCGATCGGAATACAAGGCCCTTACGTACCGCCGACCTGGAAGGGCGCATAATTACTGTAATAATTTGCAAACTATATCGCATGAAAAACACGAGCTCCCAAACCCGGTATCCGCTCCTTCGCATCAGCTTGCTTGGCATTACCTACGCGTCCTTCCCTCGGCCTCTCATGGTTGCTTGGTGGTCGGCGGCTTTTCCCGGCTTCGGTCACTTCATCATCAATCAGTATGCGCGCGGCGTCCTGCTTACGCTGACGGAGATGCTGATCAACAAGCTATCCGGGCTGAACGATGCGATCGTATATACGTTTTGCGGACGATTCGGCGACGCCACGGCCGTACTCGACGCCGACTGGGCGTTCGGCTATGCGACTATTTATTTGTTTGCCATCTGGGACAGCTATCGAAACGCCAGGTATCAGGGCCGCCTGCGTTCGTTATCGGCCGCCGATCAACCCGTGCGCCGCATGCTGATTCATCCGGTCGAGGTCCATTATATGGAGCGGAAAAAGCCGCTCACCGGCATCTATTACTCGCTGCTGTTCCCCGGGCTTGGACAGCTGTATAATCAGCGATTCTGCCTGGCTTTTTACCTCATGTTCTGGTGGTGGGTCTATATCGGGACGTCCCATGCGATTGCGGCCGGAATCGAGCTGCTGTACGGCTCAGTCGCCCGTTCGACCGAAATGCTGTCGCAGCACTGGTTCATGTTCATGCCTTCCGTGCTTGGGGGTGCCGCGTACCATGCGTACCGGGGGACGATCGAGCAGAACCAGCTGTTCCGCATCGAACAGCGAGCTTACTTAAACAAAACGTACGACAAGGCGAATATCGCGATATTTCCGGAGTCGGGGTGAGAGGATGCTGTTGATCGGATGCTTCGCCCATACGCTCGAGCTGGAGCAGGCGCTCGCCGACATCGAGCAGAGCGGGATCGACCGCAGGCATATTCTGGCCGTGGGAATGAATCTGCGCGCGGAATCTGCAGCCGAAGCCAGTCAGAGCGACGCCATCGAGATGGGAGCCGCATGGGCGACGGGAATGGCCGTCGTCGGCGTAGCCGCAGGCTTCGGACTTGCGTGGGGACCGATCGTCTGGGGAATCGTCGGTGCGATCGTCGGCTTCGCCGCGGGCTTCTGCCTGCAGCGGGTATGGCTGCGAGGTCCCGCCCGATCCGGTACCACGACGCCGGCGCCTGAAGTGACGGTCATCGTCCAATGCCCCGCCGGCATGTCCGACGCCGTCCGCTTCGTCATGTACCGCCGCGGCGCGTTATCGGTCGGCGAGAGCGGCGCTTGATTGTCGTCGAATCCGGACATTCGACCGTCTCCTCCCATACGTTTCGCCACGAAAAGCAGAAGCCGCTTCCAGCGTTATGCCGGTCTATAAGTCCGGAAAACGTAGGAAAGCGGCGTGTGCTTCACATCGATTATTCTGATGTAATTATAGCCGTGAAACGACTCACTTGTTTATGATGGCTCGAACATGCCTGCTAACCCCTTAGCCCTCCACGTAAACCCGGATCGCCTCCGCGAACGCTTCGCCGTACTTCTCGAGCTTGGCGTCGCCGACGCCTTTGACGCGGCGCATCTCGTGCTCCGACGTCGGACGAAGCGCGCACATCTCCCGCAGCGTGGCGTCGCCGAAGATGATGAACGGCGGCACGCCCTCGCGCGTCGCGAGCGACTTGCGGACTTCCCGCAGCCGTTCGAACAGCTCGGCGTCGGCCGGCGGCACGGCCGACACACCGCCAGAGCGCGAACGGCTGCTCGTCCGCCCGCCGCTCTGCTGCGGTTCGATCCGCTGGAACACCTGCTCGCCCTGGCTCATGACGCCGCGGACTTTGGCCGCCAGCTGCACGACCGGGTACTGGCTGTCCGTCAGCTTGAGATAGCCGTCGGCGACGAGCCCATGGATCAGCTGCACGATTTCCTTTTCCGATAGACTCGCCAGCCTGCCATACCAAGGCAAACTATCGAAACCGAATTGCCGCACCTTGGCGTCGCTCGCACCGCGCAGCACCTTCGCCGTCAGCGTAATGCCAAATCGCTGCTTCATCGCGGAGACGCAGGCGAACACCAGCTTTGCCTGGTCGGTGACGTCGCGCAGCTCGCGCTCGTCGGTGCAACTGCTGCACCTCCCGCACGGCTCGCCGCCGTCCTCGCCGAAGTATCGCACGATCGCGCGCTGCAGACAATCCGACGTATGCGCATATTCCACCATATCGTTCAGCAGCCGATAATCGTTCCGTTTGCGCTCGTCTTCCGCTTCGCTCCGCTCGATAAAAAACTTCTGCGTCACGACGTCCTGCGCGGAGAACAGCATCACGCACTCGCCCGGCTCGCCGTCGCGCCCCGCGCGTCCGGCCTCCTGGTAATAGGCCTCCAGGTTTTTCGGCATATTGAAGTGCACGACGTAACGGACGTTGGACTTGTCGATGCCCATGCCGAACGCGTTGGTCGCCACGATCAGCTGCAGATCGTCGCGGATAAACGCCTCCTGGGTCCGCGCGCGCTCCTCTTCCGGCAGGCCCGCATGATACATGCCGGCCGGAAGCCCCAGCGAGGTCAGAAATCCGGACAGTCCTTCGACCTCCCGCCGCGTTGCCGCATAGATAATACCCGACTGTCCTGCGCGCTCCCGGATGTAACGGACGAGATAGTCCCGCTTGTCCGCGTTTTTGACGACCGAGAGGGACAGATTCTCCCGCGCGTAGCCCGTCGTGACGCGGGCCGGCGAAGCCAGCTGGAGCCGATCGACGATGTCGTCCTTGACGACGTCGGTCGCCGTCGCCGTGAAGGCCGCCATCACCGGGCGCGGCTGGATGTCCTGCAGCATGCGGGAGATGCCCATGTAGCTCGGACGGAAGTCATGCCCCCACTGCGAGACGCAGTGCGCCTCGTCGACGGCGACGAGCGGCACCTTGATGTGGCGCAGCATGCCGCGGAACCGCTCCGACTCGAGCCGCTCCGGCGCGACGTACACGAGCTTGTAGTGACCGTAATAAATGTCGCGCAGCCGATCGTTGGTTTCCTTGGCCGAAAGCGTGCTGTTAATGAGCGTCGCCTCAATGCCCGCCGCGTTCAAGGCGTCCACCTGGTCCTTCATGAGCGAGATCAGCGGCGATACGACGATCGTCACGCCGGGCATCAGGAGCGCGGGCACCTGATAACAGATCGACTTGCCCGCGCCGGTCGGCATGACGCCAAGTGCGTCCCGGCCGCTTAGAATCGCTTCGATCAGCTCCTCCTGTCCCCGCCGGAACGCGTCGTAGCCGAAGAAGCGCTTCAGCACGCTGCGCGCCTCCCCCATGGACCGGTCGATGTCCTTGTCTATCGTGTCAGGCATTTAGGTTCCTCCTCGTATTTCCGCGCGGCAGCCTGCAGAGATATACTCAGCCTCCGCAAAAAGCTTCTTCCGTACCTCACTGCAGTCGTTCATCCCCGGATCACATGCCGCCAGACCAGAACCGGTGCTCGCTGATAAGCTCTGCCGCTATGTCAGGTAAGGCGACAGCTCTCCCGTATAATAAATGTGCAGTACGTGCAGCGCGCGCGTACTCACTGTGTAGAGCAGCTTGCGGTGCCGCTCCTGCCCGTATCGCTCCGCCGAAGCGTCCCATACGAGGACGGCGTCGAACTCGATGCCCTTGGACAAATAGGAAGGCAGCACCGAGACGCCCTTCGGCAGGTTCGCCGAGCCGCCACTCACAAGCGTCACCGGCACGTCCTCGCCAAGCTGCTCCTTCAGCAGCGAGCCGGCGTCGCCGGCCTCCTGCGCCGTCTTCGCGATGACGCCGATCGTAGCGTGGCCTGCTGCGAGCAGCGCCGTCACGTCCGCCGCCGCCAGCTCCGCCAGCTGCGCACCGTCGCGACAACGAATCAGCCGGGGCTCCTCGCCCTCGCGGTTAAACGGACGGATCCCTTCCGCATCCTCGGGCCGCAATATCCGCTTGGACAGCTCGACGATCGGCTTCGTGGACCGGTAGCTCGTCGTGAGCCGCCATACCGCCGTGTCGGACGGATCGGCGAGACGCGTCCAGCCTCCGAAGCCGCCGCTGTCCTCGGCCTGCGCGTAGATCGCCTGGTTGAAGTCTCCCAGCACCGTTAGCCGTGCACGGGGGAACCGCCTGCGCAGGTAAGCTGCCTGGAACGGCGAATAGTCCTGCGCCTCGTCGACGAACAGATGCTTCACCTCGCCCTCGACCTTACGGAATCCCTCGAGCGCCTCCATCAGATACAGCAGCGGCGTCGCATCCTCGTGGTCCAGCTCCTTGCGTCCGAGCTTGTCCTCGACGCGCTGCGCCATCCACTCCCAACCCTCGGCCAGGCGCCCGTCCGGCGCGCATGCGGCGAACAACGAGCGGCTGACGAACAACTGACGGTAAGTCTCGGGCGCGTCCATGAACCGGAAGCCCTTGACCGCCCGGCGCAGCGGCCCGATCGCATTCTCGGCGGCTTGCCGCAGCAAGAGCTCCGTCATCTTATCCTCGTCGTCGAACGCGCCCTCGTGGAATCCGCCCTGGCGCCTCACACGCACGTAAGCCCGCTGAATATCTTCTTCCTCCATCAGCTCGGCGGCTTGTTCGACCCAAGGCTCCTTGAGTTGGTTGTCCACCCATGCCGTCAGTCGTCCGTTCAGCCATCTGCGCAGCTTGGCCAGCCGGTCGCCGAAGCTGTCCTCGCCATACTCGCCGTAAAATTGCCTGCTCATCTCTTCGGCGGACACGATCGTATCGCCCTTGAAGCGGAGCTGCCGGAAGATGACGCCCTCCCGCTTGAGGCGGTCCAGATATGCCCCGACCGTCTCGAAGAAATGCTCCGAGCCCTTGTATCGCACCGCGCGCGCGCGGGCCTCGCCCTCGGGCGTGCCCTCCGTCGCGGCCAAGTCTTCGGTCTGCGCGAACAAGTCCTCCGCGTCGAACCGCCTGCCGAGCCGCGCCTCGATCAGCTCGCGGAACGTCATCTGGCGCATGTTGGCTTCGCCCAGATCCGGCAGGACGCGAGAGATATAGCCCTTGAATACCGGGTTCGGCGAAAAAAGCACGATCTGCTCGGCCGTGAGACTGTCCCGGTAACGATAGAGTAAATAAGCGACGCGCTGCAAAGCGGCCGAAGTCTTGCCGCTGCCGGCCGCGCCCTGCACGACAATCAGGCGATGACGCTCGTCGCGGATGATCCGGTTCTGCTCCTTCTGGATGGTGGCGACGATGCTCTTCATCGCCGTATCGGACTTTTCGGATAGTACTGCCTGCAGGATGTCGTCGCCGATCGTCTCGTCCGTGTCGAACATATGCCGCAGCCGGCCGCCGCGGATGACGAACTGGCGCTTGAGCGTCAGCTCTCCCGCGATCTCTCCGCCCGGCGTATCATAGGACGCTGGACCCGGCTCGTGATCGTAGAACAGGCTCGAGACCGGCGCGCGCCAGTCATAAATATAGAACGTCTCTCCGTCATCGCCGACGAGAGACGCTCTTCCGATATAAATGATCTCCGGCTCCGCAGTCTCCCCCGCGGCGCCTCCGCCCACGCCGCCCGCCGCCGGATCCGTCTTTTCCGCAAAATCGATCCGTGCGAAATAAGGATTGTCATGCTGATGCGCCAGCCGCTCGGCGGCCTCCGAAGCGACTCTGTGGCTCCGCTCGCGCTCGGCTAGCAGCTCGGCCTGCTGCACGATGCTGCTCCACGTCTCTCCGAGCTCCGTCTCGTCGGAAAAGTTGATCGCCAGATCGTCCCAGAACTCCTGGCGAATGCCGACGACGTCTCCCCGCCGCTCGCCCTGTACGGACATTTCCTTCAGCAGCTTGCGGTCAATGATCCTGATCACCTCGGCGAGGCGCTCGGTCTCGCCGGTCCGTGCATCCGTCCGTTCCTGCTCAGACACCTGTCTTCTCCTCCGCATCGCATTCGTTTCGTTTACGTTATCCACCTGTTGTAACACGACCTTAAGTCCCGTGCAAGTAAGCCTATTCGCGAAAAAAATGCAAATCGCACGAACGGCGGACCGTCGTGCGATTCAAGCCTTGGAACGCTTGGTCTCCTCGAGATTGCGCCGGCACAGGCCGAGCAGGTCCCGCTTCATGCCGCGTTGCGGCACGGTGATCCGCACGGCCGGCTGGCCCCGCCTCCGCAGCGCCGCGCGCAGCAAGCGGACGTCGCCGATCTCGCTCGCGATGATCTCGTCGGGACGCGACAGCGTCTTGTACCGCTCCATCAAGAAGCGGTCGCAAGCGGCCGCTCCCTCCTCTCCGCGCGACCAGGGAATGCACTCGAGGCGGTGCAGCATCCCCTCGTGGAATTGTGCGATGCAGACGTCCGATTCGCCGAAGTAGACGGCCTCCTGCGTGCCGTCCGTCTCCGTATCGACGATCTGCCGCTCGGGCGTGCGCTCGAGGATCCGGATATGGCGCAGCATATGCTCGGCCTTCTCGAACGCGAGCCGCTCCGCGTACGCCTCCATCTGACGGTACATCGCGCCGACCAGCCGCTCGCCGCCGCCGGCCAGCAGCTTGGCCGCCGCGCGCGCCGTCTCGCGGTATTCCTCGTGCGAGATATGGCCCGCGCACACCCCGCTGCACTTGCCGAGGTGATATTCGAGACACGCCCGCTTGGGAAGCGTGACGCAGGTGCGGAGCTTGTAATGCTCCGTCACGAAGGCGATGACCGCCTCGCGGAACCGGCTGCTGATAAACGGCCCGAACCGCTCGGCGGACAGATCCTCCGCCGCGGGAGGGAAGGCCGGCTCCGGTCGCTTGAGCGGGTGCGCCTCCGCGTCCCGTACGGCCGCTTCCCGTCCTTCCGCGCCGGACGCCGCCTCTTCGCGCGCAAGGCGAAGCTCGCGCTCCGCCGCGCCTCCGAAGCTCCGCGCGGACGCCGCCTCGCCGGTCTCTTCGCGCACCGCGCGCCGGTCGCGATAATGCGCGATCAATCTCGGCAAGGGCTCACGGGTCAGCTGCAAGTACGCGTATCCGCTGTTGTCCTTTTTCAGCGCGCGATTATACGGGGGCTTGTGGATCTTGATGAGATTGTTCTCGAGAATCAGGCTCTCGTGCTCGTTGTTCACCACGATGACGGCAATCTCTGCGATCTCCGCGGTCAGGGCGGGAATCCGTCTGCGCTTGTCGGCACCGTTAAAATAGGCGCGCAGCCTGTCCCGTATGCACTTGGACTTGCCGACATACAGAATCCTGCCTTCGTTATTCTTCATGATGTATACGCCCGGCTGCTCCGGGTATCTGGCGGGTTCGAATAAGAATGCGGGCAATTTAGGCTTCCTCCCGAACATACATTCTAGCTACTAGTCTAGCAAGTCGAACGGTTTAACGCAATTACGTAAAAATCCCGATTATTTCCTTAAAAAAGTGAACCGGGCGCTCCGTTCGCTTGTCTATATGCCGAGGTGATCAGTCGTGGACAAAGAAGACCTGGCACACCGGGTCAACCCGGACCAGGCCATGTTAGGGGAGCTCATGGACCGGTACGGGCAGGACGTATGGAACTACGCCTATTTCCTCGTCAAGCATCGTGCGATGGCCGACGATATCGCCCAGGATACATTTATTCAGGCGTACCGCCATTTCTCTGGATTCCGGCAAGAAGCATCGGTAAAAACCTGGCTGCTGCGGATCGCGCGCAACGTCAGCTTCAATTACCGCAACGCCGCCTTTTTTCGCAAAGCGCTGCTGATGGACATCGTGTCCCCGCGGCATCCCGGAAGCTCCGCCGAGCAGGATTATATGGTGCGCGAGGCGGCGAGCGAGATCTGGCGGTGCGTGTTGGATCTGCCCGTGAAGCTGCGGGAAACGCTGGTGCTGCATGCCAAATACGAGCTGTCCGTCGCGGAGATCGCCGACCTGCAGCGGATTCCTGAAGGTACCGTCAAGTCGCGTCTATTTGCTGCGCGGCGACGCATGGCGTTTTTATTAAAGGAGGAGTACGAAAATGATCCAGCCTACTGATCCGAGATGGTACGAACAATTGAAGGGCGAACCGCTGCGGGAACGCCATTTTACGGAATCGCTAACCGAGCGGATTAAGGAGCGGGCGATGATGCCCGAAAGCAGCGGACCCAACTATCGCCGCGTCGTGGCTGCGAGTCTGACTGCCGCGGTCGTCGCATCGTGCGCGATCTTTTATGCGGGGCTATCCGATTCTCAGACACATGCAATCTTGGACAAACCCGAATCGGGCGAAATCACTTCGGCCATTGGCATCGGAGGGCCGATCGGAATCAAGTTCGGCCCTGCTATCTCAAACGACGGACGTACAGAGGCGGAGGCATACGATGAAGATCACCGCCGCGACCTGACTTGGATTCAGTCAGGCGAGCATGCAAAGCTCCAGTTCTGGTCGGTTCGTTACGAGGATGACGCCTACAAATTCGGCGCCGATTACTACGACAAGGGAGGAAGTTCCGAAGAATGGAATCTGCGCGCTTCCGCCAACTTTACGGACACTGTAAAAGAGTATCGTCTCTCAAAATCCGGATTGTCCGCGCACACCTTCGATCTCGAAGGGTTTACCGTGATAGCGGGTCAAATGGCCGACGACATCTCGTCCGTTAGCCTTGTGAAAGGCGACGGGGCGGTGACGAACGCCGATATTACGCAAAACGCGGACGGCCTTTTTTGGTTCGCGATCGTGGACGGCAGCCCGAACAATTATAAGCTGCAGACGCTTGATAAGGACGGAGAACTGCATACGGTTGCACTGCCCTCGAAGTAGCAGCCCCCGTCTTCACGCCGCTCCAGCACAACCTAGTCAAGCCGCGCCTCCTCCCCGCATATACATGAGTATTCATGTCATGCCAATCCGAGGGGGAAACGCGCCCATGTCCCATATCGAATATCAACGCCAACTGGAGTTGGCCATCGAAGAAATCACGGAGATCGCCCAGGGCTTCGGGCTCGACTTCTACCCGATGCGCTACGAGATTTGCCCGTCCGACATCATCTACACGTTCGGGGCGTACGGCATGCCTACGCGCTTCAGCCACTGGAGCTTCGGCAAAACCTTCAATAAAATGAAGCTGCAATACGACCTGGGACTCAGCAAAATTTACGAACTCGTCATCAACTCGAACCCCTGCTACGCCTTCCTGCTCGACGGCAACTCGCTCATCCAGAACAAGCTGATCGTGGCGCATGTGCTTGCGCACTGCGATTTTTTCAAAAACAACGCCCGCTTCTCCACTTCCAATCGCGACATGGTCGAGAGCATGTCCGCCACAGCCGAGCGGATCAGCCAGTACGAGCTTGAGTACGGCAGCGAAGAAGTCGAGAAGTTCCTCGACGCCGTGCTGGCGATTCAGGAACACGTAGAGCCCGGCATCGTGCGCCCGCAAGGCCTCGATAAACGCCGTTATATGGAAGCGCAGCAGCGAGACCAAAAGCTCGGTCGCAAGCCCGCGCCGACTTCTGCTTACGACGATATCTGGCTGCTGGACGACGAGGAGCGTGCTGAGCGGCTGCGGATTCAGGACCATAAGCCCGAGCTGCGCAAGTTTCCGCCGGAGCCGGAGAAGGATATTCTCTGGTTCATTCAGGAATACGCGCCTTTTATGGAAGACTGGCAGCGGGACATTCTGTCCATGCTTCGCGACGAGATGCTGTACTTCTGGCCGCAGATCGAGACCAAGATCATGAACGAGGGCTGGGCCACCTTCTGGCATCAGCGCATCATACGCGAGCTGAACCTCGATTCCGAGGAGACGATCGAATACGCCAAGCTGAACGCCTCGGTCGTCCAGCCGTCCCGCAGCTCGCTGAACCCCTACTACCTGGGGCTCAAGATGTTCGAGGATATCGAGAAGCGGTTCGGCCGCGAGGCGATGTTCGAGGTGCGCGAGCTCGATTCGGACCCCTCGTTCATCCGCAACTACTTGACGAAGGAACTGACGGAGGACCTGGATCTTTACGTGTTCGAGAAAAAAGGCGCGGACTGGACGATCACCGACAAGGAGTGGGAAAACGTCCGGGATCAGCTCGTGTATTCGAGGGTAAACGGCGGGTTTCCGTATCTGGTCGTGACCGAAGGCGATTTCCACCGCAATGGCGAGCTGTACGTCAGCCACCGGTACGAAGGCGTCGAGCTGGACGCCAAGTATACCGAACGCACGCTTCCCTATATGGCGAGACTCTGGGGCAAGCCCGTCCATCTTGAATCGGTCGTCGACGGCAAGCCGGTGCTCTACACGTGCGACGGCGGCAAGACGACGCGCAAAAACCTGTAAGGACGCACCGAATTCGGATGATCGTGCGTAGAACGGCGGCGTTTGGTTTAACTTACTCCTAGATACTTTCGAAGGAGTGATGCGCCATGACGCCAACTAACCAAACGCCCAGCCCGACCGAGACGCCGACGCGTCCGTCTCATGTCCCGCCGCAGCATCAGGATCAGCAGCCCGGCATTCAGAGCGACATGTATCCGGCCCCCGAGGTCGAATCTCCGACGTACAAAGCGGCGGGCAAACTGCTCGGGAAGGTCGCGCTCATCACGGGCGGAGACAGCGGGATCGGCCGCTCGGTCGCCATTACGTTCGCCAAGGAAGGCGCCGATGTCGCGATTCTTTACCTCAGCGAGTACACCGACGCGCGCGAGACGCAGCGCGAAGTGGAGGCCGAGGGCCGCAAGTGCATCATCCTGGACGGCGACGTCGGCGATCCTGCCTTTTGCAAGCAGGCCGTCGAGCAGACGGTGTCCCAGCTCGGCAAGCTCGACATTCTCGTGAACAACGCCGCCGAGCAGCATCCGCAGAAGACGATCGAGGACATTACGCCGGAGCAGTTGGAAAAAACCTTCCGCACGAACGTCTTCGGCATGTTTTACCTGACGCAGTCGGCGATGCCGCACTTGAAAAAAGGCGCCGCGATCATCAACACGACGTCCATCACCGCCTACCGGGGCAGCCCGGAGCTGCTCGACTACAGCTCGACCAAGGGCGCGATCGTCGCCTTCACCCGTTCCCTGTCGGGCAATGTCGTGGACAAGGGCATCCGCGTCAACGCCGTCGCGCCGGGACCGATCTGGACGCCGCTCATCCCTTCGACCTTCGACGAGCAAAAGGTGGCGAAGTTCGGCACCGACAGCCCGATGAAGCGGCCGGGACAACCCGACGAGCTCGCGCCGGCCTACGTGTACCTCGCGTGCGAGGACTCCTCGTACGTGACGGGCCAAGTGCTGCACGTCAATGGCGGCACGGTGATCAACGGTTAAATTTCAAGACATAAACCGTCAGGGACATCGATCCCCCCTGCGATAGCCGGATTGAAGCCAAGGTACAGTTCCTGGAATCCTACACGGACTGTACCTTTTGCTTTTCTTTCATTAAGAATACACTCCGCGATCGATAGTGCCTCTCCGACAGTACTTTTATCGCTCACAGCAGTCCGCGTTTTCCGCAACCGCAGACGATCAGAAAACGACCTCGTACTCCACGCCAGGCTCGTCCAGCTCAAGCTCGAACGTATCGACGCCCGTCGCGCGCAACGCGCCGCGGCCGACCGAAGGCCGGCGCGGACTCGAGAAGCACACCACGCCGGTTCCGGCGGGGATGGACACCCTGATCTTCTCCGCGTCCCTATACACCTGCACCTCGCCTGCCGGCGTCGGCACGCTGCCCTTGATCCAAGCGAGACCGCCGAGCCCCGGCTTGATGCGAACCCGCGCATAGCCCGGCGCCTCCGGCGTCACGCCAAGGTAATACTTGCCCAGCAAATAGATCGGGCTCGCGCCCCAGGCATGGCACAAGCTTTTGCCGTACGGCCTGTCGTACATGGCATACTGCGCGGGCACCCCGACGTCCGGATCGTATTCTTCCCAGAACGTCGTCGCACCGAGATCCAGCATGCCGCCCCAGTAGCGCAGCATTTCCCGCCGGACCGCGTCGAGCTCATCCAACTCGCACAGCGCCGCCAGCTCGTAGAACCGCATGTACGGCGTCTTGATCCCGGGCACCCGCGGGTTCGCGAGCACCGTCTCCTTCACGCGCGTTCGCGCCGTGGGATCCAGCAGTCCGTACAGCACCGCGAACATGGTCGGATGCTTCGTCACGAGCGGATCGATCTCGCCGTTCGCGCGGCGATGAACGAAGGCGCCTCGCGCCTCGTCCCAGAAAACGTCGCGCAAGTCCCGGCGCAGCCGTTCGGCGCGCGCGGCGTACCCGGCGGCCGCCTCTCCGTCGTCGAACAGCGACGCGAACCGGGCCATCGTCTCCAGGCTCAGGCAGAAGAGGAGCTGCTCGAAGGCGAGCTCGCCTTCCTTTTCCATATCCGCCCAATCCACGAACACCCAATCGTCCGGCTGCCCCTCCAGCATCCCGTTGTCGTTGGCCCGCGAGATCACGAACGCCATATAGCTCTTCATCTTTTCGTAATTCCGCCTGACGAAGCCCAGATCGCCCGTATACCGGTAGTAGTCCTCCAAGCCGAGGAACCAGTAGAGCGAATAGTCCAGAATCGTGTTCATATGCTCCTCGACCGGGTCCTTGCCCCTCAGCGCGACGATCGTCCGCCTCGTCGTCTCCAGATCGAAAAACGAATAATAGTTCATCAGATAGCTCTGGTACGCGTCGCCCGACCATACCCAGCGGTCCCGTTTGATGCCGTCGAGAAACAACTCGCGCGTATTTAAATGGAACGTATACAAACTCGTCCGGTAAATATCGTTCAGGCGCGCGTCGTCGCACTCGAACGATCCTCTGTACGTCACCGGCGAATATTCGTAGAGCATGTCGACCGTCCCGATCCGCACGTCTCCTTCGGGAATCGCGCAGACATACCGGAAGGCGCGCGAGCGGCCGGCCGTCAGCGGCTCCGCGCCGCCGCCGAGAACGGCGACGATATCGATCGTCTCGCCGAACGCCTCGTCGCGCGCCTCCTCCTCGGACTCGCCGTACTGAAGCCGGATCGTCCCTTCTCCCTCCAGCCCGTGCAGGCGGACGTAGCCGAACGTCTCCTTGCCGAAGTCCGCGAACAGCGTGCGCCCTTCCTGCCGGATCCATGCCGGCGCGGCAGCCTCCGTCGCCAGGCGAAAGCGCGACGGGGGCTTCCGGAAATCCGTAAATTCGCCGCAGCCCGCCTCCACGTATCCTGCGGCCATCCGATGGCTGACCGTCCAGCCGCCGTCCGAGCGAATGCCATTCCCCGATACGTACAGTGACGGGAAGGCGACCGTATTCGCCACCTCCGCGACGATCAGATGCTTGCCCGCGGGCAGCGCGACCGTCAGATCTCCGGCGTCGACCGCCGCGATTCGGCCGTCGACCGTGAGCCGCAGCGAGCCGTCGGCCGCGAACACCGCCCGCTCCGCCCGCTCCAGCTCGATCTCCTTGCGGAAGCGGACGACCGCATACGGCGCGTCCACCCGCCAGATCGGCGGGGTCGCGACCAGCCGTTCGTCCCGGCGGAGCTCGACCTCCCGCCGCAGCCAGATCTCGAAGTCGCCCGGATACCAGATCCAGGCGGCAGACTTTTCCTTCACGCTCATTTTCGTTCCTCCTGCGGCCCGAAGCCGCCCTTCGATTCTCGTCAAGCTTCCGCGCCGTCTCCCGCTTTCATTTTCCGGTATTCGCTCGGCGTCACGCCCGTCTTGCGCTTGAACACTTTATAGAAGTGGCTCTCGGACAGAAATCCGGACTGCCCCGCGATGTCGAGAATCGTAGAGTCGGTCTGCTCCAGCAAGCTCTTGACGTAGCGAATGCGCTCGTCCACGATAAAGTCCGACACGGTCGTATGGACCGCTTCCTTGAAAATCGCGCGGATATAGCTCGGCGAGATGGACAGATGGCCGCAGATCTGGTCGATCGACAGCAGCGGATCATGGATATGCCGCCGGATGTAGTCCGTGATCTCCTCCGCCAGCTCCTCCTTGCGTCCCGGCTGTCTCCCGCGGCTCAGCTCTTCGGCCAGTTGGCCGAGCTCGCCTCTCAGCCAGACGATCGCCTCGTCCAGCGTCGAACGGCGATTGATGCTGAGACGGGCTTCCTCGAACGGATAATCCTTGCCCTGCAGCTTCATCATCGTGAACAACGAATAGACGATATGCGTCAGCCGGAACTTGCACTCTTCGTAGCTGAACCCGCGCAGTCTTCCCGCCAGCTCGTCGAGCAGCGCCTCGATGCCTTTTCCTTGTCCCGCCTTGACGATCAGGATCATCTTCTCCACCCAATCGTGATCCGCGTCCCGCGTGACGGCCATCGGCAGATCCGCATGGTCCGCCGCCGTGTACACTTTGCTCTCGCCAAGCAGGAACTTGAGCTGGGTCAGCTCGTAGATTTGCGTATACTGCTTGCGCATGTCCGCGTGCGGGAGAGCCGGCTCGCCGAGCGCCGCCGTCACGTCGATTTGCAGCCACTTGCGAATCTGGGCCACGGCGGCCCGCATCAGATCGAGCGCATGCCCGCGGTCGCCATGCCCGTCGAAAAGGACGACCAGATGGTCTTCGCCCAGATCGACGCATTCCGCTTCGATGCCGCCGTCGCGCCAGATTTCCGCGACGATGTTTTCCATGGCGAACTTCAGCAGCTTCCGCGAAGCGTAGTTGTACGTCTCGGTGAACCGGACGTACGATTCGATGCGCACGACGCCCATGACGACGCCGCTCCCGGACGCGGCAAGCTTCGTCTCGCGTTCGATCAGCCGGCCGGCCGATTCGCTCAACTGCCCTTGGAGCAGCCAGGCGAGCAGCGCTTCGTTTTTCTGGATGCCGTTGTAGTCGCGCACCGTCCGCTGCATGCCGTCCACCTGGCGGATGAGATAGTCGATGCCGCTCTCGAGGGTCTTGTACTCGTCGGACGCCGGATCGGACGCGCCCTCGCCGCCGGGCGGCCGGATCGTCTTTTGCAGCGAGGCCGCCAGCTTGCTGAAAGGCGAGAAGGCCCGGCGGGACTGCCAATACATCGCCGCGATCAAGATGAGCAGCAGCACGAGCGAATACGCGATGATCCGCTGCCTGAAGCTGTCGACGGTGCCCGCCCAGCTCTTCGTATCGGTCAGGGCGTACAGCCGCCAGCCCTGAAATTCCATCGGCGCGAAATTGATATGCCAGACCGCCTGCTCGTCCTCGATCTGATAAGGATCGTCCCCGTCATGCGACAATAGGGCGCGCCTCAGCGCCTCGCCCGCATCCCCGAGCAGCACCTCGCCGTCCCGGTCCAGCAAGAGCATCTCCATGCCGGAGTCCTGCCCCGCCTGGGACAGCATCTCGTAGATCTGGCCTTGATCGAGCATGAGCACGACGCTGCCGCTGCTCGATCCGGCGGAGATGCCTTCGGGCACGACCAGCGCGATCGAACGCGCGCCCCCGGAGCGATGAACGAAAAAGTGCGCGTATCGGCTGTCCTTGACCTGCTCCAGCAGCTCGGGATCTGGAAACTCGGCGACCGAATAAGGCTTGGAGCGCGTATCGAGCACGCGGCCCGTCTTCAGATTCACGAGGAAGCCGTGCGTCACGAGCGCCTCCTGCAATATAAATTCCGAAAAGCCGCGCATAACCTCCTGCGTCTCGAGCGCCCCTTCCTGACCGCTGAGCAGCCATTCGCGAATGCTCAGATCCCGGCTGATCTTGATGCCGTAGGCGGTCAGATTGCCGAACAGAAAGTCGGCGTTGCGCGCCGTCTGATCCACCTTCTGCTGCGAGAAACGGTCGATCTCCGAAAAGGCGTAACGGGAAAAATAATGCGCCAGCGTAAAGGCGAACGGGATGACGAGCAGCGTAAAAAAGATGGACATGAGCAGAAAAATCCGGATATACATTTTCGACCTGACGGATTTCATATCAACCGCCCCTTCTCAACGTCAGAAAGCCTTCCGGCCGGAGCCGGAAGACTTCAACCGCAGCATGAACGAGCCTGTCCTTACGGCTTGGCGGCCAGGAACGCGTCGACCTGCTTCTGATACTCGTTCTGAATCTTCTTGGCGAGCGCCGCGCCTTCCTTCTTGAAGGTCGCCCACGTGCCGTCCGGATCCATCACGCCGTTCATGATGCCCGCATAATACTTTTGTTCGATCTGGTTGTACTGGGCCAATTCGTTCGTCACCGGCGACGCGTCGAAGCTGAAGCCCGTCAGGATGTCTTCGGTGAAGTTCGCCGGATCCTGCTCTTGCTTGTAGATGTCCAGGACGTCCTGGCTGAAATTCGCGTTCATGCGATCGTGCGTCGGGTCCCAGTTCCACATGAAGGGGAACCAGGCGTAGCCGCTGCCGATCGATTTGTACTGCTTGTCGCCGACCGCTTCCCAGTTGACGCCCTCGATGCCGTAAGCCAGCAGATCGTAATTCTCCTGAGAGCTGGCCGCCCAATCCAAGAATTGAATCGCCGCTTCCTTATGAGAGCTGCTCTCGGACAGCGCGATAAAATTGTTCTGCTTGAAATCGGTGATCTGCGCCTTCTGATCGAAGAAATTGACGCTCTCGAGCTCCGCCCCGGCCACGTTATCCTGCACTGCCAGCAGCGCGTCCGGCACGCCGAAGTCGTTGGCGACCAGAATCGCGATCTTGCCGCTCTTCATCTCGGCGCTCATATCCTTGACGGCCAGCACGTCCTGGTGGATGATCTTGTCCTGGTACAGCTGCCGCGCCTCCAGAATCCGGGCCCAGATCTTCGGTTCCATCTCGTCGAACAGATTGTGCACCTTGCCGTCGTTGGCGTTGAAGTAGAGCACGAGCGACTGCCCGAGCGCGCCCGTCGACCGGAAGTACGGATCGTATTCCTCCGACAGGACGAACGGGACGTACGAAGAATTGCCGGTCTGCGTGCCCCAGGGAATGACGCTCGGGTCGTTTTTGCCGACCGCGTAGGCGAATTCCTTCAGCTCGTCAAGCGTTTTGATCGGCCCGATGCCGTATTTCTCTCTCAGATCCTTGCGAATGATATATTGCCGGTTGTTGCCGCCCTGCACGTTCCCTTGCGGGAGGCCGTACACTTTGCCGTTGAATTTGTTCGCTTCGATCATCTTCTCGCTGCGGGCGCCGACGATGTTCGCGCCGTACTGCGCGAGCAGATCGTCGAGCGGCGCGTAGAAGCCGCCGGAGATCATCTCGTTCATATGGAGCTAGGGCGCGTCGAAAATCAGATCGATCGATTCGCCCGCGGTAAGCGACACTTGCGACTTCTGGCCGAAGTCCGCCCATGGCACGAACGTCATATCGAGCTTGATGTTAAGGCCCTTCTCCGCCATCCGCTTCTCGGCTTCCGCGATGACCTTGTCCATGTCCGACGGACGGTCGCCCGGGATCATGATCTTCAGCGAGACCGCGTCCTTGGCGGGAGCCGGCGCCGCGGCGCTTGCGGAGCCCGAGGCGCTCGGCGCGCCCGCGTAGCCGCCGCTTGCGGCCGCGTTCTCCTTATCGTTGCCGCTGCATGCCGCCATGACGGCGGTTGCGAGCATGAGCGCGGCGCCCGTGCTTGCGGTTTTCTTCCATCCCGATTTTAACATATTGAATGGACCTCCCTGATCTATTTTGCTAACCGGCGAACCGGATGTAGCCTGGCTTTGTAGGTCAGCCCTTGACCGCGCCGATCGTCATGCCCCGCACATAGTACTTTTGCAGGAAAGGATAACACAGCACGATCGGCCCGATCGTCACGCAAGCCGTGGCGAGCTGGACGCCGTTCGTCGGCACCGCGACCCGCGCGCCGCCGTTCATCGCGCCGAGATAACGCTGGGCGTCGATGTTGGACATCAGCTGGCGGATCATGAACTGCAGCGGCTGGAGCTTGTAGTCGTCCACGAACAGCAGGGCGAGGTAAAAGTCGTTCCAGTACTGCACCGCGTAGAACAACCCGACGGTGGCGAGCGCCGGCATCGAGATCGGGCATACGATCCTAAAAAAGATGCGCAAATCGTTGGCGCCGTCGACGGTGGCCGACTCGTTCAATTCGTAAGGCAGCGTGCGGAAGTAGGATACGAGTACGAAGACGAAAAACGGATTCAGCAAATACGGCAGGATCATCGCCCATATCGTGTCTTTCAGATGAAGCCAATTCGCGATTAAAATGTAGAACCCGACGATGCCCGCGCCGAACAGCATCGTGAAGTAAGTCAGAAAGCCGAACACGTTCCGGTAGCGGACCTTGCGGTGGGCAAGGCCGTAAGCGAACATCGCGCTGACGGTCAGCGCGGCGATCGAGCCGAGCCCGGTGACGAGCAGGGAGATGCCGTAGCTTCGGAATACCTGGCTGCCCGCGAACAGGAAGCGGTATGCGTACAGTGTGTAGTCGCGCGGAAAAAGCTGAAAGCCGTGCAGCAGGATGCTTTTCTCGCTGTTGAACGAATTGACGACGATCAGCCAGAACGGCAGCAGGCAGACGATCGCGAAAACGATGACGACGGCGTACATCAGCGCGGCGAACGCGCGATCCCGCCCGCTGCCGTTTCGGATGGAGCCTCGCGGCGTTCTAATCGGCATAGCTGGCATAGCGGTACCTCCATCTTGTCGGACGCTTCAGAACAGCGAAGCGTCCTTGTCGTATTTGCGGGCGATGCCGTTGAAGATCAGAATCGTCGCCAGGCCGAGCACCGATTGGTACAGCACGACGCTGGAGGCCATGCCGAAGTTGCCGATCGTCCGCAGCGCCCGGAACGAATAGGTGTCGATGACGTCGGTCGTCGCGAACAGCGCGGCGTTGTCGCCGACGATCGCGTAGATCATCCCGAAGTCCCCGTAGAAGATGCGGCCGACGGCGAGCAGCAGCAGCACGAGCAGCACGGGCCTCAACAGCGGCACCGTAATATAGCGGATCTGCTGGGCGCGGCTCGCGCCGTCCATGCGCGCGCTCTCGTAATACTCCGGCGACAGGCCGCTCAGCGTGGACATGAGGATGACTGACGTGTAGCCTACGGTTTTCCATACGTAGGTCAGCGTCAGCACGATCGGCCAGACGTCCGGCTTGCTGTACCAGCTGACGGGGGACATGCCCCAGCCCTTGAGCAGCCCGTTCAACAAGCCGTCGCTCGTATTGAGCAGCGAGT
The DNA here is from genome assembly GCF_042683485.1 of Cohnella sp. GCM10020058. Lineage (NCBI taxonomy): Bacteria > Bacillati > Bacillota > Bacilli > Caryophanales > Paenibacillaceae > Cohnella > Cohnella sp. GCM10020058. The sequence goes on from NZ_JBHUJV010000007.1 coordinate 374,226, forward strand.
AGAGCATCATGCTGACGATCATCCACGAGACGAAATAGGGGAGGAAGATCATCGACTGCGCCGTTCTCCGCAGCGCAGCGCCGCGAATCTCGTTCAGGAAGATCGCGATGAACAGCGAGATGGCGAGCGAAAAGCAGATGAACAGCATGTTCAAAAAAATCGTGTTTAACGTCACTTTGATCCAATCTTGTCCCATAAAGAAAAACTTGAAGTTGTCGAACCCGACCCACGGGCTGTTCCACAGGCCCTTGGCCATGCTCAGCTTTTTGAAAGCGATCAGATGGCCGGCCATCGGCACGTAGGCGAACACGATCAGAAATAAAAATCCGGGCAGCATCAGCAAGTATACGAATCTGTTTTGACGCAAGTCTCGCACAAAGCCCACCGTAAAGCGCTCCTTCCCTTTGCACCCCCATCGTACAGATGTCCGCGGGGCAAATGCTACTGTTCATTCCGCCAATGGGCTGTCATTTCCGCCGTGATTCCCGCTGTCTTCGCCGATCGCTTCCCGCCACCAGCTTCGCAGCCGCTCTCTGGCCTCGGGCCGCCGCTCGTAGTAGCCGCCGAGATCGAACGCGGCGTACAGATGACGGCCGTTCGCCGTCAGCAGGGGACGGCCGCTCAGATCGCGGCGAATCGCCGTCGCGCCCGTCAGTTCGACTTCGGCGTACAGATAGCCGGCGCTTCCTCGCCCCTGCTCGCCGTCGATCATCCCGCTGCGCCCGTCCAGCAGATCGAAGCCGGTCGCGCGTACGCCGAACAGGTCGGCCAGACCGTAGCCCGGCGCGAACGGCTGGATCGTCCCGTATTCGCTGAAGTACCCGGTCGCCAGCGAGCCGATCAGGCGTACGCCCCGCTCGTGCGCCCGATGGAGCGCGGCCGCGGTCGCCTCGCCGATCGAGAGCGAATACGGGAGCGCCAGGAGGCTGCCCGGCTCCCAATCCTCCCGGGCCAGATCCTCGTCGCTTGCGAAGCGAACGCGGTAGCCCAGGTCCTCGGCCAGGCGATGCCAGCCGAGCAGCGCGTCACGCATCGTCTCGTCGGGATCGTAGGCGGACGTAAGCAGCAGACTGTCGCGCGAATAATGCAGGTACAGCACGGGGCGTTCCCACAGCGAATCATCGGCTGCGACCCGGCGCGCCTCCGCGACGATCTCCGGCAGCGCGCCGGTGAGCGCGATCGGGCTGCCGTCGAAGCGGACCAGCCCGTTCAGGCCGAATTCCTGGCCGCCGGTCAGCGGACGCCAGAGGAAGAACAGGATCCGCTTCGCGCCGCGCGCGGCATAGGCCGCGGCGCTGTCCAGCAGGAAATCCGGCTCCCACAGCCCGCCGACGAAGTCGATCCGCCAAGGCAGTCGGTGCGGCCCGGCCTGCGTCTCGCTGATCCAGAATTCCGCCCCCGCCGATTCGGCGGCGGAGCGCAGCAGGTCGCAGGAAAAAGCCATCGTATGCTTTTCTTGTTCGCGATTCCCTACGTAAATGTATAAATCCGCTCCAATATATTGCAGTCCCTTGGCCTGCGCCCAATAGTCCTGCGCGAGCCAGACGCTCTGCGGCGTTCCGACCTCGGGAATGTTCGTCCCGACGATCGCTTCCGGGTCCTGCCTGCGGATGAGCGCTAGCTGCCGGCGGATGCCCTCCGTCACGTTGTGATCCCTGAATTGCATCCACGCGAGCCACAGACTCGGATTGCCGCCCGCCTCGCGTGGCGGCTCCAGCTCCTCCCAGTCCGAATAGCTCCGGCTCCAGAAGGCGTTCGCCCACAGCGCGTTCAGCCGCTCCAGGCTGTCATAGCGCGAGCGTACGAACTCGCGAAAGAGCGAGATCGTAGCCGGATGATAATCGTAGATCCGGTCCTTGCCGTGCGATTCGCCGGACGTCGGCTCATTGTCGATCTGCCAGCCCGCCAGCGCCGGATGTTGCTTGTACCGATCGACCAGCCGGTCGACGATCCGCTCGGCGAGCCTTCTCGCGTCCGGATCGTTGTAGGAGATCATGTGCCGGCCGCCGCGGTGCGGGCGCCCGTGCTGGTCGAGCTGCCGGACATGGGGATAGCGGTGCAGCAGCCATTCCGGCGGAGCCGCCGTCGGGGTGCACAGCAGCACCTCCAGTCCGAGCCGGTGAGCCAAAGCCATGAATTCGTCGTACGCGTCGAACCGGAATTCGCCCTCCCGGGGCTCGATCCAGCTCCAGGAAAATTCCCCGAACCGAATTAAGTCGAGGCCGCTCTCCTTGATCAGCCGCATATCCCGCTCCCATTCCTCTTTCGGCCAATGGTCGGGGTAATAGGAGACGCCGCCCGTCAACCCGGCGGTTCGTCCCTTTGGTTGGCCCTGTGTCATCCATACCGCTCTCCTCTGCCTCAACCTGCGTCGGGGGACGGGCGTCCGGCCCCTCCCGTTTCCCGCGATGCGGGATCCGAGGACCGCCAATCGCCGCCCGCCGCACCTTTGCTAAGCCAATCTAGCACAACGCCGTCCCCGTAGGGTACTGCTCGATTCGACACCTTCCTGCTGCCTTCGACACTTCGCGGTCAAAGCAGCAGTCCCAGGAGAACGCAGAAAAAAACGGGACGTGCGGCGCTGGGCGCCGCATCGTCCCGATCAGCGATCAGGCAAGGCTTGTCCGCCGACAAGCGATGGTGTATGTGTGAAGCCTTTCGTCCGCTGCGGGCGGCAGCGCGGATTTAATAAATCTGAAGCTCGCCCATCTGCGCATGCGGAGATGCGCTGTTCGACGTGAACTGCAGCCGCACGTAGCGGACGTTCGCCGTGGCGAAGCAGACAGTCACGGTGTTGGATTGGGCAGGATCGAAGGCGTAGACGGCCGACGCCGCCAGATCGGCGTAGGTCGTATTGTCCGCGCTCCCTTGGATGGACAGCGTCTGCGTTCGCGCCGACCAGCCTGCCGGCAGCTTCATCGCGACCGCGCCCACATTCGCCGCCGCGCCGAGATCGACGGTCAGCGTCGCCGGATTGGCCGCAGACTCCCAGTAATCCGCCGCATTGCCGTTGTTCGCCAGCGTCGCGTCGTGCCCGCTCGCGCTGCCGCTCGCCGCGGTCGTCTTGCCCGCCGCGAGCTCCGTACCCGCCGCGTGCGACCACACCTGCAGCTCCGCGATCTGCCCCTTGCCTGCCGTCGCGCTGTTGCCGGTGAAGACGAGCTTTACGTAACGGGTCGCGGCCCCGCTCAGCGTCACGGCAACGGCATTGCCCGTCGTCGGGTCGAACGAATAGGCGGCCGATGCCGCCAGATCGGCGAAGGTCGTATTGTCCGCGCTGCCCTGCACGGTCAGCGTCTGCGTCCGAGCCGCCCAGCCCGCCGGCAGCTTCAATACCGCGGCGTCGACCGCGTAAGACGCGCCCAGGTCGACCGTCAGCGTCGAAGCTGCCGCGGACCCTTCCCAATAATCGGCCGTATTCCCGTTGTTGGCCAGCGCCGCGCCGTGTCCCGCCGCGGAGCCGCTCGCCAAGATTGTCTTGCCCTGCGCCAGCTCGGTGCCGGACGAGATCGTATAGCGTTTCGTCCCGTCGCTCTGGGCGACGGCTACCGCGAACGTGACCGTCCGCCCCGAGAGCGCGGCCGGGACGACGACGCCGTTCGCCGTCACCTTCAGCTTCGCCGTCGCGAACCCGGCCGGCAGCGTCACCTTCACCGTGCCGCCGCTCGTGCCCGCATACCGGCCCTCGATCAGATAGCTGCTTGCCAGCTTCGCGCTGACGCCGAAGCTGCCGCCCGACCGCTCAAGGACAAAGTCGCCGTAGCCGACCTTGGTCCCGTCGAACAGCGCCAACTCCCCGGCATTCGCGTATGCGACCTTGCCGTTAATAACAATCGAGCCGTCGGTCGTATTCGCCGTCGTATCCGTATCGATGACATATTCGTTGCCCAGCTTGGCGCCGTAGGTCTTGCTCGTGATCGTGTAGGCGGAAGCGGTGCGCGGCTCGACGATATGCAGCTCGTCGCCCGGACCGTCCTTGACCGTCTGAATCGCCGGCGCGTCGAAGTAATGGATCAGCTCCAGATTCGCGCCGAGCTCATAGGTGTTCGTTCCGTTCGTATAGTTTGTTTTGCCCGCGAAGGGGGCGCCGCTGTTGTGGACGTATTCGGCTTTGAAGTCGTATTCGGCGCCGGCGGTCAGCGCGACGTTCGTCTTGACGTTGCCGACCGAATTGTAGACCAGCGTGCCGCCGACCCAAATCTTCAGTTGATTCGCGGCGCCCACGGTGCTGTTGTAGAACTGGAACGTGCCGGAAGCCGGCGCCTTGAGCTTGGACGTCCAGCGGATCGAGTAGCTGCTTCCGATTCCCGGAGGGAGCGTGTCGCTGTCCTTGTCGCCCGCCATATCGACCTCGAACCGGGCGCCGCTGATCGTCGTATAGTACAGATTCGTGAACGTCGTATCGTTGTAATAATCCATTTTCGCCGCGCGCGAACTGTTGTTGTTCCAATAGAAGGTGCCGTTCTGCGTCGTGTTGTTCATGTCGTCGTATACGGCCAAATATTTGTTTTTGACCATCATGACGCTGCGGGACAAATAGTTGTTGTAATTGTTGTTCATCGCGGCGGCCTTGTAGTACTGGGCGAAGTCGAAGTCGTACAGGACGCCGTCGACCGCGTGCGCGGACAGCGTCCGGGCGCCGCCGCTGTCGAACACCGACAGCTGCGCGATGTCGAGCGCGTCGCCGTTGGATTCCGGCGTATTCCAGCTCCAATTTTTGCCGCCCGCCGAATAGTACAGCTGTCCGTTGCTGGCGACGCCCCAACGGTAGCCCGAGCCGTACAGCGTCTGCAGCGTCACGAACGCCTCGTTCGGGCCGCCGAAGTCGTACCAGAGCACAGGTCCGTAATCGTTATATAGCTTGGACGCGTGAACGGGAGGCGCGACGCCCTCTTTGCCTTTCGTAATCCGGTACAGCAAATATTTGCCTTCGATCAGCCCTTGCCCGCTCATCAGGACGGCCGTATCGTAGAAGCCCTGCATCCGCTCGCCGCTCTCGTAGATCGATCCGACGCCGTAGGTGTGCGCCCCCATCGGGATGACGCCCCGGTTCGGCAGGCCGACGTCAGCGATCGTGTCGATCGTCCAATCCATTAACGAAGTGACGACCGGATTGTCATAGATCAGCGTGCCGTCGTACTTCTGCATGGCGACGGCCGCGACGTTCGCCCGGACGAGAGAGGCCGGCCAGTAGTTGCCGACATTCTCCAGCCAGCGTCCGCCGGCGGCGTTCAGCGCCGTATTCGCCTGCCGCGTGTACACCGACAGCCATTCCTCCCAGAACGACATGAAGTCGTCCCGCCACTGCTTCGCGTCCGGATGATCCTTGAACACGTAGGCGCCGATCGGAATCGCCTTCTTGAACGACATGATGAAGTTCGGATGGCCGCCCATCATGCTGTGCTGCGGCAAGCCGTTGTCGCCGGTCATCTCCCCGAGCATGAAGGCCAGAATCGCGCGCACCTGCTTGCGCTGCGCCTCCGTCCAGCCCGAGCGGCTGTTGGCATAATCGATGAGCCATTGATTGGCATATTCGTAGTTCAAGAAGCCCGCGTTGAAATAATCCCAGTATTTGAACGGATGAACGAGCGCGGCGCCGCGGAAGTTGTTGCGGTTGGCGGTCCAGAACTGGGCGTACGTATAGGCGGTGCCCCCGGTCTCGTAAGGCGTCAGTGCCTCGTTCCAATCGAGCGTCAGATCCTTGTACCGGTCTAGGCTGAAGTCGGAGAGCTTGGCAAACAGCTTCGCGTCGGGCGCCGAGCCGAACTGGTCGGCTCCGCTTAACGCCGTGAAGTCGATCGCCTGGCCGTGCGCCTTGAAGTCGCTGTACAGCGTATACATGCGCGGCGCCGGCACCGTGGCGGCTTTGGCGTCGTTCGCGCTGATGCCCGCGACGACCATCTCGCTGCGCGGCAGCACGCCGAACGCCCAATGGCGCTCGGTCCCGACCAGCTTGGTCAGCATGTACTTGTCGCCGCCGTAGTCGTAGAAGTACAGATTCTCCGGCTTGTCGGCAGCGTCCCAACTGTACCTGACAGAGGTCTTCCAATCCGCCAATCTGTATTCGCTGAAGATAAGGCCGTTGTCCCCGTCGTCCTTCCACAGGCTGATCGAACGCGGCGTATGCCCCGTGTTCGGCGAATACAGGCCGAGATTGACCGGCAGCTTGCCCGCCGCATCGACGCCGTAGCCGTACGCGGCCGCATAGCCGTCGTTGCTGCCCCAGTTCGTCCCGCCGTAGCCGCCGTTGCTGAACGAGATGCGCCCGTTCGGATCGACGCCGTTCTTGTAGGACAGCTTGAAGGAGACGCCGTCCGCTTCCGTCAATCCGGAGAGGGACTCGTCGTAGGCGACATACTTTTCATTGTGCCGGACGGTCAGGACGACCGCATAAGACTTGCCGCCGGTGAGTGAATAGCTCACTCTATATTTTAAATACAGCGGCCCGTCCTCCAGGACCTCGCCCGTCACGCGGCTCGCCGTCGCCGCGGCAGGCGCGACGAAGGATCCTGCTCCGATCAGCGTGCCCGCCTCGCGGCCATAGGCGATGATCGGCGCGTTCAGGCCGGACAGGGCGACCGCGCTATAATCCACGCTTCCGTAAGGCACCTTGATCTGCTGGAAATTGGCCGACAGCGTCGCCGTATGGTCCCCGTTGTCCGTCAAAGTTACATGGTCGGTAAAGGAAGGCGTATAGTCCGTATCCTGAACGAGGGCATACGTCTTGGTCGCCAGCTTGGCAAGGCCGGTCCGGAAGCTCACGGTCGCGCTCGTCAGATAGCCGCCGGACTGCGCGACGTTCGACAGCTGGTACTCGATCGCCGCGCCCGCCGCATCGGTCAGCTTCAGATGACTTGCCGTTGCGGAGCCTGCGGGGAATGCAACGTCGTAGCTGACGAGCTCCTCCGGAAAATCGTATATGCCCATCTCGTCCTTCAGTACGAACTGCGTGATCGCCGTCGTCGTTGCATGCGTTTCCCGCGGCCATGCCCACAAGGCTGCCGCCGCGCATATCGCAAGCGTGAACAGCCGAAGCCCGAATTTTCTCAATTGATCGCACCCTTCCCTCTGTACGGTTTACATTCGCGGTTTCATTGAATTCGCTTTCAAAAACGGACGTCTTCATCTGCTTCTCGTCCGACCGAAGTCCGCACGCCCTCCTTCCTGCCGATAAATCGAAGAACAAGGCCTAAACTAGCATGCTTGCCCGCCTGAAATCTACTGCTGTCTTCGCTATTCGCCTGCTCTCTCCGCGACAAAAAGAGACCGCGCGGACGCGGTCCCTGACGATAGGGCCAAAAAAGCCGTTCTGCTCAGCCATGCGCTTCTTTGAGCCGAACCGCATGCCAGTCCGTCCGATAATAGCGTATGGCCACGGTCGTGCCGAGCACGGTCAGAAACGTATACAGCGCGAGCCATGCCCCCACGCTGCCCCAGTCCGCCACCCGGACGAGCAAGTACGTGAGCGGCACGAACAGCAGGAAGCTGAGCGCAAGGGACGCGCGCATCAGGAACGTCGTATCCCCGATCCCGCGCAGCCCTCCGGCGTAGAAGTTGTAAAGCGCATCGAAGATCTGCAAGAAGGCCGACACTTGAATGAGTCTCGCGGCGATGTCGTATACGAGCGGGTCGTCGCTGAACATCCGCGCGATCGGGACCGCCCAGATCAGCTCCGCCGTGCCGAGCAGCAAAATGAACAAGCTGCCCAACACCGCCGTATCCGTGCCGGCCTTGCGCGCGAGCAGCGGCTGGCCGCGTCCGATCTCCTGGCCGACCAGGATCGTCGCCGTCGATCCGAAGGCGAACGCCGGCATGAAGCCGAACGACATGACGTTCAGCGCCACCTCGTTCGCCGCGAGCGCCGCGTCTCCAAGCCGGGCGACGAACATCGTGAAAATGTACATCGATACGCTCATCGAAAATTCCATCAGTCCGAGCTTGCCGCTCTCCTGGGCGACGAGCCGCAGCTCCTTCCAATCCGGCTTCGGGATCGCGCGCGTGCCGAACTTGCGGTGCATCGGTCCGTAGAAGACGAGCAGGCATAGCGCGAGCTGGATCGCTTCCCCGATGAGGATGGCCCAGCCGGCTCCCTTGACCCCGAGCTCGGGCAAACCCAGCGCGCCGTTGACGAAGCCGTAGGTCAGGCCGATCATGATCAAATTGGAGACGATCGCCACGATCATCGAGATGCGCGTATTCCCGACGCCGCGGAAAAAACCGTGGAACACGAAGCTGACGATGCCGAACGCCATCGCGTAAAATCGCAGCTCGAGGTAGTCGGCGCCCGTCCGCACCACGTTCTCCGATCCGCCTGTTAACGTGAGCACGCCCTCGCTCGCCAGCCAGCCGGCCAGCACGATCAGCGCGCCGATGCCGACGCTCGCGGTCAACGCCAAATACGTCCGGTCGATCCCCTTGCGCATCTCCCCCGCCCCGTAATTTTGCGCGACGAGGTAATTGACCGTGTGCCCGATGCCCGAGAACAGCGCGAACACGTTATACATAATAATATTGGAAACGCCGACGACGGCAATGACGACGATGCCCAGATGCCCGACCATGATCAGGTTCACGGTGCCGGTGACCGTCTGCGTCGCGAACGCGAACAAAGACGGCAGCGCGAGCATCATGATTTGTTGCCAATTGCGAAGAAATGTCATGTCGATATGAACCTCTTTTGTCAGATGTTCATATAGTCTGCCTGAGGCTATGGCGGAAGTCAATGGATTAAACGGCGCTTGTCTTCGTTTAAACGTTCAACGTTAAGCGCGCCGCTGCCTTCGGACGATCGCTTTTAAGCAGCACCGTGTAGGACGATCCCCAATCCGGTCGATCGGCTACGACGAGCTCCAGCGTCAGGAATCGTATAGTAAGCAGGCTTGGGTTCGGCCGGCCAGCAGACGATGCTGTTGTTGGCGGCGGTCGGCCACGGCTCGTTGTAGCACCAGTTGAGCGCCATCGCGCACTTGGGCTTCTGGCGTCTCGATTCCTCGTAGATGCACTTGTAGCCTTCCGCCTGGAGCAGCTGGCCCTGCTCGACGAGCTGCTCCAGCGTCTCGTGCGGACCGAAGTAGTATTCCAGCTGATCCGACATCAGCCACATGTTTTCGGCCAGCGCGTTGAACGCATGATGGCTCTCCCATGCCGTGCCCGGCTTCGGCGGATAAAGGTCTTCCGGAGGGATGAAGCGTCTCAACTGCTCGACCGGCGAAGGCGAGGGCACGCCGAATTCCGTATAGGCCGTATTTTGCGAGCGGAACATCGCCTGGAACACGTCTTCCCCCGTCTCGTATCGGAACACGTAATGCCCGTGGCCCATGCCCTCGAGCGGCGAGGTCATGATGAACGGCGTGGACGGGTCCAGCTCATAGCAGTTCGCGTTCAGCAGCCTGAGCGGATACGATTGATCGGTCATTCCCGACCAGGCGTTGAACAGCTCGTTGCCGCCGCACCAGAGGACGACGCAGGCATGCTTGCGCAAGCGCCCGATGATGGAGCGCGACTCCTGATCCAGCACTTTCAGATAGGATGGGGAGTCGGGATACGAATTGCAGGCCAGCGGGAACTCCTGCCAGACCATGAGGCCCAACTCGTCGCATTGCTCGAAGAAGGATGCCTTGTTGACGATGCCGCCGCCCCATACGCGCAGCATATTCATATTCGCCGATTTGGCGAGCTCCAGCAGCCGGACAGCGCCGGCACGTCCAAGCGGGCGCGGTACGTCCAGTATTTGTCCTCCATCCACTCGTACTGCCGCCAGTTGTCGCCGTAATCGTGATCGTCCCAACCTTCGGCCTTGGCCCAGTCCAGCTGGACCGCGCCCGGCACCGTGGCGGGCACCAGGCGTTCCGGCGCGCCGTCCGCGGTATCGCTCCAGCCGACCTGCCAATCTATCGCGTAAGTTTTGAACATGCCGGCGCCTCCGATCAGCGATAATCCAGACATAAGATCCAGTCGTTGCCTCTCCCGCGGGACGGAGGCGTGAAGGCGCGGATCTCTTCCGGCTCGAACTCGCCGATGAGCGACGATTGGCCGGTGCGCGGACAGTGCCAGGATGCCACTACGCGATCGCCCGGTATGCGCGTTAGCGCCGCTTGGACGGGCAGACCGTTCGGACAGTAGATCAGGCCGTAACCGGGCCCGCTCGTGGCCGTCATATAGTTAGAGCCCGTGTAATTGTGCGCGATCAGCTCCTGATTCGGCACGCGCGAGGCAAGATCCCGGGATTCCATCAGCGCGCGCAAGTGCTTCATCTGCGCGGCTCCCGGACGGTGCAGCGCCTCCTGCCAGCTCATGATGAAAAAAACGCCGGGCTCGTCGAACTCGACGGAGCTGTATGCGCCGCCGCACATCGACCAGACGGAGTGATGCCCGTACGTGTGGCCGAATCCGCCGGCGAATACGGCGTAATAAGCGGCCTTGCGCACGTCGGCTTCGTCAAAATAGCCGTTGTCGGCGTTGAACCCGCGCGGAATGTCCTCGTAGCAGGGCTCCGCATCGAACGTCGGCTTCGCGGGAAGCTTGGCGTAGTCGGCTTGCACGAGCTTATAGTTGGTGCGTTCCCCGACGTCATGCGACGACTGGATCATGTTAAAGTCCAGCCAAGGCTCGTCGTGCACGTGCAGCGAGGACGAGATGCCGCCGTTCGGATGGAAGGTACGCAGATGACGCCCCTCGTCGCCGTCAGCCAAGCCGCTTGCCAGCCGATTCGTGATCTCGAAGTGCTGCCGCGTCTGAAGCGGCCGGTCGCCGCCGAGCACCCAAATGACGTTCGGCTCGTTTTTGTACCGTTCTCCCAGCCAGCGGCCGTACGCATAAGCGTTGTCCGGCGTAAAAATCTCCGGCCCCTTGCCCCACAGTTGATTGAATTTGTCGCCCCAGGTCGGCAGCAGCGCGATATAGATGCCCAGCTCCGCGGCCATGCGGACGATCGCGTCGACGTGATCCCAATAGGAGTATTCGCCGTCCGTATCCGGCCGCAACGGATCGACCGATCCGTCGCTCAGGACGGTCAACGGCTTGCGACCGTATGCATTGTTCGTCGTGACGCCTTCGAATTCCGCCAGCGCGACGGCTTGCACCACATTAAACGACTGCGCCGCCCTGGTCCGCAAGTATAGCTCCGCTTCCTCCAGGTTCAGCTTGTGGAACAGCTCCCATGCCGTATCCCCGAGCCAGAAGAAGGGCTTCCCGTCCGCCGTGGTCAATATCCGTCCATTGTCTCCGACATGGAGCGCTTGCATCGCCTTGCTCATCCCTCGTCTCCTCCTCCTTGACGCGCCGCAGCTTCCGCGCGGCATTCGATTAATTCGTCAATACGCCCTTGCCGAACGCCAGATGCTCCCGGATCAGCCGTCGGCACTTCTCTTCGTCTCCGTCAGCCAGCGCCCGGAAGATGTCCAGATGATCCCGATACGCGGCCTGCATCCGGTTCGGCACCCGGCGGATAATCCGGAGCGCGAACCGGTACAGATGCGCCTGATACATCGTCATCACCGCGTGAATCTCGGCATTGCCGGAAAATCGGCTCAGGAGCAGATGGAATTCGGAGTCCGATCTCGTGAAGCCAGGCTCGTCCTCTTCGTCGGCGGTTTGTTTCTGCCTTGCGAGATTATGCTCGAGCAGGTCGGCCTCGTGCGGCTTGAGGCGACCTGCCAGCTGGCCGCAGATGTGAAGCTCGAGCACCATGCGCAGTTCAAAGATGTCGCGGACTTTGTCGATCGCCAGATCCTTGACGAGGATGCCCTGCTTGGGCGATACCTGAACGAAGCCTTCGGATTCCAGCCGGTCCAACGCCGACTTGATCGGCGTCTTGCTCATGCCCAAAAATTCGATCAATCGGCGCTCCGACAAAAAAGCGCCCGGATGAAACGTCTCGTTTAAAATCGCCTCGTGGATTTTCCTGTAGGCGCGTTCCTTCATCAGTTCTGCGGGTTTCTGAACGTGTGATTCGGTCACTGAAAATCAACCGCCCTTGTGCGTGATCTTATTGCAACCCTATTTTAACATTCGGGTCGGATTCAGTCCCCGTCCAGGCTCGGCCTAGAGGCGCGATTGCAGCACGCTTTGCCGCTATGCCAACCCAAGTCGCGGCCCTGAGGTGCGATAGCGGCACGCTTTTCCTCTATGCCTACCCAAGCCGCGGCCCCGAGGTGCGATAGCGGCACGCTTTTCCTCTATGCCTCCCCTATCGGTGACCGAGTGGCCGGATCGCGAACGACTTCATGCCGCTCCGCGCTTCGGTAGACCGCGAAGATGAGATTCAGCGTCCGCACGTTGTCTTCGCCGCTCGTCTGGAAGGGCCGGCCGTCGTTCAGACATTCGATGAAATGCGATTGCAGCCTGAAATGGCTCTCCGCATGATCCAGCTCCGTCCGCTCGGCCACGACCGTCTCCGCGCCTTGCCCGTCGATCAAGGTGATTTTGCCGTCCATATACAGCTTTACCGTCCCCCGCTCGCCTTCGATGACGATCTGCTCCCGATGCTCGGCCCGCACTTGCTCCGCAGGCGGTCCGTCCAGCTCCCGCCGGGTCGCCCAGCTCATGTCCATGACGACATACGCGTCATCGTAGCCAAGCGTCACGATACCGCTGTCCTCGCCCGCGATATGCGGGCTCACCCGCAGCGTCTCCGCGTATAGCCGCTGCGGGTCGCCGAAGAAGAAACGCAGCGTGTCGAACCAATGCGCGCCCATCTCGTAAAACAGCAGCCGGGGCATCTCGCGGAAAAACGGCTGCGGCAGCGGGATGCCCGGCGCCATCCGCGACGTGTAGTAATCCGTATGAATGTACCGGCCGACCTGAACCCGGCCGATCGTTCCCTTCTCGAGCACCCGCTTGATGATCTGGTTCGGCTCCAGCCACCGCCAGTTCTCGGTCACCATCAGCCGCACGCCGCACGCTTCCGCGATCCGCACCATCTCCTCGGCCTCCTCCGGCGACGACGCGAACGGCTTCTGGCACATGATGTGCTTGCCTGCCCGCGCGGCGCGGGTGACCAGCTCCAGATGCGTCTCCGGGCCCGTGACGATATCCACGACGTTCACGTCGTCGCGGGCAAAAAAATCGTCCAGGCTCGTATAGAGCGACGCGTGCGGAATGCCGAACTCCGCCCCCCGTCGTTCCAATTTCCCGGGGCTTCTGTTGCAAAGCGCCGCTATCTCCGCGCCGGGAATCCGCCGCCACGCATTCAGATGATTCACGGACCAATAACCGGTTCCGATCAATCCAACCTTCCACATCGCCTTCGCCGCCTCCCGTTAGTCCTGCTCGACGATCGCGCCCAGCTTGTCCGGATGAAGCATCACGTCGATCTGATCGCGGACTTGCTCCGGATCGAACAAGCGCTCCCACCCATCCTTGAGCCAATAGCGGCGTCCGTATTCCATCGCGACCTGGCAAGCGTCGGAGAAAGGATTGCCCGCCTCGCCGAAGGCGATCGCCAGCTCGATCTGTATATGTCCCAGCATGAAGTCCCGCGCCGCCTCCTGCGGCACGCCGCGCCGGACCGCCTCGTCCATCGCCTGCCGCAGAAACATCGCGGCAGCGGCGCCGATCGTCTCCGCCATCGTCGGTTCGAGCATCGCCATCTGTTCCACCGTGACGCGATGCGTACGCATGACGGGCGCATACATGTCCCGAACGATTCCTTCGCCGAGCGCATAGTGCGCCTCGGGCCCCTGCATCAACGCGCAGACGACCGCCTGCTTGGCATGGACGCCGCCGAAGTAATCCTTGCGCGCGGCCGGCTCCGTCTCGTCGTTGAATACCGGCGGATGACAAGGGTGCGCGACATAATAGGTTACGTCGCTCCGCTCCGGCAAATGTCCCATGTACGCCGCCGCAGGGTCGAGCACGATCAGCATGGCGCCGGCTTTCATCAGCGGCACGACGACGGCGGCCACTTGCCGGATGGCGACATCCGGGACGGCCAGGATGACCGCGTCCGCCGCCGGTACGGCTTCGGCTTGCGGCGTGGCGGACAACCCGCGTCCGCCCAGATTTTCGAGCCCCCGTTCGCTGATCTCCGCATAACGCATGTCATAGGCGGATACATCCTTCAAGTTGTCCGTAATCCGGCTTCCCATCTTGCCGCCCGCTCCGATTAACGCGATTGTCGTTGTCATCAGACTCACTCCTTAGGATTTATTAGGATAAGGGATTGCTGCCGGCCGTCTTCAAGGACCGGCAACGACTTGCCGGCGCATTACCCCGCTGCTTATCTGCCTTGAAGCACGCGCACAAAATAATCTTCCCGGCCCACTTGGCCGCCCTTGAGCGCCAGCTCGACGCCGTCGAAGCGGGCGTCCTTGGCGTAGCCCCGGCACAGCGGCCCGCCCGGCGCGAGCGGCATCAAGCACTCGAGCGCGTAAATGCCGAGCTCCCGCGTCACGAAGCCGGACGTATCGCCGCCCGCCACGAGGAAGCGCGTCAGCCGGTTGTCCGCGACGACTTCGCGGGTCAACCGTCCCAGCTGCTCGCCGATCAGCTGGCCGGTATCGGCAGCCGCGCGGCCGGTCCCGGCCAGCTTCTCCCTCGTCGCGCCGATGGCCCGATCCTCGGCGCCAAGGGCCGTGTACAGCAGCGGGCTCCGGCCCTCGCGCAAGAGCGCGTTCGCCTGCTCGGTCAGTCTGCGCCGCTCCTGCTCAGCAGTCGCCGGATCGACGAGCTTGTCGGCCTGAATCGGCACGGCGGCGAAGCCCGCGGCGATCGCATGCCGAATCTGCGATTCCGTCGTCGGCGAGCAGCTCCCCGAGACGACCAGCAGGCGGTCGACGGCGCCGCGGGGCTGCAGCATCGCCGCGTCGGGGACGGCCGATCCGATCTCGCGCCAGTGCGCGGTCAGCGCGTATTCGATGCCCGAGGAACCGACGACGACCCGGTTCTCTCCCTGCGCGGCCGCTTCCCAGATGAGCTCGCCGGCCCGCTTCAGCCGTTCTCCGTCGAGGACGTCGTACAGGAGCACGTCGGGGCCGTCCGCCATGCGGGCCGCCAGCCGGCGCCGAACGGCCTCGCCGTCTCCGGCCAGATCGAGAATGTCCATCAGGCCGATCGTCTTGTCCGTCTGCCGGGACAGATGGACGCGCAGGTCGGCTTCGTCCATCGGGGTGACCGGATGACGGGACATCGTCGGATGCCGGTCGAGCCGGTGCGTCCGCTCCCCGACTGCGGCAAAATGATGGCCGAAGACGGTATAACGCTTAAGCTCGGGAACGCCGACGAGCAGCGGCACGCAGCGCTGCTCCGGGTCAATCGCTGCCGCGAGCTCGATCGCGCGCCCGATGCTGCCGACCTCCGGCGACGAATCGAAGGTAGAGCATATTTTGTAATGCACGATCGGGGTCGGGATCGCCCGGAGCCGTTCGAAAATCGGCTCCAGCTCCCGCTGCATTTCGTCCGGGCTCATCGCCCGGCTCACGCCCGCCACGCCGAACGCCCGGACGTCCGGGAACTGCTCGGCCAGCACCTCCGGCGTCGGCGGCTCCAGGAAGAGCACCGTCCGCACCCCGTTCAGCGCCAGCGCCTCCATCACGTCCGTAGAGCCCGTAAAGTCGTCGCCGTAAAACGACAGCAGCATGCCTGATTCCTTTTCCCGTTTCTGTTCCTGCTGCCGTACCTGTGCGCGTTCCCCTTTTTGTTCCGAATCTCGTTTCGGATCTCGTTCTTGATCTCGTTCCTGATCTCGTTCCTGATCTCGTTCCTGCTCCGCATCGCGTCCCAATCGCTGCTCCAGCTCAAGCCTCAGTTCCTTCATCGCCTCAGCCCTCTTCCTTGGACGGCAAAGCCTGCCGTCCGCCGAATTGCGCGAGCGCCCGCCGCAGCTCGGAATGCGACACCGCGTAGTCCGCGGCGCCGATGCCCTGCCTGGCGGCTTCCCAGGCCTGCTTCATGCTGCGCACGCCGGCCGCCGGTCCGTCCGGATGGGCCATGATGCCGCCGCCGGCCACGTTCAGCAGGTCGCAGGTGCCCAGCGCCCGATAGGTCTCTTCGGCCGTGGCCGCCGATTGCCCGGACGACAGCACCGGCACCGCCTCGTAGCCGCCCAGCAACGGCTCGCGGATGGCCTCGACCGAGCGGATGACCGACGCGTTGCTCTCGTAAAACTTGCTGTTCAGCGCGTTGACGTGCAGATGGTCGGCCCCCGCGAGACGGCACAGCTTCTGATAGGCGGGAAAGGCCATGCCGAGCATCGGATGCCGCGTCATCATGCCCCATTGGTTGCGGTGGCCGTGAATCGGCAGTTCGCTGTAACGGTTCAGATAAGCCAATCCGGCGAGCCCGATGCTCTGGATGCTGACCATGACGCAGGTGCCGCCCGCCTGCAGCACGAGATCGTGGTTGCGCCGCAGCTCGTCGATGTCCCCGGTGATGTTGAAGGCGTACATCGTCTTGCGTCCCGTCCGGTCCGCGACGCGCTCGATCTCCTCCATGACGGCCTTCACCTTGCGGTCGAACGGCGCGAACAGCGGACTGGCGTTCAGCTCGTCGTCCTTGATGAAGTCGAGTCCCGCTTCGGCGAGCCCGCGCACGGTCGCGCCGAGCTCCTCGATCGTCAGTCCGACGCTCGGCTTCACGATCGTCCCGATGATCGGGCCGTCGTAGACCCCGGCCAGCCTGCGCGTTCCGGCCATCCCGAACTTGGGGCCCGGATACGCGTCCGCGAAGGCGTCGGGCAAGGTCAGATCGACGAGGCGAATGCCCGAAAATTCCTGCAGCTCGTACAGGTTGCCGGCTACCGTCGCCATCAGATTAGGGATGGACGGACCGAAGTTCACGTAAGGGAAATCGAGAATCACTTCGCAGCGGTAGTAATCTCCGTTATGGCCGGGCGGCACGGCTGCGCCGGGCAATGACGGCTCGCGAACGGTCTCCAGCAGGCGAACGGAGACGATCCGGGCGGCGCTGCGCGCCTTCACCTCGTCCGTCTCGCCGGGTACGGCGACGAAGGTGCCGGTCGATTGCTCTCCCGCCATAACGGCGGCGGCGCGATGCGGATCATGCGGCGTCTCTATTAAATAGGTTGCGCGGACAAAGGTTTGCTGCACCCGCGATTCACCTTCCTTCCTTTGTATCGGTATCGAAGTCTTTCTCAAAATCCAGGCGCAGGCACGCATAAGGCGCCAATATGCTGCGAATCGCGCGGTCGCTCGCATCAGCGGGACGTACCGGCATCGCTTCGACGGTCGCCGCCGGACGTTCGCGCCGGTCGAAGTCGTCGTACGAGGTTACGGTCCGGCACCCATACGCGCCTCCCGCGTCGATCTCCACGGCACGCGGCGCCGGCGTCGTGTTGGCCAGCAGCATCCGCATGCACCCTTCGCCCGTGCGGAGCGCCAGAACGGCGACGTCTTCGGACGAGCGGCCGACGGACAGCACGCCGGCGCCGGGCGTTTCCATAAGATCGCGCATGACGAAGTAAAGCGAACTCGGCTTGCCGCCGCATACAAGGCCCAGCGGCCCGGCCGTCTCGAAATAAGTCAGTCCGCGCACCGCCGGCACGCATAGCGCCGAGACGCTGCCGAGCGTCCAGGCCGCGCCAAACGGCGCGTGCTGCCTGGCGTCCGTCCGGTCGGCGAGCGGGACCGCGCCGCCGCCGCTCGTCGCATTCGGATTGAGGCGCGGCTTGAAGGTGATCGGCCCGACGTAGAGCGGCTTGCCTGACTTCGCCGCGGCGTCCATGGCCGTCGCGCGCTGAGCGGCCGGCGTCTCCATCAAGGAGCGATCGTCGAAGGCGTGAACCTGCGGGTTGATCGTATAAGCCGCCAGCTCCAGCTCCGCCAGCGGCAGGGCCGCGCGGTTGAATTCCGCATAATAAGCCCGCGTACCGCCGCCGACGGGCGGCGTCAGTCCGACAGCCAGCAGCGCCTCCCGCACCTCGCGCAGCGTGTCCGCGTCCGAAACGAACGCGCCGGCCGCATAAGGCAGTACCCGTATGACCGGCAGCGTCCGCCCGCCCCCCGAACCCGCGATCAGCCGGACGAGCGCCGGCAAACGCTCCCTCGTCGCATCCAGCAGCAGCTCCAGCGCCAGGCCGCAGCCGTACCCGGCAGCGGCGGCCGCAGCCGCTTCCAGCCGCGAGCGCCAACCGTCCTCGCCCAGGTCGAGCGAGACGTGCAGATGAGCCGGCCGCAGCCGATCCAGCCATTCGGCGGCATGCGCAGCCGGCTCGTCCTCAGACAGCGCCAGCCCGATCGCGGGCAGCGGGCAGACGACCGCCTGATCGACCTCGATCCTGACGGTCGTGCCCGGCGCTGCGCCTGCGCCCGAATCGGCGCCATCGGCCGGCCGTTCCTGCCGCAGCGATTCCGCCGCGTCGGCGCGCCAACCGGTCGCCCGTTCAAGGTTGCCGCCATCGGCGGCCGCGTCCCCGGCAATCCGGATCAGGACCGATTGCGTCAAGCGCTGACCCGCTTCCAGCCGGACCGGGAAGGGGAGATCGAGCGGCGTGCAATACGTTTTGTAAGAGGCATCCGTCCAGTTCCGCTGGTCCTCCATCTCGAACGAATCCCCGTCGAAGGCCATGCTCACGCGCAAGCCCGGCGCCGGCTCGTACGCGATGCCCTGCATCGCCTTGTACGGCTGATGCGGCGCAATCGCGCTCGGAAAGGCGCCGTTCACGATACCCTCCTTCGTCCGGATCGCCGCCGGCAAGCCGGCGAACGACATCGGATGCAGGACGCAGAAGCCGATCCGGTTTTTCAAAAACGTTGTATGGGCGACGCCGTCGAAATCGAAGCGAAGCCGGTCCGGACGCAACGCGACGACGCCGGTCCACTCGAAGTCGATCTCGCCGTGCGTATGGCGGCTGACGAAGCGGAGCGTCCATTCGTCCGCCGACTTCGTGGACCGAACGTCCGTTATGCGGGGCGCGACCGTGCCCCAATTCCGGTCTCTCACGGCCGCGTACAAGCCGCGAACGATCTCCGTGCCGCCGTACGCGATCGCGCGCAAGCCGCCTTCTTCGAACACCGCTTGCAAAGGACCCATTTGTAAAAAAGCGGAAGGCTTCACAGCGCGTCACCTCTTGGCTTCAAGTTCGAATCTATCTTAGATCTTAGTTAGATTACAGTCGATGGGCCGTCTTCCGTCCACGGCCGCCTTCCGCGTTCGACCGTTTCCCCGCGGGCGATGGCGGAAGGCCGGAGCCGCTGCGCGACCGATCGTCTTCAGATATTCATTTCCCGGTATTGCTGAGGCGTCAGGTTCGTCTCTTTCTTGAAGAGCCGAATGAAGTAAGCCGCCGACTCGAAGCCGACCGCCTTCGTGATCTCCTGCACCTGCAAGCCGGTCTCCCGGAGCAGGCGCTTGGCTTCGTTGATGCGCGCCTGCATGATATATTCCGTCAAATTGATGCCGGAATACTGTTTGAATATTCTCGATAAATAGCTGGCGTTGAACGCCGCTACCTCTCCGAGCCTGGTCAGGGAGATGTCCCCTGAAATATGGGTGTCGATATATTGTTTGAGCTTGGACACCAGCTCGTCGTTCTGGCGCTGCTGTCCGGAGAGCCGAACCTCGAAAATCATATCGATGAGGGACGTCAGGTACGCCAGGCGCTCCTCCCACGAAGCATGCGCATCGTACCGGGTCAACCGCGAGAGATCGAGCCGGCCGCCGAGCACCGGGTACAGTTCGCTGCGCAGCATGTCGTTCATGAACATGGCCACAAGCTGGTAATAGACAGTGATCCTGACCGGCTCCGGTCCTTCGAGCAGGCTCGCATCGAGCATATAATCCCGCAGCGCCCGCTCCAGCTCCCGCTGCTTCCCGCCCTCGAGCAGCGCGGCGAGCGTAGCGACCTTGTTCACGGAGGCGCGGACGACGGGCCCTTTGACCGCTTGCAGCTCATTTTCTTCGCCAGCGGACTCCCGCAGCAGCAGCTCGTCTCCCATGCCGAAGCTGCGGTGGAACATCAGGTCGAGCGATTCGGCCTGATCCGGCAGCTTCTCCCATGCGGTCTGCCCGGCCGCCATCGCGAAGGACACGGAGAGGCGCAGCAGCTCACGGCAGGAGGCTTGGATCGACTCCAGATTCCCGAACGCATAACTCTTCAGCCGCTCCCAGGCGGCTTCGCGGCCCTCCGGGCTGTCGTCCGCTTCATCCTGACGGATCTGGAGCAGCCAGACGATCCGTCCGGCATCGTAGCTGAACGAGATCAGCTCCGAGCCCGGCTGCCAATATTCGTCGGCAATATTGCGGATCGCATACAGCATGAGCGTGCGGTCTGCCGCGCTCAGCTCCTCCTTCCAGTTCATGACCCGCGCCTGCGCGAGCAGCACCGGTTCCTCCCCGGACAGCGGCACCTTCAGCTTGCCCAACTGGTCCGCCAGCGACTGCGGCGAAGCGGCCGGCGTTCGGAGCAGCTCGAGCAGGTATTCCTTCTGCAGCAGCGGGAGCGCGCTGCGCATCTGGAGCTGCGCGTCGGCCAGGTACGATTCGCGGGCGGAATGCTCCAGCACGCTATCGATCGTTTGCCTGAGCGTACCGAGGATCGCCTCGTCCCCGTCGGTTTTCAGAATGTAGCCGGCAGCGCCGTTCCGAAGCGCCTCCTTGGCATATTCGAACTCATTGTGTCCGGTCAGAAAAACAACCTTGCAGCGCGGCCATAGCTGCAGGATCCGCTTTTGCAGCTCAAGTCCGTTCATGCCCGGCATATGGATGTCGGAGAGTACGATATCCACCTTCGTCCGGCCAAGCCATTCCAGCGCTTGACGCGAAGACAGCGCGCTGCGCACCTCCAGATCCGGCCACTCCGCCTCCTCGATCAGGCCGACCAGCCCCTCCACGATATACGGCTCGTCATCGACGACCAGAATTCGAATCATAGGCCCTCCTTCTTCCCGTCCAGCGGCAGCGAGAGCTCCACGCGAAGACCGCCGAGCGCGCTGCGGGACAATATGATGCCATAATGACTGCCGTAGCGGAGCCGGACCCGCAGATGAACGTTGAGCAGCCCCGTCGTCTCCTGATCGCTGTGCCGCTCGGCCAGGCTGCTCCGAAGCGCGTCCAGCGCTGCATCGCTCAACTCGTCGCCGTTGTCCTCGACGACGAAGCTTATCGTTTTCTCCGTATGGCGGTCCTCCCGCGCTTCGCTGCGTTCGCTGCGTTCGCTGACGGATATTCGCAGAATTCCGCCCTCCAGCTTCTCCTTAAGTCCGTGCTGATAAGCGTTTTCCACCATCGGCTGCAGCAGCAGACGGGGGACGGATACGGCCGCCAGCGCTTCCGGCAGCGGCTCGAAGCTCGGCTTGATCCGATGATGGAAGCGCAGCGACTGCAGCTCGATGTAGGCGACGATATGCCGATACTCCTGCTCGAGCGGCACGAACTCCGAAGCGTTCCTGGTGATGTGCTGGAAGTAGACCCCCAGATACTCGGTAGCGCGGATCACTTCGTCCACCTTCATCGCCTTGGCCATGCGGTGTACGAGGAAGTACGTGTTGTACAAAAAATGCGGATTGATCTGCGACTGCAGCTGCTTGAGCTCCGAACGCTGAAGCGTAATCCGGCTCTCGTACACTTCCTCGATCAGGGACTTCAGCCTGTCCACCGTAATATTGAATTGGGTGTACAAATACTGGAACTCGTCCTGCCTGCGCATGTGAATGCGGGTGCCCATATCGCCCCGCTCCAGCTTGCGGAAGGCGAACACCATGCTGCGAATCGGCTTGTGGATGACCCGGTAGATCGAGGAGGAAAACAGAATGACCGTCAGCAGCGACAAACCCGACAGCAGCCAGAACCAGTCCCGATAGCGATTCAGCGGGCCGATGGCCTCGTCCTCCGGCAGCGTCAGCAGCAGCGAGCTCTTCAGCGCTTCCGAGTAAGCGTAGGCAACGAGGTAGCGCTGTCCTGCGTACGACATTCGGCCCTCGCCGGACCGCTCGCCGGCGTCGTACCGCGCATTGACGAACGCGACCGCCCGGTCGCCGAGACCGTCCTCGCCCATGGTCGACACCGTCCAGCTCTGCGAGCGGCTGATCAGGGCGGCTCCGCTCTCCTGCACGTTGGCCAGTTGCTCCAGCTCCTCGACGATATGCTTGGCCGAGATGTCGATCTGCATAATAAACGAAGTCTTGTCCTGCGACACCTGCGGATTCGGCGAGACGTACTGAACGACCAGGCGGTCTCCGATCTGCACGAGCGGCTTCGGCTGCGCCAGCGCCGTCCGCTTGGCGTCTTCCACTTCGCTCTCGCTCATCGCCCCTTCGTCCGACGCCGACAGAATCGTTTTGCCGATCATGGGAATATAAATCCGGGACTCCGCCACGTAGGGACTGGAGATCGTCATCAGCATCATCTTGTCCTGCACCCGCCGCTGCGCCATCGCGCGCTCGAACGAACTCATGGAAGGCGCGATGTTGCTGAGCTTCTGGATGTCCTCGTCGATGACGTACTGGCGCTGCAGTCTCGTGATGCCGTCGACGGCCGTCTGCAGCGAGGTCAGATAATAGTTGACGCGGGAGTTCATCGAGTCCTTCACCTGCTGCATGACGCTGTCCGAGCCCATGCGGTTGAGCTGCAGGCTCACCAGATACATGGGGGCCAGCGCCACCAGGAAGGTGAGGATCAGCTTGGCGTTAATCGACCGCAATCGGACGAACTCCGTCATTCTAGGCATGAAAGACGCTCCTCGGCTAAGTTGTTGCCTCCTATTATCGCCCAATGCTTCGGCCGTGCACAACTTTACTCCTTCACGCTCCCAAGGACGATCCCTTTGACGAAATATCGCTGCAAAAACGGATAGACGATCAGAATCGGCAGCGCGCCGAGGAAGATCTGCGCCGCCTTGGCCGTCCGGTCCGACACCGCCGCCAGATCCTTCATCTGATCCGTGCTCAGCGACGACATGTTGATCTTGGTCAAAATCGTCTGCAGGTAGGTGGACAACGGATAGTGGTCGGGCGAATTCATCAGAATCAGGCCGTCGAACCAGGAATTCCAATGGCCGACGACGGTGAACAGCGTAATCGTGGCGAGCGAGGCCATCGAGAGCGGCACGTAGATGCGCCACAGCGCTCCCCAGTAGCCGGAGCCGTCGATAAACGCCGCCTCCTCGAGCTCCTTGGGCAAGCCGCGGAAGAAGTTCAGCAGCAGAATGACGTTAAAGACCGGGACCGCGCCGGGCAATACGAGCGCCCACAGGGAATCCATAATGCCGGTCGACTTGATCGTCATATACCACGGAATAAGACCGCCGCTCAGCAGGATCGTGAACACGAAGTACCAGGCGTAAATGCCCCGGAAGCGGAAGCTGCGGACTTCCTTGGACAGCGGATACGCGATCAGGATCGTGAGCAGCATGTTGATCACGGTGCCGAGGGCTACCCGCTGCAGCGCCACGCCGAACGAACGGATGAAGCTCGGATCGTCCAAAATATATTTGTAAGACTTATACGTGAAGTCTACGGGCCAGAACGTGACGAGCCCTGCGGTCGCTGCGCTGCTGGAGCTGAACGAGATCGCCAGTACGTGCACCAGCGGGAAAATGCAGGCAAGCGACAGCACGATCAGAAACGTATAGTTAGCGAGTTGGAAGGCTTTTCTGCCGGCCGTATTGGCGTACATGAGACTGGCCTCCTTTCTAGAAGATGCGATAGTTGGCGAAACGGTAGGCCACCCAATACGAGACCGATATGAGGATCAGCGATACGACGGACTTGAACAGGCCGACGATCGTGGCGACGCCGTACTGCATATCGACGAGCCCCGTCCGGTAGACCAGCGTATCGATGATATCGCCGCTCTGATAAACGGCCGGGCCGTACAGGTTGAATACCTGGTCGAAGCCGGCGTTCAGCACGTTGCCGAGACTGAGCGTGGCGAGCAGCACGATGATCGGCATCATCCCCGGCAGCGTCACGTGCCAGGTCTGCTTCCACCGTCCGGCGCCGTCCATGTAAGCCGCTTCGTAGAGCGACGGATTAATGGCGGTGAGCGCCGCCAGATAGACGATCGTGCTGAAGCCGAACTCTTTCCAAATGTCGCTGACGACGAGGGTGAACGGGAACCAGTGGTTGTCGCCCAAAAAGTAAATCGGCTTGACGCCGAACACGCCGAGAAATTGATTGATGATGCCGCTTCCCGGCGACAAAATGTCTACGAGAATGCCCCCGAGGATGATCCAGGAGAGGAAGTGGGGGAGGTAAATCAACGTTTGAATCGCCTTTTTGATGCGCGGCAAGGCGATCTCGTTCAGAAGAAGCGCTATGACGATCGGGATGATCTGGCCGAATACGATCTTCAGCGAAGCGATATAGATCGTATTCCAGACGACCTGGCCGATCCCCGGAATGTTCAGCATGTAGTGGAGATTGTCCAGCCCCGTCCATTTGGAGCCGAACAGCCCTTTGGAAGGCATGAACTTCTGGAAGCCGATCGCGATTCCCGCCATCGGAATGTAGCTGTAGATAAATACCAGAATAACGCCCGGCAGCAGCATCACATGCAGCGGCCATTCGCGAAACTTGCGCAGCCATGTCGGCATCGTACTCTCTCCTCCTCCTCCGGCAGGCCGGGAATGGAAGAAGGGAAAAGCGATGGGGTCACTTTTCCCTTCTTCGCGTCTGTCCTGGCCGGTCGTCTCTATTATTTCTGAAGCGCCTTCCAGTCGTTGACTTCCTTCTGGATTTCGCTGCCGCCGAGTTTCTGCCAGTCGGTCACGTACTTGTCGAACGTATCGATCGAAGCCGCGCCCATGATAATCTTGGTGAAGCTCTCCAGCTGCATCTTGCTGAGGGCGGAAGACTTCTCGCCCATCGCCTCGGTCGGCGCACCGTAGAAGGCGTTGTCGTTCACCAGATTATTTTTGACGTACTGATCGATGACGGTGAAGGAGCTGTCGGTGCCGAACACGCGCTCGTAGCCCCAGCCCGTGAGATCGCCTTTTTCGAGGTAATCGACGATCTGCGTATATCTGTCCTGTTCCTCCGCGTTCAGCTTCGAAGTATCCTTCGTGGACATCGCATCGACGATGGCATAATGCGTGTTCAGGTTGCGTCGGCTAGGCTCCGCTTCCGGATAGATCGCATACTTGCGGAATTCGATCGAGCGGTCCTTGCTCCAGTATTTGACCGGATCGTACATCGAGCCCCACTGGCGCTCCATGTCCAGGTTCAGCAGCTTGATGGCCGCCTCCGGATTTTTGAAGCCCTTTCTCACGGCATAGTAGTGGCTCACCGGGAACGCGGCGCTGACTTTGGCCGGTTCGCTGCCGAGAGAAGGCACCGCGTACGCCTGCCATTCCATATCCGGATTTTGCTTCTTGCCGTCCTGCAGCGGCCATAGCGGCGTCCACATCGCACCGAAGTACATGCCGAGCTTGCCGCTCGTCGCCGCTTCGGCCACCTTGCCGCCGTCCTTGGAGGCGAACTCGGGATCGATCTCGCCTTGCTTGTACAATTCGCTCAGCTTGGCGAGCGCGGTCTTGACCTCAGGCTGCACGGAGCCGTATACGAGACTGCCGTCCTGGCCTTGAATCCAATTGCTCGGGAAGGCGCCGTAGATGTTGAAGAAGCCTTCCAGTCCGGGCATGCCGCCCCACAGGTCTTTGCCGACGCCGAGTCCGTACGTGTCGGCTTTGCCGTTGCCGTCCGGGTCCTGCTTGGTGAACGCCTCGGACAGCTTCAGGAAATCGTCCAGCGTCTTGGGCTCGGGCAGGTTCATCTTTTTGCGCCAATCCTCGCGTACCCACAAGATCGGCGTGGAGTCGATGTTGGAGCCCGTTTGCGGGATGGCATAAAGCTTGCCGTCGAACGTCGCCGACTTGATCGCATTGCCGCCGTCCTGCGTCATGACGTCCTTGGCGAACGGAGAGCCGTACTTTTCCAGCACCGGCGCCAAGTCCTGCACCAGATCCGCTTCGACCAGCTGCTTCAGCTGCTGCGCGTTGACATACATCAGGTCGGGCAGTTCGTTGGAGGCGATGACGACGTTCATTTTTTGATCGTATTGGTCGGGCGTGCCTTTGACGACCCAGGCGTTTTGGACTTCGATGTTCAGCTTTTCCTTGTACTCGCGCATGATCACGTTATCGTCGATCGTGTCGCTGCCTTCGAATTTAACTTCTTGGCCCTGGTATTTGCCGAACGTGACCTTGACCGTCTCCGGATAGGCGCCGAACGGGTCCGTCGGGATGCCGGCATCTTCGCCGGCCGACGCCGAAGTGGCCGGCGAGGATCCGCCGTTGTCGTCCTTGTTTCCGCTGCAGGCCGATAAGGCCATGGCAAGCATTACTGCGGCAGATAAGGTCTTGATGTATCTCGGTTGTGCGGTCATGCGCGTTCCCCCTTGTTATGCGAGGATGATTCCTCTTGCCTCTATTATGTCTTCTTGAGAGGCATAGCCTCAATAATCGATCGTTTACTTGAATTGACTGTTCTTTACTTGTTGGCGCGGTTCGAGCGGCGCGTGCTCCCATGCAAAAAGGATGAAGCAGAAAACGCACCTGCTTCATCCCGTCTCGCTTCGTCTATGGCATATCGAGCCCGCCCTGACGACATCGGCTTGCCTTCCGGCCATTCACGTTTGCCTTCCGGCCCTTCACGCTTGCCTTTCGGCCCTTTACGCTTGCTATTTAACCCTTCACGCTTCCCATGACCAGGCCCTTCATGAAGTATTTCTGCAGGAACGGATATACCGCAAGGATAGGCAAGGCTGCGAGAAAGACTTGCGCCGCTTTGGTCGTCCGATCGGAGATCTCCGACAGCGAGAGCGCATTTTGAGAGGATATTCTGGCGAGGTCGATGGAGATGACGACGGTCTGCAGATAACTTTGGAGCGGATAGTTTTTGGGAGAATTCATCAGGATCAGTCCGTCGAACCAGGAATTCCAGTGCGCGACGACGGTGAAGAGCGTTACCGTCGCCAGAGCCGGCTTCGATAGAGGGATATAAATTTTCCACAAAGTCGTCCAGTAGCTTGCACCGTCGATACTCGCCGCTTCTTCGATCTCGCGGGGGAGCTCGCGGAAGAAATTCATCAGCAGAATGACATTGAACACGTCTACCGCGCCCGGGAGCACCAGAACCCAGATGCTGTCGAGCAATCCTAACGTCTTGACCGTCATGTAGAAGGGAATTAAACCGCCGTTGAACAGCATCGTCACGATGAAGAACCAGGCGTACATATTCCGCGAGCGGAAAGAGGATATTTCCTTGGATAACGGATAAGCGACCAGAACGCCGATCAGCATATTGATCCCGAAGCCCAATGCGACCCGTTCGACCGCCACCCAGAAGGCTCTGATGAACTCGGGCTTGTTGGCTACGAATTTATAGGATGCCCACGTAAAATCCACCGGCCACAGCTTGACGTAACCGGCCGTTGCTGCCGAGCTGGAGCTGAAGGACAGCGCAAGCACGTTGATCAGCGGAAAGATACAGATTAAGGCCGTAAGTCCGAGCAGCACGTAGTTAATGGCTAAAAAGACTTTGCGGCTCGTCGACACTCGAATTTGCATAGCAGCCTGCCTCCTTCCTTGCTAGAATACCCGGTAGCCGGTGTACCTGTTGGCAAGTCTATAAGATACGACGATTAAGGTGAAGGACACGACGGACTTGAACAGGCCGATGGCTGTCGCCACGCTGTACTGGGCGTCGACCAGTCCGATTCTGTATACGAGCGTATCGATAATATCCCCCGTACTGTATACTTGCGGGCTGTAGAGGTTGAACACCTGATCGAATCCCGCGTTGAGCACATTGCCCAGGCTCAATATGGTCATCAGCGTGACGATGGGAAGGATGCCCGGCAACGTCACATGGAAGGTCTGCTTCCAGCGGTTGGCCCCGTCCGCAACGGCAGCCTCGTATAAGGTCGGATCGATCCCAGTCAGCGCAGCCAGGAAAATGACGGTGTTAAAGCCGAAGTTTTTCCACGTATCCGTCAAAATCAGGGTATAGGGAAACCATTTCTCGTCCCCCAGGAAAAAAATAGGCTTGATCCCGAAGGTCCCTAGAAATTGGTTGACAATCCCGCTGGAAGGCGACAAAATGTCGATCAATATGCCGCCCAGGATGACCCAGGAAAGAAAATAAGGAAGGTAAATCAAAGTCTGTACGCTGCGCTTGAAGTACTCCTTGCCGATTTCGTTCAACAGCAGCGCGAACAGCACCGGAACGACAAGTCCGATAATGATCTTCATCATGGCGATAAACACGGTGTTCCACAGGACGCCTGTAATGCCGGGCAAAGCCATCACATAATCAAAATTGGCCAAGCCGGTCCACTTGGATTTAAAAATCCCTTTGGCAGGCACGAATTTCTGAAAGGAGATGATGATCCCGAGCATCGGAAAATAACTGAAGATCAGGACGCTGATGACTCCGGGCAACAGCATCAGATGCAAGGGGAGCTCCCTCCATCGTCTTTTGTTCGTCATGTCAGATCCCCCCATCCGGAAGTTCCCATCCATAAAAAGAGGGAAATAGCGAACAGCCCCATTTCCCTCCGCGATTCCTTGCCGCTCGATTCATGCTTTTACTTGCTTGCCGCGGCCCAGTCGTTGACTTCCTTCGTAATCTGGTCGCCTCCGAGCTTCTTCCAGTCGGCTACGAACTTGTCGAAGGTGTCGATGGACTGCCCCATAATAATCTTCGTGAACACTTCCAACTCCATCTTGTCGAGCGTCGCCCGTCGTTCGCTCATCGTCGGCGTAGGCGCTCCGTAAAATGCCTCGTACAGCGTCAGATTGTTTTCGACGTATTGATTGATGACGGAGAAGGTGGAGTTTTCTCTGCTGCCGTAGATGCGGGCGTGGTTCCACTTGGTCAAGTCTCCGTTGTTGAACGCGACCACGTTGTCATAGTAGACCTTTTCTTCCGCGTTCATCTTGGAGGTATCCTTGGTCTCGATGGCGTCCATGACATGCAGATAAGCGTCCAGATTTTGACGAGCAGGCCATGCTTGTACTGTCGCGTACTTATGAATGTCCTCGGTTTCCAGGTAGGCCGCGTCCGCCGTCTTGCCCCACATCTTTTCAACAAAGAGGTTCAACATCTTGATGGCGGCTTCCGGATTTTTGGCATCTTTGTTGATGACGAAATATTCGGTTACCGGCATGTGCACGGCCGCCAGGGCCGGCTTGTCGTCGATGGATGCGAGCTGATACGCTTTCCACTCGGCCTTGGGATCGTTGTCGATCGTCTGCTGCAGCGGCCAGACCGGATTCCACATGGCGCCGAATTCAATGCCGACCTTGCCGGAAGCTGCCGTCTCGGCCACCTTGCTGCCGTCCTTGACGCCGAACTCGGCGTCGATCTGTCCTGCGCTGTACATGTCCTGGAGCTGCTTCAACGCCGTCTTGATCTCCGGCTGGATGCTGCCGTAGACGACCTGTCCGGATGCGTCCTTCACCCAAACGCCCGGATAGGCGTGGTAGCCGTTGAAGAAGCCTTGCGCGCCCGCAAAGCCGTCGTTGATGAACGACTTGGTAAGGGCCATGCCGATCGTATCGTTTTTGCCGTTGCCGTCCGGATCTTGCTTCGTGAAGGCTTCGCTGATCGCCAGCACGTCCTGCATCGTCTTGGGCTCCGGCAAGCCGAGCTTCGTCAACCAGTCGGATCGGACAAACAGAAGATTGGAGGTATCGATGGAAGAGGAGGTATTGGGGAGCGCCATCAGCTTGCCGTCGATCTTGCCGGTGTTAAATGCGATGGGATCCTGATTCATGATTTCTTTGGTAAGGGGCGTCGCGTATTTCTCGTACAAGTCGGTCAAGTCCAGCACCATATCGTTCTCGACCAGATCCTTGAACTGCTTGGCCCTGGCGGGAATGATATCCGGTATATCGCCTGAAGCGATCGACAGGTTCAGCTTCTGTTCGTACTGTTCTTCAGGCACGATCCACTTATAATTGATTTTGATGCCGAGCGTGTCCAGGTAGGTCTTGGACCAGATGTTGTTTTCGAAGCTCTCTCCGTCCTTGAACTTGGTGGAGGAATCTTGCGCGCGAACCATCGAGACTTCAATGCCCGGGTCATATTTCGCCATCTGATCAAAGTTGACATCTTCCGTAGCCTTACCTGACTCGTTTGTGCCGCTTGCGGTTGCCGGGGCTTGCGTGTTGCTTGCTGCATTGTCGTTGTTACTGCAGGCCGCCATTGTGAAAGCCGTTACAATTGACAGTAGCAGTGCCGAACGTTTGACAGGACCTGAATTTTTCATTCTATCCGTCTCCCCCTCCGAATGTTTGACGCAAGAGGCTCGCCGCATACCGTTCGTTCCAGCCGCCCCTTGTAATAAAATTGTACATGCTGTGTCAGGGCGATTCTATATTCATGTCTTCACTTTCGATTCTTCTGTTTACTTGTTGAGGCATGAATCCCGGTATTCCTGAGGCGTCAAGCGTGTCATCTTTTTAAAAAAACGGGCAAAATTGGCTGGCGAACTATAGCCGACCGCAGCGGCGATCTCCTGTACTTTGGTGTTCGCATTTTCAAGCAGCTGCTTGGCCTTCTTCACCCTCGCCTCGCATATATAGTCGGACAGATTAATTCCCGTCACTTGCTTGAATAAGCGGGATAAGTAGGAGGGATTAAAGTAAACCAGATCCGCCAGCCTCACCAGCGAGAGCTCGTCATGGAGGTTGTCGGCGATGTGCTTTTGAATGCGGCCGGCAGCGTCGAGCGCCCGCTTTTCCTGTTCGCTGTCCTGAATTTCAAAAAGCGAAGCGGTCAGCCTCCGCAAAAACCGGATGGCATCCGCCCAGCTTCCGTGTTCTTCGATTCGCATCAGCTTGTGCAGGCCGATATCCAAGGCCATCTTCTCCGCCAGATTCCAGCGATTGATATAGGATAAATAAATAAGCGCAGTGGCGTAGTAAATCTCCTGGGCCGGTATGAGATAGATGCTCTTCAGCGGCGCCAACTGACCGGCCATCGCGTCCAGCGTAGCGTTGACCTCTTCTTTGCGGCCATGCTCCAGCGCGTCCGCCAACTGCTCGAGCTTAAACTGCCGTACGTTCAGCTTTTCCCTGCCCCCGACGACCGACTGCTGCAAGCCCTTCTCTACGATGCTCTTATCGGTGACCAGCATCCCGGAGCCTTGTCCGATCCGGTAATTCAGCAGCATCTTAAGGATAGAGAATCGCTCCGGCGCCTCATGCCAAGGGACCGGGCTATCGTCAAGCGCCAGGGACAGGGAAACCCCCACCGCTTCCTTGCAGGCATTTTGGACCCATTCGAGGTTGCCTTTAATATAGATCAGCGTTCGTCTCCACAGCTCGATAGGGTCTTCAACGTTCCCTTCGCCGCCTCCGTCCGGCTGAATGAGCCAGATCAGCGTCATGGCATCGTCGACGAAATGAACGGAAACGGCATGCGGCGCGAAATATCGCTCCGCGATCAATCTGATGCCGTAGAGCCATCTGGCCCGATCCGCATAGGAGAACCTTTCGGGGAGCTCGTCCAGCCGCCCAAGCAGCATAAGCACGGGCATCTTGGCCGCCAGCGGAATTCCCAGCTCCGCGAACTGCGGCCCGTTGATTTCGCGTACGTGGGCGGTTCCTTTGAAAATGCCGTTGAAATAATCCCGTTGGAGCCATTCAGCCGTCGCGTCGAGCTGTTTCTTGGCCTTCAGGAGCAGCTCTTCCGCTTTGAATTCCTGTTCGATGTCGGCAACCGCGTGGGCGACCGCCTGTATCACCTTCGCGTAGCCTTCCGTCTTCAGCAAGTAGCTGACGCCCTCGTATTGAATCGCCGAATACACATAATCGAATTTATTATATCCGGTGAGAAAAATGACCCGGCACTGCGGCCAGCTTTCGCGGATTTTATCCAACAGCTGCATCCCGTCAATGTCCGGCATTTGAATATCGGTCAATACGATATCGATCCGGTTCTCGTTCAACAATTGAAGCGCGGCTCTGCCGGAATACGCTTTGTATACGTCCAAATCAAGCTGCGATTCATTCTGAAATACTTCGAATAAACCGTCTGCAATAATGGCTTCGTCGTCAACGATCAACAGTCTGTACATCGTGATCCTCCTCGCGAAAACGGATGTGGATGGCGACTTTAAGCCCGCCGGACGCGCTGCGCATCATGCCGATTCCGCTTTCGGAACCGAACTTGAGCCGAATTCGCCGATGGATGTTGGCGATGCCCGTAATTTCGTTCTGTTCTCCGACGCCGGTCAATTCGCCCTTTAATCTCCCTAATGCGTCAGCTTCGAGTCCGTTCCCGTTGTCTTCGACGATGAGGTCCAGCCCGTCTTTGACCGGTACGAATCCGACATGCAGCAAGCCGTTTTCCGTAAGCCGGTTCAGCCCGTGCTCGAAGGCATTTTCAATCAGCGGCTGCAGAATCAGCCTGGGAACCATCAATTTGGCGTACGCCGGAGGAAGCTCTTCAAATATCACGGCGATACGGTTTGAAAATCGCATCGCCTGGATGTCGGTGTAAATCCTGGCGTGATGGACTTCTGCGGACAGGGGTAGTTCATCCGCAGCGCTCCGGGTAACAAAATGAAAATATTCGCCAAGCTGATCGGTGAATCGTTCGAGGCTTTCGTAATCTCCGATCCGCGACATCGTTTTTAATATAAAAAAGCTGTTGTACAAAAAATGCGGGTTGATCTGCGATTGGAGCTGCTTTAACTCCGCCTTTTGCGTCAAAATCCGCTGCTTGTATACTTGATCGATCAATGTGCTCAAATTTTCTACCATGGCGTTGAATCTTCCGTAAATATAACGGTATTCATCGTCGTTTTTGTGCTCGATGGCAATGCTCAAATCCCCGTTCTCGACCTTCCGGAAAGATCTGGCCAATCGAATGAGCGGCTTGTATATATAACGGTAGGTATACAGCGAGTAAAGCACGACGGTTACCAAGGCGACGACCAGCAAGATCGGAAACCAAATTTGATACTTTTTGAGCGATTGGAAGACGGAAGCTTCCGGAATATATTTAATAAGGAGGGAACCCATATACTCGGAAATGGAATACACCGCCAAATATTTTTTGCCGTCGAATTTGACCGTTGCCGCTTTTTTCTCGGCATCCGTCGTCTGCTTTTCGATAAACGCCTGAATCTGGCCGTCCAAACCGGAATCGTGCCGTTCGGCGGCGATCATGGCGTTCGTCGTGCGGTTGAACAAGACGACTCCCTCTGCTCCGCCGTTCACCATCGACCCTAGCGCTCCCTGCATCTGCTCTTTGGACAGCTCGACGGCGAGCACGAACAGGGGCGGCTTCTTTTTGTTGATGCTGGCATACGGATAGATGGCGCTGAGATAGAGGTCGCCTTGCAGCGTTATAAATTGCGCGTCGGGCGTCAAAGGGATATCCCGAAGCTTTTCAAACTCGTCTGCGTCGAAGCGGGTAAACGTAGAAGCATTTATTTTTTTGTCCACGGCCGGAATGAGCACGAATACGTTTTTAATGTAGGCGCTGCTGTTTTGGATGGCCCGAAGCCGCTGCTGCAGGCGCAGGATGCTCTGCACTTTTTCGATTTCGCTCATCGATTCGGGGATGGTCGCGAGCTGATTCAGATCGTCGTCGTTCAAGAAGTCGTATTGCAGCGTTCTGATCCGCTTCACTTCCTTCTCCAAACCGTCCAAGTAAAAAGAGACCTGTGAAATCATGGAATTGGAGATCTCGTCCCGGATCGTCTGGACGCCCCATTGATAAATAATGACGCTAAGCAGGAAGATCGGGAAAAGAATGCACAAAAAGGAGAGGATTAATCGGTTGAATATGGATTTCCGCCATAACTTATCCACGTTTCTCATCGTCGTCCCCTCTTCCTGCTGCGAACGTAAACGGGCGGTAAACGGATTGAAGAGGGAACGCTTTCATTCGCCCGCTTAGCAAAGCTGAGCGGGCGGATGCGCCGAATTAAAAGCCGTCCATCAAATAGGACGTTCGTAGGGGGACCCGCCGTTCCAGCAGCGCTATGCCGGAACGACTGCCGTTCAACCTGCCGGATTCGGCCAGCCACGAAGCACAGCGTCCGCCCAGCAGCAGCAGCGTCAGCGCGCCTATATCCAGCGCGACCGCTTCGCTGGCGGCGTCCGCATTCTCTTGAAGGCGCTCCGTTCGAACCTGCCCGTCCTCTCCCCAGGTCAGCCGGAAGAGTCCGTCGTTCCACGGCGCGTGCGCGTCCGAGAGCCGCAGCGTCAGCGCTTCCTCGGGTCCCGATTCGAACCGGTATTGCTCCAGGAAGGTCTCCGCGTCGACGATCCGGGACATAAAGTACGGCTCCAGCTCCTGCTTGAACCGGGGATCCGCAAGCAAATAAGGCAGAACGTCGTCCGACGGAGCCGTCATCAACAGCCTGTCCATCATCGAATCGTGATTGCCGATGAAGTCCCAGAGGCTTCGTCTTGCCCGTTCGCTGATCGAGACCCACTCGCGCACGGTCATCGTGCGGTTCTCGATCGTATAGTGCAGATAGCCTTCCGGTTCGCCGTCCGGACTCCGGTAGAGGACCAGGCTGGCCGGAGTATCGAACCTTCTCGACCGCCACCATTCCTCCGAGCGGTCCAACGTTCCCGTATACCTTGAGGCGTAAGCGCCGTATAACGCCGCCGTCTCCGGCGCATCGGCCGATATGCGCTCGATGTTGCCTTCCGTTCCGCTTCGCTTGGGCAAGTGGCGGGGCTCCAGCTCATAGCGCTTGCGTTCGACCGTCAGCTCCCAGCCGTATTTGCGATAGAACGGAAAAACGAACGGGTAAAGCATGCTGACCAGCTGCCCTTGCTCCTTCATCGCCGCGAACGCGCGCTCGAGCAGCCGGGATACGCAGCCGAGCCGGCGCGCTTCTGGCCAGGTTGCCACGTTCGCGATCCCGCCCATGCCGATCGAGATCCCGTTGACCCAAATTCGCAGCGGAATGACCATCAGCGCGGACAGGAGGGCGCCCCGCTCGTCGAAGAAGCCGATATGCTCCTCCGGCTTGTAATAGCGCCGTTCGGATTCCTTGCGTTCAGGCGTAAATTTGGCTTGAAATGCGTATTCGGACAACGCGACGCGTTCGTCGAATTCGTCCGTCGTTAAATGGCGAATGACCATGGCCGCTCGGCCTCCTTTCAAATCCTCTTCTTGACGGGTACCTGTACAATTTCAACGATTCGAAAAAAAGCGCAGCGGGCCGAGGAACCCCCGCCCACTGCGCGCCTTCATGCGAAGCGATGCGATGCGCAATCCCTTCTCCGGCTCGCATAGTAGGAACCGGTTCGAAACGAGGCGCAAACCGCAAGCGTTAGGAGCGCGGCGACTGTCCGAGCGCGTCGTCGAGCGTTCGGCAAGCGTAGCCGTGCGAATCGGCCACCGGCCGATAGGTCACGAAGCCGGCCATCGTGTTGACCCCGCGCGCAAGCGCTTTGTCGCTGCGAAGCGCTTTTTCGATGCCGTCCTCGGCGATGCGAAGGGCATAGGGCAAGGTGACGTTGGTCAGCGAAACGGTGGAAGTCCGCGAGACGGCGCCGGGCATGTTCGCTACCGCATAGTGAACGACGCCATGCTTCACGTAGGTCGGATCGCTGTGCGTCGTGACGCGGTCGATCGTCTCGATAGAACCGCCCTGGTCGATCGCCACGTCGACGATGACGGAGCCCGGCCGCATGCCTTTGACCATCTGCTCGGTGACGAGCCGAGGCGCTCTCGCCCCGGGTACGAGCACGGCGCCGATCAACAGATCCGCTCCCTTCACGGCCTCTTCGATCGAGCGGCCGTTCGAGATCCGCGTCCGCAGCCGGGCGCCGAACCGCTCCTCGAGCTGCCGCAGCCGATCCGGGCTGATGTCGAGCAGCGTGACGCTCGCCCCCATCCCTATCGCGATTTGCGCCGCGTTCGTTCCGACCACGCCGCCGCCGATGATCACGACCTCGGCGGGCGCGACGCCCGGTACGCCGGACAGCAGAATGCCTTTGCCGCCGTGCGAATTTTCCAGCAGCTGCGCGCCGATCTGCACCGACATCCGGCCCGCGATCTCGCTCATCGGCGTGAGGAGGGGCAGCGCGCCGTTGTCCAGCTGGATCGTCTCGTAAGCGATGGCCGACACCCGGTTCTCCACCAAGGCCCAAGTCAATTCAGGCTCCGGCGCCAGATGCAAGTAGGTGAACAAGACGAGGTTCGGACGGAAAAAAGCATACTCTTCCTTCAGCGGCTCCTTGACCTTCATGACCATGTCCGCGGCCCACGCTTCCGCCGCGCTCCCCACGATTCGAGCGCCCTCCGCCTCGTACTCGTCGTCGGCGAACCCGCTGACCGCCCCCGCTTGCGCCTGCACCAGCACCTGGTGCCCCTTGGCGACGAACAGGCTGGCTCCGGCGGGCGTTAACGATACGCGGTTTTCATTGTTTTTAATTTCCTTCGGAACGCCGATAATCAATGCGCCAACCTCCTCTGGCCAACCTCACATCGGATACTGCAGCGCGACCGTCGCAGTCAAGCCGCTCTCGACGGTCCTCTCCATCAGATTGGCCGGCGTATTGAACAGCTTCAATTCGATCCGGTTGGCGCCCGGCTTCAGCCGCCCCGTCAGATCGAAGCGATGCGGATTCCACAGCCGGGTGCCGACCTTGTCTCCGTTGCACCACAGTTCGACGATATCCCGGCATTGCCCGACGGTCAGATAGACCGAACGACCGGCATCCGCTTCGGCGATATCAACGACGCGTTCATAAATCGCCTCGCCCGAGTAATCCGGATAGCCCTGCCGGGCCCAGTCCCCGGGCACCAGCTGCGTAAACGGCATGTCGATCAAGCTGCCGTCGTCGCGGTCTACGCCGAACGTACCCGTCAGCACGCCGAACACCGGCGTATGCTGCGCCGCCCACTCCGGAATACGGGCGGTAACGATGATTTCATTATTCCCAGGACGCACGGCAGTCTTCAGATCGTAGATCTGATTTTGCGGATCCCACACCATACCCGTGCGCGCCGGCCCGGTCGGAATGCCATTGACGAGTATGATCGGCTGCTCGAGCGGATCGAGCGCAAGCGCCAGCCGCTCGGGAATCTCCGACACGTTAAACGTCAGCCGGGCCTCGTAGGCGGCGCCAAGGCGGAACCCCGCGCCATGCGGGAACACATAGTCCTGCACCTTATGCCAGCCCGATGCCGCGCGTTCCCCTATCGTATCCGGCAGCCGCACTTCGACGTCCAGGCGCTTGGTGTTGATGCCCTCCGCGGTCCGGAAACGCCATTCGCCGTCAAGCGGAACGGTCTCGCAGGCCGGATCGGTCGTCTCCGGTACGGCGAATGACGCGCTTCCCGGCTTCCATTCCAAGATGACGGCGGCCAGCCCTTCGAGCGGCAGGCGGACGGCGGAACGATCCGACGCCGCGTCATAGACGGAAGCGCAGGCGGCCGACTCTCCCGTCGTCGGATCGAACCACGTCGCTTCGCCCCGGCCTTCCAGCAGCGCTTCGCCCCGATAAGGCGCCGTCCCGTCGTTGATCAGCAAAAACAGATGGCGGTCTTGCGACTTGCGATGCGTCAATTGAACGTGAACCGAAGGCTCGGACAACTGGAGATAAGGCTTTTTCCAGGCGAACGCTTGCTGCAGCGCCACCCTGAACCCTTCGTTGCCGCGAAGCTTCCATTCGTTGGTGACGATATGCGCGAACGCCCCGTAGACGGTGACCTGCGTCGACGGTCTGCCCGGCAGTTTGAATACCGCTCTCGTCGCCTTGGCGGCCGCCTCGGGCTGAAATCCGGTTAACGCTTCAAGCGCTGCGGAAATATCGCCCAGCTCGGAGCTGTACTGCGGCAGCATATTGATAAAGCATACCCGGCCGCCGGACGCGATATATGCCTGAAGCTTCGCCCATACGGCGGCGGACAGACTGATCGCAGACGGAATGATGAGCTGCCTGAAGGCATGGCCCCGGTATCTCAACTCGCCGTCGACGACTTCCGCCTCAAGAAAGCTGGGCTCATGCAGAAGATCGAAGTCCTCCTGCAGCTGCATCAACGCATTGTGGATGCCGTAAAAGGTCAATTCCGTATAGTTCAGGTCGCCGAACGGCTTGTCGTCGCCGTCCCCGGAGCATTCCGCGAAGTCGTGGCGCTGTTCGTATTCGGTCCAGACGGTCGTCGTGGGCGCCAGCAGCGCCGTGTCGGCCGCATGCGTCCCAAGCGTATTCGCATAGCAGATCCGGGAGATGTAATCGCTGAACTCGCCGTAATAAGGCCAAAGCGGACTCTGGAAGGAGTGGGATGGCGGATAGCTCGTCGGATTGCGCTTGCGCAGGTCGCGCAGCGAGTAGTAGGCGCCCATGAACTGAATCATGTTGATCCCGAGCACGGCCAAGCGGTTAAACACCCGCTTCATCTCCTCCATCGAGACATCCCAGCCGCTGCCTGTGTACGTCTCGCACAGGGCGCGCGGCGCGCCAGAATGCTCGGCGACGCTGGCCGCCATCTTGCCTGCGATATTGAAGTTCTCCCGGTCGATAAATTGCTTGGAAAAGATTGAATCCGCGCCCGGGATGCTAAAGTGCTGCAGGGTCGAAAACGCGCTTCCCGATTGCAGCAGATCGGCAATCAGATTGTCGTCCCCGCAGCAGTGCCCGGTCAGCAGCAGCCGGTGCTTCTCGCACCACTCGGACATTTGTCCGGCATAGGCGCCGGAGAATCGGTCGATCAACGTTCTCCAATAGTCGTGTCTCGTACGGCGGAAGTCGCCCGTCCCCATCACCAGCTCGCACATTTTGGGGAGAAGATCGTAGCCGTTGGCTTCGCGGAACACGTCTTCGAACGCCTTGGTCCAGGGAATCGTATCCGGTCCGATGTCGAACGGGCTGGCGAGCGCGGGCTCGTCCGTGAACAGACCTTCGATCGTATGACCGAAGTATGCGCCCAGGCGGCCGGCATAGCGTTCGTGCGTCAAATCCAGAAACTTGCGAACCGCTTCGGGATTCAGCGCATCGAGATAACCCTCTTCGTTGTCGTGGTTCGGCGACATTTGCGCGGACGGGCATACCCCTCTTTGCTTTTCCTCGGAAAAAACGATAACGGCGCAGTTGCCCGTCTCTTTATTCCGCCAAGCAAACGTCCCCTTCTCCTCGTCGATCGTCCCTTCGCCCGTAATGTCGACCGAGACGTTTCCGTAGACGGCCTGCGCGGACAAAAAGCGTCCGGGAAAGCCGACCGAGCCGCGCTGCCCTTCGCCCAGCACCATCGTCCGGTGCCGCACGACGACCATGCGGTACTCCGGATAGTCCCGGAGCAGACGATCGCCGGCCAAGCCGCTCGGCCAGTTGTACTCGTCGTAAATCCAGAACTTCATCCCCCGCTCGGCCGCGTACTTGACCGCCGTCTCGATCAGATCGAAAAAACGATCGGATAAATAGGTTTCCTCGAAGCCGCTTAGCGGATGGATAAAAAATTTGTT
Source organism: Cohnella sp. GCM10020058 (assembly GCF_042683485.1). Lineage (NCBI taxonomy): Bacteria > Bacillati > Bacillota > Bacilli > Caryophanales > Paenibacillaceae > Cohnella > Cohnella sp. GCM10020058. The sequence continues at coordinate 413,568 of NZ_JBHUJV010000007.1, forward strand.
GATGCGTTGGGCATGAAAACCGTCGATCTGCCTGTAAATCTCCGATTCCTCGATCTTGTCATTCCAGAACCACATAATGACCGGCCGGTATTCTTCCGGGCCTGCCGCGAATTGATTCGAATCGATCATATATGCCCCTCCGGCGATTCCTCGTTAGGCAACGGCAAACGGAAAATCTTCCGCGCGTTGCCGGATAATATCTTCGCTTTGTCCTCGAGGGAAATACGCGCCTCCAAGATCATGCCGAGCTGCGTCCGGGCGTCCATCCAGAAGCCGTCCGAAGCAAAGAGAACCCGATCCGCCCCGGCATGCTCGGTCAAATAAGCGATAAAGCCGTTCATGTAGACGTCGCCGGCGGTATCCATGTATACGTGGGGATAGTTGCGCGCCAGTTCGACCGTGCGCACGATGCCGTCGTACCGGCCGCCCGCATGGCCGGCAATGAACCGGACGTCGGGGTAACGAGCGATATATTTCTCGAACAGCGGCGGGTACGAATACTTCTGCGAAGCATTGGTAGGGGAGAGCGCCCAGGTATGCGACATGATGGGCAGGCCGTGGCTTTGCGCATAGGCCCAAGCCGCCTCGTATTTGGCGTCGTCGGCGTACACGCCGTGAAAGGAAGGGTGCAGCTTGATCGCCCTGAAAATATTCCGGTCTCCGTAACGGTCCATCAGCCGGATGCTTTGCTCGGGATAATGGGGGTTGAATATATAGTAGCTGAGTATTCTCCCCTTCGACGATTCGTACGCCTGCATATCCGCTTCCAGCCCCCGGGCCAGCTCGTCCGTGACCAGACCGATCGAATGAATCTGAATGCAATAGGCGATATGGAGCCTGTCCATGTATCTCAAATAGCGTTCGATATCGGTATCGTAGTAACGAAAGCCCGGAGAGCTGCCCAGATGGAAATGCGAGTCGACGAACATGGCGTCCACCTACTTTAGAAAACGCTGCATCAGCATTTCATAAATTTTAAAAGGCTCGTTGGCGAGCCGATATTCGCGGAACTTCGCCTCGTCGAGCGTACCGGCCACCTCGTGGAAACGGTAGATCCATTCGACGGTGCGCGACATCGCCTCCGTGCCGTCTTCGCGGTAGGGATAGATGTCGATTCCGTACCAACCGTCGTAGCCGACCTTGCGCAGCCAGTAGAAAAACTCCAGCGTAGCCCAGAAGTTAACCGTGCCCGGCAGCATGTCGTGGTCCCAGTCCCGATAGTTGTCGTTGATATGGAGGTGGAAAAGCCGTTTGAAGCGGCTCAGCAGCGCGACGGACTCGGCCGGATTTTCTTGCGCCATGAGGGAATGGCCGACGTCCAGCGTGACGCCCAGATTGGGCAGCCCGACTTGATTGACCAAGGTGAGCGCGATGCCGGCATTGGCGACGTAACAGTGCGCGCGCGGCTCTTTCACTTTGTATTCCAGCGTAATGTTGACATTCGGATTGTAGGACGCCGCTTCCGCAAGACTCTCGAGGAGCGCATCGTAGGCGGCGTCGTAATCCGCCTGGAAGGAATATTCATAGCCGTCCTGCGCCAGCCACAATTGCACGTCCGAAGCTTCCGCGATCTCGGCCGCGTCGATGCCCCGCTTGACGAGCGCCATCGCTTCCTTGCGGAGGCTCGGATCGGTAGCGGTCAAGGAACCGTATTTCCATTTGGGCTGGCTGTACATATCGATCTCCAGCATGCCCATCTGAAGACCGTAGGACCGGAGCTTGTCCTTCATGGCTACCGGATCCTGGAACTGGGTGGGGAAGTCGAAGGCGATCCCCGTCAGCCCTTTTATTTTGGAGGCTGCCTCCAGCTGCTCGTCGAGCGACAAGGTCTGGCGGTAACCGCTCTGCACGAATCTGTCTCCGCAAGGCGAAAAGGAGGTTAAAGCCGAGTCGATTTTTAGCATGTTGAGGTCCCCCTTCCTTTTACTTTCTCAGTACTTGGCGCAAAGACAATTCGAAGCAGCGCATGATTTCGTCGGCTTCTTCTTGCTTTACAATAAGCGGCGGCTTGATTTTAAGCAAATTTTTGCGGTAGCCGCCCGTTCCGAGGATAATGCCGTTGCTCATGCCGGCGCTGCGGATTTCAGCGGATTTTTCCAGGGACAGCGGAGTTTTGGAAGTCGGATCGACGACCATTTCTACGCCGATGTGAAGACCGACCTGGCGGATATCCCCGATCTCTTCGTATTCCTTCTGCAGCTCGGCCAGCTTCGCTCCGATATAGCCGCCGATGTTGCGCGTATTTTCCAGCAAGCCGTCTCGCTCGATAATCTCGATCTGCTTCAGCGCCGCGACCTGGGACACGGAATTGTTGGCAAACGTGTGGAGCTCCTCCGCATGCATCTCGAAGCCCTTCAGACGATCGTGAATGATGATGGCCGCGATCGGGAAGCCCGCTCCCAAGCCTTTGCCCAGCACGATAATGTCCGGTTCGACGCCGTAATATTCGGCCGCGAAGAAATGCCCGATTCTGCAATAGGTCTGAATCTCGTCGAAGATCAGTAACGCTTCAAACTCATCGCATATTTGGCGCAGCTGCTCCAAATAGCTCTTCGGCAGCGGAATCTGGCCGCCGCTTGCCTGGATCGGCTCAACGATGACGCCGGCCACCGGGCCGTTGACGCCCTTTTCCAGCGTCAGTCTCAGCAAATTGGCGCATTGCGCCGCGCATTCCTCCGGGTCGTCCCCGAAGATGCTGCGATACGTATAAGGGTTCGGGACCCGGATAAAGTTGCTGTTCACGTTTTCCTGGAAATGCCGGACGCCGGTAAATTCGCCGGAAGCTTTGGTTGCCGTCCAGGAAGCGCCGGCCGTCGTCAGCGTGCTGCCGTGATAGGCGTCCCACAACGTAACGAAATGCTTGGCGCCCGGCTTATTTTTCATGGCGATCTTCATGGCGGCCTCGATGGCGGAGCCTCCGCCTACCGTGAAGGATACGCGATTGAGGTTAGCGGGCGCCAACTCGGCCAGCTTGTGCGCGAGATGATATCGGGGCATCGTATGGAAACCTTGATGGATATGGGAGAAGTAGGACATTTGTTCGTGAACGACCTGCGTGATCTCTTCGTTGGCGTAGCCGAGATACATCGCCCAGCTCTGCGAGGTGCAATCGATGTAGCTCTTGCCGTTGCTGTCGTGGACTCTGACGCCCTTCCCTTTGATCAGACGCGGTCCGGGCGATCCTCCGCCGACCATGACGTTTTTCTCGAATTGCGCCATCTGCTCTTCAGTCGTGGAATAGATCCGTTCGATCAAGGAATCCATTTGCACCAGCCACCTTTTATTCGAATTATAACGCCAACACTTTCATTTGCCTTTCGAGTGTATTATATTTTATTTAATTTTTATTATCAATATATAATTTTTACGGATATAATATAACAAATTAGAAAAAATATTAATATATATAATAAGATTGCATTAAGGTATTATGAAGTGGCGGCTTTCTTTCTTTAACCGATCCTGAAGGAGTGACGTTCTATCCATACGTTGAACATCGTCTGCGCCGACTTAGGCGCAAGCAACGGGAGAGTGTTCGTCGGTTCATTCGACGGACAGCGGCTGACCTTGTCGGAGATGCACCGTTTCCATCATGCCTCCGTCGCGCTCTTCGGACATTTATATTGGGATATGATGCATCTATACAAGGAGACCGCCGCGGGCCTCGGGATCGCCTCCAGGCAATTCGGCGCGCCCCGCTCGATCGGAATCGACGGCTGGTCCCAGGATTTCGGATTGTTGGACAAGCAGGGGAATTTACTGACCGTCCCGCACTCCTACCGCGATTCCAGAACGGACAATATGGCGGACATCGTCTACGCCGGCATGTCCGAGCACGAACTGTTCCGCATTACCGGCAAGCCGCCGTCGCAGGTCACCACCCTGTTCCAGCTCGCCGCCATGCGGCGGACGGAACAAGCGGCACTGGACCATGCGGACAAGCTTCTTTTTATCCCCAACCTGCTCGGCTACTATTTGACGGGCGAATTAAACTGCGACAGCTCGCTGGCTTCCGCCTCGTCGTTGATGGATATTCGCCAGCGCGACTGGAGCGCGCCGATCGCGCAAGCATACGGATTGGGGACGCTGATGCCCGCCATCTCCCGTCCCGGCCGCATCGTCGGGGAGACGATGGCGCATGTCCGGGAAGCGGGAGGAACGCCGGGCATCCCCGTCGTCTCCGTCGCGCAGCACGACACGATCTCCGCGCTGCTCGCCGCCGATCTGGCCGCCAGGAGCGACGCCGGCGACGCCGCCACGATCGTATGCGGCACGTGGTCGGTCGTCAGCGTCACCCATGACGTTCCGATTTTCGACGACTTCATGCTTAAGCATGGGTTCCACAACGAGCCGGCTTATTACGGCGATGAGGTGCACGTGCTCAAGTACATGACCGGCATGTGGATTCTCCAGGAATGCATGAAGGAGTGGTCCGCCGGCGGCGCCCATTGGGATTACGAACGGCTGCAGGCTGGCGCGCAGCTCAGCCGTTACGATTCGCCGATCGATGTGGAGAGCGAGGAATTTTCCCAGCCGGGAGAGATGCGCGAGAAAATCGTCCGCTATTGCCGGCGAACGGGGCTGCCGGAGCCGCAGAACGAGATCGAGATTTTCCAATGCATCATGCTCGGTCTGGCGAATAAGTTCGCGGAGACGGTGTCGCAATTGGAGCAGCTGACCGGCAGGCGTCTCGATAAAATCGTAATGGTCGGGGGCGGCTCCCGCAGCGAATATTTATGCCGGCTGACAGCCCGCTTGTCCGGTCTTCCCGTTTACGCGGGCATGCACGAAGCAAGCATCGTCGGCAATTCGATCGCCCAGCTTGTCGCGCTCGGGGAGATCGGCCACTTTAAAGAGGCGACCGATTTGTTGGACCGATCTTTTAAAACAGTCATTTTTCCTTTTAATTGATAATAATTGAGAATAAATTTATAATCTTTTTGAAAGTCAAACGTCAATCCGCAAGGAAGGATACGATCGTCATGGCAACCGCAAACGACCGCCGCGAGCAAATATTGGACCTGCTCAACAAGGAAAAACATATACGTGTCGCCGATCTGAACAGTCGATTTCAAACCTCGAGCGTCACCATCCGCAACGATCTGATTTACCTGGAGAAAAAGGGGTTCATCGAGCGTTCGTTCGGAAGCGTCAGACTTAGGGAAAATACGATTCAGGATCTATTGGACGAGAGCCAGATTAAAAATTTGTCCGAAAAAAAGCGCATCGGGGAATATGCGACCGAGCTGATCTCCGAAAACGAGTCGATCATGATCTATACCGGCAGCACTTCGCTGCAAATCGCCAAAGGCCTGAAAAACCACAAAAATCTCATTGTCGTCACCAATTCGATCCTTACAACCTACGAGCTCGGCAAAAATCCGTACATCAAGACGATTCTGCTCGGGGGTTACTACAATCCGGATACCAACGCGGTTTTCGGCCATCATGCGGTCGAGCAGTTGAAGGACTATTCGCTGGACAAGTTGTTCCTGTCCGTTGACGGCGTCAGTTCCGAATCGGGCATCACGTCCGAACACCCGTACGAGACCGAGATCTGCCGGGCCATGATCAAAAATGCGCGTCAAGTCATCGTAACGGCCGACTACAGCAAGATCGGCGTCTCCCGCTTTATCCAAATTGCCGACCTCCCGGAGGTCGACATGCTGATTACGGACGACAAGGCGCCGGAAGCGGAGATTCAAAAAATCAAGGACGGCGGCGTCCAGGTCGTGATGGTATGACGCTGCCGTTTTGAGCCAAGCACCCGAACGGAGGGATTCGATGAGCGTTCAACTGACGCAACTGATCGACGACTATCAAGCCGGCAAAAAGCGATACCGGTTTTTCGATTTAAACAGCTGGATCGTAACGGAAGGACCCGAGCAGCTCCAGCCCGTGCTCGGCGTCGAAGCGCTTGTCCGCTCCCTGGCCGAACATGGCATCGAGCAAGCCGTCGTCACGTCCGCCCGGTCTCTCGACTACGATGCGCGATCCGGCAACGAGGAGCTCCTTGCGCTCATTCATCCTTTCGGCCAATTGTACGGCGCCATCGTATGGGTGCCCGAGCTGGGGAGCACGTACAAAGCCGCTTATGCCTATTTCGAGCGAATGATCGCGGGCCGCGTGGCAGCCGTGCGTTGGTTCCCCAAGCGGCTCCGTTTTCATCTGAGCAATTGGCAATCGGGTCCGGCGCTCAAGGCGATGGAGGACCTGAAGCTGCCCTTGCTGCTCTGGCATGTCGAGACGGATTGGAATGAGGTCGATCTCCTCTGCTCAAGCTACCCGGAGCTGCCCGTCATTATCGAAGGCAACGATCAGAAGCTGATCTATCATAATCGGAGCTACGTGCCTTTGCTGGCTCGCCATCGGCATCTTTATCTGGAAACCCACGGACTGGTCCAGCATGCGGAGATCGATAGCCTGGTCAATACGTTCGGCGCCGACCGGCTCCTGTTCGGCACCTATCACCCGCACAACGATCCCGATGCCTTCATGATGATGGTTACGGACGCCGATATCGCCGAAGAGACCAAGCACGCGATCGCCGGCGAGCATCTGCGGCGCTTAATCGACGGCATCAAATCCGCGCTATAGACAAACAGGGGCTGCCTCTAAGTCATTTTGAAATGACTTTCGAGGCAGCCCCTGTCTATGCCGCGCGATCAGCGATTCAGCAAGCTTCCCACGTAGCGCAGCAGCTCGTTGGCGCTGCCGGTCGTGTAGCCGTGCTCTTCGACGAGGCGGTTAATGACCTCGTTGATGCGCTTCAGCTGGTTTTCGTCCGGGGTCTTCGTCGAGGTGGTAATCTTGACGATGTCCTTGAGGTCGGCGAACAGCTTTTTCTCGATCGCTTCGCGCAGCCGCTCGTGCGTGCTGTAGTCGAACTTGCGACCTTTGCGCGAGTAAGCGGAGATTCGGATGAGAATTTCTTCGCGGAAAGCCTTCTTCGCGTTTTCGGAGATGCCGATCTGCTCCTCGATAGAGCGCATGAGGCGCTCGTCGGGATCCATCGTTTCGCCGGTCAGCGGATCTTTGATTTTTTGCCAATTGCAGTAGGCTTCGATATTGTCGAGATAGTTCTCGAACAACGTGCGCGCCGACTCCTCGAACGAATAGACGAACGCCTTCTGCACTTCCTTTTTCGCGAGTCCGTCGTACTCCTTGCGCGCGACGGAAATGAAGCCTAAGTACCGTTCGCGCTCTTCCTTCGTGATCGAAGGATGCTGATCGAGCCCATCCTTGAGCGCGCGGAGCACGTCGAGGGCGTTGATGTACTCCTGATCCTGCTTGATAAGGGCGCTGGAGATGCGGTTGATGACGTAGCGCGGGTCGATGCCCGACATGCCTTCGTCGTTGAACTCGTTTTGCATTTCCTTCAGGTCCGCGTCCTTGAAGCCCTCGACCTCTTCTCCGTCGTAAAGCCGCATCTTTTTGACCAAATCCATGCCCTGCTTTTTGGATTCCTTGAGCCGCGTCAGGATGCTGAAGATGGCGGCGGCCCGAAGCGCGTGCGGCGCGATATGGATATGGCTCATGTCCGATTGCCCGATCAGCTTGGCGTAAATTTTCTCTTCGTCGCTCACGCGCAGATTGTACGGCACCGGCATGACGATCATCCGCGACTGCAGCGCCTCGTTTTTCTTGTTGGCGATAAACGTCTTGTACTCGGACTCGTTCGTATGCGCCACGATGAGTTCGTCGGCGCTGATCAGCGCGAACCGGCCCGCCTTGAAGTTGCCTTCCTGCGTCAGCGAGAGCAGGTTCCACAGGAACTTCTCGTCGCACTTCAGCATCTCCTGGAACTCCATCAGGCCGCGGTTCGCCTTGTTCAGTTCGCCGTCGAACCGGTAGGCGCGCGGATCGGACTCTGAGCCGTATTCCGTAATCGTCGAAAAGTCGATGCTGCCCGTCAGGTCCGCGATATCCTGCGACTTCGGGTCGGACGGGCTGAACGTGCCGATGCCGGTGCGCGTATCCTCGGACAGAAACACACGCTCAACCTGGAAACGCTCGATGTCGCCGTCGTATTCGCTGCGCAGCCGGAGCGCGCAGGACGGGCAGAGATTGCCCTCGATGCGGACGTTCAGCTCTTTTTCAAACTCGGGCCGCAGCTCGTTCGGCACCAGATGAAGCGGCTCCTCGTGCATCGGGCAGCCCTGCAGCGCGAACACCGCGCCTCGGGACGTCCTCGAATATTGCTCCAGCCCTCTTTTCAGCAGCGTGACGATCGTGGACTTGCCTCCGCTTACCGGTCCCATCAGGAGCAGGATCCGCTTGCGGACGTCGAGCCTTCTGGCCGCGGAGTGAAAATACTCTTCGACCAGCCGCTCGAGCGTATGGTCGAGGCCGTAAATGTCGTTTTCAAAAAATTTGTATTTCTTGACGCCGTTCTGCTCTTCCACACCGTGGGAGACGATCATGTCATATACCCTGGTATGCGCGGTCATCGCAGGTACGGGGTCGTTCTTCAGCAAATCGATATAATCGCGAAATGTTCCCGTCCACGTCAACCTCTCGCTAGCAGTCCGGTACTCGGCGAGCCGCTTGAAGATGTCCATGCCGCTATCCTCCCTGTCTCTTCCGTCTCTCTATCGGTGTGACCATTCATCGTCTTCGCAACGTACTCTATACCTATGCGGGGAGGTGGACGAATTTGCCCCGAAAACGGGATGAAAATAAATGACCGTGCTATAATGTGTGAATCAAGCGGCGAACGGGGGAAGCGGCGTGGCGGTCAAATACGAGACGGAGCTGTATCCTGCGCTAAAAGCGTTCTGGACGGCGAGGGGCTACGAGGTCAAGGCGGAGATCAAAGGCTGCGACCTGGTCGCGCTCCGGCAAGACGATTCGCTGCCCGTCATCGTCGAGATGAAAAAAACGTTTACGCTCGCCCTGCTTTTACAGGGGCTGGAGCGGCAGCGCACGGGCGCCGCCGTCTGGCTGGCCGTCGAGCGCAACCGGGTCAAGAAGGGAGCGCACAACCAGCGTTTCGGAGAAATCTCGGATCTGTGCCGCAGGCTCTCCCTCGGCTTCATGACGGTGACCTTCTATAAAACCAAGCCGCCGGTCATCGAGGTATGGTGCGAGATCGGCAGTCCGCCTGCCGGAGGCATTCCGTCTGGAGGCACCCTGGCTGCAGGAGTCACTTCCGCTGTCGCAGAAGGCGCAGCCGAGCGCTACGGGACAGCCGCGGCTCCGCTCCTCCCGGTCGCCGTGCCGACGGCCAGATCCGGCGGCCGGCGCAAGGGCGCCGCCAAGCTGCTCAAGGAATTCGCCGGACGCAGCGGAGACTACAACGTCGGCGGCAGCACCAAGCGCAAGCTCGTCACGGCCTACAGGGAGCGCGCGCTCCAGTGCGCGCTGGCGCTCCGCTGCTCGGACGCGCCTGCGCTCGCGCCGAGGCAGGTCGGCGCGCTGACCGGCGTTGCCGATCCGGGTCAGCTGCTGCGCAGCAACTATTACGGCTGGTTCGCCAAGGCAGGCCGCGGCCTGTATGCGTTAACGCCGGCCGGTCATGCCGCGTTGGTGGAGTACGGCGAAGCGGTATCGTACTGGACGACCCGGTTCCCGTGGGCCGTAGCTGCTGCCGCAAGTGCCACAGATGCCACAGCTGCCGCTGAGCGAACGGATGCCGGCATAGACGCTGTCGAAGCTGAAGCTGAAGCCGAAGCCTTGGATAAGTTGGATGCGCTGGATGCGTTGGATGCGCTGGATGCGCTGGATGCGTTTGATATCTTAGACGACTTAAATGCCGAAGAAGCCGATAAAGCCATAAATGCCGACGCTCTTGAATCGGCTACCTTTTATATAGAGGAGTTGCAGCGCAGATGACCGATTCACGCATTCTGCTCGGACCCGCCGAGATGTTTACCGGCTCACCTTTATCGTTGGAACTGGACGGCACGCCTTATTGGCTGACGAAGGACGAGGATGGACGCATGCTGCTCCTTCTCTCGTTTTGTCCGCATGCCGGCGGAGAGGTACTGCTTGCCGACGGCGACTTCTACTGTCCGCTCCACTATTGGACGTTCGACGGACGCTCGGGCGCGTGTACGAACCGAGGCGACGAACGCCTCATGCGCCGTGACGTCGAGCTCGTCGACGGCCAGTTATTTGCTTGCGGCTCCGATTACTAAGCTTCAACCCGACCTTCCCGTAAAAGCCTCGATCGTCAGGCGCAACCGCTTGACGCCCTCCGATATTTCCCGCTCATCCGAATGGACCGGCGTCAGACGCAGCCGCGACCGGTCCGCCGCCGTGGCATAGTAACCGGCCCCCGGCTGGAACAGCACGCCTTCGAGCCATGCCGCCTTCAGCAGCGGCTCGCCTTCCAATCCGTCCGGCAGCTTTAACCAGGCATGGCTTCCCGCTTCGGGCTGCTTGCAGATCAATCCCGGAATTCCCGCCTGCACGATTCGCTCCGCCAGCAAGTCGTGTCGCGTCCGATAGATGAACCTTAAGGTCTCGAGCGCGGGAATCGGAGACGACTCGCTCCAATAGCGGAGCAGCGCGTCGCGATCGTGCAGCGCATCCCGCTCCCGATCCGGTCTTCTCGCAGGCGGAATGGGCATGAACGCCGGATCGGACGCTCCCCACCCCGTCCATTGGAGCCATCCGAAGCGCATGCCCGATACGAGTCCGGACGGCAAGCCGCCGATGATCGCGGCCGGCCCGGTTTCTTCTCCCGCAGCCAGATTCGTCGTCCAATCGCATGTCAGACTTTGCCGCTCGTCGAGGACGAGCGCTACGCCGGCTTGCGCGCACAGTCTCAACAGAGCGGCGCGCCGCTCGTCGCTCCACCTGCAGCCCGCCGGGTCCGAGCAGGTCAGGGATACATAGACGGCGCGCGGCTTGACGGCGGCGATGGCGTCCGACAGCGCTTCGGGATCCATGCCCTCGTTGCTGCCCGGCACCTCGAAAACAGCGGCGCCGGCCCGGGCGAACAGCTGCAAGGCCGTGCGGCTTGTCGGACGCTCGACCAGCACTGAATCGCCGGGCTGCAGCAGCGTCTTCGTCGTCAATCTGAGCGCCTCGTCCGCGTCATCCGTAAGGAGCCATTGTCCCGGGTCGTCCGCAGGCTGCCAATAAGGACCGAGCTGGCCCGACAATACAAGCGTGGCAAGCCTTTTCTCCGTCTCCTGCCTGCGCAGTCTGTACGCGATCGCTTCCGCCGCCGAGGCGGACGACGCCTGGCGCTTTTCCTGCCACTCTGCTTCAGCCAGCAAACCGTCCGCAGGCCAGCCGCCCATCCAATTGATCATGGCCCCCATCTCCAATCGCTTCCGTGCGCTCGCGCGCCGGGCGTTTTGCCCACAATACAGTGTATGCTGCGCGAACGCCGTTTTTTGCGTTTTCTTTTTGGGCGGGCTTGGTTATAATAGAGGAAGTTTAGTGGAGGTGTCGAACATGTTATTTGGTATGAGCGACAAGTTCTGGATCGTCATGCTTGTATTCGCGATGTTCATCACGGCGATGCTGACTGCATCTTACAACGAGGACAAGACCAAAGGTCTCTAATCCCCGATTAGTGCAGGCATCCGCCTTAAGCTTCGCGAAGCGGCAAGACCCCCAAGACGATTCCGCGCGAGCGGCTGTCCTGGGGGTCTTTTAACGCATGGGAGCCCTATAATGAATAAATCCCCGCAACGAATAAGAGCCGTTTCCGGGCCGGCAGACAATACCGGTCGGGAAAGGCTCTTGCTAACAGTCATGGAATTGTAGATTAGAGCGCGTTCATTTCCTTCAGGCAGGCGCCGCACACATGGCGTTCCTTGTATTCGGTGACGTTCTCCATGGACGAACAGAATACGCACCGCGGACGATAACGCTCCAGAATAATATGATCTCCCTGCACCAGAATCTCTACAGGATCTCCTTCATTCATCTGATAACGCTTCCGCAGCGATTTCGGCAGCACGATCCGGCCGAGTTGGTCCACTTTTCTTACGACACCAGCAGGCTTCAAAGCAGTCCTCTCCATTCTTTCGTTATTCATAACAAGTGCGGATTATGCCCAAGTCTTAACCTTAGGTTCGCTAACTCCCTCGACAATCCCTGCAAAAAATAGATTTTGCTTAAAATAATGCAAGAATCTTGCCGATTTATGTCGAAAAAAATGAGGATCTTAGCCTTCCAAACCGGGAAAACCGGTTTGCCTAAGCGCTTCGTAAACGACGATCGCTGCAGAGTTGGCCAGATTAAGCGACCGGACTTTGTCCGTCATCGGCATCCGGATGCTCTGTCCGGGATTCTCGTCGAGGAGCGCTTGCGGCAATCCCTTGGTTTCTTTCCCGAAGACAAACAAGTCACCGTCCCTATATTGCAGCTCGCTGTAGCGGCGAGCGCTGCGGGTGCTGGCGTAGAAAAAACGTCCTTCGGGGAAGGCGCTCCGGACCTCTCCGAATGAATCGTAATACGTGATGTTGACGGCATACCAGTAATCGAGACCCGCTCGCTTTAGCACCTTGTCTTCGGTCGAGAATCCGAGCGGGCGCACCAGATGCAAATGCGTGCCGGTCGCGGCGCAGGTGCGGGCGATATTGCCCGTATTGGCGGGAATCTCGGGCTCGACGAGTACGATATGAAAAGGCATTTCGTTGCCTCCTTTGGCAGATGTCGTTAGACGATGCGAAAAAAACCGCGGCGAGCGCCGCGGTTGATCCATTCCGGCCTGTTATGCATGCTTCGGCTGCAGCCGGTCGATCCTAACCGTTGGTGCGGGCGAATTCGCCCATGAAGTCCACGAGCGCCTTGACGCTGTTCAGCGGTACGGCATTGTAAATCGATGCGCGCAGGCCGCCGACGTCTCGATGGCCTTTCAGTCCGATGAAGCCTGCGGCTTCGGAGTCCTTCACGAACTTCTTCTCGAGCTCTTCGCTGCCAAGGCGGAAGGTGACGTTCATGATCGAACGGCTGTCCGGGTTTGCGAAGCCTTTGTAAAAACCGCCGCTCGCGTCGATCGTCGAATAGATGAGATTCGCTTTTTCACGATTCAGTCGCTCGACGCCTGCGGCGCCGCCTTGGGCCTTCACCCAATGCAAAACTTGGTTGGCCATGTAGATGGCGAACGAGGGCGGGGTATTATAAAGAGAGCCGCTCTTCGCATGCGTATCGTAGCGAAGCATCGTCGGGACGGTCATTGACGGCGCGCCGACCAGATCATCGCGAACGATGACGATCGTGACGCCGGACGGTCCGAGATTTTTTTGCGCGCCTGCATAAATAAGTCCAAAACGAGATACATCGACCGGCCGGCACAAAATATCGCTGGACATGTCAGCGACGAGCGGCACGTCTCCCGTATCCGGATACTCGGCCCACTGCGTCCCTTCGATCGTCTCGTTCGACGTCAGATGCACATAAGCGGCGTTGCCCGTTACGTTAAGCTCGCCAGGGGACGGAATCCGCTTATAGGCATCCGCCTCGGAGGAAGCCGCGATCGCGACTTCGCCGAACAGCTTCGCTTCCTTGATCGCCTTGGTCGCCCAGCTGCCGGTCGCGACGTAAGCGGCAACCTTGTCCGGCTTAAGCAGGTTCATCGGAACCATAGCGAACTGCGTGCTGGCGCCGCCTTGAACGAGCAGTACTTTGTAGCCTTCGGGCACGCCCATCAGCTCCCGCACCAGTTGCTCCGTTTCATTATGTACACGTTCGTAAATAGCGCCGCGGTGAGACATTTCCATCAGCGACATGCCGCTGTTTTCAAAATCGACGAATTGCTCCTGCGCCCGCTGCAGAACCTCTAAAGGCAAAGCGGCCGGACCCGCGTTAAAATTGTACGCACGATTGGACATTTTATTTCCCACCTTGTAGTCGTTTCATCTTCAAACATCATAACAAAGCTGCTTGAGGTGTTCAACCGCTTTAAAGGACAAAAGGATGACAAAACAGAAAATTTCCGAACGAATCAGGAAGGCCTCATGGAAAATCTTCGCCTTTTCCTAGGAATTGCACTCCCACAGCCTATTGAAAGCGGATTGGGCAGCATATCGCAAGGAATGAAGTCCGCGCTATCTTATCGAAAATGGACGCATCCTGCCGATTATCATATCACGCTTCATTACCTGGGCAATACACCGCAGGACAAGCTATCCGAAATCCGGCTCGCAGCCGTCGAAGCCGCAGGGCAAACGAAGCCGTCCCGATTGTCTCTCTCCGCGCCTGGCATCTTCGGTCCCCCGTCCGCGCCGCGCGTGCTCTGGTGCGGCATTGAACAATCGAACGAAGACAATGCGGTCGCCGGCAGCCAGGAAGCGGATCCCGCCGTCTCTCCGCTGAAGGAGCTTCACCGGCTGCTTGGCGATCGCTTGCGCGAACGAATCGGCTACGAGCCCGAGGCCAGACCTTATCATCCGCATATTACGCTCGCCCGTAGCTGCGAAGGAGAACGCTGCGCAAAGGAATCGATCCAGGAGATATGGCGTGCGTTGGTTTCTCGCGAGGAAGGTCTGCACGACGTCTGGCCAGGGGACGCGATCACGATCTTCCGCTCCCATCTCGGACGTTCGCCTTCCTACGAGCGGCTCGTTACGATCCCGTTTCCCGGATAAAGCCGAGCATACGCAAGAAAAGCTCCCTTGCGGGAGCTTTTCGGTAATTCGCTTCGATTAGCAATCGAAGTAGAGGCCGTATTCGTGCGGATGAATGCGGATTGCAACAGCCTTCGCTTCTGCACGCTTTACTTCTACGTAGTTATCGATGAATTCCTTGGTGAAGACGCCGCCTTCGGTCAGGAATTCGAAGTCCGCTTCGAGGGCGTCAAGCGCCTCGTCCAGGGTGCCAGGAACGCTGCGGATTTCTGCCTTCTCTTCGTCGGTCAGCTCGTAGATGTTCTTGTCGAAAGGACCGTAGCCCAGCGCGCGCGGATCGATCTTGCGCTTGATGCCGTCCAGGCCTGCCATCAGCATCGCTGCGAACGCGAGGTAAGGGTTAGCGGTGGAGTCCGGCGTACGGAACTCGATGCGGCAGCCCTTCGGCGTAACGGCCGCGACCGGGATACGAACGGCAGCCGAACGGTTGCCGGCGGAGAACACGAGGTTAACCGGCGCTTCGTAGCCAGGAACCAGACGTTTGAAGGAGTTCGTCGACGGGTTGGTGATAGCAATCAGGGCAGGCGCGTGGTGCAGGATGCCGCCGATGTAATTCAGAGCGAGCTCGCTCAGGTTGCCATAAGAGCCCTTTTCGTAGAACAGAGGCTCGCCGCCGTTAAAAATGGAGCTGTGGACGTGCATGCCAGAACCGTTGTCGCCGAAAAGCGGCTTCGGCATGAATGTCGCGACCTTGCCGTATTGGCGGGCAACATTGTGCACGATATATTTATACTTCATCAGGTTGTCGGCAGTCGTCGTCAGCGTGTCAAAACGGAAGTTGATCTCCGCTTGGCCGGCAGTCGCCACTTCGTGGTGATGACGTTCGACGCGCAGGCCGGCTTCTTGCATGAGGCGGACCATCTCGCTGCGGATGTCTTGCTGGGAGTCGACCGGAGCTACAGGTACATAGCCGCCCTTGACGCCGATTTTGAAGGCCAGGTTGCCGCCTTCTTCCTTGCGGTTCGTGTTCCAAGCGGCTTCTTCGGAATCGACGAAGAAGGAGGACGAATTCATCGTGCTCTCGTAACGAACGTCGTCGAAGATGAAGAATTCGGATTCCGGTGCGAAGTAAGCAGCCGTACCGACGCCGGATTGTTGAAGGAATTCTTCAGCCTTGTGCGCGATCGAACGCGGATCGCGGTCATAACGTTCGCCGTCCGGCGTGTAGATGTTGGACATCACGATCAGGGTAGCGTGAGCGGTGAACGGATCCACGTAGACCGTCTCGGTGTCGGGCATCATAACCATGTCGGATTGTTCGATGCCGCGGAAACCGGTGATCGAAGAACCGTCGAAAGCTACGCCGTTAACGAAAGTATCTTCGTCAACTTCCGTCGCCGGCAGCGTGATGTGATGGGCGCGGCCGTTCAAGTCGACGAAACGAAAATCTACAAACTCAATATTCTTTTCCTTGATGAGATCCAAAACGTTTTGTGCAGACATTTCGAATTTCCTCCCCATTTCCGAACATTCGGTCTTATGAAACGAAACAACGTTCAACTTTTCACCTGAACTCTGTCGCTATTATAAATTTTTTGATAGAAAAGCGTCAATACTTATGTAAGGTATTTTTTGTGGAAGTGTGAGGTATGTTAACACTTTTGACAAACCGAAAAAAAGACCCCCTTAAAGGCCGAAAAGCCGCGTACGGCGGGCGGCGCGCAGGCCTTCGGCGCGCGCCGGCCGACCGCCGCGCGAATAGCCGAATGTCCGGTTCCCGCCCGATTCTTATTACTTTCCGCCAATGCAGCCTGACCGGATTTACCTGGCGATCCGCTTGCGGATCAAGCCGGCGACGCGCCCCAGACTGGCGGACCGTGAAGCCGCGTCCGCGGTGATGCAATTGACGATGATCTCGTCGGCGCCATAGCTCGAGGCAAGCGCGTAAAGCATCCGCTTCACCCGATCGGGGCCGCCGACGATCATTCGGCTTCTGTTCTCCGCGATCCTCGCGCGGTCGGCCGCGCTGTACGCGTAAGCGCGCGCTTCTTCGCGGCTCGGCACCGGCCGGCCGAATTCGCCTTTTTCGTTCAGCAGCAGCCGCAGGTCTAGCGATGCCGCTTCCCGTTCCGCTTGGCTGTCGTCGTCCATGCAGACGACAAATATGCATACCGCGACGCGGGGCAACGCGCCAAGCGGTCCCGGCCTGAATCCTTTTCTGTACGCGCGCGCGGCGCTTTGGCCGCCCTGTCCATTGATAAAATGGGCGAAAGCAAAGCCGGCCCCCATCGCTGAAGCGACCTGCGCGCTATGGCTGCTGGAGCCCAGAAGCCATGCCTCCGGCTGCGTTCGGACGGCCGGCGCAGCAGCCAGTCCTGCCAGCGGATGGCCGGGCCCGAGCGGCGGTCCGAGATTCAGATAAGCCGCGAGCTCATGCAGTGAATTCACGAAGCCCGCTTCTTTATCCTTTCCAGCCTCCCTGCCCATCGCCCGCGATACGAGCGGCATGCCCCCCGGCGCCCGGCCGATGCCGAGATCGATCCTTCCAGGATATAAGCCTTCGAGCACCCTGAAGTTTTCGGCAACCTTGTAAGGACTGTAATGCGGCAGCAGCACGCCGCCCGAACCGATCCGAATTCGCGAAGTCCGCGACCCGACGGCAGACAGCAGCACTTCCGGAGAGGAACCCGCGAGTCCTGTCGCGTTGTGATGCTCCGATACCCAAAAACGCGAATAGCCGAGTCCTTCGGCGAGCCGCGCCAGCTCGACCGTGTCCCGCAGCGCTTGCGCGGCGTCCCCTCCGCTCAACACAGGAGATTGGTCCAATACGCCCAGCCTCAACATTCGTCCATCACCTCGCTACTTATTGTACGCCGCTCCGTTCATGCGCAGAATTTATGGCTCCAAGCCCCCATTTTGCCCGCAATTCCGATATAATGTAGAAAAATGGCGATCGCTGGCGGCGCCGGAACACGAACGAGGCGGGATCGAATTGAAATGCATAATCGTCGATGACGAACCCTTGGCGTTGAACGATATGGAGAGGCAGCTCCGCAAGCTCGGCGGCATCGAGATCTGCGGCAAGTTCGGCAACGCCAAAGACGCGCTGGACGCGCTCGGCACACTCCAGCCGAACGTCGTTTTTCTCGATATCGATATGCCTGTCATGAACGGCCTCGAAGCCTCGCTTCACTTTCAGGAAGCGCTGCCCGGCGCCCGGATCGTTTTCGTGACCGCCTACCAGGAATATGCCCTCAAGGCGTTCGAGGTGAACGCGCTGGATTACCTGCTCAAGCCCGTGCTGCTCCCGCGCCTGGCGCAGACGCTTCAGCGGCTGGAGAGCATGACGGCCCCCGCTGTTCCCCCGAACGCCGAGCCAAATGGCGTTCATGCGGTCATCCGCTGCTTCCGCACGTTGTCCGTCGAATACGGACCTGCCGCTTCACAGCTGACCTGGAGGACGAACAAGGCGCAGGAGCTGTTCGCCTTCTTGCTTCACAGACGCGGGCAACAAACGCGCAAGGATACGCTGATCGAGCTGTTGTGGCCTGAGCTTGCGCCCGAGCGCAGCTACGCGCTCCTCTACACGACGGTCTACCAGCTGCGCAAGTCCATGGAGTCTGCGGGTCTGGGCATTCGGATCCTGAATACGAAAGCCGGCTACGAGCTGATGACCGACGATGTCCTTATTGACGTGGACGATTGGGAGAGGCGCATGCCGACTGCCGACGAGTCGCTGCCTGATGAGCTGCAGCAGTACGAATCGTGGCTCGAAGCTTTTACCGGCGATTACTTCGAGGAACAGGACTACGAATGGGCGGATACGGAGCGCCGAAGACTGCGCGTGCTCTGGTACCGGTATGCGATCCGGCTTGCCGCCCTGCTCGAGGAGCATGGCATGCCCGCTTACGGCCTGGATTGGCTGTACCGGGTTCAGTCGCGTTTTCCGTATTCCGAGGAAGTTTTCTTCCTTATAATGAAGCTGCACGCAGGGCTCGGCGAAAATAGCATGGTCGAGCAGCAGTATGCGCTGCTCGTCAGGATGAGCGAAGAGCAATACGGCCATCCGCCTTCCGCCGATATTGCGGCTTGGTTCTCGGGCCGTCGTTCGGACCTTCCTGCCTCGACGGCGGAGCGATGATGTCCGCGTCATGCTTGCAACGGCTGGGGATTGGTGTTGCTCGAAAAATCCGCGTAACTCCCAGTCGATAGCCACATTTGAGCACTAACGCCGCCTCCATCGCGCTCAAGAAGGTGCAATAAGCGCAAAAAGAAGCTAACGCCGACGCTGATGTCACTTTCCTTCCACTCCCATTCCTCTGCCCGCAAACGTCCACATCACGCCGGCACACCGAAAGCGAGCTTATCTGTCCCCGAATCGCCAACAATTTATGCTTTCGGATATTACAAAAAAAACGGCAACGCCCTCTAAAATCAGGGCGTTGCCGTTTTTTCGTTTTTCTTAAAGCGTTTGTTCAGTTTTTGTAGAGTTTTGTAATTTACACTGACTGCTAGTATAGAAATTCGACTGCAATGGAGGAGGAACGGTTTGATTTGACAGGAACACCCAAGCGCGGCAGGCCCGCGCTGACACTGACGGCGCTGCTATTGTTGGCCGCGGGCATCGCGCTCGTGCTATATCCCCGCCTGGTCGAGCACCGTGAAGACGAACGCGAGCTGCGTCTGCTCGCCGCCTGGAGTACGCATGCGGCGGCCGTGCAGCCTTCCCCTGTCGCGACGAATATCGCGGCGACCGCCGCGGCGCAGCCCGAATGGCGGGAGATCGACGGCGCCAAGGTGCTCGGCACGGTCTCGATCGACCGGATCGACCTCAGCGAGCCGATCGTCTACGGATCGGACGCGGCAGCGTTGAAGCGGGGCGCCGGGACGGTCGTGGCGGACAGACTGCCCGGTGAGGCGGGCAACTTCGTGCTCGCCGGACACCGAAGCCTGACCCGCGGCAGACACTTCAACAGGCTCGGCGAAGTCGCCGTCGGGGACACCGTTAACGTGGACACGTCGATCGGCCGCTCTACATACCGCGTTACAGACATCAGGATCGTGGAACCGGACGATCTATCCGTGCTGGACAATGCCGGGAACGGCGTCTCCGAGCTGACGCTGGTCACCTGCCACCCGCGCAAAAATCCGACGCATCGCCTTATCGTTCATGCCGTATTGATCAACAATTCCGATGGAACGGGAGACATGTAAGCAATGAAGATTCTCAAGTCCTTTTTAGCGATCACGCTCGTCTTCGGACTGCTGTGGAGCCGATCCTGGCTCCCGGAGCCCGATGCGAACGCCGATAGTGACGCAGCAAACGGCATTCTGATGAGCATGTCGACCGATGTACCGGACGTCGATTCCGGCCGCACCTTCATTTATACGATCAATTTCAGTTTTTCGGATCTGGTGGACAGCGGGATCGATACCGAGAAGCTGAAGCTCGTGCTGCCGCTCCCTGCGGGAGTGGAGTTCAACAGCTTTATTCCGCTGTCCATTTTATCCGGCATGACCCAGGTCGGCAACGATCTGGAATTCAGCTTCAAAAATTCCGGCGCGGGCGGCCCGGTCGCGGGTACGTCGTATATGCTGCAGATCAATGCGCATTATACCGCGCACACGACGCCGGACGGCACGGCGACCACGGCGACAGCCAAAATCTACGGTCCGGACGCCGGCGGCAATCCGACGGTCGAACTGGAGGCGTCCAATCCGGTAACCGTCACGGCACATGCCGCTGCGGACTGGGAGCTCGTCAAAGAGCGCGTCTCTCCGATTCCGACGCCGCTCGTGGACGGCCAGGTTCAGTACAAGCTCACGTTTAACAACAAGAAGTCCGGCACCGATATGGGCGTGCTCGATATCGAAAATGTCGTGCTGAAGGATACGCTGCCTGCCGAAGCCGAGTTCGTCTCCGCGTATCCGGCGCCAAGTTCGGCGCCTGCGCCCGGCGAAACGGGCGTCGTGACCTGGAGCCCGGCAGGTACGCTCGCCGACGACGCGGTCTATTACGTGACTGTCCGATATCCAGCCGGCAAAGTGAACACGTCGACGACCGTGACGAATATCGCGAACGTTACGTATAACCCGCTGGGCCAGACGCAGCTGTCGACGAGCGCCAACGTCAGCCATGGCTTTACCGGCACGAAAATCGACACGGGTCCGGGCGGCTTCTACAAAAACGTGGAAGATCGCCAAAAAGAAATTTCGCCCGGACAGGACGTCAAGTTCTACGTCGGCGGCTTCAGCAACCGCTCTAACAGTACGCTCGAGGATGCCTTCATCACCGACATGACGCCGACGCAGGATTCGGCCGGCAACCCGGTGAACCTCGATCTGAAGGACATCGACACCGCGACGTTCCATGACGTCAGCGTAAACTATGCGGTGTACTACACGACGAAGACAAGCCCCGGCGCGGGGGACTGGGTTTACTGGCAGTCCGTCAGCCCGGAGACTTCCGAGAAGCTCTCCGTCTCATCGTTGAATCTGGGCGCTGACCGCGTCATGGGCGTTCAGTTCAAATTCGCGGGTTCGCTTCCCGTCTCGTTCAGCCAGACGTCGAATTTCACCTTGACTTATACGCTGCGAAGCGGATCGACGATCACCAACGGCAATCATATTCACAATACGGCGAACTTGGATTACACCTTCGATTCCACGCCTAAGCATGGCAGCGACGGCGCCGACGTTTACGTATGGCAGGACCGGCCGCTTGTCAGGCTCGACAAGACGCTTGTGAGCAGCGGCCCGTTCGTGCCTTCCAATGCGACGGAAGCCAGCTACGCCGAATTCGATCTCAAAGTATCGAATACTTCATACTCCAGCGCAGAGTTCCACGATCCGGTCGTATTCGATGTGCTGCCGAAGGGGCTGGAATACGTCTCCGCGGCGATCTCGGATTCGAGCGCCAACTTCTCCGCCGCTTCGTTCGCGCTCGATGCCCCCACGCCGACAGCGCTAAGCGGCGACAAAACCCTGCTTCGCTGGAAATTCGCGCCCGGCACCAAGATGCCCGTAAACAGCTCGTTCACGATTCGCGTCAAAGCCAAGATCGCGGAATACGCGCCGGCTACGACCTATACGAATCAGGCGGGCGTTTCGTCCAACAACGAAGCTTACCTAAACGACTACTATTTCAATCCGCTCAAGACGGATACGAACGATTACGATGGCGACGGCAGTCCGACCAACCTTTACATCGGCTCCTCTGCCGACGTCACCGTCAATCGCGTAGCCGAGCTCGGCTCGTACAAGCGGGTACGCGGTGAATTGGACGATGACTGGAAGGCCGGCACTTTCCCGACGGGCTGTACGTTCGGCACGGCTTGCGACCAGCTTGGCAACACGGTTGCAGGCGGACGGGTCGACTATAAGCTGACCGTCAAAAACAACTCGAACTTCGACGTTGACCATGTCGTCGTTGTCGATACGCTGCCGCGCCAAGGCGACGAAGGCGCGCTGCTCGGTTCGCGCGGATCCGAGTGGGGAACGGTGCTGACCGAGCCGCTGGCCGCCAATGCGGACTATACCGTCTATTACAGTACGGATGTACACGCCAAGATCAATACATCCTCCACCTGGAGCGTGACGCCGCCGGCCGACCTGACGACCGTCACGGCGCTTAAGTTCGAGTTCGCAGCGGCATTCTCGCTCACGCCCGGCCAGGAATATCCGATCGTCTGGTCGATGAAGGCGCCGCTCGGCACGACCGTAGACCGGATCGCCTGGAACTCCTTTGCGCATCAAGCGCAGGAAAAAGGCACGAGCTCCAAGCTAGAGCCTGCCGAGCCGCCAAAAGTCGGCGTGCATATCAATCCGCCTACCGGCCTGTCGCTTGGCGATTACGTCTGGGCGGACGTCAACAAAGACGGCGTGCAGGATGCCGGAGAGCCGGGCATCAACGGCGTCAAGGTGGAGCTGTTGAAATCCGACAACACGCCATTCACGAAGGATTTCAAGGACGACGGCACGACCGTTCATATTCCGGTGGCCACGGTGACCGGTCCCGATGCCAGCGGCAAGGCGGGCTACTATTTGTTCCCGAACCTGCCGGCCGGCGATTACAAAGTGAAGTTTACGATGCCGACCTCGCTGCCCGAGGATTACAAATACGGCAGCGGAGCCAACGCCTATACGAATGAAGCGCGTCATTTTACCGCATGGACCCAAAAGGAAGCCGGCAGCAACAGAGCCGTTGACTCCAATGTCGGCGTGGCGGGTTCGTCGGACACGTCCCCTACCGTCATGACGGACGTGATCCACTTGACCGCTAACGATCTCACGATCGACGCGGGAATCGAGCCTCCGCTCGGCGCGATCGGCGACTATGTATGGTACGACGAAGACGGCTCCGGTACGCAAAATGAACCGGCAGCTGGACACGGCGTATCCGGCGTTCAGGTCGAGCTGTTCAAGCAAAACGGTTCGACTTGGGTCAGCCAGGGCACCGAAACGACCGATGCGAACGGCAAATACCTGTTCGACAACCTGCTCCCGGGCAAGTACAAGGTCAAGTTCCCTACCCAATACGCGTTCGATACGGATTCCGACGGAACAGCCGAAGATGTACTGCTGACTTATAAGGATAAGGGCAGCAAGCGATTCGAGGATTCCAACGCTTACGATCTGGCGAGCGCTACGAGCTTCGGCGGCGCAGCGATCGCAGACAAAGCCAAGCCGCTCGGATTTTCGGACGTAATCGACCTGCAGCTCGGGGAGAAAAATCTGACCGTCGATGCGGGCTATGTCCTTCCCGTCAAGCTCGGCGACGAAGTCTGGGTCGACGGCAACGCCGACGGGAAGCAAGCTACCGATCCGACCGATGTTCCAATGGCGGGCGTTACCGTCCGTCTATTGACCGAATCCGGCGCACAGGTCAAAGACCGAAACGATAATTTCGTAACGGCTACGACCGATTCGAACGGCAAGTACTTGTTCGACCACCTGCTGCCTCGCAAATACAAGGTCGAATTCGTCTTGCCGACCGGCTACGGTTTTACACGCAAGGGTCAAGGCAGCGCCGCTTCGGACTCCAACGTCAATCGCTCGGCCAACAACGAGCCGACGCTGCAGACGTCCAGCCAGACCGACACGATTACGTCGGTGCAGACACCTGGCTTAAGCGATCTGACGATCGATGCCGGGCTCGTCAAGCTCGTTGCGCTCGGCGACTACGTGTGGAACGACAAGGATCAAGACGGCGTGCAGGATGCCGGCGAGCCAGGCGTGAGCGGCATTGTCGTCAACCTGTACTACGAGGACGACTCGACGACTGTCGTCTATCGCACGGCAACGACCGTCGCGGACGGCCTGTACAAATTCTCGAATCTTTATCCTGGCAACTATAAAGTCGAATTCGTTCGCGGCAACGGATACCTGTTCACGATCAATGGCGCGGGCACCGCGGCCAGCGATTCCGACGCGATCGTACCGGCCCTGCCTACGACGACAAAAGCAAAGACGGCCACGATCGCAATGAATGCCGTCGACAATATGGACATCGATGCGGGACTGTACGAGCTCTCCTCCCTTGGCGACAAGGTGTGGCTCGATACGAATGCTGACGGCGTGCAGGATGCCGGAGAATCCGGCGTAGCCGGCGTTCAAGTTCAATTGCTGGACGGCTCGGGAGATCCGGTAACGGCTGACGCTTACGGCACGGCGATTACAACCCAAACGACGGCTGCAGACGGCCTGTACAAGTTCCAGTACCTCAATGCAGGAAGCTACACGGTCAAATTCACGCTGCCGACCGGCTACTGGTTCGTACAGCCTAATCAAGGCAGCGACGACGCAAAGGATTCGGACGCGATCAAACAAGGCACCGGCTCCGTCGGTCTTGCGGACAAGACGCTGTCCACGGGAGAGCACGATATGACGATCGACGCAGGCATACACACGCTGGCGTCGCTCGGAGACTTCGTATGGCACGATCAGAACGGCGACGGCAACCAGGATGCGGGCGAGCCGGGCAAGAGCGGCATCAAGGTCGAGCTGTTCGAGGCGGACGGTACGACGCCTGCAGAGGACGCTTACGGCAATGCAGTCGCTTCGCAAACGACGGATGCGAACGGCAACTACAAATTCATTAACTTGTCCGCCGGCGACTACAAGGTCAAATTCAGCCAGCTGCCTGCCGGCTTCAAGTTCACCGGCAAGCATCAAAGCACAAGCGCGGTGGACTCGGACGCCTCGAACGTAGATGCGGACCTGGGCCTTACCGATACGGTGACGCTCACCATCGGACAACAGCGCACCGACATCGATGCCGGTATCGTAGACCGGGTATCGCTCGGCAACTTCGTATGGAGCGACCGGGACTTTGACGGCATTCAGGACGCAGGCGAGCCCGGCGTCGAAGGCGTCACCGTCAAGCTGTACGATGCGGCCGATCTGACGACGGCCATCAAGACGGCAGTAACGGACGCAGACGGCGCTTACCTGTTTACCAATCTGTGGCCCGGCGAATATGTCGTGCAATTCGTTCTGCCGAGCGACGAATACATGTTCACGCATTCGTTCACCGGATCGGATCGCGCGATTGATTCCAACGCGGACGACGACGTGTCCGGTACGAACTTCGGCTTCAGCGATGCAATAACGCTCGTCTCCGAGCAGGACGACCTGACGATCGATGCGGGGCTCGTCGAGCTGGCTTCCCTCGGCGATATCGTCTGGCACGATGCGAACGACAACGGCTTTCAGGATGTCGGCGAAATTGGCTTTGCCGGTGCCAAGGTCAACCTGCTGGATGGCAGCGGCAATCCGGTCCTGAAGGGCGGCGTGCCCGTCACGACGACGACCGATCTGGACGGACGCTACAAGTTCACAAAGCTCGTCCCCGGCGACTACATCGTACAGTTCGAATTGCCGACCGACTATATTTTCGCGAAAAAGAATGCAACAGGCAGCACCGCGAGCAAAGATTCCGACGCCGATCCGGTCACCGGACGCTCGGCGGTCGTCTCGCTCAGCCCTGGAGAGAACGACGTCGACACCGACGCGGGTCTCGTCAAGCTGACCGCGCTCGGCGACTATGTCTGGATGGACCGCAATCTGAACGGCATTCAAGATGCCGGCGAGAGCGGCGTGGCTGGCGTGACTGTCCGCTTGCTGGATGGAGCGGGTTCGGCTGTGATGAGCGGCGGCCTGCCGGTCACGACAACGACGGATGCGAACGGGAAATACTTGTTCGACCATCTGGTGCCCGGAATTTATCGCGTTTCCTTTGACCTGCCGGCCGGCTATGTGTTTACGGCGCAGGATGTCGGGCCGCTTGACACTGCGGATTCCGATGCCGATGCGAGCGCAGGCGGACGTACGGCATCCGTGACCCTATCCTCCGGCGAAATTAACACGACGCTTGATGCAGGTCTTGTCAAGCTCGTCAACCTCGGCGACAAGCTGTGGGTGGATCTCGGCGCTATCGGACGCCAGGACGGCGAGGCTTCGGATCCGGCTGCATCCGGCGTAACCGTTCGTCTGCTCCAAGGCGACGGTTCGCCCGTCCTGAGCGGCGGCACGCCGGTGACGACCGTAACGGATGCCTCAGGCAACTACCTGTTTACGAATCTGTATCCCGGCAACTACAAGGTACGCTTCGATCTGCCGTCAGGCTATATGTTTACGAAGAGCCTTGCAACAGGCACGGGCTACACGACAGACAACGACTCCAACGTTGACGCTGCAGGAACGACAGGCCTTATTTCTCTCACGGCTGGCCAGGACGACCTTAGCATCGACGCAGGCATCGTCCTGCCGGCAGCGATCGGCGATTTCGTCTGGGAAGATGCGGATTCCAACGGGATCCAAGGACCCGACGAGAAAGGACGCAACGGACTTAAGGTCGAGCTGCTCGACGCCCTCGGCAACGTGCTGAAGACGACGACAACCGCCGATCTGGCCGGCAAACCGGGCTATTATAAATTCGACGGCCTCATGCCGGATACGTACAAGATCAAGTTCTACATTCCGGACGGCCAGCTGTTCACGAGCAAAGGCGCTACGCCGGACGCCGCGCTAGACTCCGACGCCGGTCTTGAAGGCGATACGGAAGCCGTCACGCTGACGCCCGGCGAGTACCGCAACGATATCGACGCCGGCTTCTATGCGGTACCGGCCATCATCCCTGCCGCGCTCGGCGACCGCGTGTGGCTGGACGTGAACGGCAACGGTCTGCAGGACGATTCCGAAAAGGGTCTGAACGGCGTGACCATCGAGCTCTACAACCGCTATAACGCGCTCGTCGCGACGAAGGTCACGGCCAACGACGCTGACGGCAAGCCTGGGTACTATGCTTTCACCGGCCTGAACCCTGAAGATTATACGGTCAAATTCATCTTGCCGGCCGGCTATCAATTCACTAAGCCTGCGCAAGGTACGGACCGGAGTAAGGATTCCAACGCGGACTCGCTCGGCAAGACGCCGGTCGTCTCTCTGATCGCCGGCATGAATGACAAGACGATCGACGCGGGCTTGATCCCGCTGTCGTCCATCGGCGATTACGTATGGATCGACAGCAATGCGAACGGCAGGCAGGACGCAGGCGAAGTTGGCTTGAACGACGTAGAGGTCTCCCTTTACGATGCCGACGGCAACGAGATTGCCACGCAGCTGACCGGCAATGACGCCGGCGGCAAACCGGGTTACTACGCGTTCAAGGATCTTACGCCTGGCGCTTACAGAGTCGGCTTCAAGCTTCCGAACGGCTATGCATGGACAGCCGTTCATGCCGCCGGCTCTAAGGGCGACAACGATTCCGATGCCGGCCCTGATGGCCGCACGGGCGTCATCTCGCTGCAGCCTGGCGCGAGCGATCTGACCGTCGATGCGGGCCTCGTCCTCAAGAAGGACGAGCCGCAAACGCCTGACATCGGTACAGGCACCGACAACGGCGGTACCGACAATCCTGGCTCGGTTAATCCTGGCCAAGGCAACGGCAACACCGGCGGAACCGGCGGTAACGGCTCCGGCGGCGTGGACGCAAGTGGGAACAGCGGCAGCGAAGACGGCGGCGCGGATGGCGGCTCGAACGGCGCATCCTCCGGCGCTTCCGGCTCCGGCTCGGCTAACGGCGGCGGACAGCTGCCTAAGACCGGCGAGACCGCGCCGATCTACCCGCTTGTCGGGTACGGCCTGATCGCAGCCTCGCTCATCCTCTTCGCGATCCGGCTTCGCAACCGCAAGCCGAAACGCACGCTCTAAAAATCGATTTGATTGTCAAAGTCCGCCAGCGCTTTGCGCTGGCGGACTTTTGCATGCGCTCCTATGCTCCTACATCAACAACTTTGCATTGAACGTGACAGAATAGCCGGCGTTAACGCCCATATGCGCTTATCGGTCGAGTCCACATTCCGCATCTCAACTCCGTTTTTTGCGAATAGCGCACCTCAAGCCTGCTCCCATCGCTCAAAAGTCCGCGCCTCAACTTTCCCCACACATTAAAAAAACCGCCAGCATAACTGGCGGCCCTGCATTAAAACGCTATGTTACTTTTTCCAGGTCGCGAACGCTTCGGCCGGCTCCTTGGCGGTGTCGAAACGCTTGCCTAGCAGCGGCGAGAGCTGCTCGAGCTCTTTGAGCAAGTTGGCGAATTGATCCGGGAACAGCGACTGTACGCCGTCTCCCGTCGCCGAGTTGTCGGGGTCGGTATGCATCTCGATAATGAGTCCGTTCGCCCCTGCGGCGACGGACGCCTTGGTCATCGTCTCTACGAGCTCGCGACGGCCGGTCGCATGGCTCGGGTCGGCAATGACCGGCAAATGCGACAGCTGCTGGATGACCGGAATCGCAGCCAGGTCGAACGTGTTGCGCGTGTAAGTCTCAAACGTGCGGATGCCGCGTTCGCAAAGCATGACGTTCGGATTGCCGCCCGCCAGAATGTACTCCGCCGCGTTCAGCCATTCGTCGTACGTCGCGCTGAAGCCGCGCTTGAGCAATACGGGATTCTGAATCGTGCCGAGCTTGCGAAGCAGGTCGAAGTTCTGCATGTTGCGCGTGCCGACCTGCATGATGTCCGCGTATTCTGCGCAAATGTCGACGAACTCCGGCGCCATAACCTCCGTGATGGTGAGCAAGCCGTATTTCTCGCCGGCTTCCTTCATCCACTTCAGACCCTCCACGCCGATCCCTTGGAAGCTGTACGGGCCGGTGCGCGGCTTAAATGCGCCGCCGCGAAGCACCTGGCCGCCGGCTGCCTTGACCAGACGGGCGATCTCGTCGATCTGCTCCGGCGTCTCGACCGCGCACGGTCCGCCCATAACGACCAGGTTGTCGCCGCCGATCTTCACGCCCTTCACTTCGATGATCGTGTCGTCCGGATGGAAGTCTCTGCTCGCCAGCTTGTAGGACTTGGAGATCTTAATGACGTTCTCCACGCCATGCATAGAGCGGATATGCTCTGCCAACGTCGGCTCCGCCTTCCCGATGATACCGATGACGGTACGATCCGTGCCGCGCGAGATATGCGGCTGTACGCCGCTCTTTTGAATATATTCGGCAATCTCCAAGATGCGTTCTTCGGAGATATGCGGAGAAGTAATGACGATCATAAGGACACGCTCCCGGATTCTAATTGTTATTCTTCATATTCATTCGCTTTCGCGCTTATACGCTTCGACGCTTATACGCTTTTAAGCGCTAAAGTAAATATAGACGATAAAACCCCGAGTGTCAATCCCCGGGGTTGTCGCTTTTTCCTGTCATTCCATTGCAGGCTTGCTCGCTTCAATGACGATTTTCCTCGCGCGGCGCTTTTCTCTCCGTTTGCGCTTGAACGCCTGGACGCTGTACCAGATCGGGAAGAAAAACAAGACGCCGAGCGCGAGTCCGTCGATCATCCCCCCGACGATCATCTTGAGGTTGAACAGCAGGAAATGATTGACCTTCGCCGGCAGGAACGAAAAGTTCACCGCGAAGTGCGCGGGCATCACCGCATCCGCCACCATCTTGTTCAGCACGGACATCGGAATGTAGATCAGCTTGCCGAAAACGAATCCGACCAGCGCCGAAGGCAAATTGCCCCGAAGCAGGTAGATCAGCGGAAAGATGAGTACGAACGAGGTACCGTAGGTCGGCAGATTGAACATCTCGACGAACAGCCCGATCGCGAATCCCATCGCTATCGAATAAGCCCCGCCCTTGGCACGAAGCAACTTGACATACTGCAGCTTCAAATAGCGGATGAACTTGCGAAGACGTTGTTGCATGGCGCTCCTTTCTTGCGGCCTGCGGCGCCACTTAGCCAAGAAAGGCTCAAATGGTTGATTTTTCTCTAACCGTCGGCAGCAGCTTGCTCATGTTGACGGTGCGTCGGATTTCCCAGGTCGAAGGATCGTTCTGATCATAACGCTCCAAGTATTGGATGACTTCCTTGGTCAGCGGCGTCGGTGTCGAAGCGCCGGACGTGACGGCGACGCGTTCGATGCCTTCGAGCCACTCCTGCTTGATCTCGGTAACGTCCGAGACGCGGTAGGCCTTGACGCCGGAGATCTCCTCCGATACTTGGGCGAGTCGATTGGAATTGTTGCTCCGGGGGTCGCCCACGACGATGCAAAGCTGCGCATTCTTAGCTTGCTCGGCAACGGCTTCCTGACGAACCTGCGTCGCCAGGCAAATCTCGTTGTGGACCTCCGCCCGGGGAAACGTCTCGAGCAGCTTTGAGATGAGATGTCGAATATCCCACTGCGACATCGTCGTCTGATTCGTTATTATAATACGGTCGCCGGCAAGTCGAAGTTCCGCAATTTCTGCTTCGTTTTCGATCAGATGAACGCGATCGGGCGCGATCCCGATGGCGCCTTCCGGCTCCGGATGACCTTTCTTGCCGATATAGATGATGTCGTAACCTTCTCCGACCTTTTCGCGGATCAGATCATGCGTCTTCGTGACGTCCGGACAGGTCGCATCCACGATCGTCAACCCTTTTTCCCTGGCCCTGATACGGACCTCCGGCGACACGCCGTGCGCCGTAAAGATGACGGTGCCGGACTCGACGCCTTCAAGAATCTCGAGACGGTTCGCGCCGTCCAGCGTTATAATGCCCTCATCCTTGAACGATTCGGTCACGTGGCTGTTGTGCACGATCATCCCTAAAATATAAATGGGGCGCGGCAGATCCAGGTTGCGCGCCGTCTGAAGGGCAAGCACCATGGCATCCACCACGCCGTAGCAATATCCGCGAGGGGAAATTTTGACGATCTCCATTTTCGTAACCCGCTTTCTCGCCCGTACCTGTCAGCTTTGTTCCGTGTCGGGAACAGCCGGGCGCACCGATGCCTCTATTATACCGTAATCCGGACGATCGGAAAAGTCGACGGGAAGCCAAATGGTAAAGCGGCTGCCGCCTTCGGGACGGGACTGGACATCCAGGGAGGCGCGGTGCATGTCCGCAATCCACTTGGCGATCGAGAGGCCGAGTCCCGTGCCGGCCGTCTGTCCGCGGGATTCGTCGGCCCGGTAGAAGCGGTCGAAGATGCGTGGCATATCGGCTTTGGCGATGCCGATGCCCGTATCGATGACGGATAAGCCTACGCGATCCTCCTGACGGTACACCTCCAGGCGAACTTCGCCGGCGGGCGTGTATTTAAATCCGTTTTCGATGAAAATAAAAAGCAGCTGCATGAGGTAATCCCGGTTGCCCACGACGCGTACGCCGGCAAGCGCGTCCAGCGGACCGACGTTCCACTCCGCATTGCGCGGCAGAAAACCCGCCCTGCGAGACGCTTCTTCGACGAGCGGCAGCAATTCGATCGGCTCCTTGTCCACGACGTAGCCGGCGTCCGCGCGCGCCAGCGACAACAGATCGTTGACGAGCCGGCTCATCCGCCGCGCTTCGTCCGAGATGTCGTGCAGCGCTTCGCGCGACAGCTCCTCCCGCTCCGCCAAAGACAACCGAGGCTTCACAATTGCGCTGTCCTGCTCCCCTGTTGCAGTTCCGGAACCCGTTTCCGTCCATACTTTTTCCAGCAGATCCACATTGCCCCGAATCGTCGTCAGCGGCGTCCGCAGCTCATGCGAAGCATCCGATACGAACCTGCGCTGCGCCGTGTTCGATTCCTCAAGTACATTATATGCTTTTTCCACCCGCTCTAGCATATGATTGAGCGTCCGCGTGAGCCGGCCGATCTCGTCCTGGCTCTCGCCGGGAATTCGCAGCTTCAGATCCGAACCGCTCTGCACGCGCTCCGCCGCCTCCGTGACCTTTTCGATCGGGCGCAGCGCTTTGCGCGCGAGGAAAAGACCGATGACAAAGGCGAGAACGAGGCTGGCGAGGCCGGCGATCCAGAGTACGAATCTGATTTGGGAAAGAAATCTGCTTTCCTTATCCGTATAAGCACCTACCTGTAGCAAACCTACAAGCTGCCCGTTAAAAATATAAGGTTTGTTATAAATAATGAATGGATTGTCCCCGATCGCTATCTGCTGATACCCTTCCTCCACTTTTTCATAGGCCGGATAGGGAAACGTAATATTAGAAGCAGCCAAATTCCCTGATTTACTTATACTTCCCTCTTTTGCTTGCAGGAAATTAACGACCTGAATCCCGATAGTCGCATCGAAAGCAAACATCGAGCGGGCGTTCAGATCATAATCTCCAGACCAATCGACAGTAGGCGTAATGCGAATTTTTTCAGCCTCATTTACCAGGCGGCTCTTAATTCCTCCAACCGTATTTTGATATACGATTACATAAATTAATATGCAAAATATCGCAAGCACGGCCGCCAGCAGCCCCGAATACCATAAAGTCAGTCGCAGCCTGATCGACATGCCTAGCTATCTCCCTTCAGGACATAGCCCGCTCCCCGTACCGTCTGAATGAGGCGTTTGTCCCCGTATTCCTCAAGCTTCTGGCGCAGCATCGCTACGTAGACCTCGAGCACGTTGGACTCTCCGCTATAGTCGTAACCCCAGATCTTGTCCATGATCTGATCGCGCGACAGGACGCGCTTCGGATTTTGCATGAACAGATGGAGCAAGTCGAACTCCTTGGCCGTCAGTTCGATCCGGTTGTCTCCGCGTATGGCCTCCCGGCCGTCGACGTCGAGCACCAGATCGTCGAAGCGCAGCCGGTTATTCTCTCCTGCAGGCTCGGGGCGACGGCGCATAAGCGCGCGTACGCGAGCCATCAGCTCCTCTAGCGCAAACGGCTTCACTAAATAGTCGTCGGCTCCCAGGTCCAGGCCGCGCACGCGGTCCTGCACGTCGTCCTTGGCCGTCAACATAAGGACAGGCACATTGATGCCTGCGGTCCTGAGTCTGCGGCATACTTCCCAGCCGTCGATTCCCGGCATCATAACGTCAAGGATGACTAGGTCTGCGGATTTGTCCGCCACGATGCCAAGGCCGGCGGGACCGTTCGGAGCGGTGGAAACTTCATAGCCTTCGAATGCGAGGCTGCGCCTGAGTAGCGAGGTGATTTTTTCGTCGTCGTCGATTACGAGTATATGCGGTCTCATGTGTTCCTCCGTCTAAAAGAATGGGGCAGTCTCGGCGACTGCCCCGCTAACGCTATTGTATCAGAAAAGCTTATTGTTGTTGCTGTTGCTGCTGCGTCGATTGATCCTCGAAATCGCTCTTGTTGCCGATCGTCAGCGTCAGGTCGATCTTCTTGCCGTCGCGATAAACGTTCAGCACAGCCTTGTCGCCTACGGCTTTTTTCTGGATCGCGGCGATCAGTTCTTCCTTTGTCTTGTACGTCGTGCCGTCCATGCCGAGGATGACGTCATATTGGCGCAGATCCGCTTTGTAAGCCGGCGAGTTGTACAGAATGCTGTTGACGAGCGAGCCGTCCGTGCTGGACAATCCGAGCTGACGTGCAGCGGAGCTGCTGATATCCTGCAGCGTCGCGCCGATGAACGGAGACGGCTTCGCCGGAATCTTGGTGTTGGATTTCAGGCTATCCAACACTTCGGTGATCGTACTCGTCGGGATTGCGAAACCGATGCCTTGCGCTTGCGAGCTAACCGCGGTGTTGATGCCGATGACTTCGCCGTTGAGGTTAATCAGCGGACCGCCGGAGTTGCCGGGATTGATCGAAGCGTCGGTCTGCAGCAGATGTTCGTAATTGCGCGTGCCATCCGTGTCCTGAATGCTGATCTCGCGCTCGTTGGAGCTCAGCACGCCGACGGTGACCGTGTGATCGAAGCCGTAAGGATTGCCGATCGCCACGACCCAGTCGCCCATGTTGGAAGCGCCGGAATCGCCTAGCTTAAGCGTCGGGAAGTCGGTGCCTTCGATCTTCAGAACCGCGAGGTCCAGATCGTAGCTCGAGCCGAGCAGCTTAGCCGTATAAGGCTCCTGATGGCCGGTAACGGTAACTTTGATCTCGTCTGCGTCGGCGATAACGTGCTGGTTGGTCAGGATATAGCCCGTGGAGTCGAAAATGAAGCCCGAGCCCATGCCTTCCTCCTGCAGCGATCCGCTGCCGTCCGATCCATTGCCGCTGCCGTTGCCGCCGTTGCCGCCGTTGCTGCCGTTGCCGCCGGAGCCGTCACCATAATCATCGCCGAAAAACTGGCGGAACAGCGGATTGTCGTCCATCCAGCTGTTGCCGGAGCTGCTGCGGCTGGAAGCCTTGACGTAAGTCTCGATTTTGACGACCGCCGGGCTGGCCTGTTCGAAAATCTTGGAGATGTTGTTTGGCCGGACCGTATCGGTGACATTGGCTACCGTCTTGGCGCCGCCGTTGTCACTGGACGTCGATACCGCAGCGGATGCCGGCGCGGCTGCCTTGGAGCTGAACCAGTCGCCGCGGTCGGCCGCGAACATCAATCCGCCGACGACGACCACGCCAGCCATGAACGAAGCGAATACCGACCGGAGCGAGGATCTGCGCGGCGGCTTGGAGGCCTCCCAGTTCCTGCCGTTGCCGGATACGGTGAACGGCCGGTACTCCCTGTCCGCCGGCTGGACCGCCGGCGTCGCCGGACGCTCGCTCGCGCCGCTGCCGATGCCGCTATCGTAAGCTGAACCGTAGGACGTGCTGCGTTCACGATCGGAGCCGAAAGGACCGTAGGTGAAACGGGTTTCTTCTTCTCTCGGAGTCGTGTACCCGGAATCATTAGAAGCCGCATACCCGGATTCCGGCGTATCCGATCCGGAAGCCACTTCGCTATGCCCTTCCTCGCGTGCGTCCGCTTGGTCCGCATACCGGAATTCCGGCCCTTTCGCATTTCCCGCCTCACCGTTCTCTTCGCGTTCGTTGCCATATCGGAACCCGAAGAGATTGTCTTCCGGCTTTTTGTTCTGATCGTCCATGTTCAATTCCTCCCATGTCGCCGTGGCGTCAGCGCCTGCGGCCGTTGTTCTTCTTGACTACATATTCGCCTACTTACCTTAAAACAATCTTAAAGTGAACTGAATCAATATTAAAAAAGTTAAAAAAAGAGAAACGCCCTCCGTCTCGGCGGAGGGCTGCCGCTTGGATATCCGCATCGCGCCAGCGGATGATCGCGTAGTAAATCCGGTTGAAGGCCTTTAGTTTAAAAATACTTTCTCCGCCTGCTCTAGCACTCTCTCCGCTTCGCGTATCCATGAATCCTCGATCTCGGCGTCGGGATTCGATGGCGCGGCGAACTGGTCGAAAAAACCGCCCAGCGTGCGCGGCTGCGCGTCCTGATCCAAGCCTTCCTCGTATTCGTGCCTCAGGACATAGGGTTGGCCGAACCGGATGATGGCGTCGGTCTTCTCCGCTTCCGCGTCGAGCTCGCCGCGCTCGACCTCAAAAGGGAGCCGCAGCCATACCTTGTGTTCCCTGTCGAGCGCCCGGTCGAGCGAACCGGTCTTGTAATCCCAGTTGCCTCCCAAGTTAAAGCCGAGATCGTCTAGGCCTTCCTGCGCCTGAATGTAAGCGACCTGCGTCGAGGCAAGTCGCGATGACAGCTGCTGCATGAGGATTCCGCCTTTTTAGCCATAGAATGCCCGGTTGACCGGCAAGCTAAACCTTACTGGCATCGCCATACTGCATCGTCGTTCCGGCATTGCGATCGGCCATGCTTCAAATAAGAATGCGGCGCATCGTTATTCCGCCGAATCGATACGCTCTCCTCGTTTTCAGCGTTTCGCCTACGCCTTGACCCATCCTTTGCGGTGCGCAAATATGGCCAGCTGCGTCCGATCCTCAAGCTCGCATTTCATCAGCAGGTTGCTGACGTGCGTCTTTACCGTTTTGATGCTGATATGCAGCTCGTCCCCGATCTCCTTATTGGACTTGCCCTCGGCGATGAGCAGCAGCACCTCCCGTTCGCGCTCCGTCAAGCCTTCGTCCTCGTCCTGCGCCGTCCGCCGTCGAAGGCCCCGGGTCAATGCCTGCGATACGTCACCGCTCATGACCGGCATTCCACGCAGCGCACCCTGCATCGCGTATACGAGCTCGTCCGCCGACACCGTTTTGAGCACGTAGCTGACGGCACCCGCCTCAATCGCCGCTACGATCTTGTCGTCCTCCAGGAAGCTGGTCAGTATAATGATCCGTACATGCGGATACTTGGCCAGCATCGCGCGGGTCGACTCGACGCCGTCCATGCCGGGCATCATGAGATCCATCAGCACAAGCTGGGGGACACGGCCGCCAAAAGCGCCCGCGTCGAGCCGGTCTATCGCTTCCTGACCGCCCGCGGCCTCTCCGATCACCTCGAACCGGTCGTCCAGCATCAGATATGTCCGGATGCCGGCCCTCACCATCTCGTGATCGTCTACGATCAATACGCCGCTCGGGCTCTGCATCGCGCTTAATCCGCTCATTTCCGATTATCCCCTTCCGTTTCCTTCGATCGCTTGGGCGAACTTGGGCAACCCGACCTTGATTCGCGTACCGGAGCCGGGCTTGGTCGCGATCTCGACGTCGCCGCCGAGCTGGATCGCGCGCTCGCGCATCGTCGTCAGCCCGTACGAGCCCGCCTTGACCTGATCCGCGCTGAACCCTTCGCCGTCGTCGTCGATCGACAGCAGCACCTGTCTGTCCGTCTCTCCCAGCACGAGCCTCACCTCATCTGCGCCAGAATGCTTCATAACGTTGGCCATCGCCTCCTGAATGATCAGAAACAGCTGGTGCTCCATGGCGGGCGGCAGCGCGGCGGACACGCGCACGTCCAGCGTGCCCTGCATGCCGTTTTGCCGGCAGTAATCCGGGAACCAGCGGTCGAGCGCCTCCGGCAAAGTCCTGCCTTGCAGCTCCAACGGCCGCAGTTGCGCGATCAGACCGCGCATCTGGCGCTGCGCGGCCTTGGACATTTCGATGAGCTGCTGCATGACGCGGCCCGCATGCTCCGGATTTTTGTCCACGAGAGCCGGCAGCGCCGAAGCGCTCATATGGATTGCGAACAGCTGCTGGCTTACCGTGTCGTGAAGGTCTCTGGCCAGCCGCCTGCGCTCCTCGAGCACCGCTTCCTCCACGGTGGCCGCCTTGCCCATCACTTCCTTTTCACCCAGCTGCTGCAGCAGACGAAGCCGTTCGGCCAGCCCCTGCTGCAGCCGGTTGAACTCGCGGTACGCACCGGCAAAAGCATCGGTACGCTCCTCCGGGAGCCTCGCCTCCCAATTGCCGGCGGCCGACTGCTTGAGCGCTTCCTGAAGCGCGTCGATCCGGCTCTGGTATCTCCGGCCCCGGAAGTAGGCGCTGACGATCCGCACTGCAATCAGCA
This sequence comes from Cohnella sp. GCM10020058, assembly GCF_042683485.1. Classification (NCBI taxonomy): domain Bacteria; kingdom Bacillati; phylum Bacillota; class Bacilli; order Caryophanales; family Paenibacillaceae; genus Cohnella; species Cohnella sp. GCM10020058. The sequence goes on from NZ_JBHUJV010000007.1 coordinate 450,751, forward strand.
GCGGAATGAGCCTGTAGATCGCCGGGCCCGCCGGCAGCGCCTCGATGTGAGGCCGCCACAGGCCGTAGATGACGGCCAGCACGACGGCACCCGAAATCGCCGCATAGAATGCCCACTCCCACTTAATGTTGCGAAGCAGCTTCGGCATCGGTTGTTATCCCACCTTCGTCACGCGCACGTCGCCGATGAAGCAACTGACGATCAGCACCACTTGTTTGTCCGTATCCTGAAAACCGGGCGTCTCCGCCGACATTTGGTTGAACACGCCTCCGCGCTTCTGCTCCAGCACCTTCACGTCGCCGATCAGGCAGCTCGAGACGACGCGAATGCCGACGCTGTGATCACCGGGCACGTACGCCTTGACGTCCCCGATGAACGCGGACACGTATATACGGGTCTCGCCGACCGGAATGTGGGCGCGGGTCAAATCGATCGTCGTGTCCCCGATAAAATGCGAGATGCTCATCGGCTGAAGCTCCCACATCTCCTGTCCGATATGCACGTCGCCGATGAATCGGCTGTGGTCGATCCGGGATCCCCGCGGCGAGTGGCCGGGCGGCCGATGGTATTCCTTCCACATCCGCTCGGACTCGCCGCCCGAACCATAGCCATCGTGATCGAAATGTCCGTGCCTCGCATGACGCTCCTGCACCTTGGCGCGGCGACGATCGTGATGCTCGCGCTGCTTGGCGTGAATCCGTTCGACCCTCTCCTGCATGCGCGAGTTAAAATTGTCCAGACGTTCCTGACGCCGCTCCATGCGCTGACCGATGCGATCGGCCGGATCCCAGCCTCGATCCCGCGGTCGGCCCTCATCCGCGTCTCCCTCGCGTGCTTCTTCCGTATGCCGATCATCCCGAGCGGGATCTTCCGCAAACGCATTCGGGCTGTCATAAGGCTGCGGCGGAGGGGGCGGGGGCAGCGGCGCTTCGAACGAATTCGGGGCGGGCGGCGGCGTCACTTGGTTCCATCCGCTCTCTTCCCACTTTTTGTTCTTCCGTCCGCAACCGCTTCCTCTGAACACCATGTTGAGACCTGCAATGATAAGCGCGGCCGGAATGGCGAAGCGGATCAAATCGCCCAGCTCCCAATGGAGCCAGCCCAGGTTGCGTCCCAGGAAAAAAAGGCCCATCATCACGACGATCGAGTTCCAGCCGAAGCCGTTCCTCCGTTGCAGCAGCATGCCTTGAAGTCCAAAGAAAATCATCAAGACGGGCCAGTAGTTCGAAAATAGATAACCGATGTCCACTTCGATGACCCCGCTCTGATTCAATAAGAAGATCAGGCCGCCGCCGATCAGAATAAATCCCCAAAAAATGCGGTGAAGCACGGACTGCTGCATAGGGGTTCCTCCGTTTTTCTGTACGAATGGGTTCTGCTGGTTACATTATAAAGGAAAGTCGGAACGCTTCCATAGCGGCGCGGGATGGAACTTGCCTCGGTCTCGGGACGGAGTCGTCACCCGGACCTTTTTATATGTCATTTTTCATAACATGTTTTGTTGACATATATGACTTATAAATATATAATTTGGTCGTATTTTTATTCGGCTTGTGAGCAATCGACAAAAAATCGAATCATTTCGGGGGAAAAAGAATGACGTTGGAGACACTCTCCAGCGGCGTCGATACGATCTGGGTCGTATTGACTGCCGCGATGATCTTATTGATGGAAGGCGGCTTCGCGCTGCTCGAAGCGGGCTTCGTCCGGCAAAAAAACGCGGTAAGCATCATTATGAAGGTGTTCGTGGACATCTCCTTCGGCGCCTTGTTGTTTTACGTCGTCGGCTTCGCGCTCATGTACGGGACCGATAAGGGCGGCTTGATCGGCTGGTCCGGCTTTTTGATGAAGGGGGACCTCTCCCACCTCAGCCTGAACATTTCGACCGACACCTTCTGGCTTTTCCAATGTGCCTTCGTCATCGCCGTCATCTCCATCGTGTCCGGCGCGGTCGCCGAGCGCATTCACTTCCGCGCGTACATCGTCTATACGATCGTGATGACCGGACTCATCTATCCGATCTCCGGACACTGGATCTGGTCCGCCGGCGGCTGGCTCGCCAAGCTCGGCATGGTCGATTTCGCGGGATCGGCGGCGATCCACGCCCTCGGCGGCTTCGCCGCGCTGGCAGCCGCTTTGTTCCTCGGCCCGCGCATCGGCAGGTTCGCCGAAGACGGGCGGGTCAACATCGTCCCGCCTTCCAACCTTCCGCTGGCCAGCGTGGGCGCCTTCATCCTCTGGTTCGGCTGGTTCGGCTTCAATTCGGGAAGCACGCTCAGCGCGACCAACCCGAACATCGGCCATATCGCCGTGACGACGATGCTCGCCTCAGCCGCCGGCTGCGCGGCCTGCATTCTGTTCACGATCCTGCGCTATCAAAAAGCGGATCCGCCTACCGTCATTAACGGCGCGCTCGCCGGCCTTGTCGGCATTACGGCCGGCTGCGCCTTCGTGTCGGACGGCGCCGCCATCCTGATCGGAGCGGTCAGCGGTATCGCGATGGTGCTGGCGACCGAGTGGCTGGAGGGGCGGCGCGTCGACGACCCGGTAGGCGCCTTCGCCGTCCACGGCATATGCGGGAGCATCGGCACGCTCGCCGTCGGACTGTTCGCCGCGCCGAGCCTGTCCGCGAATGCAGGCCTGTTCTACGGCGGCGGCTGGAAGCTGCTCGGCGTTCAAGCGCTCGGCCTCGCCGTCGTCGCCGTCTGGGGCTTCGCGCTCACCTGGGGCGCCCTCAAGCTTATCAACGCTTGGCGGCCCGTGCGAGTCTCCCGCGACGAAGAGCTCGTCGGCCTCGACGTCGGCATTCACGGCGTGCCCGCCTACAGCCAGGAGCACGACTTCCTCGACATCGAGCGGCTCAGGGCGGAGTAGCGGGCCGCGCCTTGAACTCGCGCATCTTTCTTCCGAACCAACCGAAAAAGCCGATCCCGGACAACCCCGGCATCGGCTTTTTCTCATCCTACGATAAATTAATCTCCCTGATCCGTTCCAGCGGAATCTTGGGCTTGCGGTCCTCGGTCAGCAAGCCGTTAATCTCCTGCTGGACGTCGGTCACCTGCGTATAGCAGTAACCGCATATGCCTTCCACGCTGCGGATCGCGCGGGTCAGCCCCTCGAAGCGCTCGATGAACGCCTCGTCCGAGTCGACTTGATGGCCGTAGCCCCAGCCCGTTTCCGATTGGAACGCGATGCCGCCGAACTCGGTGATCATGATCGGCTGCCCCTTGTAGCCGTACCCTTCGGCGAAAGCATACTTCCACCGGTTGCACGTCGTATCGTTGCTGGCGACCGCCTCGAGATCCGCATAGCGCTTCAGCAATCCGTCCCCTGTCTCGACGTAGTCGTGCAGCGTCAAAATGTCCGACACCGTATGCTCCCAGCCGTCGTTCGTGATGACCGGACGGTTCGGATCGATCGCTTTGGTCAGATGGTAGATACCCTCGGTGAACTTCTGCTGGCTGCGGTCGCGGAGAACGGACGAAATGCCCCACGATTCGTTGAACGGCACCCATGCGACGATGCTCGGATGATTGTACTGCTGACGGACGATCTCCAGCCATTCCTTTGAAAATGTCTCGACGGCCCGGTCGCGGTACTCGAACGTCGCCGCCATCTCGGACCATACGAGCAGCCCCTTCACGTCGCACCAATAAAGAAAGCGGGCATCTTCGATCTTCATATGTTTGCGCACGCCGTTGTAGCCCATCTCCATCACCTTGTCGATGTCCTCGATGAGCGCTTCTTCGCTCGGCGGAGTCAGGTGGCTCTCCGTCCAATAGCCCTGATCGAGAATCAGGCGCTGATAGAGCGGCACGTTGTTCAGCAGCACCTTGTTTTTCTCGATCGAGATTTTGCGCATGCCGAAGTAAGAGCCGACGCGATCCACCTCCGCGCCGCCCGCATAGAGCACGAATTCGACGTCGTATAAATTCGGGTGCTCCGGCGACCACCAGCTTTTTTTCCACGGACCGTTCGCTTCGTGCACGAGCTCGACCTCGACCGAGAGACACGGACGATCGGCCTGCAGGCCGACCCGCTTCACAAGCTTGCCCTCGCGCGTAATCTCCGCTTCGAGCAGCAGATCTCCGCCCGCGCCGGTCCCGGACAACTCGTAGTCGAAACGGACGCTGTTGCGGTCGATGTCCGGCGTAATCTTGACGGTCTCCAGCCGCCGCTCCGCCGCGTACTCCAGCCATACCGTCTGCCAGATGCCGGTCGTCTGGACATAAAAGCATTCAAAGTTGTCCTTCGTCCAGCGCTGCTTGCCCCGCGGCTGCGTGCAGCTGTCGCTGTCCTCAGCCTTGACCGTAACGTTATTGTCGGCTCCGAACACCAGATAAGGCGTGATATCGAAGCAAAAAGCCCCATAGCCTCCCTGGTGGCTGCCCGCCATCGCCCCGTTCACCCATACTTTGGCGATATAGTCGACGGCCTGGAAGTGCAGCAGCACCCGCTTGCCCTCGGCCTCCTTCGGGATATCCACGGATCGGCTGTACCACACGTACGGATGGAACGCTTCCTCGCCGATCCCGCTCGCCTGCGTCTCGTACGCGAACGGCACCTGAATCTTGTGCGTGCCGCCGAGCTTGTCCTGCCATTTCTCCCGCTCTCCCGCATCGGCGTCGTCGAAGCGGAAGTCCCACTCGCCGTTCAGGTTCAACCAGTTGTCGCGCACGAACTGCGGCCTCGGATAATCCTTGATGTACGATTTGGTCGTCATACGGCATCTCCCTTATTCGCCTTGGCAGCGATCTCGATCGCATAGATCGACGACGGACGCAGCGGGTATCCGCTCCGCCATTCGGCGGCGGATACGACCCGGGTCGTGCACGCGATCTTCGCCGGCTCGAACACGGAGTTGATCTCGTCCGGCGAATCGCCGGTGATCTCGTGCAGCGCCGTCGCGTCAGAAGCCGCGAAGCCATCGAGACGAAGCTCGGTTTTGACTTCCTCCAGGCTGCGATTCACGACAAATACGGTGACGAGGGTGCCGTCCTCGTTCACGCAGGCCGCGACGTCCAAGTCCGGCAGCGCATCCAGCGCGAACGGCGCCGGCTTGGGAGATTGGACGGAGAAGCTGCCGCAGGCCGTATCGACCGGCAGCATGCGACGGATGTCGCTGCTCGCATACAGCTTCATCGCTTCGTACGTCGGGGTGCCGTATACGGTCAGGGGAAGCCCGCTCCAGCCAGCCTCCTTGCCGCAGTATTGATCCGCATAATGGTCGCCGACGCGGATGCAGCCGCCGAGCCAGCCGTTCACGAGGTCGGAGAAGCTGCCGATCTGCACCAGATCGCCGGCGCGCAGCATCTCGTTCAGATTGGCGGCATTGGCGACCGCCGCGCCGAGCGTGTGCTCCTCGGGCAATCCTTTGCGGATCGTATTCGGATAATACATCGTGTTGTATTCGGTAATCGCCAGCTTGATATGCCCATGCTCCGGCTTCGCGGCGATCTGCGCCGCGGTCTCCCGGATATCCGCCCGCGTCCATTCGGAAAAGGCCGCCATCGCCTTGTACCGCTCGTCGGCCGGCGTCTCCCGGTTCATGCCGAAGCGTCCGTAGCCGTGGTACAGATGCAGCGTCAAAAAGTCGATGTGCTCGCCTGCGATATCGAGCACGGCCCGGTTCCAGTCCTGCTCGGTATGCCCGCAGGCCAGCAGCGTTACAGCGGGGTCCGCTGCCTTCATCGCTTGCGCGAAGGCAACGCAGCGCTCGCCGAATCGTTTGGCGGAGCAGGTGCCGACCTGCCACTGCCCCCATACTTCGTTGCCGATCTCCCAATAGCGGACACGGTACGGCTCGGGATAGCCGTTGGCTGCCCGCAGGGCGCCCATCGGGGTATCGATCCCGCCGTTGCAGTATTCGACCCACTGCGCAGCTTCCTCCGGCGTGCCCGATCCGTCGTTCACGCAGATGAGCGGCTCTACCTGAAGCGCTCTGCAGAAGCCGATGAACTCGTCGGTGCCGAAATACTTGCTCGTCCAACCGCCCCAAGCCTCGTTGTACATCACGGGCCGCTCAAGTACGGGGCCGACGCCATGCTCCCAGTGATAGGCGCTGATGTAATTGCCCGCAAGCCGCATCATCCCCGCGTTGAGGTCTCGCGTCATCTCCACGACCTCCCGCTTCACGATGCCAACGCTGTCCTCGGGGAGCAGCGACACGTGATCGATCCACAGCATGCCGGTCGACACGTGGTCGACCCATCTCGGATGCGAGGCCGGTACGTACACCCGAATCTCCGCGTCGGCGCAGTCGCGCGAGATCGGCAGCCGCGCCGCGTATTCCCGCCAGTTATGGCTGATCAGGTCGATGCGGACGCTGCCGAGCGCCTCATCCGTGCGACGGTCGACCGCCTCGACGAGCAGGTAGCGCAGCTCGACGGAAGCGCGCGCCACCAGCTTGACCGCGTATCCCATCGGTCCCTTCAGCGCGGTCTTCTGCGCGATGCCGGCATACGCCTCGTCGTCGCTCAGCAGCGCGATGCGCTGGGCGCGTCCCGAATGCTTCGGGGCCGGCGCTTCGAGCGCGTACCGCGTGTTTTTGCCGTTCGAGTAGACGTCCCAGACGCCGGAGACCGCCCGTTTTCCTTCCGCCTCGCTCTCGAAGTCCATATCCTTCAGGGGGAACGCGAGCATCGCGTCCATATGATCGCGTATATCCTCTACGAAATGTCCGAACAAATAAGGGTTAATCGCATGACCGCTCGCGCGGCCGCAGTCGATCGATATCGTGGCGTTCGTTTTCAATGTGGGCCTCCATCCGCAATTCGTAATGGTTGAACGATGCTTCAGCCTTTGATCGAGCCGATCATGACGCCCTTGACGAAATGCCGTTGGACAAATGGGTACATGACCAGCACCGGCAGGCTGGATACGATGATGACCGCGTACTTGATGCTCTCCGCGAGCAGGATCTTGTCCTCGATCCCGACGCTTGCGTCGACCGCGTCGCTTTGGCTGATCATCAAAATCTCGCGCAGCACGAGCTGCAGCGGGTAGAGCGATTCCCGGCGAATATAGATGAGCGCGTTAAAAAACGAGTTCCAGTGGCCGACCGCGTAAAAGAGCACCATGACCGCCAAAATCGGCTTGGATAACGGCAGGATGATATTCCACAGCAGCCGCCAGTTGGAGCAGCCGTCCATGTGGGCGGCCTCCTGCAGCTCCCAGGGAATGCTGGCCTGAAAGTAGGTTCGCATGACGATCAGATTGTACGTGGCGATCGCGCCGGGCACGATCAGCGCCCATACCGTATCGACCATGTGCAAATTTTTGACCAGCATATAAGTAGGGATGAGGCCTCCGCTGAAAAACATCGTAAGCGTGACGATCACCATCAGCAGCTTGCGCCCCGGCAGATCCGGCCTCGACAGCGGATAGGCCGCCAGAATGGTCATGATCATATTGACGAGCGTGCCGACCGTAGCGTAAAAAATCGTATTGCGGTAGCCCGTCCAGATTTTCCCGTTGTGCAGGATGTTCTCGTAGGCGGCCAACGTCAAGCCTTTGGGCAGCAGCCACACCTGCCCGCCGAGCACCTTTGCCGGATCGCTGAACGAAGCGCTGACGACGAAGATGAGCGGATACAGCACGACGAGGATGATCAGCACGGCGAGGACGTTTACGACAACATCGAATACGCGGCCGTCCGACGCGCTTTTTACGGTCGTTTGCTTGGCCATCGCGAGTTTCCTCCTTTTACCATAGACTCGTCTCCGCCGTCTTGCGCGCGAACCGGTTCACGAACAGCAGGAGCGTCAGGTTGATCAGCGAGTTGAACAGCCCGATCGCGGCCGTATAGCTGTACTCCCCTTTGAGGATGCCCGTCGTGTAGACGAACGTCGAGATGACGTCGCTCGATTCGAGATTCAGGTTGTTCTGCATGAGCAGTATTTTTTCGAATCCGACGTCCATGAAATGGCCGATATCCAAGATAAGCAGTATAACGATGACCGGCACAATTCCCGGCAGGGATACATGCCAGATGCGCCGCAGGCGCGATGCGCCATCCATTTTCGCCGCCTCGTACAGCTGCGGATTGACGCCGCTGAGCGCCGCGATATAGATGATCGACTGCCAGCCCATGTTCTGCCAAATATTCGAACTGATGAAGATCGTCTTGAACCAGCCTGCGGACTCCATGAAGCGGACAGGCTCTCCGCCGAACCACTCGATCAGCTTGTTGACCGGTCCGGTATTGGGGGACAGAAAGACCGAGAGGATGCCGACGATGACGACGACCGACATGAAATGCGGGATAAACGTAATGTTCTGGAGCCACTTGCCGAAGGACTTGCTGCGAAGCTCGTTCACGATCAGCGCCAGCAGGATCGGCACCGGAAACGCGATCAGCAAGGAGAACAGGTTGATGGACAACGTATTCCACAGCAATCTCTTAAAGTAATACGATTCGAAAAACCGCCTAAAATGCTCGAAGCCTACCCATTCGCTGCCGCCGATGCCCTTGCCCGGGTTGAAATTTTTGAACGCGATCTGCAATCCGTACAACGGTCCGTAGTTAAAAATCAAATACCAGGCGATCGGCAACAGGAGCATCAGATACAGATCATACCGTTTGGCCATCCGTCTCAACAGGCCGCCGCCCTGTCGCTTGCGGCGATCGGGCGCCGCCGCGACCGCCTTGGCTTGTGCGCTCTCCATGCGTATCTACTCCTATCCTGAGCGGGGGGATGACTCTCTTTGGACTTCGTCTTGCGGGCAAGTTCGTCCAAAGAGAGGGCTCCCGATTCGTTCCGTTCGCTTTTTCAAGGCTGGCCGAAACCGATTTTACTTTGCCATCTTGTCGTAAGCGTCCTGATAGATCTGCTGCAGCTCGTCGACCTTCAGCTTCTTCAGCGTCGTCTGGAATTCGTCCCACTTGTCGAAGCTCAGCGCGCCAGCGATGAACTTCGTGCTCTGTTCCTCGTAGTACTTGTCGAGATCATTGCGCAGGATGTTGACCTTCTGCGCCGTCTCCTCGTCGAACATCGGCGATGCGTAGCGGACCTTCGGCATGTACGGATCGAGCTTTTTCTGCGCTTCCTGCACCTGCGGCGGATCGATGAAGGAGGCGACCTTTTCGCTGATGATGTGCGGGGCGCCGCCGCCTGCGTACGGCGTGATTTTCGATTGGTTGCCCGAATCGAGGAAGGCTTGGGTGTAGTAAGGAATGCCGTCCTTCACTTCGTAATTCTCGCCTTCCCTGCCGAATCGCAGCAGCGTGGATCCTTCGTCGCTGTAGAAGTAATCGATCCAGCGCATCGTCACATCGGGATATTTGTTGACGGAGGTGATGGCGAATGCGCCGAAGTCGCGCGCGACCGGCGCGCCCTGACTTTGCAGTTGATCGCCGTGCGGACCTTTCAGCGGAGCGATGCCGGTATACTGATCTTGGATCGTCAAGAAGTTGTTATTCGTCTGATCGAAGAAAAAGCCGGTGTTGCCCGTTCCTTGCTTAGCCAAATAGTCCGCTTCTTTCTGGGAAAACATCTCGGGATCGAGCAGCTTTTCTTTATAAAGCTTATTCAGATACATGAGCATCTCTTTGTTCCGGTCGTTGCCCATCCAAATTTCAACCTTGTCGTTCTCCAGGTTAATGTTGTAGCCGAACTGCAAATCCAGGCCGAACGAGCCGCTCATCATCGCGACGATCGGCAGCCCCTGTCCGGCTACCGGAGCGCGGGCGGTCATCGGCAGCTCGTCTTTTTTGCCGTTTCCGTTCGGATCCTGATCTCTGAAGGCGACCAGCACGTTATACAAATCGTCCGTCGTCTCCGGTATTTTCAAATTCAGCTTGTTCAGCCAAGCCTGATTGATCCATTTTTTGTCCGTGCGGGCCGCGTCCAGGGTGACGATGGCGGGAATGGCGTAAATATGGCCTTCCGGCGTCGTGATGCCCGCGCGAATCTCCGGATATTGCTCCATCAGCTGCTTCAGGTTCGGCGCGTATCGATCGAGCAGATCCTCTAGAGGTATCAGCTGTCCGGCGGCTCCGTACCGCGTCGCTTCAAGCTGCGAGAGTCCCGAGCGGTACAAGGCGTCGGGAAGCTCGTTGGACGCGAAGAGCAGGTTTTTCTTCTCCTGGAAGCCGTCCGTCGGCGCTTCGGTGAACTCCACCTGAACGTTGCTCATTTTCTCGTAATCCTGAAATACGGGCATGTCCTTGAACGGTCCGTTCACGGGAGCGGTCCGGGTGAACATCTTCAGCTTGATCGGCTGGTCCACGATCGGGAATCCGCTCGCCTTTACGGCATTGCCGGACGAAGCGGCGGACGCCGCTCCCCCATCGGAGCCGGAATTCGAACTGCATCCCGCAAGCACCAGACTGGAAGCGACCACCGTGCCGATCGCGCAGCTTTTCCAGTTTTTACGCATACAACTATGACCTCCGCTTTGTGTGTTTTCACCGAACCGACGTTGTAAGCGTTTTACCGGCGTGTTTTCATTTTAGCCGCCCTTCAAACGGTGCCCATTGCAATATTATGACTATTTACTCCACTTATTTGACGTCTCGCTCCCCGTTCAAGTAGGCTTGCGGCGTCATGCCCTTCAATTCCTTGAATACTTTGAAAAAGTAATTGTAGCTGGCGAAGCCCGCCTGCGTGCTGATCTGCTTGATCGAATACCGTCCGCTCTCCAGCAGCTTGCAGCTGACGTCGATGCGAACCCGGTTCAAATATTCGGAAAAGGTCGCGCGCGTCTCTTCCTTGAAAATCCGGCTCAAATACGACGGATTGAGGCCGATCGCGCCAGCCGCCAGCTCCAGCGTGATGTAGCCCTGATATTTCTCGAGAATCAGCTCGACAGCCTGCGATACGTGCCGGGAGTATGGACCGCTCGCGCGCTGTTGCTTCAGCAGCTTGAGCAGCCCGGCATAATAAGACTGGAGCCACAGCTCCAGCTCGCCGATCTCCGCGATTTTCCCAAGAGCGGCGCGAGGCGGCAGCTCGTTCTCGGCCGCTTCGGACGATACCGTCGGCATCCATTTCTTGAAGGCTTTGTCGCCGGTCTGCAAGAGCTCGCTGACGATCATCTGCACCGTCTGGGAATGGACGGGCCGTCCGCGAACCGAAGAAAACACGGCGGACAGCAGCCGGTGCATACCTTCCTTGTCCATTCGCTCGATCGCGAGCAAGAGCTCCTTCTGCTCTTCGATCGTCAGCGAGACGCGCTCATTGAACAGGCTCTCCCGATCGGCGGACGGCGAGGCGTCGAGCGCTTTTACCGCGGCGCCATAGCTGGCGCCGAACTGCGATAGGCTGCCGCATAGATAACCGGGCGCGGCTATGCATTTGAGATTGAGAAGTAATTCGAGCCCGTGCTGCAGCTTCGCAAGCGATCTGCCGAGCTCGCCGGCGGCCGCATGCTCGCTCCGTTCCTCGAATGCGAACAGAACGATCATGCGCCCGTCCTCTGCATAAGCCGCAGCCCGCTCGCGGATGTCGCCCAGACTTTGCTGCACGATATCGACGGCCTGCTGCGCAAGCCGATTCGTCTGCACGTCGCTGTAAGACGCCGTCGACAGCCGGAAGGACACGATCTGCACGGCTGCGGCCGCGTAGCAGACCGCTCCCCGGAAGAACCCGTTCCGCTCGGCCGCGGCCGCCAGATTCGCTGCGGCGTCCGGCTTCCCTCTCGCCAAATCCGCGAGAGAATCGCGAACGAGCGCGATGCCGTCCCGGTCCTCGGTTGTTTTTTCGGCGACCTTGTTCCCGGGCTGCCGTTCATTGTCCGGCCGTTTCCGGGCGGCCTTGTTCAAGATCGCCAGCAGCGACGCGTCGTCCAACCGATGCTTGAGCAGGTAATCGACGGCGCCGTCCCTCAGGCATTCCCTTACGTAGTCGTAGTCGTCATAACTGCTCAGCATGATCGTCCGCACGGACGGATGCTTTTCTTTAATCATTCGATTGAGCGTCACGCCGTTCATCTCCGGCATGTTCACGTCGATGATCGCGATATGGGGCGCCGAGCGTTCGATGGACGTCAGCGCCGCAACGCCGTTATGGGCTTCGCCGCACAGTTCGAAGCCTTCCTCGTTCCAATCCAGCAGCGTCGTCAGATGATGGCGCACCAACGGCTCGTCGTCTACAAGCAGCACCCGGAACATGGCTCACCGCACCTCCTTCATTGAGATATCCGCTTCTCTTAGCAGGGGAAAACGAACTTCCGCCGTCGTATACAGCCCCGGCTCGCTGTACAGCTTCACGCCGTACGGTTCGCCGTACATCCGGAAGATCCGCTCGTGTACGCTTCGCACGCCCATACCGGAAAATCGCGAAGGCTGCTCCGAATCGTCCGGCCGCGCCAGGAGCATGTCCATCCGTTCCTTCGTCATGCCTTTGCCGTTGTCGGTCACTTCGATCTTGAGGTCTCCCTGCTCCGCATAGACGCGAACGAGAACGACGCCCCCGGACGGACCGACCCCATGGACGATCGCGTTCTCCACGAGCGGTTGGATCATCAGCTTGAGTACCGGACACGCCAGCAATTCCTCGTCCTCGATTTGCGCCTGCAGCCGGATCGGCTCCATGAATTTGTATTTCTCGAGCGCGACGTAGCTGGTCACATAGTTTAATTCCTCGCGTAACGGGAGAAATTCATTCGAATTGCCCAGCACGCCGCGCATCAGTTCGATCAGCGCGCCGGATGCCTCTTCGATATTGGGCACCCCGTTGAGCTTGGCCAAGTACTTGATGGTGTTGAGCGAATTATAGAGAAAATGAGGCCTGATTTGCGCCTGCAGCGCAGTTAATTCCGCTTCGCGCTTCTTTTTCTCGCTCGTCCGGATATCTTCCATCAGCCGCTTCAACTCCTCCACCATGCCGATAAAGACCTGGTAGAGCTCGCCGATTTCGTCCTTGGACCTGATCTCGATCTTGGGAAAAGAGAGATTGCCGTCTTTGACGCGGGTCATCATCGACTTCAGCCTCCTGATGTTGATGGTCGTCCGGGCGGACATCTGAAGCGAGCCGATCAGGACGACGGCAAAGACGATGACCGACACTTCGATCATCAGATTGCGGATTCTCGCAGACTCGCTGAGCAGCGAATCCGTCGGAATCAGCGCCAGCGTCGTCCATCCCGTATAAGCGGATAGCCGGCGAACGACGATATAGGCTCTGCCGTCGATTTTCATTTCCGCGGCATCTCCCGCTCCCGCGAATCGCCGCTTGACGCCGACCAAGGTCTCGCTGGAAGGCGCGGAGGAAGGCGCCGAATCGGTCGCGTAGACGAATTCGTCCTGCCCGTCCAGAACGTACAGCAGACTGTCCGCAGTCGGCTTCACCGCGTACGTTTTTTGGATAAATTCATAATTCAAATCCACCATGACGACGCCGATCGCCTCGCGATCGTAACGGATCTCGCGCCCGACGGTAATGGCGTCGGCCGTCCCCTGCGGCTTAAAATAAGCGTGACGAGAGCCGTTTCTCAGGAGATAGTCCATCATCGGCGTGTCCAGAACCGTCCGGTCGATCCAGGGACTGCCCGAAAAAAAAACCTTCCCGTTCAGCCCCACGACGGCGATGCGCGTAATGTAAGGTTTATAATCGATGAGCCCCGACAAAAATCCGGTAATCAGCTTCTGCTCCTGAAACCATTCATAGCTGATCTCCTCGCTTGGACTCCTGATCGTGTCGATGACGGCATACTTGTTGGTCACGACCACGGTGTTCAGCCGATCGATCTCCTGCAGCATGATATTAAGCGATTCGTCCGCTTGACGGATGCTGTCCAGCACCGATGTGACCGCGTTCTCCTTGATCGTCTCGCGCATATTCACGTAGACGATGCCGGCCACGGACACGATCGACAGCAGCGTCACCAGGGCGAACGCGATAAAAATTTTTCCCTGCATGTTCAACCTGGGCGAGATCCGCCCTCGAAGAGCCGTCAGCTTCATCTATCGCGAGCTCCTTTGCGTTTATCGTTCCGCGGACGTTCCGCTTCTTGCCGAACGAACCGAGAGCGGAGGGACTTTGTAGTAGACTTTGAACGCCCTTGTAAACGCGTACAAATTCGGATAGCCGAGCGACAGCGCCACCTCCGTGATCGTCGCGTCCGTCTCCGTCAGCAGGCGCGTCGCTTTTTCCATGCGAATCCGCTGAATATACTTCATCGGCGGCATGCCGACTTGTTCGGCGAATACGTCGGAAAAATACGAGCGGTGCACGCCCGCGAGTGCCGCGACCTGCTGAACGGATATGCCCTCAGTCGCGTGCAGCTCGATAAAATCAAGACATTCGCGAATCCAGCCGGACGGCTGTTCGTCGTCGGCCGGCGCCGTATCCGAGATCAACCCGGCGAATAGTTCGCAGACCATGCCTTGCAGCGCCATCGCTTCGGACGGCTTTCTGCGCTCGGCGGCGGAAAGCGCTTCGAGCGCGCGCCCGACCGTCGCTTCAACGCTTGGCGTGGCCGCTTTCCTCCGGAAGGGGCGATCCGGCGTCATCCCCGCAAATTCTAACAACGAGCCGACTCTTGCGCCGTCGAGCGCGAGCCAACTCATGCGAAGCGGCGCTGCCGACGGCAGCTGCCGATAATCGTACGTTCGTCCCGGAAACAAGCAGAACAGATCGCCTTCTTGCAGCTCCGCCCATTTTCCCTCCCATTCGATCCTGACCTTGCCTTCGTGGACAAAATGAAGGCTGTAGCATTCGATTCTTTTCGGTCCGACCCGGTAAGAAGGCTTGGCGACGCTGCGTCCCGCCCGCACCGGCCATAATTGGCTTTGTTTGTCCAGACGGCCCGGCGTATAGTAAATGAATTGAGCAAACTCATATTCGTACTCTTGCATCATTTCGACTCGCTCCTTCCATCCAAGTATTCCTTTTCTCTCCAGAAGCCAACAAAATGATAAACCACATCTAACATATAGCCATTTATAATACGTCAACAATCCAATATCATCATACTAGGAGGGGATAATCCTTGTCGAGGAAACCTAACATTTTGTTAATTACCAGCGATCAGCAGCACTGGAATACGATCGGGGCCCGCAATCCCGAGATCTCGACGCCGAACCTGGATCGTCTCGTACGGGAGGGGACGCTGTTCGACAGAGCCTACTGCCCGAACCCGACCTGCACGCCCAGCCGAGCCTCGATCATTACCGGTATGTATCCGTCTCAGCACGGCGCCTGGACGCTCGGCACGAAGCTGCTCGAGGACCGGCCTACCGTCGGGGAAGCCTTCGCCGAGGCCGGCTATCGGACCGCTTTGATCGGCAAAGCGCATTTTCAGCCCTTGAAATCGACGGAGGCTTACGGGTCGGTTGAAGCCTACCCGCTGCTGCAGGATTTGGATTACTGGCGGCAGTTTGAAGGCCCTTTCTACGGATTCGACCACGTCGAGCTGGCTCGCAATCATACGAACGAAGCCCACGTCGGGCAGCATTATGCCTTGTGGCTGGAGGAGCAGGGCTGCGACAATTGGAAAGATTACTTTCTCGCGCCGACGGGAACGATGGACCCTTCGGTTACGTACAAATGGCCGATTCCGGAAAAATATCATTACAATACGTGGATCGCGGAGCGCGCTAACGCAATGCTCGATACCTACAAAGAGGCCGACGAGCCCTTCTTCCTTTGGGCAAGTTTTTTTGATCCGCATCCTGAATATTTGGCGCCGGAACCTTGGGATACGATGTACGAACCGGACCGATTGACGATTCCCGCAGTCGTTCCCGGCGAGCATGACCGCAATCCGCCTCACTTCGGGCTCACCCAAGAGGATGATCCGGATTTCTCCTACCTCGCCGAGACCGGATACGGCATTCATGGCTATCGTTCGCATCATTATTACGAATACGGCTCAAAGTTTAAATTGACGGAAGACGACAAAAAAAAGCTGGTTGCCGTCTACTACGGCATGATCAGCCTCATGGACAAGTACATCGGCAGCATTCTCGATCGGCTGGACGCGCTCGGATTGGCCGAAGACACCCTCATCGTTTTTACGACGGATCACGGCCACTTTTTCGGCCAGCACGGACTGCAGGCAAAAGGCGGGTTTCATTACGAGGACCTGATCAAGCTGCCTTTTCTGGTCCGCTATCCGGGTCAAGTACCCGCCGGACATACGTCGGACGCGATTCAGTCGCTGGTCGACTTGGCCCCGACCTTCCTTTCGTTCGCAGGCATCCCGATTCCGTCCGCCATGACGGGCGTCGATCAGAAAGACGTGTGGCTGGGCACGAAGACGCGCGCCAGGGAACACGCCATCTGCGAGTTCCGTCACGAGCCGACGACGATCCACCAGAAGACGTACGTGGACGAACGGTACAAGATCACGGTGTATTACAATCAAACCTATGGAGAGCTGTTCGACCTGCTGGAAGATCCCGGCGAGCTGCGCAATTTGTGGGACGAGCCTTCGTCGGAGCGGTTAAAGTCGGCGCTTCTGATGAGATACATCTGGGCCGAGCTCGGCAAAGAACCGATGCCGATGCCTCGAATTCATCACGCCTGACCGGTACGACATGACCGGTACGACATGACCGGTACGACAAAGAAGCTTTTCCGGACGCGACCCGCGGGTCCTCGGAAAAGCTTCGTTCCTATATGCCGCGCTTGTCGCGCCAACGCTTATTCTTCTATCGATTCGCCGTTTAACTTCATCGTCTCGTAGCGCGCGATCTCCTCGCGGAGTTTTCTCGCCTTTTCAAGCGGCTTTTTGACGTAGTGGATATATTCGACTGCGGCGTGGTGATCCGGCTTCTTGCCGCTAAGAAACTTGCGGAACGTGGACATGGTCCGATAGGCCTGTTCTTCCTTCTGAACGCGGCGCTCATAGCGCTGCACCATTTGCTCGATCTCAGCGACTTCCTCGTACCGCTTCTCGATGAGCGCGTCGATCAGCGAGTGCACCTCCGCTTGCCGAACCGGCGCGGCGGATGGCGAAGTCGCTTGAACAATTGGCTTCGTCATGAAATATCACCTGTCTATTCTTGTGAAGATTCATTACACGTAAGCCAATTGTAGCGGAATATGGCCACGATGAGAACCCTTATGTCAGCTATTTTTTAGGAAGAGATGACAATGTCGATGCCGACGACGCCGATCGGCCGTCCATCTACTCCCTGCAGCGGCGTCGATACGGTTACGCAGGGCTTTTTCGTAATCGCGGACAAATAAACCTCCGATACGAAAATCTCGCCCCCCATCGCCTTTTTCCACCAATCCCTGCTGCGGGCGTTGAGCAGACCCGCGACCGGCTCGGAAAAGATGAAGGAGCCGTCCGCCCGGTTGGACCAGATCGCTTCCACGCCGGCCGTCTGCGCCAGCCACCCGGACAGCACCTTGCGGTGAATGTTTTCGTTCAGCCCGCCGAGCGCCGGATCGGCCGCCATCGTCGTCAGGAATTGCATCCAACGTTCCTTTTCCGCGAGTCCGGTATCCGTCCACACTTTGCCGCCGGCCTGATGGACCGCGCCGATCAGCTCGTCCGCCGCCGCCTTCAGCTCAGTCGATACTCTGCCGAGCTTGGCGGTCTCTTCGCGCTGCTTGAGATTCTGCGCAAGCGTGTCGTCGATGCTGGACATCATCTGGTTGACGGAATCGACGACGTCCTTCAGCATCGCATTGGCGGCGGAAGTCCGTCCCGCTTGCTCGACGGCAGCCGTCAGCGTTTTGCCGACCTGCCCGTCCACCTTCACGATATGGTTGTAGATCGCGTCCATCCGGTCGCGATTGACTGCCATCTCGGCCAGTCCGCGCGCGACCGACTGCTTCTCTTCGGCCACCGACGCCACGACCTGCCGGATGCCCGCCTCGATGTTGCGAACGATGGCCGTCGATTGTTTGACCGCGACGCCGCTCTGCTCGGCGAGCTTGCGAATCTCCTGTGCGACGACGGTGAATCCGCTGCCGTAATCGCCTGCATGCGCGGCTTCGATCGCCGCGTTCAGCGCCAGCAGGGACGTCTGCGAGACGATCTCCTGGATGAGTTCGTTCATCTGCGTGATCTTGGACGCTTCGGCGATAAGCCCGCTTACGCGCTCCTCCATCGTGCCGTGATTGACCGCGAGATCGTTCATGGCTTCGTCGGTCTGCAGCATCGACTTGCACACGTCAAGCACGACGTCTCTGGCCTCCCGGCTCTGCCGGCTCATGCCTTCCGAGGTGGCGCGGATCTCCTCCGAAGCGGCCGCAACCTCTTGCAGCGCGGAAAAAGCCTCGTCCAGCCGCCCCGCCGCCAACTTGCTTTGCTGCCGCAGCCGGTCTTCCTGCACGGCGGACCGGTCCGCGATCGCCTCCAACTGACCAACGCTCGAATCCACCTCGCCAACCGCGGCCTGCAGCCGATCGGAGATGACGACCGCTTCGCCGACCATCGTCCGCAGCTTATCCTGGTCCGCGTCGTACGCCGCGCCGCCTTGCCCCGCCGACACGGCGGAAGCCGCGCCGGACGCCGTCCGTCCCGCTTCCGGACCGCTCTTCCGCCCATTGAACCAACTCCGCCATCCGGCCATTTGCGAATCGCCCCCGCCTTCCGTCGACGCTTTCTACATCGATCGACATAATGTAATAATTGCTAACATTATATCTGTCTACAGGGCAAAATAAAAGAGGAACCTCACGGTTCCTCCCGGTTATATTCGAATCGCTATAAATCCATGACTCCTGCGCCACCGGCCTCGGCCTTCAGCCTCGCCTTCCCCCGGTGGATGCGGGCTTTGACGGTCCCGACCGGCACCTGCAGGGCAGCCGCGATCTCATCGTCCTTGAACCCATAATAAAACTTGTAAAGCAACAGTGTTCGCGTTGCCGGCTCCAGCCGTCCGAGGATATCGGTCAGCTCGGCCATCGTCTCCGGCTCGCTCAGCCTGCCGGCTCCGGTCTCGCCGGCCGCATAAGCTTCGCTCAGCTCGCTGACGGGCTTGACGCGCCTGGCGCGGTTGGCGTTCAGTGCCAGATTGGCGGCGATCGTCTTCGCCCACGGAATAATCTTGTTGCTCTCCCGGAGCGTGTCCCGCTTTTCCAAGATTCTAACCCATGCTTCCTGGACCACGTCGATCGCGTCGCTCTTGTGATGAAGCCTGTGACGGGCCACCCGCAGCATCTCCCGATACAGCTCGTTCAGAAGTTCGTCCTCGATAGCGGATTGTTCGCGACTTCCGATTTCTCCGCGGGAGTTCGTCATGCCTCAATGTCACTCCTTAGGCCTTTTGATCCTCATCTCCTTTATTTTAACATATGGATTCCGATCGTAATATCATAAATATACTAAGAATCGAATTTTTTGTCGGACAAGTCCTCGCCTGCCACGGCGACCTCGTTCATCTCGTCCAGCATCGTCTCCGTCACTCTCCCGCTGCCTCGGCGGATGACTTTGACCTCGACCTGCTTTTTGCCCCACTCCTTGAAAACCTGCCGAGTCGACGGGAAATAGAGGTCGATTCGCCTCCCCTTGATTCGAGACCCGGTGTCCGCGACGCAGCCGTAGCCGTAGCCCGGAATGTAAAGGAGCGTTCCCAGCGGAAATACGCGCGTATCGGCCGCGATCGTCGATACCTTGCTGCGTCTCACTTTGACGCCTGAATAAGTCACGCCGTATTGCGGGTGCCCCGGGCGTTTGCCCGTCGACTCGACACCTGCCGTGTAGCCGGTAGCGAGTACGGATACGGTAGCGGGATTCGCTTCCTCCCGTTCTTCTTCCGCCTTCGCCTCTGCGCACGCGCGCGGGACGTCCGACGAAGTCCACGCGGCCGAGACGATAAGAAGCACTATGGCCGATCTGAAAAAAAAGCTTGCGGGCATCGGTAGCATTCCTCCTAGAGGGAGAATGCCCCAAGCCCGCAAGCTTTATTCGTCGTTACAGGTTAACGGTCAGTCGGTGCGTTTGCTGTCGATATCGCCCTTGATCCGCGCGATAAATGCGTCGATCGGCTCAGCGCCGATATCGCCCTCGCCGCGGCGGCGTACGGATACGGTTCCGGCCGCGGATTCGTTTTCGCCTACGACGAGCATGTAAGGCACTTTCTCAAGCTGCGCCTCGCGGATTTTGTAGCCGAGCTTCTCGTTGCGCAGGTCCGCCACGACGCGTACGCCGGATTCGCGGATCTTGTCCTCGAGCTCGCGCGCATAGGCTTCGAATGCTTGGCTGACCGGCAGGATCTTGGCCTGTACCGGGCACAGCCACACCGGCAGCGCGCCTGCAAAGTTCTCCAGCAGAAATGCGGTCATGCGCTCCATCGTGCTGATGATGCCGCGGTGGATAACGACCGGGCGATGCTTCTTGCCGTCGTCTCCGACATACTCAAGCTCGAAGCGATCGGGCAGGAGCACGTCGATCTGAGCGGTCGACAGCGTCTCTTCCTTGCCAAGCGCCGTCTTCACCTGTACGTCCAGCTTCGGTCCGTAGAACGCCGCCTCGCCTTCCGCCTCGAAGTAAGGCAGTCCGAGCTCGTCGACGACTTCGCGGAGCATGCGCTGCGTCGTTTCCCACATGTTGTCGTCCGGCCAGTACTTTTCCTTGTCCGCCGGATCGCGGTAGGACAGCCGGAAGCGGTATTCCTTGAGGCCGAAGTCCTCGTACACGCGCTGGATCAGCTGAACGACGCGCTTGAACTCTTCCTTGATCTGGTCGAGACGGCAGAAGATATGCGAGTCGTTAAGCGTCATCGCACGCACGCGGTGAAGACCGGTCAACGCACCGGACATCTCGTAGCGGTGCATCGTGCCGAGCTCGGCGATCCGGATCGGCAAGTCGCGGTAGCTGCGCATCTCGCTCTTGTACACCATCATGTGATGCGGGCAGTTCATCGGACGCAGGACAAGCTCCTCGTTGTCCATCTGCATCGGCGGGAACATGTCCTCCTGGTAGTGCTCCCAGTGCCCGGAGATCTTGTACAAGTCGACGTTGGCGAGGACCGGCGTATACACGTGCTGATAACCGAGCTTCTCCTCGAGATCGACGATGTAGCGTTCGAGCATCTGACGGACCTTGGCACCGTTCGGCAGCCACAGCGGCAGCCCTTGACCGACTTCGCGGGAGAAGGTGAACATGCCGAGCTCCTTGCCGAGCTTGCGGTGGTCGCGCTTCTTCGCTTCCTCGAGAAAATGAAGGTGCTCGTCAAGCTGCGCCTTCTTGGCGAAGGCGGTGCCGTAAATACGCTGCAGCATCTTGTTCTTGCTGTCGCCGCGCCAGTACGCGCCCGCCACGCTCAGCAGCTTAAACGACTTGATGCGGCCGGTCGACGGCAAATGCGGTCCGCGGCAAAGGTCGAAAAATTCGCCTTGATCGTAGATCGTAATCTCCGCTTCTTCCGGCAAGCCGTTAATCAGATCGAGCTTGAGCGGATCGCCAAGTTCCGTGTAAATGCGGAGCGCTTCTTCGCGGCTCACGACGCGGCGAACGATCGGCAGGTCCTCCTTGACGATCTTCTCCATCTCGGCCTCGATCTTCGCCAGGTCATCGGGCGTGACCGACTGTTCCATGTCGATATCGTAGTAGAAGCCGTCCTCGATGACCGGACCGATGCCGAGCTTCACGGCCGTATCGCCGTAGATGCGCTTAATTGCCTGTGCCATGAGGTGAGCGGTACTATGGCGCATGACTTCGACGCCGTCGGCGGAGTCGAGCGTGACGATCTCAACCTTGGCATCCGGTGTCAGCTCGGCGTTCAGGTCGACGACTTTGCCGTCGAGTTTGCCGGCTACGGCATTTTTCTTCAGTCCCGGGCTGATCGAGCCGGCGACGTCGGCGATATTGGAGCCGTCCTCGTATTCGCGGACCGCTCCGTCGGGCAGCTTGATTTGTACAGTCATTGCGTTGGCCTCCTTGGCTGCATGGGGTAAGTGTATGGGGACAAATCAACGCAAAAAAGCGCCCGTCCCCGGTAAGGGACGAGCGCCTGTTCATGGCGTCCGTGGTTCCACCCTCGTTCAACCGCCGCGTCTGCCGCACAAGGCGGAGTACGAACGATTCTCTAGGCATGAGTAACGGTCATGACCCGGCAGCCCTTAATAGCGATGCGTGCTTATCCGCTGGTCGCTTGCATAAGAACCATGCAGAAAATGGCACTCGCGTTAGGAGCTGCGGCTCGAAAGGGGTCGACGCTTGCCGTTGCCGGAAGGAACTTGCAGCCTAAGGTTCCTCTCTCTGGGCCGTCCGTTGCAGCGCCGCTGTCTTTCTCGCAGCCGATACGATGCATTATACCCGTATCGAGCCATTTGCGTCAAGCAGACGACGGCATGTCGACGGCCTCAATATAACGGGTACAATGCAAACGACGGCCTCGTCCGCCTGCCTCAGCGCGGCACAGGATGGTCGCAGATGGCGGCCCTCTCGCCAAAGATGCCCATCAGCGTCCGCACGACCTGCGCATCCGGTTCGTCCGTATGGATGTAAAGTCTCCTCGGACTCGCGGCGAGCAGCCGGGTGACCAGCAAGCTCTCGCGATCCTGCTGATCGGATGCCGCTTGCAGGATCGGCTCCGTAACTTGCTCGTCCTGCAGCGGACGCATTTTCTCGTCGAGCAGCGTCGGACCTTGTCCGCCGCCGTGCAGCACGTGAATGGCCGGCATCCCTGTCTCCTGTCCCTTCACCATCGACTGCAGCAAGCGCATGAACTCCTGATATTGCCGGTCCATGAGCATTTCTTCAATCGCCGTTTCGGCGGCTTCCTGCAGCTCCTCCGAATGCTCGCGCATGCGAAACCGCATGAAGCCATCCAGATGAAGCGAGCCGTTGCGCCACATATAATCGCCGAGCTTGACGGCCATCTTGACCAGCCGCAGCTTCCGGCCTTCGCCGGCGACCACTTCCGGATCGACCGCCTCGCCCTCCGGCAACTCCCCATTTAACAGGACGATCGCTTCCCGGATGCCCGTTTTGATTTCCTTCTGGTCGCGCGTGCCTAACCTGCGCTGCATAAATCGCTCGAGCGCCTGCGGCTCCTTGACAGCCAGCACAAATTCCGCCAGCACCATGCCGACCTTGTCGCAAAATTCCCTTTGCCCCGCGGAAATATCAAGCTTGCACACGATGGCATCGCTTCGATCGGCGAGGCGCCAAGGTCCTTGTCCTGCGCTGTCGGCCAGTCCCTCAAAGGCATCGTTCATCATGCGCTGCAGCCTGCTTCTCATCTCCAAGCCCCCGTATAAACTAACGGCCCACTGCTCCCTGTTCATCCGCGCACCCCCGACTTCCTGTTCTTAAGCTATATGTTGACCGGAATCGCCATATACGATCGCTCGCCGCATGTGGTATATTTTATTAATTTCCGGCTGGTAAAATGCGGATTCGGCGGAGACGATTTTGGGGCTGGTTGGAAAGGGACGGAAGGAGCAGCCGCGAAGAGGCAGTAAGAGGCAATGCGGCCGCGAATCGCAACAGGAGCCATCTCCTGCTATACGATGGAGCCAGCCGGCCTGCAATCCGAGCGATCGCCTGCTCTACAGAAGGCGATGGAGCCAGCCGGCCAGCAATCCGAGCAATCGCCTGCTCTACAGAAGGCGATGGAGCCAGCCGGCCTGCAATTCGGGCGATCGCCTGCTCTACTGAAGGCGATGGAGCCAGCCGGCCCTGCAATACGAGCGATCGCCTGCTCTACTGAAGGCGATGGTGCCAGCCGGCCCTGCAATCCGAGCGATTGCCTGCTCTACAGAAGGCGATGGTGCCAGCCGGCCTGCAATTCGGGCAATCGCCTGCTCTACAGAAGGCGATGGTGCCAGCCGGCCTGCAATTCGGGCGATCGCCTGCTCTACAGAAGGCGATGGTGCCAGCCGGCCTGCAATTCGGGCAATCGCCTGCTCTACAGAAGGCGATGGTGCCAGCCGGCCCTGCAATCCGAGCAATCGCCTGCTCTACAGAAGGCGATGGTGCCAGCCGGCCCTGCAATCCGAGCAATCGCCTGCTCTACAGAAGGCGATGGAGCCAGCCGGCCCTGCAATCCGAGCGATCGCCTGCTCTACTGAAGGCGATGGTGCCAGCCGGCCCTGCAATCCGAGCGATCGCCTGCTCTACAGAAGGCGATGGGCGATTCGACCTTCAAACCGGCATCCGACG
This sequence comes from Cohnella sp. GCM10020058, assembly GCF_042683485.1. Taxonomy (NCBI): domain Bacteria; kingdom Bacillati; phylum Bacillota; class Bacilli; order Caryophanales; family Paenibacillaceae; genus Cohnella; species Cohnella sp. GCM10020058. The sequence goes on from NZ_JBHUJV010000007.1 coordinate 474,766, forward strand.
AGATATCCACTAAACGAGACATCTTCTGCTCGTTTCATTACAATTTATTATATTGACGAGGTAGATTGGGAGGACGCATAACATGAAATATTATGAACTCGAGTTAAAACCGAAAGAGCTTTTCAAGCTGCTGTTTTTCAAAAAGATTTGCCCATTCTGCATGAAAAAGCTGATCAAAAACAATGAAAAAACTCCCCTCGAAAAGGGTTGGTACAGCATGAGCGGAACTTATTATTATGGAAACAAACATCAATTCAAACTACGTTATTACTGTAAAAGTTGTTGCAAAGATATACAGTTGCATGAATTGCAGCACAATAGGTTTTTTCAATAAAAATTGACTATTAATGTTTTACAAAAGTCACGTCAAGTATTTGCTCGGCATACGAATCCCATTTCCCCTCAGCACGTGTTCATCCTTCCCCCCCGATCTCAATATGCCTTGGCAGGCGTTCGCTTACCACAGTGACCGATTGTTACGCACCTTGTTTATAACTGTGCAACCTCATTATAGCCACCGCTAAAACGAATGCTTTTCCGGCGGTAGATAACCCTTCAATAATGACGCCTCTCATCGTGTTCACCCCTCGCTTTGCCTGATGCGTCAAGCAATACACACACAAAAAACGCTTATCCGGACGCTCTCCCCGAGGGGAGAAGCTAGATAAGCGTTACAAAATGTACACCTAATCAATTCTGCATGATAAAGTCCCGCGCGACGCTCTCGTCCTCGTTGTACACCTTCAGAATCTCGTACCGCGTGTTGCGCTGTGCAGGGATCTTGCCTGCCTCGCGGATCAGCTTCAAGATAAGCTCAATGTTGACCTTATGCGTGGTGCCGGCGGCCGAGACGACGTTTTCCTCCATCATCGTGCTGCCGAAGTCGTTGCAGCCATAGGTGAGCGACAGCTTGCCGATCTCCGGTCCCATCGTGACCCAGGAGGACTGGAAGTTGTCGATATTGTCGAGCGCGATCCGGCTGATCGCCAGCGTCTTGAGATACTCCTCAGGCGTCGCCTTCTCGCGTTTCATGTTCGTATTGTCCGGCTGGAACGTCCACGGGATGAACGCCAGGAAGCCCTTGGACGGATAGCCGTTGTTCAGGCACTCGTCCTGCGCTTCGCGAACCCGCAACAAATGAAGCGCACGCTCTTCCATCGTCTCGCCGAAGCCGATGACCATCGTCGCGGTCGTGTTCATGCCGATCTTGTGCGCGGTCGTCATGACGTCCATCCAGTCGCGCCACGAGCCCTTGAGGCGGCTGATCTTCTTGCGCGTGCGATCGTCCAGAATCTCGGCGCCGCCGCCCGGCAGCGAGTCGAGTCCCGCTTCATGAATCTGCCGGATGACCTCCTCGAGCGACAAGCCGTCCGAGACATCCTTCATCTTGTGAATCTCCGCAGGGGAGAACGAGTGCATTGTAATATCGGGGAAACGCGCCTTGATCTTGCGCAGCAAATCCAGATAATAGCCGAACTTGAGGTTCGGATTCGTGCCGCCCTGCATCAAAATCTCGGTACCGCCGACGTCGACCGTTTCTTGAATCTTTTGCAAAATCAGTTCGTCCGGCAGCACGTAGCCCTCGTTGGAGCCCGGCGCACGGTAAAAGGCGCAAAAACGGCAATATACGTCGCAAATATTCGTATAATTCACGTTGCGGCCGACCACGAACGTCGTGATCGGATCCGGGTGGCGGCGCAGCATCAGCTCGTTCGCTGCCGCTCCCATTTTCTCGATCTCTTCCGATTCGAACAGCTTGACGACATCTTCCAATTCCAAACGCTGACCCTGCAGCGCGCGTGATAGTATTCCATCCACCGCACTCATCGTTCAAGCCTCCTTCACTATGCCCTTATTCTAACGCTGTTCGCCGCCCTTGTCATGCATTTCTTTGTGAAATAAATCACGATTGCTGCCGAACAAAAAGGCGCCCCCCATAATCAGGAAGCAACCAATCCACGCCGACTTTGTATCCGTTCCTTCATCTCTTCGAAAATCCCGCGCTCATGCTCGTGCAAAAGCGGATTCGGACGTGCGAAGTAATAGCCTTGCCCCATGCTCACATTGAGCCGGAACAGCACGTCCGCTTCTTCCTCGCGTTCGACGCCTTCGGCCACGACATCGCTGCTCATCTCTTCTGCAGCGGTCACGATCGCGCGTAGGAGGCTCTCCTTGACCTTGTACCGGTCCACGAACTGGATGACCGAGCGATCGATCTTGATCAGCTCCGGCATCAGCTCGCCGATCCACTGCAAGCTCGAGTAGCCCGACCCTGCATCGTCGATCGCGAAGCGAAATCCCTTCTCGCGGAACCGGTCCAAAATCTTGGACATCTCCCCCAGATCGTGAATCTCGTGGCGCTCGGTGATCTCAAGCACGATCTGTCCGGCCGACAGCGACGGATGCCGATCGAGGCACTGCTCCAGATGCGCCATAAACAACGGATGCGCCAATGTCACCGGCGTGACATTCAAAAATACGGGCTCGCTGATGCGTCGGCTCGCGATCTCGTCCAGGGCATGGCGCACGACGATAAATTCCAGCTTGCTGAGCAGCTTGCTCTGACCCGCAAAGCGAAACAGCTCGTCGGGCATATGGAACACGCTCGCGGCCGGACCGCGCGTCAGGATCTCCCAGCCGTACACGTCGCCGCTCCTAAGATCCATGATCGGCTGCGCCAGCACCGAGATCCGGCCCTCGGCCAGAATCTCGTCCAGCTGCCTCCTGGCTTCGATCACCTGAGGCGTAACAGCTCCCGTAGCCAGCGCCAGCACGAAATCAAACGTTTCCTTGAACAGCGCCGACGCGTCCGGAGTCGAAGCCCAGACAGCGCTCGACACCGGCACGTACGTGCCCGTCAGCTGCCATTGCTCGGCGGCTTCCGGCATGGCGGCTGCGGTGCCGCCTTCGAATGCGTGACGCAGCAGCTCCAGTCTGCGGAACAGCGTGACCGGCACGAACGCCTCCTCCGGATCCTGCGGCGCGCTGACGAGTACGACATAATCTTGCGGGCCGTATTGATCCATGCCGATCAGCTCCCGCTTGCCGAACTGCTCGCGCGCGAGCAGGGGGAGCTGCCTCCGGCTGGCGGCGGACAGTCGCTTTTCGTCTTCGCGGCCATGCTGCCGATGCTCGGGATCGAACTTGCTCTCCCAGCGGTACAATGCTAAAAAGCAGGCTTCTCCGCGACCGAGACGCCGCCGTAGAAGAGATAGGATCGGCCGACGGATCGTAAAATCCGGCGGGAAGGCATTCAACCGGCGATCCGGAAGAAATGCCTTGGCAATCGTCTTTAATCTCTCAAGCAGCATCGTCGCGGTCACGTCCTCGCCTGCCTTGTCTTGTCGATTCGTTTTGTCGTATGACTCTTGTCGAATAATGTTATTTTATCACGAATCGGAATGCTCGGAAAGGCGAATTATGGAAGCCGGTTTGCTAGCCGGCCTCCAGCCGGTCCCAAGCCCGTTTATAACCGTCAAAACAATGGCTAAGGCCTTGTTCTGCTTACTCTTCCAGCGCCTGCGCGAGATCGCGAATCAGATCGTCGATATCCTCGAGCCCGACCGAATAGCGCACGAGTCCGTCGGTTATGCCCCTCGCCGCCCTTACTTCCGCCGGCATCGCAGCATGGGACATCATGGCCGGATAAGACAGGATGCTCTCGACCGCGCCGAGGCTGACAGCCACGATCGGAATACGAACCTTGCCGAGCAGCTTCCGCGCCTTCTCCCCGCTCCCCGCATCGAACGAGACGACGGCGCCGTAGCCTTGCGACTGCCGCTCGTGAATTTCCTTGCCCGGATGTCCGTCCAGTCCCGGATAATAGACGCGCGCCACGCCCGGATGCTCGCTCAGCCACTGCGCCAGCTTGCGCGCGCTGCGCTCGCTCGCTTCCATGCGTACCTGCAGCGTCTTCATGCCGCGCATGAGCAGCCAGCTTTCCTGCGTGCCGAGCACGGTCCCGAGGCCGTTCTGCAACGCCTTGACCCGCTTGCCGAGCTCCAGGTCGGACGTCACGATCAACCCCGCGAGCACGTCGCTGTGACCGCCCAGAAACTTGGTCGCGCTATGGATCACAAGATCGACGCCAAGCTCGATCGGACGTTGATGGTAAGGCGTCATGAACGTATTGTCCAGCATCGTGAGCAGACCTTGTTCCTTAGCCCAGCCGGCGACCCGCTTGATGTCCGTAATCTTGAGCGTCGGATTGGACGGCGTCTCCATGAACAGCGCCTTCGTATTCGGCCTGCGCGCCGCAACGACCTGCTCGAAGTCCGTCATGTCGACGAAGGTGGATTCGATCGCGAGCCGGCTCAGCACGGTCGTCAGCAGACGGTAAGTGCCGCCGTATACGTCCTCCGTGACGATGACGTGGTCGCCCGCCGACAGCAGCAGGAAGGCCGTCGAGATCGCCGACATGCCGGAGGAAAACGCGAACCCGCGCGTTCCGCCTTCCAGCAGCGCAATATAGGATTCCAGCGCTTCACGCGTCGGATTGCCGGAGCGGCTGTAATCGTGCTTGGGCGGCTGCTCCAGGTCGAAGTGGTGAAACGTCGACGCCTGGTAAATCGGTACGCTTGACGCGCCCGTCGCTTCGTCAATCTCAGATCCGAAGTGGATCAGCTTGGTGGCGAACTCGCGGTCTCCCGCGTGCCGGTCGTTCGGATGCGTCACGCGCCTTCCCCCCCGATCTCAGCTGTCGCTGCCTCGATGGCCTGGCCCAGATCGGCGATCAGATCGTCGATATGCTCGATCCCGACGGAGAAACGCAGGAGTCGGTCGTCCACGCCGACCTTCCGGCGGATCTCCTCGGGGATGTCAGCGTGCGTCTGCACCGCCGGGTAAGTCAGCAGCGACTCGACGCCGCCGAGGCTCTCCGCGAACGCGATCAATCGCAAGTGTCGCAAAATCGGCTCGACCGTGCGCGCGTCCTTCATGCGGAAGGAGAAGATACCCGTGCTGCCGGAAGCTTGTCGTTTTTGAACGTCATGGCCCGGATGCGCCGGAAGCGCTGGGTGGTATACCGAATCGACGGCCGGGTGCTCGGCCAGCCACTCCGCCAGTCTGACAGAATTGAATTCGTGCCGTTCCATCCGAAGCGCCAGCGTCTTCATGCCCCTCATCAGCAGCCAGGAATCCTGCGGTCCAAGCACCGCGCCGATGGAATTGTGCAGGAACGCCATTTCGTCGGACAAAGCTTGTCCCTTCGTTACAATTAGTCCAGCCAATACGTCGTTGTGGCCGCCCAAGTACTTGGTCGCGCTATGAATGACGATATCGGCGCCAAGCTCGATCGGACGCTGGAGATACGGCGTTAGCAGCGTGTTATCGACAATCGTCAGCAGCCCGTGCACCTTGGCCCAGGACGCGACTGCTGCGATATCCGTAATCATCATAAGCGGGTTGGTCGGCGTCTCGATCAACACGGCGCGGGTAGCCGGCGTGCGCAGCGATTCAAGCGCGTCCAGGTCGTTGGTGTCCACGTAAGACGCGCTCACGCCGAAGCGGGACATGATTTTCTCCAGCAGCCGGTACGTCCCGCCGTAAAGATCGAGCGAGACGATCAAGTGATCGCCTTGCTTGAAGAGAGCGAAGATCGTCTGGAGCGCGGCCATGCCGGAGCTGCAGGCGAACCCGCGGTCTCCGCTCTCGAGCTGCGCGGCCGCTTCTTCGAGCACGGCTCTCGTCGGGCTCTTCGTGCGGGCGTAGTCGAAGCCCGTGCTCTGTCCGAGCTTGGGATGGCGGAAGGCGGTCGCTTGATATACAGGGAAGCTCACGGCGCCGGTCGCCGGATCCTCCTGCGAACCGATTTGGGCAAGTCGGCTTTCGATTTTCATAAATAGCATTCCTCCATCTACAGTAGGTTGGGCCTGCGCCCGCTAACTCGATCGATCTCGCCGTCTCTGCACATGCGTGCGTATAAGCGCGTCTCCTGCGGCTCCTCCGCTCAGATGCCCGCGCCTAGGTCGTACGGCGTCTCCTGATACACATAGTAGTTCAGCCAGTTGGAATACAACAGGTTCGCGTGCGCGCGCCACGTCGACAGCGGCATTTTGGACGGATCGTCCTTCGGGTAATAATTTTTCGGCACGTCGATCCGAAGTCCCTTGGCCTTGTCGCGATCGTATTCCCACTTCAGCGTGTTCGGGTCGTACTCGGAATGTCCGGTAACGAAAATCTGCTTGCCCCCGCGAGACGCCACGATGTACACCCCGGCTTCCTCGGATTCGGCCCATACTTCGAGCTGCTGCACTTTGTCGATATCCTCGCGCCTTACCTCGGTATGCCGGGACTGAGGCACGTAAAACATTTCGTCGAATCCGCGCAGCAGCGGCACGTTGCGTCTCGCGATCGTATGCGGGAACACGCCGAACAGCTTTTCTTCAAGCGGCAGCTTAGGCACGCCGAAGTGGTGATAAAGGCCGGCTTGGGCCGCCCAACATATATGGAAGGTCGAAGTGACGTACTTCGCGCTCCAGTCCATGATATCCTTCAGCTCTTCCCAATAGTTGACCTCTTCGAAAGGCAGAGTCTCTACGGGCGCGCCCGTTATGATCAGACCGTCGTAACGCTGGTGGGAGATCTCGTCGAACGTCTTATAGAAGCTCTCCAGGTGCTCGGAAGAGGTGTTCTTGGATGTGTGGGTCTTTGGATGGAGAAGCACGACCTCCACCTGCAGCGGCGTATTGCCGATCAACCGCAACAGCTGCGTCTCGGTCGTTTCCTTCGTCGGCATCAGATTCAGTATCGCAATGCGAAGCGGCCGAATATCCTGGTGGTAGGCGACGCTTTCGTCCATGACGAATATGTTTTCTCCGGCCAATATCTCCTTGGCGGGCAAATTGTCGGGTACCTTGATGGGCATAATATCACTCCTAATCAGGTGTGTTGGCAAAACAAAAGACCCGCTTTCGTCAGAAAGGGGTCGTCGTGAACAAACGGTCGCGCGATCGCCTCTCTCATCTCCCAGAAACGTTCGAAACGAACGTCTTCGCAAGAATTAGCACCGTGCGTACGCTACGCCGGTTGCCGGGCTTCATCGGGCTAGTCCCTCCGCCTGCTCTTGATAAGATGGGCAAAACTATTCGGTTGTAGAGGTTAAACTACAATTAATGTAACCGATCGGCCCGCTTCCGTCAAGCGTCCAAACAGCCGCGATAAATTGTCCTTGAAAGGGATGAAGCGGAGGATTATACTTAACACGGATTGCGCCCGGACAGGGCGGATTCGCAGCTAAGCATCGATCCGAAAAACGGAAGGGGGGAGCCGGTCATGGAAGGAGATCATCCTGGGCCAAGTCGCACTTCAAGACGCATTGCCGCAGGACGAGAGTCCGCCGCCGAAGCCCCGCGCTTGCCCGGCTCCGCCGAGTAAACCCCTTCGCACGCGGATGTTCGCCCTGCATAATACGACAGCGCCGTACCCATGCGACCTTGAACAGGCGCGCCGGACGGCGCTTAAGCCGATTATGACAAGGAGCGATATCCATGAAAATCCGCCTGGTTCGTCAAGGCGTATTCACGCCTGTTGAAGATATTACCGAAACGCTTATTCCGCCGGATGAAGGCTTCTACTGGATCGATGCGGATATCGACGATCTGGTCGTCCTGCAGCCGCTGTTCGGCATCCACGATCTGGCCGTCGAAGACTGCATGACCGAGGAAGAGCAGCGCCCCAAGCTTGAGGTTTACGAGAGCCATTATTTTCTGGTCATCAACAGCATCCGGTTCGACGACGAGGAGATTTTCCTCCGCGCATTGAACGTCTTCCTGGGGAAGCATTATCTGATCACCGTCACCCGGCAGAAGATCAACGAGCTGCGCAGCATCAAGCCGATTCTCTGGGAGCAGGAGGTCAACTCCGCGGACAGATTGATGTACCATCTCGTAGATATCGTCGTCGACAATTATTTCTCCGTCGGCGACCGGATCGAAGCCCGCATCGAGCAGCTCGAGGAAGATATTCTGATGCACACCAAAAAGTCGCATCTTACCGAGATCATCGGGCTGCGAAGCGAGATTTTGTGGCTCAAGAAAGTGCTGGGCCCGCAGCGCGACGTCATCGCCACGCTGAACAAGCGGGATCTGCGGCTTATCGATCACCAGCTGCAAAAGTACTTTATCGACATTCACGAAAATGCCGTCAAAATTTACGAAACATTCGAAACATACCGGGATCTGATGGGCAACTTGCGCGAAGCCTACCAGTCCAGCGTCGCCAACCGCGCCAACGAGATCATGCGCGTGTTCACGGCGCTGACGACGATCTTCATGCCTCTTACATTCCTCACCGGGGTGTACGGGATGAACTTCGATTACATTCCCGGGATGCACGACCAGTACGGATCCGTCGTGCTGCTGTGCATTATGATCGGCCTCGGCTTCGGCATGTTCTATATATTCCGCAAGAAGGATTGGCTATGAACGACGCCGGCCCTTTACCTCAGACAAGGCGCTCCTGATACGCTGCAGCCGCAGCGACTCCGGAGCGCCTTTGTCGTTAAATATGGGATGAGGCCTGCACGCCGCCGGCCGTCACGCCGAGCGCCCCTGCGCCGCTGCCGCCGTCGTCGGCGAACAGACCTCGCTTGCGGTGATGCCGCCAGCGAATGTACAGCACAACACCCCGTATATACTCGTCGAGAATCATGCCTGCATAGACGCCGTACAATCCCCAACCCAGCTGGATGCCCAGAACGTAAGTAAGGCCGACGGACACCAGCCACTGGCTGGGTATCGATATTTTCATCATATAACGGCTGTCGCCGACCGCCACAATCGACTGACCAAGCGCCATATTCAGCATCTTGCCCGGCTGAAGGATTAGATTCAGCCACAGAAGCACGATCGCCATGTCCACGATCCACGGATCGTCCGTAAAAAAAGTGATGATCTGCTTGCGGAACAGGAGCATGAGCGCCGTATTAAACATGACGAACGCCATGCCGTACCCCATCGCCCGATAGGCGCTGCGATACGCCTCTCTCAGCCTTCCCTGCCCGAACAGGTAGGCGATCAGGATCTGTACCGCCATCGCGTAAGACCATCCGATCGTGAACGCGAACGATTCCATCGTGTTCATATAGGTCCGTGCCGCCAGCTCCTGCGCCCCCATCACGCCGATCAGCCCCGTGATCGCGAGCTGCGAGATCTGCCACGAGCCGCCATTGATGCTGAGCGGCCAGCCAATGCGCAAGATTTCCCTCGACTTGCTCCAGTCCGGACGCAAAAACTCGCGGATCCCGATCCGGCCGCCAAAAGCCGAGCGGAACACGTAAAGCAGCAGCACGACCGACGCGGCCCGCACGAACAGCGTCGACAGCGACACGCCGAACAGCCCCCATTTCGGAAAGCCGAACAGTCCGAAAATAAACAAAGCATTCAAAAAGATGTGAACGACGTTCATCATGATCGCGATGTACATCGGAGACCGCGTATTGCCGGTGTTGCGGACGGCGGTAGACAGCGCATTGCCGATGGCCGTGAAGATCATGCCCCCGCCGACGATCGACATATAATCCTTCGCGAGCGGGCGAATATCGTGAGGCATCCCAAGCCATCCTGCAAATTGGCTGGCTCCGAATATCATCAGCAGGCTGACGACGAGCCCGATCGCGCCGGTCAGGACGACGGAGACGATCGCCAGCTTGCGCGCCTCGTACGCTTCGCCCGCGCCGAGCCGGTTGGCGATTAGAATGCCCGCGCCGCTTGCGACCAGCATAAAAACGACGATAACGGCATTAAAAAACTGGTTGGAAAAGCCGACGACGGCGACCGCTTCGTCCGAGATCCGGCTTACCATCAGCGTATCCGACGTACCGATGGCAAACGCCAGGAACATCTCGATCATAATAGGCCAAGTGAGACGGCCGAGCTTCATTTTTTTGTCCAGTTCCATGTAAGTAAGCGCCCCTCGCCGAACCTGCATGCGTGCCGATTCAATATCCTTGGCATCATATCACGTCCGGTTCGGCTGCAAAAGGGCGCTTTATTGCCGTGAACGCGGGTTTATGGCCGAATTCGACCTTAAATCGCGATCTTCCTGCTCCTACGGAAGGTTATGCGAAGCATGCGCAGCTTCTCGTACTGTCGCTCGGTCTCGGCATATTCCGTGCCCGCCTGGCCCCCGTACACCCGCTGCTGCAGCGGCTTGAGAAAGCGGTCCCCCAACTCGTCCATGGCGCCCAAGGCGACTTCCTTCTCCTGCTCCGGCACGGCGGCCAGCTCCTGATCGATCAGCGGCAGCACGTCGTAGCCCTCCTCGTCAAGCTGCTCGATCCGCGCGATCAGTTCCCTGCGTGCGCATTGCATCCGCTCAGCCAGCTCCGAAAGTGTGCTTCCCTCGCGGATACCCGCCAGCAGCTTGCGCTTCTCCTGAATGAGCGACAAGCTTTTACCGTAGCGATCTTCGCGCTGGGCGAACATCCAGGCGGCATATTGATCGGCGGATACCGCACCGGATACCCAATCCAGCGGAAACGCATGGCTGCGCTCCGTCTTGCCCAGCATCGCGACAAGCTCCGCGCCGTACCTCTCCGCCTTCAGCTTGCCGAAGCCGGGCACCTGCTGGAGCTCCGCCTGGCTGTGCGGCAGATAGACCGCCAAGCCGTGCAGCTCTCGATTGGTCGCGATCATATAAGCAGGCCGCTTCTCCTCGGCTGCCTTCGTTCTTCGCCATACGCGAAGCGACTCGACGACATTGTCCGAGGACGGCTGTCCGTCCGCGTAGCACTGGAGCAGCGTCTGCAGCTGAGGCTTGCGCTCCCAGAACGGCGTATCCTCGAGCATGCCGTCCAGCATTGGACGATAGCCTTCCTTCATCCGGCCGGCAACGCCGTGCCGGAACGACGACAGCAGCTCCTCCCAGCTCGTGCCCTCGTACCAGATCGTCCGCTCGGCATCCCCGCTCTCGGCCGTCTCTTGCCAGCCTGCGGTCCAGTTGCCTTGCTCCTCCCCGATAAATACTTGTCCTTCGCGCCCCGCCGGGAAGCCGCTGTCTTGCTCGAGCCGGTTCAAAAACACGATCTTCATAGCCTTTGTCCTCCTTGTATGGGTCCGGCGTCAGCCGGCATTGGGATACCAAGTCGTCCAAGGGAGAAAAAAGGCGACAAAAAAAGGAAGCACCTCGTCCCGCGCTTGGCGATAGAGGTGCTTCCTCATCCGTTCGACCTGTTCTGCTCAAGCGTACCAAAAACAGGCTATTTTGACAAGAGGCTTTAGGCAACGATATTCACAGGATCTACTTTTGCCGGGCTAGTGCCGATATGTTAAGGTAAACTCAACATGTTGCCATAATGGCCGCGAAGGAGTGCCGATGTCGATGCACAGTTCGTCTTTAACCGATATTGGCTTACGATCGCTGCAATCCGAGGCCGAGCTTTTTCTGACGCGTTATGCGGAGGAAACCGGGATGGAAGGAACCGCCGCAGCTGTCAGACGTCGGGAAGCGCTTGAGGAGATTGCTGCGACGGGAACCTACAGGCATACGCCCGAAGAGCTGATGCACGGCACAAAGATGGCGTGGCGCAATGCCAACCGCTGCATCGGCCGGTTGTTCTGGAACCGGATGCAGGTGTTCGACGAACGCGACGCGACCAGCGAAGAAGAGGTATTCGACGCCCTGCTGCGGCATCTCGCGTTCGCCACCAATGGCGGGGAGATCCGTCCTGCGATCACGATCCTGCCGGCCGGCGGCGCAGGCAGGGATACGTTTCGGATCTGGAACCACCAGCTGCTGCGTTATGCGGGCTACGAAGGTCCTTCCGGCATCGTAGGCGACCCTGCCTCTGTCCGGTTTACGCAGGTTTGCGAGCAGCTCGGCTGGCGGGGCGAAGGTACGCCCTTCGACCTGCTCCCGCTGGTCGTACAGCTTGGAGATAAGCCTCCGCGGCTGTTCGAGCTTCCTCGTTCTCACGTGCTCGAAGTTCCCTTGACGCACCCGGACAAAAACATTTTCTCTGGATTCCCTGCCAAATGGTACGCAGTTCCCGTCATATCCGACATGCTGCTCGAGATCGGGGGCATCCATTACCCTGCGGCACCCTTTAACGGCTGGTATATGGGCACGGAGATCGGCTCGCGCAATCTTGGCGACGAAGCCAGATACAATTTGCTACCACGGGTTGCGGCCAATCTGGGTCTGGATACGTCTTCAAACACGACGCTATGGAAGGACCGGGCGCTGGTCGAGCTCAACGCCGCGGTGCTTCATTCCTTCCGGCGCGACGGTGTCACGATCGTCGATCATCATACGGCCGCGCAGCAGTTCAGCATTTTCGAGCGCAATGAAGAAAAAGCCGGCAGAGACGTTACCGGCCGCTGGTCCTGGCTGATCCCGCCGCTGTCCCCTTCAGCTACCTCCATTTTCCACAAAAGCTATGAGGATCGCATCGTCAGCCCACAATTCATACATCAAAATCCACCGTACGAATAAACAAAATGGAAGGGAGCACTCCAACATGGAAATGACGGACTTCGACTTTCTCTCGGACAGTACGGAACAAACTTCAACGCGTTTTGTGACCTTCGTATCTCCGGGCTTGAACCGCTTCGATCTGGCGATCGTGACGACAAACCGATTTTATGGCAAAAAGCTCGTAATCGACATGCAATCCGGCCGAAGCGGCGTGCTCGCTTACGACGATCTTGAGGAAGAAGGCGTCATCGCGGCCGTCTTCCGTTTGGAAGAAGCTGCAGCAGCCGAGCTGTCGCAATTTTTGGCGCTCGTCCTGGGCGAGGTTCATTTTACGGACTGACCGCCTGCGGCATCGGCCATGCATGATTCGTTCACGCAGGACGCATAATAGGCTCATCCTTACGATAAAGGAGGGCCTTCTCATGTCCCGCTTCCTTTCCGAAGAACGTCGCCCCGATACGGACCTCAGCACGGTGGAGTCGGCCCGCAACGATCTTTTTCTGGAAGAGTTCCCGGAAGGGCCTTACGGCGCCGCTCTTGTTACGAATTTAAAATTGGGCCGCTCCAAGCCCTGGCGCATCGACCAGGATACGCATGTCGGCTACGAAAATATCGAGCTTCACGAGGATCTGCCCCGCGCATATCCGGGTGAAGATCCGCTCGGGGATACGGACGACGACCGTTAAGACACCACATCGTCCGTCATAGACAAAGAACGGTTGGGCAGGGAAATCCCTTCAACCGTTCTTTGTTTTTATTAAACGACTCCGATGCCTGCAAGACGGTATGCAAAAAAAAAAATCGCCGGCCCATCCCCGGCGATTGGTACGTCCCTATAATCGCTCGACGTCCGCTTCGGCAAACGTGAGCTCCGCCTGCAATACTTCCGACTCCGCGAACGGATCTTCCGCCGCCGCAGCAGCCTCGGCGCGTCCGAGCAATTCCGCTGCGCTCAGCAGCTTGTACAAGCCGCCGAACTCCAGCTCCTCGAACTTGCGCGTTGCCGCTTCACGCCTGATTTCCAACACGCATTCTTCCAGCGTGCAGGCGATCGGCGCGTCCAGGCGAATCGTCGCCAGCTCGCGAGACAGATGCAGCAGCTCCAGGTTCGCTTCGATCTTGGCGCGTACGCCTTTGGCCAGCTTGTCGAGATTGTCCAGCACGCCCTCGACGGACCGGTACTCGAGCAGCAGCTTGTGCGCCGTCTTCTCCCCGATGCCCGGCACGCCCGGATAGTTGTCGCTCGTATCCCCCATGAACGCCTTCAGATCGACGATCTGACCTGGCGTCAGCTGCCTTTCGCTCATCAGTGTCTCCAGGTCGTATACGGCATAATTGAGCTTGCCTTTTTTCATGATGACGACCTTCACGCGGTCCGATACGAGCTGCAGCAAGTCATGGTCCCCAGTCAGCACGTAGACCTCGGCATCCGCGCTGAGCGCGGCAGCGAGCGTGCCGATGCAATCGTCGGCTTCGAAGCCGCGCATGCCTACGTTAAGCACGCCCATCTCCGCGACGACTTCCTTGACCAGGTCGAACTGCGGAATCAGCTCGAGCGGCGGCTCCGGGCGATTGCCCTTGTAGGCGCCGAACTGCTCCGTCCTGAAGGTCGAGCTCCCCATGTCCCAGCAGCAGACGACATGCGTGGGCCGGAACGTCTTGATCGCATCGAAAAAGTATTGAACGAAGCCGTGGACCGCGTTGGTCGGCAGCCCGGCCTTCGTCTTGCGGATATAACCGGTATAAGAGGTCGCAAAGTAGGCTCTGAACAAAATCGCCATACCGTCGACCAGCAGCACTCTTTGATCGTTGCCGTTCATTTCATCTATCACCCTCGCGCGTAAACTATCACCCTATTATAGCATAACGCGCAGTTTGGTCCCGGTTCCTTATTTATCCGGCGGCGCCTTCGGATCAGCGGGAATCGGACGGGGCATGCTCCCGTAAAAATCGTCCGATCCGCGCCGCAGCCTCCCGCAGCCGCTCCTCCGGCTCGACAAGCGCAAAGCGGACATATCCTTCGCCGAGCGCGCCGAACGCGTTGCCGGGAATGACCGCCACGCCGGCATGCGCCAGCATCGATCTGGCGAGCTCGCGCGAGCTCCAGCCGGCAGGCACGGGCGCCCAGGCGAACATCGAGCCGCGCGGCGCGGGAATCGTCCAGCCCGCCGCGGCCATCGCCGAGATGAAGGCGTCCCGGCGCCACTCGTACTCCGGCGCGACAGGGTCCGGTGCGTTCATGTCCAGCTCGAGCGCTTCGACTGCCGCTTCCTGCACGGCGAGAAATACGCCGAAATCGATATTGTTCTTCAACGCGCGAAGGCTGTCCAGCACCTCGGGATTGCCGACCGCGAAGCCGATGCGCGCGCCGGCGAGATGGAACGACTTGGATAGCGAATGAAACTCTATCGCAATCTCCTTGGCGCCGGGCACCTCCAGCACGCTCGGCGGCTTGAAGCCGTCGTACGCCATCTCGCTATAGGCGTTGTCGTGCACGAGCAGAACGCCGCGACGCTTCGCGACGGCTACCGCTTCCTCGAAAAAGGACAGGTCCGCAACCGCGGCAGTCGGATTGCTCGGATAGCTGAGGAGCATGAATTTGACCTTGTTCCAGACATCGTCAGGAATGGCATCGAAGTCGGGCAGGTAGCCGCGCTCCGCCGTCAGCGGCAGCGGCACGGTCTCCACGCCTGCTACGGCCAGGCCGGCCTGATAGACGGGATAACCCGGGTCGGGCAGCATCGCCGCATCCCCGGGATTGGTCACGGCCAGCGCCAGGTGGGCGAGACCGTCCTGCGTCCCCATGAGCGAGAGTATCTCCCGCTCGGGATCCAGCGCGACGCGGAACCGGTGCTTGAACCACTCCGCGACCTTCAGTCGAAAAGCGGGGCTGCCTTCCGTGCCCGGATAGCGGTAAAGCTCGGGCCGCAGGCTGGCCGCGGCCAGCCGCTCGCGAATTCCGATTGCCGGCGGCTGGTCGGGACTGCCGATATCGAGCGCGATCACGTCCACGCCCGCCGATCGGGCTGCGGCCTTCCAGCCGGCCACCTCCGAAAATATAGCCGAACCCAGACGGTCCAGCCGATCCGATCTCCAAGCTTGCCGATTCATCTTTTACAGCTTCCTTCCTCTGTGCGCGGCACGACCCGGCCGCATTATTGCGCCGGGTTCGTCCAGCCTGCTTCTTGAATGACCCACATCATATAGACCAGAACGACGATAAGGCCGACGTACAAGCTTCCGATCCGCCATCTGTCGCGGCTTTTCACTTCGTAATAATTGTCCGGCTCGTATACGTTGCCTTCGACCCGCACCTTCAGCGTCAGGTTCTGCTCGGCGTCCGGTCCCTCCAGCTGATAGGCGTAAACGCGCCGAATTAGGATCGCCTGGTCGATCGGCAGCTCTCCCTTGAAGGTCAGCGCCTCCCACTCGAACTCGACCATATGCTGGCCGTCCAGCTTGCAGTAGGCCGAATAGGGCAGCTCGCGCAGATGATGGGTGCCGCGGTAATACCAGTCCGGCAGGGCGGGATCCGCTTTGGCCTGATAGACACCTTCGGCGATATGGACCGGCCCTTCGCCGCGCTTCGCCTTGAACTTCCGATACGTCGTGAACAGGAACCATACCCAAATCAGGATAAAAATAAAGCTATGCGTGTACCAGATGACGAACGGACCGATCACGACGCCTGCGAGCCAGATCCAACGATTCACGGCAGACGCGATCCTGCCGCCGTCGAGCGGTCGGACCGGCACGAGATTAAACAGGTTGAGGAAAAAGCCGACATACGCCAGCATATGCCACACGGGACTATCCGTATAAACGCCGATGCCGTAACAAACGAAAGCTGCGGCCGTGCCCAAATACGGTCCCCCGAGCGCGATATCCGCTTCGGTCGCCGCGTCCTTCGGATTGCGCTTCATCATAATCGCCGCGCCGAGGAACGGAATAAACAACGGCGCGGTCACCGGCAATCCTTTTCGCTTCGCGACCCATACATGTCCCATCTCGTGAACGAAGATGAGCGCGACGAGCCCGACGGCGAACGACCACGGATAAATAATGGCGTACGCGCCCACCGTAATCGCCATCGAGATCAGCGGCTTGCCGAACTTCAGGAACAGCAGCAGCGCAGCCTTGCCCTTTCCGAGCAAAAAAGCGAGCACGGCGCCGAACGCCCACGAGCCGCCATTGCTTTTGCGCTTGCCGCCCTCGTCCTCCGCCGCAGGCCCCTCTTCTTCGTCGCCATGCGACGGCGGAACAGGCGGCGCGTTCGGATCGATCGGCTTGGGCTGCGGGAGATGCGAGCCTGGCGGCAGGTTCGCGCCCGGCGGCAAGCCAGGGTCCATCAGTCCTTCCTGCCGGCCGTCCGCCGGCTTTTGCTGATCAAGCGTCCCTTTATGTTCCCGGCCGTCACTCGGCATAGGCGCGCTTCAGCTCCTCTTCGCGATAGCCTACGGTCGCTTTCCGTCCATCCGAGACGACCGGGCGCTTGATCAGCATGCCGTTGCCGGCGAGCAGCTCCAGCTGCTCGTCGTCCGACAGCTGCGCCATGCGATCCTTCAGTCCGAGCGAACGGTAGACGTCGCCCGCGGTATTGAACCATTTGCCTATCGTAAGGCCGCTGTCCGCGACCAGCTTGCGAAGCTCCTGCACGGACGGCGGAGATTCCTTGATATGAATCAAATTCAGTTCATGCCCCTCGGCCTGCAGCGTCTTGATCGCTTTGCGGCAGGTGTCGCAGGACGGGTATTGGTAGACGGTCAACTTTTTAGACATTGCTGCGTTCCTCCAGGTTCGATAAATGCATGCTCAAAGGGCGTCCAGACCCGGCGGAAGCTCGCGCAGGACGCGCTCCAGCTCGAGCAGATCGGCGGGCAGCGGCGCTTCGAGCTTCGTCTCGACGCCGTTCACCGGATGGCGGAACGCGAGCTGCGCCGCATGGAGCGCCTGCCTGCCGATCGCACCGGAGAGCGCGCCGGCGAGCGGCGTGCGCGTCCAGGCCGGATCGGCGTAATAAGCGTCGCCGACGAGCGGACATCCGATCGCGCCCATATGCACGCGAATTTGGTGCGTCCGCCCCGTGCCGAGACGGATGTCCAGCGCGCTCGCGCCGCAAGGGTACGCTTCGGACAACGAATAATAAGTAAGCGAAGGCTGACCGTCCTCGCGAACGGCGCGCCTGTGCGGGTCTTCAGGCACGCGGCCGATCGGCGCATTCACCTCGCCCCGATCCGCAGGTGGACGGCCGTAAGCGTATGCGCGGTACTGCTTGAGCACCGTGCCCGCCGTCATCTGGGCGGACAGCTGCTGCTGCGCGTACGGATGCTTGGCGACGATCACGAGGCCGGACGTATCCTCGTCCAGCCGGTTGACCGGGCGGAACCGACAGCGCTCGCCGCGCTCCCGCCAGTAATGCACGACGCCGTTCGCGAGCGTGTTCGCATAATGGCCGGTCGTCGGGTGGACGATGACGCCCGCAGGCTTGTTGAGAACGAGCAGATCGTCGTCCTCATGCACGATATCTAGCGCCATCTGCTGCGGCAAAATATCGTCCGAGGACTCCTCCGCCATGCGCAGCGCCACGACATCGCCCGCCGATAAAATAAAACTGGAAAACACCGGGTTCCCGTTAACGGTCACGCCTTCTTCTGAGGCCTTCAGCTTCGTCCAGAGCCGCCGCGAGATGCCTACCCGGTTGCGAAGTACGTCGCGCAGCATGCGGCCTTCGTCCCGCTCGTCAGCGACGTGTACAAGCGGCTTGTAATACCCTTCCGTGCGTTCCCATTCCATCGATGCTATAGCTCCTTGCCGATACGGCGGAAAACCGCCGCTCCCCTCTCGTATTCAACGTCCTGCAAGCCAGCCTTGGCATTGGCGGCGCGCGCCGCCGCAAAAAAATAGTCAGACAGCCGGTTGAGATACTTCGCGACTTCGGGCGGACACGGCCTGCCCGTGGCCGCCAAGGTCACGACCGCGCGCTCCGCACGCCGACAGACGGTGCGGCAGACGTGCAGCGCGGCGGCGGTCGCTGTCCCGCCAGGCAAAATAAACCTCGCGATCGGCGGATTGCCGGCCTCGTGGCGGTCGATCCATGCCTCCAGCCGCTCCGCCAGCTCGGGCTGGACCTTCAGTTGCTCCGGCTGCGGCGCCGCGTAGGACAGGTCCGATCCGCAGTCGAACAGCTCGTGCTGGATGACGGTCAACTCTTCAAGCAGCCGGGTTTCGAACGCGCGGACGCCTTCCGATGGTTCGGTTGCCGCTTCCTCTGTCCCCGCCGTGGCCGCCGCCAGACCGACGAACGAATTGAGCTCGTCGATCGTCCCGAAAGCTTCCACCCGTTCGTCGTCCTTTTTTACCTTGCCGCCGATGACCGAAGTCGTGCCTTTGTCGCCGGTTCTCGTGTATAGCTTCATCGCCCTGTCCTCCCGAATCAGATCCGTTCGCCCCGAATCGCCTCGGCGATTCCGAACGACAGACGGTAGATCGTATGCGAAGCAGCGGCCAACCTCCGGTTGGATTCGGCCAGCAGCTTGATGTAGGCTCTCTCGCGGGGGTCCGGAACTAGACCCGCAGACGCCTCTTCGGTCACGACGATGACGACGCCTTCGAACGCTAGCAGCGCGCCGAGCAACTCGCCCGCTTCGGCAGCCAGTCCTCCGTTATTTACTTCGCCAGGGCGCACTTCGAGCACGCGATGCCGCAGCCAGCCTGACAGGCTGTCCAGCACCAGCGCCCTTCGCTCGGCCCGGTAAGGGTTCGAGTCCAGATTGACGCGTGTCAGCGTCTGCGCGCAGGCGCCGTCCGCCGGCAGCTGCGTCCATGCGAAGCCGCGCCTTCCCGGCGTATGCTTCACGTCGGCGAACGCATCCGCGGTTTGGTTATCGGAGCCTGCCTTGGAGTCCGTGCCCGTACCAGCGCCCTGGGTAGCGTCAAGCAGCGGCCAAGCGGGACAAGCGAAGCTGATCGCCTCCCGTCCCAGCGACTCCGCCAACAACCTGGCGTATGCCGATTTGCCCGCCCCCGTGCCGCCGGTTACCAACAGGAGCATGTCCCGTCACCTCCCAGGCGCAAAAATATCTAGCTTAACTATAGCACAATCACAGGGCGACTTGAAAAAGCGCCGGGCCGGAGCGGAGCAAGCATGCCCAAAAATAAAAAGTCCGGAGCGAAGCTCCGGACTTATCGGGCATGATAGCTGAGTCTCATGTATTCGTTGATCTTCACGTCGAGCATGCGGCTGATCTCCATGACAGGCTCCGCGGTGAAGGAGTCTTCCCGCAGGAAAGTCTCCGTCATGCGTCGCCGGAGCAGATCGATTTCTTCGATAAGGCTTCGGTCGTTATAAGAGGAAGACGCGCCGGCTTCACTGTAGGCATTCCTGGCGGACGCCCATGTCGCGGGCCGATCCGGATCCAAAGAATGATTGCTTGCTGTCGCCATCGTTTTCCCCCTCTCCGCAGCTACGGGCAAGTCTGCAAAACAAGGGTAATTATAGCAGAACTTTAGAAAAAATAACATCCTTTTTCCAATTTTCTACTTTAGCTGCCGGACAAACTCTCCGATACGCTCCAGCGCCTCGGTTAATTGAGCGACGGAGGAAGCGTAGGAACACCGGATAAAGCCCTCTCCCCCGCTGCCGAATACGTGTCCGGGCACGGCCGCGACCTTCGCGTCTCTCACGAGCTGCATGGAAAACGCCTCGGACGACAGGCCGGTCGACTCAATCGAAGGGAAAACGTAAAATGCGCCTTGCGGCTCGTGGCAGTCCAGACCGATATCCCTGAAGCCCTGGACGACGAGCCTTCTTCTCTGATTGTAGGACTCGACCATGCGATACATCTCTTCCATGCCGTTCTTGAGCGCTTCAAGCGCGGCGACCTGGCCCATGATCGGGGCGCACATGACGGTATACTGATGGATCTTCAGCATCGCGCCAATTAATTCGGGATGGCCGCAAGCGTAGCCCATGCGCCAGCCCGTCATGGCGAACGCCTTGGAAAATCCGCTTACCAGTATCGTACGGTCCTTCATGCCGGGCAAGGAGGCGAAGCTCACGTGCTTGGAGCCATACGTCAGCTCTGCGTAGATCTCGTCGGACACGACAATCAGGTCGTGCTCTTCGACGAGCTTTGCAATCGGCAGCATATCCTCGTAGCTCATGATCGCACCCGTCGGATTGCTCGGATAGGAGAGAATCAGCAGCTTGGAACGCGGCGTGATCGCTGCGCGCAAGCCTTCCTCCGTCAGCCGGAAGCCATCCTTGGCAAATGTCTCGATGCCCACGGGAACGCCGCCGCCGAGCGCGGTAATCGGGTTGTACGGAACGTAGCAGGGCTCGGGGATCAGTACCTCGTCCCCCGGCTCGACGAGCGCCCGGATCGCAAGGTCGATCGCCTCGCTCCCGCCGATCGTCACGAGCACTTCGTTGCCGGGCTCGTACTGCAAATTAAACTGCTTGTTCAAATAAGAGGCAATCTCTTCGCGCAGCTCCAGCATGCCTGCATTGGACGTGTACTGCGTCTTGCCCTTTTCAAGCGAATAGACCGCTGCGTCGCGAATATGCCACGGCGTCACGAAGTCCGGCTCGCCCACGCCCAGCGAGATGATGCTGCCGTCCTTGCTGGCGCTGACCAGATCGAAAAACCTGCGGATGCCGGACGGCGGAATAGCGCGCGCGCCGGCGGACAAATAGCGATTCATCCCCTCGGTCGATTCCTTGCCGCGCGTCTGTTGATTCGTAATCATTGGACAACCGTCCTTTTCGAAATACTCGCTCCCTTATCGCGTCAAGGGGAAACGAGCAGGCGCTGATCACCCTCGAATTCCTCGAAGATAATCCCGTCCTGTTTATATTTTTTAAGAATGAAAAAGGTCTTGGTCGCGATAACGGATTCGATGGTCGACAGCTTGTTGGAGACGAACGAAGCGACTTCCTTGAGCGTCTTGCCTTCGATCTCTACCTGCAAGTCGTAAGCGCCCGACATCAGGTATACCGACTTGACCTCGGGATACAGATAAATGCGCTCCGCGATACTCTCGAAGCCCCGTCCGCGCTCCGGCGTGCATTCGACCTGAATGAGCGCCGTCACTTTTTCGTCGTCCACCTTGCTCCAATTCACGACTGTCGCGTACTTAACGATTACATGGTCCCGCTCCATCTCTGCGATGGCGGCAGACACTTCGACTTCGTCCGCCCCAAGCATCGTAGCGATGGTCGAAGCGGACAATCTCGCGTCTTCCTTGAGCAGATCCAGAATCTTCAACTTAAATTCGTTCATGGGGATCCCTCCTGAATACCTCTCATCTTACATCAAATACAGGCCCCGTGAAAAGGAAATTCAATATCGCACGCCTATAAAAAACCTCCCGCCGGATGCTGTCGTCCGGGGGAGGAGGATGCCAGCGCGTTGCTTCGCGCTCAGTGCTGCTGCATTTGCTGCTGGGCGTTTTGCTGCGGCTGCTGCCAGGCAGGCATCGCGCCCTGCTTCGTTTGCTGCACGAATTGCTGCGTCTTCGTTTGGGTGTCCTGGTACGTCTTCAGGTTCTTGTCGATCTCCTGCCGCAGCGTCGGCGAGGAGGCGTTGTACATGTTGGCCGATTGCATCGTGTTGTACAATTCGCCCTGCATCTGCAGCGTCACGTTCAGCAGCTGCGTGAATTGCTGGCGAACCGTCGGACAGACCGATTCGGTGGCTGCCGTCGCGTATTCGCGCGTCACGCGCTTCAGATCCGCGAGCACGGTATAAGCCAAATCCTCGTCAGGCATAAACTGGTTTGCTGGCGCCATTTCGTGTGGCCTCCCTTTCGGATGCGATTCTAGGCTTGGGGTTGCGTCGGAGCGAGCGGCTGGTGCTGCTGGAGCAGCGACAGCAGCGTCTGATAATGCTGCGTGTGCACCTGCGCCTGATGATCGAGCACCTGCTTGATTTGCTGATTCGAACATGACGCGGAAGCGGCCGTGCATTGCTTGATGAGCAGATCCTCGTTGGACATCGAATCCGCGATGTACTCGAGCTCCTTGCCGGTGATCGGTTGAAGCATGACGATCCCTCCTGTAATTGGACAATCGAGCATAGTATGCGGCCAACCCCTGTCGCTTATCCCTTCATGCGGCGTTGTAAGAAAACCTGCACAAAATATAGCAACCGGATCGGGCAACCATGAGGCGTGACGTGGCGCTGAACGGCGTTACATTGCGAGTTCGGGCCGTCAAACGGCGTGATGTGGCGCTGTACGGCGTTACATTGCGGGTTCGGGCCGCCAAGCGGCATAATGTGGCGCTGTACGGCGTTACATTGTGGGTTCGGGCCGTCAAACGGCATAATGTGGCGCTGTACGGCGTTACATTGCGGGTTCGCGGCACGACAACAAAAAAAGAGGCTCTCCAAGGAGCCTCTGGCAAAGACAAAGCTATCTTTTGAGCAAACAGCCCCGCAGAACGAGCTTAAAACAAATCCATCGACAAGTACCGTTCGCCCGTATCCGGCGCGATGCACAGCACCCGCTTGCCCTTGCCCAACTTGCGGGCCAGCTGGAGCGCAGTCCATACCGAAGCGCCGGACGAGGGGCCTGCCAGTATCCCTTCCTCGCGCGCCAGCCGCCTCATCGTGTCGATCGCGTCGTCGTCCGTCACCTGTACGATCTCGTCGTAGACGTCGGTGTTCAGGATGGACGGAACGAAGCCCGGGCTGGTGCCGACCAGCTTGTGCGGTCCCGGCACGCCGCCCGACAGTACGGGAGAGCCGGCCGGCTCCACGACGGACACGTGCAGATTCGGCAGCCTGGCCTTGAGCACTTCGCCGGTACCCGTGATCGTGCCGCCAGTGCCCGCCGTGGCCACGAACGCGTCCAGCCGTGCGTCCGTCTGCTCCAGAATTTCAAGCGCCGTCGTTCGGCGGTGTACGTCGGGGTTGGCGGCGTTCTCGAACTGGTTGGGCATGAAGCTGCCTGGCGTGCCCGCTGCGATGGACTGCGCTTCCCGGATGGCTCCGGGCATACGCTGCGATGCGGGCGTCAGCACGACCTCGGCGCCGTAAGCCTTCAACAGGTCGATGCGTTCCTTGGACATATTGTCAGGCATGACGAGGATAAGCCTATAGCCTCTGGCCGCCGCGTTCATGGCCAAGCCGATGCCCGTGTTGCCGCTCGTCGGCTCGACGATCAGCGAGCCCGGCCCGATCAAGCCCCTGGCTTCGGCGTCTTCGATGAGCGAGCTCGCCGCCCGGTCCTTCACGCTCCCGCTCGGATTGAAGCGCTCAAGCTTGACCAGCACTTCGGCGTCGTCGGGACCGGCCAGACGATTAAGCCGGACGGCCGGCGTATCGCCGATCAACTCCGTCACGCTCTGATAAACCAGCTTCTTCATGTTCGTCGTCTCACTTTCCGTCTGCTTCGGGTTCCCGGCTCAGATTGTCCCCGATGCGGCTGCGGTCCTCTTCGGACAGCGCATACTCCATCGTGAAGCACGATGGGCACATATACAGCGTCATCGAAAACGGCGCCTCGAGAACCGCCCCGCCGCGCAGCCGCTCCGGCCGCTTGGACGTAAACGAGGCGGCCTGTACGACCTGTCGGCCCGTCTCGACCATGTATTCGCGGCATTGGGGGCATTCCGGCACGAATTCCTGTTCGTCCAGAATCGCTTCGACCGTATCCTCGTACCGGAGCAGCGCTTCGTCCTTGCCGCGCAAGTCGTCGTCGCCGTCCAGGCCGAATCCCGCCAGGTCTTCGGGAAGATCGCGGTGACGCCGGCGCCCGTAAAGCGCTTGGTCTTCCGTTTCCTCCTCTTCGTCCTCTGCCGGCTCTTCTTCTCCCAGACCGAATTGAAGCGTCCGGTAACCGCTTAACTCGTTGTCGCAGACCGGACAGTACTTGTCCGGCTCTTCTCCCGGCTCCTGAATAATCTCGGATTGACACCAGGGGCAAATGATCACGTTGGCAGCCACGGCTTTAACCCTCCCTCAACATATAGACGACGCCTAGAATAAAGAAAAGGGCCGCAAGCGCGAACAGCGTTCCCCATAAATACTTCATACGAAACCTCCTGCGACGGCCGCTGTCAATCCAGCGTCACCGCCGCGCCGATAATATAGGAAAGCGATACGGATAGCAGCAGGGAGATGAGTCCCACCGCGCGATTATCCTTGCCGATCTCCTCGTCGATGCGGAATACCGGCGTGACGAACTCGAACAGCAGGTACGCGGCGAGCAGGAGCAGAAATCCGCCCCCCGCCCATAGCATGCTCTCGTAGATGCTGTCTTTGGATTGGATGGAAAACCGGAAAATGTTGCAGATACCGAATATTTTGCCGCCGGTGGCCATGGCGACCGCAATGTTGCCTTTGCGGATCTCCTGCCAGCATTCGTACTTGGTCACCCGCTCGAAGCAGTACAGGCAGATGATCAGCATCAGAATGCCGACGGAAAAATACGCCGGGATCGCAACCGCCGGATGGGACAGCAGCCGGTCGATGGAACTGGGCTCATTCATGCGGAACGCTCCTAACGCTAGTTCAGCTCCGCCACGGTAACGCCGGCGCCGCCCTCGCCATAATTGCCGAGCCTATAGCTTTTCACGTGCTTGTGCCTGCGCAGGAACTCCTGAATGCCCGTACGCAGCGCCCCCGTTCCTTTGCCATGAATGATATAGACCTGGTGCAGATTCGAAAGGAACGATTCGTCGAGAAAACGGTCCGTCTCGATGATCGCCTCGTCAAGCGTAGCACCCCGCAGGTCCAGCTCCGTCCGAATCTGGTCCGAAGCCGCACGCTTCACGGTCGCGCCGGCCGCAACGGGCTGCGACTTTTTGGCTGCCGTGTCTTTCGGAGCCTTGACCGGCTCGAGATCCGCCAGCGCCACCTTCATCTTCATGATGCCGAGCTGGACGAACGCATCGTCGCCCGCCAGTTCGACGATATGGCCTTTTTGGCCGCCGAGGCTATAAACCTTGACCTCGTCGCCCGGCCCGAGCTTCGCGCTCTTGGATGCGGCCGGACGCGGCTTCGCCACCGGCGCCGGCACGGCATCGTCCAGCCTGCGGCGGGCTTCGATGAGCTTGTGCTCCTTGACGCTCGCCGCTTCTTCCAGGGCGAGCTTGCGCAGGTCGGCGATGATCTCCTCGGCCTCGCGCCGCGCCTTCGCCACTTGAAGCCTGGCTTCCTCGCGGGCGTCTTCGAGCAGCTTGACGCGCTGATCCTGAAGCTTCGCACGGTCTTCCTCGAGCTTGAGACGCAGCTCCTCGGCCTCGCGCTTGATCCGCTCCGCCAGCTGGCGCTCCGACTCGGCCGTCCGGCGGTCCCGCTCGAGCGAAGCGATCATCGTATCGACCTTGAGTTCGTCGTCCGACACCTCGCCCCGCGCGTGGTCGATAATCGACCGGGGCAGACCGAGCCGCTCCGCGATCGCAAAGGCGTTGCTTCGGCCCGGCACGCCGACAAGCAGCCGGTAAGTAGGACTCAGCGTCGCGACGTCGAACTCCATGCTGGCGTTCATGATGCCCTCGCGATTGTATGCATACGCCTTCAGCTCGCTGTAGTGAGTCGTGGCAAGGAGTCTGCAGCGCAGGCGGTGCAGATGCTCGAGGATCGCGATCGCGAGCGCCGAGCCTTCCGCAGGGTCGGTGCCCGCGCCGAGCTCGTCGAGCAGCACGAGGCTGCTGCTTGTCACTTGGCCCAGCATGCCGATTAGGTTCGTCATATGGCTGGAGAACGTACTCAAACTTTGCTCGATGCTCTGCTCGTCGCCTATATCCGCGTAGATCCCGTCGAAAACGCAAAGGACCGTGCCTTCGTCGGCGGGTACGAACAAGCCGGACATCGCCATCAGACTGAGCAGGCCTACCGTCTTGAGCGACACCGTCTTGCCGCCCGTATTCGGTCCGGTGACGATGATCGCCGAGTGCTTATCGTCCAGCTCGATATCGGTCGGCACGACTTTCCTGGGGTCGATCAGCGGATGGCGGGCCCGCTTCAGCCGCAGGCGGCCTTCGCCGTTCATCTGCGGCTTGGTCGCCTGCATCCGGTCGGCGAGCTTCGCCCGCGCGAAGATCGAATCGATGTATCCGAGCGCTTCGGCGTCGCCGATGAGCAGCTCTCCTTTGACGCCGACGCTCTCGGACAGCTGCCGCAGGATCCGTTCGATCTCGCGCGTTTCGCGGAGTTTGAGCTCGCGGAGCTTGTTGTTGATCTGAAGGACCGCCTCCGGTTCGATAAACAGCGTTGCGCCGCTCCCCGACTGGTCGTGTACGATGCCGCCGAAATTCGAGCGATACTCCGCTTTGACGGGAATGACATACCGGTCCCCGCGCATCGTAATAAGCGCGTCCTGCAGCATCTTCTGCACCGAGGACGAGCGAATCATGCTTTCGAGCTTTTCCCGGGCGCGTCCTTCGTTCGTACGGATCTCTCTGCGAATGGCAGCCAGCTCGGCGCTGGCGGCGTCGAGCACGTCGCCCTGCTCGTCAATGCACCGGCGAATCTCGTCTTCCTGCTGCTTGGCATCGATAAGCGGCTCGCAAAGATCCTCGAGCAGCGGGATATCCGCTTCTTCGGAAACGGCGCCTACGTACTTGCGGATCCGCCGCGAGCCCAGGATGAACTGGGCGATATCCATGAGCTCGGACGGCAGCAGCATGGCCCCGAGCTTCGCCCGCCCGAGCGCAGGACGCACGTCCGTAATGCCGCCGAACGGCGGAGCGCCCTTGACGTCCATCGCGCGTACCGCTTCGGCCGTCGTATCGAGCCGCCTGTTCACGTCCCTCAGATCCGAGGACGGACGGATGAGGGCTGCCTGCTCCTTGCCGAGCGAGGTCTCGCCGAGCTCGCGAAGCCGCTCGCTGATTTTATCGTATTCCAATGTATATAGCGCCTTGTCGTTCACGGCGTTGCGCCAACTCCTCTCGCCTCCCATTATATCCGATGGCGGCTGCGCTTGCATTACGACTCCGTTATAACCGGCGGGCAAACTGGATACAATACCTTTAATGCCGGCGATACCGCCGGACGACAGCCCCACAACGGGAGGTAATCAAGCCATGCATTTTTTAGGACACGTCGTACGCTTTATCGTGTCGGCGATCGTGCTGATGATCGTCGGTTACCTGGTTCCGCATTTCACCGTGGGCGGCTTCTGGAGCGCCCTCATGCTCGCGCTCGTGATCGCCGTGCTCGGATGGATTATTGAGGCGATTTTCGGCAAAAACGTGACCCCCTTCGGTCGCGGCATCGTCGGGTTCCTGTGCAGCGCGCTCGTCATCTGGCTCGCGCAGTTCGTCGTCAGCGGCGTATCGGCCTCGATCCTGGGCGCCCTGCTCGCGGCGCTTGTCATCGGGATTATCGATCTGTTCATCCCGATCGGCAACCCGTACAAAGCCGGCAAGCGTCACGATTAAAAGGAAACTTGCAAAACGCAATCCAAAAACCTCGCGTCTCCATTATAGGATGACGCGAGGTTTTTCGACGATTGCCTGCAGTTCGCGAAGCTGTCCGGCCAGCGATACGGGATCGTCGCGCAGCCATTCCTGCCCCAGGACGTACCCCCGCCCTCAGCGAACGGCCTCCAGTTCCGACCAGAGCCGGCTCTGTTTCAGCCGCTCGAACTGCTGCCGCGACCGAACTGCGTCGTAACGATCCGCTGCGGACGCGCCGGAATCGTCACCTCTCTGCCCAAGGCTTCTTTGTAGACGATCGTATCGGCCTCGCTCCCGGCAGCCGGGGAGGATGGGGCGGAAGACGATTCTGCGAAGCCGGATGAGCCGCTCCATTTTTATCCTTGCGACAGGATATGCTAATATAGAAAAGTCTGGGCATGACCCGCTCATACCCGGCAAACGAGGGATGGGGGGAAATAAGAATGGTACACAAAAAAATAGCCGCCGCACTGGTCGCGCTTGCATTAACGGGAGCGCTCGCCGCATGCGGAGGCAAAAACGACAATGCCGCGGAGCAGGAGACGGCTACCGCATCGCAGGACCTGGTGATCCATGCCACCAACTGGAAGTTCGACCAAACCGAATACACCGTGCCGAAGGATACGCCGATTCGCTACACGCTCGAGAACGAGCAAGGCGCGCATGGCGTCGAGATTGAAAAGGCAGGCGTCAAGCTGAGCAACGGCAAGAAGTCCAAGGTCGCAACGCTAGCAGCCGGCACTTATACGATCAAATGCAACATCGTCTGCGGACAAGGGCATTTATCGATGAAGGCCACGTTGATCGTTAAATAAAGCACATAAAGAAATCGCCCTTCCGGGACGGATCGAATCCGTTCGGAAGGGCGATTTTTAATGGTATGATTGCCGGTCTTCGAGTCTTCTGCGACGATCAAGTATGCTCCTCGAGCATGTCAATCCACTCATTGTATTCGATCTGCAGCTTGTTGTACTCAATCTTGAGCGCCTCATGCTCGCTGCGAACGCGCTCCAGCTCCTCCGACAGCTGCTCCGTCGCTTGCGCGTCTGCCGGACTCGGCTCGCTCTCGCCGACCGCCTGCAGCTGCTGCGCGAGCGCGTCGCGTTCGGCCTGAAGCGCGACGGCGGCTGCCGCCTGCTCCCGAGCCGACCTCAGCTCCTCCTCTGCTCGAATCAGCGACTCGCGTTCGCGCTGCTGCTCGCCGGCTGCCTGGCGAAGCTTGCCCTCCAGCGTCTCCAGACGCTCGGCGGCAGCATCGCGCTCCCGCGCCGCCTCTTCGGCCCGCCGCTGGAGCAGCCGGATCGCATCGGCAGCGGTCTGTTCGCGCTCGGCGAGCTCGTCCGCCAGCTCCTTGAGCCGGTTCGCCTCGCGCTCGGCGGCTTCGCGAGCGTCGGCTTCGTCGCGCAAGCGCTCGGAGGCCGCTTTTTCCGCCTCGATCAGCGCCGCTTCGCGGGCTGCAGCCTCCTGAAGCCGCTGCTCTGCGGATGCGCGCGCCGCTTCGGCTTCGGCCTCGAGCTTCGCGCGCTGCGACTGCCATTCGCGCTCGCGTTCCGACCAGCGTGCCTGTACCTGATCGTTCGCCGCGCCGGCCGCTTCGGCGGCGGCCAGCGCGGCGTCGCGGCTGCCGAGCGCTTGCTTCAGCTCGGCCTCGTACAACTCCTGCGTCACGCGCAGCTCTTCCTCGAGCGATTGACGACCCGAAGCCGCGCCGGCTTCCGCCTCGGCCGTCGCCCGGCGCAGCGCTTCGTCATGCGCGTCACGGAGCCGCGAATGCTCTTCGGCCTGCGCATCGCGAAGGCCGGACAGCTCCTCGGCTTGCGCCGCGCGGAGGCTCGACAGCTCCTCCGCCTGTGCGGCGCGCAGACGATTCAATTCCGCGCCGCTCTCTTTGCGCTGCAGCTCCAGCTCCAGTTGTGCGTCATCGGCAGCTTGGCGGGCCGCGGCCAGCTCGGCTTCGAGCGGTGCGACGGCTTCCCCGAGCGCAGCCTCGCGTTCGGCTGCAAGCCGAGACAGTACCTCGGCTTGCGCCGCACGGAGACTCGACAGCTCCTCGTCCTTCGCCGCTTGCATACGCGACAGCTCCTCGCTCTGCGCCGCGCGCAGACGCTTCAGCTCTTCGCTGCTTTCTTCTCGCTGCAGCTCCAGCTCCAGACGCGCGTCATCCACGACGCTTCGCAGGGAGGCAAGCTCGTCTTCAAGCGGCGCGACGGCTTCCCCGAGCGCAGCCTCGCGTTCGGCTGCAAGCTGCGACAGTGCCGCGGCTTGCGCCGCGCGGAGATTCGACAGCTCCTCGGCCTGCGCTGCGCGAAGCTTCGTCAGTTCTTCGTTCTTTGCCGCTTGCAGTCGCGACAATTCCTCGCTTTGCGCCGCGTTCAGACGCTTCAGCTCTTCACTGCTCTCTTCGCGTTGCAGCTCCAGTTCAAGACGTGCGTCATCCAAGGCGCTGCGCGCCGCGGCGAGTTCGGTCTCGAGAGGCGCGGCAGCTTCCTTGAGGGCAGCTTCGCGCTCGACTGCGAGCCGCGACAGCTCCTCGGCTTGCGCCGCGCGAAGCTTCAACAGCTCTTCGTCCTTTGCCACTTGAAGACGCGACAATTGTTCGCTTTTCGCCGCGTTCAGACGCGACAGCTCTTCGCCGCTTTCTTCGCGCTGCAGCTCCAGCTCGAGACGTGCGTCATCCAAGGCGCTGCGCGCCGCGGCGAGCTCGGTCTCGAGAGGCGCGACAGCCTCCTTGAGCGCCGCCTCCCGCTGGGCTTCGAGCCGCGACAGCTCCTCCGCCCGCTCCGCGCGGAGCTTCGACAGCTCCTCGGCTTGCGCTGCGCGAAGATTCGTCAGCTCTTCAGCCTGCGCTGCGCGGAGGCGTGCAACATCCTCGGCGCTCTCCTCGCGCTGCAGCTCCAGCTCCAGAAGCGCGTCGTCCACAGCCCTCCGGACCGAGGCGAGCTCAGCTTCAAGCGGCGCAGACGCTTCCTTGACGGCCGCCTCGCGTTCGGCAGCAGCCGAAGCCCTCTCCTGCGCGAGACGCTCCTCTGCTGCCTCGCCTGCTTCGCGCAATCGCTCCTCCAGCAGCGCCGCGGCTTCCGCCAGCTGACGGTCCGCTTGGGCAGCCAACTGCCGGCGCTCCTCCGCAAAGCGCTGGGCTTCGGCATCGATCTGCCGCTTGGCCGCCTCCGCCTCTTGCTTCGCGGCATCCGCTGCCTGCCCGGCTGCTTCCGTCTCCTGCCTTGCTGCTTCTGTCTCCTGCCTTGCTGCATCCAGCGACTCCGCCAGCGCCCGGCGCTCCTCGTCGAAGTTCGCCTCCGCCGCCGCTACGGCCTGCCTGGCCGCGGACATCTGCTCGGCCAGCTGCGTATGTAGGCGCTCCACCGCCGCCTTGGCGACTTCGAGCTCGCCGCCCAGCTCCGTCTTGGCAGCCTCCAACTCATCGCGGCTTTCGCTTTTGACAGCTTCCAGCATATCCAGGCTCTCGCGCCTCAGCGTCTCCAGCTCCATCTGGTGGGCGGCACGCAGACGATCCGCTTCGCCCCGGCTCTCCCTGAGCAAGCGGTCAAGCTCTCCCGCATGCTCGGCGCGAAGCTTGGCGATCGCGGCTTCCCGGTCGGCAGCCGCGCGCTCCAGCGCTTCAGTCAGTTGGTTACCGGCCGTCACGCCCTCCGTCTCGCGGGCTTCGCGCTCGAGCTCCAGCTCCAGGCGGAGCTCCTCGAGCTCTGCATTGTGTCCCGCGCTCAGCCGCTCCAGGTCGGCCAAGTGACCGGCCTTCAGCGCTTCAAGCTCGGATGCGCGCTCCGCCGCGTGGCGTTCCCGCTCCTCGGCCTGACGCGCCTCGAGATCCGCCAGCTCCGACGCATGGCTCTCCCGGAGCGCGCTCACGCGGCCTTCGCCCTCGGCAAGCGCCGCATCCAGGGCATCCTGCATACGCGCGCGAATCTCCTCGCGCTCCCGCAACGCCGTTTCCAGCGTCAGCGTCAGCCGCTGCAATTCTTCCTGCTTGCCTTCCAGCAGCAGCGCCAATTCGTCCTCGTAGCCTTGACGCATCGTGCGCAGCTCTTCGTCCTGTTGCGCCGCCCGCTCGGCCAGCGATTGCTCGTGTCCGCTCTTTAGCGTTCCCAGCTCAGCCGCATGCGCCGATCGCAGCGATTCGAGCTCTTCGGCGCGCGAGACGCGCTCATCGCGCAGCTCGGCCTCGAACGTCGCTTGCGCCCGCTCCCGATCCGCTTCCTGCGCAGACCGGATTCGCGCCAGCTCAGCCGCGTGCGCGGATTTGATCTCGTTCATAGCCGAAACGTGCGCCTGTCTCAGGGATTCGTTTTCCTCCGCAAAGAGCTCGGCTTCGGCCGCGTGGTCGGCCTGGATCCGCTCGAGCTCGGCACCGTGTGCCGAGACGACGCTTTCAAGCTCGGCCGCGTGTCTGGCGGCTGCCGCTTCCATCTCGTCGCGCTGCGCGGCGGCCGCTTGCTCCAATTCGTCCGCATGCACCGAGCGGGCGCTTGCAAGCTCCGACGCCTGCACGGCCCGAAGACGTTCGAGCTCGGCGCCCTGCGCGGACTTCAAGCTCGCTAGCTCCGCCTCGTAGCCGGATGTGCGCCGGTCGAGCTCTGCCGCATGCGCGGCCCGAAGGGCTTCGGCCTCTTCGGCATAAAGCTCGGTCTCGGCCGCGTGGTCGGCCATGATCCGATCGAGCTCGGCCTGATGGACGCTGCGCAGCCGTTCGCGCTCTTCGTCCGCCTTGGCCGTCGCTTCCGCGATGGATTGTTCGGACTTTTGCTTCAGGTCGGCCTGCCGCTCGGCGAAGTCCCGCTCCGCGGCTTCCAGCGCCGCGGCACTCTCGGCCTTGTGCTTGTCCCAATCGGCCAGCAGCGTTTCGATCTCGGCGGACAGCCGTTTGCGTTCTATTTCCTCGTGGAGGAGCCGCTCGTTTTCCCGGCGGATGCGCATGAGCTCGTCGGCCATATTAACCGAAGCGAGCACGCCAAGCCTCGCCAGATCGAGCCGCGGCGAGCCGCTCGCGATCTTGTGCATCTGATCGCTGACGAGCAAAGCAACCCGTTTCATGTATTCGCTGCTGGTATGTCCGGTCAACGTGTATTGCGTGCCGTATATGTCAACCGTTACGCGTGTCTTGTCGTCAGCATTCACGGTTATTCCTCCCACGTTCCAACTTAAGCAAAATCGCAGCGAACGTCTCTCAGTCCGCTATTCGCGTTCTGATGTATTCGCTGCGCTTTGCGCCGTTTCCTGCTTATTTGCGAAGCTCCGCGCTGAAAGATTGTTCCAGTCGGGCAACGACGGATTGCTGTGCTTCGGCGATCTCCTCGTCGTTCAGCGTGCGGTCCGGATGACGGTACACAAGCGAGAGCGCGACGCTTTTTTTGCCGGCGCCGAGGCGCTCTCCCGCATAGACGTCGAACACGCGGATGGACTCCAGGTATTCGCCCGCAGCCTGCTGTGCGGCCGCTACGAGAGACGCGCCGGGCACCGATCCGTCGACGACGACGGCCAGATCCCGCTCCGCGGACGGGAAGCGAGGCAGCGTGCTGTAAACGATGCGGGAATCCGCCGCTTCATAGAGCGGCTTCAGATCGATCTCGGCGGCATAGGCGTCGCCCAGGTCGAAGTCGCGTTGCAGCTCGGGATGCAACTGGCCGACGTAACCGATCGTCGATTCGCCGGACGCGGTGACAATCTTCAATGCCGCCGTACGGCCAGGATGGAAGTCGGCGGGCTGCGCCTGCTCGAAGCGGACTGCGCCGGTCAGACCGAGCCGCGTCAGCAGCTTTTCTACGACGCCCTTGGCATCGTAGAAGTCGTATGCCGCCGCCGTTTGATTCCAGCCTGCGCCAAGACGATTGCCCGTCAGCAGAAAGGCCAGCCTCGGATGCTCCGCAGGCAGGGTCGTGAGCTTCTCCTCCGCTGAATGGTACACGCTCGCGATCTCGAACACCGCAGCGTTCGCGTTGCGGCGGGACTTGTTGTAGGAAGCGGCCTCGAGCAGATTCGGCAGCAGCGTCGCCCGTAGCGAGCTGCGTTCCTCGCTCATCGGCATCGCCAGGCCGATCGGGCGCATCCCTTCTGCAGCCCCGGACAGCTCCGGGAACAGCGCGGCCCGGCTTGCGGAGGTGACCGAATAGGTCACGGCCTCGCTAAGCCCCGCTTCGGACAACAGCTTCCGAAGCTCTCTGCGGATCGATTGGGATTTGGTCAGCGCGCCCGTCGTCGTCGGCCCTTCGATGCGGGTCGTCGGAATGCGGTCGTAGCCGTTAAGCCGCGCGACCTCCTCGATCAGGTCCACTGCGCGCGTGATGTCGCCGCGGCGCGTCGGCACGGTCAGACGCCATACGCCGTCGCCCGCCGGCTCGGCCGCGAACTGGAGCCGCGACCAGATCGTCTTGACCTCGAGCGTGGAAAGCGAGGTGCCCAGCATCCGGTTGATCCGCTCGAGCGAGAGCTCGATGACCGCCGGCGCAGGCGTTGCGAGACGCACCTCGGCGACCCCGTCGGCGACGAGTCCGCCGGCCGTCTGCGCGATCAGCGAAGCCGCGCGGTCCAGCGCGCCGAGCACGCGCTCCGGATCGACGCCTTTCTCGAAGCGCGCCGAAGCTTCGGACCGCAGACCGAGCTGGCGCGAGGTCTTGCGAACCGGAGCGCCCGCAAATCTGGCGGATTCGAGCAGGATATCGACCGTGTCCGCCGTTACTTCGGTATCGAGACCGCCCATGACGCCGGCCAGTGCGATCGCATGCGCGTCGTCGGCGATGACGGGCATGTGCGACTCCAGCTTGCGCTCCTGACCGTCAAGCGTGACCAGCGTCTCGCCTTCATGCGCGAAGCGAACGCGGACCGTGCCTTTGACCTTGGCCGCATCGAACGCGTGCAGCGGCTGGCCGTACTCCAGCATGACGAAATTCGTGACGTCGACGACGTTGCTGATCGGCCGGATGCCAGCGGCGATCAGCCTGTTTTGCAGCCAGAGCGGAGACGGGCCGATCTTGACGCCCTTTACGACGCGCATCGCGTAGTGGCTGCAAGCTTCGGCCGATTCGATGGCGACCGCGATCGTGTCCGCGGTCTTGTCCGCCGCCGGGTACAGCGCCTTCTCCGGCTCGGGCAGCGTCAGCGGCAAACCTGTCAGCGCGGCGGTTTCGTATGCGACGCCGAGAAGGCTCAAGCAGTCCGAGCGGTTGGGCGTCAGATCGAGCTCCAGCACCGAATCGTTCAAGCCAAGCAGGTCGGCGATATCCGTGCCAACCGCCGTGTCCGCCGGCAGCACGAGAATGCCCTCCTGCAGCTCCTTCGGCAGCAGCTTGTCGTTGATGCCCAGTTCTCGCGCGGAGCAGATCATCCCTTGCGACTCGACACCGCGCAGCTTGGCACGCTTGATCTGCAGGTCGCCCGGCAGCTTCGCGCCGACGAGCGCGACCGGCACCTTCTGCCCCGCGGCCACGTTGGGCGCACCGCAGACGATTTGCAGCGTCTCGCCGGTGCCGGCATCGATTTTGCAGACGTTCAGCTTATCCGCGTCCGGATGTTTTTCCTTTTCCAATACATAGCCGACGACCGTCTTCGTGACGCCCGCGTTGCGGGATACGACGCCGTCAATCTCGATGCCGCCCCTCGTGAGCAGCTCGGCGAGCGCTTGCGGCTCGATGCCGCCGAGATCGATATATTCGCTTAACCATTGATAGGATACGTTCACGGGTTATACCGCTCCTTCCTTTTTCACCTTCGCTAGGATACCGGCAGCAGCCGTCACATACGGGCGAATTGCCCGAGGAACCGCAGATCGTTGTTGTAGAAGTGACGAATATCGTCGATGTCGTACTTCAGCAGGGCGATGCGTTCGACACCCATGCCGAACGCGAAGCCGGACACCTTTTCAGGGTCGAAGCCGCCGTGCTCGAGTACCTTCGGATGCACCATGCCGCAGCCGAGAATCTCGATCCAGCCCGAGTGCTTGCACATCCGGCAGCCGTGTCCGCCGCACTGCGTGCAGGTGACGTCGACCTCGGCGCTCGGCTCGGTGAACGGGAAGAAGCTCGGACGCAGACGAATCTGGACCTGCGCGCCGTACATCGCCTGGACGAATTGCAGCAGCGTACCCTTCAGGTCGCTCATGCGAATGTCGGGGCCTACGACGAGCCCTTCGATCTGATGGAACATGAACGAATGCGTCGCGTCGTCATCGTCGCGGCGGTATACGCGGCCCGGGCAAATGACCTTAAGCGGCGTCGCGCCGTCCGCGTTCTTCATCGCGCGGATTTGCACAGGAGAGGTGTGCGTGCGCAGCAGAATCTCGTCCGTAATGTAGAAGGAATCCTGCATGTCCCGCGCCGGATGATCCTTGGGCAGGTTCAAAGCCTCGAAGTTGAAGTAGTCGGTCTCGACCTCCGGACCTTCCGCGATCGTATAACCCATGCCGAGGAAAATGTCTTCGATCTCCTGCGTCACCTTGGTCAGCGGATGAACGCTGCCTGTCGCGACGCTCCTGCCCGGCAGCGTGACGTCGATCGTCTCTGCGGCCAGTCTGCGCTCCGTCTCGGCGCGGTCGAATGCGGCTTGCTTGTCGGCCAGCACGGCCTCGATGGCGGCGCGTACGTCGTTGGCGACCTGCCCGATCACCGGACGTTCCTCGGCACTCAGTCCGCCCATGCCGCGCAAGATATCCGTGAGTTGACCCTTTTTGCCCAAATAATGCACGCGCAGATCGTTCAGGCGGCCGGCATCGGCCACCTCCTGCAATTGCGCAAGCGCCTCAACGCGCAGCGCCTCCAACCGGTCCTTCATGATGCCTCTCTCCTTTATCGCTTGGTCTATCGGCCGGCTTGCCCTTTTGCGAACCGACAAAAAAGGCCCTTCCTCCCCGTAAAAGGGACGAAAGGACCGTGGTACCACCCTAATTGGAATCTTGCTGACGACAATCTGCAGATTGAGAAGCATCGTCAAGCCGGAATTCCCGCTCGAACGGCGTAACGGGCCGCTGCCGGTCCGCTCTACTGGCCAACGCATCGAGCCTCGTCGGCGTTCAAGCGACTGCTCCGGAGTGAAATTCGGCAGCTCTTCACCTCGGGCACGCTCTCAGTCTCGGCGTTCCCTCCCTGGTCAGGCAGGTGCTGCTTACTTGTCTCCATCGTCGCATTTGTTCAGGATTGCTATGAATTACTGATTATTATAGGGGAACATGGCACGTCAAGCAAGCCGCCGGGAAATATCGGGCTCCGGCAGGACCGCGCCCCGGGGCTAGGCGCCCGTCAACCCTCGCGCCAAGCCGCATGGCGAAGGCTTGGCGTCCCGGCGCCAAGCCCGAGACTCGCCGCAAGCGCCGTCGCGACGAATGCCTTTGCTGTGCGGCAAGCGGCCGGCACGTCAGCGCCGAGCGCCATCGCCGCGCAGGCGGCCGCGGAGAACGCGCAGCCCGTGCCGCGAGCTCCCCGCCCCGGCAGGCGCGGTCCGCGAAGCAGCACCGGCTCGGCCCCGCCGTCCGCCGCGCCGACCAATATGTCGGTGCAGGCCGGCCCCTTGGCATGGCCGCCCTTGAGGAGCACGTATCGGGGCCCCCAGGCCAGCAGCGACCTTGCGGCCTCGACGCGGGCGCCGGTCCCGGCGAGGTCTGCCTCCGGGACGCCGAGCAGGGCCGCCGCCTCCGGCACGTTCGGCGTCGCCAGCTCGGCCAGCGGGAACAGCAGCTTCGCCGTCGCTTCGAACGCGCCGGGGCCGGCCAACGCAAAGCCGTCCTTGGACAGCCGCACCGGGTCCACCACGAGCCTGCGCACACAGAAGCGTCTTAGCGCGCCGGCGACGGCCGCAGCCGCTTCGGGCGTCGGCAGCATCCCCGTCTTGACCGCATCCGCTCCGAGATCGGCGAGCACGCTGTCGAGCTGGGCCGCGATGAGCCGCCGCGGCACGGGCTCGGCCTGCTGCACGCCCACGCTGTTTTGCGCCGTGACCGCCGTGACGACGCTCATGCCGAACACGCCGAGCTCCTGAAAGGTTTTCAAGTCGCCCTGGATACCCGCGCCGCCGCCCGAGTCCGAGCCCGCGATCGTGAGCGCCCGGGCCGGGCCGCGTCCGTGCGCCCTCCGCCCGGCGTCTGCCCGATCGGCCATCGCCCGCTCCATCATCCTGACGTCGCCTCCTCCCTTTCGCCGGCCGCCTCATAGGCGCCGAAGCGCTCCGGCCGGAACGCGCGGCTCGCCGCGTCGTCCGCGCCGGCGCCTCCGGCCTCCAGCCAATTCCCGAACGCGGCTGCCGTCGCCGGACTCAGCAGGATGCCGTTGCGATAATGCCCGGCGGCCATATAGATGCCGGACCTGCCGGGTACGGGACCGATCAGCGGCCAGCCGTCCAGCGTGGCTGGTCGCAGTCCCGCCCAGCTTCGGGCCGGCGCGGCGCCGGCCAACGCGGGGAACATTCGCCCGCCCGCGCGGACGAGCCGTCCGATGCCGCCCGCGGTCACCGTCCGGTCGAAGCCGGCCTCGTCCTCGGACGCGCCGCAGACGAGCGAACCGTCCGGCTTGCCCACCCAATAGGCCCGGGAGCCGAACACGATATGCCGAAGGCTGAAGGGCGCGGGATCGTAGGCGCAGATTTGCCCCCGGATCGGATGAACGGGAATGCGAAGTCCAAGCCAATCCGCCAGCGTGCCGCTCCAGGCCCCGAGACAGCAGCAGAGCGCGTCCGCGCCGATCGTCCCGTATTCCTCGAAGCGGACGCTTAGTCCGCCGGAAGCGCCCCGGCTCGCGACGGTCAACGCCCCCGCCAGCGGCAGCAGCTGCGCACCAAGCCGCGCGCACGCTTCGGCAAGCGCTTTGACCAGCAGCGGCGCTTGCACGTGCGCTTCCGCCGGACAATACAGCGCACCGGCAAGCCCCCCGGGCAAGGAAGGCTCGAGCCGGGACAATGCCGGCGCGTCCAGCCAATCCATGCCCGCGCAAAGACCGGACTGCCAAGCGAGCCGGCCGAGCAGCGGCAGCCGGTCCGCTTCGCGGTGCGCGACGTGGAGGCTGCCCGACCGGACCAGGCCCGCGCACATGCCGGCAGCTTCTTCAATCTCCGCCGTCCAGTTTGGGTAACGGGCAAAGCTATCCAGGCACAGGCGGAAAAAAGCGTCGGGACCGTCGCCGTTCTCATAATAGGGCGCGAGCATCCCTGCGGCTGCACCCGATGCCTGTCCGCCAATCTCGCCGCGGTCTGCGACGATGGCGCGCCATCCTTGCTTCAGCGCTTCATAAGCGCAGGACAAGCCGACGATGCCGCCGCCCAGCACGAGCACCGTCCGGCTCAAGGCTGAGCCTCCCC
This sequence comes from Cohnella sp. GCM10020058, assembly GCF_042683485.1. Lineage (NCBI taxonomy): Bacteria > Bacillati > Bacillota > Bacilli > Caryophanales > Paenibacillaceae > Cohnella > Cohnella sp. GCM10020058. Next base: position 513,878 of record NZ_JBHUJV010000007.1, read on the forward strand.
TGCCGCAGGCGCCGCCGCGAACCACGCGCCGGTCTCGACGCTGCTTGCCGAGGCGCTCGCGAGCCGCGGAATTCGGCCTGCCTGCCGCGACAACCATCCGGCCTCGACGCCGAGTCTCATGGCCGCGGCCATCGCAACGGGGTCCCGCGCTTTGGCCACCGGCGTATTGACCAGGATCCCGTCCGCCCCCAGCTCCATGGCGATTGCGGCGTCGGCGGCCGAGCCGAGTCCGGCGTCGACGATGACGGGCACGGCCGCCTGCTCGACGATCCATGCCAGATTGCGCGGATTGAGGATGCCAAGACCGGTGCCGATCGGCGAGCCGCCCGGCATGACGGCCGCCGCTCCCGCCTCCTCCAGCCTGAGCGCCTGCATCGGGTCGTCGGATGTATAGGGCAGCACCGTGAAGCCCTCGCAGACGAGGCGCTCCGTCGCTCTCAGCGTCTCGAGCGGATCGGGAAGCAGCAGCCGAGGATGGCCGCTGATCTCGACCTTGACCCAATCGCCCAACCCCGCTTCTCTCGCCAGCCGGGCAATCCGGACGGCCTCGTCCGCCGTCGAGGCGCCTGACGTATTCGGCAGGTAAACCAGGTCTTTCCCTTCCGTCTGCCGCAGCAGCGGGTCTTGCTCCGCGACGTCGAGGTCGATTCTGCGAATCGCGAAGGTAACGACTTGCGCGCCCGAAGCTTCCAGCGCCTCGCGCAGGACGGCCGGACTCGGGTACCGTCCCGTGCCCAGAAACAGTCTGGACCTGAGCGCGATGCCGCCGATCTCAAGCCGCGACGTGGCCGTACGCATCGTTATCCACCTCCTACGAATTGTACGAACTCGACGCGATCGTCCGCGCGGATGGGGACGTCGTCCCAGTCCGCTCTCGGCACCGCCTCGCCGTTCAGCTCCGCCATCACCCTTCGCTCGGCCAGACGAAGCGATCTCGCCAGCGCGCCGAGCGTAGAGGCCTCGCACCAGGCTTGCTTGCCGTTCAGCAGCAGCGAGATCCGCTTGCCGGCGCCGGCTCCCGCTCCCGAAGATTCCGTCGCCGCCGTATGCGCCGCCGTCCGGCCGCTGCCGCGCAGCCTATCCTGCGCCTCCCACCGCTCGATGCTGCGCCTAAGCAAGGCGCATGCTGCAGCCGGGTCAAGCTGCCCGACCACTGCCGATACTGCGCACAGCCGCCGCGCGCCCGCCGCAAGCACGTCGTCCGCAGTCGCGGGGGAGATGCCGCCGATCGCAAAAAAGGGGATCCTCAACTGCATGGCCGCCTGGGACACATAGGCGGTCGTAACCGCCGCTCTGCCCGGCTTCGTCGGCGTCGGATAGACCGGTCCGACACCCACATAGTCCGCGCCGCCGCGCTCCGCCTCCAGCGCCTGCGCGAGCGTGTGTGTGGAGATACCGATCAGCTTGCCTGCGCCGACTTTTATCCTTGCTTCGGGGAGCGGCATGTCGTCCTGGCCGAGATGAACGCCGTCGGCATCGGCGGCAAGCGCCAGCTCGGCGTCGTCGTTGACGATAAACAAGGCGCCGTGACGGCGTGTCAACGCGCGCAGCAACTTTGCTTTTGCCAGCCGCTGCGCAGGCGAGCCTTCTTTGTCGCGAAGCTGTACGATGTCCGCCCCGCCGGCGATTGCGGCTTCCATCACCTCGTCGAGCGGCTTGCCGGGATGGTATTGTTCGCCTGTAATTACATACAGCTTGCAGTCCTGTATCGTTTTCAATGCAGCTCCTCCTCCGCTCCCGCATCTCCGGGCGTCTCCATTACATAGGTCCGGCATAGCCGGATCGCTTCCTCTGCGCCGTCCTCTATACTTGCCGCGCCGCGCACGAGAACCCGTCCGTCGCCGAACGCGGCCAGCGTGGCGCCGCATGGCGTCCGCGCCCGGACCAGGTAGTCGTTGGCGACGAGAACTCTGCAGCCGCGGCGCGCAAGACGATCGGCGCACGCTTGCGGCGCGAGCGTGCAGCCCGTCGCCACCTGGACCGTGTCCCGTCCGCACAGGACGGTCGCTTCCAGTCCTGACCGGTGCAGAGCCGGCTCCCGGGCGGGAGCTGCGCAGGCATCGCCGCAATAAGGGCAGGACGGCCTGCCAGGCGGCAGTCTCGTCTCCCGCAGCGAGAAATGCCAAACGTCCGCCGAGATCCACGTTTGCCGCATCGTGCCGCGATTGCCGCTCAGCCACTTGAGCGCCTCCGCAGCCTGAAGGGCAGCGGCCAGTTCGACCGCCGGGCCGACGATGCCAGCCGTATCGCACGTATCCCCCGCCTCCGCATCTTCCTCTCCTCCGATCAGGCAGCGAAGGCATGCCGTCCTTCCCGGCACGAGCGACGCCGCGCTCGCAGCCGAACCCGTCGCCCCGCCGTACAGGAAAGGAATGCCTCTTGCGAAGCAGGCATCGCTCAGCAAGAGGCGGGTCTCGGCGTTGTCCGTGCCGTCGAGCACCAGATCCGCGCCGGCGAGCAGCGCCCCGACGGTCTCCGCCCGGATCTCGGCCACGAACGGCTCGATCCGGACGGCGCCGTTCGCCTGGCGCAATCGCTCCGCAGCAGCGACCGCCTTCGGCGTCGACGCCGCGGCGTCGGCCTCGTCGAACAGCGACTGGCGGTGCAGGTTGCCGCGCTCGACGAAGTCGCGGTCCGCCAGCCTGACGGTGCCTACGCCCGCCCGCGCCATCTGCTGCGCGAGCGCGCACCCGAGCGCGCCGACGCCCGCCACGAGGACGGACGCGCCGCCGAGCGAGCGCTGACCCTCGGCCCCAATGGCAGTGAAGCGAATCTGACGGGCGTAACGCGACATGGAATCGCCAGGTCCGATGCCCTCGTCGTCTCCGGGACCGGCAAAGTCACCGCGCGGGAGCATCGTACCGAGGTCGGCGCTAGACATAAATTTGACCGCCCGCCGCCTTAAAGCCGTCCGCCCGCTCGCGCATGCCGGCGTCCACCGCTTCCTCCTCCTTCAATCCGCGGGCGGCCGCGTAGTCGCGAATATCCTGCGTAATCCGCATGCTGCAGAACTTCGGTCCGCACATCGAGCAAAAATGGGCGGTCTTCGCCCCTTCGGCCGGCAGCGTCTCGTCGTGGTACGCCATCGCGCGCTCCGGGTCGAGGGACAGATGGAACTGGTCGCGCCACCTGAATTCGAACCGCGCCTTCGACAACGCGTCGTCGCGGAGCTTGGCCCGCGGATGCCCTTTGGCGAGATCCGCCGCATGAGCCGCGATCTTGTAGGCGATGACGCCGTCCTTGACGTCCTCCTTGTTCGGCAATCCCAGATGCTCCTTCGGCGTGACGTAGCAGAGCATCGCCGTGCCGAACCAGCCGATCATCGCCGCGCCGATGGCCGACGTGATATGGTCGTAGCCGGGGGCGATGTCCGTCGTCAGCGGTCCGAGCGTGTAGAAGGGCGCCTCCTGGCAGACCGCCATTTGCCGGTCGACGTTCTCCTTAATCAGATGCATCGGCACATGGCCCGGTCCTTCAATCATGACCTGCACGTCGTGCTTCCAGGCGATGCGGGTGAGCTCTCCAAGCGTCTCGAGCTCCGCGAACTGCGCCTCGTCATTGGCGTCCGCGATCGAGCCCGGCCGCAGGCCGTCTCCGAGCGAGAAGGTGATATCGTACGCCTTCATGATCCCGCAAATCTCCTCGAAGTGCGTATAGAGAAAGTTCTCATCGTGATGCGCCAGGCACCAGGCCGCCATAATGGAGCCGCCGCGGGACACGATGCCGGTCACCCGTTCGGCCGTCAACGGGATATAGCGCAGCAGCACGCCGGCGTGAATGGTAAAATAGTCGACGCCCTGCTCCGCCTGCTCGATCAGCGTGTCGCGATAAATATCCCAGGTGAGCGCTTCGGCCCGTCCGCCTACTTTTTCTAGCGCCTGGTAGATCGGCACCGTGCCCACGGGAACCGGCGCGTTGCGCATAATCCACTCGCGCGTCGCATGAATGTTTTTGCCCGTCGACAAATCCATGATCGTATCCGCGCCCCAGCGGGTCGCCCACGTCATCTTTTCCACTTCCTCTTCGATGGACGAGACGACGGCGGAGTTGCCGATGTTCGCGTTGATTTTCACGTGAAAATGCCGTCCGATAATCATCGGCTCGCACTCCGGATGATTGATGTTGGCCGGGATGACGGCGCGCCCGGCAGCCACCTCGTTCCGCACGAATTCGGGCGTCGTTCCTTCCCGTACGGCAATAAAAGCCATCTCGGGCGTGACGATGCCCCGGCGCGCATAATGAAGCTGCGTAATGTTGCGTCCCTCGGCCGCCCGGAGCGGCCTGCGCTTGAGGCCCGGATAGACCGGCGCGGCTTGGAGACGGGCACGCGGCTCCGACCTGTGGCCATCGTCTAACGGCCCGGACTCCCTTCCTTCGTATTCGAACGTATCCCCTCTGGCTTCGATCCAGGCGTCCCTGAATGTCGGCAGGCCTTTTTCGATATCGGCCTCGTAGTCGTCGTCCGTATAAGGTCCGCTTGCGTCATAGACGAGCAGGGGCGCATTCGGCAGCAAGGAGCCGTCTTGCGCCCTGCTGTCGGAGAGCCGAATCTCGCGCATCGGCACGCGAATGCCCCCTTCCCCGTTCAAGTAGACTTTGCGGCTGCCGGGCAGCGCCCGGGTCATGATCGCCATCGCAAAAAAACCTCCCTGGAATGAATTCATGCGAATTCCTCCGGGAGGCCGACAAGGGCACGATGCGAAAAAAGAAACACAATGACGGACCGAAGCTGCGGACGGCATTTGCGCCCGGAGACGGATGGGCCGTCGGCCGACGCAAATACGCCTGAATCGGCGCTCCGTTGGGGAGGCGGCTCTTGTGCATGCGATGCAAAAAAGCCGCCCCGTCGGGAGCGGCCAAAACGAGCAGCTTCGTACTGCATGGATCGGACGAGAAACGGACGCTTTCCGCAGATGCGAAAAGACGACGCGCCGGCACGACACGGCCTGCCGGCTCGCGTCGCCGCAATCCGATGCAGCTTGCTACGCACATTGGTCCACTTTCCTACGCTGGCATGACCCAGATCAGGTTCAAAGGGACCAAGGCATCGCTGCCTTATCTCAGCCCTTGCGGGCGCCCCCAGTGGAATTCATGTTTCAACTGTACACGGCGGCGGACTTCGTGTCAATCCGCCGGCAAGCGCTGCGCCTCGGCGCCAGAGCTTAGCGCGACTTCCTGCGCAGCAGCGCGGTCGCCAGCGCCGCCAGGCCCGCCACCAAGCCGGCGATGGCCAGGCCGAGCGTCAGCGGATCCCGATCGCCGTCCGATGCGTCCGTCGATGCGGTTCCCGTATGTCCGTGCCCGTCGCTTCCGGCCGCAGCCGCCGTGACCGTCGTCACCGAAGCCGGCGTATCGGCGTCCGGCGCGCCGCTCCAATCGACGACGGCACCGTCCGAGTATGTCTGATGCGCCTTCCAGACCAGCTCCTTCGCATCCTCCGCGACGTGGCCCTGGAACAGAAACTGCACGAATTCCGTCTCGGTGATGCCATTGCCATCGGACTTCCAGGTGACGGAGACGACCTTGCCGTCCGCGTCCTTCTCGGTCGTGCTCGTCCAGCCGGGATACGGCTCGAAGCGCGACACTTCCACGCCGGCAGGGACGTCCAGCTTGACTTGCGTCGTGTTGACGCCTTCGTTTTCGCTCGGGACGCGAATCGTGAACACCTGGTACGCATTTTGCGAGACCTCCGCCGGCTCGACCCGGACGTGCGCGCTTGCCATGCTCGTGTAGCCGAACGCCAGCGTGGCGGCGAACAGCAAAGCCCCTATTTTCTTTTTCAACCTCAACCAACCTCTCTATTCCGTGGATAAGCTATATTGTAAGCACTCCCGGCTACAAGCGCATGACCCCAAAGAGCCATGCACGCCTAACAAACCGTCAGGGACAGATCAACAGATCAACAGATCACCCGACGGTCTTTTAAGTTTGGCTCTTATCCGCAACCGGCGTCGCGCGAAACGCCTGTCGAAGACTCGTCCGACAGCCGTCCCGAAGGACCCGCATGTGTTCGCCCGTATTGTTCTTTTGCCGCAATGCCTGCAAATATACATCTTTTTATGCCGATGGCGACCCGTTAAAACAAAATAGCTGCGAAAGCGCAGTTAATTTACGCCATCAGCCGAATTTCCGGCTTGCGCTTTGGATTTGCCTGCACATTTGCAGGCATTTCATCAGGCGGTGCGCGTCGGCAGAGAATACCTGTACAAATGCAGGCTTTCGACCCGTTATACATCCGTCAAGTGCCGATATGCAAAGTGCCCATACGCAAAACGCCCATACGCAAAGCGTCGATATGCAAAGTACCCACACGCAAAGCGCCCATGCGCAAAACGCCCATACGCAAAGCGCCTATACGCAAAGTGCCTATACGCAAAGTGCCCATACGCAAAGCGCCCATACGCAAAGTGCCCATACGCAAAACGCCCATACGCAAAGCGTCGATATGCAAAGTACCCACACGCAAAGCGCCCATGCGCAAAACGCCCATACGCAAAGCGCCTATACGCAAAGCGCCCATACACAAAGCGCCTATACGCAAAGCGCCCATACGCAAAGCGCCGGTATGCCGAGTTAACGCTTGCTTTCCGCAAATACCCGCCCCAATAATGCTTTTTCCCCTTCCAACAAAGAGCCTCCGCGGCCCGGAGAGGGCGCGGAGGCTTGCCGAACGTTATTTTCCTTCGTCCGCGCTCCACAGCTTCACGCGGTCCTGCACGTACTTGGTGTAGCCCTTCTCCATCTTTTCGACGCCCGCCTTGATCAGGTCGTTCTGATAGGCGTCCCAGATCTTGTCGAAGTCCTCGGGCTTCGCGAGGATGGCCTCCGGGATTCGCTTCCAAGTGATATCCTTCATCTTGTTGCCGAGTATGGACACTTCGTCCTCGCCGGGAATTTGAATGTTCCATGCGGCGCCGTACGCCTTTACGTTAAATTCGTCCTCCTTGGGGAACAGGTCTTTCCACGTCGTCGCCTTGTAGGCGGCCAGCGTTTCCTTCTCCGCGTCGCTGTATCCCTGGGTGATCATATCCGGGCTGTTTTTCGTATAATAGTTGCCGCTAGGGTCCTTCACGCCATCTCCGTAGTGCACCATGATGTTCCAGTAAAATCCGATGCCGGATTCCTTGGTAAACGCGGTATTGTCGTTGTTGATACGGTCCTGGACGTCCTTGGGCACGACGCGTTTGCCGTTTTCGACGACGTAATGCTTGCCCTCGATGCCCCAGTTGTTCAGCACCTGGCCTTCGTCCGAGGCGAGGTAGTCGAGGAACTTGATGATGCGAACCGGGTCCTTGGCTTTGCTCGAGATCGATATGCCGTACCCGCCCATGAAGCCGGTCGGCCAGAACGACGTCTCCTTGAACTGTTCGCCCATGGTGACCGGGTAGTGGCCGTACGTCTGGTCGAACTTGCCTGCGGTTTTCAGCGCCTGCTGGCCGTCGTTGTAATCCCAGTCCTGGTCGATGAGTCCGAGCACGCGGCCCGAGGCGACCTTCGCTTTGTACTGGTCGTATTTTTGCACGAAGCTTTCCTTGTCGAGCAGTCCTTCCGCGTTCATATGGTTCAGCCAGCGGAAGTATTCCTTCTCCTCCGGACGCCGGAAGTGGTAGATCGCTTCGTTCGTCTGTTGATCGACGAAATATTCGCCGTCGTCGGAGCCGCCGGTCACGAAGGCAGCCGGGTTCGTGACGGAAATGTACATATGCCAATCGTCCGCGTTGAGGGACAAGCCGACGTTTTTGTTGCCGTTCTCATCGGTCGGATGCTTGGCGAGATAATCTTTGATGACCTTCTCGTAATCCTGTACCGTACGGATGGTCGGGTACCCCGCTTCCTTGACGACGCGATGCTGGAGCTCGAAGCCGCCGCCTGCGACCGCTTTTATCTCATCCACCGCGGACCAGGTCGGGATCGAATAGATCGATTGGTCCTCGGTCGTATACTTCGCCCGGCTCATATAAGGGCCGAGCACCTTTTTGATGTTGGGCGCGTACTTGTCGATCAGCTCGGTCAGGTCGAGCACCGCGCCCGCATCGACGAGCTTGCCGATATCGCCTTTGGCCGCGATTATGTCCGGATACTCGCCGCTGGCTGCCATGAGCGCCACTTTTTGCGCCGGGTCGCCGACCGCGAACTCGGCATTGAGCGTGACGCCTGTCTTTTTCGTGATCGCCTTGGAGACGTCGTCCTGCATGTTGTTCCAGTTCGGATTCGGGTCCTCGGAAAAGTAGGTAAAGGTGACGGGCGAAAGAGCCTCGCCTTCCTTGGACGCGTCCGAGGCAACCGACGATCCGGACGGCGCGGTCCCGGAAGCGGCGCCGCCGTTATCCTTGCTGCATGCGGACATGAAGCTCAGCGTCATGGCGCCGGCAAGCAGCAGCGCGTTTACTTTCAGTATTTTTTTCATCGCTTAAAACCCTCCGTTTAATCTGAATGATGGATCGTATCTGGACAGGAGCGAATCCTGCGGATCCCTTCGGTCGGTGCGGCGTCCGGCCGACAAGCGTCAGCTCTTGACGGCGCCGAGTGTCATGCCTTTGACGAAATACTTTTGAAGAAACGGGTAAACGACAAGGATCGGCACGGTCACCACGATCGTGATCGCCATTTTGACCGATTCGGGAGAGATCTGCCGCATCACCTCGGTCATATTGCGTCCGCGGAACTGGTCGGCGTTCGTCGTCGTGCTCTGAAGCACTTTCATGAGCTCGAACTGCAGGGTGGTGAGCTTCTCGTTGGATCCGTTGTACAGATAGGTGTCGAGCCAGGCGTTCCACTGTCCTACCGCCAGGAACAGGGCGATGGTGGCGAGCGCCGGCTTGGTGAGCGGCAGAACGACGCGCCAGAATATGGTCCAATCGTTCGCGCCGTCGAGCTTTGCGGATTCCTGCAGCGCGTACGGAATGCCGTCGATGAACGAACGGATGATGAAGACGTTAAAGGCGCTCACAAGTCCGGGCAGCACGTAGACCGCGAACGTATTCATCATGTGGAGATCGCGGATCAAAATGTAGAACGGAATCAGGCCGCCCGACACATACATCGTGAGCGCCAGGAACGCGGAGACGAACCGTCTGCCCTGAAAATCCGCCCTGCTGATCGTGAACGCCAGCATGGACGCGCTGATCAGCCCCAGCAGCGTGCCGACGACCGTCCGCAGCACAGAAATCTTGAGCCCGGTCATCAGGCCGCCAAAAGCGAAAATGGTCTCGTAATTTTTGAACGTCGGCACCCGGGGGTAGATCGTCAGGCCGCCCCTCACGCTGTCGGTCGAATCGTTGAGCGAGATGGCCAGCACGTTGAGGAACGGATAGAGCGTCACGACGGTGACGACAATCAATATTAAATACACGACAAGCTCGAAAAGCAGATCCGGCCATGGGCGGCCGGCCAATCGTCTGATCGCTTGCATGCGGGCCGGCCTCCTCAGAAGATGCTTTCTTTGGTCGTGCGTTTGAATATGCCGTTGGCGACGAGGAGCAGCAGCACGCTGATTATGGAATTAAAAATGTTGATGGCGGTGCCGAACGAGAATCGCCCGAGACCGAGACCGTAATTGAGCGCATACAGGTCGAGCACCTGCGAATAGTCGCTCACGAGCGGATTGCCGAGCAGGAACTGCTTTTCGAAGCCGATGCCGATCAGATGACCGATCGACATGATGAGCAGGACGACGATCGTAGGACGGATACCCGGCAGCGTAATGTGCCGGATCTGGCGCAGGCGGCTTGCCCCGTCCACTTTGGCGGCCTCGTACAGGTCGGGACCGATCCCCGCGATGGCTGCAAGGTAGATGATCGTATTCCAGCCCATCTCCTTCCACACGTCCGAGGCAGTGACGATATACCAGAACAACCCGCCTTTGGCCATGAACTGTATCGGCTCGTCGACGATATGGAGCGAGACGAGGATCTCGTTGACCACGCCGCCCTCGGTCGACAGCATCTTCGTGACGATCCCCGCCACCACCACCCATGAGACGAAGTGAGGAAGGTAGGAGACGGTCTGTACGAACCGCTTGACCGGCATCGCCCGCACTTCGTTCAGGACGACCGCGAATACGATCGGCACGACGAAGCCGGCGACCAGTCCCATCGTGCTCATCGCGAGCGTGTTGCGCAGCACCCGATAAAATTGCTCGTCGGCGAACAGCTCCCTGAAGTACTGAAGTCCGACCCACTTCTGGTCCCCGAAGGCAATGCCGGGCTTGAACTTCTGGAACGCCATCGTCCAGCCCCAGAGCGGCAGGTAGCTGAATACGAAGGCCCACAGGACGAACGGAACGGACATCAGATACAGATATCTTTGCTGAAAAAACTTTCTCCAAAAGGCGCCGCCCTTTTTCCGCGACACGCCCTCCTTTCGTCTCTCTTGCTTGACAGTCATTGTCCTCATGCGATTACCTCCTTGCTTGGTCTCATTATAAGAGAACGCTTTCAGCGCTCCTACCCGGCAAATCCGCTCGCTTTTCTGTTAAAATCAGCGATTTCAGAAAACGTTTTCTGAAAATCGCGAAACAACCGCGGGGAAGTTCGCCCTGACGGTCGCTCTTCGGTTGGCGGACATCCGCAGCTTGATTGGCGCGGACCGCTTATGCATGGCTTATCCGCCAGGCGCAGCAATGGACCCTGACGTCTCGCCCGCGTTGTTCATTGCCGCATGCCTACGAGCGCAATGTCTGCGAGCGCAATGCCTGCGAGCGCAATGCCTGCGAGCGCAATGCCTGCGAGCGCAATGCCTGCGAGCGCAATGCCTGCAAGTGCTATGCCTGCGAAAGGCATGCCCGCAAGTACCATACCTGCGAGCACCAAGCCTGCAAGTGCCATGGCTGCGAGCGGCATGCCTGAAAGTACCATGCCCGTAAGCAACAAGCCTGCAAGTGCCATGACTGCGAGCGAAATGCCTGCAAATAAAGTCAATTTCATAATTCAAACCCCTTGCTACGACTGACTTTTTTGGCGCACCAAAGAGGAGTACCTCCCCACATTCTCGAAATTAAGGTTAGCCAACCAAAACGA
>NZ_JBHUJV010000008.1:0-765151 GCF_042683485.1 Cohnella sp. GCM10020058
CCACGGCTCCGCTCGACGATTCCCTCAATGTGCTGCTGTAAAGTCTCCATGTTAACTGCCCCCTGCGCGATATGTAGTTTGCAGGGTTTTTAGAAGTGTCAGTTCGGCTCCACTTAAGTACAGAAGGTTTCTTCTGTTTTTAAGTGGGCGCCGAATCCGAAAAGAAAATCCCCGCGTTCGCCGTCATTGGCTGCGCAGGGATTTTCTTTGTTTATACGGTCAACAGCTCTTTGATCTGCCACACGTCGTCCACCTTGTCGATGACCACTTTCCGCAGCATGGACTGGACCAGCATCTTCTGCGTCTCCACTTCGATAAAGTCCCAGTTCACTTTAAGCTGAGCGACCGCTGCTTGCAGTTCAGCAGTGGGCATCGTCGCCGGAGAGTCCTCACGAACGTTTGCCTGCAGCGCCTTGATCCGCTTGTCCTCTTCGTCGATCAGCTGCGCGTAATCCTCGCCCGATAGCTTGCCGTCGCCGAGGGCCATCATCCAATTCTTACGCCGCTTGTTGCTCGTCTCAATCTCTTTCTGGATGTCCACCGTTTGCTTCTTCGACTTCTTGGCGGGTTCCTGCGGCGCGTCGTTCATCAGGCCGATGTAACTCCATACCAGGGCGTTAAGCTTCTGCTCGGATATGCTTTGTGCGTCGCACGTGCCCTTAGCGTATTGATTTAGGCAGCGGTACCCGCGGTATTGCTTACCGGCCACCACGGAGCCATTCCCAGCGAACGTGGCGCCGCACCGTGCGCATTTGATAATGCCGCCATACGGATAGTCGAACGATCGCTTGGACATGTGCCCGTTCGATCGGCGCTCGCGAAAGTTCCGCACCGTGTCCAGTTGCTCTTCCGAAATGATCGGCTCGTGACTGCCCGGAGAAATGATGCGGTTCTCTTCCGGCCAGTGATCGGGTTTGAAGTGGTTAAAGCCGGCGTAGGTCGGATTCGTCAGCATGTTCCGGACGTTCTTGTTATCCCACTTGCCGCCGAGCTTTGTGGTCGAGTGGCTATTCATATGCTTCGCGATCTTCGTTACGCCCCATCTCTTGTCCAAATACAGACCGAACACCTCGCGCACCAGCGCGGCTTCCGCCTCGTTGATGAACATCTCCCAGACGTCCGTGCTGGTCTCGATCAGATCATAACCTAGCGGAGCCTGCGACATGTGACGGCCGCCCTTGTTCATCTTCTTCACGAGGCCCTTCAGCGTTTCCTCTCGTAGGTTGTTCAGGTACAGCTCGGCCCAGATTCCATTGAACTGAAGGAATGCCTTGCCCAGTGGCGAGCGCGTGTCGATCTCGTCCTGCCCCTGCGCGGAGATGATCAGGCGCACGTCCAGCTTGTTCACGAGCTCGATGAAGGCAATGATGTCGCCCATGCTGCGGCTCAGCCGGTCCAGTTTGTGGATCAGCAGCGTGTCGAAGCGCTTGGCCTTCATGTCCGCAATCATTGCCTGGACGCCCGGACGCTTGAACGTCTTGCCGCTGATACCTGGATCGGAGTATATGCGGTAGAGCTGCAGCCCCTTACGCTCAATCGTCTGCATCAAGTTGTCCTGCTGAGCTTCGAGGCTGAATCCTTCTTCCGCCTGCATGCTGGTACTGACGCGGGTGTAAATGGCGGCTCGCATGGCTTGTCCTCCTTAGAAGAAAGAGCCCGAATGGGCTCAGCTATTATCACGAATTTGCTTATTAAACCGGCGCTCTACCTTTTTGATATCTTCCTCTACGGGCAGATTCTCTGGCATTGTACCGCCGATATCCTCAATCGCTTTACGCACCTTTTTCCCGACCTCTAAGTGAGCACTGTTGGCGTTGTCCTTGCCGCGGATCCGTTCTCTGCGGATCTTTTCTTCGGTCTGTGTGGCGCGGAATAGATTGGCGGCCAGCTCCGTGCTGCCCATATGGTCGAGAATCTTGGCGCTTTTCCCGAGACCTTTCTTGCGATGAATATCCTTCGAATCAAGCCCGCCGTAGAGCCCCTGATACCCATGGTTTTGGAATATGGCGAATTCCAGTCCAGTTACAACGCCGGCGTCTTTCGCCGCGCTCGCCAAATATGAGTTGTGCTTTTTCAATTCATCCCGCAGCATGAGGCGCTTTTGATCGTCCGTCTCATTCATCAATTCCTGCCGCCTGGTTTGAACGGCGAAATACGTCTGCCCGATTGCAACGATTTCTTTGTTAGGGTCTGCGTTCTGAATTATCAGGTAGCATGCATAACGGGTAAGGCGAACGGATTCCGCTGCACGTTTTCCGCCTTTACCGATTTCGATCATATCGAGGAAGTCCTCGAAATGATCCTGAGGCAGCTGACCGCTATTTTCACAAGCAATACGGGCCCGTTCAATGACGGGTATAAAGTGCCTGTATTCGGAGTAATCAAGGATTTTGGCTAGGTCTCTGGCTGACCAGAATTCCTCGCCTTCATCGTTGTAAAACTTCGCTTCTTCAAATATAACCACGTTTGTTTCTTTCTCCATTCCAATCAACTCCATCAGGTCTCCATCGGCTGGAGAATTGGCTGGGCTTTAAGCAGCTTGAACGTGAAGATATGTTTGTAGTAGTGCTGGTGATCGGACAGGACGACGGTGTACTTCGTGTGCTGCTTCACCAGGCCCGAGCCCATGAATTCGTCTCCGTACCAGACTGCGATCGGGATCGAGTGGACGAAGGCATGATTAATGACGGCGGCTGAATTTTTAGTAACCATTCTTTTTCAACCATTCGAGCAAAGCATATGGCGAGATTGCATTCGTTAAAGTGCTGTTCGTCGTGAGGTACCCGATCACTTTTCCGTTCTGTAGAATGATAGGCGGCTTGGTGGCGTACTTATTGAAAGCACTGGTATTCGCATAGTCGCCGCCATAGTTTCCGTATTCATTCCAAATGCTCGATTGCGAATACTTGCTTCCGTAGTCGCCATATTCATTGAATACAGATTCGGTATCATAGGTATTCGAACTGAGTTTTCCAAGATACTTTTTTCCGTCGTTTGAATATAGTAGCGGATATGTGATAGTCGCATTATTGGTGCTGCCCGCCGATGCTGACGTGCTTGCCCCAGTTGATCCAGATCCAGTGTAAGTATCGTTATTCACGAGCTCATAGGTGTTGGCAAACTGCTCAGCATTCAATTGCCCGGCAATGAATTTTTTGTAGTTCTGAGTCTTTATGAAATAAATGTATTTGCTCTTATTGCTGAAAAACCTAACCTGGTATGCTCCCGTAGAAGTCCCTGTACTTAAGAGAGCGTTGAACTTCGCACCATTTGACTCATCAGTAAAATCGAAGTTAATGTCATACGAAATCTGGCTGAATCCTTTTCCATCTGTCATATAGCTAGCAGAGCTAATATAATTCAGACCTTTGGAACCAAAGACAGAAACAATAGTATCGATGTCCAGCGGTTTCAATATATTAATCGTCTTTTTGTTCGCGTCATACGTAAATTCAACACCTGCCTGTTTGAGCAGGTAAATAGGGATCATGGTCCTGTCGTTGTAACTTATTACAGGCACATCGGATATTTGCGCATCAAACCCGTTTATTTGAAGCTTAATGATTGGATTCCCTTTGTATGACCCCCACAAGCTCGCTGCGCTTACGACTCCTGCAAAAATCATGGATAAGACGAGTAGCAACAGAATCTTCTTTTTCATGAACAACCTCGAAATGTTCCTCATCGGCTGAGGGATTTGCTGAATAATTCCTGCGGCTCCGGGCAACCTACGCGCGAGGTGATCGCATGTACATCCCGGGATACAACAATGGGAAGCCGAGTTTCATCAAGGTCGACGACATCATGTACATTTCAGCAGACAGGAACGACATCCGTTTCCATACGCTTGATCAAACTTACCGCCCCCTCGCATCCCTCCAGGACTACACCGAGCTGCTCAGCTCCCGCGGTTTCGAACTGCTCAACAAAAACTATCTCGTCCAAATTAACAAGATCGTTCGGTACGATCGCGAGAAACATGTCGTTTTGTTCGACGATGAGTCGCCATCGCGCGGGGTACATATATCTCGAAGGAACAGATTCAAGGTTGACCGAATGTAGGGTATGAACGGTCAAATTCGCGGCGCAGTTCGACAAGTAGAAGCAGAAATATGTGGTAATGTATATAAAACGACATTGTCGAGATTGTCTGGTTCACTTGGGAGTGAACAAGCTTCCGGAGGGAGCAGTAGGACAACCCTACTGATCGCCTTTCAGCTCAGACAAAGGAACCTCGATCCATTCGTTTAAATCTTCCATTTTACAACCGAGTATGCGGGCTGCATTCATGGCTCTTTCATAGGAGAGCGTTCGCTCACCAGAAGCGACCATCGAGACAAATGAACGCCCAACACCCAACCGATTCGCGAATTCTGCTTGCGTCAAACCGGCTTCCTTTATTCTGAGGTTTAAAAGGCTTCTCCCCATTCGGAGAGCCATAAACCCCTAACCTCTCTAAAATAGATTGATTTGGGAACGAGTGTTCGCATATAATGGGTATATTCGTGTTACATAACTCCATTTTCCGATCATTTGATCGTTGATTTTTACATTCAACTCCTTCCAATACGAACCCAGGGGCTGAACATATTATGGAAACGGTTGACGTAAAAGATGTTTTCGATGAAATGGGATGGAGCGAACAAGATCTCATTGAACTTATTTTTCCTCTTTCAACCGATAACGAGCGTAATTCAGAATCTCCCTGATCGTCGGGTCGGGGAGTTTTTCTCCTTTATAGAGCAAAAACTCACTCAGTGCTGCGACGGCCTGCTCATCATTATCTATTTCTACGGCTTCAACAAATCGTTTCGTACCCTCAGATAATGATTGATGCGGATCATCAGTCCTCCCTAATAAATAATCTGTCGTAACGCCGAGGTTATCTGCCAAGTCTTTCAACATTTCATTAGAAGGCGAGCTGTATCCAGTTTCATAATTGGATATGCTCGTCTTTTTTGTGCTGACTTTCTTGGCTAAAGCGTCTTGTGTGAGCTTTTTTGCCTTCCTACTCTGCTTGAGGCGCTGGGGAAGCAAATTTAACACCACCACTCGTTAAAGTTCAAATACATTGTACATCAAATAAAGAATGCTTAAAATTGAGTCCAAAAAACTCAAACAATTCCCCTTGACAATCCAACTTACTTGGATTTATTATAAGGGTGTGAATACAAGATTCTTGGACTGTAGGAGGTGGATACGGATGATCAATGAGGCACTTGTAAGTGCTCGAAAGGAAAAGGGTTGGACCCAAGATGATGTAGCTCAGAAGCTAGGATGCCAGAAATCAACGGTTAGCAACTGGGAACGAGGATATTCCAAGCCACCACTCGAGGATGCGTTTAGAGTAGCTGATTTATATGGTCGGACTGTCGAGAGTCTTTTTCGTCACCTCTTAGTCCAAGAATCTCAAACTACAATAGCGAGGTGACCACATCATGGCAAAGTCCAAGAAACCGGAACCGCAGCAAGAGCAGCCGAAGGTTCTGATCTCGTTGAGCGTTTTCCCCCGGGAGCTGCTCGAACAAGCGTGCCGGGAAATTCAGGCGAACAAGGCTCGTCAGAAAATCACGGGATAACGGGAAAATCCCGCCGCGTGGGGGATGTTGGCGGCGGGCAAGGCGGGGAGTACGAGGCGATCGATCTGCTGAAGTAATCATACGACGGCAGCGGTGAACAAAATAGTCCCTCCTTTGCTCTGAATCGGAACAGGAGGGTGGTGAACGGATTGAACAAGACGCAGAGCGTCGCGGAGATGCTGAAGGCGAGTAGAGAACGCGCCAAGCTCACTCAAGAGGAGCTCGCTGCAAAGCTGAGCACGCCGCGGTTTCAAGTCTCACGGTCGACCATCGCGAAGGTCGAAGCCGGCATCATCAAAGAGCCTTCGTACACGTTGGTGCGCGAATGGTGCGCGGCGACGAATGGCATCGACCTGATGAACCTGGACTTCACTGGCGCGAACGACGGCTGGAAGAAGCTGCGGCAGCTCGAGTCAGTCATGAAGAACCTGAAGGAGAGCATGGCGGCAGTACATCTGATGAAACGGAAGGAGCCGGCACATGGCGGTTTTAGAGGCAAGATTAGAGCCCTACGCGGGCGGATATGACCCGGAACGTTACCGGGCAACGGAATGGACGGGCGCGAGCTGCTACGAATGCGGCTGCCGACTTACGAAAGCGAAGTTCCGGTTCGGCAAGCACGATTACTGCCAACCCTGCGCGAACGACGAGGCGGGCATCACGGTGATTGGGGTGGACCTCTCATGACGGTAGAGCAGCAGAAGCAGCGACGCCGGGCGGAACTGGAACACCAGCTCAACATGGCGATCCGGGCGCCGTACCTGTTCGGGGATGAGGAGCAGCGGTTCGCATCGATCGACTTTATCAGAAGCAGCATCGCGGAGTTGGACAAGCCAGAAAAGCCCCGAGAAATGGAAAACACCCTCCGGCCAGGGAGAGTGCAGTTGAGAGCTCAGCTAAAGCGTCTCGTTACGCTCATTTTAACACACGGTTGACGGAATGAGTAGGTTTGAAATCGTCCCGTGGGCGGCGGAATGCGTTCCGCCCCTCACAGATGCGTTCAAGCGTCAGAAGGGCAGGTGATGAAGGTGGAGGAAAGCAAGGCAGGTAAGGTCGTCGCGGATTTCTTCGCAAAGCAGATGCGCGATCCGGAAGTGAACAAGCGCGAGCTGTTGGATCTGATAAGCGTATCCGTCGGTTCGACTATCGCGCTGTATCTCGATCCGGGCAGCCAGGAGAAGGCGATGGTCCACGCGATGGAGGCATTGCAGCAAGGCTTTGAAGTCGGCATGCAGATGAAGCCGATCGCGGATGCCATCCGAGACGGTAAAACAGCTCCGGGACTATTCATAACGATCATCGAGCACGAAAAAAATGACCCGCGGTAACGGGTCATCGCAATTCATCTTATGCCGCCATCTTAGCATGGCGGCTCAATCAGATCAAGAGGGAGACGATCGCATGCTGATGATGACTAACCCGGATCGCCCGGCTGAGGTCTCGGAACTGGAGCGCGCCATGTATGCT
Organism: Cohnella sp. GCM10020058; assembly: GCF_042683485.1. Lineage (NCBI taxonomy): Bacteria > Bacillati > Bacillota > Bacilli > Caryophanales > Paenibacillaceae > Cohnella > Cohnella sp. GCM10020058. The sequence continues at coordinate 7,047 of NZ_JBHUJV010000008.1, forward strand.
CTCTACCAATGCAAATCCGGCGGGCGCTGGGATCTCGGCGCCTTGGATAAATGGCTGAAGCTTTACCCGGACCAAATGGCTGCCGCCATTGACACGCTTGGTTCGGTTCTCGACGGATTCTATCCACCACTGGAGGTGCCGAATGAGCAGCACGCTGTCTAATGAATTTCAAAGCAATGCCCCGGCGCGCACGGCTCAGACCGAAGCGCTGGTCAGCCGCCAAGCGCAAGAGGTTCAAGCTGCTATGGTGATGGCCAAGCGATTCCCGCGCGACGAGTACGCGGCGCATGCCAGAATCATGCAAGCGTGCAAGCGAAAGACCTTGGCCGAGCATGCCGAGTATGAGTTTCCGCGCGGCGGAACGAACGTTAATGGTCCATCGATCAGGCTCGCGGAAGTCGTCGCCCAGAGCTGGGGGAACATCGATTACGGCCTAATGGAGATCGAAAACAAAGCAGGCAAGTCGGAAGTTCAGGCCTACGCTTGGGACCTTGAAACGAACACGCGTCGGTCGATCACGTTCAGCGTTCCTCACGTTCGCTCGACGAAGAAGGGAATGCAGACGCTGACGGACCCCCGGGACGTGTACGAGTTGATTGCGAATAATGGATCTCGCCGCATGCGGGCCTGCATACTCGGCGTAATCCCCGGCGACGTAATCGATGCCGCTGTTGATGAGTGCCGTAAGACGATCGCCGGCGGCAACAAAGATCCGATCAAGGATCGAATCAAGGCAATGATCGTCGCATTCGAGTCCGAGTACCAGGTCACGCAGGCCATGCTCGAGAAACTGATCGGTTGCAAAGCCGACGCGTTCACCGAGAATTCTCTGATCAGGCTGCGGAATATCGGCAAGTCGCTCCGGGACGGCATGGCGAAGCGCGAAGAATTCTTCGACTTCGGAACGGCCGCACCAAAAGACGCCGGAAAATCCAAGGCAGAAGACGAATTCGACGAAATACTCCGCGGGCTGGATGGTGATGGTGATGAGCCTGGAGATGCCGGTCCTGACGGACCAGACGTACCACTCGAATGAGGCGAACAAATCCTACATGAGCGTGAGCCAGTTCAAAGATTTCCGGGAATGCGAGGCACGGGCGGTCGCTAGGCTTAACGGCTGGGTAGAGCCGCCTAGCGACGCCTTGCTCCTTGGCTCATACGTTCACGCAGGCATTGAAGGCGAGAAAGCGCTGGAGAGGTTCTGGGCTGCAAACCCAGGCCTCGTCTCCTCCAAGGGTCCAACGAAAGGCCAGTTGAAGGCGGCCTATAAGAACGCCGACGTGATGCTTCAAACGTTGCGCAATGATCCGTTCTGCATGTTCGTTCTGGATGGAGATAAAGAAGTCATCCTGACGGCTGAGATGTTCGGAGTCCCGTGGAAGATCAAGATCGACGCTTACAACCAGGAGCGCGGCCGACTGGCCGACCTTAAGACGACGCGGAACATACGCGGAAAGGTCTGGTCCGATCGCTACGGCGGCTATGTATCGTTCGTGGAAGCTTACGATTACCTGCTGCAGATAGCCGTCTATTGCGAAGTGGAGAGCCTGGCGACCGGCCGGGATGAATGGCTGGAGCCGCTCATGGTGGCTGTCAGCAACGAGGAAACGCCAGATAAGGCTATTATCCGATTCGACGAACATCGCCTGCGTTTGGAGCTTGAGGTGCTGGAGGCGAACCTGCAACGCGTCCTCGAGGTGAAATACGGCGCCGCCGAGCCTCTGCGCTGCGAGAAGTGCCAGTATTGCCGGGAGACGAAGCGTCTGCGCGGAACAATCCACTATACCGAGCTAATCGGCTGAGGAGGGAAAGCATTGCGAGGACAACGCCCAACACGTCGGCAGAAGGAAGCGATTGAGGCTGCGAGGCTGCAGCCGGCCAACTGGCTGGTGATGAAGAATCCAACCGGAAAGCTCGTCATCCAACATCGGGAGACGGGCAAGGAGAAGACCATCCTGCTCTGATCCCTATCAATCTAGCGAGGAAGGAGGCCGCGAGGTATGGCGAATCCGCAGCCAGATCAGTTTACGAAGCTCTCGAACGAACTTTTCGAAGCCATTATGAAGACCGACTTCTCGAAACGACAGCGCAATATACTGGACCTCGTTATTCGAATGAGCTACGGCTGTCGGAAGAAATCAGCCATCCTCCGGCCATCAGATTTCGAGGTCGTGGGCATCCTCCGCGGGCATGTGAAGAAGGAGCTGGAGTACCTCCAGATGGCGAACGTCCTCCAGATCAACGGCGAGATTTACACCTTGAACAAGGACTACGACTCCTGGCGAGTGAGCATCGCGAAGACCTTTAACGAGGATAAATACCACAAAATCCTTCTCCGAAACGTCGCTCAAAGTGTTACTGAATCAGGAACAAAAGTTACTGAAACGGTAACAAAAATCGAAGACGACGAAAACGTAGAGTTACCAAAACAGGAACAAGGTTGTTACCAAAACAGTAACACGTTTGTTACCAAAACAGTAACAGGCACAGCCCACGAGCCCAGTCAGGACGCGGCCTCCCAGTCTCCTAAAGACATTAAAGAAAGTAAAGACATTAAAACCAGTACCAGTAGTAAGGTACTTAGGCTGTATGACGAAGCAGAGCCAAGCAGCAGCCGCAACCCGGATTATTCCTTCGGACACATTTACAAAATCTTCGAAGAGCACTTCACGGATGACGGTCGGGTGAGCGAACTGGAACTGGACGACTTGAAAGACCAGTTTGAAACCTACGGCGGTGAATGGCTGCTTGAAGCGATGCGCGAGGCAGTTCGCGCGAAGGTGAAGACGCTCGCTTATATCAACGGCGTGCTGAATGGCTTCAAGAAGCGTGGCGGCACGAACAAGGACAAGCCGGCAAACGGCCAGCAGAACACGCAGTCAAGTCCGCCGCTGGATGACGACGACCCGATCACGCAGATGATGCGAGAGGAGGACGCGAGAGCCCTTGGAGCAGCATCAGGAAGTTAACCCGCATGACCAGTTTACGGCGGCCTTAATGCTCGAACAGAACATCGTCGGCAGCATCCTGAAGGACCCAACGCTGATGACGGAGGCGGTCGTCTCCCTGCGAGAGGACATGTTCGTCAACCCGTACCACCGCAACCTGTTCCGGATGTACGACGAGCTTTACCGCGAAGGCATCGTGATCGACCCGGTCAACATCATGACCCGGTACGAGCGGCAGATGGACACGATCGGTGGATTCGCCTATTTGCGGCAGTTGCACAGCTCGGTAATCTTCGAGCATCACTTCCCAGACCACGTGCAGCGCCTGGTCGAAGCTTACTCTCGGGCGAAGGCGCTCAGGCTGATGAATTCGTTCCGGCCGCGCTTCGAGGACCCGTCGAGCGGATCGTTCGAGGAGACGCTGGACGAATTCGAACGGCTGACGCTGGAGGTTCGGCCGAGGAAGTTTCACCGGAACACCGGCGTGAAAAACGTGGTCCAGTGGTACGAGAAGCTCGTCCTGAAGCGCGAGGATCGGACGAGGGCGTTCGGCATTATGACCGGATGGCAAGAGATCGACCGCATGACGCTCGGCTGGCAGCGAACAGACTTGATCGTCGTTGGCGCCCGGACGAGCATGGGCAAGTCGGCATTCGCGCTTGAAGTTGCGATGCGCGCCTCTCGCAGGGGTTACAAGGTCGCCATATTCAGCCTCGAGATGACGCTGGAGCAGAATTACAACCGGATGATGGCTTGTCTCGCCAGAGTGTCGATGCAGTCGATCCGAGTCGGTCAGCTGACAGACTCGCAACTCGGAGACATATCGGTGCAGATGGATGCGATCACGAAGATCCACATCGACGACGAGCGCGGCGTCACCGCCGAGTACATCACTTCCGAAATGCGCCGGCTGAAACGGCAGGAAGGTCTGGACCTCGTTATCATCGACTACCTGCAGGAGGTAAGCGAGCCTGCCGGCCACAACGACAACGCTGGATCTGCATTGCACCGGGTTTGTCAAAAGTTCCGAAGCGCCGCGAAAGATTGCGATTGCTCAATCATCGGACTATCGCAGGTCAAGCGTGAAGTCGAGGTGCGCGCGAACAAACGGCCGATGACGTCGGACCTGTCCGGCAGCGCAGCGATTGAGGCGGCGGCCGATGGCATCATCCTGCTTTACCGTGACGAGTATTACAACCCGGACACGGACGACCGCGGCGTGCTCGAGGTCAACATCGCGAAGCAGCGGAACGGGCCGACCGGCGTCGTGAAGATGAAATACGAGAAAAACTACCAGAGCATTACAGGGAAAGGGGATCAGGAACATGCGGAACAGATGGCACTTGTATGAAGCTCTGAAGGCGCACTACATGCGAACTGGGAAAATCATGACAGACGACCAAGCACGCGCCGCCTTCCCCGAGTTACCGCTGGAAGAGATGGGCGAGGGATATACCGAATTCATGGCCGTAGTTGGACGGTACAAGGGGGCTTGAGGGCATGAAGGCATATTTCAGAATTACGATCAATGGCCGGGAATACGGACGCCTTTACAAGAACAAGCAAGCCGCAGCGGAGGCAGCTCGGGAGCTTTCGTACGCAATGAACGGCGTCGGCTGGAGGCGTTGCGAATGGACCGGGCAGTAATCGAGCGCATCATCGACGACCTGGATACCAAGATGGAGGAGGCGCAGGATGAAGCCGAGGCGTGGGGCCTGAATTACGCGGCGGATCAGTTGCGCCAGGCGCTCCAAGATGGCTAGTTACGTCGGCATCGACCCGTCAACGTTGACGGGATTTGTCCGGCTGGATGAGGACGGAGAGATCTGGGAGCAGATTGAGGTTGTTCGGAAGGGCGAGGATCCTGACCGCTTGATCAGCCTTATCGACGCCGTGTCCGATTTGCTACAGCCGGGCGACATCGTCTGCATCGAGGACTTCGCCTTCGCTCAGGCCCACCAGATGGCGCTCCTCGGCGGAATCGGCTGGGGGCTGCGGATGATGATGCGAAGGCGCGGCATCAAGTTCCACGTCGTCGGCACCGGGCAGCTTAAAAACTTCGCCGGATGCAAGGGGAACGCCGGCAAGCCGGAACTGATCCTACCGATTTACCAGCTCTGGGGCTTCTCCGATCCGAGCGACAACGTGCGAGACGCATTCGTCCTGGCTCAGATATGCCGGGCTTTATATAGGCCAGTCAAGCTCTACAAGTATCAGGCAGAAGTCATTAAAAAACTGAGGAGATGACCCGAATGAGCCAATTCACGACCACCCTTGAAGCCGTAAGCAGCAACAAAAGCAAGACGACTATCAAGCTGTCCCTTTCCAACGCAGAGGCGCGGAAGTTTACGGCACTGTACCTGAACTCGATCGACAAGGAGCTCGTCGTCACGTTCGACGATCCGCAGATGGAGATGGAGATCGAACGCACCAAGGCCGGCCGTAGCGTGGCCACGATCAACAGCCGCGGTGAGGTCGAAGGATTCACGCCCGCGACGCCGGCGCCCGAAGACAGCGAGCCGAGCGATGCCGACGAAGTGCTGGTCCAGGAAGACAGCTGGGATTACGAAGTGGTGGACGATGCTGCTGAAGACCAGAACCACGACCCCGAGCCGGAAGGCGACGAGAATCAGGACCCGGATCCCGATTCGGACGCGGCAGCTGACGAGCCGGCCGAAGAGAGCGGCGAGCTGACCGAAGAGGAGCCGGATGGCGAAGTCGATCCGAAGGAACTCGAGCAGTTTATCTTGACGGAGCGCCCGAAATTCGACGACATCCCCTTCAACTTCCCCGAGATGATCGAGCGTAAGAAGGCGGACGGACTGAAATGGCACGAAATGCCGAAGGTTATGGGCCTGAACATCTCGTCTACGAAGCTGCAGCAGTTCTACGGCGTCTACAAGAAGCGCTGCAAGAAGAAGATTCTGGGGGCGGCATAAGCGATGGAGCAGCCGAAATTCCTCTACCAGGACGAACTGCTGAAGCTTCAAATCGGGGAAGAAACGGCAGTGTCGCTGTACGGTCGCATCTTCATCATCAAGCGCGGCGACTTCGACGACATCGAGCGGATCGGCAAGGGGTTTGCCTTTGTCGGTGATGACGAGCAATGAGCGAAATGACCAAATACCAGCTGACGCCCGCGGAGCTCGAAAGCCTGCGGGCGGCTCCTGTAAAGGCGGCGACCAACCGGGCAGGGCTGCCGACACCGCGGCCATTCAACCTGCCGACGAGGAAGCCGAAGCCGTCAACGAAAGGTACGTGATCTTACGTGAAAGGCCTCATCATAAAGCCGAAATGGGCGACGCTCATCCTATCCGGACATAAAACCTGGGAGATCCGCGGCACCGAGACATCTCACCGCGGGCCGACAGCCATCATCAAGAGCGGCAGCGGCAAGATCTTCGGCATGGTCGACATCGTCGATTGCATTCCGCTGCACGGGCCGCACTCCGCTGGGTTAATCCAGGCGATCACGTCGAAGCACCGCGTATCGCCCGGCAACATCGAATACCGGCGTCCGTGGGCCTGGGTGCTGCAGAACGCGCGAATGTTGCCCGAGCCGATCCCGTACCAGCATCCGCAAGGCGCGGTGATCTGGGTTAAGCTGCCGGATGACTTGCTTACGGCACCCACCCCATCAACTCATCCATAAAGGGAGATAGAGATATGGAAGTGACTGACGATGACTACGGACTATTCCCGGAGCTGCCGGTCGTCACGAACAAAACGTCCTGCGCCCAATGCAAGCACATCGTCGCGATTGAATTCAATAAAGGCAACCTGTTCTTTTGCGAAGCCCAGAAGGGCGGACGGTACGGGAAGAAGATCAGGAAGAACGCGCTGGGATGCAATCAATACGTGGAGGCGGACGGATTGATCCGGCAATATAACGGCTACTACGGAAACCGGATGGACGGAGTTAAGCGTTAAGGCCCACTAACCGCCAACACATCCAGCGTATCCCTAAAAGCTTGTACCTCAATCCTCATCACATCAGCAGGGGTAAGACGGGCGATCAGAAAGCGCTCAAAGCGTCTCACCATATCGGACGTATGTTCGTTTTCGGCACAGAAAAGGTAAGCGAGTTCGGTCATTATGTACACCTCAAAGCAAGTATAAACCAAACGCATGTTCGCGGGAATGGGGGATAAGGATGGTCAACCGGATCTTATTTTGGGGCGGTGGAAAGGCAGGGCTGGCGGTCGCGGATTGGGTGAAGGAAAACCATCCAGACGACAACATCCTGCTGTACTTTACGGACACCTGCTGGGAGTCGCCGGACCTGTACAGGTTCACGGACGAGGCCGCCGATAAGCTCAAGCTGCCGTTGCTGGTTCACAGCCAGGGAATCACGCCGGTGCAGCTCATGTTCGAGAAGAAGCTCGTCTTCAACTCCATGATCGGCGATTGCTCCAAGATCCTGAAGATGAGGACGGCAGCGGACTTCCTCAAGCGCGGCAAACGACCGGCCATCGAACGCTGGCGCAACGCCGAGTATCTCCGGGATCAAGACTTCACCAAGGACGCCGTGCTGTACTTCGGAATCGGATTCGACGAGATGCACCGGGAGGGGCCGATCCGCAAGAACTGGCAGCCCTTCACGGTCGAGATGCCTCTGATCGACCACAATATCTACAAGGACGCGCCGCTGAAGAAATACAACATCAAGCAGCCAATCCTCTACGATTACGGATTTAGTCACAACAACTGCAACGGGCGCTGCGTGAAGGCCGGCCAAGGGCATTACAAGCTGCTGAAAGAGCAGATGCCGGATGTCTTCGAGAAAATCATGGAGCAGGAATACCATCTCATGATCTGCGTCAGCGCCTATCGGTACATCACCAACGATAAGGTTCCAGAAGAGGATCGAATACCGGAATACGTGCGAGAGCCGATGCTCCAGGAGCTCGACGACGCCTATCGAGATTACTTCTACGACCGGGCGCCGAAACCGAAGTTTTACGTTCACCCAGCCGGCAGCGCATCGAAAGAGTACATGCATATTCAGCGGTACAGCTTCATGAAACGCGGCGGCGAGCCGTACAACATCCGTGACCTGCACTACGAGGTCGAGAACGACGACCAGATCGACATGTTTGATATTGGGGGCTGTGGCTGCTTCGTGGAAGGGCTGGACAGCGCGTAGCGCCATCGAGTCGACCGCACTACCCAGCGTTAGCGGAGGCCGACCCAGGTCTAGATCATAAAAGGGCTAAGCCCTAAGGAGGCATATACGGATATGGACCCCAAGATAGTCCAACTCGACGTGATACGGATCGAGCGCCATAAGCCTCGTAAATGCACATGCGACCCGGAAGAAAGATCCTTCACGGTCGATAACGTCAACCGAGAAATCACCTGCGGCTGCGGCATGACCGTAGAGCCGTTCGAGGCCATGAATTTCCTCGCTGAGCGTTACGACCGGATCAATCGGCAGCATGTAGCCATGGACGAACAGCGCCGTTCCTGGGCGAAGCAGAAGCCACACAGCATCTTGTTCAAACGCTTGGAGCAGAACTATCGACGAGGCGAGATGTTGCCGACATGCCCGCACTGTGAAGTTCCGATCGACCCGAACAAGCTGACGTTCTGGGTAAACGCGAAGTTTTATCTGCAAAGGCAGAAACAAATCAAAGCAGCACTGGTAGAGGAGGCACCCCAATCATGACGGATACGGTAAACAAGCAGCGCCTGCTTGAATGGCTCGAATCGGAACTCAAAAATAAGGATTACGAAAGCCACGTGCTCGACACGTTGACGACAACTTATCTGCGTATCAAGTCCGGCAAGTTCGATTCCCCACCCACTACCCCGGTACAGGGATACCGGGAGGGGCCGGACATCGAATTGGCACTCCTGCAGATGTGGGCGAGCCACGGCATCGAGGAAGTCTACAAGTACAAGCATCGCGTCAAGGCATATCACGAAGGCCGGCACAACACCGAATTATTCTTGGATCTGACTTGCGGAGCGCAGTTCCCGAACATCCCGGACGTAGCCAACGCGCACCCGACGATTCCCTATCACGACATCACGCCGGAGGACTGCAAGGTCAGCGTCGCCGAGCTGATCCGGAAGCGCCAAGCCCTCTCCCAGACGGACATACAGCCTAAAGGCGCGGACAAGATCGCGGAGGTCTACAAGTCGATGAGCCCCACGCATACGTACGGAAACGCCTACAGGCAAGGCACTCGCGATACATTAACGCGGCTCGGCATTCGAATCGCCGGCATCAATAGCACAGAGGACGACCAGCGCGGGCCAAGTATCAGCTCGACGCGATTCATGCTGGATGGCCAATTATGCGGCGTTTGCAATGAGGGCGTACCTCTAGATCATGCGCAGATAGGTCGCCTAGAGGCTGACGGAACCCATACCCCCTATCATATGGGGTGCGAGGGAGCAGCCAACAAGCTTGAGCCTTGCACTGACTGCGGGCATCACCGCAAATTCTGCTCCGAATGCGCAGAGCCCAGCACAGAGGAGGAAGAGACGGAATGATGGGATGCTCGAGCGCAAAGTCATTTGATCCGGAGACCAATCGGTTCCGATGCGACGTTACCGGCGACGAATGCTTTTATCTCGTCCCGAACTCCAAAGCTTGTGCAGAAGACTTCGGGGAAGGCCCGGATGCAGAGGAGGCAGACTCTAAATGAGCGATAACACCCCTATTACAGCAGAACAGATATTGGCGATGGAGCCCGGCCGCGAGATGGATGCACACGTAGCGAAGTACGTGAAATTCCCCGGTCATTCCCATCCAATCAGCGAGGTTAAGGAATGGTGCGCCAAATACTCCACGGATATTGCGGCAGCGTGGGAAATCGTAGAGAAGATGCAAGGGATTCAAGATTTTAACGGCAAGAAAGTCCGCTTGCATGTCACGGTATCCGCAATACGTGGAACCTACACGGCCTTAATCAGCGATTATCTAAACGACAGGGTCATAGCAGAACAGATGGGGTCCACGGCACCAGAAGCGATTTGCAGAGCAGCGCTATTAGCTCGATTGGAGGCCCATCCATGACCAACACCCCTGATACGCTACGGCAGACCGCCGACGAATTATCAAGACTGTCTTTCATACAAGCGCGCTCCAATGGGAAGCAAAGGACATTCGATCTACTGAATAAGGTATTGAAGATGCTACGTTGGGCGGCGGACGAGATCGAGCTGTTGAAGGGCCTACACCAGCACACTAGCGATCAGCTCGGCACAGAAATCAAAACGTCTGCGTACTTGCGGAAAGAGGCCGAGCGCCTGCGTGAATTCGAGAGATTGGCAGCAGAACTCGCCACCGAACAGCGGTATGCGAAGGAGCAGGCGATCAAGTGGAACGACGAGGCTGTCAAACTGAAGCGTCTGTACGCCGACAAGTGTCGCGATTGGGCCCGCGTTGTCGATGAGCATAATCAAATGCGCGCCAAGCTGAACGCCAAGGATACGGAGATAACCGCCAAGGACGCCCAGATAGCCGAGAGAGACGCCACAATCGCCAAGATGGCGGAAATGCCCGGCTACGGAACGATCCTGATGCTCCGGGAGAGAGCGGAACAGGCAGACCGCTTGGAGGCCGAGCTGGCCGCCAAGAACGCGGTGCTGGAGATGTTCACCCTGCCGGCATCCAAACTGGACGAGCTATTGCAAAACTTCAGACGCGTTCATGGATACAAAAAGGACGGTCACTTCTGGATGGCGTACGAAGCGAACAAGGTGCTGGATCGCTTCAGAAAGGATCCACCGTTGAGACAGGAGGAGATGGCCGAATGATCAGATGGCTCAGGCGCCGCTATCATCTATGGATGGCCGAACGCTGCCGGCGCAAACCGGAGACATATCCAGGCTACTATCACCACATAAAGAAAGCGAACAAATAGAAAAAAGCCTCCGGCTAGCACCGGGGGCTCCATCACGAACTGACAACTCTATTATATCGGAGGCGGTGGTATGAGCCAAGAGTACAAAAGCGGTCGCTGGGATCAACACGGGGATTACTGGATCATGCAGGACAAGCAAGGGCGAGCCGTCGCGCTGTTCATCAGCATCGAGCAGCTGCAAGGCCGTAAAACGGGAGAGGGGATACCGAAAGATGAACGACGATCTGCAAAAGCAATATGACGGCCTGGAGGCCGAGAAGGCGACGCTGAGTGCTGATGATAAATTCCGCCTGACGGTGATTGAGCAGGAGCAGGCCAAGATTAAGGCGCAAATGGACGAGCAGGACCGCCTGCAGCGCCAGGCCGAGGAGGTTGCGACCGTTGAGCTTGCTCACGATTACGACGCAATCTGGGGGCCGGGTGCGAACGACGAGATCACGTCCATCATCCAGCAGACGAAGGAGTACGCGTTCTCGCTGAGCAACGACGAGCTCGCCAAAGTACAGGACGAGCACCGCACGGCTTCGCAGGCTTGTACGGAGGAGCGCGCCGCACTCACGGGGCAGGTAGCTGACCTGCAGGCCGCCAACACCAAACTGACGGCAGACAAGGAGGCTGCGGAGGCTCAGGCCAAGCAAGACCGCAACGACATGCGGACGGCTCAGGAGCAGCTCGTAGAGGCCGAGAAGAAGCGCGACAACGCCGTGCAGTTCATGGAGGAAGCGCAGGCCGAGACGGAGCAAGCCCGGGCCGAGCGCGACAAGGCGATGGCTGAGGTAGCCGGTCTGAAGAGCCAGATCGACGAGCTCGAGGCCCAAGTCGCCCAGTACAAGAAAAAGGCCAGCGCAGGCTTCGGGGGAGGCCTCAAACTGACCAGCACGATCAAGCAGGAAACGGAAGAGGAGCGTGCTGCAAGAGCAGCCCAGGAACGCAGCAACGTAATCGCCCGCGGGCTCGAGCGTCTGGGACTGCCGCCGCTGAATGCCGGTCTTCCTACGATTCAGGCGCCCGAGGAATACGTCGAGGCAGCTGCCGCCATCGAGGAGACGGAGCCGGCCGCAACCGACGAGCGATTTTATCAGGCAGCGGACGACGAGCACGCCGACGGACTGGATGAAGAACACGTGGGAGACGAGGCGGAAGGAGCAACTGCTGAAGGACCTTCGCTCGAAGCCAAGGTAGCCGCCTTGGAACTGCGAGTCGCAGCGCTCGAGCAACGTCCGCGCAGCAGCTTCGAATATAGCAACACGGGATATTAATCGGGGGCCCTCTACGGAGGGCTTTACCCAATTCAGGGAGGCGGGGAAACGATGGCGATCGGACATCTGTACACTCAGCAACACGGCTTTACGATCCTGCAGCTGGGCCCAGCGACCGCGGAGAACTATCGGCGCTCCGGGCGCATGGCGAAGGCATTGCTGGCACGCACGCAGGACAAAGGCGAGCGTCGCACCATTGGGGAAATGGTTGGCGAATGCGAGTATGCTGCGGAATGGCTAGAGACTGGCAGGCGGCCGGGGAACCGCCGCGGTATCGAGCGCAGGGCAGCCTATCAGCGCGAGCGTCCGGTCGATCCGCTGGTCATGCAGGCGTATATCGGTAATCGAAGCGCAGGCGGCGCTGTGCAGGCTTCCAGCGTCTCGGACGACGATAGGCAGCGCATCGACAACATGTTCGCCAAACTGACCGAGAAAGAGCGTGAGGCGTATCTGATGGTGCGCGGTGATGGCTTGTCATACGAAGAGGTTGCCGAGATTCTTCAGATCAAGAGGGGAAGTGTTCAATCGCGTGTTGAGTCCGCACAAGGAAAGATTCAGAAGATGCTGTTCACCGGAGACATTTTCGATTTCTTATAAACGAAAGAGCAGCGGCCCGTGGGCTACTGCTCTTTTTTTGACCTCTCGTCCCTGTATGATTCGATCTGCCGACGCAACCAGATTGGCCCACTCGAAAGGCGTTGTATCTCTGGCGGGAACTTCCCGCGCTTGATGTAAACGGACACTTGCTGTTTTGACCATCCGAGGATCTCAGCGGCCTCCGTTACGCCTACGAGCGGAGGAATTACTCCCCCAGGCGCTCGACCCGTTCGCCTTCGCTCCAATCGAGATCGGAGAGGTCTTCGATATCGCGCGATTTCTGCAGCCAGTAGACGCGCACCTCGTTGCCGTCAGCATCCACACCTTTAGCAGCGAACTCCGCATATCCTTCCTCGGTTTGCCAGTCGAGCAATTGGCGGTTCGTAAAGTCCGCTTGCTCCGAAAGTGCGATCTCTTGACTGTCTACCGTTACCGTTCCGAAGTTCGCCATTGAAAGTTTCTCCTCGTAGCCGGCACCTTATTGTGCCTGCGCTAAGTTTAACTCTGTAAATCAAATATAGCATCGATGTTTTATTCTGTCAAACAAATATTTAAACGCTATTTTTGCCCTTACAAATGCCACCTATAGGTATAACGTTAAAATAACGTTACCGTTATCTTTACAGACTATAACGTTAAGGAGGGAGCGACGATTGCAAAGCCGCTGAAGATAGAGGCGCTCGGCCTGCAAGACCTTGTCGCCTCCGCATTAAAGGATGGGATGAATCCGCAGGAGATCGCGGAACTGTGCAGCGAGCAGGCAGGGGAGCCAATCAGCAATATGGCCGTACGCCGTTATATTGAAGCACATGGGTCCGCATCTGAGATAAAGGCGAGCGCCAGTATTGCCACTAAGCAGCTACCGCCGAAGAAGGTCGAGAAGGCCGTCAGGTCCAGCCCTGAACGCGTCCATCGCTTGGTCGAGCGCGACATCGATCTGATTGAGCTGCAATATCGGACGACGGCAGCGCTCGCCGATCGCTTCGAGTGGATCGCCAACCTGCCCGACACATTCGAAGCGCGCATGCGGCAACTGCACGATCTCGTCACCGCCGAAGGGACGGACACGACAACGCTGGACCACTGGGGGCTCGCCTTCACGCTGGAGCTTAGACGCAACATCGGCAACATGGCCGTCCTTAACCGGGAAATCCGCCAAAACGGCCAGTTCATGGCGACGCTGCGCGAGAAGGCGTTTGAGTTCAATCTGATTCAGGAGTATCTCGAAAACGCGCTCGAAGAGATCCGGCAGGTCGTCGGGCCTGAAGCCTTCGAGCAGGCGAGCGAGCGCCTTATCATGAATCCGCGGCTACAGCGGATCGTTGAAGAAATACACCGACTTGGAGGCGGTGACGTTGGTTGAGACCATCAGCAGCCATTGCGCAGTTCCACGCCCGCCTTAAAGAGCGACACAAGGTCAAGAACACACCGAAGTGGGAGCGTAAGCCGAAGGAGTACATTCAGGAGCGCCTCTACATTCGGACGAAGGACAAGCGCGTCGTGCCTCTGACGTTCAATCCGATCCAAGAGCTGTATTGGATGGAGAAGACGCTGCGCGATGTCATACTGAAGCCCCGGCAGCTCGGGTTCTCTACGTTGACGCTGGCGCGGTTCTTCGAGTGCGCAATCAACGAAGAGAACGTCACCGTCGCGATCGTTGCCCACGATGCCGATTCGACGCAGAAGCTGTTTCAGACGGTTCAGCTTATGTACGAGCGGTTGCCGGAAGCCAAGAAGGAGCAGCTGAACAACGGTAAGGGAAAACCGAAGTACGGCAACCGGAAGGAGTTCTTCTTTGCCGGCAACAACTCGCGGATCTACGTCGGTACCGCGGGCTCCAGCAGCTTCGGCCGTGGGCAGACGATCAACTATCTGCTCTGCTCCGAGGTCGCGTTCTGGCCGAATCCTGAAGAGCTCATGACGGGCCTCCTGCAGGCGGTCCCGTTCGACGGCGAGATTGTCATCGAGAGCACTGCCAACGGCGTCGGGAACTACTACTACCAGATGTACACCGATGGCAAAGACGGCCGAACAAACTGGCGCTCGCATTTCTACGCCTGGCATCAGCTTCCCGAATACCAGTTGCCGCTGAAGGAGGGCGAGGAGCTGGTATTCGACGAGGACGAGCTGGCCGGCATCGCGACGTACGGCTGGACGGCCGAGCAAGTGAAGTGGCGCCGCTGGAAGATCAGCGAGATGCCCGAAGAGGACGGCATCACCCGCGAGGACCGGTTCAAACAGGAATATCCGGCCAACGACGATGAGGCGTTTCTCAACACTGGTACGCCAGTCTACAACGCGAAGGTGGTCATTCCGCGCAAGCAGTCGCTTGAGGAGCGACACAAGGCGGCCAAGCCGATCCGCGGCACGTTCGTCTTCAACTACGTGAACGAAAAGATCGTGCCGGAATCCATCAAGTTCGTAGCGGATCCGCGCGGGCCGCTGACGATCTACGAGCAGCCGCAGCGTGGTCATCCGTACGTGATTGGCGGCGACATCGCGGAAGGCGGGCACGACCTTTCCTGCGGGCAGGTACGGAACAACGTGACGTGGAACCAGGCGGCTGTCTGGCACTGGCGACTCGACACCGATCTGTACGCGAAGCAAATGTACTGCCTCGGCATGTATTACAACCAGGCGCTGATCGGCATCGAAACGAATTTCGACTTGCACCCTGTGAAGGAGCTCGACCGACTCCAGTACCCGAACCAGTACACCCGGGAGGTTCCCGACACGTTCACGGGGCAGATCCGGAAGGCGTACGGCTTCCACACGGACACGGTGACACGGCCGCTGATCATCTCCAAGCACGTTACACTGGCGCGCGAGCGGATCGACACGTTCAACGACGTCACGACACTGTCGGAGATGCTCACGTTCGTGCGAAACAAGGTCGGGAAGCCAGAGGCGATGGCCGGCAAGCACGACGACACAATTCTGGCGGATGCGATCTGCCAAGAGATCCGGCACCAGCAGCGAATGTACATCATCGAAGAGGCGCCGCCGACGAAGAAGAAGCTCGGCGATCGGCTAGGCGTAAGCAAGAAGAAAGCAGTGTAGGAGGTGAGTCCAATCGCAGGGCCAATCAGAAGGGCGATCAACAAGGCAGCCAGGATCGTGAAGGGCAAGATCACGGGCAATCTGCTCGAGTTCCGAATGGAAACGAAAGAGCAGCGCGAGGCGCAGGTTCAGCGCGACTTCGATCTCGCCAAGATCGAGAAGGAGCCGGTGCAACAGCGCTTCAAGCAGCTGAACAACTACTACAACGGAAAGCCGTATACCCAGCAGCAGGCTGCGATGTTTACCGAGAAGTTCGGCATCAACTTCCATCCGCCGTCGCTGCCTGACGCTTATGTGCAGGTCGAGAGTCAGATCGACGACGTCGTGCCCACGCCGCAATTCAAGGGGCGTGACGACGACCTGGACGGCGCCAAGGCCAAGATTCGGGAGCAGGTTGTCAACTTCGTCTGGTACAACAACGATATCGATGAGCTGAACATCAACAACGATCGCAGCTTGAACGAGCTCGGCAACGCCTTATTCAAGGTTGCGTGGGACGGTTCGATTCAGGGGCCGGGATACGTCGGGGATATCGTAATCGGTAACCCGGACCCGGCGAACATCTTCCCCGATCCGGCCGCTTACGACGTGGACGACTGCGAATACTTCGATTTTCCGTACCGTTTGCACAGGCGAAAGGCGCGCCGGCAATTTGGGGAGATCGTGGACAAGATCATGACCGACTCGAACCATTACGAGACGGAGATTTACGATAACCAGACCCCGAGCCTGGACGACGAGACGCTGCAGGTCCTCGAACACTGGTATCGGGATGACGAGGGCGACATCGCCTGCTCGATCCAGATCAATAACGTCGAGGTCAAGCACATTCCGAAGTACTGGGTGAACACTCGGCACAGCGGAAACAAGATGTACCCGTTCGTCCACTACACCAAGATTCCGGTCCGAAAGAGTTTCTGGGGCAAGGGCGAGATCGATTCGATCAAGGACCTGCTGGACGCCGGCAACCGCGAGTTCATCACAGCGCTGCTGAACGACGTGTTCATGGCGAACGACATCGTCGTCGTCGAGGAAGGCGCGCTGGTGGACGAAGAGGCTGGCTTTCCTAACCATCCGGGTGCGGAAGTACGCGTTAAGCAGAACAAGATCAATGCGATCCGACGTTTGGGCGGTCTGAGCCAGAACGGCGGCATCCTGAGCATGATTCAATTTATTAGCGAAAAGATTCAGGAGGCGAATGGGAACTACGATTCCTCACAAGGCAAGGAGCCGGTGCGCGTAACAACCAGCTCGGGGATCGCTCAGCTCAACGAGAAGGCCGAAGCGCGGAAGAGCACGAAGAAGGCCGGCCGTACGCAGGGCTTCAAACGGCTGGCCCAGCTGACCGACTGGACAGCGCTCGAGTTCTACAATACCGATCGCATCATCCTGATCCGCGGGAAGAAGCCGAACGAACCGGATACGACAATCACCTTCAACAGCGAGACCATGAAGACCGCCGGTCCGGACGGACAGCAGTACTATCCGACGGTCGACGTCGAGATCAGCGTCGGCGAGGGCATCAAACGGTCGAAGGCGTTCACGCTGGCCGCGACGCAAGAGTTGGCGAACCTGAAGATCACGCCCGAGAACGTCGGCATCGTGTTGTCAATCGTGGATCTGCTCGACCTGCCGAACAGCGACGACATCAAAGCATCCATCGAACAGGCGGTCGCCGCGCAGCAGCAGATAGCGGCCATGCAGAGCGCGCCCGCTAGTGCCCCGGGGCAGGGCGCGCCACAAACGCCAGGAGCAGCGCCGGCCGTTGACGTTGAGGCGATCATCTCGCAGCTGTCTCCCGAAGAGCAGGAGGCGTTCTTCGCGGCTTCCGAGCAAGAGCAAGAGCTGATGCTGCAAAAGCTGATTGAGGGAGGTGCGGCATGAAGAAGAAGCCGAAGACAGACCCAAAGCCCAAGGCCAAGAAAGGGGAGGGGATGGAGGCGATCAAGGCGGCGATGCTGGCGCGCAAGGGAAAAGGCAAGTAACCGTTCGCGTATCGCTTACGCCGGACATGTCGCTCGGATACGGCTACCTGCTGCTGTGCTGCGGCAAGCGTCAGCCGGTCAGCGTGGACGCGCTTGAAGTGTATCAGCATTGGTGCTGCGTGGATTGCGGAAAGCCCCTCCTCCTACGATCGGATGATGGGGATTTTTTGGTTGGGCCAAACGTGACAATTTGAGGAGGTGCAAGGCATGTTGAAGAACGTATTCACGGTTCTCGTCACCCAGAGCAGCGACGGGCTATTCCAGCCTCCGCTCGCTGTCGGGAGGGAAGTGTTTGAAGCCTATCCGACCGACGCGCAGATCGAGGCTGCGATCGTTAAACACGATGGAGACAGCGCCAGTGTCAACAAGACGGTTGAGTTGGTTAAATAACAGGCCCATCGCAGAGCAGCGGCGGGCCTTTTCATATACCGCATTCGGCGGTGACAACTCGGAACAGACGAGGAATCTTTAGCCGACGGGCTTACGGAGGGTTTAACGATGGAAAAAGAACAACGCAAGTCCTTGCTGAAACTGAATCTGCAGCTATTCGGAGACGGGGAAGGCGAGGGGCAAGACGAAAACGGCGACGGCGGCCAGGATCAGTCGGAGAAGAAGTTCACTCAGGAGGATGTAAACCGAATCGTTGGCGAGCGCCTGGCGCGTTCCAAGCCGCCCGAGGATTACGACGATCTGCGCGAGACCGTCGAGCATCTGAAGGCGTTCGGTTACTCCGGGACTCCTGCGGAGATCAAGGCCGTGCTAAAGCAGCAGGCCGAAGAAAAGCGCAAGGCGCAAGAGCTGAAGGATCTCGAGGACGAGGCGGATGAGAAAGGCGCATCGCCCGAACTTCTCGCTGAGATTAAGGCGCTCAAGGCCGATCTGAACGGCATCAAGAAAGAAAAGGAAGAGCGTGAGCAGGCCGCCAGCGCTGAGAAGGCACGCGAGGAGGCCTGGAACAAGCAGGTTACCGCCTTCAAGGAAAAGCATGCCGACGTGGACATCGACCAGCTCGGCCAGAACGACCGGTTTGTGAAGTTCCTGAGCCGCGCCAACCCGTCGCTGTCTCTGCTCGAGGTATACGAGGACTTCCTTGACCTCGTGGGCGGTGCTGAGGCGGCCGCTATCGCCAAGATCAAGAGCAACAACGACCGCAGCACGGCAAGCGGCAAGGGCGGCGGCGGCGACCATACGGGCGGCACCTACGGCCTCAACGACCATCAGGTGAAGCTCGCTAAGCAAAACGGCATGTCGGTAAAGGAATACGCCGAGCTGCTGGGACAAATCAAAAAATAGGGAGGCACAAGCATGCCCGGAAAAATCGAATACGCATATAGCCTTGCCGTGACCAGCGCGCCGATCAAAGAGGAGTTTCCGATCGCGCCCGGCACGGTCATCGAAAAGGGTGAGATCGTCAAGCTCGTAGAGGGCTTCGTGGTTCCAGTTGGAGATACGGACCAGGATGATCCATACCTCGGCCTAGCCGACGAAGATCACTCGGGCACAGCATCTATTTTGAATCCGCGCTCGAACGGAAACTGGATCAGAGTCTACTGCTCGCCGCTCGCGGTCTTCAAGTGCAAGCCCGGCATCGTTTCTACTGCCACGGGCGGCAACGCGACTACCTGGGTCGATTCAGGCTTCACGGATCCGGCCGATGACAAGTTCAACGGCGGCTTGCTGAAGGTCCGCAAGTCGGCGACGTTAACGAACGGTGTCGGCAAGTGGTACGGCGTCACCGACTTCACGAAGACGACCGGCACGTTCACAGGCGTTTTCACGGGCGGCGTAACCGTTGGCGACCAGGCACTGGTCCTTCCGCCGGTTGGCAGCTTCGGGTGGGACCTCAACGCAAACGGCACGAACCTGAACCTCGCGGCAAACGGCGGCGAGTCCATCATGATCGTGCGCGTCGATCCCGAACAAGAATGGGTTTACTTCATCCTCCGGCTGCATCAGTTCGGAAATACCATGGTTGCCGTTTAATCGGCGGAAGGGGAGGGCAATATGCTCGATATTTACACATACCAGGATGATCTCTATCCGCTCGTTACCAAGTGGTTCAACGACCGTTTGGACAAGAAACGGGCAATCATCAAGCAGGTCATCGGCTTCGAGTCCATCGATCGTATCGACCTGCAGGAGCAAGGAGTCGGTGGTTACGGCCTCGTTCCGAAGTACGACGGCAGCACGATTCCGGAGCTGAACCAGCACCGCGGCTTCAAAAAGGTTTATACGCCGGAAGAGTACACCGCGAAGGCGTCGATTCAGTGGAAATACGCCAAGGTCGACATGTCCGGCGAAGCCAAGAAGGCCGGTACGCGCATGGCTGATTCGCTCCATATGACGCAGCTCAGGGCGTTTTACAACCTGTTCGCCAACGGCTGGAATGGCAGCTTCGTGGGCGCTGATGGCCAGCCGCTATTCTCCACGGCGCACCCAATCGCGAACGAGGAAGGCGCCGAGACGTTCTCCAATGCTGGCACGGACACGTTCTCGATCGCGTCGATCACGAAGACGCAGACGGCTGCCCAGCGCTTCAAGACGTTCGATGGTCTCGAGTTCGACTGCGACTACAACATCGTTTTGGTATCGCCTGAGCTCGAGCCGAAGGCAAAGGAATACTTCGGCGAAGACGCGAAGCTGATCCCGGACAGCGCAGAGAACGGCGCAAACCCGGTCAAGGACATGAACTACATCGTCATCAAGGGCTTCAGCGCCAAGCAATGGGCCGTGGGCGACAAGGACCTGATGATGGAAATGATGAAGATGGTAGAGATCACGGCGCCAACGGTCATCCGCAACAAGCCGGACAACCCCCTGGTGACCGAGTTCGTCGGCTACATGGACTTTACGATGGGCTGGTCCGATGCACGTCCGATCTACGGCCACAACCCGAACTAAGGAGGGATTACTGTGTCTGGATTGGATGGAAAAGGCACGACTTTCCCGGGCGGCGTGAACGGCCTCGGCGTCTCTCTAGTAGGCTCGGTCACGTTCGACCCGGCCTCGCTGGTTGACGGCGCGGGTGTCACGTCGAGCGCGATTACGGTATCTGGCGCGGCGTTCGGAGACTTTGTTATTGCTGCGGCGCCGTACGACCTGCAGGACATCACCGTTAATGCCTACGTATCGGCAGCCAATGCCGTCAAGATTCGGCTGCAGAACGAGTCGGGCGCTACGGTAGACCTCCCGAGCGGCAAATGGCGCGTGCTCGTTCTGAAGGGGCTGGGTGGCTGATGGAGAAGGCGCAATGGGAACCGACGAGCCGGGAAGGTAAGGCGAAGGAACAGATCGAGCATATTCCGACGATCAAGGCGTCCGAAGACGGCGCCGACAAGGAGACCGTCCGGCTGTGGAACCTCATGGTCAAGACGCTGAAAGAGAACGGACTCATGAAAGATAAGTAACGGACCAGGGAGGGCGGAAGCTCTCCCTTTTCCTATTTCCGGAGGTGTTCAGGTTATGCAATTGCAACGCGCATATCAGATCGTAGACACGAAGGTCGTCACCTTGGCGGACACGGCGCAGGACATCGTTATCGGTGGCCGGGTTTGCCTGATCTCCAACGCAGGCGCGCAGCCGGCCTACATCCGGCCCAAGATGCAGGGCGCGGCGTCTTCTACGACGGGCTTCATGCTGGCAGCTGGGCAGTCGCTGCCGATCTTCGTGAGCGTGGACGGAACGCTATCGGCGATCTCCAACGCGACCGGGACCAGCCTGTCTATTCTATTCCTCGACGTGTGAGGTGATCAGCGATGAACCTGGGCGAAGCAAAGACGCGGGCGATCAAACTCATCAACGAATACAGCAACAACGGCGCCTTGATTCCGGTCGCGAGCAATCGGGATTATACGTTGCGAATGAATTCGCTGGCGGATGATGCGCAGCGCGAAATATCCGACAAGGTGTCCATCGACGGCTCGACCGAATACGTGCAGCAGAAGGGGCTGCCGGATGGCTACAACAGCTACGACCTGCCGGCGGACTTCCGTTCGATACGGTACGTCCAGCGCAACGGGCGCGCCTTCTACGACTTCACGATCGGGGGCGGCAAGTTTACGATCAACAAGCGCTTGGACGGCACGTTCACGCTTTACTACGCCAGGCACCCGACGCCGATCGCCGACGACACGCCGGACGCGTACGTGTTCGAGATCGATCTGGAGACGCACCGCTGGATCCCGTATTTCATCGGCGGCATGGTTGTCGCGGACGAGAACAGCGAGATCAGTAACAAGCTGCTGAATATCTATTACGAAGGCATAGGCGGCCTGTCCAAGCGGCGCACAAGCGGACCGCGGACGGTTGCCAATACGATGGGATGGTGATAAATCATGCCGATCTTCCCGGCCGCGAGCCGCCGGACGCCGACGCCCATGCGGATCACGCGGTTCCGGGGGCTCAACGTATCTGAGGACCCGACGCAGCTCGCGGACAACGAATCGCCGGACATGCTGAACATGCTGCTGGACAACGAGGGCGCGCCGCAGAAACGTACTGGTTTCAAGGAGGTGCTCGCCAGCCTGGGCGCCGGTCCGATCCTCGGCATATTCCAGTTCGGTACCTCCATTCTGGTCGCGCACGGCACGACGCTGCGGAAGTATGCGGATGACTTTACGGGCGGTACCGTGCTGTCGTCCGGCATGTCCGGCAACCGCGTGAAGTTCTTCGTGATGAACGAGTTCTGCTACATCATGGACGGCGTTCACTACCTCCAGTACGATGGCACGACGCTGCAGGATGTGGTCCCGTACATCCCGACGCTTACCATCTCCGCGCCACCTGCCGGTGGCGGCCAAGTATTCGAGCAGCGTAATCTGCTTGGGGCTGGCTTCGAGCAGAGCTTCAGCGGCGACGGGACGGCGACGGAGTATCATCTGATCCTCACCGGCCTCGACGCGACGGCCATTGTGGCCTCGACGGACGGCGGCTTAACGTACAACAAGGTGGAGACGACGGACTTCACGGTTAACCGCACTACGGGCGTCGTGACGTGGCTTGCCGCGCCGGCGCTGGGCGTCAACAACGTCAAGATCCGGGCATTCAGGACGTACAACGATGGCGACAAGATCCGGAAGTGCACGGGATTCAAAATCTTTGGTGGCACCAACGACACCCGTGTCTTCTTCTGGGGCTCGGATGCCAACACGCTTTACCGCTCGGACATCTATCGCCCCAATTACGTCCCGGAAAACTATTTTCAGAGGGTTGGGTCGAACGCTGAGAAGATTATGGCGGTGAGCGTCCAATACGACACGGCCGTCATCGACAAGGAACGCTCCAAGTGGGGCATGACTTACAACGACACGGGAACGGACATCACGTTCCCGGTCAGGCCGATCAATGACACGATCGGATGCTTGGCGCCTGAATCTGTCCAGATCATCGAGAACAACCCGGTCAGCCTCACACGGCAGGGTCTGCACATGCTCTCCGGCGGCACTGTCCGCGACGAAAGGAACGTGTCGCACCAGTCGCGCCGAGTTGACCGCATGTTGTTGCGCGAGGCCGGACTGGCTGGGGCGATCAGCTTTGACTTCGACAAGAAGTATTATCTGGCGCTGAATGGCCGGGTGTACGTCTGGGATTACTTGCAGCCGACGGCTGAAGATCAGATAGGTGAGTGGTATCTTTACGATAGCATGCCCGTCACTACCTTCTTCGAACTAGGCGGCAAGCTTTACTTTGGCACCACAAGCGGCGAGGTCATGCGTATGTCCGATCCGGACGAGCTGGACGCCTACAGCGACAATGGCGCGGCGATCCAGGCGCACTACATGACCAAGCAATTCGACATGGGGGCATTCGATATACGCAAAAACGTCCCTCGGATCTACACGACCATCAAGGCTGACATCCAGACAACCGTCGAGATCTACACGCTGGACGGGCGCGGCACGAACACGCTACAGGGAACGGCGAGTGCGTCGCTGATCAGTTATGCCGAGTTCGACTACGGTTACTTCACGTATCTCGTGACGGCCTTCCCGACGGTGTTGCGGAGCAAAATAAAGCTGAAAAAGATCACGCATATGCAACTGAAATACGTCAACAACAAACCTCACCAAAGCTTGAAACTGCTCGGAATATCATTCGAGCCGATCTACGGCAGTCCAGTCAAATAGGAGGAATCGATGTGATAGAAAAACTCGACGGATTTTCGTTCAACCACTCTGACCAGGCAGATCGCCTCTCTGATAGCTTGACCGCTGACGAGGTAAAGCAGCGATTCGACAGCCGAGGCGAGGAACTGCGCTTAAAAGTGAATGAAACGATTGAAGTTGCAAATGAACAATCGGTAGGTATCGCGGATTTGGGAGAAAGCGTCGCTCAAAAGGTAGATCAAGGTGGCAATTTTACCGGGTCATGGTTTGGTATTTCTAATCCGGCTCTGGCTGATCCCGGAATCGCAGGTGTAGTCCAAAAGAACACAGAAATGATTGCCATCAAATCTGACATTTTCATTGAAGGGGATAGCCTTTCTGTCGGAGATCCTGTTGCAGGCGGTTCTATAGCCAAGTGGCTCGGCTACTTGCTCAAAAAGCCAATAACGAGCAATGGAGTATGGGGCAGTTGGAGCGCGCAGGTTTTGGCTCGCATTCAAACAACAGTGATCGATCAAATGCCGCGACAATGTATAATTCTCGTCGGTACAAATGATTTAAACGGTGGCGAAGCGATTGGAAATGTTATTTTCAATGTCACTCAAATCGCGGACAAACTCCTCGCGGCTAAAATCGAGCCGATCTTCTTGACCGTACCGCCGCGGAACGATTTCCCAGACACGAACGCCCGAATCAGGGAGTATAACATGCGTCTGATGGTCATGTGTCAGGAGAAAATGATCAAGTTCGTAGATATATACAATCCTCTGGCGAAAGAGAACGGAACGTCTCTTGATTACATTCACGTCGCTGACGATCTCCATTGGTCAACGTACGGCGCCTTTCTCGCCTCTAAAGAAGTTGCGAAGGTATTCCCGGCCCCGTCCATCTACAATAACGCCGACTACCCTTACAACTACGCAAAAGGCGAATACCCCATGAAGGACAACTGCGCCTTTACACTGGACAGCAACGCGGATGGGCTGGCGGATTACTGGTCAAAGTTGACGGCATCGGGAGCTAATTATAGCACGATCGACAATCCGTCAGGGGGTAAGTATCAAGTCGTTGAAAAGACGACTACCGCTAACGAATCCCAAGGAATTTACGGTGACATCGGAGCCTTTGTCCAAAACACTGTTTATCGCATCGAGTTCGATCTGGAATTCGACATCACCGACAAAACGAATAATGATATGACCGTAGTTGTGACGATGACTCACTATAACTCTGGTGGGACGCCGATCGGTTCTAATGATGCACTAAATGTATACGCTAAGAAAATTCCGGCATGTACCGTTTTCAAAGACTTCACTCCGCCAGTTGGGACGGCCAATACCCGGCTGTTGATGTTCTCGCATGGCGCGTCACCATTCACGATAAAGTTCGGGCGGGTTTATATCTATAAGTCTAAATAATAATTGAGGTGATCCTATGGCAGTTAATTCTGCGATAGAGGCGGAGATCAAGCGCAAGGCAGCCGCCGGTATTGCGCTCACTAATCCGACAGCTGAGACGAGCGCACTCTATAAGGCGTATCAGCAGAACCAGACGGCGGCCTCGAGCGGAAACAAGGCGACGTCGAGCACGACGGCGGCTAGCGGAACAGGGGCTGCGTCAAACGGATCGGTTCTCGCCAATGCTTCGAACTCGTCTCCATCGGTGACGACCACCACAACGCCGGCAGCCAATACGAATTACGGCGGCAAGGGAAACCCCCTGAACGAAATTCTCTTCAGCAAGAAGCAGTACGACGCCGGGAATAAGCTTTGGGCAGCCAAGAACGCGCAATCCTATTACGACCAGCTCGATCCGCAGGAGCGCGCCTTGGTCCAGGGGATGAATACGCAGCAGCTCGAGTCGTACATCAATAGCAAGACCGCCGGTGGCACGGGCGCAACTGGGGCAACCGGGACAACAGGCCAAGGATCCTCGAACCTCATCAACGATATGTATGACAATAGCCTTGCAGCTCAGCTTCAAGCCCTGCGAAAAGCCCGTGAAACGGCTCAGCAGGGCTTGAACTCTGTTGAGACGACGGCAAAGCAAAGCGCCTACCAGAATCGGAACCTTGCAGACGCATCGACCCAGCAGAGTGCGCAGCGGCTTCGGACGATCATGGCGGAACAGGGGCTTCTCGCTTCTGGTGATAACGTGACGGCTAACGTCGCCTTGCAGGCTGCCGGCCAGAACAACCTGAACACGATCAACCAGGCCGAGGCGAACACACTGCAGGACGTTATGGAGCGTCGGGCGACGATCAACAACAACGCCGAGCTCGACGAGCAGGCGTTGGCGAAGGAAGTCGCGGCAGCTCGCGCGAACGCCCTCATCCAAGACCAGTACCATCAGGACGACATGGGCCTGCAAGTAGCCGGGCTGACCGGGACGTACAACGGGACGCGCACGCTCGCCGGCGTCGCTTCCGATCAAGCAGCGCAGCAGCAATCATGGAGCCAGTCCTTCCAAAAGGAGCAGTTTGCTTACCAGAAGGCACGCGATGCCATTGCGGACAAGCAGTATCAACAGCAATTTGACGAAAATGTTCGGCAATATGGCCTCAACTACGGATTGCAGAAGGCCATGCAAGACCATCAAATCAGCTATGACGATGCGCAACTGGCGCTGTCGCAGTCTAACAGCACGACGGACAATAATCGCCAGGACACGAATTCCACTTACGGCCGTCTGTTCGACATTTGGCAGCTGACCGGGGTGGCGCCGGCCGGGCTCGAAGCGTTCGGTATAGCCGCAGGCACTCCGGTTAAATCCGATACGACGAGCAGCGGCAGCAAAACATCGGCCTATGATACCACGGTCAAAAACCTGGACACGATGGCGACTTATAACAAGGATGAGTACGGCAACAACAAGCTGACGAATTCCTCTGCCGTCGAAACAGCGATCTTGCAGTCCGGGCTGTCGGAATACGAAATGTGGCAGCTATACAACCGATATCAAATCCCGTGGACTGGAGACATCCCGAAGAATACCGCGGGAAACTGACTAGCTCCGGTTCTGGCGGCTCTTACGGTGCGCTTGGCGGCGTACTGAAGGGGACCGGGGATCTATTTCAAGCTGCCGCGAAAAAGTATGGAATCGACGCTAGATTGCTCACCGCGATTGCGATGCACGAGACGGGGAACGGAACGTCCAGTGCGGCGAAGAACAAGTACAATGTCGGCGGCATGATGGGCAGAAACGGACTCATGTCGTTTGATTCTTTGGCGGCCGGCATCGACGCGATGGCAAGCAATCTGAAACGACTTTACTACGATCAAGGGCTGACAACGATCGAGCAGATCCAGCGTAAGTACGCCCCTGTAGGCGCTGCTAACGATCCGACGGGCCTCAATAAGAACTGGATAAGCGGCGTGAGTAAGTACTTGTCAATGTTAGGAGGGTGAGTCATGGCAGAGTCTTTTATCGAGAAACGTCGCCGGGAGCTCGGTCTGGATAAGCCGGCTGCTGCTTCTAACGCAACCCCCGCGCGTGTTCCCGGCGCCCAGGCGTCACCTACCGTTGCTGCGCCGACATCGTTTGTCGGGCGTCGCCGCCTCGAGCTGGGAATCGACAAGCTATCTCCGCAACAACTACAGACGATGCTGCCGGCGGGAAACCTGTCTGTGAACAACTCGCTCGACACTGCCAAGGCATTTGTCGGCAGCAAGATCACGGAGGCCACGAAGCAGAAGGCGGCCGAGAAACAACAGAAGGAAGAGGCGCTGAACCGGAATGCGTATGAAAAGTGGTACGACAAGCAC
Source organism: Cohnella sp. GCM10020058 (assembly GCF_042683485.1). Taxonomy (NCBI): domain Bacteria; kingdom Bacillati; phylum Bacillota; class Bacilli; order Caryophanales; family Paenibacillaceae; genus Cohnella; species Cohnella sp. GCM10020058. The sequence continues at coordinate 34,641 of NZ_JBHUJV010000008.1, forward strand.
ATCGGCGGCACGTGGATCGACCGGGCGCTTGGCGGATTGCAGACGGCTGACCGAGCCGTCTCCGATGTCAAGGCCGGTGCACTCGACACGGCGACGATCGGCGCTTCTCAAGGCCTCGGACGGCTGGCGATCAATTCTCTCCCCGGCGGCGAACAGAACCTGAAGCCGATCTTTGACGAGCGCAAGGACAGCGTGGGGTATACGGTCGGCGAGATCGCCGGTTATCTCCCGCCGGGCGCGGCCATTGAGCGAGGCATTGCCGCTATCGGAAAGGGTGTCGGGAAGAGGTTCGTTAAGAGCAAGATCGGTAGAACAGCTATCAGAGGTGCAGCGGCTGGCGCGGTGGATGCGGCGGCGCAGGAAGCTGGCGACGTCGCTTTCCGCGAGGGCAAGTTCGATCCGGTCAACGTGGCGATCGGCGCCGGCGCGGGCGGCGCGTTGGGTGCTGGCGCAGAGGCCCTGTCTGGAGCGCTTCGCAGCCGGGCGCTTAACAAGGAGGTAAAGTCGTTCATCAATCGCGTCGAGTCGACGGACGCGCCGTCTCCGGTCGGTCGAAACGTGCAGGAACTGCCCGGCAGCAGTGCGCAGGGCGACGCCTACGCGGCCAACGCGCGCCGATGGCTGGCGATTCAGGACGAGCATGCCGCGGCGGTTGACCAGCAGTACCAATACCTTAAGCAGTCGCTGAAGGAGCGAGGCGGCGTGCAGCAGGGCGGCCTCGTGAAGGACCCGACGACCGGGGAAGTGACCGGGCGCTATGGGCGCACATCGAACAATCCGCAATGGTACCGTGATTTTTACGCGGCAACCGGGCGGAAACCGACGGACAAGGACCTGCGCACGCTTGCCATCAAGCAGGTGAACGAAGGATTCGCGGATGATGCCGTCAACGTACCGCCCTGGAAGCCGTCGCAGATCGAGGACATCGACGGCGAGATCGCATCAATTCGCGGCATGCTCGACAATGTGACCGATCCGGCAGAGCGGCAGGCTCTTGAGAACGTCGCGGACACGCTCGCCGTAAGCCGCGCGCAGATCAGGAACCAGCTACCCGAAGGGGTGCGGGCGCGCACGACGGGCAATGCGGCACCAGCATCGGCGCCAGCCAGCGGATCCGCAGCGGCTCCAAGTCTACCGGGCGGCGTCCAAGCTCGGGTAGCGGCGCCTTCCGGGCAGCGAAGCGCAGGACCGTCGGGCTCCACAGTGAAGCCAAAGAAGACGATTTCCCGGGCGCAGATGGTCGAGAGGATACGTCAGAACATGGGCGTCACCATTGACTCCGGTCGAACGGGGAAGAGTCGGCAGCAGGTGCTCGGCATTTATAAGATACAACCGGAGGTCATTCGAACCGGTTACGCCGAAGACGTCGAGACGATCGCGCACGAGCTTGGGCATCATCTCTCGAAGAAACATGCTCTGCTCGATCGGCGCTTTGAACAGGAACTGCTAGATATGATGGACACGCAAGGCGTCCATAATTACCGCTCGTACCCTCGAAATGTCTGGCATGAGGAAGGGATCGCCGAATTCCTTCGGACGTACCTGACCGATCCGGATCAGGCCCGGCAGCTCTCGCCGCGCTTCTCGGAGTTCTTGGAAAGCCAACTGCCGAAGAACGTCCGCAAGGGCCTCGGGAACGTTCAGCAGGACGTTCAGACGTGGATCAACCAGGGCGAGTACGAACAGGCGAAGGGATTGCTGGACTTCGACGGGGGCGGTGGAAAGCCGAAGGGCAGCTGGGACCGCTGGTATACGCGATTCGTCGACGATCTCAACCCGATTAAAATCGCCGAAAAGGCGCTGTCCGGCGCGGTCGGCGTCGGCAAGGACTCCATCTATAAAATGGCGCGTCTGAGCCGCGGCGTCGGTGAGCAGGCGAAAATGGCCGTCACGCGCGGCATCTTCAGTCCTTCTGGGCGCAAGATGTCGGACGGCTTGCAGCAGATCGTGAAGCCGCTGCAGAAGATCGGCATGAGTGAGAAGGACTTTGGGACGTACCTGGCCGTCATACATGCGGAGGATTTGAAAAACGTCCACAAGAAGGAGATCCCTTTCTCAGATGCGCAGATCCGGGCTGTAAAGCAGCGATGGGGAAATAATCCGGTCGTGCAGAAGGCGCAGCAGGAAATCGTGAAGTACAACAACGCCTTGCTCGACCTGATGGTAGACTCCGGACTGTTACCGTCAAAAGCAGTCACCGAGATGCGCACCAAATATCCGAACTATGTACCATTCATGCGCTACTTCGACGACGACGCGGTGGCTGGGTTTAAGAACGGCGGTTATGGCTCATCGTCCGGATTCGCTAACGTGACAACGCCAGTTAAGCGCATGAGCGGCGAGGGATCAGACCGGACGATCATCAACCCGATCGAGTCCATGGTTCAGAACACGTTCCTGACGATGAACGCGGCGGCGAAGAACAAGGTCGGACTGCAGCTCGCTGAATTGGCGAAGATCGACGGCGCCGGCAAGTGGGTGGAGCATGTTCCAGGCGCCTCCGACCCGGGGCAGCACATCGTCTTCGTCAAGATCAACGGAGACAAGCAGGCGTTCAAGATCCGGGACCCGGAACTATACAATGCGATGCTGTCGCTGGATAACGAGAGCTCGAACAGCCTGCTGCGGTTCCTCGGCGGCATGGCCTCTGCGCTCCGCGGCGGCGCAACGTTGACGCCTGAATTCATGATAAGGAACGCATTCCGCGACGTGGCCGGTGCCATGGTTAATAGCACGAAATATGGATTCACGCCGCTGGACTTCCTTAGGGGCTTCATGCACACGGTCAAGAAGTCGGACGTCTACGAGAAATTCGTTAACAGCGGCGGCGCAATGTCGACGATGATGGCGCTGGATCGAGATACGAATCGTGAGGCGCTCGAGGCTGTGTTCAAAAAGAGCCTGAAGGACAAGACGTTAAACGTCGTGACAAGCCCGAAGGAGCTGGCGAAGTGGTTGTCGCTCTATCGGCCAGTACAGAAGACCGTGGATGTTCTTCGTAAAGGCGCGGAAATATCGGAGTTGTCGACCAAGGTTGGCGCATTTAACCGCGTGCTGAAAAAGACCGGGAGCGTCGAAGAGGCAGCATACAGCGCGCGCGATCTGATGGACTTCAATCGGGCGGGCAGCAATATCCGCCAGGCGAATAAGGCCATCGCGTTCCTCAATGCGAGCATTCAGGGGACGGACAAAATGGCCCGGGCGTTCAAAGATAATCCGGCTTCCTTCCTGGTTCGCGCATTCACTACGTTGGCGCTGCCTGCTTCGCTAATCTACCTGTCGAACCGGTACCTTCTCTCGGATGAGGACAAGATGGCGTACGAGAACATTCCGCAGTGGCAAAAGGATAGCTTCTTCGTCTTGGGCGTCGGCGGCGGCAAGTTCGTCCGCATCCCGAAGCCGTTCGAAGCCGGCATGCTGTTTGCCACGAGTACCGAGCGGATGCTGCAATGGCTCGAGGCGAATGATCCGGAAGCTTTCGAAGGATACGGGCGCGCGACGGCCGAGTCTCTGACGCCGCCGATGCTGTTCACGGCGCTGACGCCTTTGCTCGAGGCGACGACGAATCACTCGTTCTTCCGTAACGCGCCGATCGTGCCGCAGGGCGAGCAACGTTACGAGAAGAAGGACCAGTACGGCATTTATACGAGCGAGGTCGCAAAGGAACTCGGCCAGCTTGCTGACAAGGTTGGCCTCGGCGAGACGAACGCGGCGAGCCCACGGATCATCGACAACACGCTGAAGGGCTACACGGCCGGGCTCGGGCAGTACGGCGTGGATGCGGTGGACAAGGTGATCGACAAGGTATCAGGTAAGAAGAAGACGCCGGAGCCGGCCAAGCAGCTGACCGAGAGCCCATTCTTCCGTTCGTTCTTTGCGACGACGTCCGGCGGCGGCCAAGTGCGCGAGGACTTCTACGACGCATGGGACAAGATCTCCAAGAAGAAAGCGTCAGCTGACCGTGACGATCAGATTCTTCCGATCGATCAGCAGCGTCAATACATGCGGATGAAGGCCGGGTATAATGCCATTAACAAGCTGAACAAGAGGTACAAGGCGGTCCGCGATTCTAAGGACATCGACGCCGAAACCAAGCGCTCGAAAATGGACGAGCTTGATGCTAAAATGAATGAAGCAGCCGCGAAAGCCTTGGAGGCGAAGTAGATGTCAATGCGGGCATGGAGCATCATCACCGTGATCGTATTCCTCGCCCTGAACCTATGGCTTATGGGCGGCGGTCACAGCGGGCGCGGCCAGGACTCATACGAATATCAGACCGACGACACGGCCTATGCCGAAGAGTCCCCTTAACCGGGGGCTCTTTTATTTTTCCATGAAAGGGTGAGCGCGATGGAAAAGGAACGCGAAGAGATGCCGGACATCCCGATCCGCCTGTGGTTTTACGAGCCGCCGGTGCGATCGGACTTTACGCGGAAGAGCAGGAAGGCGGTCCGGCGCCTGCATGGGGCGGACATGGAGAGGCTCTTGCTGCTGCCGCCCGTGCCCGTTGACGGAAGGAGGCGGCGGCCATTACGTTCGACGATCTTCTTGATGTTTTTCGTGCGGTCGGCCGGCTGGTTGAAACGATTTTTTCGAAGCCGGTAATCAGCGTGATGACGGCGGCTGCGTCGGTGCTATATGCGTTGCTGCGCGTACGGGCCGTCAACAACAAGCTGCGCCGGATGATGCCTTACCTATTCGCCGCGGAGGAGCTCGACAAGGAGTACGTCGACAACCAGCACGAGATCATGGAAAATCAGCGTCGCATCATGCACGCGCTTGGGGTGGAGCCATGGAGCCCTGCAGCTACATCAAACGATTTAACGCCACCTTCACGGGGCCGGACCGCCAGGCAGCGGCTGCGCTTCTGGGTGGCGTTCTTTTATGCCCGGTCTGCAGCAAGCCAGGGCAGCCAGTCATTCACAAATTGGAGGATGAAGAACATGAAAAAGTGGATTAAACCGGACTCTCTTACGATTTTCGGGGGCGTATTGATTGCAGCAGCGAACAAGTATTTCGGATTTGAGATCGATCCGGCGAACATCTTGGCGGCCGTCGTGCTTCTGGTCGGATACATTAAGGCCCACGAACTCGTGTCGGTAGTTCGAGACGCTAACGGACTGCCGAGCAAAATCAAGATCAACAGCCGGAAGACGATTTTCACGGCGGTTGCATTTGCATGCGTGGTCGCCGATGCGCTGCTGAAGCTGAACTTGCCTATGGATCTGCTGCTGACGGTAGCCGCCGCGGTGACCGGCTACAACTACTTGGAGAGCACCAAGGACGCGAAGGCGGCGGAGGCCGAAGGAACCGAAGCCAAGCAAACGCATTGAGGGGGCGGCCGTTTTGATTAACATGAAGTGGATAGGCGATAAGGTGCCGAATTACGGGACGCGGATCCGGAACGGAAAAAAGTACACGCCGAGCGTCATCGTCTGCCACATCTCGGCTGGAACGATCGGCAGCATGGATAATTGGTTCCAAAAGCCCGCAGCCCAGGCATCCTCTCATTTCGGCGTCGGCCGCGACGGAACGATTCATCAATATGTCCGGCTGGAGAACGCCGCCTGGACGCAGGGGCTGACGGCGGATGCAATTCCGAACGCGATCGCGCCGATTATCAAGCAGATGGGCGTGAATCCGAACCTTTACTGCGTATCGATCGAGCACGAGGGCTATGTCGAGGGCCATTTAGATGAGAACGGCCAAGTCGTCGTCGAAAACTTCGGGCTCGACGGCAACCTGACCGAAATTCAATTCTGGACCAGCTGCTGGCTGCACAAGTACATTCAGAGCGAGGTCGAGCGAATCTGGGGGCATCACATCCAGTTCGGACCGCAGTACGACCTCGGGCACTTCCAGATCGATCCGAAGCGCAAGTCGTTTTGTCCGGGGAAAAACTTCCCGTGGGCGCGCCTTTACGCTGAGCTCGCGATTGCGGAGAGCATGACCCTTGATGCTTACGAGGAGCGAATCGACTATCGGATCAGCGGCGCCGCCGATTATGCGCATGCGGTCGCGGCAGCTGCCCGGACGCTCGACCTCGGCAACAAACTGGGCGACAAGAAGAACGGCGCGGCAGCCGAGGCGAAGCTGCTTTCGTTCGGACCGGTCCTCGCGCAGATCGGCTACCAGGGCGTCGCGTCTGCCGCGGGGATCGCCAAACGCATTTCGGACATCTATAGCACGCTGGTAGCTGGCGGACTATACGAATCCGAAGCGCTGCGCAAGATTCTCATCGTCTACAACCACATGATTACCACGGGCCTACTCTAACGAGTGGGCCTTTTCTATTTTCTGGACTTGAACTGTTCGTGTCTTGTTCGTATATTATTATCGAGGTGACGAACAGATGCCAATACCGGACAAGGAAAGAAAGCTCCTGACCATCCTCGCGAACTTTTCGATTACCCACAAGCGAATGCCGACGTTCTACGAGCTGTACAAGAAGACCGGTCTGAAAGAGGGCGTCCACAGGTATACGCTGCGCAAGCTGGCAGAGCGATTCCTCATCGCCTGGGACGAGCAGGATATCCAGACGGTGAAAATTGACCCGAACTGGAGGTACTTGATCCGGTGATTTTTATGTACTTTTGGGTTACCGACTCCCCTCGGCTCCACCATACATACTATCCATGCACGTTTTTGTCATAGACAAAAATGTGCATTTATCTTAGTTGGGAGAAAATCCATGCAAAGTTTATCTTCGAAAATTAAATATATTCGAAATAAATGTAATTTAAATCAAGTTACATTTGCTGAAAGCATCGGAATATCCCAAGCTACACTAAGTGAAATAGAAGCAGGCAAAAGTAAACCCTCTTGTGAAACTCTCCAATTATTAGCCCAAAAATATGCGATTGATTTGAACTGGTTATTATTGAGTATTGATTCCCAGCACTTGGATAAGCTGAATGAGCAAGAAAATGTTCTTCTAAGCGGATTTCGTGAGCTACAGGAAGTCGCTCAAAGTGAAATGCTGGATTTTCTAAAAATTAAACTGACAAGGTACCATAAAGATCGCTAACTAATACGATAATGAAAGTGGAGGGGTTACATCCTTCACTTTTTTTGCAATTATTGATTTTTTTGGTTTCATTCAGTAATATAAGCAATTAAACTAATAATATGTTTGCGCGAAATTTCCATCAAGACCAATAATAATGTCACTATTTGTCTATTTGTCGCCCGATGCATTAAAGGAGGAGGATTAATGATTGACATCAATTTTAATTCCCTTCAAATTAACGATCGTATGTTTTTCGGTAGTGAAGAAGTTGTAGTTCTAAAAACTTATGCGCACTTTCATTTAGTTAAAGTTAAATATAGCTCTTCTTCCACAACCTTTATGGTTGATATGTGCGCCTTACAGAGCCATCCCGATGCAGGGAGTGCAATATCTATTTCAATGTTAGGCGAGGTGCCTTGATGTTAGATTTCATAGATAGCTACTTGACTGGTGATGATTGGGAGAAATTGTGTAAGTCATGCTTTCGAATGAAGTATCAAGATGAACATTTTACCGATATTCCTGCAACTCATGGTGGTGATGGAGGAATCGAGGGCTTTACCCGGACGGGGAGAGTGTATCAATGTTATTGTCCAGAACGAAATTATTCAGATGATGATTTGTATAGTCACCTGAGAGACAAAATGACAAGAGATATTAACAAATTGGTTTCTTTGCAGTACGCCAAACGCCTAAAAGAACTAGGTATACAAAATATAAAGGAATGGCATTTTGTCATTCCGGAATATAAGGATGCTAGGATAGTTGTACATGCAGAGGCAAAGAGAAAAGAAGTACTAGATCTGAAAAAAAAGAATCCCCAAGAATATGACTATATTGATGATAATTTTGCAATCTTAATTAAAACCGCTGAAGATTTTAAGGTCGAGATTACTCGTATTATTAGAACTACAATTACTGATGTTAAACTTAATTTCGCTATACTTCATGTAGGAAAACCTGATTGGTCCAAATGTGACTCCGAAAAGGCTGAAAACATTAAAAGAAAAATTAAGGCTGTAAGAGGGAACATTGATGAGACAGAAGAGGACTTAAATGAGTTAATAGATATACATATAGAGGCCTATATTAATGGACTTGAAGTTCTTAGAATTCTTCGGGAAGGCTATCCGGAAGTGTTCGAAGATATATATATGTTAGAGCAATCGTATAAGAAACAAGTAAAAATGACTACTCGATTAAATCCAGATAGTTCTATGAATTTTAAAGTATTCAATGAAATACTTAATGATTTTCAAAATACACTTGAGCGCCAATTTAAATACCTCAATCCAGCTTCAATCACGGAATTGAAATTGGACTTAATAAGTAGCTGGCTAGCTGACTGTTCAATGCAATTTAGAAGTAGGTGAGAATGTGGATAAAAGCTACTTGCTAGCTGATGAAATAATTTTTGATGCTAAACCTGATGCTGTACCCTTTAATTATCGAATTAGCTATAGGATAGCGCAGCTCAGTCTTATTCTCGAATTTAACGCACGCGGGGGATGCTCATTAATGAAGTTGCAGATGATATCGACTGCGCTAAGTACGATGGGCGATAAAGAAAAACTGTTGGAGTTTGCAAATAGTGAATCCAATAGCTATACAGTTGTAAGGTTTGACCCTGCAGTAAATCGTGCTGTTAAATATGCAATGGCTGAGGGGCTATTCAATCAACAAAAGAATGGTTTATTTCGCCTTACACCAAAAGGTAAGGCGTTTATAAAAGTAATCATGAAAGATATAAGCCTTATGAGTTCTGAAAAGAAATTCCTCTTCTTGCTGGCAAATAAGTTAACTGAAGAAAAAATTAAGGAACTTACGACGTTTTGGAGGTACTCCAATGTTGAAGATAAATAGAATAAGAGTTGAAATCAAAACCAAGGATAACGTTTTTGGCTTTGACGATACGTTTCAATCGGGATTAAATTTAATTGCCAGCGATGATAACACCCGAGGTAAAAGCTCGATAATTACAATGATCTATTACTGCTTAGGATTTGAAGAAATTATTGGTGGGCGTGGTGAGAAAGTACTCACAGCAGCGTTCAAGTCAATAATAGAAGAGGGCAAAACAGCTTGGCCGGTTCTGGAATCAGGAGCGTACTTAGAAGTTACCAACGGACTAGAGGTTATTACCATTTATAGAGCGGCTAAGATGGAGAATCGTGACAGCCGGCTTATTAGCGTCTACTACTCAAACTTAGAAAATATCCAACTTCCAGATACGCTTCATGAAGATATGTATGTGCATATGCCTTACTCTGCAAACAACAAAAAAGGATTTCATAATTTCTTGGAAAAATTTCTACATATTAAACTACCGTTTGTTCCGGCTTCTGATGATGCTATTAGGAAATTATATCTACAATTAATCTTCTCGGGAATGTTTATTGAACAAAAACATGGCTGGGCGGATATCTTATCTGGAATGCCGATTTTGGGAATTAAAGAGTCAAAGAAGCGCATAATTGAATTTATTTTGAATTTGGATACGCTTGAAAATGAAAGAAAAAAAGATCGCTTACGTTCTGAAGAAGATGCTATCGGAAAAGAATGGACTTCAGTTGTAAGAGATATAAATTTGCTTGTCGAAAGGGAATCCTGCACAGTTACTGGTCTACCGCTTTCCCCAAAAATTTTGACTGATTTAGACTATTCAAAAATCATAATTCAAAAGGGTAACGAACTTATAGATGAATACATCAATAAGTTAACTGAAGAGTATAACGATTTAAAGGCGCTGAAACCAAAAATAGTCGATAATTTCGAAGAGCTTCAAGTTGAACTTAGCGAAACTGAGAAAACAATACGGGAATATGAGAGAGATGTAATTAGGTTAAGAGATCGTTTAGATTCCGAACATATTAGTATCAGGCGTTTACAGAATAATCTAGAGATTATTGAGACGGACATTAGTAATAATAAGGACGCTGCGCGGCTTAGAGATCTCGGTTCTGGACTAGATCTTTATACATCAAAAGATGTTTGTCCTACATGCCATCAAGAAATAGCAGATACATTATTGCCACTTCCGATTGATATGCCGATTATGAGTGTAGATGAAAATATCAGACATTTAAATGCTCAAAAAGACATGCTTAAGTTTGCTAAACTAAGTCATGAAAGCAATATCGATAAACTCCAAAATAATATAAATCTTGTAGAGAGCGGTTTATTTAAGCTTCGGAGCTTGGCAAAATCAATACGAAGCGATTTGTACCATACTAATGACAGCTATTCAGAAGCAATCGTCTATAAAAGGTTAAGTATCGAAAACGAAATCAGCAATTTAAATAAGTTAATGAACTTTTACGCGGATCATAAAATTACGTTCGAATTGTTATCAGATAGGTGGAAGGACTACCTTGAGAAGAAGGCCAGACTGCCAGAAAAAAAATATTCGGAGAAAGATATAGCTAAATTAGCGCATCTACAAGAGTACTTTGTTGATAACATCAAAAGTTTTGGTTACAAAAGCGTTTTGAATCTGAATCAAGTTGAAATTTCAAAGGAAAATTATTTGCCTGCAATTGAAGGGTTTGATATGAAGTTCGATTCATCGGCGAGTGATAATATTAGAGCAATCTGGGCTTTTACTTTGGCTCTTTTGCAGACTTCTAATAAAGATATGGGTAACCATCCAGGCACATTGATTTTTGACGAGCCAGCACAGCACAGTATTATCGTGGATGACATGGAAAAGTTTTTTGAAAAGATCATCGAGGATTTCAGTCGGAATCAAGTGATTATTGGTATCACCGTAAAGGATAGTGATACTCGTCGGGTAGTGAATGAGCTTCCGGATGGAAGATATAAATTAATCATGGTACCGAATAAGGCATTTCAAAGAATTGATAAAAGTCTATGAATTTATTCCTGACCCTTAGATGAGGGAAAGCAGGGCAAAAGAGAACAGCCCAATAAATGATACTGCCTGTAAGTGGTCACTAATACCCCATTTTAACTTTTAGAATAGGTTCTTTGAATCAAAGGTTGGCTTAAAATAAAAATGAAGGAGGTGCTCCCCTTAGGGGTACCTCCTTCTGTTACTCACTCAAAAATCTTTTCCAATGCTTCTTTTTGAACCGGCTTGATATCAATTACAGGGCGTATGGTCTTTGCCTGGGCCTCCGCCTCATTAAGGTTGTCGGCAACCCCTAGAGCCATTAGAGTCCCCGCAGCTACTGTTCCGGTACGCCCTTTTCCGCCTCCACAATGGAAGGCAACCTTCTGACCGTTTTTATAAGCGTCAACGACTGCGTCGATTGCCTGCTTGAACAATAGATGCTGGCTTTCCGCTGAGTTGTCGCCTAAAGGGATCTGAACCCATTTTGCGTTTGAAGATGGATAGGCGCATTCCGTTGCTTCCCCACGCAGGTCGACAATGACATCGATCCCTTCATTTTTCTCAATCGCTTCTACGTCTGCTGCGCCACCCATAAAAATTTTGTCCTCAAATAGGGCATGATACTTCTCCATTTAAGCCACTCCCACGAACATTATTTCTTGCGGAAATTTGCAAACTCAACTGCGACTGGAGCTGCCGGAGGCGCGCAGCAAAGAGACAAGTCGCGTGCTTCACCAGCGGATTCGAACTCCGAATCTTCCTTCGTAAAAAAGATCTCCCATGCATTCCCGTCCGGATCGTAAACCCAAACTTTGTCTTGAACGGCGTAACAGCACGTCGTATTCATCTCATCAATCAGAAGCAGTCCCGATTGGCGAAGACGTTCGCCCATAGCCAGCACGTCTTCTGTATGATCAACCTGGAAACCCAGATGATTGAGAACGCCATTTTTCTCGAAAGGGCGAACATTTAGTGAGAAATGTAGCGCCGGGTTGTCGAGTTCAAACTTCACATAGTTTTCCCTCACCTTCGAAGGCTCTGCGCCGAAGAAATTGCGATAGAAGGAAAGCGACTTTTCTAAATCGGAGCAATTTACGGCAACATGCATGCGCTTGATCGAGGCTGTCATCTTACTCACCGGTTTGAACGAACTTCTCAATGCGAGCCTTGATGTCGTCGCGTACGGATCGAAATTGTGTCATGATTTCTTCTTCTGTGCCGGTCGCTTTGGCCGGATCGTCAAAGCCCCAGTGCCATTTGATAACGTTCTTGTTGCTGATAACCGGGCAATGCTCGTCTGCGTGACCGCAGAGCGTGATCACGTATGTCGCACGGTTTAGGATCTCCGGATCGATCACGTTGGAGCTGTTGTTGCTGATATCGACGCCAGCCTCTTTCATGACTTGAACGGCTCGAGGGTTGAGTCCATGTGCCTCCAAGCCGGCACTTTTAACTTCGTACTTGTCTCCGCCAAGTGCGGTCAGGAAGCCGTCAGCGATTTGGCTACGGCAGGAGTTGCCAGTGCAGAGAAAGTAAACGAGCGGCTTATTAGACATTTGAATGACCCCTTTAAGGTGGATTGGTTTATGGATTTAACCGATTACTTTTAGCCAGAGGAACAATCCGCAGAGCGTGATAAACAAAACAGGGACAGTAAGAATAATGCCGGTCTTAAAATATGCTCCCCACGAGATCTTAACGCCCTTGCCGGAGAGTACATGCAGCCAAAGCAGCGTAGCTAATGACCCGATCGGCGTAATCTTCGGTCCTAAGTCGGAGCCGATAACATTGGCGTAGATAAAGGCTTCGCGAATGATCCCTGTAGGGTTCGTATCCTGAATGGCCAAAGCATTGATCATAACCGTCGGCATGTTGTTCATAATGGAGGAGAGGATAGCAGCGATAAATCCGGAGCCCACCGTGGCCACAAATAGACCTTGATCGCCTACCCATTCAAAAACGCTCCCCAGCTCGTCTGTAAGACCTACATTCCGCAGGCCATAGACTACGACATACATACCGATGGAGAAGACGACAACGGCCCAAGGAGCGCCTTTCACGAGCTTCCAGGTGTGCACCTCGCGGCTTTGTCTCGCCAATAGCAAGAAGATGATCGCAGCCGCGCCTGCAATGATGGATACCGGCACATTAATGAACTCGCTAATCAAATAAGCAATAAGAAGGACAGCCAGGATGACCCATGAAATTTTAAACATACGTAAATCCTTAATCGCTTCAGACGGCTTCTTGAGCTGCGACAAGTCATATTGCTTCGGAATGCTTCGGCGGTAGAACAAGTAAAGCACGAGAAGGCTGGCCGCCACGGAGAACAAGGTCGGAACAATCATCCGACTAGCATACTCGACAAAGCCTACGCCAAAAAAGTCAGAAGAGACGATGTTCACAAGGTTACTGACCACAAGCGGTAATGATGCCGTGTCGGAGATGAAGCCACTTGCCATGATGAAGGGCAAAATCATACGTTCATCGAATTTCAAAGCTCTGACCATGGCAAGAACAATTGGCGTCAAAATGAGCGCGGCACCGTCGTTGGCAAAGAAAAAGGCAACAGCAGCTCCGAGCAAGATGACATACACGAACATTAAATTACCGTTACCCTTGGCTGCTCGGGCCATATGAAGCGCCGCCCATTCAAAGAAACCAATCTCATCAAGAATTAAGGAGATCAAAATGACAGCGACGAAGGCAAGCGTAGCATTCCAAACGATCTGAGTGACATCCCATACATCATGGAAGTTAACGACTCCAAAGATCAACGCAATGATCGCGCCGCCGCAGGCTGACCAGCCAATGTTCAACCCTTTTGGCTGCCAGATAACAAAAATTAGTGTTACAAGAAAAATGATAGACGCAATGGCTAGCATAGGACCTCCAAGTTAACAGCAGCTATTGGATTTGAGCGCATTTACTCGATCTTTCATCGAAGGCAATTGACCAATAATTTCGTTTAGATAGGGTTTGTCATTCACATTTAGCGAGTAATAAATCCACTGGCTTCGGCGTGTCTCGTTCACAATCCCACCCATTTTAAGCTTCTTCAGATGCTGACTGATATTAGGTTGTGTCGTTTCCAGAACGTCTACAATATCGCATACGCACATTTCACGTTCTTTGAGTAAGGCGACGATCGTTAGGCGAGTCTTATCTGAAAGAAGTTTCATCGTGTCTGCCATTTCAACAATCGATGTCTGATTGATTACCAACTGTCTCACTCCTTTCAGTTTATACTTCTTCGATATTTATGACTGATTATATAATTGATTCATTATATTATCAATTGCTTATATTTATTGCGACGAGAATGAATAGTATTCCCCGTTTAATAACGGTTTGATTCGATCGCTGAAAGTGCATCATGCTCATGTAATAAGGCAATAACTTTGGCTTTAATTTCATCCCTGGTTGCTCTGACAGCTTCAAGTGTTGAAACATCATCCGAAAGGGGATCGTGAATGTTCCATTGCTCATTCCGAATACCAAAAGGAACGATTGGACAACGCTCATTAATATCCCCACACAGTTTGATGATGACTTGGGAAGCAAGAAATACCTTCATATCGATTTTCTTTGATTGGGATCTTGAGATATCAATTTGATCCTCAAGCAATACTTGAACGGTAAATGGATGAATGGAACTCGGGTTTAAACCAGCGCTGGCAACGAAAAGTTGTTCGTTTCCTAAGCTTCTTGCGTATGCTTCAGCAATTTGGCTTCGGCACCGATTTTGTCCACAAAGGAAATAGAGACGAAGCTGACGGCGTGCAGAATCCATGGTCATCCACCTTTCGAATGTTGATTCTGAATCATTATATAATTGGATTGTTATATTCGTATTAACTTATACTATAGACATTGACTCAAGCCGATACTAGTCGATTTCAGGCAAAAGAAAAGAGCCTCACTGAAGAGGCTCTTTGCTGTTATCCCTTAATTCTCAACAATCTCATGCTGTTCAAGATGACAAGGATGGCGGCGCCTGTGTCGCTAAGAACGGCTATCCAGAGCGTCAGCAGGTCCGGGAAAATAAGGATCAGCGCAGCTGCCTTGATAATGAGAGAGAACCAGATATTCTGCTTGATAATCTGCAACGTAGAACGGCTCAGCTTGACCAGATGGGGCAACTTCTCCAAATTATCCGCCATAAGAACAATATCCGCCGTCTCCATGGCCGTATCAGTGCCTGCTCCTCCCATCGCAATTCCTAGATCGGCTGTCGCCAGTGCAGGGGCATCATTGATGCCGTCGCCTACCATCGCCACCTTGTAGCGCTCAGACTGGAGCTGTTGGACGGCTGTTACTTTATCTTCCGGCATGAGCTCGGAGAAGTATCGGGTTACGCCGGTCGCGGAAGCGATGTGCTTCGCCGTCCCTTCGTTGTCGCCGGTCAGCATGACGACTTGCCGGACGCCGATCTGCTGTAGGCGAGTCAGCGCGGCGGCCGATGTTGGCCTCACCGTGTCCGCGACCGCGACGATGCCAAGAATCGCCTCAGAGGTGCCTATCAGGACGATCGTATTCCCCTTGGCCTGCAAGGCCTCGATCTCGCCGGCGAGGTTTCCAAGTGGTGTCTGGAGCTCCGTGAACAGTCTGTCGTTGCCCGCAAAATATTCCACATTATTAATGACCGCTGCGACGCCCTTGCCAACGATATTGCGAAAAGAGCTCCCTTTTTTTGCAGGGATTCCTCTTGCTTGCACAAACGCCACGATCGTCTTCGCTATAGGGTGCGTGGAATAGGCCTCAAGCGCGCTTGCAATGGCCAGTAGTTCCTCTTCCGTTCCACGCGAGATTCGGACTTGCGTCACGTTAGGCCTGCCTTCGGTTAAGGTGCCGGTCTTGTCGAAGGCGATGGCCGTTATTTTGCCTGCGACCTCGAGGTGAGTCCCGCCTTTGATGAGTATCCCGTTCCTTGCGGCGTTCCCGATTGACGACACGACAGCGACCGGTGTGGAGATGACCAGGGCGCACGGGCAAGCGATGACGAGAAGCTCCAAGCCCTTGTAAAACCAATCGGCCCACGTCCCGGATCCGAAGACAGGCGGCAAGACCATCACCAGCAGCGCAACGATAAAGACGATCGGCGTGTAGATTCGGGCGAAACGATCGACGAACGCTTCCGTTGGCGCCTTTTGCTCCTGCGCGGTCTCTACTAGCTCGATGATTTTGGAGATCGTCGTGTCCTCCGCCAGCTTCGTCACTCGGATCTCTAGAAGACCGTGCGCATTCAAGGTTCCAGCAAAGACGGAATCGCCGATCTTTTTGTCGACAGGTATGGACTCGCCGGTGATCGGAGCTTGATCGACGCTGGACTCCCCGAGCACGACCTCGCCGTCCAACGGGATCTTGTCGCCCGGCCGGACGACGATGATCTGCCCCACGGACACCTCTTCAACGGGCAAGCGTATGACAGTCACGCCTTGCTTCACATTCGCTTCGGACGGCGCCAGGTCCAGCAAGCTTCGGATTGAGTTGCGCGTCTTGTCAATCGACTTGGACTGCAGCAGATTGCCCAATGCGAACAGCCAGACGACGGTCGCTCCTTCCAGCCATTGTCCGATCGCTACGGCGCCGAGGACTGCGACCGTCATCAGGACATTCATGTCCAGAGAGCGGCTCTTGACGGCATAGTAAGCGCTCTTTGCCGGTTTAAATATCCCAACGACGATGGATACGGCCAACAGCAGGTTAATTAAGATATCCGACACTACCGTATATCCGCCGATGAAGCTCAGTAGCAGCAAAGCGCCGGACAGTACGACGGTATTCAGCGCCGTTTTGTCAGCGGGGGCTTCGGCTGCTCCTCTTTTTTTTGTGTCCAAGGCAGCTTTATAACCCGCCTTAGACACTTCCTGGATGATGTCGTCTACGGGATTATCGTGCTCGATCGTCATCTTGCCGGTTGAGAAGTTGACGCTCACCGTCTCAACGGCAGGAAGCTTTTTAAGATGATTTTCGATCGTCAACGCGCACGAGCCGCAATCCATGCCTTCAATCCGGTAGGTGCGTGACCGCCCGCGCTCCTCAACCTGCTGCAATGAATAGCCAAGCTTTTTGACGGCATCAGGCAGCTTGGCGGCGTCCGCCGGAGATTGCGTCGCTACCTTCATTTTGCCCGTGCTGTAATTCACTTGAACTTGGCTGACGCCATCCGCTTTACCGACAGCTTTCTGGATCGTGAGGGCGCAGGCCGAACAATCCATTCCGTAAACAATAAATTCGGTTTTATGACCCACTACATCACCAGGTATGTTTTCACTGTTAACAGAATTCGTGACTTCAGGCGCGCAGCAAGAATTCGCTAGCGGCACCGTGGAAGTGACGTTGACCAGGTTTAGACTTTTCTTGAACTTCATCTCTTTAGGCTTATCGGAGGTTGATGAGCAATTCTGATCAGCATAGCAGGTATCCTTTTTTTCTTTATCCTCGCTCATAACGGGCATCCCCCTTATTGTTTCGGGCAGCAGTCCAATTCATCGTTCCTCTCGCAAGCAGCGACTTCTTCTTCCACTTGAACGAAAACGGCCTCCATGATTTCCATTAATTGCGCGATTTCTGCATTTCTCAGGCTGTAATAAATGTATTTTCCTTCTTGTCTGCTAACGATAATTCCGCAGCCCTTTAGACAAGCCAAGTGTTGCGAAATGTTGGACTGGTTTCCTTTAAGGTCGTCGACAATTTGAGATACAGTTTTTTCTTTATGTTTAATGGATTCCAGTATTTGAAGCCTAGTCTTATCGCTAAAGCCACGAATAAACTTCGCTTTCACTTCACTACTTGTCTTCACCATTTATTAATCCTCCATTATCGCACTAACTATTACTAATACTTATTATATTAGTGTCCACTAATATGTGTTTCAAACTGAACCCCCATCAGCATTTAATGGGGGTTTAAGTGCTATACAGACGGCATTGGCGTGTCCGTAGGCTTACCGTATCCTGATTTGTAGGTTTCATCAATAAAAGTGCGAATTTCTTTGTCCGTAGCTCCCAGTTGCTTCATTCGAGCCGATTGAACAGCAATCTGTAAGCATACCCCGCATCGTGTTCCGTGATCAGTCCAGATTACTGAACCATCATCATTCTTCTCTTTAATAAAGCAGTTGAAATTATTCTTGTGTCCTTGACCTTCGCCGCACCCGCAATAACAAGGGATCCACTGAAGTATATCCTCTGCGACAGCTGCGAGTTGATATACGGTACGAACTTCATCCGGTTGATTAGATAAGAATGCAGGAAGTACTTCCGAAGACGAAGTGGTTTCCAGGAGATCGGTATCAGCATGTGCGTGAGACTCTTCTTTATTGAAGGAACAAGCGAGCGTGAATAACATAATGACAATTAAAAAAATGAACGGCTTGTACAAGTGTTTCAATATCTCACCCCTTATATTAACTTCCACTAATATATCACAGATCCTCACATTTCAAAACATATTAGTCTGTTATAATATGTTGCGGTATACATAAGCAATGCATATCGCCACGATGTAAGTTCAATAGAATTACATATTCATAATAGGAGCTGCCTTCGCTAGTGTGTGCTCCTATTTCAAGGAGGAGTTATTCATGCGATTGTATGATGTCATTGTGATTGGTGCCGGGCAAGCCGGACTTGCTGCGGGCTATTTTCTACGCAGCGCTGGCTTGTCGTTCATCATACTCGATCAAAGTGACCGGGTAGGCTATGCGTGGAGGGCGCGCTACGACAGTCTCGTTTTGTTCACACCGCGGTTCTATAGCGCTTTGCCCGGACTTCCTTTAGATGGAGACCCCCAAGGCTATGCAACGAAGGATGAAATTGCAGAATACTTACAAAACTATGCGCAGCATTTTGGACTCCCGATTCAGTTAGCAACTGAGGTAAACAATCTAACGAAGACAGAGGATCATTTCCTTCTAGATACGAATCAAGGGGAATTTGCATCAAAGCACGTTATTGTTGCAGCCGGCCCGTTTCAAAAGCCCTTTATCCCTCAAATATCAAATTCAATTTCAAGTGACGTTATTCAATTACATTCGGCAAACTACCGAAACGCATCACAACTACAGGATGGAGCTGTACTGGTTGTTGGCGGCGGCAACTCGGGGGCTCAAATAGCCGTTGAATTGGCGTACTAACTTCATGTGACGTTATCCGTAAGCCACAATATTAAGTTCTTGCCCTTACAAATAATGAAAAAGAGTATATTCTGGTGGTTTGGAAAGCTGGGGGTTTATCAAGCTAGTGTCTACTCTAGATTCGGAAAATGGCTTCATAAACAACCTGATCCGATATTGGGCTATGATCTGAAATCGCTCATAAAAAAAGGGAGCGTTGCATTGAAGCCACGTACAAAGGCTGCTAATGTGGATGTAATCTTCTTTGAGGACCAAACTTCCATGCAAGTTAAGAACATCATTTGGGCAACGGGTTACTATTCAGATTACCGTTGGATTGATATTCCTAACGCAAATGATGAAAAGGGGAAGCCGCATCATGAAGAGGGGTATCAGTCCAATAGCAGGTCTTTATTTTCTGGGAATGCCTTGGCAGAGAAATCGTGGTTCTGCACTAATTGGTGGAGTAGGTAAGGATTCCGAAGCAGTTGTAGCAAGGATAACAAATTCCTCATCCATAGATATAGTCTCGTAATTAAAACAGATAGGACTATGAATAAGAGCGTTAAATAACTCAACTGCCGACCATGGTTATACCGACGCCTAGGTTGAATCTCCACCACTTGAACTGTTATTTATATATCAACAGCGAATCATTAGGATAATCCAAACGGGAATCCGATGATTGAGACCGACATGGCTGGGCGCATCACTACATCAGTGTTCATCAATGCTATATCTAAGGGGAAGACCCTTATTAGATTATTAGTTTTAAAAGGAATTGCAACTACATCAACCAATTGACCGCTTGGATGTTCGATCCAACGACTATCTCCCTCATCATCATACAAATATATTACGTCGATAAGCACGTCGATGAACTTTACAAACTCAGGAGCCCTGAGCATGTCTCGCCTTGTCGTTCCTTTATCTTCACAAGATCTTCAAAAGTTTTGGTTAAACTATGTGAAGTTGATCAAAACTGTTGAAGGGAGTGCAAGTTGTGAAAAAATATTTCGTTTTTATCGGGCTCGCCTTCATGCTTTTGCTAAGCGCCTGCGGAAATGGAGCAGGTAATGACAACACACAAGCAAGCGATAGTATGGGTCACTCGAATATGGGTCAAGAGATGAACCATAACGGATCTAGCGAAGTGCCTGCCGGCTTAAAGGAAGCAGCTAATCCTAAGTTTCCTGTCGGATCGCAAGTGATTATCAACGCTGATCATATGCCAGGCATGAATGGTGCGACGGCAACCATCGTTGGTGCTTTCGATACGACCGTCTATGCGGTATCCTACAAACCCACTAATGACGGACCCGAAGTAACAAACCACAAATGGGTGATTCATGAAGAGCTTAAGGATCCAGGCAGCTCTCCGCTCGCAAAAGGATCGAAGGTGACGCTTGAAGCCGATCATATGGAAGGCATGAAAGGCGCCGAGGCGACAATTGATTCTGCTGAACAAACAACTGTGTATATGCTGGATTACATGCCGACCACCGGCGGTGAGCCAGTTAAAAACCATATGTGGGTCGTCGAGAGCGAGTTAAATGGGAAATAAGAAAGAAATAAAAGCAGGCCTGTAAAAAGGCCTGCTTTTTGATGCGCTATGCTGCCAATAATGAAACAGTGCATTTCGGATAGACTGAACAGAGCTAAATCAGATGTATAAAGCATGTCAATCAGCAAGGATATTCGATGTGAATCCTATGGTGAATTATTTCACGCATCAGAACGAACAATAAGAGCGGTGTAAGGACTAGCTTTTTACTACTCGGCGTGCTGTCACATAATTTTTTTTCCAATACGATGAGTTCATATTCGATATTTTAACGGCTTTGTCAGATGCTCCGAGCATTTTGTTGTTCCCAATGTATACTGCCACATGCCCAATGCCACCGCTACGTCCCGGATCTTTAAAGAAGACAAGATCGCCCTTTTTAAGACTGGCCTTTGCCACTTTCACGCCCTTGATTACTTGCTGCGACGAAGTGCGCGGCAACGAAATGCCAATCTTTTTAAAGATGTATTGTGTAAAAGATGAGCAATCAAAAGCATATGTCACACCGGATGGAGCGCCAAAGCGATATTTAACGCCTATGTATTTCGTTCCGGTGTTAACAACCTTGTCAACTTTGCTGTGAGATGATGCACTGGCTTTCCCTACCTGTCCAAATCCAAGAGCAATAAATCCAATCAATGCGGAAAGCACTATACAGGCGCTTTTTCTGAAAAGTTTCTTCTGTTGCACGTCGTGGGTTCCCTCCAAGATGTTTAATCAGCGGAAGCTCAACCCAATATAACATAAACAAAACTTCATAAAATTTTACAATGAGCGCGAGAACCCGCATAATAACAGGCTTCGCAACTGTTATGAGAATGAAATTAGACTTCTCTCAGCTTTGCGCGCCGAGTCCAATAGGTAAGACAAAGGGATAAAAATTATTCTGGGAGGTATTGAACATGGAAATGATGTCGAGCAACTACGCCGATTGTATTGAAGCATGTCTTGAATGTATGAAGGCATGTAACCACTGCTACAGTGAATGTTTGAACGAAGAGCACATTCACATGATGAAAGAATGCATTCGTCTTGATCGTGAATGCGCAGAAGTTTGCAGTGTCGCAGCAAATGCTATGTCCATGAGTGCATCGTATGCGAAGGAGATATGCAAACTTTGCGCTGATGTTTGTCAGGCCTGTGGAGATGAATGCAACAAGCATGATCATGAACACTGCAAGCGTTGCGCAGAAGCATGTTTTAAATGCGCAGAGGCGTGTCGCAAGATGGCAGCTTAATATACAGAAAAAGGGCGCAGCTTTTCGCCCTTTTTTTGTGCTTAAATGCCAGGGTGCGTTGAATATGAAGAGCCAGCGAGGCATTTGCGGAAAATCTATAGTATAATTTTGCGTACCATAGGGGGGTATAATATATTAATGGTGTGAGTAGATCATAACAAAGCTCAGCGACTTGATATCGGAGGGGCAGCATGAAAAAAACGATTCTTATCGTGGATGATGAGGAGAAGATTCGAGAGGTTCTTCTTTCTTATTTGCAACATAATGAATTTGATTGTGTAGAGGCAGCTACAGGAAAAGACGCTTTAATTACGATTGCCAAGGAACGTATTGCCCTGGTTATCCTGGATTTGATGCTGCCGGACCTATCTGGAGAAGAGGTTTGCCGAAAGATCCGCCAGATCTCTTCTGTTCCTATTTTAATGCTCACAGCAAAAATTGCAGATGAAAACCGCATCCACGGGCTCTCCATTGGTGCTGACGATTATGTTATCAAGCCCTTTAACCCAAGAGAAGTAATCGCGCGAGTGAAAGTGATCTTGCGGCGCACGCAAGATGATGCGCTCCTTAGCGATCACATATCGTTTGGTGATGGGGAACTGGTCATTGATGCACAAGTCCATGAGGTAACAAAATTAGGTGAGCAAGTAAACCTCACACCGAATGAATTCAAGCTGCTAGTAGCTATGGCAAAGCGTCCGGAGCGAGTATTTACACGCGAGCAACTCATTGATATCGTGCTCGGATACGAATTTGTAGGAGATGTGCGTACGATTGATCAGCATATTAAGAATCTTCGTCAGAAAATCGAAATGGATCCTAAATATCCCCAATATATCGTGACCGTTTATGGCGTAGGTTATCGTTTTGCGGGAGGAAATTGATATATGAAAAGTCTCTTTGCTCGATTGAGCTTTGCGTTTATGCTCATTACTTCCAGCATGTTGCTCGTATCAACACTGATGATTATTTTTCAGACTCATCGGCACTTTATCATGTTCACGGACCAGGAAATGGACATGAATGTAAGTTCCGATTCCTTTAACCACCATTTTGAACTGGCGATCATGCAATCCACTCTTTGGACCTTTGTCATTGGTATTTGTGTCACCGCTTTGGTGAGTGTGGTGGTTGCAAAGCGCATTACAACGCCGCTGATTGATATGAAACAAACTGCACATCAGATGGCCAAAGGAGAACTTAATGTTCGCACGCACGTAAACGGGGAAGACGAGCTCTCCGACCTTGGGCGATCGCTCAATCATTTAGCAGAGCAACTGGTAAGGCAAGAGCAGCTTCGGAAAACAATGACGGCAGATGTGGCGCATGAACTGCGCACACCCCTAGCGACGCTTAAAAGCCATATCGCGGCGATGCTGGATGGGGTATGGGAGCCGACGCCAAAGCGGCTTGCATCATGCTTTGAGGAAGTGGAACGTCTAACCCACTTAGTGGGCGACCTAAGTCATCTAACCGAGGTGGAGTCGCCGCATGCAAAACTTAAGCTAGAAACAGAAGACCTCACAGAATTGGTGGAGCATAATGCAGATGCTATGCGTCCGCTCTTTGTTCAGAGGGGCATTAGCTTAAACGTCGCTCCCCATAGTCCTGTATACGTGAGTCTTGATAAACAGCGTATAGGTCAGGTCATCACGAATTTACTATCCAATGCACTTAAATTCACACCGTCAGGTGGCACCGTGCGCATCGAAATAAGAACTGTCCAGGAGGGTATGACCGTCAGCGTGATAGATAGTGGTATTGGGATTAAAGAAAGCGAGCTTTCGATGGTATTTGAACGCTTTTATCGCGGCGAAAAATCCCGAAGCCGTAAAACCGGCGGAGCCGGAATTGGATTATCTATTGTAAAGGCAATTGTAGAGGCGCATGGTGGTACGATTAAGTTAGAAAGCAAAGTAGGAGTTGGGACGGAGGTACAGGTGTTCTTTCCTTCACAACTTCTTCAAAAGTAAAGGGTATAATGTTTTTTATGCCAATTGAGCCTAGATAGATATTTAGTCTCTTGCTGTGGGCTTTGCCGCTGTTAGGACATTCTGTTGTCGAAGGGAATTAAACGAATGGCAAAAAGCAAAGCGGCGGTTGTAGCAGTCTATATCGTCGTTGCGATATTAGGTATCCGGTACCATCAGGAACTTCTATTATGGCTTCAAAAGCCGGGGGCGCCGTCACTGCTCTCGGCTGTTTTGGCGGCAATGCTTGTAGCGCTCGTACCCGTAATCCCGTACGGAGTGGTTGGCGCTGTCATCGGAGTGAAGTTTGGATTGGTAGTGGGAGCTTTGATCAATGTTGCAGCTTCAACGCTTGCCGCGTTGATCATGTTTGTTCTTGTACGTGTATTTTTTGCAAGCGGCGCGCAAAAACTGCTTATAAGATATAAAAACATCGATCGCTTTACCGGTTATGTCGATCAGCACCCGTTCTTAGCGGTGCTATTTGCACGGCTGATTCCGATTATTCCGGCGCAAGCCGTTAATATTTATGCAGGAGTAAGTCGTATGTCTCAAAAGGTTTTTCTGCTAGCCACGATCATTGGCAAAATCCCAGTTATGATTACATTTACTATGGTGGGAGATCAATTCGTTAAGGATACCAAAAGTGTTTAATCGTCATAGCGGTATATACTGTCTTCTTGCTTCTTGTTATGGGGACGTATCGAATAATCCGTAATCGAACAATCGGAGGTTCCAATGAATAAACGAGTCACGATTTTGCTTTTAAGTGCATTTGCAGTCTTGCTTGCTGGGTGCGGCAAAGAAAATCTACAGTTGGAACACATTCACGGACTTGGCTATACAAGCGATGGTCAAACGCTGTTGATACCGGCACATACGGGCCTCATTGCTTTTTCAAACGATAAATGGAGTGAAGCAGAGGCGCAGAAACATGATTACATGGGCTTTGTAACCGTGGATAGTGGATTTTACAGCAGTGGGCATCCTGGAGCCGGTGGCAAGCTTGAGAACCCCCTTGGCATTATCCAGAGTTCGGATATGGGCAAGACGATCGCAACGCGAGGGCTTGCGGGTGAAAGCGACTTTCACCTCATGGCAGCCGGTTATCGGACGCATACCATTTATGTCTTCAATCCAACGCCAAACAGCAAGATGGATACGATGGGACTCTACTTCAGCAAAGATGACGCTTCAACCTGGATGAGGAGTCAGATGAATGGCATTACAACGGAGCCGTTGGCGCTGGCAACACATCCGACAGATAATAAAATAGTCGCAATCGGCACCGAGCAGGGCTTGTTTATATCGCAAAATGCTGGTGATGACTGCAGCAGCTGCTCGAAGGGAGAGCTGTAACCGCAGTAGCCTACGGAGTGAAAGGTGAATTGTTCGCAGCAGTAGCAAATGAGCGGATCATTTATCAAATACTGCAAAACGGGAATATCTTCAAAGAAATTGCTATCAAGGAAGTGGATCGAGAAGACATGGTCAGCTTTATCTCTCAAAATCCAGCCGACCCTTCTGAACTCTCTATCGCTACGATCAGAAGGAATGTTATTATTAGCCGCGACAATGGAAAGTCGTGGACGAAAATCGCCAACAAAGGAAAAACTACATAACGCTGTTGTCCTCTTTAGCTATGGTGATTACAAGTAGCCTGTTTGCCGTTTTCTAAAATCATCTAACTCAGCAGTTGCGGTCACAACCCAATCCTCTTATTTTAGGATTGGGTTAATTTCTAATAGATCCTGGTGGAAGCTTAAACATGGACTAGACATAGAAAACGAATCAAAATATATCTTGACTATAGGGTGGGGGGCTATACTATAATAAACCCGAGAACTCCGAATGAAATCCGTTACCACAAAACTTGACGGCCGTCACAGCGGTAAAGGAGATCAGGGAACCAATCGGTAGTTCATGATCAGATGGAGGTTAAATCATGTCTACACAATCTCAGGCATCGTCACAGGCCAATCCCAAACGTTGGAAAGCGTTGGCTCTACTGTGTATTGCGAACTTTATGGTCATTATGGATACGTCAATTATTGGGGTAGCGCTGCCGGCAATTAAGGAAGCGCTTGGGTACACACAAGAAAGTTTGCAGTGGGTATTTAATGCTTATGTCATTTTCTTTGGCGGGTTGTTGTTGCTTGGAGGTCGTCTATCGGATCTCTTTGGCCAACGAAACATCTTCATGTGGGGATTCTCCATTCTAACTCTGGCGTCTTTGCTTGCCGGACTTGCTTGGAGCGATGAGGTACTAAATGTTGGCCGCGCCTTACAGGGATTTGGCTCCGCCTTAATAGCACCTTCAGCTCTAACGATCGTCATGATGCTGTTTGGCGGGAATCCCAAGGAACTGGGCAAGGCTCTAGGATTCTGGGGGGCATCAGCCGCCGCTGGCGGATCGGCTGGAGTGTTTCTTGGAGGAGTCATCACCGAGTGGCTAAGTTGGAAATGGACATTCTTAATTAACGTTCCGGTAGGCATAATTGCTTTGCTCCTAGCTCCGGGCTTACTTGCGAAAGGGATACGCAGAAAAGGGAGCATAGACATTCTGGGCGCCATCTTCGTTACAGCAGCATTGGTACTGATCGTTTCTGGCATCGTGACTGCGGAACACCATGGATGGGGATCCCCATCCACCCTTTGGACAATTATTTCGGGAGCCGTACTTTTTGTTCTCTTCCTCATCATTCAAGCAGTGAAAAAAGAACCGCTCGTGCCGCTTCGGATCTTTAAAGCGCCTAATCTGGCTGCAGGTAATATCGCACTCATCATGCTTTCCGGCGGATGGATCCCTCTTTGGTATTTACTCAATCTTTACATGCAACAGGTTTTGAAGTTTTCGGCTTTCGCAGGCGGGGTGGCTTTGCTGCCGATGACGATTTTGATCGCTATTTTCATGATGTTTATCACAGGAAAATTAATTGGAAGGTTCGGCATGAAAGCTATTTTAGTCATCGGATTGATCGCGCTTGGAGTTTCGATGCTTCTATTCTCCGGAAACACGCCTATAAACGGCACTTTCGTCGAAAATATTCTTCCTGCATCACTACTGGGGGCGCTCGGGATGTCACTTGCCTATATCCCAGCAACGATGGCATCCATGTCAGGGGCCAAACCGGAAGATGCTGGCCTGGCATCCGGTCTTGCCAATACAAGTTATCAGATCGGCTCAGCTATTAGTTTAGCAATCATGGTTGCAATCGCTGCTTCTACGTCAGCATCTCAAACTGGAGTGGATCCGTTAACCGCTCTTAATGCCGGATTTCATCAAGCATTTTTCTGGTCCAGTATGGTTGCTTTTGCAGGAGCGATATTAGCGCTGCTTTTTATCCGCACCCCTAAACAAGGTGAACCAAGCGCCAATTCAGCGATGTAATGTGGGTTCCCTCCGGCCGAGTCAAATACTTGGCTGGAGGTTCGCCATATGTGTATAGGGGGCGGGGGTAAGTTATTATAAAGATAGATAGAGGAGGGTTTTATGAGCGTGGAGCTGGGAATGTTGGAAGAAGTAGCGAGCACAATTCAAGTTGTTGTTCGGCCGACCAAACGGGACGAAAAGTCATCACTCAGATAAAGTAATAAACATAATTATCCATTTAAATCGTATCGAAGGTCCTCAAGAGTAAGGAATCCATTTCACAGGAATGCTATAATCGCTAAACATTTAATTAAAGAAGGGTTGATGAAAAATGAAAAACATAACACTGCAAGTTTCAGGTATGAGTTGCCAGCACTGCGTAAATTCCATCGAAGGGGCACTTAAAGAAATCGGCGTAGCCGGAAAAGTCGATCTTCAGAATGGGTCCGTGGCTGTATCATTCGACGAAAATAAAATTTCAATTGAGCCTATTAAAAAAGCCATCGAAGAACAAGGATACGAAGTCGCGTAATTCATTGTGAGAGCAACCCATTTTGAAGAAACCAAATAAACGACTTTGCAAACCACGGGGATGACTTCTGCAGCATGCGCAAATCGCATCGAAACAATGTCAGAGGACAAGAAAATATATCGTATCTGATCCGCGTTTAACGCGGATTTTTTGTTGAAACGATAAAAATTCTTGTCCTGAGTCAAAGATTAGAACTTGTATCGTTATCCGACTGTGCTTCCCGAATCTTTGCTTGGCGTACTGGGAATGGCGCTTGCCTTTATTCCCGGGACTATTGCTTCAATGTCGGGGCGAAGCCGGCAGAAACGGCCTCGCATCGGGGATCTCCAATTCAAGCCATCAGATCGGTTCTGCGATTGGTCTTGCCCATCATGTCTGCGGTGGCAACCTCCTGGACAGGTGGTCATCTGGAGCAAGGGACAGAGCAAGTCACCGCAATGAACACCGGTTTCCATGCGGCATTCATCGGCGCTGTGATCGCCGCAGTCGCAGGCGCGGTCACCGCACTACTTTTCTTGAGGAAGCCGAAGCAATAAACATTGGCGATGACGAATCAGCATTGGCTGAACCGTTTTTGTATAGGGTAGGGGCCCTAGTGTACAATAAATGTGAGAAAGGAGTGATTTGAATGGAGCAACTTACACAAGATAATGCCCAGACGCATACTCACGATTCATGCGTCACTAACGGGCGGCAAAGTCACCATTCTGAAAAAACAAAAAACAATTTGATAAGCCGCCTCAACCGAATCGAAGGTCAGGTTCGGGGACTTAAGGGTCTGATTGAGAAGGATACGTACTGCGACGATGTGCTAAATCAAATTTCGTCGGTCCAATCTGCATTGAACGGTGTAGGAAAACTTCTTTTGGAACATCATATGAAGAGCTGTGTGATCGAGCGAATTCAAGATGGAGAGAACGAAGTGATCGACGAACTACTACTCACCATAAATAAACTTATAAAATAATGATTCCCTGGGATTCGTGAGAATCCCTTTTGTTTTAGATCAAAAATAGGGTTGGGGGGTAAACTAAAATTATATTGACAATATACAGTAGGGGGGTATATTATAAATGGCGGAGGTGCTTACAATAAACATTATGGAAGTGAACGTTGAAGAATCATGCTGTTCGCTGGTGGATGGACGAAGAAGTCATCATTCAAATGCCGTCAAATCGGATCTAACAACTCGACTGAATCGGATTGAAGGACAAATTCGCGGTGTGAAAGGCCTCATTGATAAAGACACATATTGCGATCAAGTGTTGAATCAAATTGCCGCCATTCAGGCTGCACTGAACAGCGTGCGAAAAGTTCTTTTAACAGGCCATCTTAAAGAGTGTGTAGTGGAGCGCATCCAACAAGGCGATGCCGAAGTCGTGGATGAGCTGCTACAAACCATTCAAAAGCTGATGAAATAAATACTACAAAAGTCAAAGGAGAAATGAACCATGAATAATGTAACGCTGAAAGTTGAAGGTATGTCTTGCGGGCACTGTGTCAATTCGATTGAAGCGGCTTTGAAAACAATCGGGGCAAGCGGCAAAGTCGATCTCTCGGGAGGAACGGTAGCCGTAGCATACGATGAAAGCCAACTGACGCTTGCTGCCATTAAGGAAACCATTGAAGAACAAGGATACGACGTGGTGTAACGAATCGGAAAAGAAACGGGGTGTTCGTGATGGAAGCAACCAGGCTGGAAAAGGAGCAAACGTCCCTGCAATTAACCGGTATGACATGCGCCGCGTGTGCAAACCGGATTGAGAAGGGACTAAGTAAGCTTGAAGGCGTGACGGAAGCCAACGTGAACTTTGCTTTGGAACGGGCGACAGTTACGTACGATCCGAAAAAAGTAAATGTCGCGCAAATGGAACAGAGCATTCAGAAACTCGGCTACGGTACGGCCAAAGAAGTCGTCGATTTCAAATTGGAAGGCATGACCTGCGCGGCTTGCGCCAATAAGATCGAAAAAGGCCTGGGCAAATTGCCCGGCGTCACGAACGCTTCCGTTAACTTCGCAATGGAAACCGCACGAGTCGAATACAACGCGGCCGATGTATCCATCGCCG
Source organism: Cohnella sp. GCM10020058 (assembly GCF_042683485.1). Classification (NCBI taxonomy): domain Bacteria; kingdom Bacillati; phylum Bacillota; class Bacilli; order Caryophanales; family Paenibacillaceae; genus Cohnella; species Cohnella sp. GCM10020058. The sequence goes on from NZ_JBHUJV010000008.1 coordinate 64,368, forward strand.
ACATGCAGCAGCGTGTGGAAAAGCTGGGCTATAAAGCGATAACGAAGCAAGACGAAGCCAATCCTGCGGAGCATCGCGAGAAAGCCATTTCAGGGCAAAAGCGCAAACTGTTGATTTCCGCGGTTCTTTCGCTGCCGCTGCTCTGGTCCATGGTCAGCCACTTTTCGTTCTTATCCTCGATCTGGATGCCGGAACTCTTCATGAATCCGTGGTTTCAATTGGCGCTCGCGACACCCGTTCAATTTTACATTGGCAAACAATTCTATGTGGGTGCGTTCAAAGCGCTGCGGAATAAGAGCGCCAATATGGACGTACTCGTCTCGCTTGGAACGTCGGCTGCGTATTTCTACAGCTTATACTTAACCATTGAATGGGCCTCAATGCGCGGCATGGCGCATCACGGTCCATCGATGTACTACGAAACGAGCGCGGTCCTGATCACTCTCGTTATTCTCGGGAAGCTGTTCGAGTCGCTGGCTAAAGGCCGTACATCCGAAGCGATCAAGACGCTGATGGGCCTTCAGGCGAAAACGGCTCTCGTTGTCCGGGACGGGCAGGAAATGACGATCCCGGTCGAAGACGTACTCGTCGGCGATATCGTGGTGGTGAAACCGGGGGAGAAGATTCCGGTGGATGGGGAAGTGCTGGAAGGAAGTTCTTCGGTCGATGAATCGATGCTGACCGGCGAAAGCATCCCGGTCGAGAAAAAAGCCGGCGACAGCGTGATCGGTGCTACCGTCAACAAAAACGGAAGATTGAGATTGAAAGCGACCAAAGTCGGCAAGGAAACCGCGCTTGCCCAAATCATTAAAGTCGTGGAAGAAGCGCAAGGCTCGAAAGCGCCGATTCAACGGGTAGCGGATGTCATTTCCGGAATCTTCGTGCCGATCGTCGTAGGGATTGCGGCTGCCGCATTTCTCGTTTGGTACTTCTGGGTGACGCCGGGCGATTTTGCAAATGCGCTTGAGAAGGGGATTGCGATCCTGGTCATCGCCTGCCCTTGCGCACTGGGGCTCGCTACTCCGACATCGATTATGGCGGGCTCCGGCCGCGCCGCGGAGCTTGGCGTGCTGTTCAAAGGCGGCGAGCATCTGGAATCCACGCACAAAATCGATGCGATCATTCTCGACAAAACCGGCACTGTAACGAAGGGGAAACCGGAACTTACGGATGTTGCCGCCGCAAATATAGACGAGCATGCTTTTCTACGCCTGGTTGGCGCCGCCGAGAAGGACTCCGAGCATCCGCTTGCGGAAGCGATCGTGGCCGGAATCCGGGCTAAAGGCATCGAGTTGCCGACAACGGAACAGTTCGAGGCGATACCGGGGTTTGGGATCCGTGCTGTCGTCGAAGGCAAAGAGGTTCTGGCCGGTACGCGCAAGCTGATGGCGAAATATGACGTTTCGGCGGTACAGGCGCTCGATCGGATGACGCAGCTTGAAGAAGATGGGAAAACGGCGATGCTGATCGCGATTGACGGAGCGTATGCGGGTCTCGTCGCGGTGGCCGATACGATTAAAGAAACGTCGAAGGAGGCCGTAACGAGGCTGAAGGAAATGGGCATAGAGGTGATCATGATCACCGGTGACAACGAACGCACCGCACGGGCGATTGCGGGACAAGTCGGCATCGATCATGTTCGCGCTGAAGTGCTTCCGGAAGGCAAAGCGGAAGAGGTGAAGAAGCTGCAAGCGCAGGGCAAAAAAGTGGCGATGGTCGGCGACGGCATCAATGACGCCCCCGCGTTGGCGACGGCAGACATCGGCATGGCAATCGGTACCGGTACGGACGTGGCCATGGAGGCCGCCGACGTCACTCTGATGCGCGGCGATCTGACGAGCATTCCGGATGCGATCTACATGAGCCGCAAAACGATGAGTAACATCCGGCAAAACCTCTTCTGGGCGCTCGGCTACAACACCCTCGGCATTCCGATTGCCGCGCTAGGACTGCTGGCCCCATGGGTTGCGGGCGCGGCGATGGCGCTCAGCTCGGTATCCGTCGTGCTTAACGCTTTGCGGTTGCAGCGTGTCAAAGTACGTTCTGCATCAAATTCGTAATGAATCGGAGTTGATCAAGCATGATTAAGAAAATCATCCTCGTCGCTGCGGCGATACTTGCGTTAAGCTTATTGGCCGCATGCGGCAAAGCAGGGGACCAGAATCACGCAGGTGGAAATAACCATGCCGGTCATAGAGCGAGCAGTGGTCAACCGAACGACGAAAAGCCGGTAGGCGAGAAGGGGGCGGAAGAGATGGATCACGGAAGCGGCCACGGCGGCCATGGCTCAAATGCAAAACCTACGGCAGAGAATCTTCAAGCATCGTTTGCCTTCCCTGCAGGCGCAGCAAAAGCAAATGAAGAAACGGAATTGACCATTCAGGTGAAGGATAAGGACGGAAACCCGGTAAATCAATATGATGTCAATCATGAGAAATGGCTTCATCTCATTATTGTCAATCACGATTTGTCTTTCTTTAGCCACATTCACCCAGAGTTTAAGGGAGACGGCACTTTTACGGTGAATACGTCGTTCCCGGCTGGCGGCGAGTACAAAGTGTTTGCGGATTTTATTCCGACTGGCGGAGCCAATACAACGCTCAGCGAGTGGGTAAAGGTGGAAGGCGAGGAAGGCACGCACACCGCGATTGTAGCTGACGCAAATCTGGTGAAAGAAGTCGATGGAAAGAAAATTGAGCTCTCTATGAGCGCCGCGAAACCGAAAGAAGACGTTACCTTGATCTTCAACATTCGCGACGCGAAGACGAAGAAGGGGATCAATGATCTGCAGCCTTATTTGGGCGCGGTCGGCCATGTCGTGATTCTTTCGGAGGATGCGAAACAGTATCTACATGTTCATCCGATCGATGAGAAAGCAACTGGGCCGGAGGCGAAATTCGCGACTTCTTTTCCGCAAAGCGGCACGTTCAAAATTTGGGGGCAATTTCAGCACAACGGCGAAGTGTTCACTGTGCCGTTCGTTGTAAATGTGAAGTAACAGATGCCTAGAGGGGGATTGATCATGGGAGACAAGACGAAACTGGCGGTATCGCCTCCGATTCAAGTCGGGGGCAGTCTCTTTACGCCGGATCAACTTGCAAAGATCGGTACGGTTGCCGGTTCAGACGCCAAAATTGAAATGACCTCGTTCAAGCAGCTTTACGTGGAAGTGCCTCTTGATCAGCGAGAAGCCATTCAGGATGAACTGGAGCACGCCGGCCTGGAAGTGTATCCGGCCGGGTTTGCAACGAAAAGCCTGATCGCCTGCAACTTTTGCAAAGGCGCGGAAGAAGCCGGTCTGGAGGCGGCTCGCATCTTGAATCGGGCGATCGCTGGCATTGCGACGCCCACGCCGCTGAAGATTGGCTACGCAGGCTGCGCACTGGGCACAAGCGAACCACTGGTGAAAGATATCGCTGTTGTCAAGATGAGGGACACGTTCGATATCTACGTTGGAGGAGAACCCAAGGGTGTCAAGGTTCTGACTGGACGGCTATTTGTCTCCGGCATAACGGAGGAACGACTTGTTCCTGTTTTATCTACGCTTATTGATTTCTACAAGCAACTAGCCAAAGGAAAAGAGAAGTTCAGCAAATTCGTAGACCGGATCACGCTGGAGCAATTGAAACAAATCGTCGCCTAAAGGAGCGAACTTCCATGCCGAAAATCGATCCGAAAGAACCAATCATAATTTACTCGATCCCGACCTGCAGCGACTGTCACTTTGCCAAACGCTATTTCAATGAGCATCAAGTTCCCTTTGTAGATTACGATTGCCAAGAAAATATCGAATATGCGAAAGAAGTTCTGGAACTGACAGGAAAGCAAGTCGTACCGACCATCGTCATCCAGGACCAGGTATATGTCGGTTTTGCCGAGAACTTGAATGAAATAAGTAAACTCCTTGAAGGCTAAATGACTATCGTTCAAAAAGGAGGTGAAAACCAATTAAAGAAGCAATCGTCCAAGTACAGGGTATGACTTGCCGTTCTTGTGTTCCTAATATTGAGGGTGCGATCCCTGGAATCGGCGCTGAAGGTCGCGTTAATTTTGAGCAGGGCACGGTAGATATTCGGTTTGACGAAGCCAAAGTTCAAATTTCCGAGATTCAGGAAGCCATTCAGAAAAAAGGATATAACGCCGTTCTGTTGTAATATATCGTTCATACGAATTCATCGGCTTTGTGGAAAATCTAATTGAAATTAGCGTTTTAAAGAGAAAACCCGGTCGAGCTTCGGCCGGGTTTGTTAAATCATACTGGAAAAAAAGCGAAGGAGCGTATAAGATGGCCCAATATACATGCGTGGACAAGGATACTTGCATTGCATGCGGAGCATGTGGAGCGGCGGCACCCGATATTTTCGACTACGACGATGAAGGCTTGGCCCACGCCATATTCAAGGGAGACGACAATCGTGGGATATCGGCGATCGACGAAAGTTTGTGGGAAGAATTGCAAGATGCGGTAGACGGCTGTCCCACCGATTCAATCAAGATGTCTGACAAGCCATTTTCCTAACTATAGAAAGACTTGCTTCGGGGGGATTAGAGAATGTACGACAAAATCAACACAAACTCGGACATAGCCACTATTGGAGGCGGTCCTGCTGGCATGTTCGCCGCCTTCTACGGCGGCATGAGACAGATGTCGGTTACGCTAATAGAAAGTATGCTGCAGCTCGGCGGCCAACTCACCGCTTTGTATCCGGAGAAGAATATCTACGACGTAGCCGGCTTTCCTAAAGTGAAAGCCCAGGAGCTTGTCGATCATTTAAAGAAGCAGATGGATTTGATCCGAACTGACGTCAGACTCGAGGAGAAGGTGGTGGCTGTGCGCAAGCTCGGTGAGCGATCGTTTGAGATCGTCACGGATCGCGCTATTCACCATGCGAAAGCCATCATCATCGCTGCGGGTGTCGGTGCCTTCGAGCCGCGCAGGTTGGAACTGCCGGAAGCCATGCGTTTCGAGAATTCGAATCTTCATTACTTCGTCAGCGATCTGGAGCGATTCCGTGGTAAGAAAGTGCTCATTAGCGGCGGTGGTGATTCCGCATTGGATTGGTCGCTGATGCTCGATCCGATCGCAGAGCGGGTGACGCTCGTTCATCGCCGTGATAAATTTCGGGCTCATGAGCATAGCGTCGAGTTGCTTATGCAGTCCAAAGTTAATGTCGTCGTGCCGATCGAGATTACGGCGCTTCACGGAGAGGAAAGCATCGAGCGGGTTGTGCTGACCGACGTGAAGACCCAAACGAAGACGCTGGTCGATGTTGACGAAGTCATCATAAATTTCGGTTTCGTTAGTTCACTGGGACCGATCCGAGAGTGGGGACTTGTCGTCGAAGGCGGTTCGCTCGTTGTCGATACGAAGATGGAGACGAACATTCCTGGCATTTTCGCGGTCGGAGATATCTCGACTTATCCGGGCAAGCTGAAGCTGATTGCCGTTGGCTTCGGAGAAGCGCCGACTGCCATTAACAATGCCAAAGTTTACATCGATCCGGCAGCCAAACTATCACCCGGGCATAGCAGCAATATGAAAATGTAAGTAAAAAGGGCATCTTTCCTTCGAGTAGGCCGGTTCGAATCCGGCTCGAAGGGAGGGTGTCCTCTTTTTTGTGACGGATCATCTAGGGAGCGTGAATGTTCCATTGCTCATTCCGAATACCGAAGGGAAATGATTGGACAAAATATCCTCACAAAGTTTGATGATGACTTCAGAAGCGAGAAACATTTCTAAAACAAATAAAATAGCCCGGGAGCCCCCGGGCGAATGAATCTGAAATATGGGGAATTAATTATCTATTCGGACTAAGAAGTGGAATAAAACTCAATTCCGCTTGTGAAAAACCCTGATCGTTTACAAGGTTTCCAAATTCATCGATACCATAGACGGTAACAAGCGCATTAGGTGTCGAAGAAGATATAACGTTAATCTGCACTTCATAGGCGACATTGCCACCAATGAAAAATGTCATTACTTCGTATGAATCCAAAGGAACGACAAAGGAAGATACATATGCGGTGTAAAAGGTGTCCGAGTTAACAGAAGCAAAAATTTTGACTACGATGCTTACAGGTAGAAATAAATCCAAATTTCTAACATTCAGAACGATATTGGATGCAGCTGTACCGGTATCTCTGGTATTGGTTACCGTACCTGTTGAAAAGGGCATATCCTTCCCCCCCTGAAATGGCATGCAGTATAGTATGTAATTTTTTACATAGTGCTTGGACAAATGTCTGATTCCTTTAAAGAAGCTCGAGCATAAATTATTTCATTTGAGGGAAGGTGTTCACTGCGGTATCCTTAGTTGAAATATTCTGTGCTTCATGCAAGCAAACAAAATGGATTCCAGTATCTAATCAGTACTTGCTCCCATACTCCAACAAGTATCCAGTTGCGGTATGTATCGATTGTGAGATCGAAATTCTAGAAAAGTTAAAAAAGCACGAAATACAAAAAAAGGATTTTGGTACCAAAAAGGAATAAAGCCACAGGAAACGGTCTGAAAATAGGCAGAAGTCGGTAGCGAGAAACAGTTCAAATCAGCTGAACTTTGCAGTAAATTAACGATAAACGATAATTCGTAAGCCGACGGCAGCCTAGGGATTTATTTCCAATTCCTAGGCTGTCGCTGGTTTATATTCGAGGCAGTCTAAAACTTATTATTTGATGCTTGACGGTTTAGCGATTCAGAAATCCGCGTAGGATCAATGAATCCAGTCAAAGCTTTATTTTCTTTGGACTCATTCCATATCAGCAATTTAAGAATAACTTGAAAATTTCAAATAAATGATGTATAACAACAACTGAGGTGATAATCATGGACGATGTCCGCCTAATGCTTCAGCAAATGTACCGGCGATTAGGGCTGTTGAATAAAAATTGTTGCTCAGTCGGTGGTCAAGAGCTTTCCTTAATTCAAAGTCAGATCCTCTATGAGATTGACCGGCAGCATCAGCGGTCGATGCAACAAATTGCGGCTACGCTTGGGGTGGAAATAACAGCTTTCAGTCATCAGATTCAAACGCTGATTCGCAAAAACTTGGTGGCCAAACACGCATCCGAATCGGATAAAAGAGTGTATGTTTTAACTTTGACGACAGAAGGGAAATTTGTCGCCACCGTTATCGATGAACAAATTACGGGTTATTTGAATCAGATTTTCGCCAGCATGAGTGAGACTGATAAGAATTCGGTTATTCAAGGATTGAGAATCTTAAACGAGTCCATGGAGAAACTTCCCGTATGCTGCGGATGATCCAAGAGCGAGAGCAGCTCCTCTTTTTATATACATTACTTGAAATATTCAACTAATGGAAAGGAGATCTTGCATATGATTGATTCGTTTGATGTTGTTGTTATCGGAGGTGGTCAGGCAGGACTGGCTTCAGGCTAATATCTCAAGCAAAGAAAAATGAAGTTTGTAATTCTTGAATCTGGGCAGCAGCCGGTTGGTTCTTGGCCACAGTATTACGATAGCCTCAAATTGTTTTCACCAGCCAGATTCTCTTCGCTCCCAGGAATGAAATTCCCAGGTAAGCCTGATGGTTATCCAACTAAGAATGAGGTAATCCAGTACTTTTCCAAATACAAAGAAGCCTTCGAGCTTCCGGTCCATTCTAATCGTCAGGTAACCAAAGTTGAGAAAGATGGAGCTTATTTTGTTACTCATACCACGGATGGGGAGAGTTACAGGTCAAAGGCTATTATTAATGCTACCGGTTCCTTCAGCAATCCCTATACGCCTCACATCCCTGGCCATAACCTTTATCAAGGGATATCCCTACACTCATCTGAATATAAAAGTCCTGAGACACTCAAGGGCAAACGAGTGGTTGTTGTCGGACGCGGCAATTCAGCCGTTCAGATCGCCGTGGAATTAGCAGATGTGGGAAATGTCAGCTTAGCCGTATTAAGGCCAATTCAGTTTATGAAACAGCGATTAGGAGGAAAAGACGCTCACTTCTGGTTGAGAGTTACCGGTTTCGACACATTCCCGTTCTGGCGGTTTGGACTCTCTGCCCCTAATCCCGGTTCAGTCATTGATCTAGATCGATATGAAGAACGAGTGAGTTCAGGGAATCCCAATCAAATTCAAATGTTTACTGCGTTAGACGCGGAAGGAGTGATCTGGCAGGATGGCAGTAAAGAGCGTGTAGATGCCGTCATCTGGGCGACAGGTTACCGTCCAGTACTTGGTCACCTTCAATCTCTTTCAGCCTTAGACGACCAAGGAGGCCCGTTACAACGTGCAGGAGTAAGCACTTCTGTACCTGGATTGTACTACGTAGGCCTATACGGGCAACGCTCCTTTGCATCTGCGACAATACGTGGAGTGGGTAACGATGCGAAATATGTCACCCGTAAACTGGTTCGACACCTAAGTCAGAATCGTTAAATCAAAAATATTTGATTTTGGGCTTGATATCGCGTTCTTTCTTGTGCTAATCTAAATTCATCAAAATAAATTGATGAATAGAGGGCTGCTAACATGCTGACTCCTTTTGCAATGGAATCTCAAATGAAAATGCAGGAAGAGGCGACGGAAAAAGACTCCCGTCAAAGTTGGATGTGGATGCAAGATCGAGCTCACAATGGGCACTCGAATCGTATTAACCACGAAGGGGCTTTACTTGCCGCTAACCAACCTGTTATGGCTTGCTGTCCGGCTTGCTGCTAAAGGGGGCATCTACATGATAAAAGAACTTCCAGTCAACATCGTGACAGGAGATCCTGTAGAATTTTCCAAGTATGAAGCCAAATTTAAGGCACTAGCCGACCAAAAGCGCCTGCAAATCATGTATGAGCTTACCCAAAAAGGAAGCGTATGTGTCTGCGATCTTACGGAAATCGTTGATATGTCTCAATCTAAGCTTTCTTATCATCTGAAGATTTTGCTTGATGCTGAATTAATCACACGCGAAACCAAGGGCACTTGGAGCTACTATGAGCTCAATCATGCCGAAGTAAACCGTCTGCTCTCTCCTGAGCTATGCTGTATTTTCCGTAAAGAAGATGTGCGCCAAAGAGATTGCTGTTCGTGATCTCCCTTACGGGACTTCGATTGTTTTATTAATCAAAAATTATTGATTTAAAGGAGCGATTACGATGAGCCAGGTACAAAATGATGAAGTACGAGAACATGTACGAAATCGCTATAAACAAATTGCTATCCACAGCAACTCGGATTCGAGTTGTTGCTCTCCAAGTGTTTCAACAAGCTCATCAAGCTTCTGCGGGACATCGGATGAAGTGTCCGCCAAACTAGGTTACTCCGAGCAAGAGCTATCGGCGGTACCTGAGGGCTCTAATTTAGGTCTCGGCTGCGGCAACCCACAAGCGATCGCTGCATTGAAGCCTGGAGAAGTCGTACTTGATCTTGGCAGCGGCGCAGGCTTTGATTGCTTCTTGGCCTCTAAGCAAGTCGGGGACACAGGAATGGTGTACGGAGTGGATATGACTCCTGAAATGGTTAGCCGCGCACGCAGTAATGCAAAAAACAACGGATATTCTAATGTTGAATTTCGACTTGGCGAGATCGAACACTTGCCGATATCGGATAATTCAATTGACGTCATAATCTCAAACTGCGTTATCAATTTGTCTCCGGATAAAAAGCAGGTTTTTAACGAAGCATATCGTGTTTTAAAACCGGGAGGCCGGCTAGCGATTTCAGATATTGTAACTACTGCTGAATTGCCCACGGAGATTAAAAATAACTTGGACTCCCTCGCAAGCTGCATTTCTGGAGCTTCAAGTGTGGAGGATGTCAAAGCTATGCTTCAATCGAGCGGGTTTGTAAATATTGTTGTGGAGCCCAAGGATGAGTCTCGTCAATTTATTAAGGATTGGGAACCCGGCGCAAACATAGAAGAATTTATTCAATCTGCCGTTATAGAAGCAGTCAAGGCTTAAGGCTAAGGGGCATTCGAGAAGCAAAAATGACGTTATCAATTTGATAACGTCATTTTTTATTGATGAGCAATAAAGCATCTTTTACAATTCTTGAAATTACTTTTAGATGCTCTAGGGAGGCTTTGTGTAACCCAATCGTGATGTTCTCTATAAGATCTGTTTTTTCTGTATATGTTCGTTTTGCTCCGGCTTCAAAAAACTCGAATGGTGAGATATTTAGAGCAGTGGCTAGATCATTCAAAGTGTCTAACGTCGGATTAGCCTCTCCTCTTTCAATTTTGCCTAAGTATGACGGATCTAATTTAATTACTCTACCGAGTTCCGCCTGAGATAGACCTCGAATTTTACGTTGTTCTCTTACCTTTCTTCCCACGTGCAGCAAGAGATTGGACATCGAACTCACCTCTCTTTAAGAGTAGGCAAGTTAAATGAAAGTATGAAGAGTCTGATACTACCTATTACCATTTGTAAAACGGCAATATAATACCTAGAATATAAAGTAGATTATTTTTAAAAAAAGGAGAGTTTACGCGTTGAATATGCTACCTAGTCCAGTCGTCATAGAGAATGTAATTCAATGCAAGATGCGTGGAAAAGTCGCGTACCAAAGTCATATTCCCGCGTCCTTAGGTGTACAGTTAACCTATGTTAAACCATTTGATATGCCATCCGGTAAGGGATACCAGAGGCCGGTGGATATCAAAAGATGTGAGGACTTCGCCAATTACTTGTCCAAAGGCGAAGATGCACTTTTTACACCGATTCTGCTCAACGCTGCGTCTAATTGGGATTTCGTTTCATACGATAAGCAACGTCCTAGCTATGGAAGGCTTATTTGTAAAGGAAAAGCATCATTGATGGATGGCCAGCACAGAATGGGTGGAATTCAGAAGTATATTGCTGAGACGAATTCTGATTTGAATGTTCCGTTCCTTGCGTTTCATTCGTTGGATGAAGATGAGGAAGTAAAGCTGTTTGATACGATTAATACCAAAGCAAAAGGGATCGGACCTTCCTTAAGTAAATTTCTGCGAAGAGACTCTGATGATATTAGTTGGGTCGCAACTGAATTAATGGTTCGGAAGGACAGCCCCTTTTATAATATAGGGACGATTATAGGTAAACGAAGTAAGGGGCGCCATGTAACGCTGCAGAACGTTTATCGAACTTTGCATTTGTTGACCGCTGATTATAGAATTTCTAGTTTATCTAAGCAAGAAAAACTAACGGTTGCATTGAGCTATTACGATGCAATCCGGCAGGCCTTTTCAACAGAGTGGTCGGATTATAAAGAATATCGACTAACGCACATTGTCTGTCTAGATGCGTTATCCATTGTAGGTCATAAGGTTTTGCTGCAGTGCATGCCTGAAGGTAAAAAACATGTTGATCTAGCTGCTATATCTAAATATATTAAGAAACTTTCCGTGGACTGGTCTGCCCAAGGACCGCTCAAATATTTAAAAGGTATGAGTGGGTCCAGGACGCTTGCATCGGATCTTAAAGAACAAATGCTTCCCGGTTAGGGGAAGCTTTTTTTCAATTTCGAGAGAGGGACAGTATCCCATTCTCGTTTAGAGGTTCAATTTAGCCCCTTCGGCGAGCTCCCGAACATGATAAAGTAGCACTCAACGCCCCGTGCGCGTGAGGGAAGAAGAAGTCCTGTCAGTTTCCAATCCGCGTGATCAGGTATTGCGGATTCAGACAAATACAAGGAATGGGAAGGAAATCTGAGGATCGACGAGTACGGATACTGCAGCTTCCTGGCTGGCTCAAGGAGTGGAACAGATATGAATCAGAATAACTCTTCGCAACGTTCAATTAAAGATGTATATAAGAAGGCTGTAATTGAAAAGATAAAACAAAGTATGGATCTGGATGAATCCCAAGCCGGACAGCTTTTTGAAAAATACTATCAATCCGTTTACAAGTACTGGGGAATGGAACCCAATGCTGAAGATTTCGCCGAAAAAATTCTGAATATAAATGAATTGACTAATCGGTTAGGTGCAAAAATAATAAAAAACGTTACCCCAACTGCAAGTATTCTTGAAAGAGAGAAGTTAATTGAGCGTATCAAAAATTTGCCGGATGAAAAGTTATTGCTTATTGAAGAGTTTTTAAAAAAGATTATCCCTCAACGGTGATTACCCTGCCCTCCCGGAACGACCGCAGTCGCGCAGCTTCGAAAAGCCTTCAGGCTCGTCCGGACTTGCTTCATGATGTTTGCCTATTGCTCGCTGAAGAGATTGTACTGCCAAAGGAGCGTGGAGCATGCTCAGTTCGATTTGAGCTGCCGTCATTTCTTCGCTCGGCCCGATAGACACAGCTTCTGCTGCGACGATCGCTGGCTTGCTTAATCCCCCCCCTCTTTACTTCGAACTTTCAAGAGTGGCCGGACATCTCTGGATCCCTTGACGGAGATCTCTAATGGCGGCAAGGAGCGTCATGAGCGACGCTTTTCCTTCCCAGTCCTTGAACACGCCAGCGTATTGTCCTTGAGTTCTGTTTCGTGTTTACGTGAGGCCGGTTGACGACAACAAAAGTTGTGTCATGCTCTTACAGGAATGCCGCGAGCCGGAAAACAGTAGTTTCATGAATTGATTATCGAATTATCAATATAATATATTTAGTATCATTGCATTTTCGATTAACGGTGCGTGAGTTTGAGTCTTTAAGGGGGAGTAAGCAAGTACAACTTCGAAATAGGAGGGGGCGTATCTGATGATGATGATTGAATATCCCTATTTTTTATTCGAAGAGGAACATATTAAGAATCCTCTGGGATTATCAAAATTGTATGCCTTACAGCCCATTGGCTTAGGAACGAATATGGTGGAGAGCGTATCTAGTTTTGTTTCAAGATTGGCAGCGGAACACTGTTTAACAGTAAGTAATCTGTTTAATTTGGTGTTCATTCCATATTTAAATAATCAGTATTCAGGAGGCAAATTTAAGAGAATGGGGGAGTATTATTTTGATTCGGTCCATACTATCAATGGAACGTCCGGAACCTCAAATGAGTTTTCCTCAATGATAAATGATTTAACCGGGATGAATAATGCTCAGCACCTTACACTTTTTCACTTATCAAATGTTGTACCTGATCGTGGGCTACTTAGATCAAATAAAGCTTGGTGCCCTACATGTTTTGACAATATGAAGAGATCGAACACGACCATATATGAGCCATTATTATGGACCTTGAAGAATAATTCAATTTGTCGTTTTCATCAAAGAAAGTTAGAGGAGGTTTGCCCAAATTGCTTAAAGCAGATTCCTGTTCTTGCTCGCCATAGTAGGGTAGGATACTGTTCGAAATGTTATACATGGCTAGGTGAAAAAAACCAGAAGCCTCAATCTGCGATTAGTCTAGAACAAGAGTCAACTTCGAAGCTAATCGAAGAACTCTTAGTTTGTAATAACGCTCCACAAAAAGCGAGCTTAATTTCATCCTTAAATCTATTGGTAAAGAAAGAATCCATCACATCGGCTGAGATTGCACGAAAGATATCTGTACCAAAAACAACGTTCTGGGGGTGGCTAAACGGAACGAATCTTCCCCCTTTAACTGAAGTAATTAGAATTTGTAATAAATATGGACTCAGTATCACGAATTTCTATAATGGCGTAATTTCAAATGGTATCGATCCTGTTATTTATTCAAAACGAAATGTAAAAATAAATGTCGATATTACGACTAAGCCATACTCCGAAATTAAAGAAGATCTTGTAAGAATCGTTAGTGATCTAAGGACAGGGGAAGTACCTGTTAGAAAAATGGCGGTGCTTGTTTCATGTAATAAGAAAACTCTTTACGATCATTTTCCTCGGTTATGTAGAAAGCAAGCGAAAAAACGGAAGTGGCATCTAAAAAATCTCAAGGCAGCACGAATCGAGACTTTGAAAAATGAGGTTACTAAGGCAATTCGTGAAAATCAAGAAGCAGGGTATTTACCTACTGTAAGAAGAGTAGAAGGACACTTAAGTCGGCCAGCTGTAATGAGGGAGAGAGGGATTAAAGATCATTATTTATTGACAAGATACCAATTAGGGCTTAGGAATAGCCCCACATTAGAAAAAAATGAAGATAAAAAGGGGAATATACAAATTGTATCGAATTATGAATGTTAAAGAGTCCTAACTTGGAGGGACTAAAATGACTATAGATCCAAAGCTAATGCAATATAAATTATTTCGCGAACTCAGCGAAAATGCCAAAGCAATTGTTAGTCATATAAGAAGCTCGGAACCTTCACGCAAAGTTCAAAGTGGAGTTCAAAACGTATCGGGAACTTATCCGAGTAAAAAGATGAAAGTAACCATTCAATTTGAAAGCCATACTCTAGAGCTTGCAGCTATTATGCTTAAAGAGCACAATTCTTCTGTCATCGAGTATTATGACCAACCACCATCATTTCCGATTAAATACAAAAATAACGAAAAAGTAAGCGGCCACTTATATACACCAGATTTTTTTGTTATTGAAGAAGAGTGGATCGGATGGGAAGAATGGAAGACGGAGCAGGAATTATCGATTCTGTCGCAGAAATGGCCTAATCGCTATCAAAAAAATGAAAACGGTTCTTGGTGCTGCCCTCCAGCTGAGAGTTATGCACATCAATTTGGTTTATCGTTTCGAGTCTGTACAGACATAGATATACCCAGGATTTTTGTGCGAAATATGCGCTTTCTTGAGGATTATCTCGCTCACTCATATTCTTATGATATGCATGCTTTTAATGAAATAATTGAGATAGTAGCAGACAGACCGAATATAACAATCGAAGAGCTTATTCAACAAGACAATATTGATTCGGATTCATTATACTATTTAATTGCTACCGGAAAAGTGTACGTAGACTTATATAAAGATATACTAGCCGAAGTGGATAGAACGAAGGTGTATTTAAGCCGCGAATCGTCAGAGGCCTTTGCTGCAATGTTTTCTGTCCAAAAAAAGATAAGTACTGCTGTTCACGTTCCTTCTCCTGGCGATCGCTTATATTGGGACGGGAGGGAGTGGATTTTCGTTAACGACGGAGCAACCGTTGTTTCATTAATCTCTTCTGATTCTTTTGGTGATCAGATGATTAAGCTCCCTAAGGAAGCCTTCATTAATGAGCTAAAGAACGGCAATATTCAAGGAACTAAAGCGGTAGATGAAGTAGATTCGAGAGGAACTGAAGTAATTCAAAAAGCGAGTAGTGAGGATTTAAAACGAGCGAATGAGAAATTCAAAATTGTTCAGGCTTATTTCTCTGGTGAGAAAGTATTTAATATCCCTAAACGAACTCTAGGTTATTGGATTAAAAAATACAAAGAAGCAGAACAACTATATGGGAACGGATTTATTGGATTGCTCACGTTGAACCATGAGAAGGGTAATAGAACCAAAAAGTTGCCTGATCAGAGTATCAAGCTTATGGAGGAATATATTAAGACACAGTATGAAAGAAATAAGCAACAGAAAATGAAGTCGGTGTACCGAACCCTGTGTGAGGTTTGTAATCAGAAAGGTATTATTCCTCCTAGCTACTATACATTTACATTGTATGTGAAAAAACGGCCGCTACATGAATCTACAAAAAAACGTATGGGTAGAAGA
This sequence comes from Cohnella sp. GCM10020058, assembly GCF_042683485.1. Classification (NCBI taxonomy): domain Bacteria; kingdom Bacillati; phylum Bacillota; class Bacilli; order Caryophanales; family Paenibacillaceae; genus Cohnella; species Cohnella sp. GCM10020058. The sequence continues at coordinate 79,898 of NZ_JBHUJV010000008.1, forward strand.
GCTGCCTATACTTCAGAAACATTTATCTACGAATTAGATGTGAATACCCCTCGACATGGTGATCGTCCCTTTGAGATATGTCATATAGATCATACTGAACTAGATGTTGAATTGGTGTATTCAAAGACTGGTAAAGTACTCGGCAGGCCATGGCTTACACTAATGATAGATGCGTTTTCCCGTCGTATCGTTGCTTTCTATTTATCGTTTGACCCCCCTAGTTATCGTTCATGCATGATGGTTTTTCGTGAATGTGTTAAACGGCACGGAAGATTGCCGCAAACGCTTGTAGTTGACAATGGCAAGGAATTTTCAAGTATTTACTTTGAATCTTTGCTTGCTTACTATCGTGTTACAAAAAAGACACGTCCGGGGGCAAAGCCTCGATATGGATCAGTTTGCGAAAGGTTATTCGGAACTACGAATCAAATGTTTATTCATAATTTGTCTGGCAACACACAGATCATGAAAGAAGTTAGAAAGGTAACTAAGGAAGTAAATCCGAAGCAAAATGCCGTTTGGCACCTTGCAGACCTGCTCGAAAAAATGAAGGAATGGGCATACGAAGTCTACGATACCTTTGATCATTCGTCTCTAGGTGAAAGCCCAAGAGAATGCTTCTTAAACGGACTAGCTAGAACCGGTAATCGTAAACAAACTCTTGTGGCGAATGATGATACTTTTTACATGCTAACATTGCCTTCTACAAGAAAAGGAACAGCCAAGGTTGAGGCAGGGCGTGGCATAAAGGTTAACCATATTTATTATTGGTCAGATTCATTAAGAGACCCAGAAGTAGAAGGTTCCCAGGCGCCTGTGCGTTACGATCCTTTTAATATGGGGATTCTCTATGCCTATATTCAAAATCGATGGGTGTTATTGAACTCGGAACACTTTTCTATATTTGAAAATCGGACAGAAAAGGAGATACAAATCGCTAGCGAGGAATTAAAACGACGGAGGAAATTGCACGGGCAAAACCTCGACTTGTCTGGAAGTAAATTGGCAAAGTTTTTGCAGTCTATTGAATCAAATGAAGCTCTCGAAAAGCAACGTATGAGAGACAGCGAAGTAAGATCTTCGTTCGAAGTTATACCCGGCGGGAAGACGATGAGAGAAACTAAACGGAGAAATGAAAAAGGGACATTAGCAGTAATAAAATCGGCCCCACCTGAAAAGAGAAAAGTTGATTTTCAGAATCTACAGGTACTGGAGGAGTTTTAGTGACTGAAGGGAAAAGCTACCCAGTACATTTGTTGGACAGTTCACCTGAAATAAAAGCAGATTACTTTCGAAAGTTTACCGTTTTACATCCTGCATTAAAAACAGCATTTTTAAAACTATTTGATCTAGTCTCCAATCCAGGAAACACTTCAATTATTCTCGTTTATGGTCCAAGCGGAGTTGGAAAAACCACGCTTTATCTAAACACGATGAAAAAGATTATTGAGGATGAATGGAGTAGCCTAGAGAAGGATCCGGGAAAAATACCTGTAGCCGGAATAGAAGCTTTAGCTCCCGAAAACGGGCAGTTTGATTGGAAGGAGTTCTATATTCGTTCTCTTGAATCACTCGACGAACCCTTAATAGATAAGAAGGTCGACTACGAGAAAAAGTATCAAGATTCAACTAAGGTAGTTAAAGAAGATAGAAACCGTCATTTGAGAAGGTCATTGGAGAATGCTTTACACTTTAGACGCCCGAGAGCATTTATGATCGATGAAGCACAGCATTTCACGAAAATGGCAAGCGGCAAACAATTGAAAAATCAAATGGATACCATTAAGTCTCTAGCATCTCAATCAAGAGTTCCTTATGTGCTTGTAGGCACTTATGAGTTATTACCTTTTCGTAATTTAAGTGGTCAATTAAGCCGCCGCGGAGCGGATATCCACTTACACCGGTATAGAGCAGAACAACCAGATGAACTTAAGTCATTTATTAATGTACTGTGGACCTTTCAAAAGAATCTACCCTTGGAGATTGAACCCCAAATAGTTGACTTTTATGAATACTTTTATGAAAGAACTATTGGTTGCGTAGGAATATTAAAAGACTGGTTATATCGTTCTTATAAAGCCAAAATTATGGACAATCCCAAAACTATGGATCTTGATGATTTTAAACCATTTGCACATTCTGTTGATCAGTGTCTTCATATGGCGAGAGAGGCTCGTGAAGGTGAGCTTAGATTAGAGGAACGTTTAGAGAAGCAGGAGGAATTGGCACGATTATTAGGAATTGCTGAAATGAATCTGCCTGAGGAGAAACAGCCACCGAAGAAGAAAGGCAGGAAGGTTGGGCAACGCAAACCAAAACGGGATGCAGTAGGTGACATTCAAAATGTTCAATGATAAGAGTAGGTTTGAATGGCTCTGTCAGGAGCTGAACTTAGGCTCGCCGCCTAAAAGGAATAAATTCGCTTTACTTGAGCCTTTGGGGCATGGGGCTTTTATTGAGAGTCTAACTAGTTATATAAGCCGTGTGTCGGCGTATCATCAAATTAGTACAAATAATTTAATACTGGAAGGGATCCATGATCAACTAGAAGACTCAAGTGTCGCAGTTCGAAATACTTGGGTCTCTTTGTATGGAAGATTTGTCAATGGCAGAAGTGCAATTGCTCAAACTGCTGTTGATGGATTAAGTAAAATAATAAGTGGATTAGACCTACGTAGAATGACTCTTCTTTCATGGAGTCACTTAATTGAACAGGGACAAAGTCGGTTAAAGAAGGCTTGGTGCCCATTGTGTTTTTATGAATGGGATCAATTAAAAACTCCATTACATGAACCACTGATTTGGCATTTTCAGATGGTCGAAATGTGTCCTATACATAATTGTCTTCTCGTTGAAGAATGTCATTCATGTGGGAAAGTATCCATGTATCTACCCGCAACCCCCCAAATTGGTGCTTGTCCTCATTGTAGTCACTCTCTTATACAAGATCCTCTTACCAATACAATTAAATTACCGTTGGACGAATGGTTTATTAGAAGACAAAAATGTATTATTTCAAACTTAGGTGAAATGATAGAGCATTCGCATAAGCTTGAGAACTCGGTAATTCTATCATTAACAACTGTATTAGACAGAATTATAGATGAACAGTTTGCAGGTAACGTTGCAGAGTTTTCAAGAGAGGTTAAACGGCCGCCACATATGTTCGCAGCATGGAGAAGTGGATCGAATAAACCCTCTCTGGAAAGCTGGATATGGATTTCAACACTGTTCAATACGACAATGTTCAAACTCGTTACTGGGAAGAAATCAAAAGGGTTAAACTTATCTGCAAATGCGCTCTTCACTAAAAAAAAGAAGAGAATCATGATAAAATCAAAGATAATCGAGGTATTGGAAGCATCTTTATCTGAGTACCCTCCAAAGTCTCTGGCACAACTGGCTAAAAGGGTGCCTTGTTACAGGATAGATTCAAAGCGAGTGCCTGCTGAACTGGGTAACAAGGTTGTGACTAGATACTTGCAGTATAGATCAGAGAAGAAGCAACAAAAGAACTTGGGGCAAACTGATGATTGATTTTTGAACTTTCGGCAACATTATGGTTGATTATAATATTTAAAATTTAGTTCGACGGGGATTTAGAACACTAATCTCGGCAATATTATGGTTGATTATTTTGCAACCTTATGGCTGAAGTCACAGGTGTTTTTTTGTGGGCCGAGGGGGCAGTCCTTGCCCCCAGTTCGAAGAGGACATTGGGGTTCGACCGCGCGCAGGAAGCGAAGCGGACGAGCACGGCATCTGATTCTACCGCTACGCTCTACATCGTCGAATCAGCTTCGTAAGCCATTTCAACCAGGAATCATATACTCCCCTCGGCTCCACCATAAGAACACCGACCGCACGAGGTCGGTGTTTTTTTGTGGGCCGAGGGGGCAGTCGCTGCCCCCCCAGTTCGAAGAGAACATTGGGGTTCGACCGCGCGCAGGGAGCGAAGCGGACGAGCACGGCATCTGATTCTACCGCTGCGCTCTACATCGTCGAATCAGCTTCGTAAGCCATTTCAACCAGGAATCATATACTCCCCTCGGCTCCACCATAAGAACACCGACCGCACGAGGTCGGTGTTTTTTTGTGGGACCGAGGGGGGCAGTCGCTGCCCCCCAGTTCGAAGAGGACATTGGGGTTCGACCGCGCGCAGGGAGCGAAGCGGACGAGCGGCCTCTGATCCATGCTGACCCTCCTCTCCCCCCACTTCATCCACTTCAGTCAATCGCTGCTTATCTTATAGGCACATATGCCTATTTTTTGTCGAACAAAGTCGACCGATATAGTTTGTAGGGACTTATTCATCATTTGGGAGTGGATCACAATGAAGATTTCTACCTGGCTAAAAGTGATGAGCGGCGTATTTGTCTTTTTGACAGTCCTGAACGGAATTAGCGTCTACAGCCTCCATAAAAGCGTGGCGCAAGAACGCAAGACCGTAAAAATGCAAGCGGAATTCAAGCAATTAGGGATCGACCTGGCCAGCTCCTCGGATTATCTGACCAACGAGGCCCGGGCGTTCGTTCAGTTCGGCGATAAGGTTCACTACGACAACTACTGGAAGGAAGTAAACGAGACCAAAACAAGAGATCATGTCGTAGCGCAATTAACTGCATTGGGCGCACCCAAAGAAGAGTTGGATCTGATTTCGGAATCCAAACAAAAGTCGGATGCGCTTGTTGAAATAGAAGATGCTGCGATGAAAGCTGCGCAGGACAAGAATTTCGATAAAGCCAGGGAACTCATGTTTAACGACAATTACGATGCAGCCAAGAAGACGATTATGGAGCCGCAGCAGCAATTTCTGCAAAAGATGAATGCGAGAGCGGAAAACGAAGCGAACGCCGCTAAGCAAAAAGCTAGCCAGATGCTTATGGTTACGATTGTTTTGCTTATTATAACGTTCGGCGCTTTGTTCGCGATATTTATCATGATCTATGTGAAGTTAAAGCCGCTTAAGTTAGTGAATGAAAAAATCGCCGAAATCGCGCAGAGCGGAGGAGATCTGACCGGACGACTGACTTACTCGGGCAAGGATGAGATTGGAGAGATCTCCAAGTCCTTAAACGCGATGTTCGAGACGCTGCAAGCCATTATTAAAGATGTCCGCCAAGCCTCAAGCAGCGTATTGAACTCGTCAAGTAAACTGGTCGAAAATACGAAGGAAAATGCCAGTGCGACCGAGGAAATTACGAAACAGGGGGCATCAATTGAGCAAGGGGCGACCGCATCCGTGCAAAGCACGCGCGATGCGTCATCGGCCATTAATGAAATGGCTGCCGGCGTGCAGCGAATCGCCGAATCCGCGGAGGATCTGGCTCATATTGCCAAGGACACGGAGGATGAGGTGGCGAGCGGCGTCCACTTGATACAGCAGGTTAGCGAGCAGATGGCCCATATTAGCGATTCCGTAAGCTCCACGGTAGAGATCGTATCCAACTTGAAAGAACGTTCTTCTCATATTGAGAAAATCGTCGGTGCGATCACGGAAATTTCGAATCAAACAAATTTGCTGTCGCTCAATGCGTCGATTGAAGCGGCAAGAGCAGGGGAGCATGGAAAAGGTTTTGCTGTCGTAGCCGGTGAAATACGGAAGCTGGCAGAGCATTCATCTGCATCGGCAGCGCAAATATTCGGATTGCTGCAAGACATCAGGAAAGACTCCCAAGAGACCGAGCATGCGATGCAGCAGGTGACGAGTGAAGTATTGGCGGGGCAGAAGAAGATGGATGAAGCGATGGAATCCTTCGAGAACATTTTAAAATCCACACAGAACGTGGGCTGGAAGGTGCAAGAGGTATCTGCCGTTAGCGAGCAAATGGCAGCAGGCTCTGAAGAAATCGCGGCATCCGTGTCCGAAATGGCGAGTATATCCGAAGAATCGCTTACAGGGGTGAGAGCGGTGAACGATATGACCGTCAAGCAAAGCGCTCTAGTTCAGGAGGTTGCTTCGCTCACGGACTTGCTTAGCAAAGATTCGCGGAGCTTGGAGGCTCTTGTTACGAAGTTTAAGGTGTGAAATGAATCGTACTTTAAAGACACCGTATGAGGTGTCTTTTTGTTTAATTGCTATGGCCATGGAATGGAAATATAATCGATTCAACCTACATGAGAGAAGTAAAACGGTTTATTCTGACGATGTAATGATAAAAGAAAAGCTTGCATCCCGTTGTAGTTTACGGCCGGCACGTCGCTCACTTGCACAGGCACTTGGTCAACGGTTAGCTGGATGATGTCGTTCCCTTGTACGTCCCCCACAATCCGGCTGCGCTAACGGCTCCTCCAAATAACATAGAGCACGCTACGATCAAGGCGATCTTTTTCTTCAAGGACTTCCGTCGTCGTCATACTTCCGCCATGTTCGGATGGATAAGGATAAGCGAAGATAGATCCATAGAATGAAATTCAAATTTTGCGAACCAGGTGATGCTAGATGTTATCATTTTTCAGAAAAGACGTTTTATATCCTTGGCAGGAAGGCGCTTCGGTTTACGAAACGATCCGTTCGAAGATCGACGCGCATGGCCGGCTGCAGGACAACACGCTGCCGGACGATGAGTCGTACTGGGAAGGCCAGCCGTTGCGCTGGGTAGCAGGTGGACTCGATGGCGCTATGGGTCATCATGGGGGTGCCGGCTGGGAGCAAGAGAAGGTGACGGAAATAGTTCAGGTTCTCGCTCGCTTGAGCAGGAAGCCGAGTCCCAGGACAAGACGGGCAGCTTATTTGAAACTCATGCAGACGAACCTGACGGGCGTCATCGACCCTGTGTTGGAAGCGTTGCGCAACCACTCAGGGATTAACGCGCAAAACCTGTACCACGAAGCGCTGTGGCTGACTGAAAGAGGAGCGCACAGGAATGTGGTCAAGTTCGGCATGGCACTGCTTGGCCAGTTTGAATCGGAAAGCCATCGTGAGCTGATCATGATCTTGGGGAAGCACGACGAGTTTACGCTCTATTCGGCGGTGGCCATTCAAAACAGCCTGGCCGCACCGAATGCTGCGTTATTCGAACTGGCCCGGTCATTGGACGGTTGGGGGAAAATTCAGTTGGTGGAGCGACTGGAGCCTGAGACGCAGGAGATGAAGGACTGGCTGCTGCGAGAGGGATGCCGGAACAGTATTATGTACGAATACCTGGCCTACACTTGTGCACAGAAAGGCGAACTGCATGCTGCACTGGCGGCAGATGAGGTGGATGAAGCGCTGTATAAAGGAGCAGGGGACATCCTCTCGGCACTAACTCGCGGCGGACCGGCGGAGGATATGGATGACTATGAACAGGCCGCCGTCGCGATTGGTCAATATTTACGATTGTCCCGGACCCTGTGTAACGAGGTGTCGCAGTTGACTGTAATCATTGACCTCTTGAATTGGTTGAATACGGACGACGAGCAGTGGGAGAGACGGCTGTCTAAGGGCTGGACGGAAGACAGGCGCTGCCAATATCGGGAGGCCGCCGATAATATCCTCGCTGCAGACGGCTGGAGGGAAAAGGTGTGGACGGCGCTTTGCTCCGGAGACACCGGGCAGCGGCACTTCGCCATCCGAGCGGCCAAAGCGCTTGGGCTCGATGCGTGGGAGGCGTTGTTCGAACAATTCCGGCAATCCCCGCTGGACGGGATGCTGATCTATGAGTTGATGCGTGCGGCCGACGAGCAGCGCGCGCGGACGCTGGTGTCATTTGCGGAGACGTCGCTGCCTCTAAGCCATATTGCATCCGGCCCTGCCGATGAGATGGGGCTTGGCCCCAATTATGAGGCGCACCAGGCATTGGATTTTTTGGTGCAGGAGCTGGACCGCTATCCGGGCGTCGGCAGAAAATTGGTCGCGGCGGCTCTGCACAGTCCGGTCGTCCGCAACCGCAACATGGCACTCCGTACGCTGGAGGCTTGGCCGCTAGCCGATTGGGAGGAAACGCTGGTATCGGCGGTCCGGGAATTGGCCGAGACAGAACCGGTGCCGGACGTAAAAGAAAGCGTCCTGAAATTAATGCAGGACAAGGAGATCTGAATCTACTTCAGTAAGTAGAGCATAAGCGTCGTTTCCAACAGGGTGCCTCAGCCAATGTTATGGCAGAGGCATCTCTATTTTTTGGATCCCGGTCGCTTATCGCTCGCTGCCTCAAGGGACTGCTCTAACTCGGAAGTCGCGCCGACACTGCATTTTCCATGCTCCGGATCAGATAATGACACTTACGATAGGAAATGTCGCCTCGCTTTTTCGATGAATTGGCACCTAGCGCATAACGCGTCTCTACTCGGATCGCCGAGGCCTGCCATACAATCATCCCGTACAGCACAGCTAGGCTGGCGCGGCTCATGGCAAAGGGGAGGAAGGCGGCCATCTTTAAACTTGCGTTTATGTAAGCGCTTGCCGTTAAGTTTGCGTTTGCCGCGGGTTGACTAGCAGCTAAAACAAGAGGAGGTAATAAAGATGCCCTTATCGGCAATCAAGCAATTGCATCTGAATCGCGCGATACGAGCAAGAATTGCCATTCTGCTCTGCGTGGCTTTGCTGTTCGTAAGTTGGTTCGGCGCCTATCCAGGCCGGGTGTCCGCATCCGCTGGCGCAGAATTGCAGACCGCGGTCACGATGCAAGTCTATGCGTCGGACGATGCCTTCGTCAGAGGCGGCACCAATGCGGATACGAAGTTCGGGACCACGACGCCCAATGAGCTTCAGGTCAAGAACATCAACACAAGCGTTGACAACGACAAGCGGGAAACGTATATCAAGTTTGATTTAAGTTCCGTTCCCGGGTTGATTACCGGCGCGAGCCTGAACCTGTACGGTGCGGTCAACGATGCCGGGCAAGCGACGGGCAAGTCGGTTAGCTTGGCCGTATACGGCGTAGCCGACGATACATGGTCGGGATCAGGAATCACCTGGAAAACGAAACCTGCCAAGGATGCCGCAATCGCGAGTCCGATGACGTTGCTGAACAAGCAAGCGGCGAAATGGTACTCCACCGACGTGTCGGACTATATGGCAGCGCAGCAGCTTGTCGATTCGACGGCGAGCATCGGATTGATCGATGAGAGCGTGGCCAATTGCTTGATCTCGCTGAGTAGCTCGGAGGCTGCGAACAAGCCTTACTTGACGGTTACATACTTGCCGGCCGCAGCCGGAGATGTCGAGCCTCCGACCTGGGCGAATGCCGCGCAGTTAAGCGCCGTCCTTCAAGGGACGAGCACCGTGCAGCTGGAATGGCCTCAGGCGGAGGACCCGTCCGGCATAGCCGGTTACCGGATCTATGCCAACGACGTGCTGCTGGCCAGCGTTCCGGCTTCGGTCCATACGTATACGGCCGCCGGCCTGCTGACAGGCACGGACTACGGCTTCCGCGTCGAAGCTGCCGATTACGCATGGAACTGGACGCAGAATGGACTGCAGAAGCAAGTCTCTCTGTCGCTAACGGAGCAGAACCTGTCCCCGACGGATGACGCCTATGTCAACGCCGGTGCCAAAGCGGCTCTCAATTTCGGCGGCGATCCGACGATGATCGTCAAGAAGAACAACGCGGAATTGACCCGGGAAACGCTGATGAAGTTCGATCTCGGCTCGGCCATGGAAGACATGGGTTCGGCCGTCTTGTATGTGTACGCGACCCTAACCGATTCCGCAGGCACGGACATCGCGAACCACCTGTACAGCACCGATACGGAGCAATGGAGCGAGTCGGATGTAACCTGGAACACGAGGCCGGGCGTACGAGACTATCTCCAAGCCTTCACCGTGAATCGCACGCCTCAGTGGTACGCGCTGGATGTCACTGCGTACGTGAAGGCGCAGCAAGCGGCGCACAACGCTGCCAGCTTCCTCATTCGCCAAGAGGTGGAGGCCGGACTCAATGTCGGCATCAACAGCAAGGAAAATGCGACCAACAAGCCATATCTCCGCATCGCCAGGGCGAAGGCGAATCCGTCGGCGCCGGAATGGGGCGTTTCCTCGAAATTGACGGTGACCCATGCCGAAGAAGACCTGATCGAAGTAAGCTGGACGCCTGCGGCCGGAGTCGATGCGTACCGCGTTTATGCGAACGGCATCCTTGTCGACACGGTAAGCGCCGGCACGACGAGCTACAAGGTATCCGGTCTTGGCGTCGGCAAGTCTTATACGATCAGGGTGGAAGCCGGAAAAGGTGCGGATTGGAGCACCGACGGTCCGTATGCAACAGTGAATACGCTGGAAACGAAGCTGCTGCAAAGCCATCTCGGCAACGTTTATCTGAGCAACGAAGAGCTGAGCATGAAGGTACAGACGGGCAGAACGTCCGTCTCGTGGACCGCTTCCGACGTGTGGGGGAATGCCGCGGCATTGGGCGTCGCCGAGACGCAGAACGGCGAAGCCTTGATCCAATTCCCGTCGACGCTGCGCGGCTATTTCACGCTGACAGCTTCGGCTGAAGCGGAAGGCCGCACGCCGATCGTGTTGAAAACGGCCTTCACGGTATTAACGCCTTACGATATGAGCCAGCTCAGCGATTCTCCGTTCGGCGTGAACGCCCATCTGGCGAGGACTTCGACAGGCTGGGATTCGAGCTTGACGGAGCTGGTCGTCAGAGCCGGCATCAAAAATGTCAGAGATGCCTCCGAATGGAACTCGGTCGAGCCGCAGAAGGGCGTATACACTGTACCGTCTTCGCCCGTGGCAGCCGCGTACATGGACGCTTTCCGCAGGGACAAGATCGATCAGCTATGGGATGTAGCCTATAACAACCCGTTATACGACCAGAACAGCACGCCGTATACCGATGAAGGCCGCGAGGGCTTCGCGAATCATGCCAAAGCGGTTCTGGACGCTTATAACGGTATGAATCCCGCAGATCCGGGATATACGCACTTTTTGAAGCAAATCGAGGTGTACAACGAGTTCAATATCGGCTTCGGAGACCGCGGAACGGGACCGGCAGATTCCAAGCCGGAGTATTATTTCCCGCTGCTCAAAAAGACCTATGAAACGGTGAAGGCCTCTCATCCGGATACGACTGTCCTGGGGATGTCGACGGCCGGCGTGCCGTTGTCCTGGATGGAGTCTGTCATGAAGCTCGGCGGACTGAACTATATGGATGTCGTCTCGTTCCATCCTTATGTGTATCCGAATGATCCCGAGCTGATCGTGAAGTCGATCGACGATGTCAACGCGCTGGTCCGCAAATACAACGGCGGGAAAACGAAGCCGCTCTGGATCTCGGAATTCGGCTGGCCGACCCATGCTACGCTCTCGGGCGTCAGCGAGACGAAGTCGGCCGACAATCTCGTACGCGCCTTCGTGTTGTCTCTCGCGAACGGCATCGAGAAAGTGTATTGGTACGATCTGATGAATGACGGTACGAATGCGACGTATAACGAAGATAACTTCGGACTCGTTCGCAATAAAAACGATAAGCTGGGTACCTACACGCCAAAGCCGTCTTACACGGCGTACGCCGTCATGATCCGCCAGTTGTCGGAGGCTGTATTCGATAAGAACCTGTCGGCGGCGGGCTCGTACTATCATTATTTGTTCAAGCAAAAAGGCGAGGACGTGCGTGTCGTCTGGGCGACATCGCCGAAATCCGTCATCATTCGCTCGCAGACCCCGGTTCACGTCGTCGACTTTATGGGCAATGAAACGGTCTATACGCCGGTTCAGGGCAAGGTGTATATGACGCTGAACGGAGAACCGTTCTACATTCGCGGCGCGATCGACGGCATCGAGGAGAACGGCACCTTTAAGCTGAGCGGCGAATCGTCCCTGATGCGGGAAGACGGCAAGCTGAAGCTGACCATCGACAACAAGGAGAGCGCGCCTATTTCCGGAACGTTCGAAATCGGCGGAAACAGCTATCCGTTGGATGCGGCTGCGGGCGCCGTGAAGACGATTGACATTCGCGTACCCGGTATGGACGGGGAGGGGAGTCTATCCGTCCGCGGGAAGCTCATGTCCACAGAGGAGAAACAGATCGGCTTGCTCACCGCGGATATTCCGTTCCGGAAGCCTTATAACATCGAGGTGAAGCCGGTCGTGGCGGCAGCGCCGGGCTCGGTTCCGTCCGTGCAGATCCTGATCGACAACAACTCGGCGGATATGCCGCTCGAGCTGACCAAGATCGATTGGTCGATCGGCGGTGCATCTGGCTCGATTCCGGCGAAGGAAATTGCGCCGACCCAGGTTGGTGTGGAAACCATCGCCTTGCCGGGCCTTGAGGAAGGTAAATCCTATCCGCTGGATGTGACCGTGTATTTAGACAGCTACGATCCGATCCATATCGTCAGCTCGATCGATTTCAACCGGGTCGTCTATAGAGAGGACGGCGCGGTGCCTGCTCCGATCGATATCACGACCGGCACGAATCGGATTGCAGCGGAGAGCTACACGGGCAAGGACGATTTGAGCGGAAGCTTCAACCTGTCCTACGACGAGACGAATTTTTATTTGGACGCGGATATTGTGGATGACACGTTCCAGTACCCGTTCGTCGGGCAGGAGATTTGGAAAAACGACAGCATCCAATTCGGCGTAGAGGACAGCATTCCGGGAATGGCGACCTTCTATTACGAAATCGGGATCTCGATGACGAACCAGGGGCCGCAAATTTACTTCTTTAACGGGCCTGCAGGCACGACGCTGGGCGTGCACGATAACGGCGATATGGATCTTAAAGTTACCCGCGACGAGGCGCAGCATATTACGAAGTATCGGCTGAAAATGCCGTGGCGGGAGCTTACGCCGATTGTGCCCGCGGCAGGCAACACAATGAGCTTCTCGATGCTGGTCAACGAAAACGATAACGGCATCCGGGACGGCTATTACGAATGGGGCTCCGGGATCGGAGGCGGGAAGGATCCGACGCTGTTCCGTTCCTTTCAATTGATGGCGCCGGCCGGCGATCATGAACCCGAAACGGAGCACAGCTCCGAGCTGAAAGGACTGTCCGTATCGGCGGGCGATTTGACGCCGGCCTTCGGGTCGGGACAGCTCAGCTACGCGGTGAACGTAGCGAACAGCGTCTACGCCACCGGCGTATCGGCCAGCAGCGTCGATCCAACTGCAACGATCAGCATCAATGGCGCCAGCCCTGCCGTAGGCACGGCAACGGCGCAGGTCGACCTGAAAGAGGGCGACAATTCGATTACGATTGTTGTAACGGCGGAAGGGCAACCAAACAAAACCTATACGGTCACCGTAAACCGTCAAGCAGACGAAGGCAATGGCAACGGCAATGGCAATGGCAACGAAAACGGCAATGGCAACGAAAATGGAAATGGCAACAGTAATGGAAACGAAAATGGCAATGACGGCACGTCCGGCACGACTGCGCCCGCTGGATCGACAAGCGTGGAGAAGCCGGGCCAAGTCATTACGACGACCGAAGTCAAAAGCGCGACAGACGCCCAAGGTAAAGCTACGGCAATCGTCTCCAGTCAACAAATCACGGATGCCTTAGCGAAGCTGACGGCCGCAGCAAGCAAAGACAAAGCTGCCGTATTGGAAATCAAGACGACGGTGGATGCGGCCGCGAAGCAGGCGATCGTGCGTCTTCCGGCGGAAGCCTGGAGCAAGATTGCGAATAGCGATGCGGATGCGCTTACGATCTCCGCGGGGCTTGCGCGGCTGTCGCTGGACAAAAACGCGCTGAAGGCCGTTCAAAGCAGCGCGGGCAGCGGCACGGTTGACGTATCGATACAGAAGGTCGACGCCGCATCCGTCACGCAAGGATGGACGCCGCAAGCGAAGCAAGCGCTGGAATCGGCCGTAGGCGGCCGGGCGATCTTCGACTTGACGATTACCGCAGGAGGCACCAAGATAAGCGCCTTTAACGGCGGAACGGTGAAGGTGAACATCCCTTATCGACCGGCTGCCGGCGAAGATGTCAACGCGGTCGTCGCCTACTATGTGACCGCGGACGGCGAGCTCGTTAAAATTGCGAATAGCATGTACGACGCCGCTAACGGTATGTTGGTATTTAACGCGACGCATTTCTCGCAATATGCGGTAGGCTACGACAAGGCGACCTTCCGCGATACGGCGTCAAGCTTTGCCCAAGATTTCATCACGTATCTGGCGGCACGCGGCATCATCGCCGGCACGGCGGCAGGCCAATTTTCTCCCACGGCCCCAATCACCCGCGCCGACTTCACGCTGATGCTCGCTCGGATGGCCGGCGCGAAGCTGGACGGCACGCAAGCATCCGCATTCCGCGACGTGGCGCCAGGCAGCTACTATGCCCAGTCCGTACAATGGGCGACGGATAACGGCATCACCAATGGCGTGAGCGGCAGCGAATTCGCTCCGACAGCGAACATCACACGCGAGCAGATGGTGACGATGCTCGTCCGATACGCAGCGCTTATGAAGCTGAGCCTGCCGCAAACGCAGCCAGCGAGCGAATTCGCAGACCGCGCCGAGATCGCCGCCTTCGCGGCGGAGGCTGCGCTGACGATGCAGCAGGCCGGCATCATCGGCGGCAAATCGGGCAACCGCTTCGCGCCGAAGGATATGGCTTCGCGCGAGGAAGCCGCGAAGATGCTGGGGATGCTCCTGCAACTGACGATTCAATAAGCGGCGAACCGACATTCTTTCTTCAAATGAACAAAAAAGGTACCGTTCCTCAATTCCATTGAGAGAGCGGTACCTTCTTTGACTAGATCTAAAAATAAGAAACGTAGTGCAAGTTCTGTGAATCGATCATGTTCAAATTTGGGGACTCGCCTCATAATGAGTCTATTCCATGTGTTTATCATCCGCATTAGAGTAATTACAAACGATCCGTATTTAACTATCGCGCCTGGATGTACAAACTTTGTAGAATCGAGGTTTTGTTCATTGAAACTCAGCATTTCAAGTAAAAGCATGCTCATTTACGGAATCGTGTTATTTACTATAATCTCTCTGACGTTTCTGCTCTCTTATCGCGGCGCTGTCGGGCCTCTGCAGGGTCAGCTTAAAAACACGAATATCGCTTTGCTTAAGCAGATCGATCAAAAACTGGATATGGAATTCCAACGCGCCGAGGAGGATCTCCTTCAGCTCAGCAACGAGCTCGAGATCGTTTATTATATGAACAACAGCTACAACGACGATTCGCACCGCTACACCAATTTTTACGCGCTGAATACAAAAATCGGCACCTTTATGAACCGAAATCTCCGATTCTCATCGATCATTCTATACTCGGATGTCAGCGGTCAGATCTTGACGGAAACGACGTTCGAGCAGAAGGAAATGTCCGCGTACGCATGGTTGACCGACTATATCGACATGGCCGGCTATTTCAAGTGGCTGCCGACCCATCCGATCTCGAACGGCGCGGTGAAGCAGGACGTGGTCACGCTTATTCGTCCGTATCCCGCGCTGAGCGCGCCCGGATTCAGAAAAGGGCTGCTCGCGCTAAATATGAAGGAAGACGTGCTGTATCAGTTGGTTCACGACGTCTTCGACAGCAATTTTGAGGGCCATGTCTTTATTCTGGACAATCAGGGCAATGTCGTCACCCATGACGACAAGAGCAAGCTTTACAGCAATATGAAGGAACTGCCGTACATACAAAAGCTGTTGACCGAACCGGAAGACGGCTCGCTTAACATTAAACTCGACGGCGTGAATCAATCGGTATTTTATCATCACTCCATCAAGTCGGGCTGGAAAATCGTCAGCATCGTTCCGGAGAGCCAGGCCTATCGCCCGTTGACGGTGATGCGAAACTTTTTGATTATATTTGCGGCCATTATATGCGTGTTTGCTTTCGGGCTGCTCTTTTATGTAAGCCGATGGACGTTTAAACCGCTGGATCGTCTGCTTCGCAAATTGTCGAAGACGAATACGGGCAAGTCGTATGGCGAGATGTCCGATCTGGAGCATATTTTTGAACAAATGTTCGAGGATCGGGCGAATCTGGAGCATCAGGTGCGGAACTCCAGACCGATCCTGAAGTGGCGCATGATCATGGACATTTTAATCGGATACCGGAAAGAGTATGCGCTGGTCAAGCATCAATTGGATTATATCGGCGTTCGCCTGTTTCCCGAATGGTTCGTCGTAAGTACGATCGAAATTACGAAGGAAGGCGGCATGAGGTCGAAGGACGAAGCCCTGTATACGTATGCGGCTTGCAATGTCGCGGAGGAGATCATTAACCGGGAGGTATCGTGCGCTGCTATCGATGTGGGCGAAGGGCGTGCCGCAATCGTCTTCAGCTTCCCTGACGGGGATGAGGAGCACAATCACCTCAGGGCCATCGCACTTCTCGAGCAGATCCTGGACGTCATGCACAAGCAATTCGGGTTGACCGTAACGGCCGGCGTCGGCAAATGCTATAAGGAGATGGAGCATGTCCCCGTGTCCTATGAGGAATCTCAACAGGCGCTCAAGTACAAGATGCTGACCGGCAGTCACACAGTCGTCTCCATCGAGGATTTGCAAGTGCCGGACAACCAGGATTATTACAAAATCATGCAGTTGATCGGTCAGATCCAGGACGCGCTGAAGCTGACCGACGAAAAAAAGCTCTTGTCTTTGCTGAACAGCATGTACCAGGAAGCCGTGCGGGTCAATCTCTCTCCGGACCTGATTCGCCAGTTCTCCTTTGAATTAGTCATGCGCTCCATGCAGACGGCGGAATCCGTCGGCATCGATCCGGGCGCGCTGCTCGCCGAAGCCGGCAATATGTACGAACGGATCCTGCAGTGCGAGAGCTGGCGGGAAACCGAACGATTCGTGGGCGGCGTCCTGACCGATTTGTCGCGAAGCATCGAGAAGAAGCGCAGTCAACGCGGCAAGAACGACACGATGGTAAAAATATTGGCGTACGTGCAGGCGAATTATCAGGATAGCGGACTGTCCCTCGATCTGCTTGCGAATGAATTCAATCTTAATCCGACGTATATCAGCAAGCTGTTCAAGGAGCATGCGGAGGGGAACTTTATCGATTACCTTATTGAGATCCGTATCGAAGCTTCCAAGCTGCTGCTGAGGGATCGGAACATCAAGATCAACGATATATCAGAGTCCGTGGGCTACGCCAACAGCCGCAGCTTTATGCGAACCTTCAAGAAAATCACGGGCATGACGCCGACGGAATACAGGGAGTGGATCCTTAGCCACAGCGACAAAGCGAATTAAACGATATTTACGGGCAGCTCTTCTCGATGGAAGGGCTGTTTTTTTGTTGCGCGATAAAAATGAACCTTGCGTAAGTTTTGTTACGCGGCGTTTTTTCAATTTTTGCAACCGACCTCATAACAAGTCTGTTTCGCATGGCTGCGATCTTGCCTATAGTTAGGCTCGTTGGCAGGGATTCCAACAAACCGAAAGGAGGATCATGCATGCAAGAGAGCTTGCCTGTTTCCCGAAAAGAATCGTTGACCATACATAAAGGTTCCACGCTTTCCAAAGGGCAACTGATGAGGCGCAGACTGGTGCGCGACAAAAACTTATATCTCATGCTGCTGCCCGTCGTCGCGTTCTATTTGTTATTCAAGTACGCGCCGTTGGCCGGCGAGATCATCGCGTTTAAGGATTACCGGTTTGCGGACGGCATCTGGGGCAGCGATTGGGTCGGACTGAAGCATTTCCGCTTGCTGTTCCAAAGCACGGACTTCTGGCGGATCTTGCGAAATACGCTGCTGCTGAACGTATACAGTCTCGTATTCGGGTTCCCCGTTCCGATCGTGCTGGCCTTGCTGCTCAACGAGGTCCGCATCGAAGGATACAAAAGAATCGTGCAAAATTTGCTGTATGTGCCTCACTTTATTTCCTGGGTCGTGCTGGGCGGCATCCTGATCGCCATGCTGTCCCCGAGTACGGGCGTCGTGAACGGTCTCCTGAAGCTATTTGGGATCGAACAAATCTATTTTATGGCGGACTCGACCTGGTGGCGGGTATCGTATACGGCTTCTTCCATCTGGAAGGAAGCGGGTTGGGGCACGATTCTGTATCTGGCCGCGATGGCATCGATCGACCCTCAGCTCTATGAAGCATCCCGCATCGACGGGGCGTCGAAGCTGCGGCAGATTTTCCATATCACGCTTCCCGGCATTAGGGGCACGATTGCCATACTGTTGATTTTGCGCATGGGCAGCATGATGGATGCCGGTCTAGAGCAGACGCTGGCGCTTCAGAACGATGCCGTTCTGGATGTGGCGGACGTCATTAGCACCTATGTGTACCGGATCGGCCTTCAAAATATGAATTACAGCTATACGACGGCTCTCGGTCTCTTCCAATCCCTGATCGGATTGATCCTGATCGTCAGCGTGAACAAGATTATTCGTTTGTTTGGAGAAAGGGGGCTATGGTGACCGTGGGGCAATCGAGAAAACGCGTGTCGCTATGGGAATGGAGCAATTATATCGTGCTCGGCCTGCTCTCTTTAATCGCGCTATTTCCTTTCTGGTATGAAATATCCGCATCGTTCAGCAGCAGCCGCGCCATCTCCTCGGGCGAGGTATTGTTCAGGCCGGTAGAGTTTAACGTGGAGGCGTACAAACGGCTTTTCGACGACGGACAGTTGCTGCGCTCCATGGTGAATACGGTCATCGTCACGGTTGTCGGTACCGTCCTGAATATGATCATGACCGTGCTTGCCGCCTTTCCGTTATCCCGTCGCAGACTGTACGGCCGCGGCCCGCTGCTTATGTTCATTACCCTGACGATGATCTTTAGCGCGGGCATCATTCCCAGCTTTATTCTGGTCAAGTCGCTCGGTTTAATGGATTCCTTCTGGGCTCTGTGGCTGCCTGCGCTTATAAGCACCTATAACTTGTTCGTGATGAAATCCTTCATGGAAGGCTTGCCGGAAGAGATTATGGAGTCTGCATCCATCGACGGCGCAGGGGACTGGCGTATATTGATTCAAATTATTCTTCCGTTATGCAAACCGATTCTTGCGGCTTTGTCGCTATTCTATGCGGTAGGCTGGTGGAATTCTTACTTTAATGTCATGCTCTACATCACCTCTTCGAACCTGCAGACGATGATGCTGAAGCTTTACCAGATGATTAAGCAAGTGGACGCCAGCTTGTTAAACGGCGGGGCCGGCAGCGAGGGGGCCGCGCAGGTAATGCTGACGCCTGAGGGGATCAAAGCGGCGGCCGTCGTCATCGTGCTTACGCCGATCCTATGCCTCTATCCTTTTCTACAAAAGCACTTCGTTAAAGGCGTGTTGATCGGTTCTGTAAAAGGTTGATATCATGATGAGGATAATCTCCTCACTAGATATAGATTCTAACAAATTTAAAGGGGATGAAGGGTTTGAAGACGTCTAAAAAGGTGCTCACCATGCTGATGGCTGCCGGCTTGACCGCTTCGGCGCTGACAGCCTGCAGTTCGGAATCGAACGGCAATCAATTGTCTTCGCTGTCCGCAGAGGGATCGGGCAGCGCGGCAGCGAGCAGTGCGGGAAATGCAAACGGCAAGAAGGTTGGCATCACCGTCTCGATGTTTGACAGAGGCGCGGTGGCGGCAGACGAGGGCAGCTACGAGAACAACCGCTGGACCAAATGGATTAACGAAAATGCGCCAGCTGCCGTCAAGTGGGTGCCCGTCCCCCGCAACGAAGCGCAAACCAAGCTGAATACCCTGATCGCATCCGGAAGCGCACCCGATCTGATGTGGGATTATGACCGAAACTACATCGCGCAGCTCGCAAACAACGGCGCCATTCAGCCGATCGGGGATTATATCGAGAAGTACAGCACGACGTATAAAAATTACTTGAACGAGCATCCGGAGCTTAAATCGTATCTGAATATCGATAGCAAAATGTATGCGGTTGCAAGCGTTCGCGGACCTGAAGCGATTGCGAACCACGGAATTTGGATCCGGCAGGACTGGCTGGACAAGTTGAATCTGCAGGCGCCGACGACGGTCGACGAGCTGATCGAAGTCGCCCGCAAGTTCAGGGACGAAGATCCGGACGGCGACGGCAAGAAGAATACCGTTCCGATCGTGTTCAACGGCAACGGCAACACCATTATGCGTTCGTTTTTCCAAACCCACGAAAACCAATGGTACCTGGAAGGGGACAAGCTGGAATTCGGCAGAGTGAACGACCGCACCAAGGATTATCTTGCTTTTCAGAAGCAGTTGTTCGACGAGGGCTTAATCGATAAAGAGTACATCACGGACAAAAACTTCCAGCGCGCCACGCAGTTCTGGACGACCGGGCAAGCGGGCATCCTGTTGGGCGCGTGGAATATGGAAAATGAATTTATGGACCTCAAGAAAAATGTGCCGACTGCCAAGATGACGGCCATGGAGCCGGTCGCCTCCAAGTACGGCAAGTCCGGTCTGTATCAAGAAACGCCTGCCAACATCTATGTAACCTTTAACAGTCAGATGAAGGAAGACAAGATCGAGGCGGCCATCAAGTATTTGGACTGGATGCTGGATTCGGGCTGGAAGCCGCTTAAGTACGGCGAGGAGAACGTCCATTACAAGCTGGTCGACGGCGTTCCGCAAACCATCGATGCCGCGAAGTTTAAACAAGAAGTCGCCTATGCGTCCGAATATGCGGTTGTCAATCAGTATGCGCTCAAGCCGGAATGGTTCCCGACGATGGCGGCCTCGGACGCAATCTCCCAGGAATATGCGAAGGAAAAAGCCAATTCGCTCAGCGTCGCCATGAAAAACGAATATCGCCGCGATATTGCCTACAATCCTTCTTTGC
Source organism: Cohnella sp. GCM10020058 (assembly GCF_042683485.1). Classification (NCBI taxonomy): domain Bacteria; kingdom Bacillati; phylum Bacillota; class Bacilli; order Caryophanales; family Paenibacillaceae; genus Cohnella; species Cohnella sp. GCM10020058. The sequence continues at coordinate 100,558 of NZ_JBHUJV010000008.1, forward strand.
CGGAAGTAAGCGAGCTGGTTGCGACCTTTGCGCCGATCGCCGTGCAAATCGAGACGAAGGTCGTTACCGGAGCCATGACCCCGGATGCCGGTATGGTTGAGATCCGCAAGGAATGGAACCGGTTGGGCGGCGAGAATGTGGAGAAGCTCGTGAACGAGTGGTATCAGGCCAATAAGGATCAATTGAAGTAAACCAATAAGGTGAATCAACAAAGTAAACCAAAAAGTGGGCCGATCATCTTTTCGGCTCACTTTTCTATAGGAGCGGAGCAAACGATGAAGTTCAACGACGGGAAGGCCGACAACCTCGAATCGGATCGGAAGTGGCAGACGCATTTCGAAAAAGAGCTGGCCAAGCTGCACGATCGATATAATCCCGAAAATCGGATGCTGCGCTGCCCCTTCGCCAGCCCGGGCTACCATACAACGATTAAGAGCGCGCCGCATATTCATCCGACGAGAGAATCGATGGATTACGCGCTTGCTTTATTGGATGCGGGCGAAGAGAGATACGAACAGCGGGCGTTTGACATCATTAAAGAGATCGTTTCTCTTCAAGACCAGAATCCGGATTCCCCTACCTTTGGGATCTGGTCTTGGTTCTGGGAAGAACCGCTCGCGCGCATGTCGCCGCCGGACTGGAACTGGGCGGACTTCATTGGCAAAAGACTTCTGTTCGTATACATTCGTCATGGCCGGCGATTGCCGGAAGCTTTGCGGACGGCCGTTTGCCAGGCCATTTGTTTTAGCTGCGAAGCCATCATCAAGCGCAATGTCGGCCCCGAATATACCAATATCGCTATTATGGGAGCATTCGTAACGCTCATCGCCGGAGAAAGATTGGGCGTTTCCCGTTATTTCGAATACGGCTTCGCCCGTCTGCGGCGGTTTTACGCCTATACGATGGAAGCCGGCGCCTTTCTAGAGTACAACAGCCCGCCCTACAGCACGATCGCCATCCTTGAGCTCTCGGCGCTTGCGACGTATACGCGGACGGCGTCTGCTTACCGCATTACGACGGAGCTGCTGGATACGACTTGGCAGATGATTGCCGAGCATTTTCACCCTTATCTCCAAGAATGGTCCGGTCCCCATGCACGTTCCTATTCCTCCTTTTTGGATCCGACGCATTTGTCCTTTCTGTACGCGGCTTGCGACGGAGAAGTCCCGCTTATTCGCGAGGCGGATTTTCGGTACAGTCTCGAATGGTTCGGTCATGGGGTGGAGTGCCCGCTGCAATTCAGAAGCTTGTTCGCCGATTTGACCTCCGCACGCGAGCTGAGACAGGATCTGCCGCCGAGTCCGGAATTCCGCACGCGCTCGGCTTATACGTATATGACCGAAGCCTACGCAATAGGAACCTTTAATCATAACGTCATGTGGAATCAATGCCGCAATTTATTGGCTTATGTAAGGGCGAAGAACAACGAACGCTGCTACGTTCGCCTGCGCGTTCTGCATGACGGCTACGATTTCTGCTCGGCCGTATTTAAGGGAACGCAAAAAGGCGGGTCCGTGTTGTACGGCATTCAGTTCGCCCTCGACGGCGGGGATACGCATGTGAATCTGGATCCGATTTACGGGAAAATGATGGCTGAGGATCTGAGAATTCGAATCGAGATTGGCTGTACGGGCCAGGCTCCTGCATGGGCGCAGCGCAGTGAAGACATTTATGAGACGGTCATCGGGGAAACCGGCTTGGTCGTCAGCGGCTTATACGGCGCGATGTCGGGCTTTGGTCCGTTCCGGTGGGAGACGCATACGGAAAACGGCTCTTCCTGTCTGGATTTGATCTTGCACGAAGGCGGCGTTCGAGAGATTGACTTCCACAATATGGGCGAAGCGCTGTTTCTTTTTGCGCTGTCCTTATCGAGTGAAGAGAAAGCGGGTCACGACGTATTAATTTCCGCTCGCGAACATACCGTGCAAGTAACGAGTCAAATGCCAGAAGGCCAGGCTGTTCTGGGTCTGGAATTGGCCAAAAAGCCAGCCAATCGCATGGAACTGTTCATGTCGTGATTAGCGGCCGCGGTCGTAGCCGGAATGGTAAGCTTTGCAATATAAGAAGGACGGTGGGCATCGATGGTTGAAGCTTATGCGGGAAAAGTATGGCGGCAAATGATACAGGACCATTCCGGAAACTGGGGAATGGACATCGATCACTGGGACTGGGTCCCGGGGGTTGGCGTCATTGCACTGCTGGAATACTACGAGGCGACGAGCGATGTTCAGGTGCTGGCGTATTTGCAGGACTGGGTGAAAAGAAATGAGGCGAAGGCCAAGGGGAAAACGGTAATCAATTCGATTGCCCCCTTTGCGATCTTCCCTGCGCTTTACCGGCTGACCGGCGATGCCAAGTTCAAGGAGGAAGCGGTGCGCGTCGCCGAGTGGCTGCTGCATGCAGCGCCGCGCACGCGCGAAGAAGCCTTCGAGCATACGGTGACGGAAAACGTGGCATTTTCCGAGCAGGTATGGGCGGATACGATCTTCATGGCGGTGCTGTTCCTGGCGCGCACGGCCTCGCTCCTCGGAAGCACGGCTTACGCGGAGGAGGCGCTCAAGCAGTTGCTGATCCATTTGCGCTTGCTGCAGGATCCGCAGACCGGCGTGCTGTTCCATGGCTGGAACTGCACCTCGGGCGATCATATGTCCGGCGCGCGCTGGACGCGGGCGAATGCCTGGATTGCCGCCGGCGTCCCGATGATCGTAGCGGAGATCGACGGGCTTGTCGACATTCCGCAGGAGCTGAAGGCGCGTTACGGCCGCCTGATGAGCGGGCTCCTCGGCTATCAGCAGGCGGATGGGCTGTGGAGCACGGTGATGGACCGGCCGGACTTTTACAGAGAAGTGTCGGGCAGCGCGGGGATCGCTTACGGCGTACTGAAGGCGATTGAGCTGAAGCTGATTGCGGACGAAGAGAAGTACGTGGCCGGTGCCGACCGAACGTATCGCGCGATCGTTCCGTATATTACGGACGAGGGCCTGGTCAAGGGCGTATCCGGCGGCACGCCGGTGATGCCGACGATCGAGGCGTATCAGAATGACGTGCCGACGTATCCGACCCTGTACGGGCAGGGCCTGGTGCTGATGCTGCTCGCGAAAATATCGCAAAGGAGCGAGTAGACCATGCGCAGCGCCGAGCTTCTCGCCTCGATCCAGGCCAAAGAAAAAGCGTATGATGCCGACGTCAAGCTAGTTCGGGTTCCTATGACGAAGACGTATCACACGGCGTTAAAGCCGGAGCGGCATCCTTTCGCTTACGAGCTGTATGTCGCGACCTGCTATGCATTTGACCTACTGCAGTATGGCGGCGAAGCATACGCGAAGCGGGCGTCAGACATTCTGGAGGTCGTCGTCGCCAGGCAGGACCAAGATCCGAGTCGTTCGACATACGGGATCTGGCCGTATTTCGACGAGGAGTCGCTGGACGAGATGGATCGTCCTGATTGGAATATGGCGGATTTTCACGGCAAGAAGCTCGTGCTCATTTTAAAAAATCATGCGGAGCTGCTCCCGCCTTCGCTCATCGACAAGCTGCGCGGCGCCGTGTATCACGCCTGCCAGGCAATCATCATCCGCCATGTCGGCCCGCATTATACGAACATCGCCATCATGGGGGCGCTCGTTACGCTTCTGGGCGGCGAGCTGCTGGGTCAAGAAGGGATTCGCAGCTATGGCGAGCAGCGTCTCCGCACGTTTCGCGACTATACGAAGGCTATCGGCACGTTCTCGGAGTACAACAGTCCGTGCTATACGCCGATTGCCATCGAGGAGCTGCACGGCATCTACGCGGATTCGGGCACGGCCGGGGCGGTTGCGGACGCGGAGGAGCTGCTGGACCTTGCCTGGCATATGATCGCGAGGCATTATCACCCTGCGACGGGCGCGTGGAGCGGCCCGCACAGCCGGACGTACAGCACGCAGCTGCGGCCGAACGAAAAGGCTTTTCTTGAGAATGCGCTTGGGCATGAGCCGGAGTACGAGCCGGGGCAGGAGTCGGGATTGAAGCCGGAGCCGGGACCTATTCGCTGCCCTGATAAGTACCGCTACTTGTTCAGCTCGACGGAGGAACGTTACTTCACGGAGCCAACGCTGAAGGCGGACGAGACGGGCTTCCAAAACTATGCGACGACGTATCAGAACGAGCGGCTGTCGCTCGGCAGCTATTCGTCTGGCAGCATGTGGAACCAGCGCCGTAATCTGCTCGGCTACGTGGACAGCGGCGGCGGGAATGCGGTGTCGATCCAGCTCCAGTTTTTAAAGGACGGCAGGGACTTCTGCTCGGCGATTTTCACGGGCGTGCAGTCGCGCGGGCTGGTGCTGTTCGCCTTTAACCTGGCGACGGATAACGGCGGGTGGCATCAGGATCTGGACATCCTTAACGGCAGGTTCCGAGCCAAGGATCTGCGCATCCGGCTTCTCCTCGGTGGAAACGCGGCGAATGTGGAGCTGCCGATAACTCAGGCGGGCACCCGGTTCGTGACCGCAATCGGGGGGACGACGATGCAGGTGGAGGCGGTCCTGGACTGCTCGGACTATGGAGAACTCCAGCTGCAAACGGAGCGAAGCGAAGAAGGCATCAGCCTGGACTACGTCATCTCGACGGGCGAAGAGCGGGATTTCGATTTTCATGCGCTGGAGCAGGCGGTCTGGATCTTCACGCTGTCGCTGGGCGAAGATCGGCCGCTGCCGGCCATCGACATCCAATCCGACGAATCGTGGCTGACCGCGTCAGTTCAAACGGACGATGGCCTGGCTGCCATCACCGTGCCGCAGAAGCCGCGGAAAACCGGCGAGCTGTATCGGGAGAACAAGGTTCAACTGCCTTCGGCTTTGCTGGGGAAGTCACGTGCAAAATGGGTGTGAAAAATGAGGAAAGCCTTCGATGCTGCTTCGGCAGGTTGGGGGCTTTTATTGTTGTTTGCCGTGAACCAGAAAACTTGCTAAGATGAAATTATGTTATAAAGTTATTACATTTATAAGGTATTAACAATTGGACGCGGATCATACTTATAGAGAGGAGAATTATAATGAATGGTGTGGTCAAAGTGAAAAACGAAAAATCGAATGCGATGCGTTATTCCCGCAAAGTAGGTCGAATGGGCAACAGCTTAGGGATTGGTTTGCCAAAAAGACTGGCTGAAAAGTTAAATGTTACGCAGGGCGACGAGATTGAATTTGTGGAGAATGACCGCGGTGAAGTTGTGTTGAAGAAGGTTCGGCAAGCTGGGCTCCCCGACAATGTAAGACCTGAAGTTCTTGAAGCGTTTTTTGACGTGTTTGAAGAGGATGAGGGTATTCTTGAAGACTTAAGGGATCGATGAAATGATGATATTCCTAACCAAGGAAGAGGTCATTTCAGCCCATTATTTCATGATGCGGAAAATGAACGACGCAGACCAAGCAGGCGTGAAGGATCATGGCTTGCTGGAATCTGCGGTACATCGACCGCAACAAAGCGTCTTCGGGGAGGATGCATATCCCCATTTATTCGACAAAGCGGCTGCTTTGCTAGAGTCTCTAGTCAAGAATCATTGCTTCCACAACGGCAATAAACGGACAGCCTATTTGGTTACCAAATCATTTCTCATGATGAATGGCAAGCATTTAAAAATGGAACGCGAATATGCTGTGGAGTTTATCGTAGATGTTGCAAAAGGAATTCATTCGTTGGAGGATTCTGCGAGGATTTTAGAACAATTTTCCTTAGATAGATAAAAAATCAAGGGCATGCTTTCTGAATAATAAACGTCCCTGTCAACCAGGGTGGTACCGCGGATCGACTCCGTCCCTTGAGGATGGAGTTTTTTTGCGTTTTTAATGGCGTTTAAAATTCGATTTTTAATCCGCCGTGCTCGATCGGCAGTCGGAGACGTTTATGGGCATCGTTGGGCTTCGTATCGATCCATTGCTCGGAGGCGGCGAAGCGAGTATTGCGGTTCGCGTTGGAGGACCTGAAGCTGCATCGCGTATGGGCAGCGGCCCTGACGCGGAATCCGGCTTCGTTTCGCGTGATGGAAAAGATGGGAATGAAGCATGAAGGGGTATTTCGGGGATATGTGTTAAAGGACGGCGAATACGAGGATTTGACCTATTATGCGTTGCTGCGTTCGCAGCTGTCGTAAGTAAGGTTAACTGCGTTAAAGGAGGGCTTCGGTTGGAAAAGACAATGAGCGGCGTAAAATTAATGTAGCGATCGAGGCCGTTACCGACGAATTGGCGCGCAAACATGCGTTTGAGTCGGATTCAGTTCGTATGCTTCGATCGCGAGAACTACGACTTGTACGTGAAACGGATCGGTGCGCTGTGACAAGCTCCGAGCCCAGCCAAGTCGGCCGAGCGGCTTCCAAGAGACGTTTTTCATTGCCATATGCGTTATCCCCACTTTATCGAGATTATCCACAACTTACCCACAGCGTGTGCACAGCGTTATGCACAAGTGGGTGGAAGCCAGACATCTGAGTCTTTATATTGCTGCCACGTTATTTCGATTGGTCATGGCGTCTCCTCTTGCGGCGGAAAAGTTGAGCATCATGTTCGTAATTTACGAAAGGGCGAGCCAGCAATACGAAAGTATAAACGGCGAACAGCCAGGAAGCGACGATGGTTATTTTGAGAATGCTGCTTAAGGTGGAGTTGTTATAACGGGATGTTTTCTTCATGATGAAGGGGCTTCCAAACGTGCTGCGTACACTTATCCCCAAGTTATCCACGGATTGTGCACAAAGTTATGCACATATTCTTGAGCGTCCGCGTTTCGTGCGTCGCTGCAACGCGCTCCTTAACCGATATCCCGGCTTGAGGGTTCGGCGTCCCCGTTCCTCGCCTCACGGTCCGGTGATACAATTGAACCGAAGAGAAACGAAATGAGGGGAAGGCGAGCGGAATGGCGGCGAAAAACACGATTTTATTCATTGGCGATTCGATTACGGACGGCGCTCGCGGCCGGACGAGCGATCCCAATCATATTTTGGGGCACGGTTTTGTATTTCAGATCGCGGGCCGCTTGGGCTTGGAGCTTGGCGCCGATGCCCCTGCAGTGGTGAATCGCGGCGTTAGTGGGGACCGGGCTTCGGATCTGTATGCCAGGTGGAACGAAGACGCGATCAGCGTACGGCCGGATTTCATCAGCATCCTGGTCGGCGTCAACGACGCATACCATCTGATCCAGGGCGACGCGCGCGGCGCTTCAGATCGTTACAAGACGGCTTATACGCATCTGCTCGAAGAGACGCGGGCGGTGCTTCCGAATGCGCGGATCGTATTGTGCGAGCCTTTTATCCTCCGGGCCGGGTCTCTTGACGAGAAGTGGACGGACTGGGAAACGAGGATGACGGCATACCGGCAGATCGTGCGCGAGCTGGCCGACAGCTATTCGGCGACGTTCGTACCGCTGCAGCACCTGTTCGACTAAGCTTGCCGGCGTGCGCCGCGGGAGCACTGGCTCTGGGACGGCATTCATCCGACCGCCGCCGGCCACGAGATGATTGCGCGCCAATGGCTGAAGGTCGTATCCTTGCCGCGCTTGCAATAACGATATATAAGTAGTTATCAACATAACATCCACAGCATGTGCACAGAGTTATGCACATGTGGAAGAATAGTAGACAGACGAAACCACACTTCGGTGTTAGCGCTGCTTTTAAAGCTGTATAGTCAGGATAAAAATTCCCCTTCCGCGCAACCTAATCGGATGTCGAGGCGAACTTCATTTGCCCATAGGGCGCGCGACGCATCGGACTTCGGATACGTGGAGGGATATCGGGTGGAAAACCTATATACGGCAACCGTGACAGTCACGGGGGGACGCGAAGGCAAGCTGTCTTCGAGCGACGGCGTGCTGCAGCTTGAGCTGCGCATGCCCAAGGAGCTAGGCGGAATGGGCGGGGCTGCGACGAATCCGGAGCAGCTGTTCGCGGCGGGCTACGCGGCATGCTTCGAGAGCGCGCTGAATCTGGTATGCCGCCGGCGTGAGGTCAAGTTCGAAGGCACGGAAGTGACGGCACATGTCACGATCGGCAAAGACACGGACGGCGGATTCGCCCTGGCGGTCGCGCTCGATGTGACGCTGAACGGCGTCGAACGCACGCTGGCCGAACAGCTGACTGCCGAGGCGCACCAGGTCTGCCCTTATTCCAAGGCGACGCGGGGCAATATCGAGGTCACGATCAACGTCGTTTAAAGACGGGGCGCCCAGCCATGCGCAAATAAGACACCGCGAACCTTTTTGCGAAAAGGCCGCCGGTGTCTTATTCTTTTAAAACAAGGTTATGGACGATCCGTACCCTGAGTGCCGCTGTCGGACTGGCCTTGTTCGAAAGCTTCTGCCGCTTCCTCCGCGGAGAACTCGGTATCGTCCTGGCCGGGGACGGGCAGCTTGTTCAGCTTGGTCGTCTGGACCTCCGCTTTGGACGGCTCGTTTTGGTTATGGGTCATGGGGCACCTCCTTGGACGATTTTCACAACCATTCCAGCATGCCACTTCTTGGACGAGAATATGTGCGCAATACGAGGAGGCGGGCTTATGGGCGAGAAACGGACGATCACGCTTGGCATGGGCTGCTTCTGGTCGCCGGAAGCGCTGTTCGGCTCGTTGCCCGGCGTCGCGGAGACGCGCGTTGGTTATGCGGGCGGGACCACCGGGCTGCCGACGTATCGCGAGATGGGGGATCATTCCGAGACGGTCGAGATCGTTTTCGATGCCGCGCTCATTACTGCAGACCAATTGCTGGAGACATTCTGGCATCATCATAACCCCGTTAATATTAACGGTTATAAAGGAAGACAGTATCAGTCTTTGCTGCTATACCGCGACGCGGATCAGGCGGAGGTTTTTAACCGGGTTAAGAAGCGGGTGGAGGCGGACAAGGGACATGCGCTGGAGACGGAGATTGCGCCCTTTAATGCGTTTTATCCTGCAGAGCCGCGGCATCAGAAGTATTATCTGAAAAGATACCCGGATGCGGTGGGCAGACTGAGCGGACTGTACGAATCGGAAGAAGCCTTTCTGCGTTCGACGCTGGCGGCACGGCTCAACGGCATCGCCAAGGGGTATGCGAATCTGGGGCCGGTCCTCCGCGAGATTCAAGCGTGGCCCATGAATCCGGAGGTGCGGAATGCTTTGATTGAACGGGTTCGGAAGATACGGTGGTGATCGCCAAGCCGCAGTCCGTCCGTCTTTAGATGGTAAAGCACGGGGATTTATCGTATCATGAGGAACCGACAATCGCGGATGTACAAAGGGGAATCAGAATGAGCGAACCCAGCTTCAACGACTATAAATTAAGCGACGACATACGCCGGGCTTTGGACAGCATGGGGTACGTCAAGCCGACCGAAGTGCAAAGCAAAGTCATTCCGGTCGCGCTGCAGAAGAAGGATATGACCGTCAAGTCTCACACGGGCAGCGGGAAGACGGCTGCGTACGGGATTCCGATCTGCGAGATGGTGGAGTGGGAAGAAAACCGTCCACAAGCCTTGATTCTGACGCCGACGCGCGAGCTGGCCGACCAGGTCAAGGAAGATATGATGAACATAGGCCGATTTAAACGGATCAAGGCGACCGCGATTTACGGCAAACAGCCCTTTGCCAGGCAAAAGATTCAGTTGGCGCATAAAAACCATGTCGTTGTCGGGACGCCGGGGCGGGTCATGGATCACATCGAGCGAGAAACGATCGACCTCGAGCAAGTGAAATATCTGGTCATCGACGAAGCCGACGAGATGCTGAGCATGGGGTTCATCGAGCAGGTAGAGAAGATTATTCGCGAGCTGCCCAAGGATCGTGTGACCCTGCTATTCTCCGCTACGCTGCCCAAGGATGTCGAACGCCTGTGCCACAAGTATATGAAGCTGCCGCTCGATATCGAGATTCAGACGGAGGGCAGAACGACTAGCCAGATCGAGCATGCGCTCTACACGGTGAAGGACGACGACAAGCTGAATGTGCTCAAGGACATCGCCACGGTCGAAAATCCGGACAGCTGCATCATTTTTTGCCGGACGCAGGTCAGGGTTGACATCGTATTCAAGGAGCTGCATAAGCACGGATACCCCTGCGATCGAATCCACGGGGGCATGGAGCAGGACAATCGCTCCCAGGTGATGAACGAGTTCAAGCGCGGGGAGTTTCGTTACCTGATCGCGACGGACGTTGCCGCGAGAGGAATCGATATCGACAATATTAGTCTTGTCATCAATTACGATTTTCCCCAGGAAAACGAAAGCTACGTGCATCGGACCGGCAGAACCGGACGGGCCGGCAACAGGGGGAAGGCGATCTCCTTCGCTACGCCGAACGAAGAGAAATTCGTAATCAACGTGGAGCGATATGTCGGCTTTGAAATTCCGAGGAGAAACAACCCCTCCAAAGATGCGGTGGCGTATGCCCAAGCTTCTTTTGATGCGAAAATCAAGAGCAAGACAGACGTCAAAATAGACAGGAGCTCCCGTTTGGACGAGGAGATCCTGAAGCTCTACTTCAACGGCGGGAAGAAAAAGAAGATCCGGGCGGTGGACTTCGTCGGCACGATCGCCAAGATCGAAGGCGTGTCAGCGGAGGATATCGGAATTATCACGATCGAGGACAATGTGTCCTATGTGGATATTCTCAACGGCAAAGGCCGCCTGGTGTTGAACAAGATGCAGGAGACGACGATTAAAGGCAAGCTGCTGAAGGTTCGCGTAGCGAACAAGAAATAGAAAAGCGTTTCAGCTTAGCAGCCTCTAAAATTTTAGCTTTTCAAGCGCGGGCGAATATGATTTAATGTACTTAATATTTCCAGCGGTGAAGCACACCCTGGCAGGACGTCTGCGGACGTTTTGTCGGGGTGTTTTGTTTTGCCCGGGTGAGGAGGACTGGGTTCGGCGGTTAGTCCGCTATGTTATAATACTGCTGATCATGTTAGCGGAGGTGTCCGACATGCGATGGAATGAGGTACAAGAGCGCTTCCCCAATGAATGGGTCGTGCTTGAGGCAACGAAGGCTTATTCCAAGGAAGGGCAGCGCTATATTGAAGAAATGACCGTTGTTGACGTGTTCGCAGACTCTACCAAGGCGCTTAAGCGTTACAGCGAGCTTCATCAGGAGGCTCCGCATCGCGAGTATTGTTTCTTTCATACCTCTCGTCCGGAAGTTGTGGCGAGAGAGCGATACGTAGGGATTCGAGGTCCAAAATGAAGATAACCGAACGATACGGCCTTCCTTTTGTCAGTATGACGGTTATGTTCAGGGATAAGCCATTAACTTTGACAAGGGTATTGCTTGACACCGGCTCTGCCGGCACGCTCTTGAACGCGGATGCCGTGCACCAAATAGGTATGGTTCCGGAAGAAAACGATCTTGTAGATATGATTCGCGGAGTTGGCGGCGTAGAGTATGTTTATACGAAAAACGTGGACGCCATTAGGGTAGGCGAATCGACGATAAAAGACTTCCAAGTTGAGATCGGGAATATGGATTATGGATTGGAACTCGACGGTATTTTAGGTTTTAACTTTTTAAAGCAAGCAGGGGCCGTAATTAATGTCCGAGCCATGGCGTTGAGTATTAGCATCTTATAAGTACACATCCCAGCGGTGAAGCACACCCTGGCAGGACGTCTGCGGACGTTTTGTCGGGGTGTTTTGTTTTGCCCGGGACATTTTGAGGAGGCGTGCGGTATGAAGCAGGCAAGATTGTACGATCAGCCGGAGCAGTTCGCGGAGATGATGAAGCGTCAGTTGGCGGAAAGTTTGCAGGTCGAAGTGAGGATGACAGAGGGCGAGCCGCTGCTGCTCGAAATGGACGACAAGATCGGCACGGCGCAGGTCAGTCTGCACAATACGTACCGGACCTACATGGCCGGAGGCGATCTGAACGCGGCTATCGATTATTTGAACAATATCGTTCGCAGTTCTAGGCTAGTAGCCGAAAAGAAAGATGAAATCAACGTTCTCGATCCTGATTATATCTATCCTGCGCTGCGTGACGAGGCTTATGCAGAGGCTTCGCGCAAGCAGGCGGGCGGACTGTCGGCCGAGCGGCTGCCCGGCCTGCGGGAGATGTATCTCGAGATCAAGGACGGGCTTACGAAGATCATCACGACGGATATACTGGAGCTCAACCCGCAGCTGCCCGAGGATCAGTTGAGGACAATTGCTTACCGGAATCTTCGGCGGGAAGGCTGGCAGCAACCGCAGATGAGATTGCCGACTTTGTTGGATAGCTGCTGGCTTGAGGCGTACATGCACGATACGCATCCGGCGGAGTGCCAGTTTTTAGACCCGGAATTAAATAAGCATTTAGGACGCAATCCGTACCTGGTTGCGTTCACGAATCGGAAGACGGTGATGGTGCTGCGCGCGGACGAAGCGATGGAGACGCTCCGCCAGGCGCAGCGGCTGGCGGAGGAATCCGGCTTCCGGATGATGGCAAGGCGCAGCGTGGCGCTCATGCCGAGCCCGGTATCGGACCGCATCTATTGGGTGCGGGACGGCAAAGCCGGTCTGCTGCCGCCACGGAAGTAAGGCGACTTATTCGGCCGGGTCAAGACGCCGAGCCGGCATCTTTCGCAGGCAGCGGGGCTTGCTGCGAATCGGTCGTTCCCTCGTACCTGGCCAGCGTCCAAGCCGCCGACTCCCGCATGCGCCGACGCAGCTGCTCGCCTTCGACGATTCGCACCCGACGACCCAGGAAGCGAATCTTGGACAGCAGGAACTCGCTCTCGTCGGCGAGGCAGGAGACTCGGATGCGGTACAAGTCCAGTTCTTCTTCGTAGCTGACGGTCTTGTCGAAGCAGGAGAAGGCATAGAGAATACGGGAGAGCTCCGCGTTGTATTCGCGAACGATCTCGATTACGGCATAGGTCCGGCGCTCCTCGAGGAGCGCGAATGCCCGGCTTCGCAGCGCTTGGACGCGCTCCGGCGGAAGCGATACGGGCTTCGCGGAGACGATATGCTGCAGCTTGCTCGACATGAGGCCGCGCACGTTGTACCAGAGCAAGTACCACTCTCGCTTGACCATATTGTATTCCAGCTTGACGGGCAGTCCGTTCTGATTCGCCTGGACGCCGCCGTGCTTGAGCCTTGTCGTGAGCCTGATGCCGCTGCCTTCCTGAATCATGCGGCGCAGCGGACGCAGCAACCCGTGGTAGATTTGCCTTTCCCGGCTTTTGGCTTTTTGGATAATATATTGGCGGCTGTCGATGGAGGCCTCGTCCCGCAGCAGATCGCGGAGCCCGGACAGCGTTCCTTCCGCGAACGCGTCGGCCGACGCGGAATGCTCGAGCATCGTCTTGAGCCATGAACGCTCGTGGGCCGTGAGGGCGATCGAATCCGCTTCGTCCAGCCGCGACAGAATCTGATAATTAAAGATCTTCTCGAACGGGTTCATAGTAGGCCTGAATCTCCTTCCATTCGGCAATCAGCTCCCGGCGCAGCCATGCGGGCTCCAGAACCTCGCAGCTCGAGCCGAAGCTTCGCAGCCACGGCTTGATTTCGTAAATGCCGTTGACTTCGATTTCATAGAGGAAGGTCGTGTCCGACTCGTCTGTCACGACGCCCCATTGGCCTTGGGCTTCGACGCGTTCGCGCACGAAGTTCGCGCCGGGACGTCCCGGATTGTAGAACCTTACCCGGATCTTCATGCGCCGGTGCGAGTCCGTTACCCAGCTGTGCTCCAGCTCCTGCTCGACGGCTTCGAGCCGCTTGTCGAAGGTTGCCGTATCTACGGCTTCCCCTATCTCGATCTGGGTGACGCCTTCCATGCGATACTTCATCGTGCCGAGCCGGGGGCTGTGTCCGATCAGATACCAGCGGCCGTATTGGTGGTCGTAAACAACGCGCAGCGGCAGCGTCGTCTCGACGCGACCTTCCGTCTCGCGCTCGAACAGCGGGTTGGTGTTTTTGGAGGCATAATTTTTGCCCTTCTTGGGCGACAGGTAGAGGAAGGTCAACTGACGGTGCTCCCGGATCGCCTCGAATACCGTATACAGATGCGCCTCGTCGAGAATGCGCGTGTGGTAGTGATATTTGTACAGATGGACATCGAACGTCTCGGGGCCGTAGCCGCGCCTCGTCAGCGCCTTCTTCAGCGTTTCTCTCAGCAGATAGCCCTGGACGGCGGGCACCTGTGTGTTCGCCATCACGTCGACATAGTCGTAAAGGTCGAGCAGCTCCTCGTCCGCCAGCCGATCGATCAGATCGATGTCGGCCCGGTACCTGTACGGTCGTCCGCCGTCCATGCGGCGAATGACGCCGACTTCTTCCAGATATTTGAGGTCCCCGCGCACGGTTTTCTCGTCGGGGCAAGCATAGTCGGCCGGCATGCTGTCGCTGCAGGCGTCCAGCAATTCCTTGGCGGTCAGCGCTTCGCCCTGCATCAAGCCGATCAGCACCGCGAGCCGGACGCTTTCCGAATCCTTGAGCGACTTCGACCTGAAGAGGAAGAGGAGCAGCGGGTCCGCGGATTCGTAATGATTGTAGCGCAGACCTTCGGCAAGATCGTCGGCCGCATCCGAGGACAGCATCGTCCGCATGTCCTTGATGTAGCGCAGCGTCTTGTCGTACGTATGCACGGAAATGCCGAGCCGATCGGCGAATTGCTGCCTGCTGTAGGCGCCGCCCGCCAGCGCGAGCATGCGAAGAAACTGAACCTCTTTGTCGAAGCTTTCCCGCGCCATGCGCGCACCTCCTGCCCATCTTTGCTCCATTGTATCAAGAGAAAGGGCAGGAGAATATGGAAACTTTTTGAGCGTTGCCATACTTTCGCCCTGTTCGATCGATACGATTGCTGCGAAAATCAGGTTGTGAAGCCGAGGGCCGCAAGGCAATCGGGGCCACGGCATCGTGGAGGCGCACGGAAGGGTTACTTCGTCCAAACGTTTTGGTTAGGCCCGATACCTAACCGCTCCGATCCAAAGGGATTCGGAGTAACTAACCTTTCCAACCCATTTCCTCCATGATATCATTCATGCAGTTTATGGTTGACAGCGTTAATCGCCCGATGCTAGGATTACCAGCAACATACTGAATTGGAGAAAGGAGTGCGGAACATGCGCGATACGAATTTTATCTATGAACGTCCGAATCATCGCAGCCCAATGTCCCAGATTAAAGGCAGCCAGCGAGAGATAAGCTTCTTAAATCTGCATGATCTGTATCTCCAATCTCATAAGGGCATTCTTTACAGGCGCAGACCCGCTTCGGTTCGTCGGTTGTTTTCTACAGCCTGACGCCTCCGGCGACGGCATACATATGCGCACCCGTAAAGACTGCTTGTAGCCGAGCGGTCTTTTTCTATGGCTGAATACAGCTATGGAGGAAGATCCGAGGGCGACAGGGGTCTTTTTTTCATACCTAGATGGCCCCTGCAAAGTACATAACGCGTCAAGCGCTATTAAAAACGAAGAAAGGAGGCGGCGGCTCGCCTCTGCCATAAGGCAGGGGCGAGACCCGCCGCAAGCAAGGATCGCTTTCTATTATGGAGATCATGGCGAAAAGGCGAACGCAGCGGACTGTGAATCCGCCAGTACCGGTTCGATTCCGGTTGGTCTCCCCATACGATGCCCGGTAGCCAAGCGGCAAGGCAGATGACTTTGAATCATCCACCGCAGGTTCGAATCCTGCCCGGGCAGCCAATCGATTAACGCTGAACCGCCATGGCGTGGTGGTGAAACTGGATGAACACACGGGCCTTTCACGTCCGGATCTGCGGGTTCGAGCCCCGTCCACGCCTCCATCAGACAAACAAGAAAGGAAGAAGCCGTCTTGCGCTACAGGTGACACTTATGAAAAGACACGTATACCCCACGCTTCACGAGCAAGTCTTCCGCAACCTCTCCGAACAGAATCTGCCGCTGGACGATGTCTTTGACCGCATCCGAAGCTTCATGGCACGCGATCCGCGCGCTGCGTACCAGCTCGTCGTCGGGACGGACGCACAGGTGCACGCCGGACATACGAAGTTCGTGACGTCCGTCGTCATTGTCCGTCCGGGCCGGGGCGCCTGGTTCTGTTACCGCCAGGTGATCGTCCCGCGGGAGCTGCGTTCGCTGCGGGAAAAGCTGAGCCTCGAAACGACATATAGTCAGGAGATCGCGGCCTACTTCGATACCGGTAAACGGGCGGCGCTGGAGGATATCCTCCTGCCGTATGCCTACCACGGCGCGAGCCTTGCTATGTTCGTGGATATCGACGCAGGTACCGATGCGAAGCGCAACCGGACGTCGGCGATGGTCGCGGAGCTGGTCGGAAGAATCGAAGCGATGGGGCTGTCGGCCAGAGTGAAACCGGAGGCGATCGCGGCTTCGTCCGTTTCCAATCGCTATACGAAAACCCCGTACAGAGGCGCTTCGGCCTCGAAAACGGCATCGGTTTTCGGATAAATTTACAAGTCGTCATACTTGCGCCATGTTCGCGGCAGCGGATATGCGCGAAGATAAGAGCAAGCAGCCGACGCCGAAGAGGCGGGCATGAAGCAAGCGAATGCAGGATGTAAATTCAAGATGTAGACGCAAGAGTAAAGTAAAGTTTTCGACGTTCGTTCGTTGAGGCGCGTGGAAGGGCTACTTCGACTTCTAATCGGCGTGTCGTTGGTTCGAATCCAACTCCCGCTGCGGCGGGATAGCTCAGATGGTAGAGCAGCATGCCTTTCCGCACCTTTTCCTCAACGATGCAATGGCAAAAACGGAGCGAGGCGAACGAGAGGGATACTTCGGTAAAAGGGACGGACGAGGCTTTAACCAGGCTCTCCGTGAACCTTCTCGGCCAGTTTCCTCGCTCCGCTCTCTTTTAAGGAGGTCAATTCCCATGAGTTTCGCTAAAAAGCTGTTCTCGGCCGTCCGGCCGACGACATTTAACCAGGAAGGCTATCCGGCCTACGAACGCTCCGCCGAGGAGCGGTACGTGCAGACGCTGGTCACCAATACGATGGGCAACACGTTTTACGCGGACGGTCAGTCGCTGCTGAACGAAGCCGAAGCGATTCATCGCGAGATGGCGCAGCGCGATCCGCAGTTCATGGCCAAGGCGCTCGTCTACGCGCGGAGCGAAGGCTACATGCGGCTTCAGCCGCTGTATGGCCTCGCGATCTTGTCGGCCTACCGGCCCGACCTGTTCGCGAAGATTTTCCTCAAGGTCGTGCAGATTCCGTCCGACCTGTCCGACTTCCTGACCATCCTCCAGGGGATGGGGCGAGGCGAGGGCGGCCGGGCCGTGAAGCGGCAAGTGAACCGGTTCCTGGCCGGCGTGTCCGAATACTGGGCCGTCAAGTACAACGGCCGGGGCCGGGGTTACAGCCTTGGCGACGCGATCGCAACCGCGCACCCGAAGCCGGCGGACCTGAAGCAGCAGGCGCTTTATCGTTATCTGCGAGGCCAGGAAGCGAATCTGTCGCTGCTGCCGCAGATCCATGCGCTGGAGCAGTTGAAGCAGGCGACGTCCGAGGCCGAGCGGCTGTACTGGATCGAGACCGGCAAGCTGCCGCACGAGGTCGTGACTGGGACGGTTAAGCCGACCAAGGCGATCTGGGAAGCGCTGATCGCCCAGCTGCCGACGTTCGCGCTGCTTCGGCACCTGAACGCGCTCGAGCGGGCCGGGGTGCTGGAGGATTGGAATACGCTGCGAGCCGTGACGGATCGGCTGACCGATCAGCGCGCGCTTGCGAAGGCGAGGATTCTGCCGTTCCGGTTCGCCAAGGCGTTCGGGCAGGTGAAGCATCCATTGCTGCGCGACGCACTTCGAGACGCGGTGGAATATACGTTCAGCCATCTGCCGGACCTGGAAGGGCGCACGGCGATTTTTCTAGATATCTCAGGTTCGATGAACGGCGAGTACCTGCAGACCGGTTCAGTGTTCGCGTTGGCCCTGTACAAGAAAACGGCGGGAGACTCTCTGTTCTGGTTGTTCAACACCGTCGCAAAGGATGCGATGCCTTCCCGCAAAGACAGCATCCTCTCGCAGGCAGGAGGCATTCGTGCTGGGGGCGGCACGGATGCCGGTGCGCCGGTGCGCAAGCTGCGGCAGGAGCGCCGCAAGGTCGAACAGATCGTCATCATCACGGACGAACAGCAAAATGCGGGCAGTCCGTTCTACAAGGCGCTGAAGCAGTACAGGGAGAAGGTGAACCCGAACGTCAAGGCGTTTATCGTCGACGTCTCGCCTTACAGGGGTGCGATGGTGCCGCAGCAAGATCCCGATACGTTCTATATCTACGGCTGGAGCGACACGGTGCTGAGCTACATCGCGCAGTCGGCCAAGGGCTACGCGACCGTGGTCGAACGGATCGAAGCGATCGATATCGATAATTAAAAGAAGAGGTGCGTAAAAATGAAGCTGGCGGAAGCGCTGGTCCGCAGGGCGGACAGCCAGAAAAAAATTGCGCAGCTGCGGCAGCGGCTGGAGCGGGTCGTGAAGGTGCAGGAGGGCGAAACGCCCGCGGAGGATCCGGCCGCGCTGATCGCGGAGCTGGAGCAGACGCTCGCCGAGCAGACGCTTTGGGTGCGCAGGATCAACAAAACGAATGCGGCGACGCCGTTTAACGCCGAGCTGAGCATCTCGGACGCGCTGGCGGAGCGGGACCGGCTCATGCAGCATCGCAAGCTGCTCGCGGACCTGCTCGAGCAGGCGTCGATCAAGCAGGACCGGTTCAGCCGGTCGGAGGTCAAGTTCGAGCGGACGGTGGACGTCGTGCAGATTCAGGCTTGTGTGGATGCGCTGTCCAAAGCCTACCGGGAGATGGATTTTCGGATTCAGGAGATGAACTGGACGACGGATCTCATCGAGACATAGCTGCGAAGGTAGTCCGGATCGGCCGAGGCGTGCACAACCCGCCAACAGGGAACGTTGGGCCACCTGATTAGACGCAGGGCCATGTCTAAGTTTTTAACGAATGAGCCCAGAAATGTAACAAAAATGCGCCTGAGCATGGATGTAACGTGCACCAATCATTGTGACCACCGCGTGCAGATCGGCAGGATTCGGGCGAGGGCGGGAATGGGGAAATCGCAGCTATGCACCACAACAAGCGGCAGGCTTCGCAGCGGCGGAGTTTGCCGTTTTTCATAGAGGTGATGGGCAAATGGAAACGATCAGAAAAACGATAAGCAATCAGTTGGAGCGACTGGAGCGGGAAGAGAACGTCCGCATCCTGTATGCATGCGAATCGGGCAGCCGCGCTTGGGGCTTCCCGTCGCAGGACAGCGACTACGACGTGCGGTTCGTCTACGTGCGCGAGCCCGATTGGTACCTGTCCATTTACGATAAAAGAGATGTTATCGAGCGGCCGATCAGCGATCAATTGGACATCAGCGGCTGGGATCTGCGCAAGGCGCTAAACCTGTACCGCAAGTCCAATCCGCCGCTGCTCGAATGGCTGCAATCGCCGATCCGGTACGCCGAGCGCTACACCGTGGCGGAGCAGCTGCGCGCGATCTCGCCGCTCACCTTTTCGCCGAAGTCCTGCATGTACCACTACCTGAACATGGCCCGCGGCAACTACCGGACGTACCTGCAGGGCGATCGGGTCAAAATTAAAAAGTACTTCTACGTACTGCGCCCCGTACTGGCGTGCGAATGGATCGAGCGGTACGGCGATATGCCGCCGATGGCGTTCGACGTCCTGGCGGACCGGCTGCTCCCGCGGGACGGCGAGCTCTGGCGCACCGTGCAGCAGCTCCTCGCTCGCAAGAAGGCGGGCGACGAGCTCGACTACGAGCCGCGGCTCACTAAAGTTAACGAGTATTTGGAGGAACGTCTCGATCGTCTGGAGCGAAGCGCAGCGATGCAATCGAAACAGGCTGAGCGCCTGGACGACCGGCTGGACGCGCTGTTCCGGTCAGCGCTGCGAGAGGTATGGGGCGCCTAGCGGCGGCATTTGCAAAATAAAGGAGCGTAAAGATACATCATGACTTATCAAACGATAGACGGCGTACGCGTCTGGGGCAAGCCCGACGAGAGCGCGCTCTCCCAAGCCAAAACCTGCGCGGTGCACGGCAACGTCGTTCAAGCGCTGCTGATGGCCGACCACCACAAAGGCTACAGCCAACCGATCGGCGGCGTGGTCGCGTATGACGGCCAGATCTCGCCTTCGGGCGTGGGCTACGACATCGGCTGCGGCAACAAAGCCGTGCGCACGAACCTGTTGGCAAGCGACGTGCTGCCTCGCATCGCTAGCATCATGGATCAAATCGCGCGCAAGGTGTCCTTCGGCGTCGGCCGCACCAACAGCGAGCCGGTCGATCACGAGCTGTTCGACGATCCGGATTGGAGCGTATATGCGGCGATCGGGCGGCAGGAACACGACAAGCTGAAGAAGCTCGCTCGCGACCAGCTCGGCACGGTCGGCAGCGGCAACCATTACGTAGACTTGTTCGTCGAGCCCGCCACGGGTCGCCTATGGATCGGCAATCACTTCGGCAGCCGGGGATTCGGCCACAGGACGGCCAGCGGTTTCCTGAATCTTGCGGCCGGACGCGAATTTCTGGGCAACGCGCCCGGCGAGAAAATGGATCAGCCGCCGGTGTTGTTCGACCTGGATAGCGAGCTCGGCGACCTGTACTACAGGGCGATGAAGCTGGCCGGCCGATATGCGTATGCCGGGCGCGATTATGTGATCCGGCAGGTGCTGTCGATCGTGGGTGCGGACGCGGACTTCGAGGTCCACAATCATCACAACTACGCGTGGCGCGAGACGCATGGCGGCAAGGATACGATCGTCGTGCGCAAAGGCGCAACCCCTTCGGCGCCGGGACAGCTTGGATTTATCGGCGGCAGCATGGGCGATATCTCCGTCATCGTGCGCGGCAAGGATACGGCGGAAAACCGCGATTCCTTCTACAGCACCGTTCACGGCGCGGGCCGCGTAATGAGCCGCACGCAAGCGGCAGGCAAGATGAACTGGAAGACCCGTACCCGTTCGGGCGGGCAAATCGCGCCGGAGCAAATGAAGCGGGCGGTCCGCGAATTCGGCGTCGAGCTGCGGGGTGCGGGGACGGACGAGAGTCCGTTCGTCTATCGCCGGCTGCAAGAGGTGCTGGATGCCCACGCCGAGACGATCGACGTGCTGCACGTGCTGAAGCCGATCGGGGTGTGCATGGCGGGCGCGGACGAGTTCGATCCGTACAAGGATTAGTTTCCCTATCTTATTGTCCGCCACAGAGAGGATAATTTTTAATGGCCATCGTTCAACTCAAGTCGAGCCATCCGCAGTTTACGTTTCTGATCCGCAAAAATCCGTCTGCCGGCATGCAGCTTCGGCAGGTCCGCCAAGGCATGACCTACGGCTGGTACTCGGACGATTCGACGTATAACGTTTACTTCAAGGACGCCGACAACGATATTTCGTACAAAAACCAGGAAGACGAGAGCTTTGAATACTTGAACGTCTCCAGATACAATACGCCGCTGTTTCCGCTGAACGCGATCAACGAGTTTTTCGCGGCGCCGTTCAAAAAGCATGACGAATGCGACGAGGAAGGCTGCGAGCACGTCTTTTTCATCAACATGATTCATATCGACCGGCTTCGCTACATTGATTTTTTTGAAAAGCATCTGACCGATTATTCCTTCACGCTGGAGCACCGGGCGCACAAAAGCTTCGCGCTGACGATCCGCACGCGAAAAAGCCTGTACGGTCTGCTGCATGTTGCCAGTGTGCTGTGCCTGTTTCTCTCGATGTTCGGAGATGAGCAGATCGACATCTCGGACGCCGTGCTCGACAAGTACGTTCCCAGCCTGAACGTCATCGACGCGCCGTTTTTCATTCGCAGCCTGTTTGCGAGAAACTTCCTTCATTCGCGGGAGCGGTTCAAGAAATACAAGGCGGATGTGGAGCGGACGGAGCGGTACGCGATCGAACTGGGGTTCGGAGGTACGGCGATGCAGCGGCGCAGCTTCATTGCGGGCGTGCTGCCATTCGACAAACCGATTCTCGACATCGGCTGCGGCGAGGGCTTCTACGCGATTCCTTTTGCGGGCAAGCTCGAGAGCGTCTATTATGCGGTGGACATCAATGAAGAGCTGCTGGACGCCGTGGCGAGAAAAGCGGCCGCCAAGCAAATCGAAAATATCGCGACGTTCCAGTCGCTCGAACACTTTCTGGAAACGTACAATGGCGAGAAGGTCGACGTGATCCTGACTGAAGTCGTCGAGCATATGAGCCTGGAGGAAGCGGCGGTCCTCATCCGGCAAATCGGCACCGAGGTCGATTTGGACCGGTTGATCGTGACGACGCCGAACGCGGACTTTAACCGCTATTACGAGCTGGACGGGTTCCGGCATGACGACCATAAATGGGAGCTCGGCCAGGCGGCGTTCCGACGGTGGTTCGCGGATACGGTAAGCGGGCTGCCGCTTGATTGCGAGTTCGTGGAAATCGGAGACCGGGTGGACGGCATGCATACGACACAGGGCGTTATCGTCCGGAGAGGGGAGGGGTAGCGCATGGAGATGGCGACGCGTGTGCATACGATATTCATGCTGGTCGGTTCAAGCGAATGCGGCAAGACGACTTTTGCCAAGGAAGTGATGATGCCGCAGCTCCATCTGGCGGACGAGGCGCTGGGCTTGCGCGCCAATGTACAGTATTTGTCCTCGGACGGCATTCGTCAGGAATTGCTCGGTTACGACTACGACAAATACGAGCAACTGATGCTGGAGTCCAGCTCGCACGCGTTTCAGCTGCTGTTCGAGCGCTTGAAGCTGGTCACTTCGTTTCCGATCAACGCCGAGTTCGTCATCGTCGATACGATCGGGCTGGCCGAGGACTTCCGCGCCAAGGTGCGGGAGATCGCCCGCGACAACCACTATCATCTGGAAGTCGTGCTGTTCGATTATCGCAGACGCGACGACTACTATGCTTCCGAGCGGTCCAAGAAGCTGATTACCGCGCATCTGAACCGGCTTCGCAAGGACGTGCTGCCCGTGCTGTCGCGCGAGGGCTACGACAGGATCCACAAGGTGCGGGCCAAGGATTTCTATTTCCCGGAGGAGCGGCGGGCCAACCCGGAATATCGGATCGCGGTGGAAAATTGGAACGAGTACGCGGCGTCGGTGCTGCCCAGAGATGCGGAATACATCGTAATCGGGGACGTCCACGAATGCGCCGCTGACCTGCAGGGACTGCTGACGGACTTCGGCTATCGCTTTGAGGACGGGCGGCTTGTGCCGACGGATAAGGTGCGCGGAGCGAAGGTAATTTTGGTCGGCGACTGGATCGACAAGGGCAAGCATACGCGGGAGATCGTCGAGTTCCTGCATTGCAACCGGAAACATTTCTTGTTTGTGCTCGGCAACCATGAGAACTTCGTGCTGAAGTATATAAACGGGGAAATCAAAGGCGCTGACGCGCAGCTGACGGATGCGTATTTCGACTCCATTCCGGCATTGCAGGCCGACGAGGCTTTGTTGGGAAAATACGCCGAGCTCGTGGAATCTTCCCGGCCCTTTTACCGCTATGTCGGCGGCGAAGGCAGATCCTCCTTTTATGTCACGCATGCGCCCTGCCGTAGCGTACATATCGGCAAGCTCGACATAGACTCGCTGCGCCGTCAACGGAACTTCAGGCTCGACCGCGCGCTTGCTGCGGAAGATCAGCTGCAGTTCCTGCGCGAGGAAGCGACGGGCAACCATCCGTACCACCTGTTCGGGCATGTCGCGGCGAAGCAGGCATTTCGGATTAAAAACAAGATTCATCTCGACACCGGCTGCGCGCACGGCAACCTGCTGACGGGCGTCCGGATGTCTTACAAGCCCTTTTTCAAAAGCCGGAAGTCGCGCACCGCATCCGTCCACGAGGACCTGCCTACGCTTTTCCGTGAAGAGAAGAAGGTCAAGCTGCTGGACCTGGACGTCGAGTCCGTCCGCAGGCTGCGCTATTGTGCCCGTCATCGCATCAACTTTATCTCGGGCACGATGTCGCCGGCAGACAAGGATATGGAGGCGGGCGAGCTCGAGTCCCTGCGCAAGGGGCTCGAATACTTCGCGGAACGCGGCGTAGGCGAGGTCGTGCTGCAGCCGAAGTATATGGGCTCGAGGTGCAACGTGTATCTGCATCGGGACCTTGACGAGTGCCGGGCGGTCAGCCGCAACGGCTATCTGGTTAAGGCCGTGGACATGCAGCCAATTTACGAGCGCTTGCTACGGAAGTTCGGACCGTATATGTCGGAGCGGGGGATCGCCATGCTGGTGCTGGACGGAGAGCTGCTGCCGTGGAAGGCGCTGGGCGAAGGGCTGATCGAACGGCAGTTCCGGCCGATCGGGAAGGCGCTCGAGACGGAGCTGGATTTTCTGAAACGGCACGGGTTCGAAAAGGCGCTGGGCGAGCTGGTGGAGACTTGGGAGAACAGCGGGTTCGAGCAGGATCAGCATCACGCGACCAAGGAAGCGCTGAACGAGAAATACGGCGCGCACCAGTATCAGACGTACAAGTTCGTCCGCGGCATCCGGGATACGCGCGTGCCCTTGCGGCAGCATGAAGAAGCCTTTGCAGTTTATAGGCGCCAGCTCGAGCTGTATGCGGGAGATGCCGAGATCGTTTACAAGCCGTTTGCGCTGCTCAAGGAGATCGGCGAGAACGGCGACGAGCGGCTGCCGGAAGGCAAAAACTCGGACAACTACCGCTTCGTGTCGGAGGACGAGTATGTAACGCTGAATCTCGAGAGCCCGGACGCCTATGCGGTCGCCGAAGCGTTTTTCGCCAAGCTCACCGTCGAGAACGGCATGGAAGGCATCGTCATCAAGCCGGAGCTCGAGCATCCGGGCACGGTTCCGTATATGAAGGTGCGCAACGCCGGCTATCTGTCCATTATCTACGGCTACGACTACAAGTTTTCGCATAAATACGGCAAGCTGATCAAGCAGAAGAACATTGCGCCCAAGCTTCGGACCTCGTTGAACGAGCATCGGTTGGGCAAGCAGATGCTTGCGATTAAGCTGGCGGATATCGAGCCCGAAAATGAGCAATTTAAACAAATCGCAGCCAACCTGTTGTTCGAGGTGGCAAAGGAGAAGGAGATCGATCCGAGGCTATAGCTGAGCGTGCATGTAGAAGAGAGAGTTTGCGCGGTCGCTCGAATCGGTTGACGAACGGTCGTTCTGATGAACCTATCAGCAATCCGGTCCATGGGGGCCGGATTTTTTTGGATGATCTGAAAGTATATATTTGTGCGGCAATTTGCGGAAAGGTAAGCGCGCTTTCGGCGTATCGGCGCTTTATGGATGTTTGGCGGACCTAAAAAACTGCATATGTACATGTATTTTTTGCCGACTCGAGCCACTTGGTGAAATACCTGCAAATGTGCAGGTAAATGCAAAGCGCAAGCCGGAAATTGGGCTGATGGCGCAAAATAACTGCGCTTTTGCATCTATCCTTTTTAAACGGGGCGAGATCGGCATAAAAAGATGTATATTTGCAGGTATTGCGGCGAAAGAACGACGCTGGCGGCGATACGCCGGCCCGTCGGTGCCCGTCGGAACGGCGGTCGGACGAGCCATCGATAGGCGTTTCGCGCGACTCCGGCTGCGGATATCCGCCAAACTAAAAAGGACCGTCAGGGTGCTCGCCGGATACATTCGCGGCCACGTGGCTTCGGTTTTATACAGGGGTATCGGGTTGTGCCGGCGAGAAACGGATAAAATTTGATTCTGTTCGACAAACTGCTCTACCGGAGCGGCGAACAGCTGTTGGACGCGCATCGGGACCGCGATGCGTCCCGTCGGCAGCTGTCAGCCTTGTCGAAGGAGCTGCAGGAGGCGCAGCGGGCTCAGACGGAGGCGGATGCCGCGGGCGAAGCGAATCAGGCGGAGACGGTCGTCGTCGAGACGGAGCTGGAGCTGCTCGGCCGCAGTGAAGCGATGGAGAAGCAGCAGGAGCTGGAGGCGGCCGAGCAAGGGCTCCAGGAGACGGAGCGTTACGCCGACGAGGCGCAGCGGCGGCTTACGGACGCGCTTCGCAGCCGCGAGCGTGCGGAAGCGGACGCTGCGAAGGCGCGCGCGGACCAGGCGGAGCAGCTCGGCAATCAGAGCGATACGCTGGCCGAGATGGATGATCTGACGGCCGAGACGGAGTTCGCGCATCATGGCGTCTACGCAAGGTACTGGCAGCCGGAGCCGCCGGCGGATACCTCGTTTCTCGGCGCGTGGCGCCGGGATGTCGAGGACCATCGGCGTACGCTCGGCGATGCGATCGCGCTGGCGGAGCGCGAGCAGGAGGCCGGTCGTCTCGTCGCGGACTATGACAGGCAGCTCGGCGGGCTGCGCGCCGAGCGAGATCTGGCGGAGTGGGCGAACCGGGAGGCGGAGGAAGAAGCCGAGGACGCGCTGCGAAGCTGGAAGGAATCGCTGCTCATGTGGAAGCAGGGACTTGGCGCGCTGAGGGTCGGGGATGAGTCCATGCAGGCGATGCTGCGCGCGAGCGCGGAACTATCGTACGAACGGCAGTCACTCGAGCCGGTGTTTGCGCCCGTCCGCAGCGAAGCGGATCGTCAGCGGCAGGCGCTGGTAGAGGCGAAGCTGGTGCTGGCGCAGCAGGCAAAGCAGGCGCAGGAGGAGCTGGAGCGGCTGGCTGCGGACAAGCAAGCCTGGGAGCTGCAGCGAGAGCCGGAGCCGGCGCGCAGCGAATCGCGCCGTCGGACGCGAAGCGGGTACGTGCCGGGCGAAGGCGCGCCGCTGTACGAGCTGTGCGAGTTTCAGGCGCACATCGGCGAAGAACAGCGCGCGGGTATTGAGCGGGCGCTGCTGGACAGCGGCGTACTGGATGCCTGGCTGCGCGCCGACGGCAGCTACGCGCTGGCTGAAGGGGCGGCAGAGGAAGCATGGATCGTTGCGCAGCCGCTGGAGTGGGGCTACACGTTGGCGGATGTGCTGAGACCGACGCCTTCCGCGGAGTCGGGGCTGACCGAAGCGCAGGTCGAGGCGGCGCTTCGCTCGTTTGCCTGGGGCGAGGCGTTTGCGCCCGAGACGCTGGACCCCACCCAGAGCGCAGTCGTCGGCCGCGATTTTTATCACCTTGGCCCGATTGTGGGCAAGTCGGACGGATCAGCGCATCAGGCGCAATATATCGGCAAGGAGGCGCGCAGGCAGTTCAAGCTGGCGGAGATCGCCCGGCTGTCGCAGGAGATGGCGCAGTGCGAGGAAGCTTTAGCTGCGCTTGGCCTTGCGATTGACAAAAAAGACGAGTTGATCGCGGCAATCGGGCAGGAGCTCGCGGCGTTCCCTGCAAACGACGAAGCCCGCAGCGGGCTGCTGTCGGCATGGGCAATCCAGTACGAAGCGGCCATGAGATTCAAGCTGCTGCTCGAGCGAGAGCACAAGCTGGCGGATCAGCTGCGCGTCAAACAGCAGCAGTGGGGAGAGCTGAAGCAGGCGTTTTTGGCGGCTGTATCGGCCTGGTCGCGTCTGCGTACGCTCCGCGATCTGCGGGAAGCGCTGGATTCGCTCGGCGTCTACGGAGAGAAAATCTCGCAGCTGCATGCCGACTGGCGGGAATACCGGCAGCGCAGCACGGAGGCGGATCGCTGCGAGGAGCAGGCTGCGGCATACGGCGATGCGGCAGATCTCGAGGAGGAGCTGCGCGACGAGTTGCTTGATAAAAAGTTCGCGCTGCGGGTCAAAGTCGAGCAGCTGCGCAAGCTGATGGAGGAGCTGGGCATCGTCGACCTCCATGCCCGGATCAGCGGACTGAGAGCCAGACGGCAGACGCTGCTGTCGGATCGGAAACGGTTGATCGAGGAGGCGAAGCAGGCGGCGACGCGCTTCGCGGTGCTTCGCGAGCGCCAGTCGGTTCTGGCGGGGCAGGAGCAGGAGCTGTCGGAGCGGCTTGCGCGGCGTCTCGCCGACTTCGCAAACGAATGGACACTGGCGCTCGTTCCCGAGACGGAGGGGCTGGAAGCGCCCGCTGCCGGCGACGAGCGCCAATGGCTGCCGTCGTGCAGGCGAATCGTCGAGCTGCTGGAGAGCCGGGTCGGCCGCGCCAACAAGGAACGGCTGAGCGGCGTGCTGCAGGATCAGTACAACGCTTCGAAGCACCTGCTCGGCGAGTATGCGCTGGAGGCCGAGATTGCCGACACGGGACGGATCACGCTGCTGTCCATGCGCGACCGGACGCGACCGCAGAAGCCGTCGGCGCTGCTTGCGGAGATGGCCGCGATTCTCGCGGAGCAGGAGAGCCTGCTGAGCGACAAAGACCGGGAGCTGTTCGAGGAAATTATCCTGCGAAGCGTCGGCAAGTCGATTCGCAGCCGCATTCAGCGGGCGGAGCTGTGGATGAAGACGATGAACAAGCTGATGGCCGAGCGGGATACGTCGAGCGGCCTCAAGCTGCAGCTGCAATGGCTGCCCAAGGCGGCGCAGTCGGAGAGCGAGCTGAACAGCGACGAGCTCGTAGCCCTGTTGCGCAAGGATGCGCATCTCCTGCACGATGACGAGGTGGAGCGTCTCGTCGGTCATTTCCGCTCGCGCATCCAGTGGGCCAAGCAAGGCGCGGTCGAGGAGCGCGAGACGCTGCGCAAGCACATCTACGACATGCTCGATTACCGGTCGTGGTTCCAGTTCTCGCTGCGATACAAAAAGGGCGACGAATCGCAGTACCGCGAGCTGACGGATTCCCGTTTCAATGTGCTGAGCGGGGGCGAGAAGGCGATGTCCATGTATATTCCGCTCTTCGCGGCGACCTACTCGCGATACGCGGACGCAAGCCCCGACGCGCCCAAAATCATCTCGCTCGATGAGGCGTTCGCGGGCGTCGACGACGAGAACATACGGGATCTGTTCGGCCTGCTGTCCGAGATGGACTTCGATTATATGATGACGTCCCAGGTGCTGTGGGGCTGCTATGACACTGTGCCCGAGCTTGGCATCAGCGAGATTTACCGGCCGAAGGACGCAAACTACGTCACGGTATTCCGGTATCGCTGGAACGGGAAGCGCCTTGAGCCGCTCGGAGAGCGGGGAGACGATCCCGGATCATGAGCCGGGAGACGGAGGTGCGCCGTTATTTCGGGCAGGTGGGCTTTACCCGATTTCTGACGCAGCTGCGGAGGCAGTACCAGTCTTCGAAAAATGGCGCGAGAGGTTATATCGCGCTGAGCGACGTTTCGGAGGACGAGCGCGAGGCGCTGGATGGGTTTTATGAGACGTATAGTCCGCCGCCTGCGGCCGGCGAGACGAGGCGTTATTCAATCAAGAGATTTGCTTACTTTCTGCAAAAAAGCCGGTTTGAGCTGACCGTGCCGGAACTGCTGGCGATGCTGGCAGGCGAGTCGGTGCTTACGCTTGGCGAGCGGCAGCAACTGATCGACGCTGATTGGCTGCGCATGATTGCCGACGAGCGTGCAGCGGCAATCCAAGGCGCGGACGGCGAAGGCCGTCCGAACGCGTGGGCCGAGGGTCTCGCCGCGGAGCATGCGCCCGGATCCCGCACGCTGCGGCTGATTTTCACGAAGTCGCCCACGGAGGCACAGCTTGCGCTTCGGCATGCGCTGGCCGCGCTGCACATGCTGCTGTCTTCGGATCTGTCGATGCGGCCCGTGCGATTGCCGATTCTGGCAGCTTTGGCGACAGGGGACGCGCATGCGCTGGATTGGAAGCGGCCGGGCGGGCGCCTGTTCTGGTGGGGGCTGACGTCGATCCTGGGTCTCGAGCCGACTGCGGTGACGGAAGAGGAGACAGCCGGCGAAGCGGAGGATGGGGCTTCGACGGATGGCGGCATTACGCAAGCGATGCTGCTGCGCGACATTTATCGCGCCTGCGGCGTCGCGGATGACGATCTGTCCTCTCAGGCGATGTTGTACGCGCCGGACCTGTACGGAGCCGAGGAGCGGCTCTTGACGCTGCGGCAGGTCGAGCGGTTGAACGCGGATCAGTTGAGGCGGATTCGCGCGTCTGCCGTCCACATGGTCGAGAATCCCGCCGTGTTCGCGGCGCTTGCGGACGCCGACGCGGCGCGCGCCGTGGAGGATGCGATTGCGCCTGTGCTCATTTGCGGCAACGGCCAACCGGCGCTGGCAGTCGTCAGGCTGTTGGATCGATTGCTTACGACGCTGCCCGATATTCAGTTGTATTACTCCGGCGACCTGGACTATGCGGGACTTGTAATCGCGCAGGGCTTGCAGCGGCGCTTCGGCGGCCGGTTCCACGCTTGGCGGATGAACCGGGACGTCTATTACAGGCATGCGCATCGCGGCGTGCCGATCCAAGAGGCCGAGCGCCTGCGGCTGCAGCGGAGCGCCTTCGATTGGGAACCGTCGCTTGGCCTGGAGATGGGGGGAAAGGGCGTCAAGCTTCATCAGGAATTGTGGACGGGCGAGCTGCTGGCCGACCTGATGGGCAGGGGAAGAGAACATGAAGCATAAGGGCTTGACCAGGCCGGAGCGCATGCCGCTCGGGAAGAGCTGGGTTGAACGATATAAAGGAAAAAAGCCGATTCGGGACTACCGCAAGTTTTTTGATGTGCCTTCAAATTGTGCGGTTCAGGAACTTCAAATGCTGGGACTAGCTCTTACGAAAGATGAAATTGCCAAGGGGCGCAATGGAGAAAAGGCAAGGGCGAGGAATCGAAAAGCCAAAGAGAAAAGAGCAGCCGATAGACGACGCGCGGCTGCGCCTCGCAATAGCGTAAGCGACGATCAGCCTTGGCAGGATGAGACTTGTTTTTTTATAGCCGGCTATACGGAATGGGGATTCCCGTACGGGATTACCTGGGAAGAGCAGGAGCAAATGAGCAACGATGCAAGCCTTTTCGCTACGGTACCGCCAGAAGACCAAACAAGTTGATTAAGAGGTCACCGCGCCCAAACTTCCGGAGGAACCTATGCCATTTCCCATTGAAGAAAAATTCGTCGTCGCGGTCGCTTCCAGCGCGCTGTTCGATCTGGAGGCGTCGGACAAGGTATTTAAGGAAAAGGGAGAAGAGGAATACCGGCAGTACCAGCATACGCACGAGGAAGAGGTGCTGCGTCACGGCGTCGCCTTCCCCCTGATCAAGCGGCTGCTTATGATCAACGGCGAGGCGCCGGACGACCAGCCGGTCGAGGTCGTGCTGCTGTCGCGGAACGATCCCGATACGGGGCTGCGCGTATTCAAGTCAATCCAACACTACGGCCTGCCGATCACGCGGGCGGCGTTCGTCGCGGGGCGCAATCCGTTTACCTATATGGATGCGTTCAACGCCTCGTTGTTCCTCTCGGCGGACCCCGACGACGTGCGGTCGGCGATCCGGGTGGGGCTGCCTGCGGCGCAGGTGTTCCCGACCGGGTTCGTCGACGACGACCAGGAGCAGGAGCTGCGCATCGCTTTCGACTTTGACGGCATTATCGCGGACGACTCCGCGGAAGGCATATTCCAAGCGCAAGGCATGCAAGGCTTCCATGACAGCGAGCGGCTGAACGCGGGGGAGGCGCTGCCGCCGGGACCGCTCTTCCGGTTTTTCAGCGAGGTTGGCCGTCTGCAGCGTCGGGAATGGGAGAAAAAGAAAGCGGACCCCGACTACTCGCCGCGCGTCCGGATCGCGATCGTGACGGCGCGGAACGCACCGGCGCACGAGCGCGTCGTCACGACGCTGCGGGCTGCCGGCATCAGGGTGGACGACGCTTTTTTCCTTGGCGGCATCGAGAAGGCGCGCGTGCTCAAGGTGTTCCGGCCGCATATCTTTATTGACGATCAGGTCGGTCATATTGAAGGCGTGTCCGGCTTGTATCCGACCGCGCACGTGCCGTTCGGGGCGATTAACCGCGTGGCGGTCCGATCCTGAAGAGGGCTCTGCCGGGCGGCTATACGGTTTTCCCTTGCGCGTCGCCAATAGGCGGCGCGTTTGTTGTATTAAGGGATGGACTGTGGTATACTAATTTTATTGGGATTCTGACCTTAAATTCATCTATTGCAGAGGGTTATTATTTTAATGACTAACCTTGTGCAATATATGAATTTTTTATTTTGTACCTAAAATGAGAAGCTCATGTACAAATTGGAGGTGTTTTCATGCAAACAGGAACAGTTAAATGGTTTAACGCAGAAAAAGGCTTTGGATTTATCGAAGTCGAAGGCGGCGAAGACGTATTCGTACACTTCAGCGCGATCGTCGGCGAAGGCTTCAAGTCGCTGGACGAGGGCCAACGCGTCGAATTTAACGTAGTCCAGGGCAATCGCGGCCAACAAGCCGAGAACGTCGTAAAGCTGTAATCGGAAAACTGTAAATGAAGACCGAATCCCCGAACGACTCGTTTTGGGGATTTTTTATTTAAAGGGGGACGATCCATTGAATTATTCATGGAATAAACCGTTGGAAAATTTGCCCGAAGAAATAACGACGATCTGGTCCTGCACCAAAAACGGCTGTAAGGGATGGATCCGTGACAACTTTTCGTTCGAGGACGTGCCAACGTGCATGATCTGCAAGTCGGTCATGGTCCGCAGCGAAAAGGTGCTGCCGATTCTGATCTCGTCGGACCACGAACTCAAGCAGCATCGGAAAAACCAACGGAAAGCGGCGCTTTAGGCCGTTCCTCGGAGAAAGCAGGCGCTTTTTCTTCATATGCGATCCCTGTCCGCAGCCTGCCGAGGTTGTGGATTTTTCTTTTTGCCACTAGAATAGGACCCGCAGATAAACGCTTGCAAAGCAATCCATTATCCGGGAAAAGAAGTGATAAGGTGAGACCGCTTCAACTCAAGGCGCGGACGCACGCTTATCTGGACAAGCGTTTGACCGGGTCGTCCATGGACTACCGCAAAGTAATCGCATTGTTCATCCCGATCCTGATCGACCAGGCCTTTATCGTGGGTCTTAATCTGGTGAACACCGCCATGATCAGCTCGTCCGGCGTCGCGGCGGTCGGCGCGGTCAGCACCGTCGATTCGCTGAACATTTTTCTGATCAACGTCTTCGTCGCCGTAGCGACCGGGGGGACGGTCGTCGTCGCGCAGTACAAGGGCAGCGGCAACGAAGGGATGATCGCCAAAGCAGCTGCGGGCACGGTCGCCTCGGTCGCGCTTCTGTCGCTGGGCATCGGCTTGCTGGTGGCGGCGCTGCACGCGCCTCTCCTGCAAGTGCTGTTCGGCAGGGCGTCGGACGAAGTGTTGGACCATGCCCGCGTTTACTTGATCGGCAGCTGTGCATCCTACCTGGGCATCGGCGTCGTACAGGCCGTATGCGGCGCGATGCGGGGAATCGGGCGATCCCGGGTCTCGCTGATTTTATCGCTGATCATGAACCTGTTGTACGTCGTGTTGAACTTCGTGTTTATCAATGCGCTCGATATGGGCGTGCTCGGCATGACGATCGCGGTGAATATCGCTCGTTACACGGCGGCCGTATGCGCGCTGGTTTACATCCTGCGGATCGATACTTCGCTGCGCTTGCGTATGGTCCAGCTCGTCCGCGTGCCGTGGGATATGCTGAAGAAGATCATGACGATCGGCGTACCCTTCGCGGCGGAGCAGATGTTTTTTAACGGCGGAAAAATGCTCACCCAGGTGTTTATCGTCAGCATGGGCACCTATGCGCTCGCGGCGAACGCCATCAGCGGCACGATCGCCATGGTGTATCAGATTCCCGCCGGCGCGATGTCGCTGACGATCGTCACGGTCGTGGGCCAATGCATCGGCGGACGCAACGTCGGGGACGCCCGCAAGTTCATCAAGTCGTTTATCTGGCTCTCGTCGTGCTCGTTCGTCGTGATGACCGCCATCCTCATGCCGCTCTTCCATCCGCTGGTGAGCCTGTTCCATCCGCCGGCCGACATCGTGGACGATATTTTCTGGCTGACGCTCATCAATGCGATCGCGCAGATTCCGCTCTGGTCGATCAGCTTCATCCTGCCCGCCGGGCTGCGGGCCGCCGGCGACGCCCGTTTCACCTCGATCGCGTCAATGCTGTCCATGTGGCTGTTCCGGATCGTGCTCGGCTACGTGCTGGGCATTACGCTGGGACTCGGCATCATCGGCGTATGGCTCGCGATGAACTGCGAATGGGGTGTGCGGGGCGTCCTGTTCCTGAAGCGGTTCCGCGGGGACAAGTGGTATGCGAAGAAATTGATATAAAAGGCAATAAACAAGGATGAAGCAGCACTTGGCTGCTCCATCCTTTTTACTCCCATCTTTTCCCGGGTCGAAAAACCTGCATTTGTACATCTATTTTCATCTGAAGAGCGACGTTTGATGAAATGCCTGCAAAAGTGCAGGTATATTCAAAGCGTGTATCGGCAATCCGGCCTGCTTCCGTGAAATTGATGCATATTCGCATGCATTCGCTCTGAAATGATCGATACGGGTGAAAAAAGATGTATATTTGCAGGTACTACAGGTACTGCGGCTAAAGATTCACGTGACTGTTAAGGTTTAAAAGGCGGAAGTGCGCCCGGGCGAGCAATCGTAAGGAGCTATAGCCCGAGCTAATGCCCACCTCCGCGAGCTGATTTTTACTCTTGCGAGCTACCGCCTTACCCTCCAAGCTAGTGCTTATCCTCTAAGAGCCGCTTCCCGCCCCTCGCGCACGAAACGCGCTGCGGCTTCCATTTGCGGCACTGCGACCGCCTCCAGCGTGACGAACCCGCGGGGCTTCTGCGCCTCGAGCTTCTCCCAGAAGCGGGCATAATGGAGCTGTCCGAGCCCGGCCGCCGTCTCCTGGACGCCGCCGTCTTCGGCACGGACCAGATCCTTGGCATGGGCGCTGACGATTCGCGGTCCGAGCAGCCGGAACGCTTCGTCCACGACCCTGTCCTGGTCGTCCAGATTGTGGCCGCCGAGCAGGTTGCACGGATCGAGAACGACCCCGACGCACGACGACGGGAAGCGCTCGATCGCGGCCGCCAGCGTCTCCGGCGAGTCGATCAAGTGGCCTTGCGCCGCCTCGAGTCCGATGATGGCGCCCCACCGCTCGGCTTCCTCGACGAGCTCCTCGAGCGCGCGGTCGAGCAGCGCCGCGTGCTGCGCGAGACGGCTCGGGTCCTGGGGCACGCCGACCTCGGTCGCCACGATCGGCGCGCCGAAATGCCGCGCGTGCCGCAGATGTTCTTTGAATCGGTCTACATTATAGCGATAATTTTCTTCGTTCAGATCGATAAGGCTGGCATAGCAGCCGAGCACGGCGATCCGCACGCCGTTGTCCGCGAACGCGCCGCCGATCTCGCTCGCGAGTCCGGGGCTGATCTTGCCGAGGGAAAAGTCGATGTCGGCGATCGCTTTGGACAGCGCCAGCTGCACATAGGAGAATCGGTGCTCGGCCACCTTTTCGGCCAATTGCGCGTAAGGGAGCGTACCGAGGAGATGCGCCAATATTCCGACTGACATGGGCTTGCTCCTTTCCTGCGCGTACGAAGACGCGCTTCACTGTTGATGGCGTTAACATTCATTCAACTTACGACATTAACAATCAATGACGCATCACGTCAATCCATATTCGATTCCTATTCGACACCCGGCTCGCAGCCTCCTCCTCACCCCTCCGTCTTCTATCGCCTCCGTTTCTCGGGCATAACGGCCGCCCGGCTGGGGACAATGAGCCAAGCAGGCAGTTCATGGGATGAAGGAGCGCAAACCGAAATGGAAAAGAAGTATGTCAAAGAAACCCGCTGCGTCAAAACCTCCAGAGTATTCCCCACCGACGTCAACAATCACGAAACGCTGTTCGGCGGCAAGCTGATGTCCCATATCGACGATATCGCATCGATCTCCGCCTCTAAGCTGTGCCGGGTCACCGCGGTCACGGCCTCGACGGACTCGGTCGACTTCCTGCTCCCGATTCGGCAGACGGATTCGGTGTCGCTCGAAGCCTTCGTATCGTGGACGGGCACGCGTTCCATGGAAGTGTTCGTCAAAGTAATCCGAGAGGATCTGCGAACGGGGGAGCGGAGGATTGCTGCGACGTCGTTCCTCACGTTCGTGGGCCTCGGCGAGGACAATCGGCCCGTGCCCGTGCCGCAGGTCATTCCGGAGACCGACGAGGAGAAAAAGCTGTTCGAAACCGCGGAGCATCGCAAAGAGATGCGTGGTATTCGGCGGGAGCAGAGCAAGGCGTTCGCGGATTTTTTGCTGACGAAGTACCCTTGGGAGTAAGACGCGCGCCGGTTTCGGCGCCTTTTTTATTTTTCGGACGCTATTCGCTTGACAATTATTAATATTGTCATTATGATAATATAAAAATGACGATGTGAAATGAGGCGACTCCGATGGACTTCTATCTGGAAGACGAACATGTGGTTTCCCGGCTTGTGACGGAATGGCGCAAGTACGGCCGGCTCGTCGTCGCGTACGACTACGACAATACGGTGTTCGATTACCATCGCGCGGGCCTCTCGTTCGACGACGTACCGCAGCTGCTCAGGGAGTGTCGTTCGCTAGGCGCCTATCTCATCGTTTTTACCGCTTGCGGGAAGTCGCAGTTTCCGGCAATTACGGCTTACTTGCAGGACAACGACATTCCGTTCGATGCCATCAACGAGGATCCGCCGTTCGTGCCTTCCTCAGGCGGCAGGAAGATCTACTTTAATATCCTGCTCGACGATCGGGCGGGACTTGGCTCGGCCTACCGGTGCCTGCAGTCGGCGCTGGACATCATGAAGCGGGGAGCGTGAACGGCATGATTCGGCTAAACGGACAGACGCTGGTATTCGAGACTTACCCGAACGGGGAGACGCGAGTGAAAGGGGATCAGATCCTTGCGCTGGCCCGCGGGACGGATGGCAATCGGATCGCGCTCAAGTACGAGACGGACGCGGATCTGATCAAACTCCTGTTCGTCAAGAGCTATTTGGACGACCGCGGGCTTGGCCCGGCATCGCTTGACATCTACTATATGCCTTACAGCCGTATGGACCGCACGGAGGGTTCATCGGCATTTACGCTGAAGTATACGGCACAAATGATTAATGCCATGAACTTCGAGCGCGTTACCGTCGTCGAGCCGCATTCGGACGTCACGCTGGCGCTGCTTGACCGCAGCCAGGCGCTGTATCCGACGCTCGAGCTGCTGGGAAGGGTGACGGCGGAGACGGGATTCGATCCGGCTGCGGACTATCTGTTTTTCCCCGACGCGGGGGCGCAGCAGCGGTACGGCCAGGTGGAGGGCTTCAGACAGCTGGTCGGCCGCAAAAAAAGAGATTTTGCGACGGGGCGCATTCAGAAATTGGACGTTGCAGGCGATGTCGACCGGACAGGTTTCAAGGCCATTATCGTCGACGATCTGTGCTCGTACGGCGGCACGTTCCTGCTAAGCGCGGAACGGCTGCGGGAGCTCGGAGCCTCGCAGATTTATCTGCTCGTCACCCATTGCGAGAACGCCATTCATCAAGGCAAGCTGTCGGCTTCGGAATTGATCGAACGCGTCTACGCGACGGACACGATTCTGGACGGACCGAGCACGGACTTTATTCAAATTTATCCGATCGGAGGCATGCTGCCATGACCGCTGCCAACAATAATTATGTATACCCGGCCACGCTGCTCTGCGACTTTTACAAGGTGAGCCACAAAAATCAATACCCGCAAGGCACGGAGCTCGTCTACTCGACCTGGACGGCCCGCGCCAGCCGCATCGCCGAGATCGACCGAATCGCGGCTTTCGGCTTCCAGGCTTTCGTCAAGGAATACCTGATCGACTACTTCAACGTTCACTTCTTTGGCCGGACGAAGGCGGACGTGACGGAAGAATACAAGCGCGTCATCCGTTACGCGCTCGGCGAGACGAACCCGGACGCCGCTCACATTGAGGCGCTGCACGACCTCGGCTATTTGCCGATCAAGATTAAGGCCGTTAAGGAAGGCAGCCTCGTGCCGGTCAAGGTGCCGATGCTGACGATCGAGAACACGCTGCCCGCGTTTTTCTGGCTCACCAATTACCTCGAGACGCTCATGTCGTGCCAAATGTGGCTGCCGGCGACGAGCGCGACGCTCGCGTTCGAGTACCGCAAGCTTCTTGAGTACTTCGCGCAGCGGACCAACGGAGACGCAACCGGCGTGCCCTTCCAGGGACACGACTTCTCG
Source organism: Cohnella sp. GCM10020058 (assembly GCF_042683485.1). Taxonomy (NCBI): domain Bacteria; kingdom Bacillati; phylum Bacillota; class Bacilli; order Caryophanales; family Paenibacillaceae; genus Cohnella; species Cohnella sp. GCM10020058. Next base: position 138,503 of record NZ_JBHUJV010000008.1, read on the forward strand.
ATGCGGGGCATGGGCTCGCTCGAAGCGGCCAAGGCAAGCGGCGCGGGGCATCTGCTCTCGTTTACCGGCACGGACACGATTCCTGCGATTCTGTATCTTGAGGACCACTACGGGGCCGACATGAAAAAGGAGCTGGTCGGCACGTCGATCCCCGCGACCGAGCACAGCGTCATGTGCGCGCACGGCCGGGACGAGGCGGCTTCGTACCGCTACCTCATCAAGGAGGTGTACCCGAGCGGGTTCGTATCGATCGTGTCGGATACCTGGGATCTGTGGTTCGTCTTGGACGTCGTCATCCGCGGGCTGAAGGACGATATTATGAGCCGGGACGGCAAGGTCGTCATCCGTCCGGACAGCGGCGACCCGGTCAAGATTATTTGCGGCGATCCGGACGCCGAGGACCCGCTTGCGCAGCGCGGCGTCATCGAGATTCTATGGGACATTTTCGGCGGCACGACGACGGCGCGCGGGTTCAAGCAGCTCGACAGCCACATCGGTGCCATCTACGGGGACGCGATCACGATCGCGCGCTGCCGGGAGATCTGCGAGCGGCTCGCGGCCAAGGGCTTTGCGTCGACCAACATGGTTTTCGGCATCGGCTCGTTTACGTACCAGTACAACACCCGGGACACGTTCGGCTACGCGCTCAAATCGACGTATGCGATCGTGGACGGGGAGGAGCGCAGAATCTACAAGGATCCGAAGACCGACGCCGGCAAGGTCAAAAAGTCGCAAACGGGGCTTGTGCGCGTTATTCCGCAGAACGGTACCATGGTCTGTATTGATAATCTGAACAAGGAAGAATACGATCAATACAGCGGGATCGATCTCTTGGAGGACGTGTTCGTCGACGGGCGCCTCGTGCGCGAGCAGACGCTCGGCGATATACGCGCCAGACTCCTCGGGAACCTGCAGGACTAAGCGACAGGGGTCATTTCATATGAGCGATAACCATGCCGGACCATACTCAGCCGCGGGATTCCGTACGCCGGACGGCGCGCCGACGGACATCGTCGTATTCACCATTACCAAGACCGAGCGGACGGGCGCGAAGAAGGCGCTGCCGCTCCGGAAGCTTGCGGTCATGCTGATCAAACGCAAGCAGTGGCCGTGCGAGGGCATGTGGGCGCTGCCGGGGGGCTTCACGCGGGAGCAAGAAACGGTGGAAGCGTGCGCCCGGCGGGAGCTGATGGAGGAGACGGGCGTATCGGACGTGCACCTCGCGTACTTCAACGTCTACAGCGCGCCGGGCCGCGATCCGCGCGGCTGGATGATTTCCCACGCGTTTTTTGCGCTCGTCGAGGAGCGGTACGTGGCAAGCCGCAGGACTTCGGACGAAGCGTCGGACGTGAGTCTGTGGCCGGTCGAGGAGGCGCTCGCCATGGAGCTGGCGTTCGATCACCGTACGATCGTCGCGGATGCGCTCGGGCGGATCCGCCGGGAGATGCTGACGACGACGATCGCCAAGGAATTTCTGCCGGAGACGTTTACGATCGCGGAGCTGTACCAGGTGATTACGGCCGTCGTGCCCGCATTCGAGGAAAAGAATTTTATCCGCAAGGTCACCTCCACGCAGAGCCGCAAAGGCATTCTGGAGGAAGTCCGCGACGCGGAAGGACGTCCGGCGATGTCCAACCGTTACTCGCAGCGTCCGGCGCAGCTGTACCGGTTCACCGATTATGCGCCGGAGCTGTCGATTTACGGCTAGGGGGAGACAGGCCTGAAAGACAGGCCGTACATTAAATTTGGAAGGTAATAGAGACGGAGGCGGAGCGTATGGAGCTGGCGGATCGAATAAGGGGCGGGCTGTACGGCGTGGCGATCGGAGATGCGCTTGGGGGAACGACGGAGTTCATGTCTCCGCGAGAGATCGCGCAGCGTCACGGCTATCTGACTGAGATCGTCGGGGGCGGTGTATGGCGCCTCGAGCCGGGCGAAGTGACCGACGATACGATGATGACGCTGTGCGTGGCGGACGGCATCCTCGAAGCGCCGCGGGATCCGGTTCGGGCGATCGGGAGGCATTTTCTCGACTGGTATGCTTCGGATCCCAAAGACATCGGGAACATTATCCGGACCGTGCTCGCCACGTACGAGGGCAACTGGTTCGAGGCCGCGCTGCTCGCGGACCTTAACCTCGGCCAGAGCGCGGGCAACGGCTCCCTGATGCGCTGCTTGCCCGTGGTGCTGTGTTATCCGGAATGGGCCGACGTCTCGCGCGTGTCGCGCATGCAGTCGAAGATGACGCATTACGACGAGCTGTGCAACGAAGCTTGCGAGATTTATAACCGCATCGCGTTCGCCATGCTGGAGGGCGAGACTCCGCTGCGCGAAGCGATCGCGGACGCCGTCGCGGGCACCGCGTACGAAGCGATGCTGACGTCGGAGCCGAACTGCGAGTCCAGCGGCTATGTCGTGCATACGTTCCGCTGGGTGCTGCATCTGCTGCTGACGTCGGATTCCTTTGAGGAAGTGGTGCAGCGGGCGGCCAATCAAGGCGGGGACTCGGACACGATCGGCGCGATCGCCGGCGGTCTGGCCGGCGTGCACTGGGGCTTCGATGGCATTCCCGAACGTTATTCCTCGCAAATTCTGCTCAAGGACCGATTGGACAAGACATGTGCGGCGATGCTGGCGATGAGGTCGGGGACGGCCGGCTAGTCGCACGCTAGTAAGCGACGGAGACATCGATGTCATGCGCATAGTTGCCGAAGCGGCTCCCGAACAGGCTGACGCCGCCCGGGTAGCGGGCGTCTTCGGCCGAAGCGATGCGCAGCCGGATGTCGCTGCCGGCAGTCAGGTTGAGCTTTTCCGCCGTGATGTCCGATAACTTTATGCCGTCGATATAGCATCCTTCCTCGTTCACCAGCAGCGTCTTCAGCACCCCGTGCTGCGAATTGCTGGATCCCCACCATTCCGGATTAAGCCTGCCGCGCTGGCTGCCGAAGTCTCCCGGGCAGGTCCATATGCCAAGCTCGATGTCGTTTAGCGAGAATGCGATGTCCGACGGCCAGTCCTCTCTATATCCGGGAGATTCCGAACCGATCTCCAGCGTGACGCGAATCTCTCTCGCCCGGACGTCGCCGACCAGATAGTTGGGCACCCGATATTCCACATAACCGCTGCCGAACCACAAATGATGCGCTTCGACGCGTTCGGGCGCGTCGAAATAACGGGGATCGTCCAGCAGGCCGATGAGCTTGCGGGGAGATGCCAGCCCGCAGGTCGGTTTTACCTGGTGCGCGGAATAGTGTCCGATCGGAATGGAGACGGCATAGCTGGACGGATCGCGCACTTCGGGCTCCTGGGCATCGGAACGGAACAGAAGGACGAGCCGTTCCAGGCTGAGCGTGCAAATTTTCTGTTTGCCCCGGGTGCCGGCGGCCATATGGGTGGACACGATCCCGGCCTGCTCGAGCTTTTGCATATGCTTGGTTACGATCGCCGACGAGAGCGCCAGCTCGTCCGCGATCTCTTTGACGTACATCGGTTTTACCCGCAGCATCTCGATGATACGCACCCGCGTTTCCGACGACAGGCATTCGAGCAGTTGCATTTGGCTCGTACTGACTTCGATCTCCATGTGGTTCCCTCAGTTCCTATTGTTAATCATAGAGTTAATTATACTATACGGGAGTTGACAATCAAGCAGGAGCGGGGTACGATGGGTCAATAATAGTTGTTTTTTTTATTAATGATTAACTTTATTATTAACTATTTTGGGAGGATAATCAGATGTCCGAAATCCAAAAGGCAGCCCCAAGACAAGACTATCCGAGGCCTCAATTCGTGCGGGAAGGCTGGGTGAATTTGAATGGAGAATGGGCATTCGAGTTCGACGACGACGCCGTCGGCGTCGGACAGCGGTGGCAAGACGGAAGTCGCGAATTCACCCGGCGCATCCAGGTGCCTTTTGCCTTCCAGAGCCAGCTGAGCGGCATCGGAGAGCCGGACTTCCATGATATTGTCTGGTACCGCCGGACCCTCTCGCTGCCGGAAGCGTTCAGGGATAAACGCGTCGTCCTGCATTTCGGAGCCGTCGATTACGAAGCCTCGGTGTGGGTCAACGGCAAGCTCGTCGCGACGCATGAGGGCGGGCATACGCCTTTCCATGCCGATATCACGGACGCGCTGCGGCCTGCAGGGGAGGACAATACGCTTGTCGTCCGCGCGGTCGACTACAGCCGCGACGTTACGCTGCCGCGGGGCAAGCAATACTGGCTGTCCGACTCCGCGAGCATCTTTTACACCCGCACGACGGGCATCTGGCAGACGGTATGGGCGGAGGCTGTATCTTCCGCGCATCTGGCTTCGGTTCGCTGGATGCCGGATATCGACCGCAACGACATCGGGCTGCGGCTTGCTGTGGCGGGATGGAGCAGTCAGCCGACGCTGAAGGTTAAGGTAGACATTACGTTCGAGGGAGAGCCGGTATCGAGCGACATCTACACGATCCGTTCAGCGAACGAAGCCCGCACGATTCATCTGCAGGAGCTGAACGATCACGGACAGGGACGCTGGTGGTCGCCGGAGAAGCCGAACCTGTACGATGTCAGATTGACGCTTTACGACGGAGAGACGGCAATCGACGAGGTAACCAGCTATTTTGGCATGCGCAAGGTTTCGGTGGAAGCGGGCAGGTTCAACCTCAACAACCGGCCTTATTTTCAGAAGCTTGTCCTCGATCAGGGCTATTTCCCGGACGGCAACCTGACGCCGCCGAGCGACGAGGCCGTCCGCAAGGACGTCGAGCTGACCAAGGCGATGGGCTTCAACGGCGCGCGCAAGCACCAGAAGCTGGAGGACCCGCGCTATCTCTATTGGTGCGACAAGCTCGGACTCCTCGTCTGGAGCGAGGCAGCCAACGCCTATCAGTATTCCGACGCCTATGTGCGCCGCTTTCTCAGCGAATGGCAGGCTTCGATCGAGCGCGATTACAATCATCCTTGCATCGTCGTCTGGGTTCCGATCAACGAGAGCTGGGGCGTGCCTAACATTCAGATCGACGAGCAGCAGCAGCACCATGCGCTGACGATGTACCACTTGACCAAGTCGCTGGACGCGACGCGCCTGGTCGTCTCCAATGACGGCTGGGAAATGGTAAAGACGGATTTGCTCAACATCCACGACTACGAGTATCGGCGCGAGGTGCTGGAGGATCGCTACGCGGCCGCCGAGCGTGCCGTGAACGGCATGCCGTCCGGACGCCGGTTGACCGTCGGAGGCCATGCGTACGAAGGCCAGCCGATCCTCGTGACCGAGTTCGGCGGCATCGCCTACAAAAAAAGCGAGTGGGAGGGCTGGGGCTACTCCGGCGCGGACAGCGACGAGGACTTCGCGTCGCGGCTGCGTGCCGTCATCCAGCCGCTGCTCGGTTCGGGCGTCGTCCAGGGGTATTGCTATACGCAGTTGACCGACGTCGAGCAGGAGATCAACGGGCTGCTAACGTACGATCGCGTGCCGAAGCTGCCGGTCGAGGCGATCCGGGCGATCAACGAAGGGAAGTAAAAGGACAGATTGCGGGTAGTGGGCGTGTCGCGTCCGCGAGAGCAGAGATGCAAGATTGGCTTCTGTGCGCTGTCATATTCGCAAAAAACAATGCAATCGAAGGCCGTGCCCCGTTCGGGTGCGGCCTTTTCGCATGCTTTCCCCCATCTAAATTAGAACCCGAATATAGCTAATGATCGCTATTTTCGAAGGATTTTGGACAAGTAAACGCTTAACCAGGATGAAAAATCACTCATTTTTAAATTTTTCCTTTTTAATGTCTGTATAATAGCGAACAGTGCTGATCATGGATTTCATTCCGCTCAAAAGGAGATGAAGCTCATTCAACGGCTGAACAGAATCGCGATCCTGGCACTTGCGCTCTTTCTTGCGCTTGGCGCAGGCGCGGCATTCGCAAGCACGAATAACACGAATAGCACTCTATACATAGCAGACGTTAAGGTCGACCTGACCCAGAGCCTATGGACGATCGGCGGATGGACATATGCGCCGGTCAAAGAGATCGCGGACCTTATGGGCTGGAAGCTCGAGTACGACGGAGAGTCCGGCCGCACCACGATTCGCAACGATCTGGGCGACGTGCTCGCGTTCAAGGCAGGCTCGTCAGCCGTTGCGCTGAACGGCGGCACCTACGATATCGGCGGTACGGTCCGGTTAAAGGACGGCGTCACCTATGCGCCGCTGCGGGTCGTCGCCGAGTCGATGCACGCCAGCGTCGGCTGGAAGGAGCAGGAGAAGGTTGCGGTGCTCCGGCAAGAAGAGCTGTACGAAGTCGTCGCGGGCGATACGCTCTGGCGCATTGCCGAGGCGCACGATACGACCGCGACTGCGCTGAAGGTGCGCAACGGGCTGCCCGGCGAAGCGTTGTCCGTCGGTCAGCAGCTCAAGATCGTCGCGCCGGAATTCCTCGATCCGGACGTCTCCGAGCAGAAGGCGACCGCCGCAGCGGCGGAAGCGGTCGACCCTGCCGATGTGACGCTGCTCGCGAAGCTGGTGGAGGCCGAAGCGGGCAGCGAGCCCTACGCAGGCAAGCTCGCTGTCGCGAGCGTCGTCATGAACCGTCTGCACAACGACAGGTACCCGGACACTTTGCGGGGCGTTATATACGCCCCCGGACAGTTCTCCCCTGCCGGCAATGGCAGTCTGGAGCGGGAGACGCCTTCCAAGGACAGCATCAAAGCGGCCAAGGCCGCTCTGTCCGGCGAGAACAACGTTCCTGGCGCCTATTCTTTCTTTAATCCGCAGCTCGAGCCTGCCAAGGCCAAGCGGCTGAAGGCGATCAAGAAAATCGGCCATCATGTGTTTGTCTAAAGAGCGGAATACCGGACATTGCGCGGAGAGCGGGGCAGAGGCCCCGCTCTTTGCCGTATCCGGGGATAGCAGCGGGAGCGCGCGCGTTTGGGTAAAATAAATATAGATTCTACGGAAAGAGGCGAATGTCATGGAGAAACGAGCGTACGGCAAGACAGGCATGCAGGTTAGCGTACTTGGATTCGGCGGCGCGGAGATCGGCTTCAGCGGCGCCGCTCAGCGGGACGTGGACAGGCTGCTGAGCAGCGCATTGGATGCGGGGCTCAACCTGATCGATACGGCGGAATGCTACAAAAACAGCGAAGAGCTCATCGGCCAAGCCGTTTCCGGCAGGCGCGGCGATTATTTCCTGTTCACCAAATGCGGACATGCCGCAGGCCTTGACCTGCCCGACTGGGATCCCCGCATGCTGGCGCAGAGCATCGACCGCAGTCTCGAACGGCTCAAGACGGATTACGTCGACGTGATCCATCTCCACAGCTGCTCCGAGGAGGTGCTGAGGCAGGGCGACGTCATCGACGTGCTGAAGCGGGCCAAGGAGCAGGGCAAGACGCGATTCATCGGTTACAGCGGCGACCATACGAACGCGCTGTACGCCGTACGTACGGGCGCGTTCGATTCGCTCATGACTTCCTTGAACATCGCGGATCAGGAAGCTGCGGATCTCACTTTAAAAGAAGCGGCGGAGAAAGGCATGGGCGTCGTCGTCAAGCGTCCTGTAGCGAACGTGGCTTGGCGGCATACGCAAGCGCCGGATGCCAAGGCTTATGAGTATCCGTATTGGCAGCGTCTGCAGAAGCTAAAATATGAATTCCTGCAAGGCGAGCTGGAAAAAACGGTCGGGAAGGCGCTGCGCTTCACGTTGTCGACGCCCGGCGTGCATTCGGCGATCGTCGGCACCGCGAACCCGGATCGCTGGACATCGAACGCCAGGCTGCTGGCGCAGGGCCCGCTGTCGGCAGCGGAGTACGAAGCGATTCGCGAGCGTTGGCATTCAGTCGTCGAAGACGATTGGGTTGGCTTGGAATGAAAAAAGAGAACGTGCATTCCCTTTTTGCCGCGAATGTGATTTAATAAAAGCAATACGTTAGCGGTGAAGCACACCCCGACGGTCGTCCATGACGGCTTGGTCGGGGTTTTTGCTTTTCAGGAGCGGAGGGAGGGCAAAGGTTGAGCTTGAGAATACTTTTGCGACGGAGGAACGTGCTTTATAATGGACTTATTATTTCAGGTGAACGGATATGAGCGGCGGGAAGAAGACCGCAGGCCCCTCATTTCCTCACGATACGTCTTACCGTTACCTGTTCTCGAGTAAAAAGCTGTTCGTAGAGCTGATCCGTTCGTTCGTGGCCCGAGAATGGGCCGAGACGATCGACGAATCCGACCTGGAAGCGATCGATCACGCCTTCGTTTTGCCGGATTTCGGCCGGAGGGAAGCCGATCTGGTATATCGCCTCCGCATGCAGGGCAGGGAGATTATTTTTTATCTGCTGCTGGAGCTTCAATCGACCGTGGATATGGCCATGCCGTACCGGCTGCTTCAGTACCAGGTGGAGATATGGCGCTATCTGCTCCGCAACCGGCCGGCTGCGGAGGGCGGCCGGTTCGCGCTGCCTGCGATCGTGCCGATCGTGCTGTACAACGGCCAGCGTCCGTGGACGGCGCCGAGGCGGTTAGAGCTGAAGAACCAGTTTCTCAACTGGCTGGCGAATATGGTCGCCAAGCAGCTGCCGGACCCGACCAAGGCAATCGACGATTTGATTAACCAGTTTAGACAGGAGGGTGAGGTAACCATGGGACTGCAGCAAAACCTGGAGGCGATTCGCAACAGCGGTATGGAGGAAGGTCTCAAGCTCGGCATTGCTAAAGGGAAGGAGGAAGGCCTGGAGCAAGGTCTTGAGCAAGGTCTTGAGCAAGCAGCGCTCCGCATGCTTCGGCTGGGGCTTAGTGTTGAAGTCATCGTCGAAGCGACGGGTTTAACCGAGGATAAGCTGCAGAAGCTCCGCGAACGGATAAAATAAAATCATGTCCTCTGCGGCGCCCGCCGCAGAGGATGACGATGGTTGGCCGTTACGTTCCTGTTTTAGCCTTTCCGCACTTCAAGCAATATCGCCTGCCATACCCGCGGCCGTAGCGCACGATTCTGCGTATCGCCGTCCGGTCCTCAAGCTTGGCGAACGGGCAAGGATCCGGGCGGGTGTTGACCTCCAGTATCCAGGGCTTCCGCCCGCGGTCTACGGCGATATCAATGCCGAGCTCGTTCATGGCCGGGTAACTGCGCCCGAAGCGGCCCGCAGTCAGCAGAGCCAGCTTCCTCATCCTTTCGATCAAGCCCGCGGTCTCCGTATGACCTGCCGCGGGCCGAAGCAGCCGCCCGGCTTCGTAGATCGCGCCGCCCTGGCTGCCGTTCGAGACGATCTTGCCCGGATGCGCGACGCGGCCCGCGACGCCGGTGTCGACCCATCTGCCCGCCGCGTTTTTTTGCACCATGATTCGAAAATCAAAAGGTCTGCCTTCGTACCGCAGCGCGCGCACGCCCCGCTGAATCAGATGGCGCCTCTTTCCCATGCGGCGTCGCATGGACATGTACATTCCCGCGTAATTGCCGAAGTCATACCGCTCGGTGCCGAGCTGGTATCGATAGCGGCCGCTAGACCTTCGCTCGACCCGCAATATGCCTATGCCCTGCGATCCCGTGTCGGGCTTCACATAGACCATCCCGCGTTTCCCCAACATTTTCCGCAGCCGCTCCCGGGAGAACGATACGGTGACCGGCACATGCTTCCCCAGCTTGCCGCCGCGTAGCAATCCGGTTTTGACCAGCTTGCTGGACACGGTCTGTTTCGAACGATTGATCACGGCATATTCACCTCCGCATCTGACTGTTATCATCATACGAACGACAAATGCCCTTTGCGATTGTCCGCCGGTACGGCGTCATCCGGTTCAAGCGCGTTTCTCGAACGTCCGACCGCTCTTTGACATATGGTGGTAGCATCCCGAATCAGGCTTTGACCTTGACGGGCAAGGAGTGGATCGAATGTCCGAGCCTGCTGTCGGGAGGGCCTTCGCCGAAGAGACTGCGCAGCGATTCCCATGGTATCGCGGGCTCCCCGGTTGGGATGCGGCACCGCCGGAGACATTGCCTCTGATCACAGCTTCCGTGCTGGAGGCTTTTTATTATACGGAAGGCAACCCCCTTGCGCTCCGCAGCGATCTGTACTGCTATCGAACCTCGGGAACGAGCTCGGGCCTGCGCAAGGCCATCTACTATTCAGACCGGGACGAAGCGGCGTATTTGCGCATCAAGGAGAACGTCTTCCTCGACATCCTCGGAGATCGCGGCTATCGGACTGCGGTGTCGGACATGGGGACGGGACATGCCGAAGCGACCGCTTCCAGTGTATTCCGGAGCCTTGGCATGGCAGTCCACACGCTGTCATACCGGGATCCGATCGAGCGGCACGTCGAACAGCTGCAGCGGATCCGCCCCGAGGTGCTCTACACGATGCCCTCAATACTCGACCGCATACTGCTCGCGGCGGACGATCCGCGTTTGTTCGGCATAAGGCAAGTCATTTTGGTCGGAGAGATCGCGGCCCCGGCGTGGATCAGACATGCAGCGGGCCGTCTCGGCCTTGAGCCGGATGCGTTCGTCGACACGTACGGGTCGATCGAGATCGGCACCATTGCCTATTTCGACCATCGGTACGGGCGCTACTTGCTGACGGAAGGACTCGAAGCGGAAGGCATCGGCGTCGAGGCGCTCGGCGAGACGTATGAGCCGCTGCCGGCGGGCGAGCAGGTGCTTGTGCTCTCGTCGGCCGTCAGAGAGGCGTTTCCGGCGCTTCGGTACGTCACGTACGACGTCGTCCGCGATTTGCGCCCGATCGTCGTGGAGGGGGTGCGGAGGCAGAGCTTTCACAGCATTGTGAAGCGCATCGGCCCCGATCTCAAGCACGGAGAGAAAATCAGCATCTACGACATCGAAAATGCGGTTTACCGGCATGTCCGCGATGCAGGCGTCCGCGTCAACGTAGCGGGCAACGCCCTGCGCGTTCACCTGCATGGCGCGGCTGCGGACCAAGCGCTGCTCGATTTGGTGCGCGCGGAGCTGGAGGAACGCATACCGGAGATCGGCGCCATGATCCGCGGCGGCATTTTGTCCGGTATCGAGGTCGTCGCCGATGCCGGATTCGATGACGAACAAAGTCGTGGCACCGTCAAAAACAAAAAAATATTTTATACGTAAAGGTCGGGTTCGCATGAGACTCGAAGGAGGCATCGCGGAAGCGGTCGGGCGCACGCCGTTGATCCGTCTGGGACGGCTGTACGACGGCGAACCGTTCGAGGTGCACGGCAAGCTGGAGTGGATGAATCCCGGCGGCAGCGCCAAGGACCGCCCGGCCTTGTATATGCTGCGCGAAGCGATCGGACGAGGCGAAGTGTCCGAGGGCAGCGTGATCGTCGAATCCAGCTCGGGCAATCTGGGCATCAGCCTCGCGCAGCTGTGCGCTTATCTGGGACTTCGGTTCATCTGCGTGGCGGATCCCCGCACGACCCAGCGGCATCTGCAGATCATCCGTAGCTTCGGCGGCGAGATCGAGATCGTGACGAAGCCGGACGCGCGCACGGGCGAATATCTGCCTGCGCGCATACGCCGGGTGCAGGAGCTGGTGCGCGAGATTCCGGGGGCGTATTGGACGAATCAATACGGCAATCCGGACAATGCGCTGGCGCATGCGGAAACGACGATGCGCGAGATCGCGGAACGGCTCGGCACGGTGGACTACTTGTTCTGCGGCGTCAGCTCTTGCGGCACGATTCGCGGATGCCGGGACGATATCCGGCGACGCGGCTGGCCGACGCGGATCGTGGCGGTCGACGCGGAAGGCAGCGCGCTGTTCGGCGGGTCCGACGGCCGGCGAAGATTCCCCGGTCTCGGCGCCGCGCAGGTGCCGGACCTGCACGACGAGTCGCTGGCCGACCTCATCGTACGCGTATCGGATGCCGATTGCGTACGGGGCTGTCGGGCGCTTGTGCGGCGGGAAGCCATTCTCGCCGGCGCGTCTTCGGGGGGCGTCGTCGCGGCAATCGGCCGGATGAGCCATGATATTCCCGCCGGCGCCGTGTGCGTCGCGATTTTGCCGGACCGGGGCGAGCGGTATATGGACACGGTGTACGACGACGATTGGGTCCGCAGAGAGCTCGGCCTGCAGCCGGAACAGGAGCTCAATCCGGAACTCAATCCGGAGCTCGATCCGCAGCCGATGCGGGAGCCGGCACCCAATCCGCAGCTCAATCCGCAGACTTGCTTTTCGGCAGAGAGCGAAGGTGGCCGCGGATGATCTATTTGCACGACGGGCATATCCGCTCGCTCGGCATCGACTGGGGCCGGCTGGTCGGCATCGTCGAGGCGGTCGTTCGCGAACGGGAACATGGCACGTGCGTCAGTCCGGCCAAAACGTATTTGCGCTACGGGGACATGCGCAACCGCATCATCGCGATGCCGGCCTATGTCGGCGGACCGCTCGATCTGGCCGGCATCAAGTGGGTGGCGGGCTTCCCCGGCAATATTGTTCGCGGCCTGCCGCGGGCGAGCAACGCGATCGTGCTTAACGACGCGCAGACGGGGATCCCGTCCGCTTTTATCCGGAGCGCGCTGCTGAACGGCTTGCGAGCGGCTGCGGTCAGCGGCCTGATGCTGCGGGCGTATCTGGAAGCGCGGCAGCCGGAGGAAGCGAGGCTCGGCATCGTCGGCTGGGGCCCGATCGGCCGTCTTCATCTCGACATGTGCGCGGAGCTGCTCGGCGATCGGCTGAAACGGGTGTCTCTCTTCGATTTGCGGCCGATCGATTCGCAGACGGTCCCTGCGGATCTACGGGACATCGTCAGCATCGAGAGCGATTGGCGCGCGGTTTACGGCGCATCCGACGTGTTCGCGACGTGCACCGTATCCGCGGAGCGTTACGTCGACGAGGCGCCGCCGGCCGGCGCGCTGCTGCTCAACGTTTCGCTGCGCGACTACGAGCCGGCCAGCGTATTCGGGAAGGCCATACCTGTCGTGGACGACTGGGCCGAGGTATGCCGGGAGAATACGGATATCGAGCAGCTTCACGCAGCTTATGGACTTGGCGAGGCAGATGCGCGCACGCTTGCGGACGTCGTATGCCGGGACGCGTTGCGCGATTTTCCGGCGGGCTTGCCGATCTTTTTTAATCCGATGGGACTGGGCGTTTTTGATATCGCGATTGCGGGCGATTACGCGAGGCTGGCAGCAGAGCGCGGCATCGGAATCCCGCTGGAGGATGCATCAATAAAATAGGTCTAGAGACTTAACGCCTGATGTGGGTTCTGCTTTGACATCGGGCGTTTTTAATGCGGGAAACTACATTGTATGTCACGTCGGATTTGCGCGGTACCGCAAAAAAGCATGGAAATCCGCGAAGATTTGCGGTACCGCGCAATGATTTTTCGGTTACAGAGAAAAGATGGGACTTTATGATTAATATAGTTCGAATTAACCGGTCAGGAGGACATTATGAACATAGCAGCGAACAAATCGGCAATCGTGAGAGACGGGACGGGCGAACGATCGGACGAGCTGTTGCAGGATATTCTGCAGGCGCTTCGCCAGGTCGTGCCGCTCCCGCTCAGCGTTACGGGCCCTCGCTCGGAGAAGGATGAATGGCAGGACGAGTGGGGCGTGCTGATCGGCGTGACGGGGGACATGTACGGACGCGTCGTCATCCTGGGGGAAGGCGATGTGTTCGGCAGGCTCGGGGAATCGATGTTCGGGATGCTGCTCGAGGGCGACATGCTTCATTCTTTCGTCGGAGAGCTGGCCAATATGGTCACGGGACAAGCGGCGACGCTCGTTTCCGGCAGGGGTTACCGGATCGATATTACGCCGCCAACCGTCATCACAGGTAAAATGCACATCTACGGACTAAGGAACGTCGTGCGGATGTCCGTCGCGTTCGAACGCGCGGGAGAGCTTCAATTCATCATATCGCGAGATGCGGAAGGGAAGGTGTGACGACATGGCAACGATATTGGTCGTAGACGATGCGGCGTTCATGCGAATGATGCTCAAATCGATTTTGCAAAAAGGCGGACACGAGGTCGTCGGCGAGGCTGAAAACGGTGCGGTCGCGGTCGATAAATACGCCATGCTGAAGCCGGATCTCGTGACGATGGACATCACCATGCCGATCATGGAAGGCATCGAAGCGGTCCGGTTGATCCGGGCGAACCATTCGGACGCGAGGATCATCATGTGCTCGGCAATGGGCCAGCAGGGCATGATTATTCAGGCCATTCAGGCCGGCGCGAAAGACTTTATCGTCAAGCCGTTCCAGGAGGATCGCGTCATTGAATCGGTCAACAAGCTGCTTAAAGCCGAGGGGAGGCCGGTGTCGTGATGAACCTGTCCATCAAAAACCGTCTGGCGATCGTGCTGCTGATCGTGCTGCTGCTGCCAAGCTCCGCCATCGGCTGGTTTTCCTTCCGCAGCGCCGCCAAAGAGATCAAGTCGCAGATTCAGAGCTCCGCAAGGGAGAGCGTGCAGGCGGCGGAGATGAAGATCCAGGAAGAAATCTCGTCCGGCATGCAGGATGTCGATTATCTCGCGGGTCTCATGAGTTCAAAGCTGCTTGCGGGCGATGAATCGGCTAAAGCCGTGGCGCTGCTTGCTCCCTTCCAAAACGCCAAGAAACATTACCAGAACATCGTCTTCGGAACGGTGGACGGAAAGACCGCCGCCGCGCCAGACTCCAACTTTGCGGCGGATTACGACCCGCGGCAGCGGGATTGGTACAAGCTTGCGATGGAGCACCCGGGGACCGCTGTCGTCACCAATCCGATGGTGTCGGCCACCAACGGCGAAATGATCGTTGTCGTCTCCAAGACCGTCGACGACGGCACGGGCGTCGTTGGCGCTGTCCTCGGCCTGAAAGAACTTGGCGAGCAGATGAAGCAATACAAGGTCGGCGAGCGCGGCTACATTTTGGTCATGGACGGCAACCACAACTACATTACGCACCCGACTAAAACGCCGGGGACGCCGAACACCAATAGCTATATCGGGCAGGTGTACGCTTCGGAAGAAGGTACCGTCAATTACACGCTGGAGGGCGTAAAAAAAGAAGCGGCCTACGCGACGAACAAGCTTACGGGATGGAAGATCATGGGCGCCATCGAGCTGAGCGAGGTATCGGATGCGACGCGCGGCATTTTGTATACGACGATTATCGTTATCGCCGCTACCGCAATTGTCAGTCTGATGCTTGCATTCTGGCTGATCCGTTCGATCAGCACGCCGATGAAGCGTCTGATGCAGGCGACGGAACGGATCGCGGACGGCGATCTGACGGAGGAGGTGCCTGTTCGGAGCAAGGACGAGCTCGGTCAGCTTTCCGTTGCGGTCAATCGCATGATCGCGAAGCTCAGGACGCTGATCGGCGAAGTGGTTCGCTCCTCCGAGAGCGTCGCGGCTTCGTCGGAGCAGATCTCGGCGAGCACCCACGAGATCGCCAGCGGCACGAACGTGCAGTCTGAAGCGGCCTTGGACATCCGGGAGCGCTTCGGCGAGCTGTCGGCAGCAATCGCGGCCGTCGCCGATGGTGCGGAGTCGGCTGCGCTGCTGGCGTCGCAGACCTCGTCAATCGCCCGAGACGGAGGCGCCGTCGTCAACCGGTCGGTGGCCAGCATGGGAGAAGTCAGCAAGCAGGTCGCGCATCTGGCCGAGGACAGTGCCAAGATCGGCGATATTCTCGAAGTCATCGGCGACATCGCCGAGCAGACGAACCTGCTGGCGCTGAACGCGGCGATCGAGGCGGCCCGCGCCGGCGATCAGGGACGCGGATTTGCCGTCGTCGCCGACGAAGTCCGCAAGCTTGCGGAGCGCAGCGGCGAAGCGACCAAGCAGATCTCCGCGATCATCAAGGAGATGCAGCGCAACACCGAGCGAAGCGTAGAGGCCGTCGCCGAAGGCGTGAGCCATTCGAAGGAGACGGGTGAAGCGTTCGAGCGCATCCTCTCCATGGTTTCCTCTACGGAGGATAAGGTCGGGGAGATCGCTGCAGCCAGCGAGGAGCAGGCCGCGCAGTCCGAAGAGGTCAGACGCTCCATCGAGAGCATCTCCGCTGCCAGCGAAGAGGCCGCCGCCGCGTCGGAGGAGACCGCGTCGACTTCTCAATCGCTTGCGCAGCTCGCAGAGCGGCTGCACGAGTCCGCATCCGTATTCAAGATCGACTGACCGATACCGCCGCGATCGGCGGGAGCCACGACAAGAGGGGAGCATCCGCCATGACGGCGCAAGAACAATACGTGGAGCTAGGCATCGAACGCGAGCAGTATGCCATTCGCATACAGGACATCCACGAGATTATCAAGATGCAGGACATTACGCACATTCCGGGCGTTATGCCATATGTCAAAGGCGTCATCAACCTCAGAGGCAAGATCGTGCCGGTCCTCAGCCTGCGGGACCTGTTCGGGATGGAGGAACAGCCGTACACGAAGCAGACCCGCATCGTCGTCGTGAACCATGCCGTCGATACGGTCGGCATCATCGTCGACCGCGTCAGCAAGGTGACGACATTCAACGATATCCAGGCGCCGCAGGGCCGCTTCGGCGGCCTCGA
Source organism: Cohnella sp. GCM10020058 (assembly GCF_042683485.1). Taxonomy (NCBI): domain Bacteria; kingdom Bacillati; phylum Bacillota; class Bacilli; order Caryophanales; family Paenibacillaceae; genus Cohnella; species Cohnella sp. GCM10020058. The sequence continues at coordinate 154,969 of NZ_JBHUJV010000008.1, forward strand.
CAGCCGGCTGTTCACGGGGATCGGCTTGGCTAACGGAGGGCTGGTCGGCATCCTGCAGCTGGAGGAAGTTTTGCTTCGAGACTAGGGGGATACCGAATATGCTGTCTGAATACAAAGAGGTATTTCTGGAGGAGCTGGACGAGCAGCTTCAGCTGATGGACGAGGTAATCATGCAGCTTGAGCGCGATTGCGAGTCCGGCGAGGTCATCCAGAGCCTGTTCCGCGCGGCGCATACTTTGAAGGGCTCTTCGGCCGCCATGGGCTTCGAGGAGATGAAGCGCCTGACCCATCGGATGGAGCACCTGCTCGATCTGGTCCGTTCCAAAGAAAGAGCGGTCACGCCTTCGATGATCGATCTGCTGTTCCGTGCGCTCGATAACCTGAAGCTGATGAAGGAAGACATTCTGAAGCAGGATTGCATCACCGTGGACGTATCTGCATGCTTGCATGCGCTTGAACGATTCGACTCGGAGGATGCGGACACGGTGCCCGCAGACAGCCTGCAGGCGGGGACTGCCGCTGCCGGCCAGGCGGGGACTGGGGCGCCAGCTGCCGTCGCTTCAACCGCAGTGCGCCCGGAGCTCTCCCTGTCGATCCGCCTGCATATGAAAAGCGCGCTTGAACAAGGAATGCGTCTGTCCTGGCTGAGCGTTCGTCTCTCGCCCGATTGCTTCATACAGGGCGCCAGAGCTTACGTGATCCAGACGATGCTCGGGGAGTGGGGCGAGCTGCTGCTGGCCTCTCCCGACTACGAGAGCATCGGCGAGAGCGGCGGAGATGCGTTGGAGCTGACATACCTGTACGCCGGAACGCAGGCGCCCGCCGAATTGGCAGGAATGGCTGCAGGACTGGCCGATGTCGCAAGCGCCCATGCCGAGGCGGTCCTGCTCGAAGAGACCGAGATGGACTATCGCGCGCCGGCATCCGCCGCTGATGAAGTTAAGAATACGCCGGAGCATGAGGATGCCTCGCCGGCATCCGCCCGACAGAAAAATGAGCCGGCGGCAACGGAGGTCCCATCCAGGCAACCCGTACCCTCTTCGTCTCCATCCGCCCCCGCGCCCGCGTCTCAACCTGCTGCGGCCGCCAAACCGAAGGCCCAGACGATTCGCGTCAGCGTCGAGCGGCTGGACGATCTGATGAATCTCGTCGGCGAGCTCGTGATCGATCAGACTCGCATCCAGCAGGTCGCCCGCACGCAGCGCCGCCGCTTCCAGGACGATTCGGTCGGCGAGCTCGGCCATATCGCCGACCATCTCTCGCGAATCATCGGCGATCTCCAGGAGAGCGTCATGAAGGCAAGAATGCTGCCGATCGAGCAGCTGATGGGCCGCTTCCCGCGGATGATCCGGGATCTCTCCAGGGATCTGGGCAAGGAACTGGAGCTCGTCATGGAGGGGCAGGACACGGAGCTGGACCGCACCCTCATCGAAGAGATCGCCGATCCGCTCATTCATCTGATTCGCAATGCCGTCGACCATGGCCTGGAGCCGCCTGAAGTTCGGGAGCGCGCGGGCAAGCCCCGCCAAGGCATTCTGCGCATCAAGGCCGCGCACGAGGACAATCAGGTCGTTATCTGCGTCGAGGACGACGGCGCGGGGATCGATCCTGCGAGGATGCGGTCGTCGGCCGTCAGCAAAGGGATCATCACGCAGGAGGAAGCGGACGCCCTGGGCGACCGGGAGGCGATCGACTTGATCTTCCGCCCGGGCTTCTCTACGGCGCAGCGGGTGAGCGACGTGTCCGGCCGCGGCGTCGGGATGGACATCGTGGCGAGCCATATCGAAAAGCTGAACGGGATGATCGACATCCGCTCCGAGCTGGGGCGCGGGACGACATTCAAGATTAAGCTGCCGCTGACGCTGGCGATCATCGTCGGACTGCTGGTCAAGTGCGGCGGCCAGACGTTGATCATTCCGATGAGCAATATCGCGGAGATCGTGCGGGTTCCCGTCGAGGAGATTCGCAGCGTTCGCGGTCAGCCGGTCGTACTGATCCGCAATCAAGTGATTCCTATAGCGGACATCCGCGATCGGTTCGGCGTACCGCAGACGGAAGATGCGGCCAAGCAGATTCCGCTGGTCATTATCGGCTCTGCCGAGAAGCGTCTTGCGCTCACCGTGGACGAGCTTATCGGCAACCAGGAGATCGTCATCAAGTCGCTGGGCGCTTACATCGGCAAGGTAGACGGCATCGCCGGGGCGACCATCCTGGGCGACGGCAGCGTGGCTTTGATTCTCGAGATATCGGCGCTGTTCGCCAAGGCGGCCGCACGATGAACGGCTAACGAAAAACGGAGGGAACATCATGAGATGGTTCGGACATTTGAAAATATCCTGGAAATTGAGCATCGTCTTCCTGCTGATGGTCGCATTGCTGATCTTTATCGGGTTGTCGGGACTCGGCCAGACCGGCAAAATGAATACGGCGCTGGGCAATATGTACGACAACAACTTGATTCCGATCTCCAACCTGTCGGAAGCGCAAACCCAATACGAACTCATACGTGCGAGTATCCGGGATTACAATGCCTTTGCCGTCAGCGATTCGGACAAGCAGACGTACGAAGACACGATTAAGCAAGCGGAAACCAATCTGATCGGCCGGGTGGACACTTATCGGAATACGAAGCTAACGCCGCCCGAGCAAGTGGAGCTCGCGCAATTCGATACGGCTTGGAAGAGCTACGAGTCCACGCTGCAGGCAGCGCTTCAGTATTTGCGGAAAGGCGACCACGATGCGTTTGAGAAGCTGCTTCTTGGAGACCTGAAAAAAAACGGCGACACGATGTCCAAGGAGCTCGGCGATCTCGTTGATCTGAACGTCAAGATCGCGGAGGAGACGAGCGAGAAGGGCGACCGGTCATTCGCTTCGGCGCGGACCACGACGCTGGCCGTCATCCTGTTGGGCGCGCTGCTCGGTATCGCATTGGGCTTCTACGTCTCCCGGCATATCTCCCGTCCGCTAGGCAGTATGGTCGCGCTTGTCGGCCGCGTGGCCCAAGGCGATTTGCGGGACACCTCGGACATTGATACGAAAGACGAAGTCGGCCAGCTGGCGGTCTCGGTCAATCGCATGATCGAAGACTTGCGGGGGACGGTCGAGCGCATTCAGTATTCGGCCGTGAACGTGTCCTCGGCCGTGCAGCAAATATCGGCGAGCACGGAAGAGATCGCGGGCGGCAGCGCAAGCCAGGCGAACTCCGCGCAGACGATGACGGAGCTGTTCAAGGAGCTGTCGGAAGCGATCGGATCGGTCGCCAGAAGCGCGGAGCACGCCTCGGATCTGTCGAACGCGGCGATGGAGATCGCGCAGGACGGCAATCGGGTCGTCGAAGCTTCGATCCAGGGCATGAGCGAAGTGAACGCGCAGATGGCGCGGCTGGCGCAGGACTCGGAGCAGGTGGGCGAGATCGTATCGGTCATCGACGATATCGCGGAGCAGACCAATCTGCTCGCGCTGAACGCGGCGATCGAAGCCGCCCGCGCGGGGGACCAGGGCCGCGGCTTCGCCGTAGTGGCGGACGAGGTGCGCAAGCTCGCCGAGCGAAGCGGGGAAGCGACCAAGCAGATCGCACAGATCGTCAAGGGCATGCAGGCGAACATGCGACGCAGCGTAGAGGCGGCGGCGAGCGGCCTGGCCGGCTCCGAGCGCACGGGCGAAGCGTTCGGCGGCATTCTCTCCAAGGTGAGCGAGTCGGCGGGCCGGGTCGCGGAGATTGCGGCCGCGAGCGAACAGCAGGCGGCGCAGTCGTCGGATATGATGGCATCTATCGAGAGCATCTCCTCCGCGGCCGAGGAATCGGCGGCCAGCAGCCAGGAGACCGCGGCGACCGCGCAGACGCTCGCAGGCCTGGCGGAGGAACTGAATGCGTCGGTAGCGATGTTCCGCACGCGCAAAGCATAGAAAAGGCGGGATGAACGATGGCGGCGATGAAGACCGACGATCTGGATTTTACGCAGTTCGTCGCCAAGCTGAGGGGCAAGACCGGCATTGACTTGCTGCAGTACAAAGAGGATCAGATGCGCAGGCGTCTTGCTACTTTCAGAGACCGGAGGGGCTACCGTACGTTTTGCGAGCTCTTCGAGGGCATGCTGCGCGACGCTGAGCTGTACGAGGAATTTCTGGACCGCATGACGATCAACGTGTCCGAATTTTTTCGCAACGCCAAGCGCTGGGAGACGCTCGAGAAAAGAATTATTCCCGAGCTGGCTGCCAGCCGCGGCAAGCTCCGGTGCTGGAGCGCCGCATGCTCGACCGGCGACGAGCCGTATACGCTGTCCATCGTGCTCTCTGGCCTGCTCAGGCGGCACCAGTACGAGCTTCTGGCTACCGATATCGACAAGACGGCGATTAAGAAGGCGCGGGAAGGCCTGTACGGACCCTCCTCGGTCAGGGAGGTGCCGAAGCCGATCCTGAGCAAATATTTCAAGGTCGCGGGAGAGACGTACGCCGTGTCCGACGAGATCAAGCGAAGCGTCACGTTTAAGCAGCATAATCTGCTCGCGGATCCGTACGAGCAGGGCTTCGACTTGATCGTTTGCCGCAACGTGTTGATTTATTTTACCGACGCCGCCAAGGAAAACGTATTTAGAAATTTTGCCAAGTCGCTTAGCAAGGGCGGGTACTTATTTATCGGGGGGACCGAGCAGGTCTTCCAACCGGAGCAGTACGGGCTGGAGACGGCAGACGCTTTTTTCTACCGCAAAAAGTGAGGAGCGCTCCGGCGAAAAGGAAAGGAGGGGGACGCGATGGCTGCGATTCGGGTGCTGGTGGTCGACGATTCGATCTTCATGCGCAAGCTGATCAAGCGTCTGCTCGAAGAGGACCCGGATATAGAGGTGCCGGGAGTGGCAACGAACGGATCCGAAGCGGTCCTCATGGCTCAGGAGCTGCAGCCGGACGTCATTACGATGGACGTCGAGATGCCGGGCATGAACGGGCTGGACGCGGTATCCGCCATCATGAGGTCGCGTCCGGTGCCGATCGTCATGCTGAGCTCGCAGACGCAAGAAGGCGCGGTTGCGACCATAGACGCACTGCGGCGGGGCGCCGTGGACTTCGTAGGCAAGCCTTCCGGTTCGACGTCCTTTGACTTGTACAAGGTGAGGACGGAGCTGGTTACGAAGGTCAAAGCAGCGTCTAAAACGCAAAAGGCGGCGCTTAAGCCGCAGGCCGAGGCGAGGCCGGCCGTTGCCAAGCGTACAACGGCGGGGAGCGGGCGCGAGGACTCGCCGGGCTTCAGAACGTTCGGCCAGGTGGTCGCGATCGGCACTTCGACCGGAGGACCGCGTGCGCTGGATGCCGTCCTGTCGGCGTTGCCGGCGGGTTTCCCTTACCCGGTTCTGGTGGTGCAGCACATGCCACCGCGGTTCACCAAGTCGCTTGCCGAACGGCTGAACACCATATGCGAGGTACGCGTCTCGGAGGCGGAGGACGGGGAGGCTTTGCGAGGGGGCCGCGTCTATGTCGCTCCCGGCGACCGGCATCTGACCGTCGTCGAAAAAAATGGCGAATTCCTCGTCAAGCTCACGGAGGATCCGCTGCGAAGCGGACACCGTCCTTCCGTAGATGTCTTGTTCGAATCGGTGGCCCGCCTGTCCAGGCTGAAGCGCCATTACGTCATCATGACGGGCATGGGGCAGGACGGTGCGAGAGGCATGCTGCTGGCCAAGGAGCTCGGCGCCGCCTCGACGATCGCGGAATCTCAGGAGACTTGCGTCGTCTACGGCATGCCGCGGTCGGCGATCGAGCTCGGCTGCGTCGAACATGTCGTACCGCTAAGTCGGATTGCCGAGAAGATCGTTCAAGTAACGGGAAGAGGCTGACCGGGGCAGGGCCCGGATGGTCAGATTGAAAAAACGCCGGGTCGTACGCATGAAAAAGGGCAGTGCGCGTCAAGGGAAGCCGACGCCGCACCGCCCTTTTTGCGATGCTCGAAGTACCCAAAACGCAGGCCCGCTCTCGCTTTTAATGCTTTTTCGGGGCGAGAGAGAAATGGAGGATAAGCGCTGTCTGATCATTTTTAGCAAATGTTTAGTGGTTGGGACTAAAATAAAGTCCTGAAAATATCGAAATATAAGGAAAGGTGTCGAATAATGAAAAGACGACGTCTTATTCCTGCCACGGATGTAAAAATAATCATTATTTAATGTAAAATGGAATACGGCGAATGAGGAAGGGATTGCCCGTGAAAAAATCGCCTATCATCTCTCAGCGAGCGTTGACTGCCAACCGTAATCAGTCTTTCAAGAAATCGTCTACGGCTTCGCATGACCTGGAACGAATCAAGATGCGCCGCATTATGGAATCGGTGGGCGTTGCGATTTGTTCGTACGAGGCGGAGACGGGGCGCTGCGATTATTTATCCGAGTCCGTGCTGTCGATTACGGGATATGAAAAAGAACAGTTGCTGGACATACGCACATGGAGCCGGATCGTACATCCGGACGACTTCGGCGATTTTCTGGCACTGGACATGACAGTGCCGGACGTCAGGGAGGCCGACCTGGAGTGTCGCATTTTTCGAGCGGACGGAGAGCTGCGCTGGCTGCGAGTCCGCTTGGCGTTTCCGGTAGAAGCTTCCGGGCGCATGTTCATCAACGCGATCTTTCGCGATGCCACTGCGGAAAAGCTGGCTGTCCGGAACTCCCTGCCGGACGAAACGCGGATCGATGCGGAGATGGCGGCGGCGTTCGCCGTCGAAGGAATGGATCTCAGATTGGCGGAGCAGAGCCCTGACGCGATCATCTTTCACCACGAATACCGGATCCACTATGCCAATCCGGCGGCGAAGGCGCTGTTCGGCGCGCAAGAGGAGCTGACGGAGGCCAGAATCTTCGGCATGCTCCATCCGGACGACGTGGATCAAGCGCTGTCTTGCTTGTCCAAGGTATATCGCAACGCCGGTCCGAGCGCGCCGGTCGAACATCGGATTATCCGGATGGACGGCTCGTTCGTCGATGTGGAGTTCAACACCGGTCCCGTGCCTTATAGGGGGGGGATCGCGGGAATCTCCGTTCTTCGTGACATTTCCGAGCGCAAGCAGGCGGAGATTCAGCGGCTGGAGACCGAGAGATTGGTGCGGGAAAACGGGGAGCTTTACGTCCGTTTGCAGAATAGCCTGGACTGCTTCTCGAGCGCGCTCTTCGGGATGGTCAAGGTTTCCGAGATGGAGGAGCGGCTCGTTCGCGTCGTTCGCGAGGTGCTCGTGACCGAGGATGTCTGCCTGCTGGAAGTTCGGTCCGGCCGCCGCAGCTTCCTGCGCGGAGGCAACCGAATGCCGGGCTGGCTGGACGAGCTCCCCAAGGCGTGGTGCGCCGAGCTGCCGCTATGCCGCGTCGTCGACAGGCCGGCAGGCTATCTCATCCGGATCGGGGATATTCGCAGATCGGCTTACGTATTGTGCGTGGGAGAACGTCCCGAAGCCTTGCAGCTCGAGCAGGTTCGGATCTGGCTCGAGACGATCTGCCGGTATGTCAGCGTGCTGTACGACAATTTCCTGGTGATCGAGGACTTGACGAGGGAGGTAGAGTCCGCTTCGTCACAGAAGGCCGTCCCGTCGAAGCTGCTCCGGCTGCTGTTCAAGCTAAACGAGCACGAGCGCAAGCGGCTAGCCCAGGAGCTGCACGACTCGGCACTGCAGGAGCAGATCGTCTGGTACCGCAAGGCGGAGCAGATGCTCGCCGATCCGATGCTGGACCCGGACATTCGGGGCAAGCTGCAGTCGATTGCGGAAGGGCTGCTCGACGTCATGTACCAAATCCGGATGATGTGCATCGATCTCCGCCCGCCGATGCTTAAGGAAGCCGGGCTTGCGTCCTCGCTTGCGTCGCTGTTCGAGCTGACGCAGCTGCGCGCCGACTATGCGATCGATTACCAGTTGGGCGATATCGGGCAAGCGTTATGCGAGGAAGACCAGATGTTGGGCATTTACCGCGTCGTTCAGGAGCTGCTCGCCAACGCGTCCAAGCATTCGCAGGCGACGCGAGTGAAGATCTCGCTCGCCGCGTCGTCTGGCTTTATCCACTTGCTCTACGAAGACAATGGCGTCGGAATGGACATCGAGAAAGCGGGGAGCGCATTCGCGAGCATGGGCGTATACGGCATGAAGGAGCGCGTGCATAGCATGAGCGGCCAGATCGTATTCTGCTCGGCCCCGAACGACGGGCTCTCCATCAGCATCCGCATACCGGCTGTCGGCTAGACCGGGCTGCGACGGGAGGGGAACCACATGATAGAAGTGTTGACAGTAGACGACCATCCCTCGGTCATGGAAGGTACAAAGCTGCTGCTTGAGCAGGAAGGAGACATCCGGGTCCGCTTCGCCAACACGGCGGCGATGGCGATCGAGCTGACGGAGCGGCTGCGGTTCGACGTCATTCTCGTCGATCTTCAGATGCCCGACATGAATGGGCTCGAGCTGTCGAAGCGCATTCTCGGCATCCGGCCGGACGCGACGATTCTCATCTATACGGGCATCGATTTTAAAAATCATTTTAACCTCATGGTAGAGTCCGGGCTCTCCGGTTTTCTGCCCAAGACGGTGAACCGGGAGCAGCTCGTCACCGCGGTGCGTTGCGCGTCGCGCGGCGAGGCCGTGCTGCCCCTGGCGCTGCTCAAGCAGCTCAGGCGCCCGAGCGAGCCTCGGCCCGAGCCGCGTGCCGATCAGACGAACGCGGCCGTGTCCGACAGGGACCGGCAGATTCTGACGGAGATTGCCCGCGGCAAGAGCAACAAGGAAATTGCGCAAGCGCTGCTGATCAGCCAACGGTCGCTCGAGTACGCGCTGACGGATCTTTTTCACAAGCTCAAGGTTAAATCGAGGGTCGAGGCCGTCATCAAAGCCGGCCAGCTCGGCATCGTTGACGAGCCGGAACATGGCGCGGGACAGCAGTCCGACCTCTCGTTCATCGGATATCCCGGCATGGATGCGATCTAAATATCGGCGTGCGCAAATATCCCCGCTTGCATGAGCGGGGATATTGCTGTATATTTATCTTAAATTAAAGATAAATAATTTGAAGATAAATAGGATCGCCAACGAGCGAAGGAGAAGATATCGATGACACAGAAGACGGCCGGCATTCACCACATTACGGCATTCGTTCGCAACGCGCAGGACAACGTGGATTTTTATGCAGGCGTACTTGGACTAAGGCTCGTGAAGAAGACGGTAAACTTCGACGGTCCTGAAGTTTATCATCTCTACTTCGGCAACGAAGGCGGAAGCCCCGGAACGGCGATTACGTTTTTTCCGTTCGAGCACGGCCGCAAAGGATTGATCGGCGGCGGTCAGGTGGGCTGGTCGACGTTCGCCGTGCCGATAGGCGCGCTGTCCTTCTGGGAAGGGCGCTTCGCGAAGCTGTGGATCGCCTACGAGCGGACGACGCGATTTGGAGAGACCTTCCTGCGGTTCCGCGACCGCGACGAGCTTCAGCTCGAGCTGGTCGAGCGCGAGCAGGGCGAGCCGAGCAAGTGGGCGTTCGGCGGGGTGCCGGCGGACAAGGCGATCAAGGGCCTCGGCGGTGCCGTCCTGTTTAGCCTCGCGCCGGACAAGACGATGGAGATGCTGCAGGAGCTGCTCGGGCTCGAAAAGGTCGGCTCGGAAGGCGGCCTTGTCCGTTTCCGCGCATACGGAGAGCTGGGCAATATCGTCGAGGTGCGTGAGGACGCGGTCCCGGGCGGTCACGGCGGCGCCGGCACGGTGCACCATATCGCTTGGCGCGCGAAGAACGACGAGGATCACCGCGTTTGGCGCGAGCGGACGCTCGTGCACGGCTTCCAGCCGACGCCCTTTACCGACCGGCAGTACTTCAATGCCATTTACTTCCGCGAGAGCGGGGGCATTCTATTCGAGATTGCAACGGATCCGCCCGGCTTCGCCCGCGACGAGCCGGCCGAGGCGCTCGGCGAGCGGCTGATGCTGCCCGAATGGTTCGAACCGAGACGCGCCGAGCTCGAACGGGTGCTGCCTCCGATCTCGGTTCGCGTGCTGGACGCCGACCGTGCACAATAATGGATGCTGCGCAAATGAATGCCGTGAAGGCCCTCTAAATAACGGCCCCGGCGAAGGGAGAGAGCAAGCATGATCGCGATCGATCCGTCCGACCAGACCGAACGGGACAACTACAAGCTTATGATCGGCAGCATCGTGCCGCGTCCGATCGCGCTGATGACGACGCTGTCGGAGGAAGGCGTCGTGAACGCGGCACCGTTCAGCTACTTTAATATCGTGACCGCGAATCCCCCGATGGTGTCGATATCGGTGCAGCGCAAGGGCGGGGTTCAAAAGGACAGCGCGCGCAACGCCGCGGCGACCGGCAGCTTTGTCGTCCATGTCACCGACGAGTCGAACGTGGGCGCGGCGAACCTCGCGGCGGCGAATCTGCCGCCGGAGGAGAGCGAGCTCGACTTTGCGGGCTTTACGGCCGTGCCGAGCAGCGCCGTGCCCGTGCCGGGTCTCGCGGAGGCGAAGATCCGCATGGAATGCGTGCTCGAGCATGCCTATCCGCTGGGCGGGACGGCGGACGCGCCGGCTTGCGACCTGCTGATCGGGCGCGTCGTCCGCTTCCATGTCGCCGACGAGCTGCTCAGCGGCGGCAGGATCGACGCGCAGCTGCTGCAGCCGGTGAGCCGGCTCGCCGGCAACGCGTATGCGATGCTGGGAGAGGCGTTTTCGCTGGAGCGGCCGGAGTGAGAGGGCTTTAAAAAGCATGGCGCCTCTCCGTCTGGTATACTCGAATCGAAGCCCGGCGCCGCCGGGAACCGAGATTCGAGGATGCCGGGGGAGGCGCCATATGTCTTTTCGCTATGAGATGTATGCTTATCGGGATATCCAGGAAGCGCATACAAGTGCGCTCCTGGCGGGCAACGGGCTGTCGATCTCCTATTCGCCGAGGTTCAGTTACGGCTCGCTCTATCAAGCCGCGGCGCCTTTTATGGAAGAGACGGTGTCCGCGATCTTCGCGGCGCTAGGTACGACCAACTTCGAGCTGGCCCTCCGCGAGATCAACCAGGCGATCAGCCTCAACGGCCTCGTCGGCAATGCCAGCGGCAGACTGCCGGACCTCTACGCGGATATCCGCCATGCGCTCGTCCGGGTCGTGCAGCAGGTGCACCCGGAGAAGACCGACATCGACACGCTCGCAGGCGCGCAGCCCGCGGCGGGCCGCAGGCACGGCAGGCTTGCCGAGCTTGGGGTGCGGCTTGCCCATTTCGATGCGATTTTCACCACCTCGTACGACCTTATTCCCTATTGGGCCATCATGACGGCGCCATCTTCCTTCAAGGATTACTTCTTCGACTGCTGCTTCTCGTCCTTGGTGCCGGAGAAGTACGCGGAGCGCATCCCGCTATATTACCTGCACGGCGCGCTGCACCTCTACACGGAGGACAAGCTCACGCGCAAGATCGTGGCCGAGAGCCGCCAACTGACGCTGCCGCGCACGCTGGACCAGCTGTACCGGAGCGGGGACGCAGTGCCGCTGTTCGTGTCCGAAGGGCAGAGCCGCCACAAGATGTCGCGAATTTTGGAAAACGAGTACCTCTCGTTCTGCTACGACAGCCTGAAGCGCCTGACCGGCGGGCTCACCGTATTCGGCTTGTCCTTCGACGGGGACGAGCATATCGTTCAGGCCGTCCGGGAGTCGGCGCTAAGCCGCATCGCGATCGGCATTTATACGCCGGGAATGAGCCCCGAAGCGATCATGCTCGAGCAGGCGAGGTACGCAGGCAAATTCGGAAGCGACCGCGAACTGGTGTTTTTCGACTCGGCTTCGTTCGGGGAGACGGGAGCGGACCGCGCAGGCGGCGCTTAAAGGCGCCGCAAGCAGGCTCTAAACGAGCCGGAAATGCTTATAAATGAAAGCGTTGACACAATAATAAACGAATGATAAGATCAAAGTGAAACGGTTCATTATTTATCTTTAATTTTGTCGCGGAATATTTATTTTTTTATCTAATTAATGAATCGGTTCATTTTTAGAAATGACATTCAAGGGGGTGTTTGAGTGAGCGACCGAAAAGAGCGGTTCGACGTGGCGGCCATTTATTTTCCGAGCTGGCACGCCGATCCGAGAAACGAGAAGCTGCACGGTAAAGGCTGGACGGAGTGGGAGCTGGTCAAAAACGCCAGACCGCTCTATGAGAGACATCGTCAGCCAAGGGTGCCTGCCTGGGGCTACTTCGACGAGGCGAGCGTGGAGTACGCCGAGCGCCAGATCGACCTCGCCGCCGATCACGGCATTACCGTTTTCCATGTCGACTGGTACTGGTACGAAGGCGGACCTTACCTGAACCGTCCGCTGGACGAAGCGCTTCTCCGCGCATCCAATAATCATCGCATGAAGTTCGGCATCATGTGGGCCAATCACGACTGGAAGCATATTTTCCCCATGCCGCGTTCCAAGGAAAAAGCGATGATCTTCCCGAGCGAATACGACGACAAGGCGATGGAGGGGCTTGTCGACGAGTGGATCGAGAAGTACTTGAGCCACCCGCGCATCTGGACGATCGAAGGCAAGCCCGTCGTCTCGATCTTCGATCTGAACGATATGGTCGGCAAGATCGGCATCGAAGGCGCCAAGCGGCTGCTGGACCGGTTCGAGGAGCGGCTAAGCCGCGCCGGACTGCCGGGCCTGCACTGGAACGTCATGGGCTTCTACCATGAAGCGGAGGATCGGCTAGAGGAGCTGGGCATCGCCAGCGCGACGAACTACCAGACGATCTGGGACGAGACGTACGGCGCGAATATCGGCGATCCGGAAAATGTATTCGATCCCCGCGCGCCGAAGCGGCAAAACTTCGCGGACAGCCTGCCGAAGGCGGAGGCGCATTGGGAGAAGATGGCGGGCAAGCTGCGCATTCCGTACTATCCGATTCTGACGCAGGGCTGGGATTCCTCGCCCCGGGGAGAGCAGTTCGACGGCGCAGGCGCTGTCATGGAGGGCTACCCTTGGTACCCGGTCGTCGAGAACAATACGCCGGCGAACTTCGAACGGGCTGCCCGGATGGCGCGGGACTTTGCTTTGCGGCAGCCGTACGCGCACAAGATCGTCTACGTGAACGCCTGGAACGAATGGACCGAGGGCAGCTACCTGCTGCCGGATATCGAGTACGGCAATGCGTATCTGGAAGCGATCAAACGAGTGTTTGGCGTGCAGGCTGCAGCCGGATCGGCCACGAAGGAAGGAGCGGCAAGCGATGCGTAACAAAAAGTTCGACTGGGTCGGCGGGATCGTCGGCAATCCGGAAGCGCTGGAGAACGAGTGGAACGACGAGCAGATGGCGGCCCTGCAAGGGCTCGGCATCAATCTGCTTCAGCTGAATCTGGGCTGGGGCGGCCGTCCGGGCGGCGAAGTGCTGAATATGGAGGACATCGACGACGAAAAGCGGGCGCAGTTCCGGTTCCGCATCGCGCAGGCGCAGAAGCACGGGATGCGCGTCATGCCTCACTTCGGCGTCCCGCAGCTGCTGAACGTAAAGGAAGGCTACTCCGTCATCACGCCGGCATGCATCCAGGACCCGCAGGTGGTTGCCAATTATACGGAGCGGCTGGTCGCATTTTTGCGGGAATTTCCCGAGATCGCCGACGTGATGATCTACACCTTCGACCAGGATTCGTGGCTGTGCAGCGAGTTCGGCGATTGTCCACGGTGCGCCGGCGTGCCGCTGCACGAGCGGCTGCCGCGCTTCCTGAACGCAATGCAGGACGCGCTTCAGCATGGTCGGGAGGGTGCGCGGCTCTGGTGGCAGCCGTGGGAGATCTCGGCCGGCCAGACCTATCGGATCATGCAAGCGGTCCGCCCCGAACGCTTCGGCATCATTGTCAACAATTCGATCGCGGAGACGTATCCGAGCAACACCTCGGATCTGTGGGTGCGCAACACGATCCGCATCGCGGCCGAGCGGGGCATTCCGGTCATCGGGGAGATGCAGTTCTCCGGCTGCCAGATCGGCTGCCACTCCGTGCAGAAGCTGCCTTGTCCGGAACTGGTCTACGAGCAGGCCGAGGCGTTCCGCGCGATCGACGGCGTGGTCGGCATCCGGGAGCACTTCGGGATCGCGGTGTCCAAGATGTCGGTCAACACCGATCTGTTCAGGGAATACGTGAAAAATCCCGAGGCCCCGCTGTCCGAGCTGCTCGCCGCGGTGGCTGCGGGATACGGGCCGAATGCGACGGATGAACTGCTGGCGGCATGGAATTTGTCCGCGAGAGCCGTCAGGCATATTCCGTTCGACGCGAGTTACAGCTTCTGCAACCTGACGCACAAGCCGGCCAAGCACGACTGGGACGCCGCGACCGTACCCGCCTGGCACTGGGATACGCCCGCCTGGGAGGCCAACCGCCGTTCCTTTTACATGATTACGCATACGACGGCGATCCACCCTTGGATGCTCGAAGATCTGGGGCTGCGGATGGGCGAGGCGGCCAATTACTTCCGCGAGGCGGTGAAGCTGTTGGAGGAGGCGCTCGCCAAAGGCGTGGAGAAAGCGGACGACGTCCGCGATCAGATCGCGGACTTGAACCGGCTCGCGTCGTCTCTCCGGGGATCGTCGCTGCACTATCTGGAGACGATCGCGGCCTACGACTTGCGGGTGGCGTTGAAGCAGGGCAATAAGGAGAAATACGCGGCAGCCTGCGAACGCCTTGGACACTTGCTCGACGAGGATCTGGTCAATCAGGACGGCGACGAGGAGATGCGGGAGGTCAGGGACCGGTTCGTCGCAGACCCCGAGACCTGGGTCCGGCTGAATCTGCAGCAGCCTTACCGCTATGACAATCCGGTGAGGCTGGAGACGTTCGATCAGCGATGGTAATGGAGGCGCGGGAGACGCAGGTTCACGGCTGCGCGGTCGTCACGCTCGCGAACGATCGTCTGTCGGTCACGATCATCCCCGGAAAAGGCGCGGATATCGTAAGCCTGATCGATCAGGCAAGCGGTACCGAGCTGCTCTGGCGGTCGCCCGCCGGTCTGGATGCGCTCGCGAAGCCTAACACAGCAGGAGGCGTCCGCTATGTCGGGGGCTGGATCGAGACGTTCCCGAACGCCTGGAGCGGCTGCACGCACCGCGGCCGCGCACTGTCCGGGTACGGCGACGTCTGGCAGCTGCCCTGGGAATACCGCATCGAGCGTGTTGGCAGCGCTGACGTTGCTGGAGACGACACCGGCGCCGCCGATGAGATCCGGGTCGTATGCGACGTGCAGAGCGGGGAGCTGCCGCTGCGGCTAACCCGGACGATCGCGCTGCGGCGGGGCTGCTCGGTTATCCGGATCGAAGAGAAGGTTCAGAATATCGGCGAAGAGACCGTCGATTTTACGTGGGGCCATCATCCGAATCTGGGGCGTCCGTTCCTGGACGAGAGCTGCGTCATCGATCTGCCGCCGTGCGAGATTTGGGCGGACGGCCGCAAGGCGGGCGTTTGGCCCTATCTGCAAGGAACGGAGGGGCTTGAGGATTTGCGCCTCGTGCCGCCGTACGGAACTTCGAGGGAGAACAGGCATATTCTTTTGCGCCGCCTGGCAGCGAGCGAGGCGACTGTAAGGAATACCGCAAGCGGCTTATCCTTCCGATTGTGGTGGGACGGCGAGACATTTTCTGATCTGCTGCTATGGCGGGCATTCGATACCGGTCCTTCAGAGACGTTCGGAGACGGCCAGATCGTCTGCCTGTTCCCGAAGCGAAGTCATGGAAACGTAGCGGAAGCGGCAGCCGAAGGCGAAGCGTTGACGCTGGCGCCCGGCGAGACCGGGAGCGCCTGGATCGAAGCGGAGGTGATGCGGGAGCAGGCGCGCATGAACAATGAACCGATTCACAAAATCGATTGACAGGCATCGAAAACCGGTGCTAGTATGTTCACATCTTGGCAGAACGCTAACCCCATTGAACAAAGGGTAAATCATTGGAAGAAAATGAATCGTTTCACAATTTTCCGGCGGACTGTAAGCGGTTACGGAGATGGATGTGCTGCCCATCGGTAGCGCCCGCCCATAGAGGAACTATCGTTCGTTAATGGCTAAAAGATGGTGGGTGCAATGCCAATAAATAGCGGAATTTTTTCCGCTATGGCTAAGAGAGTGTTCAGCACGTGCCGAGCAAGGAACAACCATTTCATATCGACGGGGGAATCGAAAATGAGAAAAACACGTTCGACCGCCTTTTTCGTACTGACCGCTTTATTGTCGCTGTCGCTCGCCGCATGCAGCGGCTCGAACAACGGCAACGGCAACGCCGGCGCCAGCTCCTCCGCCTCGAGCGCGGCATCCTCCGACAGCGGCAGTGCGAGCCCGAGCGAGGCGCCGATCGAAGCCGATATTACGGTCATGCACTTCTGGTCCAACGCGGACGATACGATCAAGGAGATCGCCAAAAATTTCGAGCAAGAAAACCCCGGTATCCATGTCAAAGTAAATCTGTCGTCGGTCGCCAACCATTATACGGACCTGACCCAACGCATTCAGTCCAGCGACACGCCGGAGATCTTCACGGTATGGCCGGGCGCATCGGTCAATCCGTACTACGACAGCGGCGTGCTGGCCGATCTGTCCGACCTGCCTTGGGCAAGCGAGATCAACAGCACGGCGAAAACGATCTCCACTTACGACAACAAGCTGGTGCTGGCGCCGGTCAATACGGCGATCATGGCGCTCGCCTACAACAAGGACGTGTTCGACCGCCTGGGCCTGCAGCCGCCGCAGAATTACGCCGACTTCGAGCATATCTTGCAGACGCTGAAGGACGATCCCGCTATCAAGACGCCTTTCATCAACGGCGCCGACTTCCTCCTCAACATCGCTTCCCTGCAGGCCGTCACCGACGTCTACGCCAAGCAGCCCGACTTCGACGCCAAGGTCAGCGCAGGCGAGGAGAAGTTCAATAACGAGGCTTTCACCAATCTGTTCAAGCGCATGCTGATCGACTGGCCCGACAAAGGCTACGTGAACGGCAGCACGATGCTGAGCACGGACAGAATGTCCAAGGCCGTCCTGCAGTTCATCGACGGGCAGGCGGGGATCATGGAGCTGGGCGGATGGGATATTCCGGTCCTGAACCAGCTCGCGGACGGCAAGAAGGTCAACGTCGGCATGTTCCCGTTCCCGGCGCAGGACGGCAAGGGATCCGTGCTGGCGGCGGCGGGCGAAGCGTTCGCGATGAGCGCGAATGCGGAAGGCGCCAAGAAAGAAGCGGCCGCGAAGTTCTTGAACTACCTCATGAACGACGAGAACAACGCCAAGATCTGCGCCGCCATCAACAGCCTGTCGGCGAAGCCCAACGTGAAGGCCGAGGTCGACCCGATCCTTGCCACCTTGTCCGATTATATGAGCGCCGCGCCTACTTACGGCTTCATGACCTGGCCGATGGAAGTGCAGAACAATCTCAAAAATCTCGGCAACGTCATGCTGGAAAAGAAGGACGCGGACGCCAAGCTGAAGGTGCTGAACGCCGAGCTGCAAAATCTGCAAACCGCTTGGATGAGCGACGCGAAAAAGTAATTCGCTCCCGCCCTCTGCGCGCGCGGTCCGCCTTCGCGTCCGATTCCGGCCCGCGCGCGCTTTTTTCCATCACGCTAGCAAAGGAAGATCCAGGATGGGCACACGAACGCGCCACAAACGTAAAGAAAAAATCGTAGAGCTGCTCTTTCTGCTGCCGGCCTTTCTCATTTTTACGGTCTTTTTCGTCTATCCCAGCGGAACGTCGCTCTTCTATTCGTTCACCGACTGGAACGGCATCTCCAAAACCTTTCATTTCGTCGGCTTCGACAATTATGCAAAGATGTTCCGTACCCGCGACATCTTTTCCACCATACCGGTCACGCTGTATTACGCGCTGCTCAACACGATCTTTATGAACGTCGCGGGCTTTCTCCTCGCGCTGGCGCTCAACCGCAACTCGCGCTTCACGAGCACGATGCGCGTATCTTTTTTCCTGCCTATGCTCATCGCCGGCATCATCGTCGGCTTCGTGTTCATCGAGATTTATTCGCCGGTGCTGGATGCGCAGGAAGGCAACATGGGCACGCTGAACGCCTTCCTGTATTTGTTTGGCATGGACGGCCTGGCGCAGAACTGGCTGGGCAATCCCGCGCTGACGATGGTCGTGGTCGTGCTGACGGGCGTGTGGAATTCCGTCGGCTACACCGCGCTCATCTACCTGGCCAACATGCAGATCATCCCGAAGGAGCTGTACGAATCGGCCGAGATCGACGGGGCGGGCTACTGGCGCAAGACGTTCACGGTCACCTGGCGGATGGTGGCGCCCGCCTTTTCGATCAATATGACGCTGCTGCTGATCAACTCGCTCAAGCAGTACGACATGATCGCCATCCTGACCCAGGGCGGTCCGGGCACGACGACCCGCGTCATCAACATCGCCATTCTCGATTATTCCGTTTCCTCCTACAAGGTCGGACTCGGCTGCGCGATGGGCGTCGTGGTCACCCTCTTCGTTTTTGCGCTCGTCGGGACGACCAATACGATGCTGCGAAGGAGGGAGCGCGAGACCAATGATTAGAACCCGCAGACGCTTGTCTCCCGCAGCCGTCAGAGGCGGCATCGTCACCTTCCTGCTCATGCTGCTGACAGCGATGGAGCTGTACCCGATCTTCTCGATCGTCTCCAACTCGTTTAAGCGGCTGCCCGACTTTTTCCGGTCGCCGATCGAGCTGCCCCGCCGCCTGTACTTCGGCAATTATATCGTTGCGTTCGACAAGCTCAATTATTTCCGGTCGCTGCTCAACACGTCGATCATTCTCGTCTTCTCGATGCTCGTGCTTATCGTGGCGGGCTCGATGGCCGCCTTTATCATCGCGAGGCGCCCGGGCAAGTGGAGCCATCTCGTCTACTTGTTTTTCGTCTTCGGAATCGTGCTGCCGACGTTCACCATGCTGGTGCCGCAGATCAAGCTGATCGGCGATCTCGGCCTCAAGAACAACTATATTTCCCTCATCCTGCTGTACGGCGCCATGGGGATGCCGATGTCCCTGTTTTTGTATACCGGCTTTTTCGGGTCGATTCCGCGGGAGCTGGAGGAGGCGGCGAAGATGGACGGCAGCGGGCTGTTCCAGACTTACTTCCGCATTTTCATGCCGCTCGCGGCCGCGACGACGACCACGCTCGTCATGCTCCAGTCGATCGGCATCTGGAACGATTTCGTCCTGCCCGATCTGATCATGACGCAGCCGGAGTACAAGACGCTGATGCCGGCGCTGAACGGGTTTTACGGGCGGATGCTGGGGCAGGGCACGCGCTGGGACTATATTTACGCGGCGATCGTGCTGTGCATCCTGCCGATGATTTTCATTTTCTTTTTGGCCAACAGATATTTAATACGAGGCGTAGTCGAAGGAGCGATTAAAGGTTGAGATTCACTAACGTATGCGGCATGCTCGGCAACCCCAACTTCTACGGCGATCCCTATCAGGAGCATACCGCGGAAAAAATCGAACAGCTGAAAGCCATGAACGTCAACACGGTGTTCGTCAATATTGCCTGGTCCCGGCCGTGGATCGACGCAGTCAATTTGGAAAATACGGCGGTGTCCGCCAGCTTCCCGCTGCTAAGCGACATGGAGGAGGTGGAGCGGCACAGAAGAAGCCTAGGCGCCAGAGTCGGCGCGGTCAAGGCGGCGGGACTGCAGGCGTTCGCGCTGTTCGGCATTCCCCGGTACTTCGACTTTGCCAAGTATCCCGAATCGTACGGCGTGCTCAAAGGGAGCACGCTCAGCACGATCTCGCCGGGCGACGCCGTCGCCTGCGTTCGCAGTCCCGAGGTGCGGCAGCTGTACCGGGAGCTGTTCGCGGACCTGCTGGCGCATATGCCGGAGCTGGACGGCATGCAGGTGTACACGTACGACGAGCTGGCCGAGGTGTGCGACGAGGACAGCGACTGCCCGAGATGCCGGGGCATTCCGGCGGATGAGCGGATTCCGGCGTTTCTGAACGGCTTGCACGAGGATCTGCAGGCGCTGAAGCCGGGATTCGAGCTGTGGTGGGAGCCATGGGAGCTGTCCGCCGCACAGACGTACAGGATTACTGAACGGCTGGATCCGGCGATCGGGCTGGCGCTCCATTCCACGCTGCACGAAGTGTACTTCGTCAACGAGACGGACCAGTGGTTCCGCAATCTTGCGGCGATCGCGAGCGACCAGGGGCGGAAGGTCGTCGGAGAGATCTTCGCCGGCGGCTCCGGCGAGGATCTGGGCAATATCGCCGGCTATCCGAGCCCGCGTCTGGTTTACCAACAGATTCAGGCGCTCGCCCGGGTGCCCGGCGTGACCGGCATGAAGGAATACTTCGGCTTCCCCCTGGAGTACGCCTCGGTGAACGAAGAGACGATGCGGCTCGTCGCGCAGGATCCGTACCGCCCGTGGGACGGCGTGGAGAATGCGCTGGCCGAATCTTATGCCGTTGATGAAGACGGACGCCGCCGCATCCGGCGGTTCTGGGAATATGCCGCCCGCGCCGTCGAGTTCATTCCGTGGGAGCTCAGCTGGGTGCTGCGCTTCGGCAACCTGCCGCCGTACGCGGAATACTGGGGGGCGCGCTTCGTCGATCTGTTCAAGACGCCGTGGTCGACGCCGAGCTGGCTGAGCAACCGCCGCTCGTTCTATCTGGTCGTCGACGGCGAGACGAACTTCACGACGCGCATGCAGCTGGACCTGATCGAACGGTTCCGGATGGCGGCGGATTGGCTGGCGCGGGCGGCGGAAGAAGCCGGCGGGACGGACGTACGCGAGGCGAAGCGGTCCGGCTTCGCACTCCAGCGCGAGGCGGTGGCCATGCTCGGGCATATGGTGAAGTGCAGGCTCCATCACCTGGAGCTCAGCTACCTTGCAGATCGGCTGCGCGCCGGACAGGAGGAGCCGGAGGCAGGCGCCGGCGTGCGCCGCATTGCTTCGCTGCTGGATGCCGAGCTCGATAATGCCGGCGGTTGGCTGCAGCTGCTGCAGCGCTCGGACGTTCCCTACACGTTCCGCGGCGGCGACGGGAGCGCGCTGAAGCACGAGACGATCGCCGCGACGATCGGGCGAATCGAGGAGGCAAAGGCACTTCTGGAGCAGGGGGATCGTACGTCCTGGCTCGCGCGCTATTTTTGACGGATTACCTTTTGACAGCGGGAAAGCGGTTGTTTACACTTACGGAATAATGAATCGTTATCGGTCCAAGCCGGGCCTGCGTTTATGGAGGAGTTATCGCGTATGGTCAGAATCAAGGACGTCGCCGAGCGGGCGGGCGTCTCCGTCGGTACGGTATCGAAGGTCATCAACAATACCGAGGGCGTCTCCCGAAAGACAAAGGCGGCCGTCCTCAAAGTGATCGCCGAGCTCAATTATCATCCCAACCTGTACGCGCGCAACATGCGGGCCAAGTCGAGCCGCACGATCGGCATTTTCGTACCTTTGATCAACGAGCCTTACTTCCTGCCGTTCTACGACGGCATCAACAAGCGCCTCGAGCAGATCGGCTACACGCCGATCCTGTTCTCGGGCATTACGCAGCAGTCGTCCGAGGGCACGCTCGACCTGCTGTCCCAGATGATGCACCGCAACCTGGATGGGCTGATCGTATCCACGTACGGCTGGGACGACGCCACGATCGCCAAGCTCGCCCGTATGGCCGAGGAGATTCCGGTCGTCTCGTACAAGCGCAAGTTCGAGGATTCGCCGATTCACTCGGTAGGCGTCGACGACTTCGAGGGCATGTACCGGGCGGCGAGCCATCTGCTCCAGATCGGCCATCGGCATATCGCCTACATGAATGCGGCGCCCGAGCTGGAGACGAGTCGCCAGCGGCTGGGGGGATACCGGCAGGCACTGGCCGACCACGGCGTGGAGGAGCGGCCCGAGTATATCGTCGATTGTCCCTCTTACCGCATTATGGACGGCTACCATTACGCGCACCGGGCACTGCAGACGCGGCCGCTGCCGACCGCGATCATCGGCGGCAACGACACGCTCGCGATCGGCGTCATGAAGTATTTGCAGGAGCTGCAGATGCGCATCCCGCACGACATCGCCGTGATGGGCTATGACGAGCTGCCGCTCGCCCAGCTGATGTCGCCGCAGCTCAGTACGATGTCCCTGCCGACGGATGCCATGACCGCGCTCGCGGTCGATCTGATCGTCGGCTCGGAGGGAGGCGGCGAGCCGGCCCGGCACCATGCGTTCGATACGAAGCTGATCGTGCGCGGCTCGACCGATATGACCGCGAAGGTGCATTTGGATTATCCATAGACCGCGCGGTCTTTTCTTTTCGATGTTAATGAATCGTTTCATTTTTGAATTGGCGATTTTATTATCGATGATGAGGAGCGGATTCGAATGATCGCGAAGTTTTCCTGGATGAAGAAGGGGGCCTTGTTTCTATCCATGGCCGTGCTGCTGGCCTCGTGTGTCCTGTGGCCGGCGCCTGGGCGGCACGCCGACGCGAACGCCGACGTCGGCTTGTTCTCCGATACGTTCGGCGGCACGCTGGCGGGCTGGACGCCGCAAGGCGGAGCCTGGAGCATCGCCTCGGGCGAGCTCGATCAGTCAGAGACAGGCGCGGACAGGCAGATCTACATCAATCAATCGCTCGATCAGGCGCGCATTCGCCTCCAGGCCGACATCAAGTTCGTCACCGCGGGCTCGGCCGAGATTCTGCTGCGCCGAAGCACGGGCGGACCGCACAATTCCGTCCGGCTCGACGCCGCCAATCAGACGATCGTCATGTGGGTGAACGGGCATTCGTACAGCCTGCCGTTCGCGCTTGGCACCGGCGTCTGGTATACGGTCAAGGCGGAGGCCAACGGGACGAACGTCAAGCTCTATGTGAACGGAACGCTCGCGATGGAGCGCAACGATTTCCCCGAAGCAGGCACAATCGCGGGGCTTGCTACCTCGGGCGGACATGTCCGGTTCGACAATGTAAGCGCTACCCAGATCAACGATTGGGACCGGGACTGGGATTCGCTCGTGAACGGAGCCAAGTTCGTCAAGGAAGGGGCCGAGCGGCTCGACTACGGATATTATGAATTCCCGCTCATCGGCCTCGGGGGTACGACGTTTTTTGCCGGTCCGACGGGCTTTACCAAGCCGGATGCGCCGGGCAAGGATACGACCTACCACAACTTCGCCCACATTCCTGCCATCCTGTACGATTACTGGTGGCATGCCGATACGAAGCGCGTGATGCCGTTTCAGCTGAACGGCGGCTACGGGACGTCCGCGAGCCCGGATCCGGGCGCGATCGACGGCAGCGTCTGGAAGCAGACGGTCGACGTGAAGACAGGTCTGATGAAGACGGCGCTGCGCTTGACGGCAGGCGCGCAAACATTCGACTCCAGCCGCACCGCGTTCGTCAATCCGGACGGCGTCCTGGTCATGAAGGTCGAGGACAGCATATCCCATACGTTCAAGCTCCAGGTCGGCCGCACGACCAACGCGGATGCGGACGTCGCCTCCGGCTATGGCGCGATCTACGATAACTACGCGATCTCCTACGCTGCGATGACCAACGGTCTGGTCGCGAAAAACGATTATGCGGGCACGACCGAGCGCATGACGCTGGCCGTCTCCGCCAGCGGGCAAGGCGTGTCCGTCGACACGGCGGGCGGGACGATCTCCGCCACTGTCGGTCCGGGCCAGCCGGTATATTTCTACTTCGCGCCCGGCTCCTCGCTGAAGGATGCCGATCCCGTCGCGGCCGCGTCGAGCAAGGCACAGACCGCCGCGGGCGGGGGATATGCGAATCTGGCCGGCGATACGGCGGCCTGGTGGGATGACTTCTGGGGTAAGTCGAAGGTCGATATTCCGGACCTCGGCATGGCCAACTGGTACATCCGCTCCCTGTATGACCACGGGGCCATGATCGGGAACAGCGAGGTGCCTCCCGGCGCCTACGGCACCAACCCGGACGGCTTCGACGGGGCCGTGCTGCCCGAGTTCGATCTCGTTTACAGCCACTTCGCGATGCTGTACAGCAATCATGCGGACGTCAGCGAGGCGATGACCGACTGGTACGAGCGGATGCTGCCGAACGCGGAAGCTGTGGCGGCCGATCCCTACTACGGGTATCCGAGCGGCAGCGCCAAGTATGCGTGGCTGATGGGCTACAATGCCAAGCCGATTCAGAATCCGGGTCTCGAGCAGGGCTGGCGCAGCGACTTCCCGGGCGGCAACGTCGCGGCCATGGTGCTGTCGCAGAAGACGTTCACGAACGCGGACCTGACGTCGGCCAAGGCGCTCCTGCAAAAGGTGACGAAGGCGCAGCTGGCGCACCAGGTTTATTTCGACAAATGGCAGGGCTATGCGCACAGCGGGGTATGGAGCCCGACGCCATGGGATCCGAACGCGCTCCATCCTGGGGACGGCAATCAGAGCACGGCGGCGATCTGGTCGATCCGGCAGGCCCAGAAGTACGGGGTGTCCAACGCGACCTGGGACGCGCTGCTCCCGCAGCTGCTCGATCCGTTCTGGTACAATTCGCAGGCGGGCGCGGACATGACGCTGCTCGCGCAGCCTTTCTGGTGGATGCAGACGCGCGACATCATGACGCCCGAGGCGTTGGCCACGTACCTCAACGTCGCGGCTACGCAGATGGACTATACGTTTAACCAGGGCTGGGCTTCCGTGCTGGCATCCAAGCTGCATCTGGCGGACGAGGCGCTGCGCACGGTCAAGCTGGGTCTTAAGAATGGCGTTCATCTCTACGACGACATCAGCATGGTCGAGACGCATACGGACGGCGAGGATTATAAAAAAGCGCCGGAGATCGGCGCGCACGGCGCCTACGTGGCCGCGATCGACCAGATGCTGCTGGACGGGGACAGCGACACGGAGATCCGGGTGTTCCCGGGGACGCCGCAGGCTTGGCTGGATCTCGGCGTCGGATTTGAGGACCTGCGAACGAACGGCGGCATTCTTGTATCCGGCACGTACGACGATGCTGGCATCTCCGTCACGCTGCAAAATACGGATGCCTCGGCGTCGCGTACGCGCACCGTGTATATCCGCGTGCCGGACGGCGCGACGACGGCGACGGACGCCGGCGGCCTCGCGGTGCAGGGGGTGGATGAAGGCAACTTTGCCAAGCTGAACGTAACGCTCGCCCCCGGCGCCAGCCGTACGATCTCCTTGACCGCCTCGGCAGGTACGGCCCAGCCGGGCGCGTTCGATATTCTGCTGCCCGGACAGGACGCCGCGCAGGTCGGCGCCGCGAACCCGCGGTTCGGCTGGAACTGGTCCGACGGCGCTGCGAGCTACAAGCTGACGGTGTCCAAGCGGGCGGACCTGTCCAATCCGCTGTTCGACCAGAACGTGGGCCGCACGATCCAGTACACGTTGAACCAGGCGCTGGAGCCGGGCGTGCGCTACTACTGGAAGGTGACGGCAGTTAACGCGGGCGGCTCGGTCGCCAGTACGGGAGGCATCAGGACGTTTGCCACTTACGGGGAACCGGTGGACGACGATTTTTCCGCCTTGCGGTATCTGAATTCGTACTGGAGCGGGTCCGGCTGGCCAGCGGGACTCAACAACGGGCAGCTGGAGGTGCGCGCGGTCGGCACGGACCAGAACTTCATCGTGCAGCCCGGCGCGAAGGGGAACTTCACCGCGACGGCCAAGATGACCTATCTGCCCTCGCAATCCGGGCAGCAAGCGGGACTGGTCCTGCGGCTGGACAATCAGCACTACGTCAAGTTCGTCCGCAAGTACGACGGCGGCGCCAAGTACGTGCTCGGCGGCGCGGGCTTGACCGGCGGCGGTACGTACGCGGATCCGCATCCGTCCGCGCAGACGGTTTATGTGCGCATCGTGAAGCAGGACGATACGATCCGGGCCTACGAGAGCGCGGACAACCAGACGTATGCGCAGATCGGCGGGGATGCCGTCGTGGCCCTTGGCGCCGAGTTCGGCGTCGGGTTCATCGCGTCCTCGGCCGGTGCGGCGAACGAAGATACCTACGCCGCATTCGACTGGTTCCAGTACCAGAAGCGCGGGATGAACGATGAGTTCGCGGGCCGTTCGCTCGAATCGGCCTGGGAGCCGACGGGCGCGTATACGGTCGACGGCGGCAAGCTGAATCTAACCGTTCCGGCGAACGAGGGATTTGCGGAGCACCGTGTGCTGCGCGCGATGGCGGGCTCGGATTATGCGTTGACGACGAAGCTGGATTATAAGCCGGGCGCCAACTACATGCAGGGCGGACTGCTCGTCTGGCAGGACGCGACGCACTACGTGAAGCTGACGCGCACGTACAACGGCGGCCATACGCTCGAGTTCTCAGGGCCGACGCTGAGCGGCGGCGTGTCCGTCGCGGATCCGGTGCCGGGAGCGACGATCTACTTGCGTCTGCAAAAGAGCGGCAATACGTACACGGCCGCCTATAGCGCGGACGGCGCGACGTGGACCGGAGTCGGCAGCGGCACAGCGGCGCTGACGTCGCCCAGGGCGGGCGTGGCAGCGGGTTCCTTTTCGGCGGCGAGCGGGACGGTGCCGTTCGATTGGTTCCGCGTCGAGACGATGAGCGACGAGTTTGACGGCAGTGCGCTGGCCGGCAAGTGGAGCGCGTCCGGCACGGCGACCGTCTCCGGCGGAAAGCTGCAGCTCGGCATCGCCGCGAGCTCCAACGACGACACGGGCAAGGTCGTGCAGACGGCGGCGAGCGAGGACCTGTCGCTGAGGGCCAAGATCGACTACAAGCCGACGCAGAACTATCAGCAAGCCGGCGTGTTGATCTGGTACGACGCGACGCATTATATCAAGGTGGATCGGCAATACAACAACGGCGGCAGGCTTGAATTCTCCGGCCAAGGATTGTCGGGCGGCGTGAGCATCGCCGATCCGGTATCCGGAGGGACGATCTATCTGCGTCTCGACAAGGCAGGATATTACTACCGGGCGTACTACAGCGCGGACGGCGACTATTGGACGCCGATCGGCGGCTACGGTTCGTCGACTGCGTCGGGCACGGCGCGGGTCGGCGTCGCTGCTTCCTCGTTCAGCGCGGCGACCGGGACGGCGGCGTTCGATTGGTTCAGGGCGAGCTGACCGCTCGGGCTGCGGCTCGTGCTTGCGTGCTCGCAGTGGCGTGCTCGCGCGCTTTCGGGATTGACAACCCCGTCGGCATTCCGTTAGAATAATCAAACAATTGCAGATCGGAATCATGCCCGTGAAGAGCATCCAACTCGGAGGCGTTCCCGTCAAGAGCGGCCCTGTATCGCGTGATACGGCCGCATCCTAAGTTTACCGGCCCCGCCCGTTACCGCGGAACCAAGAGGATGAGCCGCGCCCCGCGCGCCGGTTCATCAAGTTGGGTGGCACCGCGAGCTGACGCTCCTCGTCCCAATTCGGACGAGGGGCGTCTTTGCGTTTTCAACCGACAATCTTGGAGAAAGAGGCGATGGAAAATGGATCGGACGTACAACTTCAATCCGGGACCGGCGGCGCTGCCGCTCGAGGTGCTGGAGCAGGGACAGGACAGCTTCGTGGAGTATGGGGGGCAGGGCATGTCGGTCATGGAGATGTCGCACCGCAGCAAGCCGGTGGAGCGCATGATCGCGGAGACGGAGCGGCTTCTGCTCGAGCTGACCGGTCTGCAGGGAGCGGGCTACCGCGTGCTGTTCATGTCCGGCGGGGCGAGCGCGCAGTTCGCTTTGCTGGCGATGAATCTGTTGGCGGCGGGCAAGGCGGGACATTACGTGCTGTCTGGCAGCTTTTCGGAAAAGGCGTACGAGGAGGCGCTGACGGTCGGCGCTGCGGAGGTGCTGGCGAGCGGCAAGGCGACCGGATGGGCGCGGCTTCCCGGGCTCGACGAAGAAGTCGCGCGCCTGGCGGCAACCGACACCGCTTATGTACATCTGACGACGAACAATACGATCGAAGGCTCGCAGTTTAAGGCGTTTCCGGATACGGGCGGGATCCCGCTGATCGGCGACATGACGAGCGACATCTTGAGCCGGAAGATCGACTGGACGAGGTTCGCGATGTTCTATGCCGGCGCGCAGAAAAACCTGGGACCGGCGGGCGTCACGGCCGTCGTGATCCGCGAGGACCTGCTGGCGGCGTCGGCGGAGGCGAAGATCCCCGCGATTTTCCGATATACGACCTATGCAAGCAATAACTCGCTGTACAATACGCCGCCGGTGCACAGCATTTACATGATGAAGCTGATGCTGGCGTGGACGGCCGGGCAGGGGGGCGTCGCGGCGATGGAGGCGCGGAGCGCGGATAAGGCGGCGCTGCTCTACGAGGCGATCGACGGGAGCGGCGGATTTTACCGCGGTATCGTGGAGACGCCGTACCGTTCGGCGATGAACGCGACATGGCGCTTGCCCGATGAGACGCTGGAGAAGGCGTTCGTGCAGGAGGCGCAGGCTGCCGGCTTCGCGGGACTCGCGGGCCATCGGAGCGTCGGCGGGATCCGGGCATCGATCTATAACGGCGTGCCGGTGGAGGCTTGCCGGGCGCTGGCGGCGTTTATGGACGATTTCCGGAAGCGGCGGGGCTGAAGAAGGGGGCTGGCGAACATGCTGGACATGACGTATATACGCGAACATGCGGAGCTGCTTCAGCATACGGCGGATCGCAAAGGAATCGCGGTATCGATCCGCGAGCTGCTGGAGCTGGACGCGTTGCGCAGAACGCTGCTGCAAGAGGTCGAGCGGCTGCGGGCCGAGCGCAACCGGCGAAGCGAGGAGATCGCGGCGCTCGTCAAGGCGCAGCGGTCGCTGAGCGGGGAGAGCGGGAGGAACGCAGGCGAACCGAATGCGAAGCTCGCGAATGGCGTTTCGATAAGCGAAGCATCGGGGATGACGGCGCACGAAGCGCGGATCGACGATGCGAAAGGTCAGGTGCGGGACGCAAACGCGAAGCTCGCGGAGCACGAGGCGCGGCTGGCGGAAGTCTCAGGCGCGTGGCGGGCGCTGCTTGCGCTCGTGCCGAATCCGGTATCGGCGGACACGCCGGACGGGAGATCGGACGCCGACAATGTCGAGCTGCGCCGGGTCGGCGAGGTGCCCGCATTCGCATTCGAGCCGCTGGATCATGTCCGGCTTGGCGAGCGGCTTGGCCTTCTCGACCTGGCGCGCGGGGTGAAGCTTGCAGGCACGCGCAGTTACGTGCTGAAGGGCATCGGCAGCCGCCTGCACCGCGCGGTGCAGCAGTTGGCCATGGACGTGCTGGAGCGGCGCGGCTTCACGCCGCTCGAGCTGCCGGCGACGATGCGCGGCGAGGCGTTTGAGAACACCGGGTTTTTCCCGACGGGCAAGGATCAGACCTTCGCGCTGGCCGAAGGCGACAAATATTTGATCGGCACGTCGGAGGTCGGTCTGGTGTCGTATTACGCGGGCGAAATTGTGGCATTGGATGAGCCGATCCGTCTTGCGGCAGCAACGCCATGCTTCCGAAGCGAGGTCGGCTCGGCAGGGCGCGACGTACACGGGCTGTACCGGGTGCACCAGTTCGCCAAGGTGGAGCAGGTTGTAGTGTGCCGCGGCGAGGCGGCGGAGTCGGATGCGATGCTGGCGGAGATTACGGCCAACGCGGAGGAAATATTGCGGCTGCTCGAGCTGCCGTACCGCGTCGTGGCGGTGTGCATCGGCGACATGTCGCAGAAGACGCACAAGCAGTACGACATCGAGACGTGGATGCCGAGCCGCGGCGCATACGGGGAGACGCATTCGTCGTCGAACGTGCTGGACTTTCAGGCGCGCCGCGCGGGGATTCGCTACCGGGATGTAGACGGGGCGCTGCGCTACGCGCACACGCTCAACAACACGGCCGTCGCCACGCCGCGCATCCTGATCCCGCTGCTGGAGAACCATCAGCGGGAGGACGGCTCGGTCTACGTGCCGCAGGCGCTGCGGCCTTTCTTGGGCGGCGCGAAGGAGATTCGGACCGACGCTTGACATCGCGCCACAGTTCGCGTAAATTATTTGACAATTCACACTTTTATGATCACAACGGCGAAGATACAAGGAAACGACCGTACACGATCGGCTGCGCAGAGAGGAAGCCCTAGGCTGAGAGGCTTCCCTGACCGAGTGGACGATTCCCGCCTTGCGAGCCGCAGCGAGGAACTTCAAGTATTCGCTGCCGGGGCGCTGCCCCGTTATCCGCGAAGGATCGATCGGCTTGCCGATTCGGTCGAATTAGGGTGGTACCACGAACGTTTTCGTCCCTGACGAAGGCGTTCTTTTTTATTTTCCGGGAGGTGTCGGATCATGTATCAATCCAGTTTGTTTGCCCCGACGATGCGGGAAGTTCCATCGGATGCCGAAGCCGCCAGCCATCGGCTCATGCTGCGCGCCGGGTTCATTCGTCCGGTAGCTTCGGGGGTCTATACGTTTCTTCCGCTCGGGTGGCGCGTACTCCGCAAGATCTCGTCCATCGTGCGCGAGGAGCTGGATCATGCCGGAGCGCAAGAGATGCTGATGTCCGCCTTGCAGCCGGCGGAGTTGTGGCGAACGTCCGGGCGATACGGGGCGTACGGCCCCGAGCTGATTCGATTCAAGGATCGCAGCGATCGTGACTTTGTGCTGGGACCGACGCACGAGGAAGTCGTTACCGCGCTGGTCGCGAGCGAAGTGAATTCCTATCGGCAGCTTCCGATGACGTTATATCAGATCCAGACGAAATTCAGGGACGAGCGGCGCCCGCGGTTTGGACTGCTGCGCGGCAGGGAGTTTCTGATGATGGACGCCTATTCGTTCGGAGCGGATCAAGAAGGACTGGATCACGCGTATCGCGTCATGTACGAAACATACGAGCGGATTTTCGCGCGCTGCGGGTTGGAGGTGCGGGGCGTCGAGGCCGATTCGGGAACGATCGGCGGGGAGGGCGGCTCGCACGAATTCATGGCTTTGGCCGATGTCGGCGAGGATACGATCGCGTTTTGCGCGCATTGCGGATATTCGGCGAATCTGGAAAAAGCGGAGGCCGGAAGGCGGGAGGGCGTGCAGCGAACGTTTCCTGCGAACGATGAGGAGGCTTCGCCGGAGCTCATTCATACGCCTGGCGCGCGAACGATCGATCAGTTAACGGCAACGCTCAAAGTCACGGCCGATGAGACGATCAAGACGCTCCTGTTTGTCGCGGATGGGCAAGTGACGGCTGTCGCGATTCGCGGGGATCACGAGGTGAACGAGATCAAGCTCAAGCGTCTGCTCGGTGCGGACACGCTGGAAATGGCGGATGCCGAGACGATCGCGGCGCTCGCCGTGGCTCCCGCAGGCATTTTGGGTCCGGTCGGATTGGACCTGCCGCTGTGGGTCGACTTTGCCGTGGCGGATATGGCAACAGGCATAACGGGGGCGAACAAGGAGAAATTCCACCTGCGAGGCGTCGTGCCCGGTCGTGATTTTTCGTTGGCGAGGGTAGGCGATCTGCGCGATGTAGAGGCGGACGATCCATGTCCGCGCTGTGCGGAAGGAAGCCTCGACTTGCGTAAAGGGATCGAGATTGGCCACGTTTTTAAATTAGGGACCAAATACAGCCTCCCGCTTCATGCGGAATTTGCGGACGCGAAGGGGGCCTCATCGCCTGTTGTCATGGGCTGCTACGGCATTGGAATCTCCCGCATGATGTCGGCCGTCGCGGAGCAGCATCACGATGAAAGGGGCTTCCGCTGGCCGGCAGCGATCGCGCCTTTTCAAGCGCATATCGTGCCCGTTTCTTGGAAGGATGCCGCGCAGAGAGCGCTCGCGGAAGAGATCCGCCGCATGCTCCAGGACAATGGCGTCGAAACGCTGCTTGACGACCGGGACGAACGCTTGGGCGTCAAGCTGAAGGATGCAGATCTGTTCGGCATCCCGCTTCGCATCGTTGTCGGCAAAAGAGCGGGCGAGGGGATCGTCGAGTATTCGGAGCGTGCGCTTCAGGAAGCTGAGGCGGTCTCCGCGGCGGATGCCGTTGAACGCTGCAAGCAGCGAGCTGCGATGACGTACCGATAGGAAATAGCTGCTGGTACTCGCGTCAGGCTGTCATGTCGGACACAGGATTCTCACGCTCCGCCCGCTCCGCAGCGCTGGCGATCCCGCCAACTAATCCGCTTTAATCAGCCCATCGAGATGGGCAGAGACGATTCGCATCAGCCCGGCAGGATCCAGATGCTCGGCGTAGGTCGTATAGTGGACGACCAGGCCGTCGGCGAGCGCGTGCAGCCGGCGGGCTTCGAGTTCCGGATCGATGCCAGGCCGGGCGAGGCCGCGTTCGCACAGGGCGACGATCATGCGCTTGAAGCCGCGGTACAGCGCCTCGTGAGCCTCCTGGCTGAGCGCGCGGATTGCAGGGTCGGACACCGCCTTGCCCGCGAAGGCCAGCCACACCTCGGCTTCGGCGAGGCGCTCTTCATCCAGCGGCGCAAGCTGCGCCACGATCATCTCGATGTCCGTACGCAGCTGTCCCGTCAGCGGCAGTCTCTCGATCCGCGCGCCGACTCGCCCGATGAGCAGCCGCATCGCATAGGCGAGCAGATCGTGCTGGGCGTCGAAGTAGTGTCGCAGCGCGCCCAGCGTCAAGCCGGCCTCCTCCGCGACCCGCCGTACGGAAGCACTGTCAATACCCTCGCGCCGGATCAGGCGCAAGACGGCTTCGGCGATATGTTCTTTTCGTTTCTCATGGTCGACGATTTTTGGCATGTCCTTATTATAATACGATTGTATTATTAAAAGAAGCTGATATAATCAAACTTAATTAATACAAGTGTATGGTAAAGGGGGATGTTGAGATGATCGGCATCATCATCGGCTGCGAGATCGCGTTCTGGGTGCTCATTCTGGCAGGATTGGCGTGCCGTTATCTTCTTAAATGGAAAAAGACGGGCTCCGCGCTGCTCCTGCTGACCCCGGTCGTCGACGTCGTCCTGCTCGCGGTGACGGTCATCCACCTGAGGCAAGGCGCCGAAGCTACGTTCGTGCATGGGCTATCCGCCGTCTATATAGGCGTTTCGATCGCGTTCGGCCATGCGATGATCCGATGGGCCGACGAACGCTTCGCGCATCGGTTCGCCGGGGGCGCTGCGCCGAAGCCCAAGGCGAGATTCGGACGCGAGCATGCGCGGCAGGAGCGCCTCGGCTGGTTCAAGCATTTGCTGGCTTGGGCGATCGGCTGCCTTTGCCTGGCCGGCATGATCTATCTCGTCGACGACGGGGGCAGCACGGAGCAGCTTGTCCGGGTCATCCGGCTGTGGTCCCTCGTGCTCGGCATCGACTTTTTGATCAGCTTCAGCTATACCCTCTCTCCCAAAAAAGAAAAGCGCCAACCCTGATTCTGACCTTGCACCGGCTCTGACCTTGCACCGGCTCTGACCTTGCACCGGCTCTGACCTTGCACCGGCTCTGGCCTTGCACCGGCTCTGCTCCTGCTCCTGGCCCCATCCCCATCCACATAAGGCAGGCCCCGAACATGTTTTTCCCTGCGCGCTAATAAGATGAGATAACGGCGCATAGGCCGAATCATCGGGCGAAGGGCGGAAGCGGCATGTGGATATGGCTGGCATTCATGGTTCCGGCGTGCGCCGCGGGCTTTGTCCTTTTTCGAAGAAATACGATCCCGCCGGCGTCGTCGCAGCCTTGCGAAACATCCAGGCTATCGGTGGTCATCCCGGCCAGGAACGAAGAAGCGAATCTGCCGCATCTGCTCTCCTCGCTCCGCGTACAGCGCTATCGGCCGTACGAGATTATCGTCGTGGACGACGGTTCGACGGACCGGACAGGCCTGATTGCAAAAGAGTTCGGAGCGACGCTCGTAGAGGGCTTGCCGCTGCCGGAAGGCTGGACGGGCAAAAACTGGGCGGTTTGGAACGGTTATCTGCGGTCGACGGGAGACTTGATCGCATTTCTGGACGCGGACGTGCGGCTCGCGCCGGACGCGCTTGGCGCGCTGGCTGAAGCGAGGTCCCGGACGAAGGGGGTCGTCTCCGTCGTTCCGTACCATTACACGGAAAAGCTATACGAGCGGCTGGCGCTGGTCCCGAACCTGCTCGGCCTGTTCGCGTTCACCTCGCCGTTCGAGCGGACCAATCCGCAGAAGGGGCTGTACGGCTCCTGCATTCTGACGTCGCGCGATGACTACGAGCGGGCGAAAGGACACGAAGGCGTCAAAGCCGAGCTGCTGGACGACTTGACGCTGGGTGCGCGGTTCGCCGAGGCCGGCGTGCCGGTCACGAACTTCATCGGCCGCGGGCTGGTGTCGTTTCGCATGTATCCGGGCGGCATCCGCAGCGAAGTGGAGGGCTTCGGCAAAGGGGCGGTGCAAAGCACCGGCAAGCTCGCCAAGCCGACGGTGCTGCTCGTCGCTTTGTGGCTGGTGGGACTGATCTGTGCCGAGGCCGCGCCGTTCGTCCTTCATACCGCCGGGGCGCCCGTATGGGCGGCCGGCTATTTGCTGTACACGCTGCAGATTTACTATTTCTCCCGCCACACGGGACGATTCGGGCGCTGGCTGCCGGCGCTTCATCCGATCAGCACCGTGTTTTTCTTATATATCATGCTTTACTCGTCGTATCGCGTCCTGTTCGTCGGGCATGTGTCGTGGAAAGGGAGAAAAATTCGCATCGGGGGCGATCCCGAGTGACGCTCCTTCTTTGGTTGGCGGCACTGTTTCTGTGCGGTTCGCTAATGTTCTCTTACTGGCTGGGCCTTGCGGCCCGCAGCAACCTTCGCGAGATCGGCGACGGCAACCCGGGCGCCTTGAATCTATGGCGAGCGGCGGGCTTCGCATACGGCATCGCGGGCATCGCGCTCGACTTCGCCAAAGGCTTCGGGCCCGTCGCCTTCATGCTCGCTTCGGATCGCGTAACGGGCTACGCCGTAGCCGCCGTTTCTTTGATGCCCTTGCTCGGGCATGCCTTTTCGCCTTTCCTCCGGGGACGAGGCGGCAAAGCGATCGCGACCACGTTCGGCGTCTGGTGCGCGCTCTCGTTCGAGGGGGCGCTTGCGTATGCGGTCATCCTCGCGGCACTGCTCGTCGGCGGCCGTATGGCGCGCGCCAAAAAGAAGGCGTCCGCCGAAGCGGACGCCTTCCAGGTCGTGCTGGGGATGCTGCTGCTGTTCGTCTATGCGTTGGCGCGGGCGTTCCCGGTGCCGGTCGCCGTATTTGCGATCGCCAACCTGCTGCTGCTCGCGTTCACGCATCGGTTCGAGCTGCGGCTTTTGACCGCTCGTCGCAGCTCGAACCGGATGCAGCGCTGACGTACGGCTCCAGGCGGCGACACGATACCACATGCGCATCGTGAAGATAGCGGCACCGTGTGCCGCTAATGTTCGCATTGGCAAGCGCATGGCAGAGATAGCAGCTGCCGCAGCACATACGGAGCGTCGCAACGGAAGTGTCTCAGGCGCTCGTCTGCGCCGCGCCCTCGGCGGCATGCACGGGTGGGCGCTGCCTGACGATCGCCAGCATGGCGACCGTCCCGATCAGGAACAGGACGCCGGCCGCCGAGAAGATGATCTCGAGCGGGAAGGATTTCTTGAGCGCGCCTGCCGCGGACATCGAGATGACCATCATGCCGGTAAACATCGGGCTCAGTACGCCGTTGACGCGTCCGATGATGGTGGGCTTGGACCACTTGAGGATCATCGTGCTGATGCCGATATGGATGCAAGGGAACACCAGACCGTTGACGAACTGGACGACCAGCGTCAGCGGCACGCTCGTGGAGTAGCCGACGATCACGGTGCATACCGCGCCGAAGAACATGCCCGTAGCGAGCAGCGCTTGCGGCGGCACCTTCTGCGCGAACGCGGCCACGAGTCCGCCGCCGATGAGCATGGCGCCGCCGCTGACCATAAGCATGTATTGGAGAAAGTCCTCCGGCTTGCCGAGCCGTTCGGTGACGACGAACAGGTTGAGCGCCTGGGCGATGCCGACGGCGAGCCCAGCTATAATGAAGGCCAGTCCGAGCATGCGGAGCACGGGGCTCTGCCAAACGTAGCTGAAGCCTTCGACGAACTCACGGCGGAAATGGCTCTGCGCGGCATTGCGCTCCTGCGGCAGGTCGGCGGGCAGCCGGACGAGCACGATCGCGGACAGCAGGAACGCGACGCCCATTACCGCGACCGAGGTCTCCAGTCCGAAGCTGCTGTAAGCGAACGTGCCGAGCATCGGACCGAGCACCATGAAGATGGCCATCAGCGACTGGAAGATCGCCATGCCCTGCTGCATCTGAGCTTCCGGCACGTGCTGCTTGAACAGGCGCATCCCGGAAGGCTGGGAGAACTGGGATAGGATGGCGGATATGAAGGTCACGAGGTAGACGGAATGCCACGACCCGAAGTGAATGCTGAGCAGTACGATAAATACCGAGACCGCGGACAGCAGGTCGCACCAGACCATCGTGCGCTTGGGCCGCCAGCGGTCGGCGAAGGTGCCGCCGATAAACGAAAAGACGAAGATCGGGGCGAACTCGGCCACGCTGATCAGCGAGATGGCGTAGGGATCGTTGTCCGTCTTGGCCGCGACGTACAGCAGGATCGCGAAGTTGCGGACCCAGATGCCGACTTGCAGCAGGACGTTGGACAACAGGATGGTTTGCAGGAAGCGGCTCGACAGCAGGCTGGGCGGCTTTCCCGTTGCGGCATGGGATGCCGAATTCATAGATTCATACACTCCTTAATCTTGGCGGCGTTCATAGCGATCCGGCCGGTTTTCATTAAGTAAACGCTTCACCGGCTCGCTTTGTTGCTCGATTCTACCATAGCACACGAATGCTGCGAACATTTCTTTTGGATTGCTCTATTTTTCGCTTTCGGCAGGCAACGCTCCCTTCATTTCCGGCTCCGGTCTGACGACATACAGGTTATATTCTCTCACACAAGGAGCCATGCCCCGATGCCGACGATGCTGGAGCACGTACTAGCCGCCATCCCCGTTTACAAGCAAAGCTACACCGACGAACCCGTCGTCATCGTGATCGATCGGACCCAAGTTCTTCATTTCGAAAAAGCTTCGTTCTATCCGTCCGGCATCCCGGCCGGCACGCCGGTGTCGTCGCTGCAGGGAACGGTCATCGCCAAGGCGCTCGAGCGGGGCGAACGGATCGTGGAGGAACGGGACGCTTCACGGTTCGGCACCGCCTACATGTCGGTAGCCAGTCCGATCCGGGAGGACGGGGAAGTCGTCGGGGCAATCGGCTTCATCGTTCCGAACACGCGGCTCGACTCGCTGCGCGCTGGCGCGGCCGACCTGTCGGGCGTGATCGAGGAGATGTCGGCGACAGGGCAGGATATAACGGCGGCCGGCGCGCACATCGCGGCGCGGCTGCAGGAGCAGGCGTCGGAGTCAGCGCAGCTGCTCGAGCGGCTGAAGAAGGCGGGATCCGTGCTCGCCTCGGTGAAGGAGATCGCGGAGCAGAGCCAGCTGCTCGGCCTGAACGCGGCCATCGAAGCGGCGCGTGCCGGCGAGCAGGGGCTCGGCTTCGGCGTCGTCGCGACGGAGATCCGCAAGCTGGGCGAATACAGCAAGGCGGCGGTGTCGCAGATCACCGAGCTGTTCAGGTCGATGGAGGATAGCATCCGCGCGATGGACCGCACGGTCGGGGAGATTGCGAAGGAATCCAAGAGCTCCTCGGCGGGCATGGACGAGTTCAGCAGAGCCTTCGCGCATATCGCGGAAGTCGCCGGGCAGCTGTCGGACGCGGCCAACTACGGCAAGTAAAGGAAGGGAGCCTTCGCGGTCCGGACGGACTGCGGATAGCCGACCAGCTCCATAAAGCCATAACCTGCGATCCGTCCCGGTGCCCCGTCGCCGTTCCGCTCGTCGCCTTCGAAGGAGACGACGCCTTCCCAGATCGCCCGCAGCGGTCCGAGCACGGGCATTTCCTGGCGGTCCATGAGCGGCGCGACGCGGCCCGTCATGCCGTAGTCGGGCAGCGAGATCGCCCAGGCTACGGGATAATCGGCGCCCGTGTCCTCGCTTTTCCAATGCCTTAAGGGCCTCAGATGCACCCGGACAGACGGCGTCGTCGAGCCGTCCCGGCCGATGAGCCGCGCTTCGACGCGAGTATTGGCCGGCGCTTCGCCCCCGGTTGCCGCACTCGCGCCGGCCGGACGCAGCTGACTTACGAGCAGCTCGCGGCCGTCGTCCAATTGCAGGCCGAACCAGTCCCATCCCTCTCCCGTCAGCAGTCCGTAGCTGCGCCCCCATTGATGATCGAACCAGCCTTCGCCGCGCAGCGTTTCCGCGCGACCTTCTTCATACAGCTCTCCGTGCACCCGGCTGCGCGTTTGGGAGTAATAGCGCAAGCCGTTGAGTCCGCCCGTCTCGTCGATGACGGACAGGGGCTTGCTCGGCGCGAAGTTCAAACGCAGGCGAGCCGTATCGGTATCCAGCCGCAGTTCAAAGCCGGGACTGCCATCATCCGCGAACGTCATTCGGTTGGGTCCGTAGGCGAGCCTGGTCGGACGTGCGTTGACGGACGAAGACGGCATGTAGCGATGAGGCCGCGGCAGGGCGTTCGTGAGCAGCCGGCGGTAGATGTCCCAGGTATGTCCGTCGGTCGGATGCGCCAGCAAGTAAGCGGGCAAGTATACGCCGGCCATCTGTACCGCGAGCGACCGGTCGAGCTCGGAGCCGCTATCGTATCGCTCCCTGTCCAACCGGACGATCGAGTGGATGATATAATGTCCCTTGGGAACCGCCCATTCTCCGACGCGGAAAAAGGAGGCCATGACGGCGTAGCGCCCGCCCCTGCTCCCGGTCAGCAAGGCGTAGCAGTACCACCATTCCACGTTGGACAAAGGATGGGCGCTTGCGTCCCCGGGCAAGGCGATGAGGCCGGAGCGGCTGATCATGATCGCACCCGCTTTGCTTTTTAACCAACGTATGTGGGCGCTTGGGCCGGGGTGAATGACGATGCGGCGACCGGTATGCCGTGTATGGGGAATGGCGGGCGGTGGTATTATTTCGCCGGTGCGATTTATAATCAAGCTAAAGCGCTATACTTGGATACAGGATTCGCGTCCGGTCCGGGATCATTCATGGATAAAAGGCGGGATAAGATGGTTTACGCGTTTGTCATTGAGCCGGCGAGCTATATTGCGTTCGCGGACGAAGCGGAGCAGCTCGACAAGCTGAAGGAATGGGATCTGGTCTCCGAGAAGGCGACCAAGGCCAAGACGTTCTACTACAAGGGCAACGGACTGAAGGAAGCCTGCGGCATCGTCGGTTACGTCGATCATATGACCGCCGTTATTGAGCTTCCGAACAAGCAGAAGCACTGCATTCACCCCTCGTATTTGAAAGAAATGCAAGCGGCGAACTTCGGCCAGCGCTATGCGAGCGTCGCGGAGTCGGAGGAAGCGGGAGCCGAGCGCGAGGAGACGGGGGCTGAACCGCCTGCTGTCACGGCGAGCCCTGCGGCGGAGGTTCGTCCGGGCGAGGCGGCTCCGGCGGCAGAGGACGATCGTTCGGCGGCGGACGCGTTCGCTTCGTTCGTAGCATCGGGGGATGAGGCACCTGCGGCTTCCGCGGCGCCGGCCAAGGCGAAGGCCGGGGCGGCGCGGTCGAAGAAAGTGCAGCTTCCCGAGGAAAAGATCAAGCTGACGGCGACCGTCAAGGAATTCACGACCGTACCCAATCACTTTGCGGACAATGACGACGAGGTTATCATCTACGAGTCGGTCGCGATCGCCGACACGGAGACGGAGCTGGGCGAGGCATGGTCGAGCCATAGCGCCACGCTGAAGAAGCTTGAGCTCGAGGTGGGAGACAAGCTTACTTTCGAGGCGAAGGTCGTCGCCAAGAAGCTGGCGAAGCACCCGATTCCTTACAAAATCAACAATCCGGCCAAGATTGCGAAGGTATAAAAGGTAGTTGCCGGACCACATCGCGTCGCCATCCGTCCGAATCTGCACCGGAATTGTCGGACCTCACCGCGCCGGTCTTGCTAAGCTTGAAGGCGAAGGGAGGTCGTGCCGCATGAACGGACTTGACCGGTTAAACGACGGGCTGGCGTATCTGGAGGCGCATCTCGCGGACGAAGCGGCACCTGATATCGGGGAAGCTGCGCGGCGGGCTTGCTGCGGCGAGCATCATTTTCGGCGCATGTTCGCATCGCTCGCGGGCGTGACGCTGACGGAGTACGTGAGGCGCAGACGCCTGACTTTGGCGGCCTTTGAACTGATCGGCAGCGAGGCCAGGATCATCGATATCGCCGTGAAGTACGGCTATGGCACGGCGGATTCGTTCGCCCGCGCCTTTCAGGCGATGCACGGTCTGGCGCCCTCCGAGGCGCGCCGGCTCGGCCGGCCGCTCAAGGCTTATCCGCGCATGACCTTCCGACTGACGATCGAGGGAGGCGACGAGATGAAGTATCGTTTGGTGGAAAAGGAAGCGTTTCGCATCGTCGGCATGATGAAGCGGGTGCCCCTGATTTACGAGGGCGTTAACCCGCACATCGCCGAGCTTTGGAGCCGTCTGACGCCGGATTTGATCGCGGAGCTGAAGGCGCTGTCCGATGTCGAGCCGGCGGGGTTGATCAGCGCTTCGGCGAACTTTTCGGAGGGCAGGAAGGACGGCGGCGAGGTCGACCAGTACATCGGCGCTGCGACGGCGCAGGCATGTCCGGCGCACCTGACCGCGCTGGAGGTCGCCGCTTCGGAATGGGCCGTATTCGAGGCGGTCGGCGCGTTTCCGTCCGCGCTGCAGTCCGTCTGGAGCCGCATCTACGCCGAATGGTTTCCGTCCTCGAGCTACGAGCTGGCGCCGGGCCCCGAGCTGCTGTGGAACGAGGGCCAGGACACGAGCAAGCCGGACTATCGGAGCGAGATCTGGATTCCGGTGCGAAGACGGTTATAGTTATGCGCAAAGGAGTCTCCCGAACCACGGGTAGCGGGGCGGGAGACTTTTTGTGCTGCGCGGAGGTTGCGTGCGGTGCCGCGGGGCAGGTTGCTGCAAGCGATGAAAGCAACGCTACAGCGGCGAGCGGGCGAAAAGTAGGTGCTGCAAGCAAGAAAAGCAACGCTACAAAGACGGCGGCCGTCTGTAAGCGACGAAAGCGCGGTTATCGCGGCGAAATGTGGGGCGGGTCTGCTGCAAAGCGAGAAGGGCAACGTTACATAAACAGCGACCGACAGCAAGCGCAAAAATTGCGGCTGCAGCGGTGCGCGTAGTCCGATGTTTCGCAAATCATTTTCAAGCCATATTAAGAAAACAAACATGGACTCCTAAGTATACGCATTGTATGCGATTACACCTCCGAGCATAATGAGGCTATACCAAGTCAAGGGGGATTTGAACATGATTACGACCGGCAAAAAAGTGGCTGGCACCGCGATGGCGGGCTTCCTCGCCGTCAGCCTGGCAGCCTGCGGTTCTTCTAATAACGGCAACAACGGCGGCGACGCGGCGGCCTCCCCATCGGCTTCGGCCTCCACGTCCGCCTCGGCCTCGGCCAGCGCGCCTGCCTCCTCCAGCGCCGCCAGCGGCGAAAAAGTAACGATTACCTTCCAGAACATTTATCCGGACCCGACCGATCCGAAGTACAACATGCTGCACAAGATCGTGAAGCAGTACGAGACCGACCATCCGAACGTCCATATCGAGCTCGACTCGCTGAACACCGACCAGCAGAAGCAGAAGCTGAAGACGCAAGCCGCTTCCAACGAAGTGCCGGACATCACGATCGTCAACCCGTCCGCGCAGATGAAGCCTTACGTCGACGCCGGCCTGTTCGCGCCGCTCAACGAGATGGTCGAGCAAAACGGCCTGAAGGACACGTTCCAATCCGGCATCCTGGACTATTACACCTTTGACGGCAACCTTTACGCGCTGCCCGACGGCAACAACATCGCGCTGCTCTACTATAATAAGGCGCTGTTCAAGCAAGCCGGCATCGACGCGCCGCCGACGACGTTCGAAGATCTCGTCGCCGACGTGAAGAAGCTGAAGGAAAAAGGCATCCAGCCGATGGCGATCGGCGAGAAGGACACCTGGACCGGTTCGTTCCTGTTCATGAACGTGCTGCTTCGCACGAACGGCGGCCCTGGCTTCCTGCAAGACATCGTCGACGGCAAGAAGACGTTCGAAGATCCGGCATTCACGGGCGCGGTCGACGCGTTCGAGCAGCTCGTGCAAGCGGGCGCCTTCCAGGAAGGCGCGACGAGCTTCGATTACAACGCCGGCGAGAACCTGTTCAAGACGGGCAAAGCCGCCATGTACTTCATGGGCAGCTGGGCGACCGGCGGCATCGAGGTGTCCGACGCGAACAAAGACGGCAACGTAGGCGTGTTCAAGTTCCCGACGGTCGGCGGCAAGGGCGATCCGAACCAGTTCATGCTGGCCCCGGGCAGCGCGTTCGCGGTATCCAAGAACAGCAAGCACCTGCCGGAGACGCTCGACTTCCTGAACTACTTCATGCTGAACTATCCGAAGGAAGCGTTCGCGGTCAAGGGCGCCGTCGGCGTCGCG
Organism: Cohnella sp. GCM10020058; assembly: GCF_042683485.1. Lineage (NCBI taxonomy): Bacteria > Bacillati > Bacillota > Bacilli > Caryophanales > Paenibacillaceae > Cohnella > Cohnella sp. GCM10020058. Next base: position 197,353 of record NZ_JBHUJV010000008.1, read on the forward strand.
CAAAAGGTGGACGGCGACTACAAGGCGGCCGGCTACTCCGACATGGCGATGGAAGTGCTCGCGATGTTCAAGGACGTCCAGGGCGGAGACATCTCCTTCGACAACACGATGAACCCGGCCACGTCCCAAGCCCATCTGTCCAGCATTCAAAACCTGTTCGTTGCGAAAAAGGATGCCGCGGCGGTCGCCAAGGAGCACCAGCAGGCTTACGAAGACAACAAAGAATAATCGGCCTTGAACGTACGGTACGGAGGGGGACGCCAGACTCGGCGCGCCGCCCTCCGTATCCTTATCGCCACAGCCGCTGAAGGAGGCGTCAGCCTTGAATGTACTGAAGGTATCCCGCTGGACGATCGCGGCGTTCGTGCTGCCCTGTCTGCTGCTATACGTCGGCCTCGTATTCGCGCCGATTATCGTGTCCTTCTACAACGCCACCCTCAACTGGAACGGCATCGGCGTCGCCAAGCACGTCGGTCTCGACAACTTCCACCGCATGTTCACGAACGATTCGGTGTTCTGGCCGTCCGTCAGGCGGACGTTCATGCTGGCCGGCTTCTCCATGCTGGTGCAGTTGCCGCTCGCGCTGTTCGTCGCCATCCTGATCAGCCGCTTCGTCCGCAGGCCTAATTTTCTCGTATCGAGCTATTTTATGCCCGTCATTTTGTCCGTCGCCGTCATCGGCCAGCTGTGGAAAACCATCTACAATCCTGCTTCGCAGGGCGGCATGATCAATCAGATTCTCATCAAGCTGGGACTCGGTTCCTGGACGCACGCCTGGCTGTCGGAGCCGAAGGTGGCGATTTACGCCATTATCGTGATTGGGCTGTGGCAGTATCTGGGGTACCACATTCTCATTCAGTTCACCGGGATACAGAACATTCCGGCCGATATCTACGAAGCCGCCAAGATCGACGGGGCCGAGGGCTTCAAGGCCGACCGATATATTACGCTGCCGATGATCGTGCCGATCTTTAAAATCTCCGTCGTGCTCTCGTTCATCGGCTCGCTGCAGTCGTTCGACCTCATCATGGTCACGACGGCCGGCGGACCGGCGCATGCGACGGACGTGCTGGCGAGCCACATGTACAACATCTCGATTCTGTCGCAAAAGTACGGCTACGGCAGCGCCATCGCCTGCTTCCTCGTCGTCGTGTGCCTGGCTGCAACGGTCATCATCAACCTGCTCTTCAATCGCATTGAGAAGCGCTACAACTAATGCCGACAATGCCGCGAAAATAGGAAAGGGGGCGCAACCCCATGAGCCCATCCGCCAGCATCGCCGTCCGGGAGCCCGCCGTTCAGACCCGCAAGCGCGGGTTTTCCGTGAAAAAGACGATTGTGTTCGGCTTTTTCGGCGTCCTGCTCGTCACGCAACTCTACCCGCTGCTGTGGCTGCTCATCTATTCGGTCAAGACCAACGAAGAGATTCTGTCGGGCAGCTTCTTCGCCCTGCCGGCTTCCTTACAATGGAGCAACTACTCAAACGCGCTCGCGGGCGGCCGCTATTGGCACTACCTGCTGAATAGCGTAATCGTGACTTCCATTACGATGGCATGCGTCATCCTGCTCGCGTCGCTGGCGGCGTTCGCGATCACGCGTTTCCGCTGGAAATACGGCAACGTCGTCATGCTGATCTTCCTGATGGGCCTGATGATTCCGCTGCAAAGCACGCTGCTGCCGCTCATGCTGATTTTCAAAAACATCCACGTCCTGAACACGCGCTGGGCGATGATCCTGCCCTATATCGCGTTCCAGATTCCGATCGCCGTCTTCATCATGAGCGGCTTTCTGCGCACGATTCCACACGAGATCGAGGAGTCGGCTATCATGGACGGGGCGAACGTACTGCGTATTTTCCGCAGCATCATTCTGCCCGTATCGGTGCCGCCGATCATGACCGTATGCATCCTGACGTTCATCAACGTGTGGAACGAGTATATTCTCGCCGCCACGTTCATCTCCAAAGAAGCGCTGAAGACGCTGCCGTTCGGCGTGTACAGCTTCGTCAGCCAGTATTCGGTCAACTACGGGGCGATCGGCGCGTTTCTCGTGCTGGGGGCGCTGCCCGTCATTCTCGTCTACTTCCTGCTGGCCGAGAAAATAACGAAAGGCATGGTAGCGGGCGCGGTTAAGGGATAAGATGAGGGAATGAGACGATTCCAATCCATCCACGGCCGACTGTTCCTGATCTTCTTGTTCAGCATGCTCGGGCTTCTGCTAATCGTCAGTCTCGTCTACTATCAGCGGGCGACCGAGCAGATCAGGGACAAGGTCGGCGTGATCGCGAAAAAAAACATATCGCAAACGGTCGGCCTGTTCGAGCTCATGCTCAAAGGTTATGACAGCGTCACCAAATCGCTCAACAGCAACAACGAGCTGATGCAGCTGCTGCAGCAGAAGACGCCCGCGGGCTCTCCGGAGGTCAGCTCGGTCAACCGGGAACGCCAGATCACCGATATCCTGGGCGCCATCTTCTATTCGCGGAGCGATATCGTCGGGATCCATGTCATCTCAAGCCAGGGCAAGGTATACAGCTTCGACCGCTCGATCGGATCTTCGACGCGGGATTACAAGTCGACCGACTGGTATGCCGAGCTGCAAAAGTCCAAGGGGGATATGCGCTGGCTGGGCGTATACCCGCAGGCCCCGATGAGCGGCGGCATCGACAGCCCGGTGTTCGCGTTCGGCCGCCAGCTGTTCGAGCTCAGCACGATGAAGTCGGTCGGCTACGTGCTGATCGAGACCGAGGAGGACCCGATCCTCTCGGCGCTCTCCAACGCCAGCATCGGTCCGGGCAGCAGCGTCGTCATTCGCGATTCGGCCGGGAACGTCATCGTCCGGACGAGGCCGGAGGTGGATGGTTCCGGCGAGGAGGGGGCGGAGGCATTGCCCGCGGATTGGCCGGGCACGCTGAAGAAAGGCGAGGTCGCCGTGCGCGACCGCAAGGACGCACTGCTGACGGCGGCCCGGATCGGCACGGCGGACTGGACGGTCATCGGGGTGACGCCGAAGCGCGACCTGAAGCTGGAGCTGAAGCAGACGCAGCGGTTCCTGCTCACGGTCGTCATCCTGCTCGTCGTCGCGGCGACGGCGCTCGCGACGCTCGTGTCGCGCTCGTTCTCCTCGCCGTTCAAGCGGCTGATCCAGCAGATGAAGCAGGTTGAGCTAGGGAACTTTCAGGGGCGGGTCCGTGTCCATTCCTATCAGGAGCTTAACGTGCTCGTCGGCTCGTTTAACCGAATGGTCTATCAGATGGACAACTTGATCGAGCGGGAGAAGCTGTTGTCGATCAGCGAGAAAAACGCTCAGCTGCAGGCGCTGCAATCCCAGGTCAACCCGCACTTTTTGTTTAACACGCTCGACATGATCTACTGGATGCTCGACGAGCGGGAGAACGATCGGCTGGGGCGCCTGATCCTGGCACTATCCCGGATCTTCCGGTATAGCAGCGACTGGGAGGAAGCTTCGCGTGCGCCGCTCCGCCTCGAGCTCGAGCAGCTGCGCCATTATCTGACCATCATTGAGACGAGGCTAGGCGGGCGCGTGAATACCGAGATCGAGGTGGAAGAGCGCTGGCTCGGCGCTCAGGTGCCGAAGATGATCCTGCAGCCGATCGTGGAGAACGCCGTAAAGTACGGGCTTGAGCCGCTGAGCCGAGAAGGCTCGCTCCGGATCCGCTCGGAGGAGACGGAGGACGCGCTCGTCATCGTCGTCGAGGACAACGGCGTCGGCATGGACGAGGAGACGCTGCTCCGCATTCGGCGATCGCTGGAGGAGGCAGCCGTGTCGCCGGGCCGGCAGGAGGATCCCGCCGGACGCCGGGGCATCGGTCTTGCGAACGTGCATCGCCGCATTGCACTGATGTACGGGGACGGGTTCGGACTTCGGATCGAGAGCGAACGCGAGCGCGGCACGAAGATTACGGTTTCGTTTCCGAAACCCGCAGAAGAGGGGGATTCCCGATGAATATTCTCGTCGTCGACGATGAAGAAGTCATCCGCAGCGGCATCGAGCGGACGATCTCCCGCGGGTTCCCCGAGCATCGCGTTCTGCTCGCCGGGAATCCGGAGGAAGCCGTTGAAGCGCTGCGGACAAAGCATGTCGACTTGGTGCTGACCGACGTGCTGATGCCGGGCATGACGGGGCTCGAGCTGATGGCGTTCTCCCGGCGCAAGCAGCCGCATGTGAAGTGGGTCGTCATCTCGGCGCATTCCGAATTCGCATACGCGCAGGAGGCCGTGCGGCTCGGCGCCAGGGATTATATGCTGAAGCCGATCGGCAAGGAGTCGCTCGTCGGACTGATCGACGAGCTCGCGCGCGAGATCGCGGAGGAGAGCGAGCGCAACAAGGAAGCAGACCTGATGAAGCGCAATCTGCGGTTCCTCCGGGAAGGCGTATTCGCGCGTTGGGCGTCCGGGCTCGATCTGGGCGGCATCGATATCGCGCCGTTTACCGAGAGCCACCCGTACTTCAATTTGCTCATGGTCCGTCTGGATAGCGACGCGGACACAAAGTTGGAGCATTTCATCGTGGAAAATGTGCTGACCGAGCTGATGGACTCCGCGGGCAAAGGCTTCGTCGCGAGCATCGACGCGCATAGTCTGCTTGGACTCGTGACGCTGCGGGAGGAAGCTGGGCTCGGCCTGCTCGTCGACAAGCTCCGCACTCATCTGAAGCGTTACTTGAAAACGCCCTTCCAGGTGCTGCATTCGGGGCGGATCGACGATCTGGCGGCCGTGCCCGGCGAGGTGCGGCGCATGCGCAGCGCATCGTCCGCGCAGGTGTACGATCACTACGCGAGCGGCGGGGAAAAGGCGATCGAGGTCGCGGTACAGTACATCCATACGCATTTCGGCGAGGAGATCGGACTGGAGAAAGTGGCGTCCATCGTTTACCTAAACCCGGTCTACTTCAGCCAGCTGTTCAAACAGAAGGCGGGGACGGGCTTCAAGGAGTACGTTACCAACCTGCGGATCGCGCGCGCGATGGAGCTGCTTGGCGGCTCCGAGCTGAAGATCGGCGATATCGCCGAGCGGGTCGGCTATCCGGACGTACGTCACTTCTCGCAGGTGTTCCGCAAGAAAGCGGGCAGCACGCCGTCGGAGTACCGGCAGGAAGTCAGGGGCGGCGCGGCGGCAGATGTCGGAGAAGGAGAGTTCGAGTAGCGGGAGCATGCCTAAACATAGGTTCCGGACTCGAAGGCAGATCGCTGCTATCGGCGTCAGGAACGTTTTTAATTTTAGACGCCGAATCCGCGGGAATGCGTCTCGTGACGCCGGTTGCTTCAAATAGATTGACATCTATTCCCTGCGTGAATTAAGCTATCCGTGTCAAACGAATATTGCGGATGAAGATGGCAGGGAGAGACTGCGCCGACAGGCGCGGCACCGAAGGGGCAAGTCCGCGGCAAGCCCGCCGGCAGGACCAAACTTTCAGGTAAAAGTACCGCCATCCGACGCGCCTCTGGAGAGAGCGAACAGCCACCAAAGGGGTAAGGGCGGAGCGAACGCCTCGTCTAATCTCTCAGGTACCCGGGACAGAGCATACGGCAGCATGCCGTTGCTCTGTCCTTTTTTGCCGTTCGGCGCTTATTGCGGCAGGCAGCGGTGCGACCACACACGAGAGGATGACGAAGATGAGCGAGATCAAGGCGGGATTGGGCTACACCGAGGAGCATGAGTGGGCGGAGGCGACGGCGAGCGTCATACGTGTCGGCATCACTGATTACGCGCAGAGCTTGCTCGGGGACATCGTCTTTGTCGAGCTGCCCGGCGTAGGAGACGAACTCGCGGCAAACCAGCCGATGGGGACGATCGAATCGGTCAAGACGGTGTCGGATCTTTTCAGCCCCGTGGACGGCAAAGTCGTGCGCGTGAACGAGGATCTGCTGACTGCGCCGGAGAAGGTTAATGCGGACCCCTACGGAGAAGGCTGGATCGTCGAGGTCGAGGTGGATGGCGATCCTGCGGAGGCGGTCAAGGGCCTGATGGATGCCGGGAAATACGAGACATTCCTCGCGAGCAAGTAGTTTGGCTTTTACGCGGAAGATCAATGACTGAAGCCGTAAGCTCGGGACAGCCAGCTTTATGATGCGGAGATAAAATATCGCCTTCTGTAAACCAGTAGCAGGGTTAGAGGCGAGGAGTTGGCAAGTAAAGTAAAAGTAAAAGTAAAAGTAAAAGTAAAAGTAAAAGTAAAACCTAGAGGGAGAAACCCAAGAAAGCGGCGGTACGGTAAATAAATGCCTGCATCCGTGCAGGCTTTCAGCCGATTTGACGAATGGAAGCGGAAATGCCTGCAAATCAGCATCTATTTAGCTGCGAAACCCGAAAATCACGAAGGGAAGAGATCAAAGCCTGCATATTCGCATCTTTTTATTGTTCAAAGTCTGTCATACAGGAAAAGGATGTAAATTTGCAGGCATTTATCTGTTCCCCTCCGGCAGGCGAATCGCGCTCACGGAGAGGCATCGTCCGATCGCGCATCGCTGCCGGCGTCACTCTAGAATGTGGCGCAGTCTTTAATGCATTCAGGCGGTTGGGGTTAATCCGCTGATTGTATTTGCTACCGCCAAAGAACCGCCAGGCGATCCTTCCTGGCGGCTTTTTCATATATCTGCGTTCGAATATCTCCGAACTACCTCCCATCCTTCGCCGCGCCAGCCAGCCTCATCAACTGCGCGATCTCCTGATCGTGGCTCCCGGACGTCCCGTCCGCGCCCTGCGACCGCAAGCGGTCGATTAGCGCGACGGCCTCCGGGCCGGCAACGGTGACGATGCGCTCGCCGTAGCCGCGATCTTTAAGCCATTGCTCGGCCGCGGCCAGCGTATCCGTCTTGTCCGTGTCGACGGAGCGGATGCCGACGCCGCCGTGCGGGCCGGGCTCCGGACCTTTGCCGGACAGGCCTCCGGTGCCGCTCAGCAGCTTGCGCTGCAGGGGATCCGCGGCGGAAGCGGACGGCCCCCGGTCCTTGGCCGCGAGGAATACGGCGTCGTTCGCGACGAGCACGCGAATGCCGGCCAGCCCGGCGCCGGCCAGTTCGGCCTCAAGATCGGAGGAAGTGCCCCGGCCGCGCAGCCCCGAGCTGCCGATCCGGCTCAGCACGCCGCTGCCCATGCCTTGTCCCGATGCGCCGTATTGGTTGGTCGTCCGCGTCTTCTCCCGGTCGACGCTCGGGATAACCGCCGGATCATGCTGCCCTGCAATCTGCGGACGCTGCACGGAGTGCATCTTCAGCCGGTCGTCTACGATGCGCTGCGCGTCTGCCGCTTGCTTGACCGACTGCTCGCGCAAGCTGTGGCTCTGGCAGGCGGCCAGCGTCAGCACGCTTGCGGCGCAAGCGATCGCGAGCATCCGGCGCTTAGTTGCGATTGCGTTTGCCATGGCGAATCTCCACCTTATATTGGATTGGTTTGAAGTTAGCATAGCCAGCCGCAAGGAATGCATAAGGACTTAATTTTGGAAAAAACTAAGGGGGAAAAATCCGGAACGAACAATGGAGGTGAAAGGATGGCTGACCCGAATCAAAAGGGCGGCTCCGGTCACGACAAGGTCGAGCAGCCTTCCCGGCGGAAATTTCTCGTCCAGGCCGGCTATGCGGTCGGCGGCGTTATCGTGGGCGGGGCGCTCGGTAGCCTGATCCGGCCGTCTAAGAAAACGGAGACCGCTCCCGAAACGGGCGAGGGCACGGCGACGGACATCAAAAGCTACAATCGCGCGCCCATGTTCTTTACGCAGGAGCAGCTCGGCATCGTATCGGCGGCTACGGAGCGGATTTTTCCCGCGGACGACGCCGGTCCAGGCGCGCTGGCGCTCGGGGTCCCGTTTTTTATCGACCACCAGCTGGCGGGCGAGTGGGGATTCAATTCCAGGGAATACATGTCGCCTCCCTTTTACGCGGGGGAGAAAGTGCAGGGTTATCAGGGCCGCTTGAAGCGGCGGGAAATGTTCGAGATCGGACTGCGGGAATTGGAAAATTACAGCCAGACGAAATTTACGAAGGGCTTTACGGAGCTCGCGGCCGAGCAGCAGGACGAGGTGCTGAAGGCGTTCGAGTCCGACGAAGCGAAGCTGACGACGATCTCGGCGAGCGGTTTTTTCAAAATGCTGCGGAGCAGCACGCTCGAAGGGGCGTACAGCGATCCGCTTTACGGCGGCAACGCGGACATGAACGGCTGGAAGATGCGAAGCTACCCCGGCAACCAGATGAGCTACACGGATATCATCGACAAGGACTTCGCGGTCATCGCGCCGAGCAGCCTGCAAGACCATCTAAGCGCCCACTAAGGCGGAGAGGACAGAAGCGATTATGGCCAAGACGCTGCCGAAAACGGACGTCGTCATCGTGGGCGTCGGCTGGGCGGGCGGCATCATTGCCGCCGAGCTGACGAAGAGCGGACTGAACGTCGTCGGCCTGGAGCGCGGCAAGGAGCGCAAGACGGAGGACTATTTTATGGTCCACGACGAGCTGCGCTACGGGCTGCGGTACGAGCTGATGCAGGATTTATCGAAGGATACGGTGACTTTCCGAAGCACGGAGAAAATCCGGGCGCTGCCCATGCGGTCGTACGGCTCGTTCCTGCTGGGCGAAGGGCTCGGCGGAGCCGGCGTGCACTGGAACGGCCAGACCTACCGCTTCCTTCCGTACGACTTCGAGATTCGTTCCAAGACGATCGAACGGTACGGCAAGAACAAGATTCCGGACGGCATGACGATTCAGGACTGGGGCCTCACCTACGACGAGATGGAACCGTATTACGACAAGTTCGAGAAGCTCGCGGGCATCTCGGGGGAGCCCAACCCGCTCGGAGGGAAGCGTTCGGCCGACTATCCGACGCCGCCGATGAAGAAGTCGCCCGCGCTCAGCATGTTCAGCGACGCGGCGTCCAAGCTGAAGCTCCACCCGTACATGATGCCGTCGGCCAATTTGTCGGAAGCCTACACGAACCCGGACGGCATCTCCCGCGCCGCGTGCCAGTACTGCGCGTTCTGCGAGCGCTTCGGCTGCGAGTACGGCGCGAAGGCGGACCCGGTCGTCACCGTGCTTCCCGTAGCGCTGAAGACGGGCAAGTTCGAGATTCGCACGCACTCGCAGGTTCGCCGCATCCTTCACCAAGGCGGTAAGGCCACGGGCGTCATGTATACGGATGTCACAACGGGCGAAGAGCTCGTGCAGCCGGCCGACATCGTGGTCGTAACCAGCTACGTGTTCAACAATGTCAAGCTGCTGCTCATGTCCGGACTCGGCAAGCCGTACGATTCCGCGAGCGGGACGGGCGTAATCGGCCGCAACTATGCGTACCAGGTGCTAAAAGGCAACGCGGCCGGCTTTTTCGACGACAAGCAGTTCAATACCTACGCGGGTGCGGGCTCGCTCGGCGTGTCGCTCGACGATTACAACGGGGACAACTTCGACCACACCGACCTGAAGTTTATCCACGGGGGCTCGATCAGCATCAGCCAGACCGGCATGCGCCCGATCGCCAACAATCCCGTGCCCGGAGGGACCGCATCCTGGGGAGCGGAGTTCAAGGCCAACTCGGTCAAATACGCCAATCGCTTCCTGTCCGTCGGCGGGCAAGGATCGTGCATGCCGTTCCGCCATCACTTCCTCGATCTCGATCCTACATACAAGGATGCGTACGGCGATCCGCTCGTGCGGCTGACGTTCGACTTCGAGGAGCAGGATCGCCAGCTTGCGCTCTACTTGTCGGGCAAGTGCGCGGAGATCATGAAGGAGATGGGCGCGAGCCATATCGACCAGCTCAAGGAACTCGGCCCCTACGAGATTACGACGTACCAGTCTACTCACAATACGGGCGGCGTCGTGATGGGCGCCACACCGGACACGTCAGCGGTCAACACTTACTTGCAGATGTGGGACGCGGAGAACGTGTTCGTCGTCGGCGCCAGCGCCTTCCCGCACAACTCGGGCTACAATCCGACCGATACGGTAGGCGCGCTCGCCTACCGGGCGTCCGAGGGCATTCTCAAGTATCGGGAAAAGGGCGGCAGTTTGGTGTAAATCGCGTAAAGGGAGAGCCTCTGCTTCGAGGAAGCGGGGGCTCTTTGTCGTGTTCGGATGGCGGATAAGGCTTGCTGACATGGTTAAGTAAAGTTCATAACCTTGAAACACGGCCATTTCATTCGCATTTAGGGAATGTCAAAATAAATGGCAAGCCACCTGCAGAAGGAAGGAACAAGATGAATGTGAAGGCGAATTGGGCGGAAGAAGCCTGGCGGCAGGTCGTCGACAAGATCGGCAGAACGAGTGCAAGCATCGGAGCGTCATTCCCGAATGGCTCTGTCAATGGCCGCTATAATAGAAGTCCCGCGCATGATTGGGTCGCAGGATTTTGGCCGGGGCTGCTATGGTTGGTCTATCGGGACACCCAAAATGAACGTATGAAGGAGCTGGCCGTACAATGCGAGCAGCAGCTTAGCAAGACGTTGTGGGCGTTCGACGCTCTGCATCACGATGTCGGCTTTATGTTTGGGTTAAGCAGCATTAATCAATATAAGCTCCTGCAGGATGAGGAAGCCAAGCGCCACGGCTTGATGGCCGCCAGTCTGTTGGCGGGCCGATTTAATCCGGCGGGCGGGTTTATCCGCGCCTGGCCGAATTGGGGCGATGAGGATCACACCGGCTGGGCGATCATCGACTGCATGATGAATCTGCCGCTCCTGTACTGGGCCTCCAAGGAAATCGCCGATCCGCGATACCGGCACATCGCCGAGATTCATGCGGATACGGTGCTTCGGTCGTTTTTTCAGGAAGACGGCTCCGTCCATCACATCGTCAGCTTCGATCCGGAAACGGGCGAGCGGAAGGAAGCGCTGGCCGGACAAGGCTATGCCGCGGGTTCGGCGTGGGCAAGGGGATCGGCTTGGGCGTTGTACGGTTTTGCGCTTAGCTATACATACACGGGCAAGGAGAAGTATCTTTTGGCAGCCAAGCGTGTGGCGCGCTTTTATATCGATCATTTACCGGCGGACTCGGTGCCTTTTTGGGATTTTCGTTTGCCTGCGGATGCGGAGGGCATGCCGAGAGATTCCTCTGCGGCGGCCATCGCCGCATCGGGACTTCTGGATCTGGCCTCCCTGGTACCGGGAGAAGAAGGGGGCGCGTACAAGCAAGCAGCCGAGCGCATCCTTCGTTCGTTGCATGAAAACTACGGCGCATGGGACGAGAACGAAGAAGGTCTGCTGCTGCATGCGACCGGTTACTACGCCGCCGATATTGGCGTTGATGCACCGTCCATTTATGGAGACTATTATTTTGCCGAAGCACTGTTTAAACTGAAATATAATGGCCTGGAGCCGTGGTGAAAGGATAGGGAACATGTCGACAAATCGCGTACAGCTAGTTAAACCGGGCTATTTTGCAACGGCTGCGGCGGCGGATAGCCGCAGAGGAGAATTCGACATCGGCAACGAAATTTTGATCGCGCACGAGGTGCCGGTTGACTTTGTATTTATCGGGGACTCGATCACGCATATGTGGGAGTTAAATGCCTACTTCGGCCGCACCGGTCGGTTCATCGTGAATCGGGGCATCGGCGGAGACATCAGCAGCCACGTGTTGCGAAGATTCGATGCGGACGTGATCCAGTTAAAGCCGAAGCATGTGGTGATCAAAATCGGCGTGAACAACTTCTGGGCGATGGACGGCTGGACGGCAGGCGACCGGAAAACGGCGGAGCAAATCGTTCCGGGTCTCGTCGACGATATCGAGGAAATGGTCAAGAAAGCGAAAGAGAACGATATCGTGCCGGTCGTCTGTTCCATCCTTCCGACGGATATGCCGCAATCCGGACACAATGACCAGCGTAATATAGGCATAATCAGTGCGAACGAGCATTTGCAAAAAGTTGCCGCTGAACAAGGCGCGATCTATGTCGACTATCATTCGCGGATGACTAAAGAAGACGGCCTCAAGCTACGCGAAGGGCTTGCCGACGACGGGCTTCACCCGCATGTGCTGGGCTACGATATTATGGCCGATGCTTTGCGCGAGACATTGGAGCAGAAGGGAATACGCATTTAAGAGCGCAGGCACTGCGCTCGCACGTTTTGAACGAAGGGCTGTCCCAGAAGTCATGCAAATGACCGAGGGGCGGGCCTTCATTTTTATTTTGCCTCGTTAATTAAAATGTTATATCGTGGAAATTAGATATTTTGAATTGGGGGCTGCATGGTGAGAAATACGGTATCGGTTGTTCTGATGGGGATCGGCATTCTGATTATTGCCATCGGCTTCATTGCCGGCATCGGCCTGGGCAAAGATGCGTATGGCGAGTTCTCGCTTGCGGCCGCCTTGTATTGGTGGCTGTCCGCGCTTGCTGCGGGATTTTTGTTCATCGGTTTGTCGGAAGTGATCCATCTGCTGCAGAAGCTGCTCGACCGTACGGCATCGCCCGCGCCGTATCAATCTGCACGGTCGGGTGCCGGAAGGCTGCCGACGGCCAATACGACGGCAGCTGGATCGGCTCGAGCTACGGAAGTAACCGGCGGCTATTCTGCGCCGGCGAATCAAGCGCAGCCCGAAGTTCTGACGGAGATCGTCGTTCAGCATGCGGGCATGGCGAGTGGCGTCGAGCAGTTCAAAGGACTGACGATCCTGCTGGACGAACGGAAGATCAAAGGCACGTTCCGGTTCGGCCCCGAGCTGCTTCAGATCGTGAGCCAATCGATGTTTCAAGCGGATGAGGCAGCACAGAACGTCGAGACCATTCCTTTGCATTCTTTTTCCGCCGATTATCTCGAGGGAAAGGACTACTACACATTTTCTTTTGAAAAGGGTACGCGCAAGCTCGCATTCAAGACGCATAATCTGTACGACTATGACCGGATTGTAAAGCGGATCCGGCGGGAGGCGTAGCTTAACCCTTATACCGTCGACCGTAAAAAACCCTTCCCTGTGCGACTGTCGTGGTCGGTGAACAGGGAAGGGTTTTATTGAACGAGCGGCTTCAGGTCGGATTCCGCTCCTTGATCAGCTCGGCGACAGGCTCGTGCTTGTCGTCCTCGATGATGCCGCGGGTGGAGCTGCGGAATTCGCGCAGCGTCTCGCCGAAGGCTTTGCCGAGCTGGGGAAGCTTGGCCGGACCGAAGACGATCAGCGCGATGGCGAAGATGATCAACAGTCCGGAGATGCCGATATTGTGAAACATCGTGGGTTCACCTCCTTTATAAATGTTTGATCGCATTCATAATCATATTTAGCCGGCTTAAATTTGTACGCCGTTAACCCGGTGCAGGTCCCGCGGCGCGACGCAGCCTGAACTGCCGGTTCGCGACAAGCGCGCTGCACTCGAACAGCAGCAGGAGCGGCACAGTCACGGACAAGTGGGAGAACAGGTCCGGCGGCGAAATGCACGAGCCGACGACTGCGAGCCCCACATAGGCGTACTTGCGGATAAACTTGATGCGCGCAGGGTCCAGCAGACCGAGCTTCGTCAGAAAGAGCATGACGAGCGGCATCTCGAAGGCGATCCCGAGCGGCATCAGCACGCCGAACATAAAGGCGAAGTAACGCTCGATCCCGTACATTTCCACGGCGCCCACGCTTTCGTTCATCGACTGCATGAATCGGAGCATCATCGGAAAAACGAGAAAGTACCCGAATGAGGCGCCGCCGAGAAACAGCAGGAACGAAGCGGGAACGTAACCGAGCGTGCCGCGGGCCTCCCTGCCGGTCAGTCCCGGCCGGACGAACGCCCACGCCTGATACATTGCGAGCGGGAACGTGAGCAGCGCGGCGAGCAGGAAGGCGCACCGCAGGTAGACGAACAAGCCGTCGGTGAACGAGAAAACGTGCCAGTCGATCGGCGCGCCCGCCGCCGCCCGCGACTTGAGCAGCAGCAGGATGGAGGGGGACAGGTACAGGCCGGCGCCCATCGAAGCGACGAACCAGATGCCCGTGACGATCAACCGCTTGCGCAGCTCGGACAGATGGCCGATCCATTCTTGATTGGCGTTCATAAGCATCACCGCCGTTGCCATATATTGCATAGCTTTGTCTTTATCGTGTCCAATTCGCCCGGGGCTATTCCCGAAGTCAAAGGCAAGATGTCGCGTGCATGCCATTCCGATAAATGGAGAAATCTAACCGAAACGACAAGAAGGAGGTCAAGCTCGCATGAGAAAATGGGCGGCAATCGCAGCAACGGCCGCGCTGCTGGCAATGACGACGGCGGCTTGCGGCAAAAGCAATAACAACAACGCTTCCACGACCCCGCCGTCGAGCGAGGCGCCGGCATCGCCCAGCGGCACGACGACGTCATCCGGCGAAGGCGCGGAGACGATCTACAAAGCGCAGTGCATCGCCTGCCATGCCGCCGATCTGAGCGGCGGCGTCGGTCCGAATCTGACGGACGTCGGCGCGCGCCTGTCGACGGACGAGATCTCGTCGCGTATTCACAACGGCGGCGGCGGCATGCCGGCGTTCAAGGGAACGCTGACGGACGATCAGATTAACACGCTCGTTAACTGGCTGAGTACGAAGAAAGGCTGATCGCGCTCGGCGCTCGATTAAGTACGACAAAAAAGCCCGCGTACGCGATTCCCGGCAGGGGATCCGCATCCGCGGGCTTTTGTCGTAGTCACAGCTTCAGCTAGCGCCGCGCTTGCACGCCGCGCAGCACCTTGCTTCGCATATCGGCGTCCACCGGCGCGCCATGCGCCAGCTCAAGCGCCCACAGCACGGCGCCCGTCGCAGGAGGCACCGCGAGCGGGAGGAAACGGCAGCGGCGGCGGGTCAGCTCGCCGACATCAAGCATGTACCGCTGCATCAGGAGCGGGCTCTCCGCCTTGACCCAGACGGAGCCGGACAGTACGATCTCGATCTCATCGTCCGCGTCGAAGTCGAGATGGGCGATGCATCCGGCCGTGGAGAGCGCCATCTGCCGGGCCGAGTGCGCAAGCAGCGCGACGGCGGCTTCGTCGCCGGCGTCCGCAGCGGCGAACAGCACGCGCATGAGCTCCGTATTCGGGAGCGTACGCTTGTAAGCCGCGTCCGCCGCGTAGTCCATGAAGCGCTCGCGCGAAGGCGCGCCGAGCAGCGCGATGACCGGCTCGGCCATTGCGGTCGGCGGCCCCAGCCGGTAGAAGCCGTCATAGACGGCGCGGACGACCTTGCGGCCCAGGTAATAGCCGCCGCCTTCGTCCCCGGCGAGCTCGCTGCCGATGCCGCCGACCTGCAGTCGCTTGCCGCTAGGCGATATACCGCCCGTGACGGCGCCCGAGCCGTTGACCGAGCAGATGCCGTAGCCGCGCTCGGTGCCCGCTTTGATGCCGAGGAAAGAATCGTTGTCCACGGCATATTTCCGCAGCCCGATCCGCTCGGCGATCCGGCAGAGCTCTTCCTGCTGCGTCGGCAGATCGCAGCCGGCCAGGCCGAACGCCGCGGCCTCGACCTGCGACAGCGCGATGCCGCGCGGCTCGAGCAGCTCCCGGATGCGCGCGTCCATTTCGCGATGGGCGCCGGCGTAGCCGTCCGTGAACCGTTCGTGGCTGCAGGTGCCCGCGTTAATATGGTTAACGAAGCCGCCCTCGCGGTCGAACAAGAAATAATCGGTCTTGCTGTTGCCGCCGTCGACGCCGATCACGTAGCCGCTTCCAGGCTCCGCTCCGTTCATGGGTATCACGCTCATTTCTTTTCACTTTGCTCACCAAATTGCCGCTATCGCGCGTGAACCCTGCCTACCGGCAGGCCATAGCGGCAAAATCTGCCGCTATCGCGCGCGAACTCTGCCCGCCGGCAGGCCATAGCGGTAAAATCTGCCGCTATCACGCGCGAACCCGGCCGCCGCCGGGCCATAGCGGCAAAATCTGCCGCTATCGCACGCGAACCCGGCCGCCGCCGTGCGATAGCGGCAAAATCTGCCGCTATCGCACGCGAACCCGGTCCGCCGCTATCTCCCCAAACCTGCGTACCACTTTGCGATCGCGCACCATGCAAACCCATCGGCCTTGCCATCGTCACCTCAGCACCATCGCCCGAGCCGCTGCCTCTCGCAATTCGCTACTCAGCTAAGCCGCTGCCTCGCAATTCGCTACTCAGCCAAGCCGCTGCCTCGCAATTCGCTACTCAGCCGAGCCGCTGCCTCGCAGCCGACGCCATTCGATACTCACCCAAACTGCGGCAAATACGCCTTGTGCGCTTCCTTCAGCTCGCCGAAGCAAGCGAGCGCCGTGTTGTAATCGCCCACCAGCGGGTTCATCAGCAGCGCCCGCATCGCGGCGTCTACGCTGCCGGATACCGCGGCGGCCACCGTCTCGCGCTCGTACGCTTTTACCATCCGCATGTAATCGATGATATGGCGGTTCGCGAATCCCGGCACGGAGACCGGCACGGCGCCGTCTTTGCCGATGACCGCGGACACCTCGACCGCGTCGTCGTCCTCCATGAACGACAGCGCGCCTCTATTCAGCAGATTAACGACGTGCACCTCGCGCTTGTCGTTCCAGATTGCATCCACGAGGCTGATCGCGACCTCCGAGTAGTTGGCGCCGCCGCGCGAGGAGAGCAGCTCCGGCTTCACGTGCAGCTCGGCATCTTCGTAAATCCGCAGCAGGTCCGCTTCGATGCCGATACACTTCTCGCCGCGCGTTTGCTCGCTTTCTTTCAGCAGCTTCAGCTTCTTGTCCTTGAAGTAGTAATACTCGAGGTAGGAGGAGGGGATGGCGCCGACCATGTTCACCAGCTCCCGGCTGAAGCCGCTCGACGGAATGTTCTTCATCGCCTCGCTGTTGAGCCCGAGCTCAAGCGCCGTTTTCAGATAGTCCTTGCCGTCGTGCTCGATCGCGGTAATCCAGCTGAGGTGGTTAAGGCCGACATACGTCATCTTGGCATCCGGCAGTTCGAGCGTCTCGCGGATGCTCTTGTACATATTGTACGGAACGTTGCATAGGCCGAGCATCTTGACGCCGGTATGCTTCAGCAGCGCCTCGGTGATGATGCCCGCCGGATTGGAGAAGTTGATCAGCCAAGCGTTCGGACATAGCTCCTGCATCCGCTCGGCGATCTGCAGCATGACCGGAATCGTGCGCATCGCCTTGAAGAAGCCCCCGATGCCGCACGTCTCCTGGCCGATCAGGCCGTACTTGAGCGGAATCTTCTCGTCGAGCACCCGGGCGGACAGCTTGCCGACGCGAATCTGCGCGAGCACGAAGTCGGCGTCCCGCAGCGCCTCGTCCAGATCCTGCGTCAACGTGACGCGGGTGGGCAAATTTTCCGATTCGATCATGCGTCGGCACAGACTGCCTACGACGTCCAGCTTCCGCCCGTCGATATCCATCAGCACGAGTTCGCTGACGGGCAGGGCGCCCTTGCGCTTGATAATGCCTTCGATCAGCTCCGGCGTGTATGTGCTCCCGGACCCGATAATCGCGATTTTCAGCTTGCTCATGACGTTCCTCCTGCGGGCCCTCATCGGTTATCGTTCGCGTTAAGCGTTGGCCCTTCATTTGCGGCTATTATAGCATGGGGCGTTTCGGTCAACAATAAAATATAGAAATTTTATTTCAATGTGATATATTTATTTCAAAATATTATTTCTAAACCGTCGTCGTTCCGTATGTCGCGACATGCCCTTGTCTTTTGGAAAAAATGGCCTTACTATTTACTAAAATACGACAGAATGCGCAGGTACCTACCATGGCGATCCAGAACAATATATTGCTCAAGATCCGCGACATGAAGGACAGCATGACGCCCGTCGAACGGATGGTGGCCGAATACATCCTCGCCAATACCGAGGAGATTCCGCATCTCTCCATCAAGAGTCTGGCGCAGTTCAGCCGGACGAGCGACGCGTCGGTGCTGCGCTTCTGCAAGACGCTCGGCTACAGCGGTTACCGCAGCTTCATCGTGAGCATCTCGGCGTCGGTCGGCTCGATGGACGAGGAGCAGAAGGACGAATATACCGATATCCAGCCCGGAGACGATCTGAACGTCGTCGTCTCGAATATTTCTTACAACAATATGAAGTCGATCGAGGATACGCTCAGCATCATCGACCGCGGCGCCGTAGCGAAGGCTGTTCAGGCGCTGCGCGACACGAACCGGATCGTATTTTTCGGCATCGGGGCTTCGGGACTCGTCTGCATGGACGGCGAGCAGAAGTTTTCCCGCATCAACAAGATGTGCCATGCCTACACGGACGGGCACAGCCAGCTCACGGCCGCCACGCTGCTCGGCAAGGGCGACGTCGCCTTCTTCGTCTCGAACTCCGGCGATACCATCGAGATCCTGGAGGCGCTGGACATCACGCAGCGCGCGGGCGCGACGTCGATCGCCCTCACCAAGTTCAACAAGAGCGAGCTTGCGGACAAAGCCGACATCGTGCTCAGCATCTCTACGCCGGAGGTCACGATTCGCAGCGGCGCCATGGGCTCGCGCATCGCGATGCTGACCGTCATTGACATCCTGTTCGCCGGGGTCGCGAGCGCGGAATATCCGAATATTAAAAAATATTTGTTGAAAACCCACAATATTTTAGCGGGCAAACACCGCAGATAACGATTACAGACATTGCCGGGAACCATCGGCGATGTCTTTTTTTGTTGCTTTTCTGAAAATAAAAATGCAATTAAAATTTTTACTATGAAATTTTATTTCAAAAAGTATTGACGCTTACAGAACGGAAACGATAAGATAAGTCCCAAGAGGGGGCATTAAATAGATCCATGAAAGGACGATCCTCACAAACAAAGGGTAGGAGAATGGCCATGAACGAATATCTCGCGGGTCTAACCACAGAGAAGATCAATCCGGCAACCCGGACGATCGACGAGTGCACAACGGAGCAGATGCTGCATCTTCTCAACAAGGAGGATGCCGCCGTTCCGGCCGCGGTGGCGGAAGAAATTCCGAACATCATGGAGGCTGTGGACGTTCTGCATGCCCGGCTCAAGAGCGGGGGCAGAATGTTCTACATTGGCGCCGGATCATCCGGCAGAATCGGCGTACTGGACGCATCCGAATGTCCGCCCACCTTCGGGGTCGACTCTGAACTCGTTCAGGGGCATATAGCAGGCGGGGATACGGCGCTTCGGACAGCGGTGGAAGGATTCGAGGACAACGCGGAGGAGGGAATGGCGCTCATCGAGCGTATCGGCGTCACCGACAAGGACGCGGTCGTCGGCATTTCCGCCAGCGGCAGCGCGGCCTTCGTCATCGCCGCGATCCGCCGGGCCGGAGAGATCGGCGCAGCGACGATCGGGGTCGTCAACAACAAGGGCTCGCGGCTCGGCGAAGTATGCGACATCTGCATCGCGCCCGTCGTCGGACCGGAGGTCATCATGGGCTCCACGCGGCTGAAGGCCGGTTCGGCGCAGAAGCTGGTGCTCAACATGCTGACGACGGCGACGATGGTCAAGCTTGGGAAAACCTACAACAATCTGATGGTCGACCTCAAGGCGAGCAACAAAAAGCTGCAGGATCGTTCGATCCGTATCATCAAGGCCGCGACCGGCGTCGACGCCGAGACGGCGTCCGATTATCTGGCGCGGGCGTCGCAGAGCTGCAAGCTTGCGATCCTGATGATCGAGACGGGGCTCTCCGCTTCGGAGGCGGCCGCATCGCTGGCCCGCTTCGAAGGCAACCTCAAGGCGACGATCCGCGCGCACAAGCAAGTCGTTTAACCGGCAAGCGCAGTCTTATCATTCACCCGATTGAGGGGCATTCCAAGGAGGAGTCATCCGAATGATGAACAAAGGCAAAGCACTCTCGCTCATGCTCGCAGCGACGCTGTCCGTATCCGCGCTGACCGCATGCGGAAGCAACAACAATAACGGCGCGGCCAGCCCGTCGTCCGCTTCCGGCTCCGCCGTGGCTTCCGGTTCGGCGGCTTCCGGCGCCAAGGATACGATCACGGCATTGCTGCCGCCCGTATCGCCGACGTACCAAGACAATTTCGACCAGATGGAAAAGGACTTCAATGCCAAGTACCCGAACCTCACGCTCAAAATCGAGCCGGCCAGTTGGGAGGACATGACGCAGAAGCTCGACACGCAGGTCAACGCGGGCAGTCCGCCGGACATCGCGTTCATCGGCTCCGACGGCATCTCCAAATACGTGCAGCAAGGCATGGCGCTCGACCTGACGGACGTCGCGACGCCGGAGATGACGGGCGACTACGACGCCGCGCCGCTTGAATATATGAAGAACGGCACGGGTCTGTACGGCTTCCCGGCGTACATGGAAGTCCACGCCCTCGGCGGCAACAAGGAATTCCTCGAAGCTGCCGGCATCGACTGGATCAAAGTGCAGAAGGAAGGCTGGACCTACGACGAATTCCGCGAAGCCATTAAGAAGGGCGTCGTGAAAAACGGCGACGCGACTTCCCGCTACGGCTTCGTCTTCGCGACGGCCGGCGTCGCTTCCAAAGACTATCTGGGCATTATGGCGAAGAGCGCCGGCATGCCTGCGGCATTCACCAAAGAGTTGAAGTATACGTATACGAGCAAAAACTATCTCGAGCTGCTGACCGACCTTCGCCAGCTGATCGACGACGGCTCGATGCCGAAGGAGCTGAGCTCCGTCGACGCGGGCAAGCGCTGGAACATGTTCCTGACCGGCCAGACGATGATCACCGGCAAGGGGCTGGCGACGTTCGAGAACTCCGCGAAGAAAAACAACGCGAAGATCGACGCGAACGACGGCAGCGCGGTCAAGGACAGCATCAAGGTCGATTACATCGTTCTGCCGGTGCCGACCTTCGCGGGGGCGGAGCAGGTCTCTTACACGGTCGTCGACGGCTACGTCGCCTTCCGAGGCAAGAAGGAGCCGACCGCCGAGCATAAAGCGAACATCGCCAAGGCAGCATACTTCCTGTCCAGCGGCCAAGTCGCGGCTACGACGAACAACGACCTGTTCGCGGCCCACATCACGAAGAGCGGACGCGAAGCGGCGGCTTCGATGCCGATCGAGCGCAGCGCGGACAACGTCGCGGCGGTCGAGACGATGCTTTCCCACGCCGCGCCTGCCCGTCCGGACATTCCGGCCGATCTCGGCGCCAAGGCAATCAAGATCGAGAACGAAGTCATCATTCCGAAGATGCAAGCCTTGCTCGCAAACGAGATCAAGCCGCAGGAGATGTACGACGCGGTGAAGAAGGCCGCGATCGCCGCCTTCGGCGAGGACGGCATCGTCCAAGACTAACGACGCATTCGCAATAACGCATTCGCGTACGGATAGCCGCGTGAGCACCCCGCATGCGGCTATCCTTCTTCATACGCGGACGCGAGGAGAGGAGTCCTGCACATGGCCCAGTCGGCACAATCGGTCAAAAAGCGCAAGATCAAAGGCGACGGCGCATGGGGCTACGCGTTCATCGCGGTCGCGCTCATCGTGTACGCCCTGTTTACGGCCTACCCGGTTTTCAGCGCGTTTCTCATCAGCTTCCAGGAATACAAGCCGCTGGGTTCCACCTACATCGGCTTCGACAATTATACGGCGACCTTCAAGGATGAACTGTTCTGGAAATCGATTAAAAACACGCTTGTCTATACGGTGCTGACCGTCCCGGTCGCCCTGCTGCTGTCCTTTCTCGTGGCGATCATGATCCTCCCGCTGCGCAAGAAGCTTCAGGCCGTGTTCAAGGCGGTGTACTACCTGCCGGTCGTCGCCTCCGGCGTCGCGCTGTCGCTCGTCTGGCTGTGGATCTTCGACCCGATGCCCGGCGGCATTTTTAACCAATTCATCGGCTGGTTCGGCGCGCACAACCAGAACTGGCTCGGCTCGAGCGCCACGGCGATGTTCTCGCTCGTCATCATGGCCTGGCTGTCCAGCCACGGCGCGAGCATCATCATCTACCTGGCCGCGCTGCTCGGCATCGACGACAGCTATTACGAAGCGGCGGAATTGGACGGCGCGTCCTTCCTGCAGAAGCTATGGCATATCGTTATTCCCAGCCTCAAGCCGACGACGCTGTTCCTGCTCGTGACGGCCATCATCGGGTCGTTCCAGGTATTCCAGAACGCGTACCTGATGACCGGCGGCGGACCGGACCATGCGACCACGATGGTCGGCCTGCTCATTTTCGACAATGCCTTCAAGTACTTTGAATTTGGCAAAGCCGCGGCCCAATCTCTGATATTGGCGCTTATCATAGCCCTGGTCTCGCTGTTCCAGTTCAAGTTCCTGGGCAAAGACGTGGACTACTAGGGGAAGGAGGCAACCGCAGATGTCACTATACAATAACCATACCGGCAGCCGGGCGGGCAAGACGGCCCGCAATACCGTGATTGTCGTCCTTCTCCTGCTGTTCGCGCTGGCGACGCTGTTCCCTATCTACTTCATGGTCATCTCCTCGTTCGGAGATCCGGTCGAAGCGGGGGCCGTCAGCTATTCCCTCTGGCCGGGGAAGTTCACGCTGGAGTCGTATTCCTTTTTCTTCAACTATAGCGAGTATTCGTACCGCTGGATTCTCAACTCGACGATCGTGGCCGGAGCCGTGACGATCACCAACGTTTTCTTCGCGACGATGGCGGGCTATGCGTTTTCCAAGCTGCGTTTCAAGGGTAGGGGCGTGCTGTTCTCCATCCTGCTCGCGGCGATGATGATCCCGTACCAGGTGACGCAAGTCCCCCTGTACATTCTGATCGTCAACACGTTCCATATCGAAAATACGTTCAGCGCGCTTATTCTCCCTGGCCTCGTGACGGTGTACAACATTTTCCTCGCCAAGCAGTTCATGAGCAGCATCCCGACCGAGATCATGGAGTCCGCCAAGGTGGAGGGCTGCAGCCAATTCCAGATTTTCTTCCGGATCATCCTGCCATTGTCCAAGACGGTCATGGCCGTCATCGCGATCCTGACGTTCATGGACAGCTGGAACACGTTTTTCTGGCCGTTTCTCGTCACCAACACGATGGATATGCAGACGATCCAGGTCGGCCTCAAGAATTTCCGCTTCGCGAACACGACGTACTTCTCCCCGATGATGGCGGGCGCGACGATCTCGGCGGTGCCGATGTTCATCCTGTTCTTCAGCCTGCAGAAGTACTTCCTCGAGGGCGTCACCGTCGGCGCGGTCAAGGGCTGATATGGCGGGGGAAAAGGAAGGGACATGCGGCGCGGCAACACTTGGGATCGGTGAAGTTACGGACGAGCGGGGCGGGAATACGATAGGAAATCCGGCCGTGGCTGCCGTGCGCTACGCGGTCGGCCTGATGTCCGGCACGTCCGTCGACGGCATCGACGCAGCGGCGGTCGAGATCGTCGGCATGCCGGGCGACGAGCGCATCGGGGTGCGGCTGCTCGCCTTCGAGAACAAGCCGTACCCGGCGGACGTGCGGCGCGAGATCTTCGAGTTGTTCGACCCGGCGCGGGCGACGGTGGACCGGGTGGGCGCGATGAACGTCCGGCTCGGCAGGCTGTACGCGGACGCGGCAATGTCGGTCATCGGCGCGGCGGGCTTGTCGCCCGCGGACGTGTCGGTCGTCGGCTCGCACGGGCAGACGATCTATCACGCGCCCGAGGCCGGCTACACCGTGCAAATCGGCGAAGGCGCCGTCATCGCCGCGCGCACGGGCATTCCGTGCGTGTCGGACTTCCGCCCCGCCGACCTTGCGGTTGGCGGACAGGGCGCGCCGCTCGTTCCGTTCACGGAATATTTGCTCTACCGGGAGCCGGACCGGACGCTGCTTATGCAGAACATCGGCGGCATCGGCAATGTAACCGTTATCCCCGCCGGCTGCGGCCCGAAGGACGTGTATGCCTTCGACACGGGCCCCGGCAACATGCTTATCGACGGCGTCGCGAGTCTCGTGACGGGCGGCGCGCTCGCGATGGACGCGGGCGGCGCGCTGGCGGGACAGGGTAGCGTGAGCGAGGCGCTGCTGGACGAACTTCGGCAGGATTCGTACTACGCGATGCCCGTGCCGAAGTCGACAGGCCGCGAGCGCTTCGGCGCGGACTACGTAGAGCGGATCGTGCGCCGCGGCCGCGAGCTGGGGTTATCGGACGCGGATCTTGCGGCCACGGTGACCAGGCTGACCGCCTGGTCGATCGGCGACGCGTACGACCGGTTTATCGCGGGGCTGCACGCCGCGGACCTGATGATCGTCGGCGGTGGCGGCAGCTACAACCCCGTGCTGATGCGGGATCTCGCCGCCGAGATGGCGGCGCGCGGCGTGGCCGTGGCGACGCAGGAGGAGGTCGGCGGCAGCAGCGATGCCAAGGAGGCGATCGCGTTCGCGCTGCTCGCAGACTACGCGATGGCGCGGCAGCCGGCCAACCTGCCCGCGGCGACGGGCGCGGCGCGACCGGCGGTGCTGGGGAAGATCTCGTACTGAGCGCGTGCGTGCAGTCAGGACATGTGCTGGCTGTAGCCGCGCGCCCGCGAATGGATCGGAGGACGAGCAATACCTGCAAATGTGCAGTTATTTTCCCTTGTACGACCTCCAACCGGGCGATTACCTGCAAATATGCAGTTATTTTCGATATCTTGACCCGAATCGTACCGCCTCGAAGGAAATAACTGCATATTTGCATTTATTTAAATCCGAATATCGTGGAACGCAAAAATACCTGCATAAATGCAGGTATGCGGAGTGAATAGGGCGTGCGGCGGATAGACGATTTGTAATTCGAGATAAGAATGAAGCGCGAAACGGATAAGTGGGGTGCGGGCGAAGCGTGACCGTACGCGCACGCATGGCGCGGCAGCGGGATGATCGCGAGCAAAGCGTGAAGGTGTCTGCACATATGGAGCGACGGCGGACTGCCGAAGGTGAAGCGTGACCGTACGTGCATACATTGCGCGTGCGTCTCCCGCTGCCGCGACCCTAAGTGTTCATGGAAGCGGCTACTTAGATGAAAGAGGTGCGGCGGATGACTCAACTGAAGGTGGCGGCATGGGAGGATCGGTATGCAGACGCGGTCGTGGCGCTTTGGAACGGCTCCGCCGTCCGCGACGGCTACAAGGAGCTGACGCTGGACAGCTTCGCAGAGATTTTTACGTCGAACCGGTACTTCGATCCGGCCTGCACGTTCGTGCTGCTGGAAGACGGCGAGGTTCGCGGATTCTCCTGCGGCTGCACGGGAGACGACCTGCCGCTGGGCGATGCCGCCGGTTATGTCACCTGCATCGTGCTGGCCGAAGCCTCCAGCGCTTCGAACCGCGCGGCGCTGCTCGAAGCGCTGGAGACGCGCTTTCGCACGCTAGGCAAGCGCCAGTCCGAGGTGCTTTTCTTTAACCCGATGCGCCTGCCCTGGTACATCCCGGGCACGCCCGGACACGAGCACAACAACGCGCCGGGCGTACCGGCCGACACGGCGCTTTATCGTTTTCTGCTCGACAACGGCTATGTCGACCGGGCGCATCAGTGCGCCATGTACAGGCCGCTGGCGGACTTCGCGATCCCGGACGACATCCGGGCCAAGGAGGCGAAGGCCGCGGGGGGCGGCTACGCGGTCGAGCTGTTCGATTCGCGCAGGCACGCCGGGTTGGCCGACATGCTGGCCGGTCTAGCCAATCCCGCCTGGGAGCGCGAGATCGCGGCCTGCGCCGCGGACGGCGTGCCCGTCGTCATCGCCGCGGACCGCGAAGGCCGGGCGGCCGGCTTCGCGGGGCCGGTCGTCCGGCAGGATAACGGACGGGGATATTTCGCGGGCATCGGCGTTCATCCGGAGCATGAAGGCCGCGGACTCGGGAGCATTCTGTTCTTCAAGCTGTGCGAGGCGCTGCGCGATGTCGGTGCCGACTACATGTCGCTGTTCACGGGGAGCACCAACCCCGCCATTCGAATCTACGAGAAAGCCGGCTTCACAACGGTACGTCAATTCGCGATCATGCGGAAGGAGCTAACACAATGAGCGACAAGCAGACAATCTTGGCCATCGGGGGCCATGTAGGAGATATGGAGCTGACGGCGGGCGGCGTGCTCGCGAGCCATTCGCTGAAGGGCGACCGCATCGTGACGCTTGCGCTCACGCCAGGCGAACGCGGCGTGCCCGCAGGTCAGGATATGGCGGATTACCGGGCGCAAAAAATTCGGGAGGCGCATGCGTTCGCGGACCTGCTTGGCGGCGAAGCGATCGTATTCGACGACATTGCGGACGGCGAGCTGCCGGACGACGCTGCGATCCGTTGGCGCGTATGCGACGTGATCCGCAAGGTGCGGCCGAGCATCCTCATCACGCATTTCAAGAACAGCATGCACAAAGACCATATGACAACGCACCGGATCGTCAACGACGCACGCTTTTTCGCGGGCCTGCCTTCCATTGAAAGGGAGCTACCGGCGGCCTTCGCGGGCAAACTTTACTATGCGGAAAATTGGGAGGACGCCGTCGACTATCGTCCTTACGTCTACGTGGACTTCGATCAGGCGGCATACGACCTGTGGATCAAGGCGCTGTCGACGCACTGGTTCGTGACCGGCAGCAAATCTTTCCCTTACATGGAGTACTACAAGCACCTGGCTCGCGTACGCGGCATCGAAGCGCGCAAGACGTATGCGGAGACGTTCATGGTCCCCGAAGAGACGCTGCGCCTGCGTCAGTCGGAGCTGTAAGCGATGATCCTGAACGGCGTAGACAACCTCGCGCGCTACGACGGTCTCCTCAAGGGTAAACGCCTCGGTCTGATCACCTCGCCGACCGGCCTGTCGCACGGCTTCAAGTCAACGATCGAACTCCTGCATGAGCGCTACGCGCTGGCGGCGCTGTTCTCGCCCGAGCATGGCGTGCGCGGCGATCAGGATGCCGGCGGGCTGGTGGAGACCTATACCGACGAACGGACGGGCGTGCCGGTATACAGCTTGTACAGACGCGACTCCAAGCGGCTCACGCAGGAGATGCTGGATGCGGTCGACATAGTCGTCTATGACATCCAGGACGTCGGCGTTCGCTATTATACGTTTATCTATACGATGCTCTATGCCTTGGAGGACTGCGCGAAGGCGGGCAAACCGTTCGTCGTGCTGGACAGGATTAATCCGCTGGATGGTGTAACGGTTGAAGGCAATGTGCTGAAAGACGGCTACCGGTCATTCGTCGGCGGTTATCCGCTATGCGTGCGGTACGGGCTGACGGCCGGCGAGGTCGCGACGATGGCGAACGCGCAGCAGAGCTGGGGCGCAGATCTGCACATCGTCCGCTGCGACGGCTGGACGCGCGACATGCTGTTTCCCGACACGGGCCGAATGTGGATCCATCCGTCGATCGGCATCCCCCGGTTCGAAACGGCGCTGCTGTATAGCGGCACCTGCCTCTTCGAAGGGACGAACCTGTCGGAGGGACGGGGGACGACGTTTCCTTTCGAGATGATCGGGGCGCCCTTCATCGACGCGGAACGGCTTGCGGACGAGATGAACGGACTGGCGCTGCCGGGTGTTTTTTTCCGACCCGCTTACTTCAAGCCGTCCTTTTCCAAGCATCAAGGCGCGTTCTGCCGCGGCGTTCAGCTTCATGTTACCGACGTCCGCGCGGTGCGTCCGCTCGAGACCGGCGTGACCTTGTTGTACGCGATCAAGCGGAATTACGAGGCGTTTTCGTTTTTGCCGCCGTTGCGCGAAGGCTCAAGACCGTTCATCGACCTGCTCGGCGGGGACGATGTGTACCGGGCGGAGCGTGCGGAGGCGGACGTGCCCGGATTGCTCGCGCGATTCCGCGAGGAGAGCCGGTCGTTCGGGGAGATGAAGTCGCAGTTCCATCTGTATTGAAACGAAGCCGCGGACAACCGGTATGCTGCGCATGCGCAGCCGCTGGTGGCCGCGTTTCTTTTAGAAGGAGGAATCAATCGATGGCGGACATGGAACCCGTATACCGCAGGCCGCAGTCGCTGCGCGAAAAAATAGGCCAACTGATCGTAACCGGATTTCCCGGGACGTCGGTCACGGAGGAGCTTGAGGCGCTCGTACGGGATTGGAAGATCGGCAACATCATTTTGTTCGCCCACAACGCGGAAAACAAATCGCAGCTCGCGCGGCTGTGCGAAGATTTGCAGAAGCTCGTCGTAGCAGGGACCGGTTGCCCGGCGCTCATCTCGATCGACCAGGAGGGCGGGCGAGTGACGCGATTGCCCCGCGACGCGGTGAACGTCCCGGGCGCGATGGCGATCGCAGCCGCCGGAGATCCGTCGGGGGCGCTGACGGCAGGCCGGATCACGGCGGCGGAGCTGCAGGCGCTCGGCATCAACTTCAATCTGGCGCCGGTGCTCGATATTAACAACAACAAGCGCAACCCCGTCATCAACGTCCGCTCGTACGGCGACACGGCGGAAACGGTGGCGGAGTATGGGGTCCAGATGCTGCGCGGACTCCGGGAGGGCGGCGTGCTGGCGGCGCTTAAGCACTTTCCCGGGCATGGCGATACCGAGGTTGATTCGCATCTGGGCCTGCCGTCGTCCGGCAAGACGCTGGAGGACCTCGAGTCGCTTGAGCTTCTGCCGTTCCGGGCCGCGATCGCGGACGGCGCCGAGGCGGTCATGATCGCGCATATGATGTTCCCAGCGATCGAGACGCGGCGGGTGCCCGCCACGATGTCGTCCGTTATCGTCGGGGACTTGCTGAAGGGCAAGCTGGGCTACGAGGGGCTGGTCGTCTCGGACTGCCTGGAAATGGACGCGGTGAAAAAATACTACGGCACGGCGCAAGGCGCGCTCGGCGCGCTGAAAGCGGGCATCCATCTGCTGTTCGTCAGCCATACGCCGTCGCTGGTCCGCGAGACCGTCGAGGTGATCGAGCAAGCGGTGCAGTCCGGCGAGCTGCCGATAGAGACGCTGGACGCGGCGTTGGACAAAGTGCTGTATTATAAGGGGAAATACGCTTTCGGGGCAGAGGCGCCGGCGCTTTCCGTCGTCGGCTGCGAGACGCACCGCAAGGAAGCCGCGGCGATCAGCGACGCGAGCGTCTGCGTCGTAACGGGAAGACTTGCCATTGTACAGCCGGGAGAGACGCGCACATTGTTCGCCGGCAGTCTCCCTTACCGGACCGATCAGGCTTCGAGCCAGGTCGCGGACGGCCCCGCCTTCCCCGACGCCATGGCGGACCGAATGGGCGGCGGGCGGATGCTCGTCGGCATCGACCCGGACGAGGCGGAGATTGGACGCGTGCTCGGCGAAGCCGAACGCTATGACCGCGTCGTGTACGGGCTGTTCAACGGGAGCGACAATCCCGGCCAGCTTGAGGCCGTGCGCAGGCTGGTCGATGCGGGCAAGCGGGTGACGGCGGTCGCGCTAGGCAAGCCTTACGATCTGGAAGCGCTGGAGGGCGTCGATTGCGGGCTCGCCGCGTTCGAGTACACCGCGCTGTCGCTGGCATCGGTGGCGCGGGTACTGTCCGGCGAGATTGGGCCTGCGGGCCGTCTCGGAAATGTCTGGAGCAGAGCGTAATGAAGAAAGCGGGGAAGCGCGGATGAAATACGCGGCGGGACTGGACGGGGGCGGCACGAAGACGGCCGTCACCGTTCTTGACGAGACAGGGCGCACGGTGCTCGCGTTCGAGTCGGGCGGGATCAATTACAACGGGCGGGACGAAGAAGACATTCGCCGCAGCCTCGGGGAGATGGCGGAGGCGATCGGCGCGGCTTGCGGCGGGCTGGACGCGTGCGCGCAGCTCGTCGTCGGCGCGGCCGGCGTGAGCAATCCGACCGTTCCCGGCCGCTTGATCGCCGCCTTGCGGGAAGCCGGCTACAGGAACGGCGTGCATATCGTCGGCGACCACGAGACCGCGCTTTTCGGTGCACTGGAGCGCGAGCACGGCATGATTCTGATCGCGGGCACGGGGTCGATCTGCTTCGGCCGGAGCGAGGCCGGCCTCGTCCATCGCACGGGCGGCTTCGGTTACCTGATCGACGACGAAGGCAGCGGCTACAGCATCGGCCGCGATCTGCTCGCGGCCGTCGTGCGCGCCCATGACGGTCGCGCCCCGGCGACCGTGCTGACGGAGATGGTCTACGACCGGCTCCGCATCGGATCGGTGGAGGAGATCGTCCGATTCGTCTACGACAAGGGCACCGGCAAGCAGGACATCGCGGCGCTCGCACCGCTGCTCTCGGACGGCTGCGCCGCCGGCGACGAGGCGGCGTTCCGCATCGCGCGGCGCACGGCCGACGAGCTCGTGCAACTGGTGCTGCCCGTCGCCGAGCGGCTGTCGCTGGGCGACGGCGAGCTCGCGATGGCGGGCAGCGTGCTGCTGCGGAGCGCGCATGTGCGCGAAGCGTTTCAAGCGGGACTGCGCGAGCGCTGTCCCGGCATCCGGGCAGTCGCGCCTCGCCGGGACGCCTCGGCCGGCGCGGCGCTGATGGCGCTGCGCATGCTGGCGGACGCAAAGTGAGCGGACGCCCGCCTTGTCATCGGAGATGACGGGGCGGGCGTTTTTTGCTGTACAGGTGGGGGATCGTCTCCATCAGAACCACTTTGGGCGCGTGTCCGGTCATGCGAACTGAAGTCGTCTCCCCGCCAGAACTACTTTAGGCGTGTGTCCCGTTAAATATGCCGATTTCGGTCTTATCTTAACTGCATGTCCAATTATTCACGCCGCGTGAATCCATACGCCCACGAGCAGCGCGGTGGCGCTGCCGAGCAGCATGCCGGCGACGGTGTCGCTCGGGTAGTGGAGGCCGAAGTACACCCGGGACAGTGCGACGCCGGCGCCGATCGGGAGCAGCAGCGGGATCAGCGCGGGGCTTGCGATCATCCAGGGCGTCAGCAGGGCGAAGGCGGCGGTCGTATGGCCCGAGGGGAAGGAGGGATCCTGGAGCGGGCGGGGACCGGTCCGGGCTTGGGGCAATACTTGATAAGGGCGGGACCTGGGGGACAGGCGTTTGGCCAGCGCGACGGGAATATGGCTGATAACGACCGCGGCCAGCGCCTGCCAGCCGGCCGTGCGCCAGATGCCGTCGGCCAGCAGGCCGACGGCGAGGGAGACGCAGAGCGAGAACGTCGCTCCGCCGATCAGCGACAACAGCCGGAACAGCGTAGTCAGCGCTGCCCGGTTCCATCGGATGTTAATATAGAGGAACCAGTTGCTCTCGAAGCGGCTCAACATGCGATAGAACTGTGCCATGGCCTTCTCTCCTTCGGCGCGCGGGCGCGGCTTCATGTGACACCAGTCTAACCGCGAATTGTCATTGGGGTATGAAGTTCCGTCGGCCTTACTGTAAAGGAACAAGCCTGCCGCGATTTGACACTCCGCTGATCCCGCGCTAATGCAGGCGCAGTACGATGGGCGTAAAACGCATCGTCGGAGGAGGAGTCGTCGCATGAACGAGATCCGCCTGGCCTTGTTTACGGACACGTACGCCCCGGAGATCAACGGCGTAGCCAAAACGCTGCAGCGATGGACGGATTATTTGGAGAAAAAGGGAATTTTCTGCAAGGTATTCGCGCCTGCAGGTCCGCGTCGTGCGCCGGGCTACGAGGAGACGGCGGAGCGCCTCGCCAGCCTGCCGTTTTTTTTGTACCCGGCGTGCAGGCTGGCCATGCCAATATCCCCGGCGGCCGAGCGCAGCCTGCTCGCCTTCAAGCCTACGGCCGTACACGTGGCGACCCCGTTCGGAACGGGCCTCACCGGGCGGCGTCTCGCGCTGAAGCACGGCATCCCGCTGATCGCGTCGCATCATACGCATTTCGCGCGCTATTTGCCTTATTACAATCTGACGTGGGCGGGCGCGCTGCTGCGCAGGTATCTGCATTGGTTCCATCGCCCCTGCCGGCGCGTCTTCGTGCCTTCGCCGTCCGTGCTCGAGGAGTGCCGGCGCGACGGTTGGCTGGGCCTTCGCGTATGGAGCCGAGGCATCGACGCCTCGCTCTTCGGCAGAGAGGGAGACCGCACGGGATGGCTGAGCGAGCACGGCCTGCCCGCTTCGAGCTTCCCGGTGCTATGCGCGGGCAGGCTCGCGCCCGAGAAAAACCTGGGCACGGCACTGCGCGCTTTCCGCCGATTCCGAGAGGCGACGGATGCCGACGCCCGTCTGGTCATCGCCGGGGACGGGCCGCAAGAGGCGGAGCTGCGCCGGCTCTCCGAGCAGCTCGGTATCGACGCGCTGTTCCTCGGCGCGGTGTCGCAAGGCGAGCTCCAGCGCTGGATGCAGGCATCCGGCGCGCTGCTGTTCCCGTCGCCGACGGAGACGTTCGGCAATGTCGCGCTGGAGGCGATGGCCTGCGGGTTGCCCGTGATCGCAGCGAACGCAGGGGCGCTGCCGGATCTCGTGAAGGACGGCGAGACCGGCCTGCTCTGCCCGCCGGACGAAGCGGACGCCTTCGCAGCGGCGCTCGCCCGGCTGCACGGGGAGCCCGCGCTGCGGGAGGCGGTCTCGGAGCGGGCGTACGCCTATGCGGGGACGCGCGATTGGGACGGCGTATTCGGCGAGCTGCTCGCGGAGCTGGCGGGCGTCTGCGGAGAAGCGTCAGCGGTATAAAAAGAATTGTCAAAATAACGATTGACCTTCACGCTGCGTCAACGTTTACAGTAAAGTTGTCGGGAGGCGGTCGCATGGAATACACGGTACAGAAGCTGGGCAGGCTGGCGGGCGTGAGCGCCCGGACGCTGCGGTTTTACGACGAGGTCGGGATTCTGAAGCCGGCCAGAATCAGCTCGTCGGGCTACCGGATCTACGGGGCCGCGGAGGTCGACAGGCTGCAGCAGATTTTGTTTTACCGGGAGCTCGGCGTCGGGCTTGACCGGATCAAGGAAATTATGGGCGATCCGGACTACGACGGCGTGCGGGCGCTGCGGCTTCATCGCGAGGAGCTTCTCGAACGAAGGGAACGGCTGGATGCGCTAATTGCGAACGTCGAGCGCACCATCGGCGCCCGTGAAGGAGGAACGGATATGAGCGACGAAGAAAAGTTCGAAGGTTTCAAGGATAAGCTGATCGCGGACAACGAGGCCAAGTACGGCGGGGAGATCCGCGCCAAATATGGCGACGGGACGATCGACCGGTCCAACGCGAAGCTGAGAGGCATGAGTGAGGCGGAGTACGCCGAGATGAACAAGCTGGCGGACGAGATCCACGTCTCGCTGGCCGAAGCGTTCAAGACCGGCGATCCCGAAGGGGAAGCCGCCAGGCGTACGGCGGAGCTGCATAAGCAATGGCTTACTTACTCCTGGAGCAGCTACGCCAAGGAGGCGCACGCCGGGCTCGCACAGATGTACGTCGACGACGAGCGGTTCGCGGCCTATTATGAAAAAGAGCCGGGCATGACGGCGTTTTTGCGAGACGCGATCCTGGCGTATACGCGGCAGTAACGCAACGTGGCATTCCAAAAAAAGGCGGAATTGCGCAGGGGAGCTGCGCGATCCCGCCTTTTGCCGCCTTAACGCAACGTTCCAAGTCCCGCAATCAGGCGCTCTACAAGCCGGTGTACTGGATCGTGGGGTTCCAGAGCGTGCCGTCCGAGGTCAGATTGCTCCGCTTATTGACGATGAAGTAGATATAATCCCCCGCAGAGACGGACACGGCGACGTCGTGAGTGATGCCTGAGAAGTCGTTGTAGGCCAGCGTCGCGGCGCTTCCGACGCTAGGCCATACTTGAGAGCCGTTTTTCATGATCTTCAGGTTGACGCCGTCGCCGGCTCCGCTGCCCGGCTCCTTCTTCGCGATGCCGGAGATGCGGATTTTCCCCGCCTTCGGCGCCAGCCAAGCGCGTACGGAGTCGTTCGCGTCCGGATGCTGCAGGACGCTGCCGACGAGGACATAGGTTTGCGCACCCTTCCAGCGTCCGTTTGCCGCGTCCCAGGTCATATCGCTGTAGGCGGAGCCGTCCCACTGCTTGTAATACCACTGATTCGCGCCCTGAGTCTGGCTGAAGCCGCTCGACGCTTCGTAAAGATCGTATCGAATCGTCGGGTCCCACCAGGTGGCGTCCGTCGATATCGTACCGCCTTTATTGACGACGAAGCGTATCTTGTCGTTCTGGGCGACGCTAACCGTCAGGTTGTGCGCGAAACCGTTCGTGTCCGAAGCGCCGATCGCCTGCCGGCCGCTCGCCGGCCAGATTTGCGTATTGTTTTTCATAATCTTGACCTGCACGCCGTCCCCGCCCAGCGCGTTGTCCGCCTTGCGCGCGACGCCGGAGACATGGATCGTTCCCGCCTTCGGCGCCGTCCATGTCCGCACGGAATCATTGGCGTCGGGATGCTGCCAGCCGCCGCCGACGATCGCGTAAGTTTGCGCGCCATTCCAGCGTCCGTTTGCGGCGTCCCATGTCATATTGCTGTAAGCGGAGCCGTCCCATTGCTCATAGGACCAGCCGTTCGCGCCTTGCGTCTGGCCGTAGCCGCCGGAAGCGGAGTATCGGTCGGCCTGATCGGCCGAGATCGTAATCGAGCGCCGATACAGGTCGTCGTGCTCGTAGTTGCCCCAGGTTTTGCGCGGATACAGAATGGAGAACGCGCCGTCGACCTCGCGGCCGTCGTTGGTCCCGCCTTCGTAATCCACGAAGGTCGAATACGGCTGCATGACCGAGCCCGGAGCCGCGACGTCCAGCGCGGCCTCCATGCTCCAGACGACACCGTCGGAGGAGGAGTAGAGGTTAAGCCGGCTCGATTGATGCGTCTGCACGGTCATCAGATACTTGCCGAGCGCAGTGCTGTATGCAGCGTCCGAGTGCACGTCTTCGTACAGGTAGGTGTTGTCGAGGACGGCGCTGCCGACGCTCGTCACAGCGTTTCCGGTCCAGCTTCCGTTGACGTATTTCGTCCAGGTCGTCGTCTGCAGATTGCGAGCCGCATTCACGACGTCCTGTACGTTCGCCTTGGCTACGGCCACATGTCGCGGATAGCCCATGCCGTCCCCTTCTCCGTAAATGCCGTCGTTGAAGTACACGTAAAACTCGCCGTTGCGGACGATATACGGGACGCCGCCGATGTTGACGCCCGTATTTTTCGGCCGTACGATCTCGCCGCAGTATTCCCATGTCGCGCCGCCGTCGGTCGAGTAGACGATGCCGAGACTGAAGTTCGTAGGCAAGCCCGTCGGCTGCGGCGTCGACCATGCCTCGTTGTGCGTAAAGCCGAGCAGCTCGCCGGGTGCGATCTCGTACATGTTCATAATCCAGATCTTATAGGCGCTGTAGCCGGCGCCGAAGCCGTTTTTATCGATTAAATTGCTGCCGCCCGCCGACACGTAAGTTTGGAACGGAGCGTCCAGCGGACCTTTCAGATGCTGGAGGAACTCGGCATGGTAAAAATGCATCGCGCTCGCGCTCTCCCGCAGCGTGGCGAATGAAGCGTCCATCGTGATCGGCATCTGCGCGTCCGCGTAAAGCAGGTTCGGGCTGCCGACGTTGATCGTGTAAGGCAGATCGGGTCCCGACACGCTCACGTTGTCGAACGCCCAACTGCTCGTGCTCGCCGCAAGACCGGCATACCCGCTGGCGAAGGTCGAATCGGTATAGTCGATACGCGGCGTCGTCTCGTTGTTGACGTACACCTTGATGTTGTGGGCGTTGTTGACGACCTTCAGGTGGCGGTAGGTGCCGAAGGAGAGGCCGGTGGCGGCCGACACGAGCACCTTGTTCACCTTGTACAGCTCGATGGTGCCGTTCGCCCGCACGTACAGCAGCATTCCGCTATCGAACGGACCGTCGTCCTGGCCCATTTTTTTGAACTGCAGGCCCGCCCAGCTCAGATTGCTGCCGCCGTTGTCGAGCAGCTTCAGATCCAGCTCGTAGGTGGCGTCGCCCCAACGCTTGCCGGCGATCGTGGTCCAGTAGGTGCCGTTCGCCGTCGCGCTCTGCACGTACTCGTCTCCTGCGGCGGACCAGGACCCCGACGCGGCTCTCCAGCCGCCTGCGCCGCCGGAGAACGTATCCTTGAGCCCGTTGCCGGCGGCATCCGCCGCTTGCGGTCCTGCCGACAGCGCCAGCCCCGCCGTCAATAGCCATGCCATCAAGCCGTACCATAGCTTTTTTCGCACGTCATTGCCTCCTCGAAATTGTTGTAAGCGTTACCACGAAAAGCTTACACCCGAGGGAGGGAGAACGAAATGGACGAATCTCAGCATGCGGCTTGTAAAATTCGCAGGCTTGCCCGGCGCGTCACCCTCTGCGTCACGCTTAGCGGCACACTTAGCGGGCCCGGGCATACCAAGGCCGAGACGCAGCTAGTCGAAGCGCTGCCCCCGCTTGTACTCCGTAGGCGTCAAGCCGACCCATTGCTTGAACAGCTTGCTGAAATAATACGGATCGGGGTAACCGACCTGCTCCGCGATGTCCTTGAACAGCAGCCGCGGAAACTCGCGAATGAGCCGCTTCGCTTCTTCGATGCGCAGCTCGATCAGGTAATCGCCCGGCGACTTGCCCCGTTTGCTTTTGAACACGAAGCTCAGATAAGAGGGATTCAGGCCGAAGCGCTCCGCGAGGTCCGCGAGCGACAGATAGGAGGTGAAGTTCGCTTTCAGGTATGCCTCGACCTCATCGGGCCATCCGGCACTCTCCTCGTCCGAGCCTTCCTCTTCGCACAGCCGCCCGAATATCCGCGTCAGATGCGCAAGCGCGATCTCCGGCTGCGCCGCCCCCCATATCGCCTGGGCGATCTCATTCTCCATCCGCTCCGGGACGCCATCGGTCCCCGCGGCGCCCGTATGAGGCGCAAGCTCGCGCGCGAGGCGCTGCAGCGTCCTGATCCATGTCGACCGCGTCAGACTGCCGAGCCCGATGTCGCCTATGGCCGCCGTCAGCGCCTGCATAAACTCCGGTTTCCTGCGCTTGCGCACAAAGGCGGCCAAGTGCGACACGGCGGCGGCCGGGAGCTCCGCCCGCAGCGGCTCGCCCACCCCCTCGCCCGGGGAGAGGACGGCGAATGCCGCGCCTGCCATGCGGCTGAGCTGCGGCGCCGCCCGCCGGGCGAGCTGGAGCGCGCCGGGCACGCCGGCGATGCCGCCGCTGCGGAGCGGGATCGCCAGCACGGCGGCCGAGTCGGGGCCGCCCGGGCCGCCAGCCGCCGCCCAGGCGCCGAGCCGCGTCCCGCCAAGCTCGTGCACGCCGAGCAGCAGGATGCACTCGTGCGACGGAGCGGCGAGCGCGTAGCATCGCTCGCCGTCCTGCAACCATGCCTCCGCGGCGTTCCGCAGCTGCGCTGCCGGGAAGTCCCGCTCCAGTTCGGGAGGCAGCCATGCGTACAGCAGCATATAGCTGGCGTGGTAAAAGTACTCCCGTGCATACCGCTCCAGCTCCGCGCCCGCATGGGCGACGGACGAATGCGGCAGCAGCAGTCGCTGCAAAATAAACGACTCGACCAGCGTCTGGTTTTGCAGCAGCCGCCTGCGGAGCGAGACCAGCAGCTCGCCGATCGTAGCCCCGGTAGGCGGCTTCAGCAAGTAGTCGACGACGCCCATGCGGACCGCCATGCGCGCGTACTCGAACTGCTGGTAGCCGGTGAGGATGACGCAGAGCATGTCCGGGTACCGCTCGCGCACGCGTTCGAGCAGCGCTTCTCCGTCCATGACGGGCATGTGCAGGTCGGTGATCAGCACGTGCGGCTGCACGATATCCATCTCCAGCAGCGCCGCCGCGCCGTTGTAGTACTCGCCGACGACCTTGAAGCCGGGGTCGATGGCGACGATTTTCTCCTTGATGCTGCGCAAAATGGGCGGCTCGTCTTCGACGATCACGACGCGGAACATCAGTCGCATTCCTCCTTGCGGACGATGATGACAATCTCGGTGCCCTCGGGCAGTCGGCCGACGTTGAAGCGGACCCGGTCGCCCCAGAACAGCCGGCAGCGCGCCAGCGTATTCTCGATGCCGACATGGCCGAGACCGCGCGAGGTGATCTGCGAGAGCTCGCCGTCCCCGTCCGCGCGAAGCGTCTCGATCCGCCTTCGCACGGCCGCCAGCGTCTCGTCGCCGATGCCGGCGCCGTTGTCCGCGATCGACAGCTCCCAGCAGCCGGGCTCGTCCTGCCTCGCGCGGACCGCGACGGATATATGCCACGGGGGCTCGACCTGCCTGAATGCGTGGGCGAAGCAATTTTCCAGAAACGGCTGCACGATCAGCTTGGGTATCGGCTCTTCGGCCAGAAGCGGGTCAAGCGCGATATCGAACTGCAGCTGGAATTCGTAGCGAAGCTTCATGAGCTCCAAGTAGGCGCGGGCGTTGGCCAGCTCCTCGCGCACGGCGACGGGGGCCGCCGGCGCGACGCTGCTGTAGCGCAGCATCTGCGTGAGCGCATAGCACATCTCCGCGACCTCGCGATCGTCCGCCTCTTCTGCATGCCGGCCGATCGAAGTGAGCGTGTTGTAGAGAAAATGCGGGTTCGTCTGCGCATAGAGCGCCTGAATCTGCGCCGTGCTCTCGCGACTGCGAAGGTCGATGAGCTCGTTCATGGACCGGTGCAGCCGTTGCGTCATCTTCACGAAGGTCTCGTACAAGTCGTTCACCTCGCGGGAGTACGCGAACGCGCGAGGCGCCGGCGTCGCGGGATGGGAGTCCAGCTCTACGCTTCGCACGTACCGCTGCAGACGGAAGATCGGCGACGTGATCGTGCGCGCGATCGCGTAGGAGAGCGCCAGCGCGAGCAGCTCCGCCGCGCCGATGATGACGATGCTGAGCTGATGGAGCCGCTGGATGGGCCTCAGCAGCGCTTCCTTTGGCTGCAGCAGGGCGACATTGAGGCCGGTATACGAGGAACGGGTCAGATTGGCGACGTTCGTCTCTCCGGTATCGAGCCGCCGGATCTCGCTGCCGTCCGCACCGGCTGCG
This sequence comes from Cohnella sp. GCM10020058, assembly GCF_042683485.1. Taxonomy (NCBI): domain Bacteria; kingdom Bacillati; phylum Bacillota; class Bacilli; order Caryophanales; family Paenibacillaceae; genus Cohnella; species Cohnella sp. GCM10020058. Next base: position 236,012 of record NZ_JBHUJV010000008.1, read on the forward strand.
AACGCCCGGCCGTCGAACGGGATGCGCGCGGCGCCATAGGGATAGAAGATGCGCCCGTCGTCATCGTAAATAAAAAGGCTGGCTACGGCGGCGTCTCGCCCCTCGGTCAGCGTCTGCTCGAGCAGCGCATAGGGCTGCTGAACTTCGATCAGCGTATGCGCGTTCAGGCGCCGGGCGACCGAGAAGACCACCTCCGCCGTCGTCTGCCATTCGGTCGGCCGGGGCGGCACGAGCAGCTTTTCGCCGCCGAGCGCCAGCGTATCATCGATCCACGACGCCTGGTGGAAGCGCTCCCGTAAACTTGGATACGTGTCCCAGTTCAAACCGTAATCGATATAGTCGCCGTTCAGGTTGAACACGAGAATGCGCTTGGCCGTCATCTGCGGTCCGTTGAAGTACTCGAGCAGATTCGTCAGCTTCTGCACTTTGACGAAGGCGGCGTAAGAGCTGTCGAAGTCCGGCTCGGGGGGCGAAAAATAGGCGGCGATATCGTTGTTGTACAAAATCTGCGCGGAAATCCGGTCAAGGTCCTTGTACATCCGGTCGATGGACGTGACGAACCTGTACAGCATCTGCTGGGTCGCCTCCCGGTTGCGCAGGTAGATGACGTCCGCCGTCTGCCGATAGTATAAGTAGCTGAGCAATCCGATGATGATGTTGACGCATAGCGTAAACGCCAGAAACAGCTTGACCCGTATGCTCAGCCGGCTTAGCATGACTCCCACCTCTTGCTAGCAGTATAGCACCGACGATCGCGCGGCGGCGCCGATCTAGGAATTTTACAGGCCGCTACCTGCACATTTTCCATTTCCATGACGAGGCGGCTTCATTATCGTTAGGCATACGGCATACTCGCTGCCATCATTCCATTCTGGAGGGTCAACCTATGCATGCAAAACAGATCAAGTCCGGCCTCGCCGCGGCAATGTCCGTACTGACGGCTGCAGCGCTCGCAGCCTGCGGAGGAGGCGAGAGCGGCAGCGGCGCCTCGCCTTCCTCGTCGCCTTCCTCGTCGTCTTCCCCTTCGCCGTCCGCTTCGGCAAGCGCTTCCGCGAAGCCGTCGGAGACGGCCTCCGCCGCCAAGCCGGTGACGCTGTCCGTCATTATGCACGCCGACTGGGCCAAAGGCGGACCTTGGGAAAAAATCATGAAAGGCTACGAGGAGAAAAGCGGCAACAAGGTCGATCTGCAGATCGTATCCGACAACTTCGAGCAGATGGTGTTGACCAAGATCGCGACCGAGGACATCCCCGACGTCCTCTTTTTCTTCAGCCAGAGCAGCGCAATCAAAAAGCTCAATCCGGAAAAAAACCTCGTCGATTTGTCGGGTGAATCTTATATTTCGCGGATCAATCCGACCATTTTGAAATATTACCTGCAGGACGGCGGCAAGGTGTACGGCATTCCGACGAGCGGGATGAACGTGTCGGGCGTCCTCTACAACAAAAAGGTATTTTCCGACCTCGGCCTGTCCGTGCCCCGGACGTACGACGAGCTGCTCGCCGACGCCGAGAAGATCAAAGCTGCGGGCATCACACCCTTCTACGAGGCGGGGAAGGACGGCTGGCCGCTCCAGGTATTCACCTTCAGCGGGTTCGCCAATTTGCTCGCCAAGCAGCCCGACCTGATGGACAAGATCAACGCGCACCAGACGACGTTCGACCAGATTCCCGAGTTCGTGGATATGCTGCAGAAGCAGGCGGATCTCGTGAAAAAGGGCTATGCCAACAAAAATCTGTTCTCCGGCACGTACGACCTGTCGCTCGACGAGCTGGCCACCGGCAAGTCGGCCATGGTCATCAACGCGGACTGGGCGCTGCCCACGCTGCTGGCCAAGTACCCGGACGCGCCGGTCGGCATGTTCCCGCAGCCGTTCGAGGCGGACAGCTACGTCGGCATCAGCGATCCGCAGGCGGCTTTTGCATTCAAAAACTCCAAGAACGTCGAGCAGGCCAAAGACCTGCTTGCCTATATCGCGGAGCCGGAAACGCTCAAAATGTATTATGACGCCGCCAAGACAATGCCGAGCTGGCTCGGCGTGGATGCCGCGTTGAACGGGGGCACGGCCGATCTGCAGCCGGTCGTCGAAGCCGGGCGCGCCGCGCCGTTCTTCAACGGACTGACGGCCGTGTCGGTCGGCGACTATACGAAGGAACTGCAGGCGCTCTACGGCGGCGACAAGACGGCGGCCGAAGTCGCCAAGGCGCTGCAGAAAAACATCGACACCGCCGCCAAAGCGGCGGGTCTCGCGGGCTGGTAAGCGGTTGGGCCCGGCCGGGTGCGCCGGCCGGGCAGGAGGGAGCTGACGCAACATGCACATCAAAAAAATGTACCCCTTGTGGCTGCTGCTGCCCGTGCTGGCCGTATACGGAGCGCTCTACATTTATCCGACGCTGTCGGGCTTCTATTATTCGCTGACGGACTGGAACATCTATAAAGAAAGCATCCGCTTCGTCGGCCTGCAGCAATACCGCGATCTGCTGGCGGCCGGGGACCTCGTCCACGCCGTCCGGCACACGCTCGTCTACGCCGCCATCGTCACCGTCTTCCAGAACGGGCTGGGCCTCGGCCTGGCTCTGATCCTGACGACCAGGGTGCCGGGCCGCAACGCGTTCCGGACGGTCTTTTTCCTGCCCTGCGTGCTCAGCACGCTCGTCATCGGGTATGTCTTCTCCGCCATTTATCGGCCGGAGGGGATTCTGAACGAGCTGCTGCGCTTCGTCGGTCTCGGGTTCGCGACGACGGACTGGCTGGGCAACGCCGACGTGGCGCTGTACGCCATCTCCGTCGCCAACGTCTGGCAGTATGCCGGCTTCGCGATGGCGATCTACATCGCCGGCATCCTGGTCATTCCCAAGGAGCTGATCGAAGCGTCGATCATCGACGGCAGCGGCTACCTGAAGCGCGTGCGCTACGTGATTTTTCCGCTGCTCGCGCCTTCGTTCACCATTAACGTCATTCTGAGCCTGATCGGCTCGCTTAAAGTATTCGAGATCGTGTTCGCGCTGACAAGCGGCGGTCCGGGCGATGCCACGGAGGTCGTCAACACGTATATCTTCGACCGGTTCTCGGACGGCTTGTACGCTTACGGTACGGCGGCCAACGTCTGTCTGTTCCTCGTCATCGCTGTCATCTCCTTCTACGCGCTGCACCTGCTGCGCCGAAGGGAGGTTCAGCTATGAGGATGAGCGGCGCGCTGACCGCGCTCAGGCTGGTCCTGTTGTCGGCGCTCAGCCTCATTGTCGTCGTGCCGCTGCTGTTCATCTTGCTCAGCGCGGTCAAGGACGCGCAGCAGGCGGCGCTCATGCGGCTCGAACTGCCCGACACCTGGCATTGGAGCAACTTCAAGATCGTATTCGAGCAGGGCCGGATGCTGCGGGGACTGACCAACAGCGCGATCGTCACGACCGGCTCCGTCGTATTGTCGGTCTCCCTCGGCGTCATGGGCGCGTTCATCGCGGCCCGGCGGCCCGGGAGGCTGATTACGGTAATCTATACGCTGTTTTTGGCAGGACTGATCGCGCCGCCGTCGATCATCCCGACGGTCAAGCTGATGCAGTCGTTGCAGCTGAACAATCAATTTCTGGGCGTCATCCTGCTGTACGCGGCGCTGCAGACGCCGTTCATTCTGCTCATGATGACCGGCTTCGTCAAGGCGATCCCGCGAGAGATCGACGAGTCCGCCTTCGTCGACGGGGCGAGGGGTTTCGGCCTTTTCATCCGGATCATACTGCCTTTGCTGCTGCCCTCGATCACGACGGCGACCGTATTCGTTTTTCTAGGCGTCTGGAACGACTTTCAATGGCCGCTCTACCTGCTCGGCAGCTCCGACATGTGGACGATCCCGATGTCCGTCTACATGTTCAAGTCGAAGTTCGGCACGGACTGGAATTACGTCTTCGCCGACCTGCTGATCGCGATGGCTCCCGTACTGCTCGTGTACGCCGTCGGTCAGCGGTTTATCATCGAAGAGATGACAGCCGGCGCGATTAAAGGGTGAGGATCGGAAACTGCGAGAAAAGGGCTGCGAGACTGGCGAGGAATGGCGGTTCGTGACCGGGAAGAAGGGAAGACGACAATGGAAACGTTCGCTTTTGAACGCGCCGAGCCCGTCTGGCTGTCGGGGCTCGAAGACACGATGAATGTGACGGCAGGCTTCAGAGCCCGCGTCGTCGCGCCTGTCGGGCGGGGAGCGCGGCTGCGGATCGCCGCCGCGTCGATCTACCGCTGCTACGCGAACGGACGGTTCGTCGGTCACGGTCCGGCGGCTGCGCCTCACGGGTACTGCCGCGTCGACGAATGGGAGCTTCCGGGAGACGGGACGGAGGAAGAGACGATCGTGGCGATCGAGGTCGCCGGCTATAACGTAAACAGCTTCTATACGCTGGCGGAGACTTCTTTCCTGCAGGCGGAGCTGCTGACATCGGCCGGCCGCCCGCTCTGCTGGACGGGAGCGGACGGCGAGCGGGGCTTCGAGGCCGGCGAGCTGCGGGAGCGGCTGCGCCGGACGCAGCGGTACAGCTTCCAGCGGGCCTTCACGGAGGCATACCGGCTGGAGGCAGACGCGGCGGACTGGCGATTCTCGGCGGCCGCCGTCCCGGGTGCAAGGGCGGACTGGGCGCGCGTATCAGGCCGACTGGCGCTGACAAGGGGCGTACCGCTGCCGGCTTTTCCAACGCTGCGGCCGCTCCGCGTTTGCGAATTCGGCGCCGTGGCGCATCGCCTGCCGCCCGACGGCTACCGCAAGGACCGGTCGCTGACGGGCGTCGGCCCGCTCTACCTCGGCTATCCCGAGACCGAGCTGGAGACCGTCCCGTCGTTGCTGCTGCAGGAGGCCGTCACGACCGACAGGCGCGCCATCGATGAGCCCTATTTGCCAGGCTCCGCGCTGTCGATCGAAGCGCGGAGCTACCGCATCGTGGACTTCGGCCGCGTCGCCGCAGGCTTCATTCGGGCCGAGGTCGTCTGCCCGGCATCGGCGCGATTGTATCTGCTGTTCGACGAGGTGCTGAGCGGCGGCGAGGTCGACTTCCTGCGGCTCGATGCCGTCAATGCCGTCGCCTATGAGCTGGGACCGGGCATCCACCGGCTCGAGACGATGGAGCCGTACTCGCTCCGTTATCTGAAGCTGCTCGTATGGGAGGGGGCGGCCGATATCCGCGGCATCGCCGTCCGGGAATACGTGTGCGGCGATGTCGTCCGGGGCTCGTTCGCGAGCGGCGACCCGGCGCTCGACGCGATCGTCGCGGCAGGCATCGAGACCTACAGGCAGAATGCGGTCGACATCTTCATGGACTGCCCGTCGCGCGAGCGCGCGGGCTGGCTGTGCGACAGCTTTTTTATGGCGCGCACGGCGGCGGCGCTGAGCGGCAAAACCCTATACGAACGGTTGTTTCTTGAAAATTACGCGCTGCCCGAACGCTTCGCCCATCTCCCCGAAGGCATGGTGCCGATGTGTTATCCGGCAGACCACTTCGACGGCAATTTTATTCCGAACTGGGGGCTATGGTTCGTCCTTCAGCTGGACGAATACGCCGCCCGCAGCGGCGATGCGGACATGCTGGCGCGCCTGAGGCCGCGCGTCGAGTCGCTGATGCGCTACTTCGAGCCTTTCCGCAACGGGGACGGACTGCTGGAGCGGCTGGACGGCTGGATCTTCGTCGACTGGTCGCCGGCGCGCGAGTGGGTGCAGGACGTGAGCTATCCGACCAACATGCTGTATGCGGCGGCGCTCGAGGCGGCGGGCCGGCTGTACGGCTCCGACGACTGGCTGCGGCAGGCCGAAGCGGTGAGGATCGCGGTGCGGTCCCAATCTTTTACGGGCGAATTCTTCGCGGATCATGCCGTGCGTACCGCGGAAGGCTTGCGGATCGAGACCGGCCACGTGTCGGAAGCGTGCCAGTACTACGCCTTTTGCTTCGGCATCGCGGAGCCTGATACCTACCCGGAGCTGTGGCGCAAGCTAGTGAACCGTCTTGGACCGCGCCGCCGCGGCATCGGGAGCGGCCGCGCGCCGGGCGTCGCGCCGACGAACCAGCTTATCGGCAACATGCTGCGCCTCGAGGCGCTGTCCGCCGCGGGTCGGGCCGACGTCATCGCGGCCGACCTGCCCGCCCTGCTGGGCGAGATGGCGAGCGCCACCGGCACGCTGTGGGAGCAGGACGAGCCGATCGCCAGCTGCAGCCACGGCTTCGTCAGCCACGTCGTCCATGTCGCGTATCGCGACCTGCTCGGCTTCCGCCGCGTCGACCCGCTGCGCCGGACGGTCGTGCTTCGTCCCGGCGCGTCGGGGCTGTCGTCCTGCGCGGGCGTGCTGCCTGTCGGCGGCGACCTGCTGGCGTTGTCCTGGCGCTATGCCGACGGGAAGCTGCACATCGAGACGGACATCCCGGACGATTATGAGGTCGCGCTAGAGATCGACGGGCCTTACGCATGGAAACGGAAGGAGCGGCCGAGATGACGGAGGAGCAAGCATGGCGCAGTCCGGAGCGGTTCGGCATGCAAGTCGTCTGCTATGGCGGGGAAAAACGCTTCTGGGCGATCGAATATACGGACAGCATGGAAACAGGCTGGGCATTCGGCAGTCCGGCGTTCGAGCTGGAAGGGCGGATGGTGTCCGGCGCGCTCGCCTCTGTCTCGGAGACTGTGCCGAGCCGGACGCTGACATGCGGCGTCACCGAATACCGGGTGGGCGGACCGCTGCGCGACGCGCCGGGGACCGAGCTGCATTGGATCGTGCGCGTGGCGGACGGCGGCAATCCCGTCGTCCGCTTCCGTTATGAGCTGGCGTCGCGGGACGGCGCGCGTTTAACGAAACGGACAGGGAGCGACCGGCTGCGCTACGTCTCGGCCTCGCTCGACGGCTGCGACCTTACGGTCGAGCGGCGGCTGTCCGAATTCGTGGAACCGGTGCACAGCTATTGCCCGACCGAGCGCGTGGCGGACGAGCTGCATTTCAGAAGGGGAGAGACGTTGATGGGGCCGCTGCTGACCGCGGGGGCCGGGAGCCGTCAGCTGCTGCTCGCTTACGAGCACGGTTCCCAGTACCCGGACGCCTTCATTCATTACCGGCTCCGGCCGGATCGGACGGTCGAGCTGGAGGCGGTCAAGGGCAATTATCTGGACGGCAGCGCCCCGACGCCGGAGCGGCCCTATCGCACGGTATGGATGCAAGCGGCTGCGATCGAAGGAGACGACGACGCGCTCGCCTCACATTACCGGCACTTCGCCCTGCGCCACTGGTCGGAAAACGCGGAGAGCCGCCGGCCCTATATTTTCTACAACACGTGGAACTATCAAGAGCGAGTCCGCAACGAGCGGGGCGGCAAGTATCTGGACCCGATGCGCCTCCAGCGGACGCTGCTCGATATCGACGCCGCGCACGAGCTGGGCGTGGAAGTATACGTCCTCGATACGGGCTGGTACGGCCGGACCGGCGACTGGCGAGCGGATTCGCAGCGCTTTCCCGACGATCTGCGCGAGGTCAGGGCGCGGCTTGACGGCTACGGCATGAAGCTCGGGCTGTGGTTCAACCCGACGGTGGCCGCGCTCGGCAGCGAGATGCTCGCCGCCCACCGGGACTGCGTCATGTCGGAGGAAGGCCGTGAGGCGGAGCCGGCCGAAGTGTGGGAGACGGAGGCGAGCGTGCCGCTTTGCCTCGCGAGCCGGTATGCGGACGCGTTCGCCGGAGAGCTGATCCGACTGGCCCGGGATTACGGCGTCCGGTATTTCAAGTGGGACGCGATCGCGCAGTACGGCTGCGACGCGCCCGGGCACGATCACGGCGACGCGGGACATACCCGCCTGGAACGGCGGGAGAGCTACGCGTTCCAGCAGGTGCAGGCGATGGCGCGCATTGTCGATCGGCTGTGCGCGGCATGCCCGCAGGCGATCGTGGACTTCGACGTGACCGAGGGCGGGCGCGCGATGGGGCTGGCATTCCTGGGCTCCGGCAAGTATTTTCTGGTGAACAACGGTCCGTATTACTTTAATTACGATGTGCCGATCGACCGGGAGCGGGACAACTGGAACCTGTTTTTTCATCCCGGTCCCGCGCGAGGCTGGATCTGCCGTCGTCCGCTCGCCTACGATCGCTGGCTGCCGTCGACGCTTTTCCTCGCGCATTATTTGCCGGATGCGCCGCGAGACAACCAGCTGATCTCCCTTGCCTCGCTCATGCTCGGCCATAACGGCCTGTGGGGCGATCTGCCTGCGCTGTCGCGAGCGGACCGCGATTTTATACGCGAGACGCTGGACCGCTACAAGCAAGTACGCGACGATATTGCGGACAGCGATCCGGTCCGCGAGGGGGAGATCGGCGGGGCGGCGGAAGTGCACGAAAAGCTGTCCGCCATGAACGGCCGCGGCCTCGTCGCGCTTTTTACCGCCACGCCGGGAAGCTATACTTACGCCACCAAGGGCAAGCCGGCGCGGCCCGTCTGGCACTCCGAGCGGGTGCGCGTCGTGTGGGACGCGTCCGGCCGCGCGGTCATCGAGGCCGAATTCTCCTCGTCCTCCGCGGCGATCGTCTTGTTCGGCGCGCAGTAGCGCCTTCCCCGGATACGGCAAAAAAACAGCCTTTCTGCCTAAGCGCGCCAGGGCGAACGAGTTCCGTTCGCTCTGGCGCGACTTAAGAAGGAGGGCTGTTTTCGCTTTGCGCGAATTCAGGCGATGGGGCCGTGCGCCCCGCAAGGTTCAGGACCGGCGCGGAGCGCCGTCCAAATATTTCTCCGTCAACACCGTAAGCAATTCGATGCCGACCTGATTGTGCCCGCCTTCGGGCAGGATCAGATCGGCATACTTCTTGGACGGCTCGATGAACGCCTCGTGCATCGGCTTGACCGTCTCCATATATTGGCGGTACACCGACTGGATCGTCCGCCCGCGCTCCTCGATGTCGCGCACGACCCGGCGCAGGATCCGCACGTCGGGATCGGTGTCGACGAATACTTTGATGTCGAGCAGCTGGCGCAGCTTTTCCTCGTACAGCACATGAAGCCCTTCGAGAATGACGATGGGATTGGGGAACAGCGCCTCCCGTTCGTCGGCGGATCTGCCATAGATGCCGAAGTCGTACACCGGCGCATACGCGGTCCGTCCCGCCTTCAGCATGCCCAGGTGCTCGACGAGCAGGTCGTTGTCGAACATGAGCGGATGATCGTAATTCATCCTGGCGCGCTCTTCCATGCTCAAGTGCGGATAGTCCATATAGTAACTGTCCTGTGAAATAAACGTGACTTTGCCGGCGCCCAGACGCTCGATGACGGAACGCGCGACCGTCGTCTTGCCGGAGCCCGTGCCTCCGGCGATGCCGATAATCAGCATAATGCGATCAACCTTCCCGCTTGCCCCGATTGATGGGCTTTTGTTCATTTCAGTATTGTAGCATAGGCGGACAGCTTGCCGCAGCAATCCGGCCGACGCAAAAGTAGGTCTTTTCGCAGGTGAGTATATTCCTATATACTTAGAAAAAGAATGTCGACGGAGGTCGGAAAAATAGGATTTGCCATTCCTTTTGAAAACGCTGTCGTATGCTAGACTGAAAATAGCAATATTAGGCTCTATCTACAAGTTAATCTACCATAAATGGGCCAATGAAGGCACGCAGCCCGGGAAGGACATCCGATGACAGAGCTCCATGGCACCTATTATACGCCCCTGGTCGTTTTATCGGTGCTCATTTCAGTATTGTCCTCCTATTGTTCGCTGCTTGTCTACGAGCGCGTGCTGATGCTGCGGGGAGCTTACCGCGATTTATGGCTGCTGCTCGGTTCGACGGCCATGGGGTTCGGCATATGGTCGATGCATTTTATCGGCATGCTGGCGTATCATCTTCCCGTTCATATTCATTACCACCCGGGATGGCTCGCTGTCTCCATCCTACTGCCCGTATTGGCGGTGTACGCGGCTTTCCGGATGATGTCCCGCAATCTGGCGAGCAATCTCTCCATGGCGATCGGCAGCTTCTGGCTCTGCGTGGCGATCGTCGGCATGCATTACAGCGGCATGGCCGCGATTCGCATGCCCTATGACCAGCGCTACGATTGGCTGCTGGTCGCGGCATCCGTCGGCATCGCGTTCGCCGTATCCTTTGCCGCGCTCAAGCTGTCCCATGCGAACCAGCGGAAAGGCCAGGCCGCCAGCCAGAGCGCCAAGATGCTGCTCGCCCTCTTGCTCGGCGCGGCGATCGCAGGCATGCATTACACCGCGATGGCGGCCGTCTCGTTCGCGGGAACGGCAGCCGAAGCGGCGCATGCGCACGAGACGGCGGAGCGGATGCAGACGGGGAACGCCTTGCTGGCCGCCATCATCGGCGGCTCGATGCTCTTCATCCTCGGGCTCGTCATGGCGAGCCAGATTCTGGACAAGCGGCTTGCGCTTCGGATCGCCGACTCCAATAAACGCAGATACGATTCGATTTTCGAGCATCATCCGGATATGGTCTGCCTTTATGATTCGGGCGGACGCATCCTCAGGGCCAATCCCGCGGCAGAGCGGGTTATGGGATACGCGGCTTCCGAGCTTCCGAGCAGGTTCCACAACGAGATGGTGAACCCTGACGAGCTCGGGCAGCTCAAGGCTTGCTTCATGGCAGCGCTTCGGGGCGAATCGGGCACGGTACAGGTGACGGTTCGCCATAAGGCGGGACATCTGCTTCATCTGAGCTGCACGATGGTGCCCTGGGTGGAGAACGGCCGCGTGCAGGACGTTTATACGATAGCCAAGGACATCACGAACAGCGTCATAACGGAGCGCGAGCTCCTCGCTGCCAAGCGGGACGCAGAGGAAGCCCTGCGGGTCAAGAGCGACTTCCTGGCCGTGATGAGCCATGAGATCCGCACGCCGTTAAACGGCGTGATCGGCATGAGCGCGATTTTGCTCGAGACCGAGCTTGGCGAGGAACAGCGTGAATTCGTGCAGGTCATCCATGGCAGCGGCGCGCTGCTGCTGTCGACGATCAACGACGTGCTGGATTACTCCAAGCTCGAAGCCGGCAAGATGCAGCTGTCGATCGCGCCATTCAGCTTGAAGGGGCTCGTGCGGGATACGGCGATGCTATTTCAAACCCAGTGCAAGCAAAAGGGGCTGGAGCTCGCATGCGTGGTTGACGACAACTTGACCGACGCGGTGCTGGGAGACGAGCAGCGCATCTGCCAGGTGCTGATCAACCTGGTCGGCAACGCGGTAAAGTTCACTGCCCAAGGCGGGATCGAGGTCGCGGTGCATCCTGCCGGCGGCGAGGGAGCGGAGGCCGGGCGGCACGTTCGTTTCGAGGTCCGGGATACGGGCATCGGCATTCCGGGCGAAGAGCTGGAGCATTTGTTCCAGCCTTTCTACCAGGCGAAGAACGGCCGCGCCAAGCGGCACGAAGGCACGGGCCTCGGCCTCGCGATCTGCAAGGATCTCGTGGAGATGATGGACGGCACGATATCCGTGACATCGGCGGCCGGGGAAGGCACGTGCTTCGTCTTCGAGCTGCCGCTGGAGGCGGCATCGTTTAAAGATCCCGACGCTTAAAAGGCTCGCCGCGCGGCGAGCCTTTTAGACGTTTGCGCAGCGTCAAGCGGCTGTCACCTTCGGTTAAAGTGGTTAAATATCAATGATATAAACCGCAATCCGGAGGTGCATATGGACGATTCCATCTATCGGTTCGAGCATGTCTGGCGCGTGGATCTGGAGAAAGAGAGGCTGTGGTCGTTTATCGCCGATTTCCGGTACGACGACTGGTGGCCGAACGTCAGAATCGAACGGGTTGCGACAGGCGCATCGGGCGACGGCGTGGGGAACGATTATGATTCCGAATTCCGTTCCGGCCTGCTGTACACGCTCAATCTTCGCGTGTCCGTCGTAGAGAGCCGGCCGCCGACCGCGATCGCACTGCGCGTCACGGGCGACTTGGAGGGGCGCGTTGTTGTACGGCTGCACGGCGCGGGCTGTGCGACGGAGGTGCATGTCCTGATGGAGCTTGCGGCCAGGCGGCGCTGGATGTCCGCGCTCTCGCCGCTCCTGCGATCCGTCTTCGTCCGCAACCACAGGCGGATGATAGAGGCGGGCATCAAAGGCCTGGGCGCCTATCTGAACGCCGAGATCGTGCCGGGCAGCGTCCAAGCGCCGTATCGCCGGCCCGCGCGCGGATAAAGGCAAGGCTCTCAGGCATTGTGCGCAAAAACAAAGAGACCGTCCGAAGACGGTCTCTCGTACCCGAGCGGCGCTGCTTGATTGAACCGTATCCCGCGCCTCCAGCCGGATTAGAGACTGGACCGGGTAAGGGATACGTTCAACATATGGGAACTAATGTTGACGCACCTCCTTTCCTGTAACAGCATTCTATCACAGCTCGGCGCTAAAAAGATAGTCTATTTAGAATAATCAGAAAAAATTAATAAATGACCGATCATCGTCGATCGTCACGCTCGTATATGACGTTGTCATGCAAGATTCGGGCTTTCCGACTCTTCAAAGAGAGTCTGAAGATGAGCCATAATTGAAGTGAAACGTCAATCAGGGGCAGGGGAGAGACGACAGTGGCCAAAATCGTGATCTTGTTCGAGGAGCCGGTCGACCGCGAAGGATTTGAAAACCATTATGAAAACGTACATCTGCCGATCGCACGGCGTTTGCCGGATACCGTGATTAAGCTAGGGCAAGTCGTAGCGGCCCCGGATGTGCCCGCGGGCTACGGAACGCCTTATCGCATGTCGGAGATGAGCTTCGAGAGCGCGGACGCGATGCGGAAAGCGTTAGAGGGTGCAGAATGGGCCGAAGTCGCGAAGGATGCGGCCAACCTGGCGCACTACTTGGGCAAGCAGCCGCTCGTACTGCTGGTCGAATAGGAGGCGGCAGCTATGGCTACGATTATCGTTACGGGTGTCTCTCGAGGTGTCGGCCAGGCGCTTGCAGAGCGGCTGCTGACGCTGGGTCACCGTGTCGTCGGCATCTCCAGAAAAAGGGATGGCAGGCTGGCGGCTTATGAAGGAGACGCCTTCGTCTACCTCGAGGCCGATCTGGGGGATACGGCACAGAAGTGGTAACGGAGCTGTAGACAGTATCGATTTGCAGAGGACCGGTTCGGGCATCCACAGGATGCCTTGCGAGCCGGTCTATTTTTTGCGGACACTCAGCTCCAGTCAAAGTCGTTCGTTCAATCAGCGTTCCGGCGTGTAAAATAGACGTAGGATAAATTTGGCGCAAAGGAGGCGGCAGCGATGATTCGAATCGGACTGACGGGTTTCGGCGATCACGAGGAGCTGTACGGCAAGCTCAAGGCCGGGGAACGGCTTCGCGAATACAGCAGGCATTTCGACGTCGTGGAGATCGACAGCTCGTTCTATGCCGTGCCGTCCGTGAAAAACACCGTCAAATGGACGGCCGACACGCCGGAAGGCTTCAAGTTTGTCGTAAAGGCCTATCAGGGAATGACGGGACATCTTCGCGGCAAGAAAAACTACTTTGACGACGAAGAATCCATGTACAAGGCGTTCCACGAGGCGATCGCGCCGATGCGCGAGGCAGGCAAGCTGGCGGCCGCGCTTTTCCAATATCCGCCATGGTTCGATTGCACCCGCGAGAACGTGGACTTGCTGCGCAAGACGAAGGCATATATGGGGGACGTTCCATGCACGCTGGAGCTGCGCAACCGGAGCTGGTACTCCCCCGAGTTCAAGGATAAGACGATCGCCTTTATGAAAAAGGAAGGCTGGATCCATACGATCGTCGACGAGCCGCAGGCGGGAACGGGTTCGATCCCGATCGTGCCGGTCGCCACGACGAACGATATGACCTACGTGCGGCTGCACGGGCGCAACGAGGGAGGCTGGCATGCGAGCGGGCATCCGGATTGGCGCAAGCTCCGTTACCTGTACCGCTATGACGCGGAGGAGCTCGCCGAGTGGCGGGACCGCTTAATGGCACTGGATCAGGAGACGGACACCGTGTACGTCGTGTTCAACAACAATTCGGCGGGAGACGCTACGCCCAACGCCAAAGCATTGATGGATATGCTGGCCGGGATGTCGCCGGATGCGGCCGCCGCGCTGGCGGACGAGCAGTATCCCGTACCGGCAATCTAGTGAATTTCGCCGTCCCTGTGGTATGATAAATGTAACTACAGGAAGACGGGCGAGGGATGACTTATCACTTCCGAATTGCGTGTGGACCATTGCCCAGGTTGCGGCAGAATCTATCAAATTAATCTTAGGCAGCTGTGTGCCGCTTGCGCCGCCGCCGAAGATGCGCTGATGAACCGTATGGAAAAGGAGCTGCGCTCGAACCGCAAGCTGACCACGGAAGAACTGGCGGAACGGGTAGACGAGCGCCCCGAGCTGATTCGCGCGTGGATCCGCAAGGGCAGGCTGAAGGTATATGACTATCCGAACCTGACCGACGCATGCGATCTGTGCGAGGCGCCGATTCGCAAGGGCAAGCTGTGCCAGAATTGCTCGATGCGGATCAAGAGCGAGGTTGCGCATGTCTACGAGCAGGAGCGACTGATGCAGGAGCGCAAGCGCAGGGAAAACAGCTTCTTGAATAAGCGCAAATAAAAATGGGAGGCCGCGTCGAGCCGACGCATGCTTCCCATTTTTATATTGCCATCGCTCGCTACACAGGAATGTCGCCGTGCCGGATGGCGCCGCTCTCGACCTGAATGGTCGCGTGGCTGATGCCGAAGCGTCCCTCGATCAGGGTGATCGCGCGCTGCAGCACGTCCTGGCATTGGACGCCGTCTTCGACGAGGATGTGACAGCTGAAGGAATCCAGGCCCGAGGTGATCGTCCAAATATGGAGGTCGTGCACGTCGCGGACGCCATCGAGTGTGAGCAGCGCGGACTTCACCTCTTCGTGGTCGATGCCGGGCGGCGTGCCCTCCATCAGTACGTGCACCGTCTGCGTAATGACGAGCCATGCGCTCCGCAGGATCAGGACGGATACGACGATCGAGATGATCGGATCGGCGATGTACCAGCCGAAGGCCATCATGAGAATGCCCGCGGCGATCGCGCCGACGGAACCGAGCGCGTCGCCGAGCACGTGGAGGTAAGCGCTCCGCATGTTGACGTTGTGCTCCACGTCGCCTTGGCGCATGAGCGCCCAGGCGCTGGCCAGATTGGCGATGAGGCCGACGACGGCGATCGCCATCATCGGGCCGCCGGCGACCTCCGGCGGCGACGCCATCCTGCCGATCGCTTCATAGACGATAAAGCCCGCGATGACGAACAGCGCGACGCCGTTGAACAGTGCGGCGAGAATCTCGAACCGGTGAAAGCCGTAGGTTCGCTTGGCCGAGGCCGGCCGCGAGGCAAACCAGAGGGCGGCCAGGCTCAGCGCCAGCGCACTCGTATCGCTCAGCATATGGCCCGAGTCCGACAGCAGTGCGAGGCTATCGGTAAGCAGTCCGCCGACGAACTCCAGCACCATGATGCCCGCGGTGATCGCGAGGGCGATCGTCAGACCTCTGCGGTCGCCTTCGCGCCCGTGATGATGGTGCCCGCCGATCCCGTGATGATGGCCGTGATTGCCGTGACTATGCCCGTGTCCACCATGACCATGTGAGTGTCCATGAGGACGATCGTGCGAATGATCGTGCGCGTTAGCGTGTGAATGATCGCTCGGATGTTCATGCGCGTGGCCTTCGTCGTGGCCGCCGTGAACGGGGTCGTGGGCGTGCGTACAGGCGTCCGAGTGTGCGTGCGCGCTGCCCGAATCCTTTTGGTGCGTCGCGCCCCCGACCAGGTCGTCCGTCCCCTTCTCGTTTCGTTTAACCATTGCCGTCAGCCCTTCCGTCCTAACTAGCGCTATACATATGAATATTTGCTCATATTATATGGTCTTTATCCGAATTGCACAATGACGAAACGGCGGCATGTCGCCCGCTCTCCTCCGAACGCCATTGCAACCGTCCGCTGCTGAATAACCGGGGGCGAAGCGGGTATATAGTAGTATATGCCATAGCGGCTGATTAGAGGAGGCGAATGCCATGAGCAGTCCGATTGAGGGCATCAAGAAAGAAATGGACAGCATGAAAGGGCATATCGACAGCATTAAATCCGACGTTCAAGAGACGATCGGCAGCGTGAAGGATACCGTGACCGAGGCGAAGGATACATTTAAGGGTTGGAAGAAAAAAGACGAGATCGGCGTCATTCATAAAGACGGCAATGCCTTCGTCGTTCGCGAGAACGGCGAGCAGATCGGGGAAATTACGTTCTTGCCGGACGGGGAGAATACCTGGCTGCTGAACCATACGTACGTTTCCCCGGCTTACCGTGGCGGAGACATCGCCCGGCGCATGCTGGACAGAGTCGTCGAAGAGGCTCGCGCGGAGGGCAAGAAAATCGTGCCGGTATGCTCATACGCGCTCGTGCAGTTCAAGCGGAATGCCGAGTACGGGGACGTCTGGCACCAAAATTAATCGCGTCTGCGACAGGAGCGCATGGGTCCGGGACCCTGCGCTCTTTTTTTTGCGTCCTTTTACGGACTGGCTTTGCGATAGGCGCCTGGGCTCGAGCCCGTCTCGCGCTTGAAAAGGCTGCAGAACTGCGAGTCGCTCGCGAAGCCGCAATCCGCGGCGATCCCGGAGATGCTGCGCTTCGTCTCGCGGAGCAGCGTACGGGCGTGCGCGATCCGCCTGTCGAGCACATAACGGCCGGGCGACGCGCCGGTATGCGCCTTGAACAGATGGCGGTAGCGATCGAGGCTGTAGCCCGCCATGGCGGCGAGCGAGCCAAAGTCGATTCGCTGATGAAAATTTTCGTTCATATAATTAATCGCATAACGGAACTTATCCTCGTCGTACGCCGACGAGCCGCCGGCGAGTCTCCGCCGCAGCATCAGGACAAGCTGGGAGGTGAGCAGGTCGAGCATGCCGGCGTAGTCCTCGTCTTTATTCCTCATCTCCCTGGCCATCCCGAGCAGCAGCGGCAGAACGCGGGCGTAATCGTCGTCGCCGTCTTTAAATCGCTGTTCGGAAAAGACGCCCTCGGGAAGCGCAAACTCCCGCAGCGGCGCAAAGCCGAGACATAGCACCTCGGTCGGCGCGGCATGGCGTTCGTCGTGAGGCGTCCCCGGCCGGATCAGCGCGTAATCGCCTTCGCGGTACTCGTAATCGCGATCCCCGATGCGCGTCTTTCCGTTTCCTTTTAAATAGTAAACCAGCTCGTAGCAACCGTGACGATGCAAGGTTACGTCGTTCCCGGGCACGTGAGCCACGGGGAACAGGAAGTCAAGCCGTGCATGCATGGGCAACGCTCCTCTCCTCTCGAACATCAGCCAGATTGTTATAGAAATTGGCCGAAACCATATACGATTCAAACGGCTTCCTATTTATAATTTAACTATCATTTTAACATGCTTGCTGCAACGCATTCAGCCAAAATGAATAAGAAGGAGCTACGAAGCCATGGTTAACCCGTTCGTATCAACAGCGGAGGATCGCCGCGTCAGCCGGCTGGCGCATCCCGGTAAAAAGGTGTCGATCGTAATGGATACCGATACTTACAATGAGATCGACGATCAATTCGCGCTGATCTATGCGCTGAACTCGCCGGAGGCGATGGAGGTTGAGGCCGTTTATGCCGCTCCGTTTCACAACGCGATGTCCGACGGACCCGAGGACGGGATGGAGAAGAGTTACCGGGAAATTTTGAAAATCCGGTCGCTCGCCGGACGGGAGACGCTGCCGGTATACCGGGGGTCGAAGACCTACATGCCCGGTCCCGACGTGCCGGTCGAGAGCGAGGCTGCCCGGGATCTGATTCGCCGGGCGATGGAGCGCGGGGAGGACGATCCCCTCTACGTCGTCGCCATTGGCGCGATCACCAATGTCGCATCGGCGCTGCTGCTCGAACCCGCCCTGGCGGGGCGGATCGTACTCGTCTGGCTCGGGGGCCATGCCTTCCATTGGCAAAATACGCGGGAGTTCAATCTTGAGCAGGATCTGCACGCGACGCGCGTCGTGCTCAACTCGGGCGTTCCGCTGGTGTTGCTGCCCTGCATGGGCGTCGTGTCGCATCTCACGACGACGCTGTCCGAGCTTCGGGACCATGTCCGAGACAAAGGACCGCTCGGACAGTACCTTTACGAGACGTATCTCGGATGCATGGACGACCATACCGGGGGCTCGCGCGTCATTTGGGACTTGTCCGCGGTCGCTTGGCTGGTCCGGCCCGAGTGGTGTCCAAGCGAGCTGGTGCCGAGTCCGCTCGTAACGGACGATTGTCGCTGGGCAGAGGCGGAGGACCGGCATCCCATCCGCTACGTGACGCATGTCGAGCGGGACGCGATATTCAAGGATTTGTTCGCCAAGCTGAGCCAAGCGAGCGGAGCCGAATAGCGAGGCGTGGACTTCGTGCCGGGAAGCGTCGGTGCGCACGCACAGGTAACTTCCATCATACGCACATTTTAACGTTATCCCCTTCGCGCATGCGAGGGGGATATTGGCGTCGGATCGAACGTTAGAGCGCCTTCTGAGGAATAGCGGCTTCTGAGTCCGAAAAGTGTGCTGGTGGTAAGGATAACGGAGGAGCCGGAATAATCAACAAAGATCAGTAAAGGTCAAGAATGGTTCTCTGAGTGAGATAAATGGCCATTTATGAATGAAAAACGTCCATAAACGTCCCAAATCGCCTTTGGCATATCCGCTTGACGGGACTATAATAGCATTAAGGTCAAAAAAGGTCAGACGAGACTGCCCGGGGGAGGAGATGCACCATGACGATCGGTAATCCGTATGAGGTGCTCGGCGTCGGCAAGGACGCTACGAAGCAGGAGATCAAGAAGGCTTATCAGAAGCTGGCTAAGAAATGGCATCCCGACGTTAATAAAGCCCCCGAGGCGGAGTCGAAGTTCAAGGAGATCGCGGAGGCTTACGACATTCTGAGCCATGACGATAAAAAGCAAGCTTACGAAGAAGAACAGCGTTATGCGTCGATGCGGCGCGAGTATGCGGGGCGGGCGGGAGGCAGCGGCGGGCCAAGCGGTGCGCAGAACGGCGGCGCATGGAGCTGGAGCGGCGGCGGCCAAGGTGCGGCTGGACTGTCCGAGGAGGAGCTGTACGAGATTCTCTTCGGCCAAGGCGGCGTCGGAGGAGTCGGCGGCTTCGGAGGTAAAGAAGGTTTCGGCGCTTACGGCGACGCGACCGGCGGAAGAAACGGTTTTAGAGCTTACGGTGCCGGCTCGACCGGATTCGGAGCCGAATCCGCTTGGGGCGCATCGGGCTTCGATCCGTTCGGCGCCGGATCGCGAACGCAGCATGCCCGGCTGAACGTCAGCTTGGAGCAGGCTTGGCAGGGCGCCAAGGTCAATGTGCGGGTCGGGACCAAAGACATCGCGCTGCGCGTGCCCGAACGGATGGCCGACGGCACCGTCATCCGGCTCAAGGGAGACGGGGCGAACGGCTTGCAGGAAGGCGACGAGCTGCTGATCGAGGTGTCGGTCGAGCCAAATGATTCGTACGAACTCGGTGAAAACGGGGATTTGCTCGCGACGGTGGAGGCTGCGCCGTGGCAGGCCGTGCTTGGCGGAGAAGCGATTGTCAGGCTGCCGGATGGGGGCCAGGTGAAGCTTCGGATGCCGCCGGACTTTCCCGCAGGCAAGCAGTTGCGCATTCCCGCCAAGGGCCTGCGCCGCAAGGACGGCGGATACGGCGACATTTTGTTCGACGTCGCGCTTGTCGTGCCGCCGAAGCCGAGCCAGGAGGAGCGGGAGCTGTACCGCCAGCTCGCGGAGCGAAGCGGCTTCAAGGCGGGCATCAAGCCTCGCGCGAGAAACTGACGCCTCAGAGCGTACACAAGCCCGGCATGAATCCGCTGCAAGCGGGACACCATTTTAACCGATAAGGGGAGACACGCTTATGGACTTCAACAAATATACGCAAAAACTGCAGGAAGCCGTCGCAGGCGCACAATCGCTGGCCGGCGCGAGCGGGCATCCGGAGATCGATTCGCTGCACTTGCTCGCGTCGCTGCTGAAGCAGCAGGACGGGCTGCTGCCGAGACTGCTGCAGCGGGCCGACATTCAGCCGTCCGAGATGGACCGGCAAGCGATGGGACGCTTGATGAAGCGCCCGCGCGTCGGCGGTTCGGATTCGGTCAAGCGGTACGCATCGCCCGCGCTCGTGTCCGTGCTGGAGCAGGCGGAGCGAGAAGCCGCGGCGATGACGGACGAGTACGTTGCAGTCGAGCATGCGGTACTCGCGATGGCTTCTGCGCCAAGGGACGGCAACCGGGACGTGCGCGAGTTGTTCGATGGTTTCGGATTAACGCGGGATCGGCTGCTTGCCGTTCTCAAGGAAATTCGCGGCCATCAGCGCGTGACGAGCCGGGAACCCGAAGCTACGTACGAGGTGCTGGAAAAGTACGGGCGCGACCTCGTCGCCGAAGTACGTGCGGGCAAGGTCGATCCGGTCATCGGCCGTGACGGCGAGATCCGCCGGGTCATCCGGATTCTTTCCCGCAAGACAAAGAACAACCCGGTGCTGATCGGCGAACCGGGCGTCGGCAAGACGGCGATCGTCGAAGGCTTGGCCCAGCGGATCGTACGTAAGGACGTGCCTGAGGGGCTAAAGGACAAGACTGTATTTTCGCTGGACATGAGCGCGCTCGTCGCCGGGGCGAAGTACCGCGGGGAATTCGAGGAGCGGCTTCAAGCCGTGCTGAAGGAAGTGAAGGAGAGCGACGGCCGGATCATCCTGTTCATCGACGAGCTGCATACGATCGTCGGCGCGGGCAAGTCCGAGGGCGCGATGGACGCGGGCAACATGCTGAAGCCGATGCTGGCGCGCGGCGAGCTTCACTGCATCGGCGCGACTACGCTTGACGAGTACCGGACTTATATCGAAAAGGATCCTGCGCTCGAACGCAGATTCCAGCAAGTGCTCATCAGCGAGCCGAACGTCGAGGATACGATCTCCATTTTGCGCGGCCTGAAGGAACGTTTCGAGCTCCATCACGGGGTCAAAATCCACGACAGCGCCCTTGTGGCGGCCGGCACCCTGTCCAACCGTTATATTGCGGACCGGTTCCTGCCTGACAAGGCGATCGACCTGGTCGACGAAGCCTGCGCGATGATCCGCACGGAGATCGACTCGATGCCCGGCGAGATGGACGAGGTCATGCGCCGTATGATGCAAATGGAGATTGAAGAAGCCGCGCTCAAGAAAGAGTCCGACGACGCGAGCAAGCGCCGGCTGGAGTCGCTTCAGCGGGAGCTGGCGGATCTCAAGGAAAAGCATCTGGGCATGATGGCGCGTTGGGAAAAGGAAAAAGCCGCGATCCAGGGCGTGCGCGATCTGCAAAAGCGGCTTGAGCAAGCACGCAAGGACTTGGCGGACGCGCAGGAGGAGTACGACCTGAACCGCTCGGCGGAGCTGAGCTACGGCATCATCCCCGATTTGGAGCGTCAGCTCAAGGCGGCGGAGGAGGCCGCCGAGCAAGAGGGAGAGACGCGCCTGCTGCGGGAATCCGTGACCGAGGAAGAGATCGCCGACATCGTTTCGCGCTGGACAGGGATCCCGGTCAAGCGTCTGGTCGAAGGCGAGCGCGACAAGCTGCTGCGGCTGGAAGAAACGCTGCACGAGCGCGTCGTCGGCCAAGAAGAGGCCGTCGGTCTCGTCTCCGACGCCGTGCTGCGGGCTCGCGCGGGCATTCAGGATCCGAACCGGCCGATCGGATCGTTCCTGTTCCTGGGGCCGACCGGCGTCGGCAAGACGGAGCTGGCCAAGGCGCTCGCGGCGACGCTGTTCGACCGCGAAGACGGCATGATCCGGATCGACATGTCGGAATATATGGAAAAACACAGCGTGTCGCGTCTCGTCGGCGCGCCTCCCGGATACGTGGGCTACGAGGAAGGCGGACAACTTACCGAGGCCGTGCGCAGACAGCCGTACACCGTCGTGCTGCTCGACGAAGTCGAGAAGGCGCATCCGGACGTATTCAATGTCCTGCTGCAGCTGCTCGACGACGGCCGGCTGACCGACTCGCAAGGACGCGTCGTCGATTTTAAAAATACGATCGTTATCATGACGTCGAACATCGGCTCTCCGCACCTGCTGCAGGGCGTGGACGACAACGGCGACATCGCGCCGGCCGTGCGCGACCGCGTCATGAAGGAGCTGACCGGACACTTCCGGCCGGAGTTCCTGAACCGCGTCGACGACATCGTCTTGTTCAAGCCGCTGTCGCTGGGCGAGATCGAATCGATCGTGCGCAAGCTGGCGCGCGGCCTGGCCGATCGCCTGTCCGAGCGCGGCATCGCTTTGCGGCTGACGGACGAAGCCGTCCGGTTCATCGCGAAGGAGGGCTTCGATCCCGTGTACGGCGCGCGTCCGCTGAAGCGGTTCATCCAGCGTCATCTCGAGACGCGGGTAGCGAGAGCGCTGATCGCAGGCTCGGCGCCCGAAGGCTCGCTCATGACGGTCGACGCATCGGACGGGAGCTTGTCGGTAGAGATCCGACTGGCTGGAGAAGCCGAACCGGAAGCGGGCGAACCCGCCTCGGAGCAGTTGCAGACCGTGTGACCATGCTTAATATACAGCCATCCTCTAACCGGGTTCGTACCGGGACGGGGGATGGCTTTTTGGCGCGGAGAGGTTCGTTTTGCCGTTTAATCGATATCCCCTTCGATCAGGAGAGGGCCAGTTTATCCGCTTAGCTGCGTTTGAGCGGTATCCCTCTCGCTCAGGAAAAGCGGCAGTGGGCTCGTAGTCACGTTTGAACTGTATCCCCCTGGATCAGGAGCGGCGGGCGGATGCGACAGTCGACGCGTCACTATTTTGAACAGTATCCCTTTCCGTCAGGTGGAAAATGAATTCGAGGCCTCAGTCTGATCTTTGCGTAAGAAAAGGCCGGAAGTCTCGTTGCTACCTACCTGGCTGAAGGGGATACCGTTAAAATGAGCGAAAGTGCGGAATGCTCCTGACCGAAGGGGATACCGTTAAAATGGGCAGAAGTGCGGATTCCCCTGACCGAAGGGGATATCGTTCACATGCAAGATTAACGGAACAATCGGGGCGTTGTGTTGTCTTTATGACATAGGGGAGGCGAGGCGCTTGGCGGACGTCGAGGATAACGACCTCAAATATCGCGTCGCACTGGATGCGGATGAGATGGCCGATTTGATCGCCAAGTATTGGCATGACGTGTGGCAGTATGCGTTGTTTCTGACAAGGCGGGAGCACTGGGCGGAGGATATTGCGCAGGATACGTTCGTGCAGGCGATGCGGGCGATCGATGCTTATCGGGGAGACGGGCCGGTTAAAAATTGGCTGTT
This sequence comes from Cohnella sp. GCM10020058, assembly GCF_042683485.1. Classification (NCBI taxonomy): domain Bacteria; kingdom Bacillati; phylum Bacillota; class Bacilli; order Caryophanales; family Paenibacillaceae; genus Cohnella; species Cohnella sp. GCM10020058. The sequence continues at coordinate 259,274 of NZ_JBHUJV010000008.1, forward strand.
CCGCATTGCGCGCAATACGGCGTTCAATTACAGGAAGTCGGCTTTTTGGCGAAAAGTAACGCTCGTCGGTTTGAATCCCGACACCAGGGGCGCCGCTTCTGCGGAGAACGAATATTGGCGGAACGAATTGGCAAACGAGGTGTGGGCAGCGGTATGGGACTTGCCGGGAAAGTATCGCGAGCCGATCGTTCTGTTTGCTCACTATGAGTGGTCTTACAACGAGATCGCCGGTTTGCTCGGCATTGCGGAAGGTACGGTGAAGTCCAGGCTCTCCAGAGGCAGGGCGATGCTGGCCGAACGGATGAAAGGAGAGGAGATCGATGGGCAGCCGGATCACGGATGAGAGTTTAAGGCAGGACGCGCTGTTCGCCCGGCTGAGAGAGACGCCTTTAACCGAGCGGCGGAGGCCCGGCGAGCGAGTGGTGGCCGATATCCTGGCGAGTGCAGGTCAACGCGGATCCGCTGCCAAGCATTTCAGGCGCAGATGGGCGATCGGGGTCATCGCGGCGCTTGCGGTTATGCTGCTGGCGGCGGGACTCGGTTATGCTTACGAAGCGCCGGGCGGCTTCGCGGATCGACGGCTGTCGAAGGCGATGGGGTTGAACGGCAGTACGCTGCTCATTCCGATCGGCTGGACGCCGGAGGAGGCGGTGGAGAAGTTCCGGCGCTTCGATACGATGCGGGTCGTTCACCGCGAAGCCGTAGACGGGGGCGTGCTGCTGTTCATCAAACGGAATATGCAGCCGAACGGTACGGAACTGCAGGTTGAATTTGTACGCCGCACCTGGCTGGGCTGGAAATGGGGCATGGGTGGAGGTTACGGCATCGGCTATGGCGAACCGGGGGAGGCAGGCGTTCGTTCGCTGCTGAATTATATGACCATGCCCAACAAATATCCGGGCGTGCCCGGTCCCTATCCGCTGGTGGTCGGAGAGTTGACCGACGCGTCTGTCACTGGCGTCATCGTGAAGACAAGCGGCACGAAGCCTGGCAATTACGCGGCGGACGTCGTTGAATATGAACCGGGCAAGAGAATTTGGTTCGTCCTGCTGCCCGACTTCGCCGAGCTGCCTTATACGGTCCAGGCGCTGGACGAGCAAGGAAATATCGCAGCGGAAAAGACGCTCAAGGACCCCGTCAACGACACGGGAGATATCAGAACGAGCGCCGACCGTTAAGTCGGTGCGGCAGCGGGATTTGGTTCAACTGTTCGTCGATTGGCCGCCGTCGACGTGAAGAACCTGCGCGGTGACGTAACGCGAGTCGTCCGACGCGAGATAGACGTAAGTCGGAGCGAGCTCGAACGGCTGCCCGGGACGTCCCAGCATCGTCTCCGTGCCGAAGATGGCGACTTGATCCGGAGAGAAGCTGCTTGGGATAAGCGGTGTCCAGATCGGACCGGGAGCTACGGCATTGACGCGAATGCCCTTGGGCGCCAGGTTGCGTGCCAGCGCGCGCGTCCAGCCGACGATCGCGCCTTTGGTGGCGGTGTAATCGAGAAGCGTTTTTTCACCGACGTAAGCAACGACCGAGGCCGTGCCGATGATCGATGCGCCGGGCTTCAGGTAAGGAAGCGCCGCGCGGGTCGTATGGAAGTGTGAGAAGAAGTTGACCTTGAACGTGTTCTCGAACTGCTCGTCGGTGATATCCTCCAGCTCGTTTTGCTGAAACTGGATGCCGACGTTGTTCACAAGAACGTCCAGACGGCCGAACGCTTTGACGGTGTCGTGGACGATCGACTCGCTCACGGCTTTGTCGCGCACATCGCCCGGCAGCAGCAGGCAGGTGCGGCCGTACGCTTCGATGCAGGCCTTGGTGCGCTCCGCGTCTTCGTGCTCGTCGAGATAGGAAATGGCCACATCGGCGCCTTCCTTGGCAAAAGCGATGGCGGCCGCCGCGCCGATGCCGCTGTCGCCGCCGGTAATCAGCGCGGCTTTGCCTTCAAGCTTGCCGCTTCCTTTATAATGCGGATTGTCGACGATGGGTTTCGGCACCATCAGATTCTCGATGCCTGGCTGACGGTATTGACGCTGCTCGGGCACGCTGATCGCGATGTCCTCGTACCGGGTGACCGTGCCGTAGCTGGGATAGAGGGGATATGGGTCTTCAATCTTCGCCTCTTCGAATTTGAGCTGCATGCTTCTGATTTGCTCCAGCTCGTTGTCGCCTTCGCGCTTGTTGGTCATGTCGGCCTCCCGTGAATCGGCGACCCGCACGCCTGACTGTGAATGGGCGGGCCTTCCTCGATATCGTTATTTCTCACCGTATGTCAAAACGGCTAGACAGGTGCCTAGCCGCTTCGTTGCGGGTCGATGGGGAGCGCCTCTGCAGGAGGCTTCGCGCATGCGATTTAAATCGTTCCATGAGGACATCGCCAAGATGAGAACGCGGTCAAAGCGTTTTTGAAAAGGAGAAGCCCGGCTTGCTGTAGCCCATTCTCGTCTCGTAAAACCGGTGGGCATCCACACGCTGGAATCCCGACTCCAAAGCCACCGTTTTGCATCCGTTATCCTTAGCGTACTGGTGAACGTATGCAAGCAGGGTCTCGCCATGACCCTTGGAGCGCTCGGAGGCTTTAGTAACAAGGTCGTATACGAATACATGCTTGCCAAAATAGAAGTTCGTCAGCATGATGATGCCGGCCAACGCCACGATCCGGTCTTCGTCGTACAGCGCGAGCATTTTGTAGCCTTCGGCATTCATCTCGCGCAAAAGGGCCAGATAAGCATCCTGGTCCAATTCTGTCCGCAATTCGTTCATGACCGGATACGCTTCGATCCATTGTTGTTCGTGGATCAATTCTTTGATCACGTTCAGTGCCCCTTATCCGCGAGCTGCCCGCTCGTTAGTTGTGCGGCGATTGCCGCTTTGCTCTTAAGTCTATCATCGACCGCTGCATTTACGCCAACGCTTGTCTGCGGCTCGCAGAGCGAGGAGTGCCGGCAGGCGATTCTATTTCAATGGGGACCTGCTCTCCCGAATCGAATCCGGCATAGGCTATGACGGCGAATAGCCCGATGGAGGATGATCGATATGAAGGTGCCATACTCGTTCAGCAAAAAAGCGAACGCGCTGCTGATCAATGAATCGGACGGCATGGTGCGGATCGCCTACGGAGACTTTTTTACGCTGAATCTGCCGCTGATCGGTCCGCGACCGCCGTATTATGCGCATCCGCGCTATGAAGGCCATTATCCGCTGATCTGACTGCGTTCGCGGTAATTTCGGCGAATGGCAGGCTTGCGACGGGCGGCGATGCACGGGAAAGCGCTATTCGCATGCAAAAAACGCCTCTCAATCGGAGGCGTTTTTGCATTAGCCGTTCATGCCGCGTCGAAGGGTGATTAAATCGCGCAGGTCGTCGGTCGACAGCTCGGTAATCCAGCCCTCGGAGGAGGAGATGACGTTGTCGCTGAGCTGCTGCTTGCTCTCCAGCATCTCGTCGATACGCTCCTCGAGCGTACCGAGCGAGATAAACTTGTGCACCTGCACGTCCTTGGTTTGCCCCATCCGGTAGGCGCGGTCGGTCGCCTGGTTCTCCACGGCGGGATTCCACCAGCGGTCGAAGTGGAACACGTGGTTGGCCGCAGTCAGGTTGAGGCCGACGCCTCCCGCCTTGAGGGAGAGGATGAACACGTTAGGCTGCTCGTCCTGCGGCAGCGTCCGCGACTGGAACCGCTCGATCATCCGGTCGCGCGCCGTCTTGGACGTGCTGCCGTTCAGGTAGAGCACCGGCTCGCCGAGCTCCTGCGACAGTACGAGGCGGAGCATCTCTCCCATGCCGACGTATTGGGTGAAAATGAGGCAGCGGTCGCCCTCTTCCCGGAGCTCCTTGACCATGGCGAGCAGCCGCTCGAGCTTGGCCGAACCGGAGACCAGCTCTGCCAGCTCCGCTTCGGACGGCGCCGATGCCTCACCAGCCGGCTTGGATTTGGGCTTGCCTGGCGGCTTGGCTGGGGGCGCGGGCTCCGCCCCGCCTGCGAGCCCCTTTTTATCCTCCGAAGCGTCGGATGCCGCCGCCTGCTCCTTGTTCAGCAGCGCCGGATGGTCGCATACCTGCTTGAGGCGGGTCAGCGCCGCGAGGATCGCGCCCTTGCGCTCGATGCCTTCGAGCGTCTTCATCCGCTCCAGCAGCTCGTTAACGGTCTGCTCGTAAAGCGCGCTCTGCTCGGGCGTCAGCGGGACGTACGTCTTCATTTCGTTTTTGTCCGGCAGGTCGAGCTGGATGTTCGGATCCTTCTTCTTGCGGCGCAGCATAAACGGTCCGACGAGGCGCTTGAGCTCGGCCGTCCTCCGTTCGTCGCGGTTGCGCTCGATGGGCGTCGCGAACCGCTCCTGGAAGGCGCGCTGCGTCCCAAGGTAGCCAGGCGCGATGAAGTCGTAGATCGACCACAGCTCTGCCAGGCGATTCTCGATCGGCGTGCCGGTGAGCGCGATGCGCTGTCCTGCGGACAAGCTGCGCACGGCGACGGACTGCTTGGTCTGCGCGTTTTTGATATTTTGCGCCTCGTCAAGGCAGATGGCCGCCCATACATAGGTCTGCAGCAGCTCCTGATCGAGCGATGCCGTGGCGAACGAGGTGAGCAGGACATCCAGATTCGCCGCTTGGGCGGCAAAAGCCGCTTCATCTGTAATCCGGCCGCTGCCGTAGTGCAGGCTGACCGAAAGGCTCGGCGCGAAGCGCGCGATTTCCTTTTGCCAGTTGCCCAGCACCGAGGTGGGGCAGACGATCAGCGTCGCTCGCCGTCGCTCCGGCGGCGTATCGTGCCGCAGCTGCAGCAGATAAGCGATGAGCTGGACCGTCTTGCCGAGGCCCATGTCGTCCGCGAGCACCGCGCCGAGGCCAAAGCGCCGCAACGAAGTGAGCCAGCCGAAGCCTTCCCGCTGGTACGTCCGAAGCGTCGCTTGCAGATCGGCCGGCGGCTCGGGCAGCGGCCACTCCGACGGGCGCCCGAGCTGCGCGAAGAACGAGGCGAGATGCTCGTTCAGCTCGACCTCCAGCCGTACGCGCGCGGCGGAAGCCTCCGCGGATTCCTCGGTCTCGGCGTCGTCCGCGTCAGCGTCTTCGCCCTCGCCGAGCAGATGGAGCTGCAGCACGTCCTGGAACGAGAGGCCGGCCGTCTTGTCCATGCCCGTCATCATGCGCCGGATCTGCGTCAGCAGCGCCGGATCGAGCGCGATCCATTGGCCGCGATGGCGGACGAGCCGCTGATTGCGCGCGACGAGCGCGGCGAATTCCTCCTCGCTGAGATCAACGTCCCCGATGGCGACGCGCCAATCGAAGTCGATGATCGCGTCCAGTCCGAACAGCGAGCTGCCCTTGCCGCCGGACTCCGGCGCGATCTTAGCGCGCAGCCGCGGCTTCTTGCGGGTCGCCGCCTCCCACCAGGCGGGCAGCAGTACCCGCCATCCGGCCTCGAGCAGCCGATTGCTGTCTGCCGAGAGGAATCGCCAGGCCGCTTCGTCGTCGAGCGGCGCGGCGAGCACGTCCTTCGGCCCGCCGGCGAGACGCTCGGGCGGCAGCGCCGCGCGCAGCCGCTCCAGCCAGCCGGGGGCCCGCTCGCCGGCTTCTTCGTTCCAGGCGGCAGGCCAGCGCCCGGAGACCGAGCCGTCCGCGCCAAGCTTCGCGGGATGCACGATCGTCTCGTCCCGCTTGCTCTGCAGCGCAAGCTGCAGCCGCCAATCTTCCGGCGCGTTGCCCGCCGCATAGGGCTCGAGCAGCCGCAGGATCGGCCGGAACGGCGCCATGTCCTGCCGCCAGCCGATCGCCTCGAGCCAGCCGCGCGCGTCCATGCCGGCCGCGGACGCGGCGCTCTTGTCGAACAGCAGCGGATACGCCCGCCGCAGCTCGGCATAATCCTCGTCCGTGCCGTAGTGACGTTCCCGGACGGCCGCTGAAAAAGCTGCGCGCAGGCCTTCCATAAATTCGTTGTCCGCAGCTTCTCCGTCAACCGGCGGCAGCTCGTCTTCCCAGGTCCACTGCAGCAGGCCGCGTCGATAGGCGTCCAGATGGGGAACGAACCGGCGCTCCTCGACCCATGCCGCAAGAGCCGGGGCCAACGCCGAGAGCAGACGGCCATCGCCGGTCATCTCCCACTCCACGTGCTTGAGCAGCCGCGGCTCCGCGAAGAACGCCAGCACGTGCTCCACCGGGAGAATGACAATCTCCGCCGTGTCCGGAATCGGCTCGCCGACCGTCGGCATGATCACCTCTCTCACGTCCAAGTTCGTTCCGTAGAACGAGGCCTCGTGCCAGGCAAAAAGCCTGTGCTTAAGCAGCATGCCCGGTACGTAACCGTACCCGTCCAGGACGCCGTAAATCAGCGCGTCGCCGTGCTCGCTCAGCCGCACGTCGACGTCGATCGTATCCTGGTACGCTTTCATGACAGCTTCCCTTTCCGCAGCTCTTCCTGCAGCGCGCGCAGCCTGCTGTGGCGCAGCTCGAACAGCTCGTAAAATTCGATCCAGCGCTCCTCGCGCTTCATTTTCTTGTACAGCTTGGCCAGCCGCTTGAGCAGCTTGACCGCCGATTTGTAGCTGGCTCTGTTTTTCATTGAAACATAACGTTCGACCGCCTGATGGTAAAAGGGGAGCAGCGCATGCGGCGCTTCCTTCTCTATGGGTGCCAGCTCGGTCGCACGGTAGTCGAGCGGATCGCGGCCAAACGACAGTTGAATGTCGATCCACTCTTCGTACCTTCCGGCGCCGAGCAGCCTTTCCTCGTAGATCGCCTGGGAGGACGGCATCATTGCCTCGAACGCCTCCCACATCCGGGGCTCCGCCTCGGGCAGCTTGGCGACGACGGCATCCCACAGCCCGGCGTATGTCTCGAGCTCCCGCTGGCGGCGGCCGCTCATCAAGGGGCCGAGCTCGGTCAGCCACCGGAGCAGACGCGGCCATTCTTCCTTTTCGGCGAGCTTGTCGAGCATCTCCGTAAGCAGGGCGACCTGGGCGGAGCCCAGGCGGCTCGATTCGCCGCGCAGCAAGGCCAGCGCACGGTCGTCGTCGGCCAGGCCGAACCGCATCCGCAGCACGGCTGCGTTCCAGGCGCTCCTGCTCTGGGCGGGCAGTCCGGTCTCCGCTTCCTCGAGCTTGCGAAGCTCCTCTTCATAGAGCGCTTCTCCTCCGTACGGGAGCGCGAGCCATGTTTCCCACAGGCGTCCGTAATGCTTCAGCTCGTACTCCTGCGTCGGGCCAGGCTCCAGCATCGCCTCTCGGAGGATATCGGCCGTCTGGAGCAGCCGCTCTCTAGCGAGCGGCTCGTCCCCTTCGGGTAGCGGGCGATCCAGGCAGCCCATCGCGGCTTCGTGAAGATCCGTTACGGCCAGATGCGTGAAGTAGCCCAGGTACGAGTTGGGACCAAGCGCCGGGTTGCTCTGGGTCTCGGCCGCATGGCGCATGAGAAACAGCAGCGCGTTCAGCTCGAACAGCCGCTCGGCGACGGGCGGGAGCGCCGGTTTTATTTTATAAAAGAGGCCCAGCGCTTGCTTGACGTACTGCGTATTGCGCACTTGGCCGGCGATGGGCGCAAGGCATCTGTCGAACAGATCCAGCCACTGTCGGACGCTCATGCCGGGAATCTGTGACGCGTCCCGGGCGAGTCGCTCGACGTCGGTGCTCTTCTGCGAGGCAGGGAGGGGGCTCGGACGCGACAAATTCGTCTTGGCGTTGGCGAGGGCGTGGACGGGATAACCGTGATACCCGGCCCATTCCATGAGCACCGCGGCCATATGCTTGCAAGCGCGGCCGACGGGGCAGCTGCACTCGCTGTCGCCGAAGTCTTCGACATCGACCTGCGTCCGGTATTTTTTCGTACCTTCGACCACGGCGATCAACAGCCGCATCTCTTCGGGATCTTTGAGCTCGATGCGCCCTTGTTTGTAGTATTGATAGCCGCGCTTAAGCGTCAGATCGTCGAATTCAGCGGCGACACGGTGCAGCAGATTTTCCCACTGCCGTTCGTTTTCCAGTGGATCGTCTTCTATAAACATAGCCTGACCTCGCTTTGCAACCGGTTTGCTCTGAGCTCTTATTATAACATCTTTCGTACACATGTTCGCTAAACGCTATTCTTAGACGCGGGCCGTGCGTCTCCTTATGCGTGGCGGGTGCGAGACGGACAGATTCAGATCCGCGCGCCTCGTTTTTGCATGCTTCGACGTATGCCGCCCAGTTTTCCGATGCAATATCTGCCAGGCGGGTAATACATACGTAACGGCAATCCGGCTTGATACGGCCAGACCGATTGCCGGTCGGAAGGAAGATATCCGTATGCTTCGCAATACTGCCGTCGCTCCGTTGTACCCCTGGGCAGGCAAGCCGTCCGTCTACGACATGATCGTCCTCCGGACGGGTCAAGACGGCAAGCTGAAATCCCAGGCGCTGCCCGACGACGATGAATACGCGGACAAGCCCGAACGCAAGGAGGCGCTGCGTCAACAAGGCCTGGAGGGAATCGGAACGATTGGCGTCTTCGAGGATGAAGGCGCCGCCAAGGAGATAACGAGCTTGCTTCTCCGGCTCAGCCGCGACCGCAACGTACGCAACCGGAGAGCCGCCTATCTCGCGCTTATGCGCGAAGAATCGCTGGATACGATCAGCCCGGCGCTACAGGCATTACATACGCTGCCGGGACTGAATGCCGGCAATCTGTACGAAGAGGCGTTGTGGATGGCGCGGTATGGCGTGCATCGCAACGTCGTAAAGTTCGGACTTGCCTTGCTGAGTCAATACGGCAGCGATCGGCACAGGGAGCTGACGTTCACGCTGGGCAAGCACGAGGAGTTCACGCTGTACGCGGCTTCTGCGCTCATGAGCATGGAGCACTCCAGCAAATCGCTCTGCGAGCTGGCGCGTTGCGTGGACGGCTGGGGCCGAATCTACTTGGTCGAGCGTCTTGACCCGGAGACGCAAGAGATTCGGGACTGGCTGCTTCGCGATGGCTTCCGCAACCGGATCGGCGACGGCCTGCTCGCTTATACTTGCGCGCTTAAAGGAGATTTGGAGGAGGCGCTTAGCTCGGATACGATCGACCTGGCGTTATTCGAGGGAGCGGGCGGGATCCTGTCTGCGCTGATCGCCGGCGGTCCGGCCGAGGACATCGACGACTACGAGCAGGCGATGCCGGTCATCGGCGAATATTTGCGTCATGCGCAGCGCATGTGCACGGTCGCCGCGCATAGGAGGCCGATTCGGGCCATCGAGGGCTTCCTCCAACAGGGCGAGCGCACTTGGGAAAGAAGGTACCGGAACGGTTGGATGCCCGAAGCACGCGAGGCCTACCTGGCGCTGTGCCGCTCAATCGCATCGTTGGAGTCTTCGGCCGGGAGCGCGGGCGCGGGGGATGAACGAAGTTTGCGTACATAATTAGGTAGAAACAATCGCAGGAATGCGTCTACGCCTGCCGTAGAGCAGGCGATTGCCCGCAGTTGGCCTCACACCATTCCGCAAAAAAAACAGAATGCGCCGCCTCGCAGGCGAGCGACATTCTGTTTTTTTGTCCAAACGCCAATTATTAACTTTTCCTCATACAATAGATTCAATATGTACTTTAATTTGGTTCGCATGGTATATTAATGTTCGTTGTGTTAAACGAATGTTTAAAACGCCATAGCATCACCTGTCCATTACCTTCCCGCAACGCCTCCATTTACCCCTTGATCGGTGCGCTCAGATTCGTGTTTCTTCTATTAAAAATAGATTATAATTTCTTTGCTTTAAATTCTTAAAAAGCATGCTAAAATAGGTCGCAGGAAACAAATGGCATGTCCAAATTGACTGCCAAAGTATTCATGCAAACCCATGTTGAACCGATATATCAAATATAGTTGCTTGATAGTATACAGTTCTGGCTATTACTCCGTCTTTACCACCTGTCAATCATATTCAAACATACGGAGGTTATTTATTTGAAAAAAATCGGTTTGACGGCAATGGCGCTCGCGATGGGTCTTGGCCTTACGAATTCGTTTGTCTCCGTTAGGGACGCGCAAGCCGTCAGCGTTAGCAGTTTATATGCAGCTCCGCAAGATTTCTCGGTCGTGCAGGGACGGAACCAATGGTTCTATCAGAAAAGCGCGGGCTCGGTATACAGCAATCTCACATACAATACGGACGGCACTCGCTGGCAAGCGGCTGCGGACACCGGCTATCCCTGGGTGAACAAGGATGCGATGCATCCGAGCAAGGATTTCGACGCCGTGCGCAAATGGGTATCGCCGGGCAAGGGGACGATCACGATCGGCGGCACCGTCAAGAAAGGCGACAGCAAGGGCGACGGCATCCTCGCCACGATTAAAAAGGATAAGACGACGCTGTGGAGCGCCGTCGTCAATACGACGGACGGCAAGACGCCTGAGTTGAAGCCGATTGCGGTGGAGAAGGGCACGGCGATTTATTTTGAAGTCAACAGCAGGGCCTCGATGAACAACGATCATACGCTGTGGGATCCGGCGGTAACCTTCACGGCGGCCATGACACAGCCTTCATCGACGCCGACGCCCGCGGTGAAGGCTGCGGCGGCGTCGAGCTCGTCGGCCAAGCCGACAGCGACGCCTACCGCGAAGCCGACTGTCTCCGCTGTCGCAAAGCCCGCGGCAACCGCGAAGCCGTCCACTACGGCAGCTTCGGCCGACGTCTACGCACTGTCCGTCACGAGCTGCGGGGCCGTGGCGAACGACGGCAAGGACGACTACGGCGCATTCGCGGCTTGCCTGGACAAGGCGAAGGCGCAGGGCAAATACGTCTCCGTACCTGCCGGCGAATATCACCTGAGCAAGATCCTGACGCTGAATGGCGTCAAGCTGATCGGCGCAGGCATGACGAAGACGACGCTGGTCTCGACGGACCCGCAGAATGGTTCGATCGATCTGAAAGGCAACAATGTCAAGCTGAGCGGCGTCAAACATGTCTATCAGACGACGGTCGCGCGGGGCGACGGCTCTAACGAGAAAAACAGCATCACCGTACGCGGCGCGACGAACTTCGCGATCGACGGCGTCAATGTTTACAAGTCGAGTACGGCCGGCATCCTCGTGCAGGGCGCTGCCAAGGGCGGCACCATCACGAACAGCACCGTCGATTCGACCGGCGCGGACGGCATTCATATTACGGACGGCAGCAGCGACATCCTGATCGAGAAAAATACGGTCAAAGCGACGGGGGACGATACGATCGCAGTCGTCAGCTACGCGCAGGACGGTCCTGCGGTGCATGACGTCACGATCAGAGGGAACGACGTCGGATACCTCTCCAAGGCGCGCGGCATCGCGGTCGTCGGCGGTACGGACGTGCTGATCGAAGGCAACTCGGTAAAGGATACGCAGATGGCGGGCATTTATATCGCTGTCGAAGCGAATTACAATACGGTTAATGTCGACCGGATCGCGGTGAAGAACAATACGGTCGATCATGCGGGCATTCATGAGCCGGAAAATCATCCGAACATTCTGATTTACGCCTCTCAGGGCGTCATCGACAATGTGACGTTCACGGGCAACACGATTAAGAACGCGGCTCACCGCGGAATCGGCGTTTGGGGCGACGGACAGATCAAGGATATCTACTTTACGAAAAATACGTTGATCAATACGGTAGGAGCGAACACGACGTTCAAGGCGGGCACCATTCATCTGAGCAACAATACGGGATTTTAATAGCGCTGATAGGCTGATAAAACGACGCCAATCCGGATTTTCGGGTTGGCTTTTTATTTTTTTTACGTTTGTTTCCGCGTTATTTTAGCGTCTTTTTTCGCGTCATCTTAACGATTTTTAATGTGCGAGAATGTTTTACCCAGGTGCATAAGGGGTGAAACTCTGGTAAGTCCGATAAATCTATAAAGAGAGCCAACTGGAGGTCGGGATGGAGAGAATCCGGAAAAAACGCTATGCGCTAGGATCTGGAATCGCATTGCTGGCAGTGCTGGCCGTTGTCTTGTTGTGGCCGCGCGGCGGCGAGAAGGGAGCGGAGCCGGACGACACGCCTGCGCCCTCCTCTTCGCAAGAGGCTTCGCCCTCCCCGGAATCGTCCGAGGAGACACGCTGGACGATCGAGGACGGCGCGCTGCTCTGCCTGGCGGGTGCGGACGATCGCGACGACGACTTGGAGACGCTCGAGGCTTGCACGCAAAAAGCCAAGGAGGACGGACTTCAGCTTCGCCTGTCCGAAGGGGAGTACCGCATCGACGACCTCTGGGTTATCGACGGCGTCCAAGTGCAGGGAGCGGGCGCCGACAAGACGGTCATCGTATCGACCGATCCGAAGCGCGGCTCGATTGACCTCGAAGGCAGCGGTCCGTCGCTCAGCGACTTGAGCCACGTCTACGAGAAGACGGTCAAGCGGGGCAACGGCGAGAATGCGAAGAACAGCATCACCGTCAGGGACGCGACCGGTTTCCGCATCGAAAACGTGCATGTCGATAAGGCGAGCACGGCCGGCATTCTCGTGCAGGAGTCTTCCGAGGACGGCGTCATCGCGAACAACTTGATCGAGAATACGGGAGCCGACGGCATTCACATCACGGACGGAAGCTCACGCATCCGAATCGAGAACAACAAAGTATCCGGCACCGGAGACGACGCGATTGCGGTCGTCAGCTACCTGAAGGACCGGGCGGTAACGAGTGACGTGACGATCGTGGGCAATGACGTCGGCTACGACTCGAAGGCGAGAGGCATATCCGTCGTCGGCGGCGAAGATGTCACGATCGAGGGAAATAAAATCCAGCGCACGGAAATGGCCGGCATCTATATCTCCGTCGAGAAGGAATGGGAGACCGCCGACACGAAAAACGTCACCGTGGAGAAAAATACGATCGAGCATACGGGCATGCGCAAGGACAGCGATCACCCGAACATTCTGGTCTACGCGTCGCAGGGCAAGCTGGACGATATCACCTTCGATGCGAATACGATCAAAAACGCCGTGAACGACGGCATCGGGGTGTGGGGAGACGGGGAGCTGGGCAACATTTATTTCTCGAACAACGTTCTCAGCGACTCTAGCAAAGCGCCTACTAATTTCAAGGGCGGCAATATCCATCTGGAAGGAAATACAGGATTTTAATAATTCTAATTGACAAAGCGCGCCGATGCGATAACGGCGCGCTTTTTCGCGTTTTTTAAAAATGAGAGAACCCACTTGAAACCGTTACCATTTTATGCATGTTTGTTTCAGATACGGAGTCAAAGGTTTAAGTTGGGGTCAAGAATGAGAGAGACGGATGAACAGGCGAAAGGGGACCCGCACCTACATAACATCACCTTCCTCCCAGGGTCCCGGCTCATCGGGATCGTCCGAATCTCCCAATCCGGCAAAGCGCAGGAAATCATACAAAACGAAGCGGAGGCTATCTAGAATGGAGCTGCAGCATTACCTCAAGGTCGTCAAGAGATACTGGTGGATCCCTGCCTTGCTGATCGTCGTCATTTGCACGGCCGCCTACGTTTACACCAACAAGTACGTGAAGCCCGTCTATCAGGCGTCGACGGACCTGATCGTCAACAAGACAGAATCGACGGTCGCGGGACAGCAGATCATCGACCAGAACTCTATCAATACGAACCTCATGCTGATCAACACCTACAAGCAGATCATCAAGTCTCCTTCCGTCATGAAGACCGTCGCGGACGAGCATCCCGAGCTAGGAATGACGGCATCCCAGATCAGCGAGAAGGTCGCGGTCAACACGATGAAGGACGCCCAGATCATCACGCTGGTCGCCAAGGCCGACAGCTACGGCACGGCCGTTCAGATCGTGAGCGGCGTATCGAACGCCTTCCGCGGCAGCGTCACCGAGCTCATGAAGCTTAACAACATCACGGTGCTCACCGAACCGGATCCGCTGGCTTCGCCTGGCCCGATCAATAGCAGCCACACGGTCCTGTATATATTCAGCTTCCTGCTCGCGGCTTTGCTTGGTCTCGGCATCGCGTTCCTGGTCGACTACCTCGACGACAAGATCCGGACTGAAGACGACCTCGAGAGCGAGCTCGGCATCACGATGCTCGCGACCATCGGCAAAATTAAGCAAAAGGATCTGGCGCAAGGCAAGCTCCGCACCGCGGTTCCGTTCGCCAGAGAGACTGCCGTACGCGGCAAGCAGGAACTTAGACCCGCCGAAGAGCAGCGCTGAATTGCCAAGGCGACCGAAGGAGGCGGGACTCGCCGGTCATGACTTTACGAAATATTCTGATCTATCGCGATTGTCTGTTGGCGCCCTCTGAGACGTTTATTCGCTCTCAAGCGGAGGGCATGCGCATCTACCGCGCCCACTATGCGGGCTCCAATCGAAATCCGGGCATCGCACTCGATCCCGAGCGCGTCACCGTGCTGAACGAAGGCGGTGCGGGCGGCAGATTGCGGGAGCTGCTGTTCAAGTCCACGGGCCTCGGGTTCCCGATTGAGCGCAAGTTCAGGCACATGGATTTCCGTTTGCTCCATGCGCATTTCGGCCCCGACGCCGCCCTGGCTGCGCCTATCGCAAGGCGCCTTCACATCCCGCTCGTCGTCACGTTTCACGGCTACGATGCGACGGTCAAGGACGAATACGCCCGCAAGTCCTACTACACGCACCGCAATTATATCCGCAAGCGTGAGCAGCTCCAGCGGTCCGGCGCCTTGTTCATCGCCGTATCGGATTTCATCCGCGGCAAGCTGATCGAGCAGGGATATCCTCCGGACAAGGTCGTGCGTCACTATATCGGCGTCGACACGGCGTTGTTCAAGCCGGAGCCCGAGCAAGCGTCGACGAGGGAAAACGTCGTGCTGTTCGTCGGCCGTCTGGTCGAGGTCAAGGGGGCGGCTTATCTCATCGAGGCGATGAGCAAGGTGCAGCGGCAAGACCCGGATGCCGAGCTGGTGCTGATCGGCGACGGTCCGCTCCGGGCGGAGCTTGAAGAAATGGCGGCCCGCATGCTTAAGAAATACCGGTTTTTGGGCACGCAGCCGCCGGATGTGGTGAAGCGCTGGATGAACCGCGCCAAGGTGTTCTCCGTGCCGAGCGTGCCGACGGAGACGGGAGCGGAGGAGGCATTCGGGATTTCCTTCCTGGAGGCGGCCTCGATGCGGCTGCCCGTAGCAAGCTTCCGCACGGGCGGCATTCCGGAGGCGGTGAGCGACGGCGAGACCGGACTGCTCGCCGACCCGCACGACTGCAAAGGGCTCGCCGCCTGCATCTCCCGGCTGCTGAGCGACGATGCGCTATGGCGGCGATTGAGCGCCAGGAGCAGGGAACGGGTTTGCGAATCGTTCGATTTGACGGAGCAGACCAAGAAGCTGGAACAAATCTATCATTCCGTATTGGCAGGCGATACGAGCCAGGCTACGGGCTACCGACTGAGACCGAGCCGAATCGACGCGTGAACGGCGCGACACAGATCGTCGCAATCATATTCGAGAGACAGGCAGGGATACAGATGACGAGAGAAAACAGCAAGCAACGCCAGATTGCCAAAGCGGGCCCGGGTTCCTCGGTGTTCGAATCCTACAAAAAGCTGCGCACCAATATCCGGTTTTCCTCGATGGGTCAAGCGGTCAAGCTGATCCTCGTCGCATCCGCGGTTTCCGGCGAAGGGCGCACGACGACCGCGATCAATCTGGCGATGAGCTATGCGCAGGAAAACAAAAACGTGCTGCTGCTCGACGCCGATCTTAGACGGCCGTCGGTAGGACAAGCCTTTTTCCGCACGACACGGACGGGACTGAGCGACATCCTGATCCGTCGCGGCAAGCCGGAGGACGCGATCCAGCAGACCGACATCGCCGGATTGTTCGTGCTCCCGGCCGGCACGGTACCGCCGAATCCATCGGAGCTGCTCGGCTCCGACGCGATGCGCAACCTGCTTGAAGAGCTGAAGACGCAGTTCGACGTCATCGTCGTCGACTCGCCGCCGGCCTCCTCGTTCGCAGATGCGCAGATCGTCGGCGCCATGTCCGACGGCGTCGTCCTCGTCGCTCGCTCCGGCAAGGTGACCAAGGAAGCCGTCCGCCGCACCCGCCTGGGACTGGAACACGTCGGCGCCCACATTCTCGGCGCCGTCTTGAACAATACGAACCGCAGCCGCATCGAATCCAGCTACGCCAATTATTACGGATACGGAGGAGATTAAAAAATGAGTCTAGTCGGCAACGAGCTCGAGATCGCCAGCCGCGCCCCTACCACGACGTCCGCCAAGCCCATCGTCCAGCCTAACGTCAAGTCAAGCGGAACCAACTACCTGTTCGCAAGCGCCAAGCGTGTGATCGACCTGCTCGGATCGGGCATCGGACTGATTCTCCTTTCCCCGGTATTTGCCGTCATTGCGATTATCATCAAAATCCAGGATCCGAAGGGTCCGGTCTTCTTCAAGCAGCACCGGATCGGCAAGGGCGCGAGCATGTTCAACATTTACAAGTTCCGCTCCATGAACACCAATTCCGAGCAGCTGCTGCGCGAGGACAAGGAGCTTTACGCCAAATACGTCGCAAGCAACTACAAGCTCGAAGCGCACGAAGACCCGCGCATCACGCGCATTGGCCGATTTCTCCGCAAGACCAGCCTTGACGAGCTGCCCCAGCTGTACAACGTGCTGAAGGGCGAGATGAGCCTCGTCGGCCCGCGTCCGGTCGTCGCCCAGGAGCTCAAGGAATATCGCGACAAAAAGCGCGAATTCCTGTCGGTCAAGCCCGGCATCACCGGTTACTGGCAGGTCAGCGGCCGCAGCGACGTCGGCTATCCGGAGCGCGTCGACCTCGAACTTTACTACGTTTACAACAAATCGCTCGCGCTCGACACCAAGATTTTGTTCGCGACCGTACGCAGCGTGCTGCTCAAGAAGGGCGCCTATTAAATCCAAACCAGATGTCACCTGGTAAGGACAGGAGGACAACAGCCAAATGAAGGTCGCGATCGTTCACGAATGGTTGACGACGTACGCGGGATCGGAGAAAGTGGTCGAACAAATGCTCGAGGTGTATCCCGAAGCGGACGTGTTCGCCATGGTCGATTTCCTGCCGGAGAAGGACCGGGGCTTCCTCAAAGACCGGAAGGTCCGAACCTCGTTTCTGCAAAACTTGCCGTTCGCCAAAAAGAAGTACAGGCAATACCTGCCGCTCATGCCCCTCGCCATCGAACAGTTCGATCTGTCCGCCTACGATCTCATTTTATCGAGCTCCCACGCCGTCGCCAAAGGCGTCATCACGGGTCCGAACCAGCTCCACATTTCCTACGTGCATTCGCCCATTCGCTATGCCTGGGACATGCAGCATCAGTATCTCAAGGAATCGGGCCTGCATCGCGGCCTGAAGGGCGCCTTCGCCAAGTGGATGCTGAGCCGCATGCGCATGTGGGATTACCGGACCGCCAACGGCGTGGATTATTTTATAGCCAACTCCGAATTCATCGCCAGCCGTATCTGGAAGGTATACCGCAGGGAGTCCAGCGTCATCTATCCGCCGGTCAACGTGAACGCCTTCTCGTACCGCGAGGACAAGGACGACTTCTACCTGACGGCCTCCCGTATGGTTCCTTACAAGAAGATGGACATGATCGCCGAAGCCTTCGCCGGCATGCCGGATAAGAAGCTGGTCGTCATCGGCGACGGACCCGACATGGAGAAGGTCAAGGCCCAGGCGGCCAAGGCGCCGAACATCCAGGTGCTCGGCTACCAGCCGGATGCCGTGCTGATCGATCATATGCAGCGGGCCAAGGCGTTCGTGTTCGCGGCCGAGGAAGACTTCGGCATTACGCCGGTCGAGGCGCAGGCTTGCGGCACGCCCGTCATCGCGTATGGCAGGGGCGGATCGCTCGAGACCGTCCGCGGCCTCGGCGTCGCGCAGCCGACCGGCGTCTTCTTCGAAGAACAGACGCCGGCGCAGGTGATGGCTGCCGTAAGCCGGTTCGAAAATGAGAGCGGCGCGATCCAGGCGGCCAACTGCCGCAAAAATGCGGTGCGCTTCTCGCCGGATTCGTTCCGCAAGAAGCTGCAGCAGCACGTCGACAACAAATTGCATCAGAATACGCGCCAGGCGGGAAGCGCCCAGGCCGTTCTATAGGGGGAAAAGACAACTATGAAACTGACCTTCATCGGCACCGGGTACGTCGGGCTCGTATCCGGCGTCTGCTTCTCGGAGATCGGCAACGACGTCACTTGCCTGGACAAGGATCTGGGCAAGATCGAGCGGCTCAATCGCGGCGAGGTGCCGATCTACGAGCCGGGTCTCCAGGAGCTGATCGCCAAAAACCGCGAGCTCGGGCGCCTGCGCTTCACCGGCGAGCTGACGCCCGCCGTCGAGGGCGCCGAAGCGATCTTCCTCTGTGTCGGCACGCCACCCCTGCCGAACGGGGAAGCGAACCTGGCCTTCATCGAGCAGGCCGCGCAAGAGATCGCGCTCGCGATGAACGGCTACAAGATCATCGCGACCAAGAGCACGGTGCCGGTCGGCACGAACGACCGCATCCGCGACATCGTCTCGCGGCTCACGCCCCATCCGTTCGACGTGGTCTCGATTCCCGAGTTCCTGCGGGAAGGCTCGGCCATCGCGGACACGCTGCACCCGGACCGCATCATCATCGGCACGGACAGTCCCGAGGCGGCGGCGAAGATCGGCGAGCTGCACCGCCCGCTGACCGACCGGATCATGGTGACCGACGTGCGCAGCGCGGAGATGATCAAGTACGCGTCCAACGCCTTCCTCGCGACCAAGATCTCCTTCATCAACGAGATCGCCAACATCTGCGAGAAGGTCGGCGCGGACGTCACGGACGTAGCCAAGGGCATGGGTCACGACCGGCGGATCGGTCCGTCGTTCCTCCAGGCGGGAATCGGCTACGGCGGCTCCTGCTTCCCGAAGGATACGAACGCGCTCATCCAGATCGCGGGCAACGTGGACTACGAGTTCAAGCTGCTGAAGTCGGTCGTCGAGGTCAACCAGGGCCAGCGCTTCAACGTCATGACGAAGCTGCGGCATTCGCTCGGCGAGCTCGGCGGCAAGCGGATCGGCGTCTGGGGACTGGCGTTCAAGCCGGATACCGACGACGTACGCGAATCGCCGGCGCTGGACATCATCGGCGCGCTGCTGGCGGAGGGCGCGGAGGTGCAAGCCTACGACCCGGTGGCGACGGCCAACTTCAAGGCGATCTTCGGGCAGGCGGACGAGGTGGTCTGGAAAGAAGATCCGATCGAAACGGCCCGGGACTGCGACGCATTATGCCTCCTGACCGACTGGCCGGCCTTCAAATCGTTGTCGCTGCCCGAAGTGCAAGGCGTTATGCGCCAGAACATCCTGATCGACGGACGCAACGTGTACTCGAGCGAGCAGGTGAACGAGGCGGACCTGCGTTACTACTCGGTCGGACGGCCGCATGTAGGCAGCCTGTCGCAGTTCGAGGCGGAGCCCGCAGCTTTTTATGGCAGGTGAACGCGCCGCGCCGGCGCAATCAAGACGAGGGAGTGCCCGTGTGATGAGAAAGAATGCTTCGGTCTGGTGGATGAACCCGACCATCCTGTTCGCCATCGTGATGGGGGTCGTCATCGCGGGCGCCTATATGATCCCCGCCGAGAACTACCTGATGTTCTATCGCGTCGAGAAATTCATCGACAGCGACAACATCTGGCTCGCCGTCTACCCGGCAGCCGCCTTCGTCCTGGGCGGCTTGCTGTCGTCGATGCTGTACAAAAAGGTAAAGCCCGTATCCGTTTTCCCCGATGCGGTGCTGAAGCGCGACACCTTTATCAAGTTCGTCATCTACGCCCTGTTCGCCATGACGCTGTTCGGCTACGCGGTTTACTTGCTGATTATGGTCCGCAGCGGCTTCACGGTGTCGCTGTTCTTGTCCGTCATCAAGGGAGAGCCGGGCGCCATCTACTCGATCAAGCAGAATTTCGACAAGATCACGGGCGTCACCTCGTTCACGAACTTCGGCATCGCCTTCACGATCCTTGCGACCTACTACCAATGCCTGAAGGGAAGCAAGACGTTCATGCCCGCGTTTACGGTCGTCTTCCTGCTGACGCTCATGCGCTCGATCTTCTTCTCCGAGCGGCTCGCCCTGATGGAGATCATGGTGCCGGCGATCATTATCTGGATCTCGATGCGGCTGAAGCAGGGCAAGCGGGTGCCGTTCGTGAAGCTGTATCCGCTCATCGGGATCGTGTTCGTCATCGGATTTTTCGGAATCAGCGAGTACTTCCGTTCGTGGCTGAGCTACTACGTCCACATCTATCCTTCATTCTGGGAGTTCGTCGTCACCCGCTTTTTCGGCTACTACGTCACGGCTCTCAATACCGGCACGCTGTACATAAGAGAGCTGGGCTTTCCGTCGATTCCGTTCCCCTACTATACCTGGGAGTGGCTGTGGAAAATACCGCCTGGCGGCGAGGCGTATGCCAACGTATACGGCGTGCGGCCCATGGGCCTGCTGGACAACATACTCGAAACGATGGGCAATCCGGAGTTTAACAATCCGTCCGGGCTCATGCTTCCTTATCACGATTACGGATTCGGCGGGGCACTGGTTTATATGGCGCTCCTCGGTTATATCAGCGGCGTGCTGTACACGCACTTCCGCAACAACCACACGTTCGGCATGCTGATGTACCCGATCTGGATGGTGGGCATCCTGGAATTTCCGCGTTATCTGTACTTCACGAGCGGCCGGTTTTTCCCGTGCTGGGTGGTGCTGGTCCTGTTCACGCTCGTGCTTCATTACAAT
Organism: Cohnella sp. GCM10020058; assembly: GCF_042683485.1. NCBI lineage: Bacteria > Bacillati > Bacillota > Bacilli > Caryophanales > Paenibacillaceae > Cohnella > Cohnella sp. GCM10020058. Next base: position 279,966 of record NZ_JBHUJV010000008.1, read on the forward strand.
AAGCGCAAAATCAAGAGCTGGCGGCTCTCGGGGGTGAATCGGACATGAAGCTGGAAAAGATCTATATCAACGGGCGCTTCCTGACACATCCCGTCACGGGCGTGCAGCGGTACGCGATCGAGGTGCTCCGCTCGCTCGACGTCATGGTCGGGGAACGCGACGCGGCGGTCGAGGGATACGAATTCGTCGTGCTGGCGCCGAAGGGCGAGCTGAAGCCGATCGGCCTGCGTCATATCCCGACCAAGCAGGCGGGACGCGGCTCCGGCCACGCCTGGGAGCAGCTCAGTCTGCCGGCGCTTTGCGCGGACGGATTTCTGCTCAGCCTGTGCAACACGGGACCGATGACCAAGCGCCGCCAGGCTGTCACGATGCACGACGCAGCCGTTTACGCGGCGCCGGACACGTACTCCTTCGCCTTCCGCGCCTGGTACAAGGTGCTGCAGCGCGTGCTCGGCATGAACGCGAAGGGCGTGCTGACCTGCTCCGCGTTCTCCCGCGCGCAGTTGACCGAGCACTTCGGCATCGCCGAGCGCAAGATCAAGACGATCTACCATGGCCGGGAGCATATCCTGCGGATCAAGGCCGACGAGACGGTGTTTGAGCGTCACGGGCTGGCGCGGCCTTACGTGCTGGCGGTCAGCAGCATGAGCCCGAACAAAAACTTCGCGTCCGTCGCGAAGGCGATCGAGCTGATGGGCGACGTCGGCTTCGACATCGTCATCGCCGGCGGCAGCAGCAAGATATTCAAGCCGGCCGGCGGCCGGATCGGCGGCGAAGTCAAAACGCTCGGCTATGTGACGGACGAAGAGCTGAGAGCCTTGTACGACAGGGCTTCCTGCTTCGTCTTCCCTTCCTTCTACGAAGGGTTCGGCTTCCCGGCGCTCGAGGCGATGTCCTGCGGCTGCCCCGTGGTCGCTTCCGACGCGGCTTCGATCCCCGAGGTGTGCAGGGATGCCGTGCTCTACTGCGATCCGCACGATCCTGCGGACATCGCGGCCAAGATCAGGCGCCTCATGGAGGATGACGGGCTGCGGACGCAGCTGCGCGAGCGCGGACTCGCGCGGGCCGCTACCTTCTCCTGGGACAAGTGCGCCAGGGAAACGCTGGACGCGGTCCGGCCGCATCTGGCTGCGGCTGCGCCGGCATATGTGCCGGAGCGAGAGAGGGGGTGGAGCCGGTGAACATCGTATTCGCGAGCCACACGTACATGGGCGGGCCGTTTGTCGTCGGCTCCCACCATCTCGCCCGCGAGATGAAGCGGCTCGGCCACCGCGTTCTTCATATGAGCACGCCGCTGAGTCCCATGCACTTGCTCAAATACAAGGACCGGGATATCCGCGCGCGTATCAAGATCTACCGGGGCCAGCCCGAAGCGGAGCCGGATCAGGCGGTGAACAGCGTGCCCATGGCGCTGCTGCCGTGGGAGGTGGCCGGCCCGATCTACGCCCGTACGGGCAAAAATTGGACGCTGCCGCGCATGAAACGGCTGCTTCGCGAGCAAGGCATGGATCGCGTGGACCTGCTGCTCATCGACCAGCCCCGGTTCGCCGGGCTGGACGAGATCGTAAGGCCCGACGTCACCGTGTACCGGCCGACGGACCTGTACGCCCAAATGACGGGCGACCGCTCGATCCAGGCCGCCGAGGCCGCGATCATGGCACGGGCGCACGGTCTCGTCTCCACGTCGGAGCCGGTGCTCGAGGAGCTGCTGCCGTACAATCCCGCGCTGCCATGCCTTTTGCTCGAGAACGGCGTCGAGTACGAGCACTTCGCGCGAGGCGGCGAAGAGCCCGCGGACATGCGGGCGATCCCCGGCCCCCGGGCCGTCTACGTCGGCGCGCTCGACGAGCGGCTCGACCTGGGCGCGTTGCGCAAGCTGGCGGACGCGCGGCCCGACCTTAGCCTTGTCGTCATCGGACCCTACGACGACGCGACGGCCGCCGTGTTCGCCGGTCGGCCCAACGTGCATCTGCTCGGTCCGAAGAAGTACAAGGACGTGCCGAGCTACCTTCATCACGCCGACGTCGCGCTATTGCCGCTGAGCGGCCATGCGGCCAACAAAGGGCGCAGCCCGATGAAGCTGTACGAATACGCGGCCGCCGGACTGCCGGTCGTCGTCACCGAGACGCCCGAGCTGCTGCGGCGCGAGGAGCCGTTCCTGTTTTTCTACCGGGACGCGGACGAATTCCCGGCCCAGGTCGGCAAGGCAATCGCCGCGAAGCTTGGCCGCGACCGCATCCGGGCAATGGCCGAACGCCATGCCTGGGATGCGAAGGCCAGGACGCTGCTTGCGTTCGCCGACGGTCTGCGGCGTACAGCCTCATCCAAGGAAGTGACCCGACAATCATGAGCTCGCTCAAGAAAAAAGGGATCGCGGCGGCCAAATGGTCCACGCTCGCGACCATCATCTCCATCGTCGTGCAGGTGCTGCAGCTCCTCGCCGTCTCCCATTTGCTGACGCCCAAGGATTACGGTCTCATGGGGATGGTCATGGTCATCGTCGCGGCAGCCGTCAACCTGACCGACATGGGCATATCCAACGCGATCATTCACCGCCAGGACGTTACCAGGGACCACCTCTCCAGCCTCTACATATTGAACCTGGCGACGAGCTTCGTCATCAGTCTGGCGATTTTCCTGTCTGCGCCGCTCATAGCGGCCTTCTATCATGAGCCTGACCTTGTGAATCCGGTCCGGTGGATGTCGCTGCTGTGCCTGATCCCGGCCTTCGGCCAGCAGTTCGAGGTGCTGTCGCGCAAGGAGCTGCAGTTCGACGCGATCTCGAAGATTCAGATCGCCGCCTACTTCGCGGGCTTCCTCATCGCGGTCGCGGGCGCCTACTACGGCTACGGCGTCTACGCGCTGGTCGGCTCTTATCTCGGGAATGCGCTCGTCCGCTCTGCGGGACTCATGATCATGGGCTGGCGCAGATGGACGCCGGCCATGCATTTCACGCGCGGCGACCTCAAGGGCTATCTCAGCTTCGGCGTCTATCAGATGTCCTCGAATCTTCTCCAATCCTTCATTTCGAACCTGGATTATCTGATTCTGGGCCGCATGTACGGCGCGCAGACGCTCGGCTACTATTCCTGGGCCTACCAGCTGTGCATCATGCCGGTGCAGAAGCTGACGCCGCTCATCAACTCGGTCACGCTGCCTATTTTCGCCAAGATCCAGGACGATCTGACGCAGCTGCGCAAGGGCTATATCAAGATCGCCGAAGGCGTCAGCTACCTGAACGCGCCGATCTACCTGGGCCTGCTGGTCACGGCGCCGATGCTCGTCACGTTCGCCTTCAGCGAGAAATGGCTGCCCAGCGTGCCGCTCATCCAGATCCTGTGCGTCATGTTCCTGATCCGTTCGCTCGTCGTCACCGTCCAGCCGCTGCTGCAATCCAAAGGGCGGATGGATATGTATTTCCGCTACACGCTGCTCTGCATGGCAGTACAGGTGCCCGGCTTGTTCATCGGCGCTTATCTGGGCGGCATGATCGGACTGTGCTACGCGTTCGTCGTCGTACAGATCGTCATCTTCTGCATCCAGTACAGCTATGCCGTCAAGCGCGTGCTGGGGCCATGCCTGTCCCCGCTGCTGCGCAGCATCTCGCCCGGATTGCTATGCGGATTGGTCATGGTAATCGGCGTTTTGGCCTTCGATTGGCTGTCCCAGGCGCTGTTCGAGCTTAATACGGGCTTTATCCTGCAGGTCATTTGCGGTGCGCTGCTCTACTTCGCCGTCATATTCTATTTCAATCGAAACCTGATTCATGCGGTACGCGATAAGGTATATAGGAGACATAAGTCCGTGAAGCCGGGGTGAAGCCCACGCGGCTCCCCCTTGAAAACATACCGCCGCCGTCCCCGCTTATCCCCGTCGCTCTGTCCCGCGAACGTTCGCCGTCGCATTTTCCACAGCAGATAGGAGGGTACTACACGCATGACTAAAGTTAAAAAAGCGATCATCCCCGCAGCCGGTCTCGGCACGAGATTTCTTCCCGCCACGAAGGCGATGCCCAAGGAGATGCTTCCCATCGTCGACAAGCCGACGATCCAATACATCGTCGAAGAAGCGATCTGCTCGGGCATTGAGGATATCATCATCGTCACCGGCCGCAGCAAACGCGCGATCGAGGATCACTTCGACAAAAACCACGAGCTTGAAGCGGACCTCGAATGCAAGCAGAAAAACGAGCTGCTGGAAATCGTCCGCAGCGTCACGAATCTCGTCGAAATCCACTGCGTCCGACAGAAGGAGCCGCTCGGGCTCGGACATGCCATTTGGTGCGCACGTAAATTCGTGGCCGGCGAACCGTTCGCGGTACTGCTCGGGGACATGATCATCGAGAGCGAGGTACCTTGCCTGAAGCAGATGATCGACGTCTATGACGAGCGGGCCGGCAGTATTATAGCTGTAGAAGAAGTGCCGTGGGAGAGCGTGTCCAGCTACGGCGTCATCCAGGGCGACATGATCAACAAGCGGCTGAACCGGATCACGAATCTGGTGGAAAAGCCGAAGGTCAATCCGCCGTCGAACCTGGCGATGATCGGACGCTACATCCTCGACCCGGCCATCATGGATATTCTGGCGCATCAGCAGCCCGGCGTGGGCGGCGAGATTCAGCTGACGGACGCGATGAAGCAGCTCGCGTCGCGCCAGAACATGTACAGCTACCGCTACGACGGCAAGCTGTACGACGTCGGCAGCAAGCTGGGTTTCCTGAAGGCGAACATCGACTTTGCGCTGAAGCGCGAAGAACTCGGCCTGGGCTTGTGGGAGCACCTGTACGAATTGACGGGCTCTTCGGAAGCCGCAGAAGTGCAGGCAGAACGCAGAATCGGCTAAGCGGGCGAGCTTGACAGAGCGGGCATAGCAGAGTTTGCATTTCAGAGCTCGCATAGCAGGCGAGCATAGCCGGTCAAGTTTAAGCGTGCCGGCAAGAGAGAAAGACGAAAGAACATCTGGAGGGGAAAACATCATGAAATTGGTATTGCTGTCCGGGGGTTCCGGCAAAAGGCTGTGGCCGTTGTCCAATGACGCGAGAAGCAAGCAATTCCTCAAGGTGCTCGAAAACGAAAACAAGCAAATGGAATCGATGGTCCAGCGGGTATGGGGACAGATCTGCGCCGTCGGTCTTGACCAATCGACCGTGATCGCGACGGGCAAGCAGCAGCTCGACATCCTGCAGAGCCAGCTCGGCCAGGTGCCGATCATCGTCGAGCCCGAGCGGCGGGATACGTTCCCGGCGATCGCGCTGGCGGCCGCGTATCTATATTCGCTCAAGCAGGTCGACCTGAACGAGACGGTGTGCATTTTGCCGGTCGACCCGTACGTCGAAGACCGTTTCTTCGAGCGGATCCAGGATCTCGAGGACGTGCTGAACCGCACGGATGCGAAGATCGCGCTCATGGGCGTGACGCCGACGCTGCCTTCCTCCAAGTACGGCTACATCGTGCCGGAGCAGGACGCCGGAGACGATTCGTACAGCCGCGTGGCGCGGTTCACGGAGAAGCCATCCGAGGAGAAGGCCAAGTCGCTGATTGCGGACGGCGCCCTGTGGAACTGCGGCGTGTTCGCGTTTAAGCTCGGCTATCTGATCGGCCTGCTGCTGGAGCGAGGGGTGCCGATCCAGTACGAGGAGCTGCAGAAAAGCTACGACAAGCTCGCCAAGATCAGCTTCGACTACGAGGTCGTCGAGAAGGAATCCGACATCGTCGTCATCCCTTACGACGGCTACTGGAAGGACCTGGGCACCTGGAACACGCTGACGGACAACATGGGCGCGAGAGTTATCGGCAACGGCATCCTCAGCGAGGACAGCGCCAATACGCACCTGGTCAACGAACTCGATATTCCGGTCACGATCATCGGCATCCAGAACGCGATCGTCGCGGTCAGCCCGGACGGCATCCTCGTATCCGAAAAGAACGCGAGCCCGCGGATCAAGGACATGGTCGTGCCGAATCAGCGTCCGATGTACGAGGAGCGGACGTGGGGCTGGTATCGCGTGCTCGACTACTCCAAGAGCCGCGATGCGGAGGTGCTGACCAAGCGCATCTGCCTCAAGTCGGGCAAGCATCTGAACTATCACTATCATTCCGAGCGGACGGATACGATGACGGTCGTATCGGGTGAAGGAGAACTCGTACTCGGCGAAGAATTATATATTCTGAAGCCGGGAGACGTATTCCGAATCCCAGCCGGTTCCTACCACGCGCTTCGCGCGGCGACAGATATGGAATTCATCGAGATTCAGCAGGGAGAATCGGTGAAGGAAGACGACGAGATCGATCTCTACGGTACTTGGGAGGAGATGGAGTTCCATTGTCTGTCAAGAGGAATCCCCTCGTAAAAAGAGTACTCATCATCGCGTCCGCTGCGGTACTGCTGCTCGTCCTCGGCGCGGGCGGGTATGCCTGGTACCTTTACCATGACGCCACGGATACGATTAGCGACATCTACCAGCCCATCGGCACTGTCCCCCCTGCGGGGGACGGAACGCAGGCCGTTGCCGGCGGCGCGGGCGGCACGGGCGCGGGGACCGTTCAGCTGGCGGCATCGAGCGACGCCGATCCGACCGATACGGCGCGCCGTATCGTCGATCTGAACGCCAAGGATCCGTTCACGGTGCTGCTGCTCGGCGTCGACGAGCGGTCCGGCGACGTCGGTCGGTCGGACACGATCATGGTCGTCGGGGTCAATCCGACCAAGCATTCCGTCCTACTCTACAACATCCCTCGCGACACCCGCACCGAGATCGTCGGCAAAGGCACGACGGACAAGATCAATCACGCCTATGCCTTCGGCGGCGTCGACATGTCGATCCGTACGGTCGAGCGCTTCATGAACGTGCCCATCGATTACTACGTAAAAGTCAATATGGAAGGCTTCGAGCGGATCATCGACATTCTTGGCGGCGTATCGGTGAACAATCCGTTCGACTTCACGATTGACGGCGTCAATTACCCGCAGGGACGGCTCGATCTCGACGGCGAGAATGCGCTGCTTTACTCCCGAATGCGCTACGACGATCCCAAGGGAGATATCGGACGCATCGAGCGGCAGCAGACGGTCATGGGCGAGTTGATCAATAAGGCGAAGCGGATCAAGACCGTAACCAAGTTGCCGGAGATTCTCGACGAGATCCGGGCGAATGCCAAGACGAACCTGACGCTGGACGACATGAAGGCGCTGTTCAACAACTACCGCAAGGAAATCGACACGGTCAGCAAGGACCAGGTTAACGGCGGCGGGCAGCGCATCGGCGGCATCTACTATTATATGGTCAGCGAGCAGGAGCGGACGCGCATGCACGACAAGCTCGCTTCGCAGATTGCGGACGACGGAGTCTAACCGGAAGCTCGCTTAGCGCATGGCCTTCGTGCCGGCGCGAGGCGGGCTTTTTATATTCCATCTTATGAATCGGGGAGGGCATGCGCAGCATGGCGATCAATTTATTTTTCGTGCCTCATCAGGACGACGAGGCGCTTACCTTCGGCGCGGGCATCCGCAACCATCTCGACGTCGGCGACGAATGCCACGTCATCTTATATACGGACGGACGCTCGTCGAGCGTACGCCGGCAGCTGAACGGCGAGACGAGGAGCGCGCTCGCGAGACGTTATTACGATCCGGCCGCCGAGGGCTACGGTCGCCTTGAGGAAGACGATATGGTAAGGCTGCGCAATGACGAGTTTCTCCGTTCCTGCCTGGCGCTGGGCGTGCCCGAGACGCATATCCACTTCGCGGACGGGCAGATGCGGGACGGATCGACGACAGTGGAGGGCTGCGAAGATGTGCTTCGAGAATACCTGCGCAGGTATCCGGACGCCCGGGTCAAAGCCTTCACGGATCTCGGCGGCAATCACGCCGATCACGCCAACATGGGCCGGGCCGCGCGCCGGCTGGCGCATACGGGCACGATCGCGGACCTGCGCCTGTACGTCGAGCCGTACAATCTTCGCAACGCGAAGCGGGAGACCCGGCGGCTGGAGCTGCTCGTCGAGCGGTCGCGGGACCACTCGCACAAGGTCGTCGCTTCCCTGCAAGAGTACAAGCGCTGGGACCCGACCCGCGGGCAGCTCGCGATCGGCTACCACTCCGTGAAGCGCTCCTTTGACCAGGCCATCGCGAAGCCGGTTTCCTATTATCACAAGCCCTAGATGCTTGACTGCGGGCGCTCGAAAGTTGCTGATCGGGGTAAGGGATAGAGAGTACGAAAAAACGAGAATGACGATGGAGGTGCACGGACATGAGCGCATTGTACAATAACGGAACGCCCGAGGTACGGCCCGAAGAAGAGATCGTCGCGGAACGGGAAGGCAACGGCTACATCCTGCGCGGCGTCAAAGGCAGGATCGGCCAGATCTCCTATACGATGGCGGACGCGGACACCTGGATCATCGATCACACTTCGGTGGACGGCGAATACCGCGGACGCGGCCTCGCGCGCCAACTGTTGAACTTCGTCGTCGAGGACGCGAGAGAGAAGGGGCGCAAGATCATTCCTTCCTGCTCCTACGCGCTCCAACAATTCCAGGCCGATCCGTCGCTCTCCGACGTATGGGCCGAAGGAGACGCCAGCCGCTACTCGGACTCCTACAGCAGCAACGGCATCGAGTCTCGCTGATTTGGACTTATAGTCACTGGATCATCTTCGGCACCCTCGTTCGGTCCCTCGGGACTGCGCGGGGGTGTTTGCTTGTGCAGCTATCGCACCAAGCCTCGACCTAAGAACACCCATAGCAACCATAGTTCCTCTATCACGGCAAGCCTCGGTACCAAGAGCGCCAATAGCGGAACGTAGTTTCTCTATCCATCAAACCTCGGCCCCAAGAGCACCCATAGCGGAACGTAGTTCCTCTATCACGGCAAGTCTCGGTCCCAAGAGCACCCATAGCGGAACGTAGTTCCTCTATCACGGCAAGTCTCGGTCCCAAGAGCACCCATAGCGGAACAAATTTCCCCTATTGCATTATGGCCTCGGTGCTCAACTATGTACGGCAAGTAGCACCCCACAGTCACATAAATAAGCCCGCACAAGCAAGCCCTCCTCCCGCGTCGGGAAGAGGGCTTGCTGTAACGCTGTTTACATTGTATTCGCTGTCTACATTGTTTTCCTATCTACCCGCAGCCGATCAGACGATATACGTATCCGAGTTCAGCGTATTGTTCGTCCGGAACGTGTCGTAGATAGGCGCCCGGCGGTCGGGATCCGTGTCGACGAGCACCAGAATGCGACCCGCGTTCAGGTCCGCGTCGTAACGGTGCGCTTCGTCCTCCGGAATGCCGAGGCCGATGAGGCCGCCGACGATGCCGCCCGTGCCGGCGCCGATCGCGAGGCCCGTCAAGGTCGCCGCGATCGGGCCCGCCGCGAGGATCGGCCCGATGCCTGGCACGATGAGCAGCCCCAAGCCTGCGAGCAGGCCGGTCAGGCCGCCGACCACGCCGCCCGTCGCCGCGCCGGCCGCCGCGCCTTCAGGCGCTTTGGTGCCCGTCTCGTCGGTGACGTAGTCCAGGTCGTCCCGGTTTTTGCTGATGACCGAGATATCGTCAGAGGTATATCCCTGACGCTTTAAATCCTCGATTGCTTTTACCGCGCCTTGCTCCGTATCGAATACGCCGACGATTCTGCGCTCCTGGGTGTCGCGTTCCTGTGCCATGACGAATCCCTCCTAAATTGGGTGGTTGGTGATTTCTTTTGTTATAGCCATTCCTTACCGATTTGGTTCACTATTTAATACCCCAAACAAGCCGTTCTCATGCAGAAATCCAGGCTTTTTTTGGAAACGGTGCGACTCGGTCAAAAAAATTTGAAATGAGTCATATTAAAGCCTTATGGCTGACTAAAGCGTTTTCTATACTGTAGAAAACCGCCTATGCAAGGAGGCTTAGATTTAGATGGCTACCAATGAGACCGCAAAGACCCCGATGCCGAGGCCGCCTGCGACCCGCAGATCCAGACGTCTGCGTGAGATCGCGGCCGGCTACGTTTTTATCGGCCCGATGCTGCTCGGCGTTATCGTTTTTACGCTCGTTCCGATGATTATGCTGCTCGTTTTCAGCCTGACCGACTGGTCGTTTCTGACGGGTTACGATAAGCTTCACTTGTCGGGCTTCGGCAACTTCGCCAAGCTGCTGAAGGACCCGGACTTCGGCGAGTCGCTGCTTCATAATCTGATCATGCTGCTGGCCGTGCCGATCGGCATGGCGGCCGCGCTGCTGCTGGCGGTGCTGATCTCCGAGCGGGCGTATATGTCTTCCTTTTTCAAAGTCATCTTCTTCATGCCGCAGATCTCCAGCATCGTCGCCGTCGCCGTCGTCTGGCAGGTGCTGTTCCATCCGTCGTACGGACCCGTCAACGGCTTTCTATCCGCCATCGGCGTCGATTCGCCGCCCAAGTGGCTGGCCGATCCGCATTACGCGCTGCCTTCGGTCATGCTGCTGATGATCTGGATCGACCTCGGCGTGTCCCTGATCATTTATATCGCAGGCATGAAAAACATCCCGCGCGACCTGTACGAGGCCGCCGACATCGACGGGGCTTCGGCGCGCGTGAAGTTTTTCCGGATCACCTTTCCGCTGCTGACGCCGACGAGCTTTTTCCTGCTGATCACCGGCCTGATCTCCAACTTCAAGTCGTTTGCGCTCATCCAAGTGCTGACGGACGGCGGACCCGCGCATTCCACGTCGGTCATCGTGTACGACATTTACCAGCAGGGCTTCGTGAATCTGAAGACGGGATACGCTTCGGCCATGTCGGTCGTGCTGTTCATCATTATTCTGACGATCACGTTCCTCCAATGGGCCGGGCAAAGAAAGTGGGTGCATCAAGGATGAAGACGCAAGCCGCAGGGCGGAAGGGGTTGCCCGTATCCCGCCTGCTCATCACGGTGCTGCTGGTGCTGTTCGGCGTTATCTTCCTGCTTCCGTTTATCTGGATGCTATCCACTTCGTTTAAGCCGGAAGTCGACGTATTTAACTATCCGGTCGAGTGGATCCCCAAGCACTGGCAGGTCATCGAGAACTACAAGAAGGTATGGAACGGCAAAGCCGACTTTTCCTTATATTACTGGAACTCGATCAAAGTATCCGTGCTGACGACGCTGTTGTCCGTCGTCGTGTCGGCGATGGCGGCCTACGGCTTCACGAAGGTGAGGTTTCCGGGCCGCAACGCGCTTTTCCTGGTCGTGCTTGCGACATATATGATCCCGGTGGAGGCGACGCTCGTACCCTTATTCGTCATCTACCGCTCCATCGGCCTGTACGACACGCATACGGGACTGGTGCTGCTCGGCGGATTCAGCGTGCTTGGCACCTTTTTGCTCCGCCAGTTTTTCGCCGGCATTTCCGACGAGTATATCGAGTCGGCGCAGATCGACGGCGCGGGTCACTATTCCATATTTGTCCGCATCCTGCTGCCGCTCGTGAAGCCGGGGATCGCCACCTACGCGATTCTGCGTTTCATCTGGACGTGGAACGACTACCAGACGCCGTTCATCTTCTTGAGCAACAAGGCGCTGTACACGCTCCAACTTGGCATGAACGCGTTCGCGGACCGCAACGGCCAGTTCTATTCGCTCGTCATGGCCGGTTCCGTCTCGGCGATCGTGCCGCTGCTCGTCGTATTTATCCTCGGTCAGAAGCAGGTCATCGAGGGCATTAGCCTTGGCGGCGTCAAAGGCTGAGGGAACAGATGTTTCCTTATTAGACAGAAAACGGTCAATTATTTTCCGATTCAGTCAAATTTGGTATCTTATCGACAAGAAAACCCCAATGTTACGATTGTGTTACGAACCGTTCGTCATCAAGCGGTACGACCAGATCCTGGGGAGGTTAATCATGTTAAACAAAAAGGTGCTTTCCGCTGCCATGGCTTCTGCGCTCTCGATCTCGCTGCTTGCCGGCTGCGGCGGCAACAACAATGACAATGCCGCATCGTCCGCCGCACCGTCCGCTTCCGGGTCCGCCTCGAGCTCGTCCGCGGCGGCGCCGTCGGATGCACCTGCTACGATCAAGCTCGCTTCCTGGATTCCGAAGGCGCAAATGGAAGGCATGCTCGCAGAGTATAAAAAAGAGAAGCCGAACGTAACCGTCGAATACGAAGAACTGGTCGAGAACAACGACTCGGTCGAAGGTCTCAAGAAGCTGGACCTGCTAATCGCATCCGGCTCCGATCTGGACGTCGTCATGTTCCCGAGCGCCGCCGAGTATTCGAAGCGCGTCGGACTCGATCTGCTGGCGCCGCTCGACGATCTGCTAGGCGCCGAAGGCATCAAGGTGACGGATGAATATACGGTCGATCCTTCGCTTAACGGCAAAGTGTACGCGCTGCCGGACACGTACGAGAACTACTTCGTGCTGCTGAACAAAGAGATGCTGGACCAAGCGGGTCTGGCGGTACCGACGAGCTGGACGTGGGACGACTTTTACGACTACTCGCGCAAGCTGACCAGCGGCGAAGGCGCCAACAAGATTTACGGCACGTACTTCCATTCCTGGCCGATGTACATGGAGCTGGGGCTGCTGAACCAGAGCAAGGACAACAACCTGGTGAACAACGGCGTGCTCAAAGTGGACGGGCCCGAGATCCGCAAGTCGCTGGAAATCCGCAATCAGACGGAGAACGTGGACAAGAGCGCCATTCCTTACAGCGAAACCATCTCGCAAAAGCTGGCCTACCGTTCGGTGTACTTCGCCAAGAAGGCGGCGATGATCGTCACGGGCAACTGGATGATCACGGAGGCGGGCGGCTCGGACGAATTCCCGGCCACGTTCGTCAGCGCATTCGCGCCGATGCCGTCCAACAGCCAAGGCGAACCGTCGGGCGTGAGCCCGGCCAACGGCAACTTCATGGGCGTGCTGAAAAAGTCGGTAAACCAGCAAGCCTCCTATGACTTTATTCGCTGGTATACGACGAAGGGCGAGCAGTGGAGCAACGTCTACTCGGCGTGGAAAAAGCAGGACGTCGATCAGTTCATCACCGGCTTGAAGACGAAGCTTAAGAGCCCCGACATGATCGATACGGACTCGCTGACCTACGTCATGAAGAACAGCCCGACGACCCCGCTCAACCTGCCGCCGGCTTACCAGTCGGAGCTTGAAGATGCATACGTCAAGGAAGCCGAGAAGTTCGTGCTCGGTCAGCAGGATATGGAGACGACCGTCGCGAAGGCTTCAGAAGCGCTTCAAAAGATCGTCGACGCGAACAAGTAAAAGGCCCGAACCGGGCACAATAGGCGCTTCGCAGGGATCGTACCCTGCGGAGCGTTCTTGGTCTTTCGGAGAGACGACGCGGTCAGGGAGCGGACATGTGTTAAAATGCAGAAAAGGCCTGACGGCGGGAGGGCGATAAGGTGTTCATCGGGCGCAGATTTTTTCACAGCCTGCGCGGCAAACTGATCATGGCCGCCCTGTTGTGCCTCCTGCTGCCGGCGAGCTTCACGTTGATCGCGGGGGATTACCTTACGCAGCGGATCGTCAAGGCGCAGGTCGTCGACAACGAGAACAAGTCGCTCGATCTGACCGAGGTGTACTTGTCGAGCCTTTTCGACAATATGATCCGCGTTTCCAACGGCATCATGTTCGACAATAACACCAAAGTCGCGCTGAAGGAGAACTGGCAGCGCTACAGGCTGGGACAAGCCGATCCCGCCCAAGAAGCCTTGGCTGCGAAGGAAATCGGGCAATTTCTTAACAGTATCGCGTCAACCATCGACAACGTATACGTCACGGTTTTGACCGTAGACGGGCATTATTTTACCAACTACCAATTCGATCTTTACGGCGGGCTGACGCCTGCCAACTTTTTGCGGACGTCCTGGCTCAAAAGCGTCGATGCGTTGCCGGTATACGAAATCGGCTGGGTCGGTCTCGTGAATCAATATACGATGGACGGCAAAGGCAACGAGCCCTATCTGCTCACGATGGCGCGCAATTTGCGATTGCCTTACGCGACCGATCCCTATGCCTACATTGTCATTAGCATCGGCGAGAGCAAGCTCGGGGAAATTTTCAAGCATGACCTCGGCAGGCAGGAAACGATGCTGCTCGACGCTGACGGGCGCATTCTTGCGAGTCGCAACCGGCAGCGGATCGGGCAGATGTTTCCGTTTCCCGAGGAGGTGCGCCGGGCGGATGCGCCGCTGACCGTCAAGTACGAGGGCGAACAGTTTCTGCTTAGCCGGCATGACCTTGCTTACGGCGGCTACCGCGTCGTCAGTCTGAGACCGTACAAGGAAGCGGTCAGCCAGCTTCACTCGGTGTCGCGTCTCAGCTTCGCGGTACAGATCGCGGCGACGCTCGTGTTTCTCGCGCTGTTCATCTACATGCTGCGCCAGTTCACGAAGCCGGTCGTGGCGCTCGGCAAAGCGGCCGGCGCGGTCGAAAGCGGCGAGCTCGCGGTCCGCTCGGGCGTGCGGGGCAGCGACGAGATCGGCAGGTTGGGCAAGCAATTCGACCAGATGCTCGAACGCATCGAAGACATGATCGGGGAAATCCGGGCCGAGCAGATGCAGAAGCGCAAGGCGGAACTGGCGATGCTGCAGGCGCAGATCAATCCGCATTTTCTGTTCAACATCCTGAATTCCATCAGGTTGCGGATATTGCTCAAGGGAGACGAAGAAAACGGCGAGCTGCTGGCCTCGCTGTCCGGTTTGCTGCGGCAGACGATTCGCCGGGACGGAGAATTCACCTCGCTGCACGAGGAACTTGAAGTGCTGCGGCGGTATATGGAGCTGCTGAATTTCCGCCAGCAAGAGAAGGTCTCGCTGATCATCGAGGCCGCCTCGGATACCCTGGCGTTTCGGTTGCCACGGTTCCTGCTTCAGCCCGTGATCGAAAACGCCTATATTCACGGCCTTCGCCAGGAGTCGGGAACGATCGTCGTCAAGGTCGTCCGCTGCGACAAGGCAGAGCCGCGCGCAGGTCCGGACACCGCAGCCGAGGCGGGCTTGCTGCGCCTCGTCGTTCGCGACGATGGCGTCGGCATGTCGCAGAAGACGCTGGAGCGGTTGCGTGCCGAGCTGCGGTCGCAGCGCGGCGCGTCGTTCGAGGGCGCGGCGGGAAGACTGTCCGGCATCGGCATCGCGAACGTCTACGAGCGACTGCAGCTTATTTACGGGGAACGGTGTTCCCTGACGCTGGATAGCGAGGAGGGCCAGGGCACGATGGTCGTCATCGAGATCCCGGCAGAGGCGCCGTCATCCGAATAAGAGCAGGATAGGACATGCTGGGATATTAAATTAGCGGAACTTAGGAACGCCGGCGGACGCCGAGATGCAAATTGCGGGAGGAAATCGTATGTACTCCGTCATGCTCGTAGACGATGATTATCCGGTGCTGGAATATTTAAGCGCGTCCATCCCCTGGAAGGAGCTGCGCCTGGAGCTCCATTCGGCTTGCAAAAACGGAGCCGTCGCGCTCGAGCAAGCACAGGCCGCTCCGCCCGACATCGTCATCACCGACATCGGCATGCCTCAGATGGACGGCATCGAACTCATCGGCGAGCTCAAGCGGCTGAAGCCCGACGTTCGGTGCATCATCTTGTCGTGCATGGGCGACTTTTCCTACGCTCAGCAAGCCGTCCGTCTGCAGGTGGACGATTACGTGCTCAAGGAGACGATGCGGCCGGAGCAGATCGCGGCGCTGCTGCGCAAGCTGTCTGCGCAGATCGCAGCGGAGAAGGAACAATCTCGGGAACTGGCCCGCATGCAGTCTAAAAAAGAAGAGAACGCGCTCCTGCTGCGCCAGGGGCTGCTGGATAGGATGACGAGAGACGGCGGCCGCGATCTCTCATGGGCGGATGGGGCAGCGGAGGCGGGCATCGACTTCGAGGGCAAAGTATGGCTGCCCGTACTGGTCGCCCTAAACCGCCTGTCCGAACTATCGCGGCGGCTGCCGGACGAGCGGGCCGTGCAGCTAGCCGTCGGTCAAGCGGCTGCCGGGCTAACGGGCGAGCTGCCCGGCACCTTGCTGCTGCCGCATGGACGGCGAGAGGCGGTGCTGCTGTTTCCATTTCGGCGAAGCCTCACCGAGATGAAGATCGAATCCGTCCGACCCTCGCTGCGGGCGCTCGGCGAGCGGCTGTCCCGGGACAGCGGTCTCGCGGCGACCTTCTTGATCGGTACATCGGCAGCGGCGCCGGCGGCGCTCGGAAGGGAAGCCGAGCGGCTCCTGTCTTCCGGCGGCGGAAGATTCTATCTCCCCGACGAAGGCATCTTCACGCTAGCCGAGCTGCCCGTGCTTGGGGAGGGAGATCTGCACGACGTATATCCCGAGGCGCTTCAGCGCATCCGCGACGCCTTCCTCGAAGAAGACACGGCGCAGCTCGAGTCTTCCATCGGCAAGTGGCTTGACCAAGCCAGAGAGAGGCGTTGCCATCCCGAATTGGTCAAAGAATGGACGCTCAAAATCCTGTATGACAATCAGACGCGCTTTTTGGCGCTGCAGCATTATCAGAGTGTATTCTCGATGGAGGTACTGCACCGAACGTTGGGCGACCTTTCCACGATCCATGAGCTTGGAGATTGGATGCTGCAGTTTTTCAAAGAAAGAATGCCGCTGCTCGCTCTCATCTACAAACAGTCCAGACGTTCCGAAATCTTGCGGGCCCAGCAATATGTCAGCCACAACATCGGCTCCAAAATTACGCTCGAAGAAGTCGCGGACATGCTGCACATCAACTCCAGCTACTTCAGCCGGCTGTTCAAGCGAGAGACGGGCTACAACTTCATTCAATACGTCACCACCTCCAAGATGGAACGTGCCAAAGAAATGCTCGCCCGCAGCAACATGAGCGTAGAAGAAGTCGCGGCGCGCCTTGGTTACGAGAACAAAAGCTACTTTGCTAAGCTGTTCAAAAAGCATATCGGCGGTACGCCAGGCGAATACAGGGGAGACTGAGCCTTGTCGCGGCAACTACCCTAGTTTGCGCCGTTTAAACGGTATCCCCTCCAGTCAGGAAGTATGGCGAGAGAGGGTTTGCGCCGTTTAAACGGTATCCCCTTCAGTCAGGAAGTATGGCGTGAGAGGGTCTGCGCCGTTTAAACGGTATCCCCTTCAGTCAGGAAGTATGGCGTGAGAGGGTCTAGGTCGTTTGAACAATATCCCCTTCGGTCAGGAGTACTGCGCATCTTCTGCTAATTTGAACGATATCCCCTTCGGTCAGGAACTGCAGCATGCGAAAGGGGAATTCATCAAGGTGCAACAAACGCCGTAAAACGTTCACCTTGCAGCGGGGAGAGCGACTGCAAGCTTTGCACCTTGGTGTGGCACGTCATTAAACAAGCGTTTCTATGCTATCCCGTACGCTTCTGAACGCGCGCAGGTGGGCGGAATACCCATTTAATCGGCCGAACGCCGGAGCGGGCGTCGACGAGTCTGCGGTAGGTGATTGTCTTGGTGATGCCACAGCTGCTGATCAGCTCGGTCAATATGTCGTTGCGGCAAATGCGCCGAAAGCAGAACTCGTTAAGGTAGGCCTGCAGGTGTTTCGGACCGATGCCGCCAAAGGTGCGGGCCAGCCAGCGCACGGCCTCTCGCCATGCATGATGAGCGGGGGACCGCCCATGGTGGCCACGCTGGAGCTGCTCCGCATGTCCGGCGGCTTCGCCGCCGGCGACATGATTTTGCACAAAGCATTCCACAGACCCCTCGCCGCCCGTCCCACCACGAACAGCCGAATGGTCGCCCTCTGGACCGTCGACGGCCTTCATTTTTACATGAGCGACATCCCCTGTATCATCGAGCGAGACGCCGACCACGACCGGCTGCGGACGCAACTCGCCCTGCACGAACTGGCTGCTGAAGTACCGATGGTACTCATAGCCGTAATATTCGCCTAACAACTGAAGGTCGCCTGCGAGCGGCCGGCCGCGATCCCATTCGCCAATGGCATGGCGCAGCTTGTGATTGATGAGCCAGGCAGTCTTGTAGGTCACACTGATCAACTCTGCCAGCAGTTTGGCGCTGATGCCGAGCTGCATCAAGAACATCGCCTGAAACCACTTGGTCAGGGGCGTGCGCGTACCCTCGAGCACTGTGCCCGCCGTAAGCGAAGTCTGGTGAGCGCACGATCTGCATTCGAACAGATGACGTCCGCGGGACGTCACCTTGTAGTAATGCGGATGGGCACAGCGTGGGCAGCGGAAACCGTCAGGCCACTTGGCGGCGAACAGGGCGCCCGCGCAGTCTTCTTCGTTATAGGCTGGAACATAATCCTGAATCGAGAAGCGGTTGGGCACGTTCATCCCTCCGAATGGAACAAATGTTCTTATTTTAAGGTAGCAAATTATGGGTGCTCGGTCAAGTCGAATATCGATGAAGAGTGGAGCGGACCTGAGACCTTGCCGAAGGGGATACTGGTGTGGGGCGGAGGGGAGGAGAAGTGAATCCGGAGGTAAAGGAGGTAGAGTTGCTGTATGCGGTGTACTCCTGGAAGAGGCATTGCTGGCTGCTCTATTGTAGTGCAAAAACAGCGTGCTTAGCGGCCAATCCTGATCGAAGGGGATATCGTTAAAACGGGAAAAACGAACGAGAATAAGCAACTACATGGAAAAAAATGGACCCAAGCAGACATGCGCCTATGCAAGGCGTTCCACTTGGGTCTCGTGCGATTAGTTCAAGGCGACCAGGTTCCGGTAAGCGCCCGGGAACGAGTCGGGAATAACGGTCGCCCCTACGGTTTTGGCGTAGAAGCCGATCGCTTCTTCTACCCAGCCGATGATGGCGTAGGCGTAACCTTCTTCGTGCATGGCTCGCAGCGTCTCGAGCAGCAGCGCTTTGCCGATGCCAAGGCCGCGGCACGCCGGCGCCACGCCGGTCGGGCCGAAGAAGTTGCGGACGATTGCGTCATATAGCGCGAAGCCGACGATCTCTTTGTTCCGCACGGCGATGAAGGCAAAGGAGGGCAGCCTGCCGAAGGCGCATTCGCACTCGCTGCGCCAGTTTTCGGTGAAATGCTTTCCGACGAATTCCGATAGACGTCCCTTGTCCGCGGTCATGGCGCGCACGATGCGAATGCCTTGTTCCTCAAGCGCGGCGAGCTCTGCCCGGCCGTCGGGCAGGTCGTACAATTTGACCAGCATATCAGGCATGTCGCTCGCCCTCCTCTTTGTCGAAATCGAGTTGTTCGCCTGCAAAGGCTTCCGCGGCGGACGCCATCGCCCGCAGCTTCGCCTCGTACAGTCCGAACCGGTAAAACCTCGAAGCGATGAACAGTTCCGCCATGGCCGACTTCAGCAGCGGCTCGATCGCGATCCGCATGGCGGTCTTGGCCGCTTCCAGTGCGGCGTAGCCGGTGCGGTGCTTGTCTCTGAGGCTCGTCATGACCTCTTCGCCGGGATACAGCTCGCCTCTGAATAGAAATGTATAGAGCGGCAACCTGCGCTTGGCCGGAATTTCGTATTGGATCATCGCCGCGATCAGCTCGGCGACCGGGCGATTAAGGGCGATACCGGGCAGCAGCTCGGGCACGAGTTGGTAGTAGTCCGCGATCTCGTAGCCGTCGGCGATAGCGGCCGCATCGTCCATGCCATGATATTGCGAAAGGAATCGCGCGAGATAGGTATCCGGGTCCGCTCGGCGGTTCCAGCACTGGTCGGCCGAGAAAAAGGCCGGGTAGCGAGATGTCTCGAACAGGCCGTACGGGCTGCCGAGCGCGAAGGGCGCAGACCAGTTCGTGCCGATGACGCCCGTCAGCTGCTCGGTCTCGGCGAGCTCGGTCCAGCGCAAGACGTTGGCGACGCGGTTGCGGATGACCGGATAATTCTGGTCCCCTTCGTCATCCCAACAGCGAACCGAGGAAGCGCCGATTACGGATAAGCCTGCGCGTCTAAGCTTGCCGATCATGTCTAGCGCATCCCGCTTCATGCGATGGCCGCCGTAGATCCAGACGACGACGGTCACTTCGGGATCGAGCGCGGACAGTTCTTCATGCGTGGCATGCATCAGCATGTCGTGCCAGATCATCGGCGTCTTGCCGAGCTCGCGGACGCGTACGGCGAGCCGATTGACAAAAGCGATGAAGGAGGCCTCGCGCGTCAGGCCGGAGGCGCGGCAGTCCGCGCACTCGCCGAGACTCCACACCTCGTCGCAGCCCATGTGGAGATAACGGCTGTCCGGATGGAGGGCGGCGACGTCTTCGAGAATGCCCGCCATCATGTCGAACGCGCCGGGCCGGTGCGGGCACAGCTCGCCGACGCTGTCAGGCGTTTCGCGCAGCGCGATATATGGTGGGTGCTTGAGAATGAACTCCAGATGGCCGAACGACTGCTGCTTCGGTATAACCTCGATAAAGTGATCGCGGCACGTCCGGAGCAGAAGGGCATGCTCGGCTTCCGACATGGCCAGCTCCGGGTGGCGCAGAAAAGCGTGGCGTCTGAACGGCAGCTTGTCCTCGTATTCGACGACGAGCGTGTTAATCTTATAGTCGGACATTTCGGCGATATAAGTCAACAGATTAGGAAACGTAGGATAAACGGTGCGGAGGTCCAAATAGTCGCTGCGCAGCGGCAAGTCAGCCCAATCGGCAATCTCGACTGCAGGCAGCGGGTCGTACCTCCGCATCAATTGAAGCAGCGTTTTCAATGCGTAATAAAGGCCGGACGCATCCCGGGCATGCAGCGACAAGCCGCCGTCGCCGATGCGCAGCACATAGCCGTCATGGCGACCGGCGAGGCGCTCGGCCGCTTCGCGCCGCATAGGCTGGCCCTCAGACAGAAGGGCGTACGCATCGGGCGACGTTTCCACGGCGACCTGCGCATCGCCGAACAGTTCGCGCGCCAAACGAGACAGCCTGTCGTCGGGCCGGGGCAACAGCAGCTTGACGCGCATGCCGGCGAGATGGGCGGGCAGCGGCGCCTGAATATCGTCTCCGTCTTCGGGCAACAGCCGGACGTATTGCGGTTGCGGGATCAGATCGAGCTTCATGACGATTCCTCCTGGGCATTCAGGGATAGGCAGCGAATGAACGTATTTTCCAAGCCTGCGATTCTTCGAGATGAAGTCCCCGCCGCCGCGCTCGCTACAGCCATCTAACGCGGCCCTTGAACCGGTCGATGAACCGGTTGTTCCACTCGTCCCCGCCGGGCGCATTGGCGCTTCTCCAGACAGGTACTTCGATCCCTTTCTCGGCAAGAAGAGCCGCAGCTATCATCATAAGAGAGTTCAGCAGAAAGGCGTTGGCGAACGTGGATGTCGACCCCATCCGCGGTTCCAGGCCTTGAATCGGCAAAGCCGAGTCGCCCGGCTTCACTTTGCTGTCCAGGTAATAGTCGCATGCTTCGTACAGATTAAGCCGGGAAGGGTGCCGCGCCGGATGGTCTTTGGGGGTCGCGTCGGCATGGCCGACCGAGGTCACGGCAATCGTGACGACGCCTCTGCGCTTCGCCTCAAGCGCCGCGTCGATACAGGCGGTGTTGATGCCGTAAGCGTTGGCGAGGATCAGAATATCGCCCGGTCCGAGCCGGTTGTCCTCGATAACGAGCTTGCCGTAACCCGGCGTGCGTTCGACGGCCATCGAGCGCAGGGCACCGTTGGAGATCATCGTGCCCTCGTCGAGGATGGCGCTGATATGCATCAAGCCCCCGGCCCGGAAAAAAATCTCTGTGGCGTTCATATTGGAGTGCCCGCCGGGACCGTACAAGTAGACGAGCTTATCCTCCGCGATCTGGTCGGCCAGCAGGCCGGCTACCTCCAGCAGGCGGTCGCGAGGCTCGCTTCGGATTTCTTCGAGCAGCCCTGTAATATAAGTCAGGTAAGCCCCCATGATGTCGTCTTGCGCGGACAGCGGTCGTTGGTTCATTTCGATGACCTCCTATTCAAAATAACAACGGCGAAATCGTTTATCGGGCTCGCGAGCCCGGCGCAGATCGTACGTGCTGGATTTCCCGTCGACGATCCGATCGTAAATTCCCTCCTTTGCCAGGTTAGTCTTAATCGATCCGCTTGTAGCCGTAGCTGTCCATGTCTGTGTACAAGGCGCAGCTCTCGTGCCGGCGCAGGGCGCTGGCGGGACAAGCCTCCTCGATCGGGCCATGGACCGCACGGCGTACGGCTTCGCGCTTGCGCTGTCCGGGCACGATGCATACGATATGCATGGCGGACATTAATGCGGGGATGGTCATCGTGAGCGCATGCGTCGGCACGCGCGCGAGCGAGTCGAAACACCCGTCGTTGACCTGCTGCATCCGGCAGTCCGCATCAAGTTCGACGACTTTGACCCAGCGCGGATCGTCGAAGTCGGCGACAGGCGGATCGTTGAAGGCCAAGTGGCCGTTTTCCCCAATCCCGAGACAGACGATATCGATCGGCGCCTCGCGCAGCAGCCCTTCGTATCGAAGCGCTTCCTGCTCGGCGTCTTCGCAGGGATTCATGAGATGGACGCTTCCGGGTTTGACTTTGTCGAACAGCCGCTCGTTCAGGTATCGCGCGAAGCGCTGCGGGGCGCCAGCGGGCAAGCCCAGGTATTCGTCCATGTGAAACGCGGTGACGCGGCCCCAATCGATACCGGGCTGGGCGGCGAGCGCGTCGAGAAATTCGTTCTGCGAGGGCGCGGCCGCGAATACGACGCGTGGGCTGCGGCCGATTGTCAGAAGCGCTTTCAGCTTACCGACGAAGTCGTCGCATGCAGCCTGGCCAAGCTGCCGTCTGTCCGTAAACACCTGCGTGCGAAGGTTGTCCTTGAGCAGCGAATAGACGGGGAGAAGCGTGGACTGACTCACTGATTCGTTCCTCCATTTCCATACAGTTGATTGCCCCTTCACTATAGCAAGGCGGCTCAAAAAAAATTTGACCGTTACCGGCCCTGATTTGACCGATCGTCAAGGCATGAGTCATGCCTTCCAGTATCGGTTAGCGATGCGCAAAAAGGGTAAATATAACAATCGCCGGCCGGCTGATGCGGGCGGCAGCTCAAGACTTGGAGGGAAATGCCGGATGCATAAACCATTGGCCGATCGCACCAACATTGATTTAACCTTCGCGGAAGACGCTTGTACGGATCTGACGCGTCCGACCGTAGACGCGCTCGAAGGACTTTCAGGCGTTCACCCCGGGAATAGACGGGTGCATGCGAAAGGCATATGCGGTCGCGCCGTGTTTACGCCGAGCGGATTGGCCGCCGGGCTTACGACCGCGGCACATTTGCGCGATAAGGGCAAAGAGATCGATGCGTTGGTCCGCTTCTCGGGCAGCTCGTCCGATCCTTCGATAACGGACCTCCTGTCGCCGGGCAAAGGACTGGCCGTGCAGTTCAAGCCGGCGGACGGCGAGGTTGCGGTGCTGACAGCCGTGACGGTTCCGGTTTTTTTCGCCAAGACGCCTGCCTCGTTTCTTGACCTTATAAAGGAAGCGAATCGGTTGAAAGGAGGCGGCATCGAAGCGATTGCGGCCGCCGCGGAGCTGGCGACACACTTTCCGGAGGCGCGCCACGCAATGGCGCATATCGGCAAGCTGCGGCCGCCGAAGAGCTACGGCACTTGCCGGTATTATGCGATCCATGTCTTTATGCTCGTTGACGTGGAAGGAAACCGTAGACCGGCGAAGTTTGAGTGGATGCCCGAGCTTGGCGTGGAGGCGCTGTCGGTTACCGAGCTCAAGTCGCTGCCGGAGGATTATCTGGCGCTTGATGCGGCAGCGCGTATACAGGAAGCGCCGCTTCGCTTCCGCTTGGATATCGTGCTGGGACAGGAAGGGGACCCGACGGACGACCCCACGCTGCCGTGGCCCGAAGACCGGCAGCGCATCGAGGCGGGCGTCTTAAGCGTCACGGATGTGATCGCGGAGCCCGACGGGCTCGTCATGGACCCGACGGTGACGGGGGCGGGAATCGAGCCTACGGAAGATCCGATCCTTCGGTTTCGCAGCCCCGTGTACAGGGAATCGCTGCGGCGGCGGAGCGGCGGCCAGTAATTGGGGAAGCGGGCGGTTGACTGCAACGCTTTTTGAGGTGATACCTGACGCTTGACTGCTCGGACTGGACGGTAGAGGCGAGCGAGAGCGGCGCATGCGACAGGAATGCGCTTTCATTGACGAATGCGCGCTTTGACATTTAAACTGTAGTTTAAACTCACTAGACAAGGGGCCATGAAAAAATGAAGAAGAGAATCTGGGCAACCGCGCTTCTCTCGCTCGCCATGCTGACGACGGCGGGCTGCGGCGCGAAGAACACGAGCAACAACGAAAGCGGAGCGGCCAGCCCGTCGGCATCGCCATCGACCAGCGCTTCCGCCAGCGCGTCTGCGCCGGCCGACGACAAGAACTACTCGATCGCGATCTCGCAAATCGTGGAGCATCCGTCGCTCGACGCGACGCGCGAAGGCTTCATCGCCGCGCTCAAGGATGCGGGAATCGAAGAAGGCAAGAACCTGAAGGTTTCCTTTAACAATGCGCAAGGCGACCAGAACACG
Organism: Cohnella sp. GCM10020058; assembly: GCF_042683485.1. Classification (NCBI taxonomy): domain Bacteria; kingdom Bacillati; phylum Bacillota; class Bacilli; order Caryophanales; family Paenibacillaceae; genus Cohnella; species Cohnella sp. GCM10020058. The sequence continues at coordinate 304,370 of NZ_JBHUJV010000008.1, forward strand.
AACCTCTCGATCGGCCAGAAGATTGCGTCCGAGAAATACGATCTCGTCTTCGGCATCGCGACGCCGTCCGCGGTCGCGCTGGCGCAATACGTTAAAAACACGCCGATCCTGTTCGCGGCCGTCACCGATCCGCTGGACGCCAAGCTCGTATCGAACCTGGACAAGCCGGGCGCGAACATCTCCGGCATCTCCGATACGAACCCGGTTGCGGTTCAACAGCTAATGGACTTCATCGCCTCCGATTTTCCGAACGTGAAGAAGGTCGGCCTCGTCATTAACGAAGGCGAGTCCAACGCAGTCGTCATGGCAAAGAACGCCGAGGAACAGCTCAAAAAGCACAACATCGAGCTGGTTAAGGCACCGGTCACCAACACCTCCGAGGTCAAGCAAGCTGCGGAGTCGCTCGTCGGACGCGCTGACGCGCTGTTCATCACGCTGGACAACACGGTCGTCAGTAGCGTGGACGCGATCATTAAGGTTGCCAACGACAACCACCTGCCGTTCTTCTCCAGCGACCGCGACACGGTCGAGAAGGGCGCGTTCGCCACTTACGGCTTCAAGTACTACGACCACGGCTACCAAGCCGGCCAGATGGCGGTCGAAGTGCTCAAAAACGGCGCCAACATCGGCGATCTGAAGGTCGGCATGCAGGAGAAGCTCGACTTGATCCTGAACCTTAAGGCTGCCCAAGCCCAGAGCATCAAGGTGACGGACGACATGAAGAGCAAGGTGCAAGACCCGACCAACAATATCATCCAATAAAGAGTAGGTGTCGTCATTGATTCATTCCCTGACCGGCGCAGTCGAGCTTGGCCTTATGTATGCCTTGATGGCGCTCGGGGTGTACATCACGTATCGCATCCTTGATTTCCCCGATCTGACCGTAGACGCCAGCTTCACGACGGGAGCGGGCATCGCAGCGGTGATGATCTCGCATGGTCAAGCCCCCTGGCTCGCGACGCTGGCTGCCTTCGGCGGCGGTCTGGCGGCGGGCATCTGTACCGGCCTGCTGCATACCAAGGGCAAGGTCAATGGCCTGCTTGCGGGCATTATTATGATGATCGCGCTCTATTCGATCAACATGCGGATTATGGGCAAGCCGAACATCTCGCTACTCGGCGAGCGCACGCTGTTCTCCGGCGTCGCTTCGCACGAATGGCATGACATCCGGCTCGGTTATATCGTCGTCCTGCTGCTTGCGGCGTTCTTCGTCAAGCTGCTTCTCGACGCATTTTTGCATACGGACCTCGGGCTCGCGCTGCGCGCGACGGGGGACAACAAGCGCATGATCCGCAGCTTCGGCTCCAACACGGACCTGACGACGATCCTCGGCGTCAGTCTGTCCAACGGCCTCGTCGCGCTGTCGGGCGCCCTGATCGCCCAGGACGGCGGCTCCGCCGACATCTCCATGGGCATCGGCATGATCGTCATCGGTCTCGCGTCCGTCATCATCGGCGAAGCGCTGCTCGGGCCGAAGCGCGTCTTCTGGGCGACGCTCGCCGTCGTCATCGGCTCGATTGCGTACCGCATCGTCTACGCGCTCGCGCTGCGCGCCGAGTGGCTGCATCTCAAGGTGACCGATCTTAAGCTGATCACGGCGGTCATCGTCATCCTGGCGCTCGTCATACCTACGATGAGCCGCTCGGCCAAGCAGAAGCAGCAGGCCAAGCGCCGCACGGCCGAGTTGACGGCGAACCTGCGCGGCAAGGGGGCGATCTGATGCTGGAGCTCAATCAAGTATCCAAGCTGTTCAACCCCGGGACGCCGGACGAGAAGATCGCGCTGATGGACATTAACCTGAAGCTGAACGAGGGCGACTTTGTCACGGTCATCGGCAGCAACGGGGCGGGCAAGTCCACGCTGATGAACATCATCTCCGGCGTCATGCAGCCGGATATCGGCGACGTGCGGATCGACGGGCAATCCGTCGCGGCGAAGTCCGAATCCGAGCGCAGCAAGTGGATCGGGCGGGTGTTCCAGGATCCGATGGCGGGCACGGCGCCGAACATGACGATCGAGGAAAATCTGTCGATGGCCTACGCGCGCGGCAAGCCTCGGGGCTTCGGCTGGGCGGTGACAGGGCGCAAGCGCGCGTTGTTCAAGCAGGAGCTGCAGCGTCTTGGCATCGGGCTCGACGCAAGACTGCGCGCCAAGGTCGGAATGCTGTCGGGCGGCGAACGGCAGGCGCTCAGCTTGCTGATGTCCACGTTCACGCGGCCGGGCATCCTGCTGCTCGACGAGCATACGGCGGCGCTCGATCCGGCGCGCGCGGAGCTGATCACCCGCCTGACCGAGGAGATCGTCCGCAGCATGAAGCTGACGACGCTGATGGTTACGCACAACATGGAACAGGCCATCCGCCTTGGCAACCGTCTCATTATGATGGACAAGGGGCGCATCATTCTCGACATTCCGCCGGAACGCAAGCAGGATCTGACCGTGCAGAAGCTGCTCGGCGAATTCGAGCGCATCAGCGGTCACAAGCTGGCGGACGATCGGGTCGTATTGGGTTAAAAGGGGCCGTACGAAATAGTCGAATAAGCTGTTAATTACGATTGACCGGCATCGCGCTAATGCGGTGCCGGTTTTCGTTTGTTCAAAATTAAAGTTCCATCCATTAATAATTTCGTTGTGATCCAATAATTTCCGATATATATTCAGAAATTATAGGTTATTTTGGAGGGGCTATATTTGAGCGGAAGCTTTTCGAAATTAATAAAGCGTATGGGCGTCATGGGATTGGCTTTGGCGGTTTGGAGCGCAGGGGCGGCTGATATACGGCCCGTCGGAGCGGCGTCTGCCGTTGGCGCATCAATCGCGTCGGGGGGAGAAAGTGCTGCGGTGCTGGCTTCGGACGCCGACGTGCTCAACTACTTTTCGGGAACGTCGCGCAGCCTGGCCCGATCGTCGACAAGCCTGGAGATCGTCGGCAAAAGCACCGATGTCTATCGCAAAGCGCATTATTTGATTCAGCAATCGTATAACGGTATTCCAGTCTACGGTCAATATATCCGCGCGCATTTGGATTCGGAGAGACGCCTGTATGCGGCGACCAACGAGACCGCGTCCGATATCGGATCCTTAATTGCGGGCGAATCGGCGGTTCTGACGGAAGAGCAGGCTATTGCGGCGCTGGCGGTGTCGGTCGGCGCCGCGGGGAGCAGCGTCGTCGTCGGCGCGAGCTCCAATCTTGCCGCTGATACGGCGCAGGCTGAGGGCCAGCCTTCAGCGATGCAGCCGGAGATACCCAAGGCGGAGCTGATCTATTATCCGGACGGATCGGGGATGTTCGCGTTAGCCTACAAGGTCGAGCTGGCGACGCAGGCGCCCGTGCCGGGCCGCTGGTTCGGCTATATCGATGCGGGGGACGGACGGGTGCTGAGCAAGTTCAGTCGTCTTGCGGAGGCTGCGGCGGACAGCGCCGAGGCGACCGGCACAGGTTATAAAGGCGACGTCAGGACGCTGAATGCCGTGAACCGTAACAATATTTTCTACCTGGTCGACACGACCAAGCCCATGTACAAGTACAACCAGGGGGCGGAGACGGGAACGATCGAAACTTACGATCTCGACGATCCGTACTCCCCCGTGAGCGCGAAAACGTCGAACTTCTACAGCAGCAACCCGGACGCGATCGATGCCCACTATTTTGCGGGACAAGTATACGACTTCTACCTGAATCGGTTCGGCCGCGACAGCCTGGACGGCAAAGGCATGTCGATCGTGTCGCTGGTCAATACGAACGTGATTGACAATGCCTTCTGGGATGGCAGCGAGATCGTATACGGCGACGGCTCCAAGCAATTCGAATGCCTGAGCTGCGCGGCGGACGTCGTGGCTCACGAGCTGACGCACGGGGTTATCGAGCACAGCGCCGACCTGGAATACAAAGATCAATCCGGCGCGCTCAACGAGTCCTTTGCGGATATGATGGCTGCCGTTATGGATGACGACGATTGGACGATCGGCGAGGATACGGGGGTCGCCGGCGGCAGCGGCTATCTGCGCAGCTTGCAGCAGCCTGAGCTGGGACTGGATCCGCAGCCCGGGACGATGAGCGGATATGCCCAGTTGCCGGAGAGCAACGACAACGGCGGCGTTCATAAAAACAGCGGCATAACGAACCATGCCGCCTATCTGATGGCGACCGGGATCGATACGATCCCGCAGCTGGCCGGCCAAGGCCGGAAGCTGATGGGCGACATGGCCTACGGCGCGCTCACCTCCTATCTGACGCCGACGGCGCAATTCACGGATGCGCGCGACGCCTTCGTGCTGGCGGCGGGCGATCTTCCGCTCACGGACGAGCTCCGGTCGGCTGTCATCGCCAAGGTCGAAGCGGCCTGGGCGGCGGTAGGGCTCGGGTATACGGCCAGCGAAAATTCGATCGTGTCCTTAAGCGCCGATCAGTTGGCGGACAATCCTTACATTGATGCGACTGCTTCCGCCGTTACGTTCCAAGTGACGCCGGGCACCGACTTAAGCAGCCTGTCTGCGCGGATTTCGGTGTCTCCTGGCGCATCGATCTTCCCGGACCCGGCTCAGGTTCGCAATTATGCTTCCCCCGTGCAGTTCGAGGTGACCTCCGAGAACGGCAAAAAACGCCGGTGGACCGTAACCGGCAGCGTCGCGAAGCCCGAGACGGCCAATGCGATCGTCGGCTTTAACCTGGATATTCTGTACGGCTCGACGATTATCGACAATGCGAGCAGCACGGTCACGCTCTATGTAGAGGAGGGCGACGACCTGACCGCGCTGACACCTTACATTACCGTATCCGACGGCGCGGTCGTCAGTCCCGCGAGCGGAGCGCCCGTCGACCTGACATCGGAACGTACGTACGCCGTGACGGCACAAAACGGTCAGACGCGCAATTGGAAGGTGAAGGCCGTCAGGGATTCGGTGAGCCCCTATGTGGCGAGTGCGAACGGCAATGTGCGCGAGAAAATGATCGTGCTGACATTCGATCAGGGAATGAGCGCAATTGAGCTGGGGAACCCCGCCAACTATACCGTCGAGCGCCAGGACGGAGGGACGGTCAATCCGAGTGTCGTCTCGGTCCAGAAGGACTGCAGCCAAGCGAATATCGTTTATCTAACGCTGGACCGGACGCTCCAGCCGAGCACCGTTTATAAAGTTACGGTGAGCAAGCTAACGTCGGCGAGCGGCAGAAGCGTCCGGCCGGACCTGAGGTCCGCTTACACCTATACGAGCGATACAGAGCAGCCCATGCTTAAGATAGCCAGCGTAAGCGGGGCCAAGCTGACGCTGACCTTTGACGAATACGTGGGCATGCAGGCTCCGATCATGTCCGGATCGTACCTCGGACTGGCGGTCAAGCTGAACGGCGAGGCGGTGTCCGTCACGCACGTTGTCGCCAAGGGCCGGCATATCGAGCTTTGGCTGGGACGTGCCGCAGCCGCCGGAGATACGGTTACGTTCAGCTATCAGCCGGACGCAAGCTCGACCGCTATCTACGACGATGCGGGCAACCGGGCTGCCGAGATCGGCTGGAGCGTCATGGTCAACCGTTCCAAAGCGCAGTCGGCTTACGCCTCGGCCGTCGGCTGGGCCCGTCTGCCCTGGCAGGCGGCGCAGGCGACCGGACATCCCGGCACGCACACGCTGTATTTGATCCCGAGCGGCGCGAATATTCGAAGCATCGTTTCCTTTGATCCAACGGCCGGACGAATCGAGACGGCAAATGTGTCCGCAGCGCCGGTGCGTCTGTTCGCGACAGCGGACTATGTGTACGCAGTGCTGAAGAAAGGAGACGGAACGGGCCGGATTGTCGTGCTGGACGCGAGCAATTTATCGCAGACAGCTGCGTTCGATACGGCGGATGAGCCGTTCGATCTGGCCGTGGCGGCGCCGGGCGAGATCTACGTGCTGAGTCGCGCGGCCGACGGCCAGCACCTGACTGCGTACGATCAAGCGGGAACGATCCGCGCGCGTGCAGATATGACGAGCGCGCAGGGGCTGGCGCTATCGCCGGGGCGGCAGCGGCTCTATACGATCGTGGACGGTGTAAAGCTCCGCGCCTATGCGACGATTGCTTCGCGTCTGTTGGAGACGGACGACGAAACGGCCGTTCCGGATTTTCATGGGCCGTACGTACATGAAGGATCGCCCGACCGGCTCTGGGTTTCCCCGGACGAGACCTATGTGTTTTCCGGTTCGGGACGCTATTACAAGTCGGGCAGCGAAGGAGACAGGCTGCAGTCTGGCGGAGTGCTGGGCGACGGCGTAGACGATATTCTGTTCGGCCTGTTCGATGAAAAAGATCAATGGCAACGGATGACCGTGCGGTCCGGCAACACGATTCGAAGCGCGTCATACAAGTTAGGCCCTAGCGGTTCTTCTCCCTCTACCGGTATGTTTTCTGGATTGGCAGTCGGTACGCTGGCGCTGGCTCAGAGCGCGAAGGAAGGCGTGTTCACGCTGGTCGCGACAAGTACTGAAGCGACGACGATTACGACGTACGGAGACTACGAAGGCGTCGGCTTCAGTCCGATCGTCTCGGTCTCCTCGCCGCTGAATGTTTGCCCGATCGTCGTGGATACGAACACCGGCAACCCGGGCACAGGCTCGCCAGGCACCGGTGCACCTGGAACCGGCACTCCCGGAACCAGTACTCCCGGAACGGGCACGCCGGGTACCGGCGCATCCGGTGGAAGCGCGACTGCCGACGATGCCGACGATGAGACGAAGGTTCAGGACGGGACGATCAAGCTCTCCGGCAACGATCTGAAGTCCTCACAGGAAGCCGGTGCCGACGGACGCTCGATTTCAATCGTCGAGCCCGACGCCGACAAGCTGAAGCAAGCGCTCAAGCTGGCGGACGGGCAGACGGCATCTGCCGGTACGGCGCTCAAGCTCGTCCTGCCTGTCGGCACAGGCGGAGACGGCATTAAGGTACGGTTGCCGTCCGCGGCGCTCGCGGCCGCGTCTGTCCAATCCTCGGGCTTGACGCTTGTGGTACAGACTGACAAAGTCTCGTACGAGATTCCCGTCAAGCTGCTTAGCGGCTCGCTGCTGGCGCAAGCCTGGGGAACGGCAGCAGTCCCTGACGATCTGCAGCTCGAGTTCGGCGTCGTCAAGTCTGCGCAATCAGAGCAGGCGAAGTCCCGGCAAATGCTGCGAACGGACGGCTATGCAGCCTTGTCCGACTTCCTCGACTTCACGATCGAGCTGGCTTCCGGCGGGAAGAAAAAAGAGCTGAAAAACTTTAACGGCATTTATGTCACCAAACGGGTAAGTATCGACGCTCCCAAGACGACAGGGGAAGTAACTGCGCTGACCTTGGACACCGTCACCGGACAGCTCGTATTCGTCCCTGCGGCGATCACCGTTTCCGAGGGCCGGTTGACTGCGGCGATCCGGACGCCGCACAACAGCGTGTATGTGCTGGCGCAGGCAGTCAAGTCGTTCGCTGACATTGCGGTCCACACGGATCGTGCCGCGATCGAGAAAATGGCGTCCAGGAAGCTCGTGCTCGGCGCCGGATCGGGACAGTTCCAGCCGGACCGAACAGTGACGAGAGCCGAGTTCGCCGCTCTCCTCGCGAGAGCGCTCGGTCTGCAGACACTGCCGGCAGCGTTCTCGTTCGCCGATGTGAAGGCCGGCGCCTGGTATGGCGCTCCGGTGACGACGGCAGTGAGCGCGGGGCTAATCTCGGGCTACGGCAACGGGAGTTTCGGTCCGGGCGGCGTCATCAAGCGCCAGGAGATGGCGGTCATGCTGGGCAGAGCGATCGCTTATGCGGGCGGATTGCCGAAAATTGCGGGGCAGGCAGGCTCCGGCGCTTCTGCCGATGCGGCGAAAATTCCTGCATGGGCTGCCGCCGACGCGCAGGCACTGCTCGCTGCGGGCATCATGCAGAACAGAGCGGACGGCTCATTCGCTCCTGCCGCGCCGGTTACCAGGGCCGAAGCCACCGTATCGCTCATGCGCATGCTGGAGAATCTGCAACTCATTTAAAAGGGATGCATACAACACCCCTCGTCCTCCCGTTTGGCGGGAGGCGGGGTTATTTTTTTTAATTCGTTTCAAATACTCGGGCATCCGAGACAGCAGAAACCTCAATAAATCGAGCGCGAATGTGCGCGGCTGAGATAATGCAAGAGCCGCATGAATGTAACCGTTCTCTTCGTAGGTTAACCGGCCGCCGCGCTGTTTCATCCCCTTCGGCGGCAGTTTACATGAAGATGGAACGTAACGTATGATTCATTTCGTGATTTAACATCCTAATCGCTGAATCCCGCAGATGCGGGAACGGGGGAACCAACCGGGTGCCGCGCATGCACGCCCAGGGGTGAATCGCTTGGCTTTTGCCAAGCGTAGGGCTGCTTGCCGAGCCCGAATCCGACAGCTAACCTCGCAAGCGTCCGGAAGAGGAGCCTGCGCCGCTATTCGCTTAAGAATAAGCTGCGGGAGATCCTTTCCTGCGGCTTTTTTTGATGCCCGTCAGCGGTGCCGGCACAGCAAAGGAGATAACCCCATGGTCAGCAAAGTTAAACGGCTTCTGATCGGCAGACCGATGAAAAGCGCGGAGATCGAGGGCGCCAAGCTGGGCAAATTCAAGGCGCTTGCCGTCTTGTCGTCCGATGCGCTATCGTCCGTGGCGTACGGCACGGAGCAGATTTTGATCGTCCTCATGGCGGCGGGCTTCGCGGCCGTCTGGTACTCGGTGCCGATCTCGCTGGCGGTGCTCGGCCTTTTATTTATTCTCATCCTGTCTTACCGCCAGACCATTTATGCCTATCCGGCCGGCGGCGGCGCCTACATCGTGGCCAAGGACAATCTCGGCGTCTCGACGGGACTCCTGGCCGGCGGCTCGCTGCTGGTCGATTATATATTGACCGTCGCGGTCAGCTCGTCCGCCGGCACGGATGCGATCACGTCGGCTTTTCCTTCGCTGCACGAACACCGCGTTCTGATCGCGCTCGTCATCATCCTTATTCTGACCGTCATGAACCTTCGCGGCTTGACCGAGTCCGCCTCCGTGCTCGCGACGCCGATCTACTTATTCGTCGTAGCGATCTTCGTGCTCATCGCTGCCGGCATCGTCAAGTACGCAACGGGCAGCGCGCCCGCTCACGTGCCGGAATTCGGCGCCGCCGTGTCTAACGTCAGTCTCTTCCTGCTCCTCAAGGCATTCAGCTCGGGCTGCTCCGCGCTCACAGGCGTCGAAGCCGTATCCAATGCCATTCCCAACTTCAAAAAGCCGGCCGAGCGCAACGCCGCCGCCACGCTGATCATGATGGGCACGATTCTGGGCGCGATGTTTATCGGCATCAGCCTGCTCGCTTATTGGTACGGCGTCGCGCCGGACGAAAAGCAGACGGTCGTCTCGCAAATCGCCGAATCGACCTTCGGTCGAGGTACGATCTATTACGTCATCCAGGCGCTGACCGCGCTGATTCTGGTGCTGGCGGCGAATACGGCGTACTCCGCGTTCCCGCTGCTGGCGTTCATGCTGGCCAAGGACAAATACATGCCGCACGCCTTCATGGTTCGCGGAGACCGGCTCGGTTACTCCAACGGCATCATTTTCCTCGGCGTGTTCTCGGCGCTGCTGGTCATCATTTTCCACGGCAACACCGAAAACCTGATCCCGCTCTACGCGGTCGGCGTCTTCATCCCGTTCACGCTGTCGCAGCTCGGCATGATGGTGCGCTGGATCCGGCTACGCCCGCAAGGCTGGATGACGCGCCTGCTTGTCAATACGATCGGCATGCTGACGACGCTGAGCATCACGCTCATCTTTATTTTCACCAAGTTCACGCATGTGTGGATGGTGTTCGTGTTCCTGCCGGTCGTCATGTGGACGTTCTTCGCCATCGCACGCCATTACCGCAATACTGCCGACGAGCTGCGCATCGATCCGGCCAAGGAGAAGCCGTGCATCAAGGGCAGCACGATCGTCGTGCCGGTCGCGGGGGTCACCCGCGTCGTCATGAATTCGCTCAGCTACGCCAAGTCGCTGACCGACAACGTCGTCGCCGTCTATGTCGGCTTTGACGACGAGGAGATCGAGCGCATGGAAAAAAGATGGGCCGACTGGGATCCCGGCGTCCGGCTCATCACGCTCAGATCAAGCTATCGCAGCATTATCCGCCCGATTATGAAGTTCATCGACACGATCGAGTGGAAAACCGCCGAGACCGACCATATCACCGTCCTCATCCCGCAGTTTATCGCCAAGCACTGGTGGCAGCACATTTTGCACAATCAGTCGAGCCTGCTGCTTCGCGCTTACCTTTACAATCAAAAGGACGTCATCATCGCGACCGTGCCTTACCATCTGCGTCGTTAACGTCCGAAGAGCGCATGCGATCCGTCTCGTCCGTGATTTTGCGGGCGAGATTTTTTGGTTTTCGGCCTCATAAGAATCGTAGTTCCGCACACACATCTCATAGGAATGTACATCGTCGGACATGTATGTAAGCGCTTATAATTTAAAGGAAGCATCATCCATATACGGGAGGAGGAGGTTCGCAGCTCCGTGAACTTAGTCAGGCGCCACTGATCAGCCGCTCAAGTCGGAAGAGACCGGAATTTCGAGTTATCCATTTAAAAGGAGGCAGATGATGTTCATGCAACTGCATACGGGGAAACGGAAGCCGTGGACGGCTTCTTTGCTGGCTCTCGCGCTGATGGCCGGACTGTTCGCCAACCTGGCCGGGCTTCAAGCATCCAAGGCCTATGCGGACGGCCCGAATCTGGCGGCGAACAAACCTGTGACCGCGAGCTCATACGCGGATGTGTATCAAGCGGGCAATGCCGTAGACGGCAACGCCGGCACCTACTGGGAGAGCGCGAACAACGCCTTTCCGCAATGGATCCGGGTTGACCTGGGAGCAGCCTCGACGATTAATCAGGTCGTTCTGAAGCTGCCGTCCGGATGGGGGACGCGCTCGCAGACTTTGTCCGTGCAGGGCAGTCTGAACGACTCGGCGTACAGCACGCTCGCGTCGTCCGCTTCGTATTCGTTTAACCCGGCAACCGGCAATGCGGTGACGATCAGCTTCGCCGCCGCCAGCACGCGCTACGTCAAGGTCAACATCACGGCCAACAGCGCCTGGCCGGCCGGTCAGGTATCCGAGTTCGAGGTGTACGGAACCGTCTCGCCGCCGGCCAATAATGTGTATGAAGCCGAAGCAGCCGCGCTGTCCGGCGGAGCCAAAGTAAACACGGACCATCCCGGTTATACGGGGACGGGATTCGTGGACGGCTATTGGACGCAGGGCGCACAGACGCAGTTCACCGTTAATGCCGCAGCCGCCGGCAACTACGCGGTCGCGCTCAAGTACGGCAACGCGAACGGCGCGGCCAGAACGCTGAGCGTCTACGTGAACGGCACGAAAGTCAAGCAGACGACGCTCGCGAATCTCGCCAACTGGGATACTTGGGGAACCCAATCCGAGACGTTTGCGCTCAATGCGGGCAGCAATACGATTGCCTATAAGTACGACGCGACCGACTCCGGCAACGTTAACGTGGACCAAATCGCGCTGACTGCGGTGTCCGCTACGCCGACGCCGACGGCCACCCCGACCGCAACGCCAACGGCGACGCCTACTGCAACGCCAACCGCAACGCCAACGGCGACCCCAACCGCCACGCCTACTGCCACGCCGACAGCTACGCCAACCTCTACGCCTCCGCCAACCGGCTCCAACCTGGCGCAGGGCAAGCCAATCACCGCTTCCTCGGTTAACTGGACATATGTTGCAACCAACGCCAACGACGGTAGCACCGCGACTTACTGGGAAAGCAACGCGAATAGCTATCCCGCCACGCTGACCGTCTCGCTCGGCGCCAACGCCAGCATCTCGCAGATTGTACTGAAGCTCAGTCCGGACAGCGCCTGGGCGACGCGCACGCAGACGCTCCAGGTACTGGGCCGCGACCAGAACGCGACGACATTCAACAACCTGGTTTCGTCCGCGCAATATACGTTTAACCCGGCAACCGGCAACACGGTCACCATCCCCGTGAGCGCTACCGCCAGCGACGTGCAGCTGAAATTTACGGCCAACACGGGCGCGACGGGCGGACAGGTGGCCGAATTCCAGGTTATCGGCGTACCCGCGCCGAATCCGGATCTGACCGTGACGGGCCTATCCTGGACGCCGTCCGCGCCTGTCGAGACGGATAGCGTCAGCCTGACAGCCACCGTTAAAAACATCGGCACGTTGGCCTCCGCGGCGACGACCGTCAACTTCTACCTGGGCACGACCAAGGTAGGCACGGCGAACGTGGGCGCGCTCTCGGCAGGCGCTCAAGCCAACGTCAGCGTCAGCATCGGAGCGAAGGATGCAGGCAGCTACGCCGTCTCGGCCAAGGTCGACGAAGACAACGCCGTCATCGAGCAAAACGAGAACAACAACAGCTACACAGGCGCTTCCAACCTGACGGTCAGCCCGGTTCAGAGCTCGGATCTGGTCGCCACGTCGGTCAGCTGGAGCCCGAGCAATCCGGCTGCGGGCAATACGACGAACTTCTCCGTCATCCTTAAAAATCAGGGCTCGATCGCTTCGGCCGCCGGCGCGCACGCCGTCACGCTGACGCTGACGGACGCCACGACCAACGCGGTCGTGAAGACGCTGACCGCCAGCTACACCGGCACGCTCGCCGCAGGCGCATCCAGTCCGTCTATCGCCCTCGGCAGCTGGACCGCGGCGAACGGCAAGTACAACGTCAAGCTCCAGATCGCAGCCGACGGCAACGAATTGTCCGTCAAGCAAGCGAACAACGTCTCCACGCAGCCGTTGTTCGTCGGTCGCGGCGCGAACATGCCGTTCGACATGTACGAGGCCGAGGACGGCACGATCGGCGGCGGCGCAGCCGTCGTCGGGCCGAACCGCAACATTGGCGACCTTGCCGGCGAAGCTTCCGGCCGCAAGGCGGTTACGCTGAACGCGACGGGCAGCTACGTGCAGTTCACGACCAAGGCGAGCACCAACACGCTGGTCGCCCGCTTCTCCATCCCGGACGCGCCGGGCGGCGACGGCATCAACGCGACGCTGAACGTCTACGTCAACGGCACGTTCGCCAAGGCGATCGACCTGACGTCCAGGTACGCCTGGCTGTACGGCTCCGAGACCGCGCCGGGCAACAGCCCGGGCTCCGGCTCGCCGCGCCACATCTATGACGAAGCGAACCTCATGTTTGATACGACGATCCCTGCGGGCAGCACGATTCGGCTGCAGAAGGACGCGGCCAACACGACGAACTACGCCATCGACTTCGTCAGCCTCGAGCAGGTGTCGCCGATCGCGAATCCCGATCCTGCCAAGTATGTCGTGCCGATGGGCTTCACGCACCAGGATGTGCAAAACGCGCTCGACAAGGCGCGGATGGACACGACCGGCACCTACGTCGGCGTCTATCTGCCGGCGGGTACGTATACGACGTCGAACAAGTTCCAGGTGTACGGCAAGCCGATCAAGGTAATCGGCGCCGGTCCTTGGTATACGCGCTTCGTCGCGCCGTCGAACCAGTCCAACACCGACATCGGCTTCTCGGCGACGTCCACGGCGAACGGCTCCACCTTTGCCAACTTCGCCTACTTCGGCAACTATACGTCCCGGATCGACGGACCGGGCAAGGTGTTCGACTTCTCCAACGTCGCCAACATCACGATCGACAACATCTGGACCGAGCACATGGTGTGCATGTACTGGGGCGCCAACACGGACTACATGACGATTAAAAACTCGCGCATTCGCGACACGTTCGCAGACGGCATCAACATGACGAACGGCAGCACGAACAACCTGATCTCCAACAACGAAGCGCGTGCGACGGGAGACGATAGCTTTGCGCTGTTCTCTGCGATCGACGCGGGCGGCGCGGACGAGAAGGACAACATTTTCGAAAACCTGACGTCCATCCTCACCTGGCGCGCGGCCGGACTCGCGGTGTATGGCGGATATGCCAATACGTTCCGCAACATTTATATCGCGGATACGCTTTGTTACTCGGGCATCACGATCAGCTCGCTCGACTTTGGCTACCCGATGAACGGCTTCGGCGCAAGTCCGACCACGAATCTGCAAAACATCTCTGTCGTGCGCGCGGGCGGCCACTTCTGGGGCCAGCAGACGTTCCCGGCCATCTGGGTGTTCTCCGCATCCAAGGTGTTCCAGGGCATCCGCGTGAGCGACGTGGATATCGTCGACCCGACGTACCACGGCATCATGTTCCAGACGAACTATTCCGGCGGACAGCCGCAGAATCCGGTGACCGACACGATTTTCACCAACATCACGATCTCCGGCGCGCAGAAGAGCGGCGATGCATTCGACGCGAAAAGCGGCGTAGGCATTTGGGCGAACGAGATGCCGGAACCGGGTCAGGGTCCGGCAGTCGGCTCGGTGACGTTTAACAACCTGAAGTTCAACAACGTCGTGACGCCGATCAAGAATACGACTTCTACCTTTACAATCAACGTCAATCCTTAAGTCAAGGCCATCCGACAGTCCGTTCGCCATCTGGCGGGCGGGCTGTTTGCATGAGCGGCATTAAGAATTAAGGGCGTTTTCCATTAACCGAATTAACTTTCGATAATCGTATTTTCTTGCGGGCTTCCCTTAAAATAGCGGCAGAAGCCGGACTGCGCGCCGGCAAGCGGGGAGGAATGCAAGGTGAGACGCAAGACGAGTTTGTTGATGTGCCTGGCGCTATTGTTCGGCCTTATTCCGTTCTATGGCAAGGGGGGAAGTGCCCATGCGGCTGCGCCGGAGGTAGCCCCGCAGTTGGTTGCGGGCTATTACCACACCGTCGGCCTGCTGACGGACGGAACGGTATGGGGCTGGGGCGGCAACGAATTCGGCGGCCTCGCGGACGGCACGCAGACGAATCGCGGTGCGCCCGTCGCCGCTTCCGGCATGAGCGGCGTCGCTTCGATCGCAGCCGGCGTGAGGCAGTCGTTCGCGGTCAAGCAGGACGGGACCGTATGGGCCTGGGGCTCCAACAATTACGGACAGCTGGGAGACGGCACGACAACGGATCGGCTGCAGCCCGTGCAGATCGCGATCGACGACGTGGCGTCGTTGTCCGGCGGGATCGGCTATCACACGCTCGCTTTGAAAAAGGACGGGACGGTGTGGGCTTGGGGGGACAACGAAAGCGGAGAGCTCGGCGACGGCACGCTTGCCAGCCGTTCCGTGCCTGGCGTCGTTCCGGGACTGTCGGATATCGCCGCGGTATCCGCGGGCGGTTATCATAGCATCGCCTTGAAGTCCGACGGCACGGTATGGGCTTGGGGGCTTAATACGGCAGGCGAGATGGGCAACGGTACCGAATCTGCGGCACAGAAGACGCCTGTGCAGGTGTCGGGGCTCGATCATGTGATTGCAATCTCCGCCGGCAACTATCACAATCTCGCGCTCAAGGAAAACGGAACGGTGTGGGCGTGGGGCGACAACGGGCAGGGGAGGCTCGGCGACGGTACGGCGACGAAGCGAATCTTGCCGGTGCAGGTGAAGGGTCTCAGCGGCGTAAAAGCGATTGCGGCAGGGGGCTTCCACAGCGTTGCGCTGAAGGAAGACGGCACGGTGTGGGGCTGGGGCCACAATAATTACGGACAGGTCGGCGACGGCACCAAGACGCAAAGAAACGCGCCCGTGCAGTTGAGCGGCCTATCCGATATCGTGCAGGTCTCGGCCGGCTCCTTCCACGCTACGGCGCTGCGCAAGGACGGTTCCGTCTGGAGCTGGGGCTACGGCGGCTATGGGCAGCTTGGCAACGGAAAAGGGACCGATTCGGCCGTCCCCGTCCAGGGCGGGTGGCTGGACGGCACGACGCCGGACGTTTCCCCCGGGACGATCTCCGCTTCGGGCGTCACGACGGACAGCGCTACGCTGACATGGTCCAAGGCGACCGACAATATGTCCGAGCAATCGAGTTTGCAATATCGCGTTTATCGCTCCTTCAAGAACAACATCCAGACGGTCGCGGACATCGAATCCAAAGGAATCGCCGTCAACGCCTTTACGGCCGATATCGACAGCCTGCAGTTGACAGGTCTGCTCGACGGCATGCCTTATTACTTCAACGTTATCGTCAAGGACAAGGCCGGCAAGAAAACCGCATATACGATGCAGCAAGTCGTTACGATCGCGATCCCTACTTATAGCGTCATCTATAGAGGAAACGGAAACACCGGCGGCAAGGTGCCGGTCGACGATTACTACTACTACGAAGGCGAGCAGGCCGAGATTTTGGGCAATTCCAGAGGGCTCGTCCGGGCCGGATACACGTTCGCGGACTGGAACACGGCTGGCGACGGGTCTGGCTCCGCGTATGCCGAGGACGATCTGGCGACGATCGGGCAGGAAGATCTGGTGCTGTACGCACAGTGGACGAAAAACCCGACGTACAAGGTTCTGTATGACGGCAACGGGGAAACAGGCGGAACTGGGCCGAGCGACAGCGAGGAGTACGAGGTTGGGGAAGCGGCGACCGTCTTGGGCAACGAGAGCGGCTTCGTAAAAAAAGGCTACACTTTTGCCGGTTGGAATACCCAAGCGGACGGCAGCGGTACGCCGTTTGCGGCGGGCGCAGCGCTGACGATGGCGGCAGCCGACGCGACGCTGTATGCGCAGTGGACGCTGAACCCGACGTATGGCATGACGTATGAAGCCGGCGGTGCCGATAGCGGCACCGTGCCGGTGGACGCGGGCGCGTACGAAGAGGACGCCGAGGTGACGGTACAGGGCAACACGGGCAGCTTGGCTAAAGCGGGTTACACTTTTGTCGGCTGGACCCTCTCGGATGACGGTGACGGCAAGGTGTACCAGGCCGGCGACAAGCTGGCAATGGGTACGTCCGATGTAACGCTGCACGCCAAGTGGACGAAAAAACCTACGTACAGCGTGACTTACGAGGCCGGCGGTGCCGATAGCGGCAGCGTGCCCTTGGATGCGGGCGCGTACCAAGAAGGCGCCGAAGTGACGGTGCAGGGTAATACGGGGAGCTTGTCTAAGTCCGGCTACATTTTTGCCGGCTGGACCCTCGCGGCCGACGGCAATGACACGCTTTACAAGGCCGGCGACAAGCTTGCTGTCGCTCAATCCAACATTCGTCTTTACGCAAAATGGGAGATTGAATCGGGAGGGAATTCAGGCTCAGATCCGGAGCCTGTGGCTGCTCCCAAATTAACGTCGCTAACGCTATCGACAGGCGCTTGGAGCACCGCCTTCTCTTCGAACACGACGGAATATACGATTACCTTGCCCGTTGACGTTGCCTCGCTCGACATAATGTCGGCAGCCGCCAACGAGCGTCAGTCCGTCGCAGCCAGTGTTTACGACACGGCAGGCGTGGAGACTGGAGGCCCGGTCGTACTCAGCGCCGAGTCCAAATCCATCGCGCTCGGCGTCTCTGCGGCCTTCTTGCAGATCGCAGTCATCGCAGAAGACGGCAAAGCATTGACGTATACGCTGCATATTCAAAGAGAAAAGGCATCGGACCCTGAAACGCCAACGGATCCGGAAGCGTCAACGCCTACGCCCGCTCCGAGCGTCACAAGCGAGTCCGCCGCACCGTCCTTCAAGCTAACGGTTGGAGGAGAGGCGAAGGCTTTACTTGGGAAGGCGACCATGAACAGGCGTGATCTTGAAGTACAACTGCTTTCATCGGCGCTAACCGCCGCCTTGGCGGCAGCTTCGGAAGGTACGATGATCGAGATTACGGCGCCTGACGATGCGTCGAGCCTCACTGTGGGTTTTGACGCTGCGGCAATGAACGCCTTGAAGGCGAAGCGGGCGTCGCTCGAGCTCGTGACAGCCCAAGGCCGCTATACGCTGCAGATTGCCGACCTTCAAGTCGAAGTCGCTGGCGGTGCTGCATTTCGCTTATCCGTAAGCCTAGGGGGAGAGGGGACGGCATTGCAGCTGTCACAGGCGGCATCGAAAGCCGGCTATACCGTCATCGGCTTGTCGGTGAGGTTTGAATTGTCTGTGGACGAAGCGGGCAGGACGACGGTCATCAATCGCTTCAAGTCTTTTGTAAAAAGAGAACTGCCGTTACCGGCGGGCACGGATCCGGCAGGCGTTACGGCCGTTGCGATAGAACCCGACGGCACGCTTCGGCCGGTCCCCACGGAGATCGTGGTCCGAGACGGACAACTCTACGCAGTCGTCCGCAGTCTGACGAATAGCGCATACGCGCTCGTCAGATCGAAGGCGCAGAACTTTACGGATCTAAGCGGGCATTGGGCTCGGGAAGCAATCGCCGACATGGCGGCCCGGCTAATCGTGAACGGCTACGCCGGCGGGGAATTCCGCCCGAACGCAGCCGTCAGCCGCGCGGAATTCGCATCAATGTTAATCCGTGCGCTGGGCCTGCCGCAAACGACAAGCGGAGCGGCCGCGTTCACGGATCTTCAGGCAGGCGCTTGGTACCGCGGCGCAGTCGAACAAGCTGCGGTATACAGCCTGCTGCTTGGCGGCAGCGACGGCCGATTCCGCCCGGGCGACACGATCACTCAAGAGGAAGCGTTCGCGGTGGTCATGCGCGCTGCAAAGCTCGCGGGCGTTAACGCTAGCGTGGCGGGGGATGCGGAGGGCATCCTGCTGGCATTTGCGGATGGCGCTGCTATTCATGACTGGGCGCAAGAAGATGTTGCTGGCGCCCTACGAGCGGGCCTAATCCAAGGGGCAGACGGCCGACTTGATCCGGCGGGCCCGGTGACCCGGGCGGAGACGGTAATCATGCTCAGACGCATGCTTGTGCAGGCGGGCTTGATCCAACAATAACAAGCATTCAAAGAGGGACGACCCGGGCGGACTGCTTGGCGAGTCCCTCTTTTCAATTGCGGTTTTAATAGTTGCCTGCATTTCCCGCCAATTTGGTACAATAAGAGACGGCCAAGCATGTGAAGAGTTGCCGGCAGTTCAAGGAGGCTTCGGGATGGAGCATACGGCGCAGGACGTCGCGACGTGGATGGTGAGCGAGATTCGCCATCGGGGGATGTTGAAGCAGGAGGAAGCGGTCGCTTATATCCGGGAGCAGTTCGGCGAGCGATTCGTGTTCGTGAACGAACGCGGCCATACAGGACTCGACCGCGAGGTGGTCAAGGCGTTCCGCAAGCTCCACGGGGGCCGTGTCGCTTGGGATCGCGATGGATTTTTCTGGGGATGGACCTGATGCGATCGCCGAGGGGCTCGAGAACGCGTCTACAATAAGAATTATGGACAAGGAGCGTGCAAGCATGCTTAGCTTCGAGCAAAAGCTGGCCATCGCCGACGAATACAAAGAGCTAATCCGCAAAGACGTATCGCTTGGGCGCGTGAATTACCAATTCGAAGGCAGCGCCTACGACAAGAAAAACGTCATTTATCACCTTCACCGCAGCGGCAACGGCTACGTTTATGCGGGGAGACTTGAAGGATACGAGACGGATGAAAAAGGCTTTGCGAACATCGCCGATTTCTCGGCGGAGCAGCTGCGGACGATTGTCGCGGCATCGATCGATTCCCTGAGAGGAGAAGCTGGCGGACAATCCGAGCCGGCGCTTGAAGAGATCTGGCGCAACGAAAAGCGGCAGACGCTGGAATTGAAGTACGATGAGGAAGATACGATGTGGTACGTCTACGCCGGCCTTAATTTGGACGGCGCCTTCGACTCCTACGACGAAGCCGCAGACTACTTGAGGGAAGAAGGGTTCGTCAAGGCTTGAGGCACGCTTCGCAGGAAGCGAAAGACCCCGAAAAGTCCTTTTTGTTTGCCATTCGGTCTTTTATGGGCTATGATGGATATAATGCATGTACGTGGAGAATCATATATCGTCAAGGTTTCATGGCAGTAAGCGAGGCCTTGTCGCGTATATGATTTTTTAGTTTTGACGGTTCGAGGCTGCTTGTGTTACGCCCAATACAAGGAACAAGGCTTAGCCTTGGAGAGGAGCGCTCCATGTACAACTCCCGCAAAAAACCGGTTGAAGAGGTACCTCTTGAGCCGACTACCGTATGGTCCTGTGCGAGCGACAGCTGCAACGGATGGATTCGCGAAAACTTTGCGTTTTCGGACGAACCGGCCTGCACGCTCTGCGGATCTCCAATGGAAAAGACCGAGCGCATGCTTCCCGCCCTCGTGAACACCAGTCTGTCCATGTCGAGTCGCAGCTAAAGCAGCCGGCTGAAATTACGGTGGGCGCTTGTGCTTCACGCCCGATGCCGTTTCTCATTTTGGGGAGCGGCATCTTTGTTTGAACAGGCTGCAAGTTCTTTTTGAGAAAAGTTCTGCAACCCTGTTTAGAAGCTTCCTGTTTTGGTTAACATGTAATCGAGCGACGCTTTACCCTGCCGTGGGTAGTGTAGCCGGCAAGGAAGAGCGTTTTCTTGTTCTGCCTTGCACAGACCATTTCTGCATTTGCGTTCCTGGACAAGATATGATAAGATGAATCTAATCTAAATCTTGACCTGAGTTCACATATTGTAGAGGGTTATTATTTTAGAAGATTTAATAACCTTGTACAATATGTGAATTTTATTTTCTACGCAAAATAAAGGTCATGTAGAAAAAACATTTTTTGGAGGTAATACCAAATGGCTCAACAAGGAACAGTTAAGTGGTTCAACGCAGAAAAAGGCTTCGGTTTCATCGAAGTTGAAGGCGGCAACGACGTATTCGTTCACTTCTCCGCAATCGTCGGCGAAGGCTTCAAGACGCTTGACGAAGGCCAACGCGTTGAATTCAACGTTGTTCAAGGCAACCGCGGTCCGCAAGCTGAAAACGTTGTAAAGCTGTAATCTAGAATTTTAAGCGGCGGCAACGCCCTTAAATAGCAAAGCCCGGCCAATGGCCGGGCTTTTGTGCGTCTATGAATTGCATTAGGTTTTCCTGGCTCATTCGTTCGGACGTTCAGGCTGCAGCCAGCAACGATGCACGTGCGATCGCATCCGCGATCTTCTGCTCCAATGCGTACTGATTCTGCTTGGCTGCGTTGATCTGGCCGGCCAGCTTAAGCAGGCCCGAGAGATCGCTTAGCGCATCTCGAGGCGCATTCTTTTTCGCAGACGCATTAAAGCTGCTCCATAAGTTCTTACCTGCCTGCTTCGCTGCCGATGCCGCTTTTTTCTCCGCTTGAATCCGCGTCTTTAGTCCATCGATAGATGCCAGAGGCTCCTTGGCTCGCTTGGACTTTACGGCTGCTGCGCTTTTAGCGAGCTTGAGCTTGTCTTGCTTGGCCCGGATATCGTCGCGTGCGAGTTGAACCGTAACCTTCATGATATCGGCTTGAAGCTTGAGCGCTGCGTTCAAATCTTTGTTTTTCAGTTTTCGTGCCGCTTCGATCCGTTTGTTGAGTGCGGTGTAGCCGTCGAATAACGGTTTGTACTTAGCCTGCGCAGCCTTGACCTGACCGTCCAATTTGGCGATCTCTGCCACGTCGATGTCTTTGATTCGTTGCTTGGCCGTCTTCAACTGCTGTTCGTTGCGTTCGTGCAGGGCGGCGGACGCTTCGTCCGTCTGATCGCCCTTGGCCTCCAGGGATCTAAGCGCATCGTATTGAGACACAATCTTGGTGCGCAGCTCCGGCTCTGCCGCTGCATTCATCTTGTCGTAAGCGGTCTTGGCAGCCGTTGAGAACGTGAACGAAGCTGCCTCCGATACGCCGGGCAACATAGCGAACCAAGCCAGTACCGCCGCCAACGCCAACTTACATCCCCATCGCATAACGAATTTCCTCCCCAAAAAGGTTGATTGGACAGCAAAAAAGCACTGGTAAGCAAGGCTATAGCCTTGACTCACGGGTGCTTCCCCTGTCGGATGATAGATATTCTGTTCGTTCAATATACACGGAAACGAAGGAGGAAGTCAATCCCTTGTCGGGAACATACATTCTTGTTCTGGCGGAGCGTCAGATTACTTTTGGATAAGTACCAGCGTTTTACTCGGAACCTCTTCGTACAGCCAGCGGACGTCTTTGTTGTGCATTCGGATACAGCCGGACGATACGTATTTGCCGATCGACTTTTCATTGTTCGTGCCGTGAATGCCGTATGCGTAGGAGACATTTCCGTTCTTTAGCGTTACCTTGAGGCCAAACCAGCGATCGCCCAACGGGTTCTTAGGATCGCCGCCCTTGATTTTTTCTTTGTAATAAGGGCGGTTTTTAATTTTCTCCTGAATGACGAAAAGGCCCTCGGGCGTGTACGAAGGCTTGGCCCCGGTAGCTACCGGGAAGGTTTTAACGAGCTTGCCTTCCTTGAAGTAAGCCAGCTTATTGAGCGACTTGTCGATGACGATGAAGTTTTCGTAGCCGCTGTACTTTGCATCCAGCTTGATCTGGCTGGCGGATGCTGCGGATGCGGTACCCAGCGGAATCAGACAGATCATGCAAACGAACAGACCGAGCAATGCCAAATAAGCTTTTTTCATTTGAGTCGCCTCCTTGCGCTGTTCCCAATGGATATGCGCGATAGGAGGCGAATATGGTTGGATGAGCTCAGCTTCTCCGCTTCAATTCGAAAAATTCGCAGTCTCGCCTATTGTGATAGGCCAGTTCGCTGACACTGGATTGAATGACCACTGTGTTGTCGTCGAAGCGAAGAATGACGCCGCCGCTGTCCGCGATATGGTCGTCCTTGAACACGCGCATGCGAAGCTGACGCTCCATCGCCTCTTGGAAATCTGCGTCCGAAATCAGCCTGCGGTTGATTGACATAGGTGTACCCCTTTCTTGGACCCGCTCTATCCATCATAATGCTGCAGAGGGCGCAAATCCAGGGTTATCCGCTCTTGATTCAGCGAACATACAGAAACCGTTCACGCGTTCTTCAGGAAAATATGGCATGATGGACGCCAAACGGACTGCGGGGACGTGAGGGTTTATGGTCGTGAAAAGCGTTGAGGCAAGGCGGGGCCGCATCGGCTGGTATGCGGCGGGTCTTGTGCTGGCAGGCATTGTCCTGCGCATCGTGCTGGCGGATCGATACGGCGGCTTCCTCTCGGATCAGCGGCTGTTCGTGCAATGGGGGGAGGCTGTCGTCCGCGACGGACTGGCAGGGGCGTATCTCGGGAACGGGAATATCAATTACCCGCCTTTGTTCCTCTTCCTGTTGGGTGGTTATACGCGACTGATTGAATGGTTCGGTCAAGCACCGGAGCCGGGAACGTTGTCGTTTAAAATGGTGCTCGTTGCCATCGATTCGGCATCGATGGTTTTCGTCGCCATATGGGTGCGCAAACGAGCGGACGTTTACCTGGGGTTGGGCGTATTGGCGCTCATTGCGCTGAATCCGGCATTAATCGCCGACGGCGCCGTATGGGGACAAGCGGACATGCTCCATGCGATGCTGATGGCGGCAGCTGTGATACTCGTAGCCAGTCGGCCAGGGGTTAGCGGTCTTTGCTTTGCCTTGGCTTTGTTAACCAAATTCCAGGCCGTGACGGTGCTGCCTGTTCTGGGCATGTATCTGCTGGTTGCTGCGATTCGTTGGAAAAAGTTTCGCGCGGCGGCGATGTGGCTCGTCGGCTGCTGCCTGCCGCTGCTGGTCGCGCTCATATACTTTAGTGCGCATGGGGCGCTAGGTACGATGATGACGCAAGCATACGGGGATGCGGTCGGGTCCTTTACGGGGGTAACCGTTAATGCCATGAATATTTGGTCAGGTATAATTGGCGTCGGACCCGATGTCCAGGATACGACCGCTTTTGTCGGCGGGATCACTTACCGCGCAGCAGGCCTGGCGTTGTTTGCAGCGGCGGTCTTACTCTTGTGTGCATACACCGTGCCGGCGCTTGCGGCGATACGACGTCGGCACGAGGTGGAGGCGGTTCTGCTTCGTGCGGGGGCAGCGGTTAATTTTGCTTTTTTCATGCTGCCGACCGAGATCCATGAACGCTACGGCATACCGGCATTGGTCTTCATGCTGCTGGTCGTGCTGCACGACCGCCGATGGGCTGCAGGAGCGGTCGGGCTCACGATCACGACGTTGATCAATTTACTTGTCGTCATGCGGCACGGAGGCGGCGGGTTTGGTCAAGGCGGTGTGGGAGGCAGGTTTGGCGGCGGCCGGGGTGGATTCGGAGGCGGCGGTGCGGGATTCGGCGCCGGCGGTATCCCTGGCCGGGGCGGGCAACCCCGAGGCGATGGCTCGGGTGCTTTCGGTTTTTCGCGAGAACCGAGCAACGTGCTCACCGCTTCTCATTTATGGGTTGCCGCGGGCAACGCGTTGTTGCTCGCTTGGATGTTTTGGCTGCTGTGGCTGGATTTACGGCGCCGAATCCGGCGTTGAACTGCCGTATTCAGGTCAAGGCTGGGCCTTTTCGTGGAGAATCTTGCCCCACGCAAGGGCTTTTTGCCGTATTTGAACGATATCCCCTTTGCTCAGGTTGGATGGTGGAGGTGTCTTGACGACGTTTGAACGATATCCCCGTCGCTCAGGTCCGCTGACGAGTAGTCGTGGGCTCATTTGAATGATATCCCTTCGCTCAGGTTCTGTTAACGAGGAGCATCCCGGATCAAAGTTCCTGCGATCCCATCGAGGCTGCTTCGTGCCTGTGGCCCGCCTGATTGAAGGGGATACCGTTAAAACGATGGAAAGCGCGGTTTGCACCCGAGCCTCACGCTCGGAAATAAGCGCATCAGCATCCCTGACCTGCTCGAAGGGGATACCGTTAAAATGCGCATAAGCGGCGTCTTATGGCGATGCTTGTCATGCGCCGCGATACGATGATGGTGCCGTCATCGTCTCGAAGAGCCGTATCCTGATTCGGACGGGGATCAACGAAATGATGGTCGCACCGCTCACGCGGTTCATCCGGACGCCCGCGATGGGGATCATCATGATGGTCACGTCGTGGTTTTTCCGGCTATCGCCCGGCGTTGCGCTGATCGGCGCGGTGCTGCTGCCGGTTGCCGTACGGTTGGGGCTCCCGGCGCTCGGGGCCGCGATGGCGATGAACTTGTTTGGACACGGCATCGCGCTGTCCGGAGACTATATTATTCAGGGGGCGCCGAAGTTGACGGCGGATGCGGCCGGTCTGCCGGTGGCGCAGGTCATGGAGGCAAGCATACCGCTCGTCGCGGTGATGGGGATCGTCACGACGGCGACGGCGTTCCGTGCCGCTCTGCATCTGGTTCCACTGGAGGATCACCTCATCGTGTTGCTCGTCATTCTGCTCGCCTATCCGCTGTCGATGTCGGGGGAGAAGCTGCGTGCCAGAACTTCCGCTGCAAAGCTACCTGCAGACGATCGTCGTCAAGTTCGAATTCCAGACGATGTCGGCTGGATCAAGCTTGGCAGCGTAAAGGGATAGGCGAGAACGTTCTAGGCGCAAAACTTGATACGACCGTTAAAGGGAGAGGCTGTCCTTTGTGGCAGCCTCTTTATTTATGGCCGGGAAGGGCGGCGGGAATGAGAAAGGGTCATTGTGCAACTTGTTGCACGTAAAGATGAATTCCGGCATCCTTCGTATAGCGCTTACATTTGGCGTTGACAGTCTTTTCCGCCTGATGATATGCTATTTCCATGATAAGTCATGCAAACGTTTGCGCAACAATGGCGGCATACATCGCATAAACGGAGGATCTTCGCCTTTGTCTTGCGTTGGGTCTGCGGACAAATTCAAAACTTGGCACAGGAGGGATCGTTAAGATCATGTCAAAGGCATGGAACCGCATTCGCAGGCAGGTCGCACTCATTATCGCAGCATTGTTGGCGTTACAGCTGTTCTCAGGGATCGGCGCAGGCAACCTTGCAAGCGCTGCCATTACGGCGGACGCATTTGCGGATCAGCCGGGGGGAGAGAGCCAATGGGTCGTAGCGGGCTCGTTCACCGACTGGAACGAGAAGCCTGCGACCTCCGCAGGCAAAATGAAGCACCTTGTCGGCGGATTTTATGCTTTTTCGACGGTGCTGCCTGCAGGGACGCACGAATTCAAGCTGACCCAGAATGGAACCTGGGACGGCTTCAGCAACGGAGGCAACAACTTTTCGTTGACGCTTGGCGAGGAGACGAAGGTGAACTTCTACGTCAATGAAGAGATCGGCCAGGCGCGCGTTACGGCACCCGGCGTCTCGGGGCTGCCGCAGTATGCGGCTTCGCTCGGAGACGACAAATGGCCGCGGCTCGTCGGCAGTCTGCAGACCGCGCTCGGCGAAACGGCAGATTGGTCGCCGTCGACATCGGCGCTGCGCTTCGTCGATTATAATTTCGACGGCAGCGTGTACAAGTACCAGGCAACCATCCCGCAAGGACGGTACGAGGCGAAGGTCGCGTTCGGGCCGAGCTGGGACGAGAGCTACGGAGATGGCGGAGGCAATCTGGCGCTGGATATTCCGGACGAAGCCTATACGATTTTCACCATCGACTACAAGGGCCAGAACAGGCAGCTCGGCGCGAAAAGCGTGCTCCAAAGCGGCGGCTTCGACGGCAAGGTCGACAAATCGGGCATCCGGTTCGACAGCCGTTCTCTGACATTCAAGAAGCCGTTCGGCGCCATCAAGGAGGGAACGGAGGATCTGACGCTTCGCGTCGCAGCCTCCAAGGACGATGTACAGCTCGCGCGGGTGGAGCTGACGGACGGCGAAGGAATGGCCAGAACTTTTGACATGCGCAAAACGACCTCGGTATCCGGCAGCGACTACTTCGAGGCCGTGATTCCGGCCCGCACGTTCACGCCGATCGGCGTATGGGGCTACAAGTTCATCCTGATCGACGGGGCGGCGAAGGTCGAATTGGGAGACGACAAAAACGGGAACATCGCGCGCGGCGGCAGCGGCGTCGTGTCGGACGAAGGCGCAGTGCCGTTCGACCTGACCGTGTACAGCGCGGACTATCATACGCCGGACTGGATGAAGGAAGCGGTCGTCTATCAAATTTTCCCGGACCGGTTCTTCGACGGGGACGAGACCAACAACCGCGCGAAGGTTGTGGACGGCTATCGCGGCAACCGGTCCGAATCGGACGATACGAACGCTATCGAGCCGTACAAGCTGCAGTACTTTGACGGTGGCGTCGCCAATGAGCCCGCCCCGGGACAGGTCGCTGGCGACTGGCGCGACGTGCCGGAAAATCCGGACCGCGTCAAGCCGGAGAATCAGCCTTATTATCCGGGCGCGAAGACGGACGGCGTCTGGACGAACGAGTTTTACGGCGGAGACCTGCAAGGCGTGCAGCAAAAGCTCGGTTATCTCAAGTCAATCGGCGTCAACACGATCTACTTTAATCCGATCGCGTGGGCAGCTTCCAACCACAAGTACGATGCGACGGACTACAAGCATCTCGATCCGATGTTCGGCGAGCCGGTATACAATACGCCGGGCGACCCGACGTCCGGCCTGAACTACGAAGCGACGCGCGTCGCCTCGGACAAGGTCTTCATCGACTTTGCCAAGGCGGCGAAGGCGCAGGGCATCCGGATCATCGGCGACGGCGTGTTTAATCACGTGGGCGACGACTCCGTCTATTTCGACCGCTACGAGAAGTATCCGGAGATCGGCGCGTACGAGTACTGGGCCAGAGTATACGACATTGCGAACGCCGCGCCGGGCAAGACGCTGGATCAGGCGAAGAGCGAAGCGCAGGCGTATTATACGAGCCAAAAGAATCCGAAGACGGGCAAGAACTACAAGTACCCGGAAGACTTCGCGTACACGACCTGGTTTACGATCGAGAACGAAAAGGTTCCGGATCGAGACGGCACGAACACCCACTACAAGTACGACGCATGGTGGGGCTACGATTCGCTGCCGGCTATGGACGCCGTGACGCCGCAAGCGGGCGATGCAGATGCAATCGGCGGACCGCAGGAGGCGCACGAATGGAACAATATCGCCTATCGCGATGAGGTTATCGGCCATGACCTCGCGGGCAAGAACGAGGCGGACGCGGAGGCGGCTATGCAAAACGTCGTTTCCCAGCGCTGGGTGTGGATGGGGACGAGCGGTTGGCGGCTCGACGTGGCGCCGGACGTGTCCGCAGGCACGTGGAAGAAGTTCAGGGAGGCGGTCAAATCCACGGCCGGCTTGAAGGACGCGAGCGGCGATACGATCGACGAGCCGATCATCCTCGGCGAGGAATGGAACGTCGCGACGCCGTATCTGTTGGGCGACCAGTTCGACTCGGTTATGAACTATCGCTTCCGCGGCGCGCTCCAGACGTTCATGATCGGCGGGGACGCCAAGGCGTTTAACGAGACGCTCGAGTCGATCCGCGAGGACTACCCGAAGGAAGCCTGGCAGGTCATGCTGAACCTGATGGATTCCCACGATACGACCCGCTCGATCACGAAGCTCGACTTCCCTTCCTACGAGGAAGAGCATCTGATCATCGCGCCGGAGGCGTCCGACAAGGCGCTGAAGCAGCAGGCGCTCGTCGCGCTGTTCCAGCTGGGCTATCCCGGCGCGCCGACGATCTATTATGGCGACGAAGTGGGCTTGACCGGCACCAAGGACCCGGATTCGAGACGGACGTTCCCGTGGGAGCGCGTGAAAGAAAGCGAGGGCACGTACACGGGCACAGGCCGCTATTCGGATTTGTTCGGCACGTATCAGCAAGCGGCAGCCGTTCGCCACGCCAACGACGTATTCAGCACGGGCGACCTGAAGACGGCCTACGCGGACGGCGACGTCATCGCTTATGCGCGCAAGACGGCTTCCAAGGGCGGCTTGACGGCGATCAACCGCGCCGACACGGCACGCGAGTTCGAAGCGGACGTCACCGGCTTCCTGCCGGACGGACTTAAGCTGAAGGATGAGCTGGGCGGCGCGATCGAAGCGACGGTGCAAAGCGGCAAGCTCAGACTGACGCTGCCGGCGCAGTCCGGCGTCATGATGGTATCGACAGGCGATCTGGGCACGGTCGCCGAGGTTCAGGGCGTGACCGCCGCCGCCGGCAACGGCAAGGTTGATCTCAGCTGGCAGGCGGTTCCGGGCGCGGCAGGATATCGCGTATATCGCGCGCTCATCGAGGGCGGTGCGCTGACGCGGGTCGGTGAGGTTGAGGCAGGCACGCTTGCTTTTGCGGACAGGACCGGTATCGTAAACGCGACTAAGTATTATTACGCAGTTACCGCCTATGCCGGCCAGTCGGAGAGCCTGATCGGCACCATGGTATCCGCGACGCCTTTTTATCCGATCCAATCGGTATCTGTGCCGTCCTCGGTGGCGGGCGTCGTCTATGCGGGCGTCGGCAAAAAAATCGAAGGCATCACAGTCGAGGTGACGGTACCGGGGCTTACGGACAATGGAGCCTATACGGGCAAGGCGGCGCCGAATCTGCCGGGCAAGCTGTTTTATTATCCGGAAAACGGAGGCTCGGCGGACGCCATCGGCGTGCCGTTAAAGTACAAGGAGGATGCGGGGGCAGCCAAGGTATACCGTGCATCTTTCGAGCCGACCGCGGCGGGCCTATATCGCTATTACGCGGCTTTTTCGTCGGATAACGAAGAGACCTGGACGCTCTCCGGCGAGAATGAAGTGAATGTCCTCCAGTCGGACGACGATCTGGAGGCGCCGGACGCGCCGGCGCTGGGCGGGCTGCTCCAGGAGTCCGGGCGCGCGAGTCTGGCTTGGACGTCGGACGACGGATCGGTTGCGGGCTTCGAGATTTATCGCCAGTCCGTGACCGACGCCGTGTACCGCAAGATCGCGACGGTGGCGAAGGAAGCGCGCACGTATACCGACTTCACCGTTAACAACGATATGACCTACACCTACAGGGTCGCTGCCTACGACCAAGCTTACAATCGTGCATACTCGGCGCCGCAGACCGTGACGCCAAGGCTCGTCATGATCGATGTGACGCTGCGGCTGCATCTGCCGGACTATACTCCGACGACGGACGACATCACGATCGCCGGCGATTTCAACGGCTGGAACGTATCGTCGACCAAGCTGCTCGTGCCGAGCGGCGCTACGACGCGGGAGGTCGTGGAGTATTCCTTCAAGATGATGGCAGGCAAAGCAATCCAGTACAAGTATGCCCGCGGCGATTGGAACAAGGAGGCGTTCACGAGCCACAGCCGGCTGCAGAACGATACGACCGATCCGGGCAACTGGGCATACAGCTCGACCGATACCAACATGCAGCTCAAGATCGCGAATCAGGGCGGCAACAAAATGATCGTCGACGACTACGTGCTGCGTTGGGTCGATATGCCGGTAGCGATCTATCAGCCGCGCAAGTCCTACGGCGAAGACATCGCCTACTCGACGACGGACGCCAGCTTCGCGCTGCGCGCGGCCGTGCCTTACGGCGTGGCGTTTACAATCAACGGCAAGCCGATTTCGGAGGGCGCGATGGACGCTTACGGCAATGTCCTGGTGAACGATATCCCGCTCGCACAGGGCAAGAACGTCTTCACGCTCCACATCGAGCCGACGGCCGAGACGCTGAACCTGCCGTTCTATACGGACAAGGGCAGAGCCTCGCAGGCGACGAAGACCATCAAGCTCGAGATTACGCGTACAGGGGGCGGCACGGAATCGCCATCGCCCGAGCCTTCAACATCTCCGTCTCCTGAGCCGACACCCGTGAACAATGGGCCGACGCCAACGCCGGCGCCGACTTCCGCGCCTGCGGAGCTGCGGATCGCGGCCGACAAGCTTGTGCCGGATGCCGGAGGCGTTGTGAAGCTCGAGATTCCGGCAGGCGCGACGCGCATTCTGCTCCCGGCCAGCGCCGGCGAGCTGCTGAAGTCGGGCGTTCTGACGCTTGTAAAGGAAGGTCTGTCGTTGTCAGTACCGGCCGGATTGCTGTCGCAAGCGGCCGGCTCAGGCGACAAGGCGGCGCAGCTGGCGCTCGACATCGCGCCGCTGGGCGCTTCGCAAGCCGACGCGCTGATCGCGAAGGCGGAGCGGGAGGGACGTCATGTTCGAATCGTCGGCGAGGTATATAATTTTGCCCTCTCCGTCATCGGAGAGGACGGGAAGAGCCGTGTCGTGCACGAGCTCTCGCCACCGGTGAAGCTATCGATCCGTGCAGACGCGAATGCGGACCGCGCCGTAGCGGGCTTGTATTATGTCGATGACGACGGCAAGCTGGAATACGTACGCGGGACGTGGTCCGACGACGACGTGCTGACGGCATACGTCACGCATTTCAGCAAGTACGCGTTGCTGCAGATCGACGCGGCATTCGCGGACGTCCCGACGGGGCACTGGGCTTGGACGGCCGTCAGGTCGCTCGCGGCGAAGCAGATCGTGAACGGCACGGACGCATCGCGCTACGAACCGGCGAGAGGCGTCACGCGCGCCGAGTTTGCCGCGATGCTGAGCCGTGCGCTCGGACTCGCCGCGCCGCAGCAGAAGGCGCCGTTCGCCGATGTCGCATCGGGCGCCTGGTATGAAGACGCCGTATCGGCGGCAGCCGAAGCCGGCATCGTGAGCGGCCGGAGCGCGAGCGCGTTCGCGCCGAACGAAGGCATTACGCGAGAGGAGATGGCCGTCATGCTCATGCGAGCCTATGACTATGCAGACGATGCCGGCGCGGATCGGGTGTCCGCTGCAGCCGCGGAACCGTTCGCGGACGCATCCGGCTTCAGCGCCTGGGCCAGCGAGGCGATCGGCCGCGCAGCCGGACTGGGCCTGCTGTCCGGCCGCGATGGCCACGTCTTCGCCGCGAAGTCGGGCCTGACCCGCGCCGAGAGCGCGCAAGCGCTCTTCAGACTGCTCGGCCTGTAAGTGAGATTTTGAATGCAAGCCCTATGCGTGCCGGGAGACGTCCCGATGCGCATAGGGCTTTTTTCCGGTTTGAACGATATCCCCTTCCCTCAGGAATGTGGAGCAATACGATGGTGGGGCTCTCTTTTCATGCGTCCCTGACTCAAGGGGATATCGTTCAAATGCGGCACACTGAGGGTTGGCAGCGGAGGATGGAGGCGGATTCGCGAAGGGGCGAGGACGGCAAAGTATGCACGTAGATCGACAGTCGGCGGGGAGCGGGGGGATTGGGTGGAAAAGTATGCACGTAGATCAACAGTCGGCATGGAGCGCGGGGATTGGACGGCAAAGTGTGCACGTAGATCAACAGTCGGCGAGGAGCGGGGGATCGGGCGGAAAAGTGTGCACTTAGATCAACAGTCGGGAGTGCACGGCGCGATAGAGCGGCAAAGTGTGCACGTAGATCAATAGTCGGCGAGGGACGAGATGCGGTGAGCGCAGGTGATTGTCGTGCCGGGCGGCGGGGAACAAGCCTGTGCTTGCGCCCCGATCGCTTGCTGCGAGTTAGGCATTATTTTTACGATACTGATTCGGCGACAGCCCCGTGAGTTTTTTGAACACCTTGCTGAAGTATTTTTCGTCCTGATAGCCGACCATCTCGGCGACTTGGGAGATCTTGAAGCTTGGGCTCTCCAGCAGCAGCTTGGCTTTGTCGATGCGGATGCGGCAGAGGAAGTCGATGAGATTTTCCCCGGTCTCCTGTTTGAACCTGCGGGAGATGTACTCCCGGCTTAAGTAGAACTGGCTGGCGATATCCTGAAGGGTGAGCTCCTTGTTGTAATGCTGCTCGATATAGCGGACGACGGCGGGAATCGCGCTCTGCGTCTGTTGGCTCGCGGTCGATCGGCCGTGCGACCAAGCGGTCAGGAATTCGCGAAAGGCGGCCTCCAGGCCGTCCAGATCGAGCCGGCCGCGCGAGTCCAACGGCAGTGCGCCGGTCGGAAGCGGGAGCTTTTCCGTGCCCTCGGCGAGTGAGCGCTCTCCCGGCCGGCTGTCTGCTTGCCCGGCATCCGCTTCGCGCCATCGCTGCAGCATCTCGGTGAAGGCCGCCCGCCAACGCTCGAACTGCTCGCTGCTGATCCGGGGCATGCGGCGCATCTCGGCGATGCAGCGGCCGACGGCATCCCGGATTTGCTTGTCCGATCCGCTCAGAACGGCGAGACGCAGACTCTCCTCGTATTCTTCGAAACGGGGCGTCGCAGCGGAGCCGCGGGCTGCAGCCGCTTCGCTGCGGTAATAATAGGCCCGCTCCGCCAGCAGATCGCGATCCCGCAGGGCGGCCTTGGCCGTCTGGTACGAATTCGCCGCTCCCTTGGGGAATGGCTGCTCCGTGCCGATACCGAAGTCGAAACGGCACTTGAGCGTGAGAAAGCAGCATTCGTTGATCTCGGACAGCAGCGTCTTTACCGCCGTGTCGAGGCGGGATGACGCGCCGGGTTCGATCCAGAAGAAAAGGAGAATCTCGTTCTCCGACCGGAGATTCCGGCAGGCGATGCCGCAATCTCCGCGCCGCAGCACTTCGTCCGCGATGTTGGTCAGCGTGAAGTACAGCAGATCCCGGTTGCGGGCGTACCGCTCCACAACCTCGGAGGAAGCCGAGTCCAGGTCGAGAACGGCGACGAGGCAGGCTGAGGCCTGACGGAACACCGTCTCGCCCTGTAGCGCGAGCTGCGCATGTCCGTTGGAATCGCCGCCGCCGAGCAAGTCGGAGAAGATGCGGTCACGCATGACCGGACGCATCTGGTTGATCTCCATGCTGCGCGCCAACTCGTCCTTGCGGGAGCGATCCTGGGCATGCCAACGGGCGGTCGCGCGTTCGAGCGCGCCGGTCAATTGCTCGGGATCGATCGGCTTAAGCAGATAATCTTGCCCGCCGTGCTGCATCGTGCCGCGCACGAGGTGGAAGTCGTCGTGGCCGCTGATGACGATCTTCTGAATCTCGGGTCGCTGTGCCTGAAGCCAGGCCAGCAGGTCGAGCCCGCCCTGCACCGGCATCATCATGTCGGTGACGACAATGCCCGGACGCACGCACTCGATGAGCGACGCCGCTTCCTCGCCGTTGGCGGCTTCGTGTATCTCGGAAACGCCGAGCGCTTCCCAATCGACAAGCAGCCGGACGGCTTCCCGTACGTGGCGTTCGTCGTCTACGATGACAACTTTCATCTTGGTTCCTCCTCGTCTGTCCGGAGCTCTTTCGTTTCGGCCGGCAGCTCTTCCGCGATCGGCGTCCGCAGCAGCGGAATCCGGAGCGTAGCCTTGAATCCACCACCGGGCGCTGCGTCCACCGTCATCCCCGCCTCTTCGCCGAAATACAAGCGAAGACGCATATGGACGTTGGCCAGACCGATCTGCCCGCCCGTGCCGTCCTCCGCGCTGTCGCGGTTCAAGCGGGCCCTTAAACCTTCGAGCGGTCCCGCTTCCATGCCTCTGCCGTTGTCCGCGGTCTCGACGCGCAGCCACTCGCGCTCTCCCTCCAGCCAAGCGCGAATAAACAGCTTGGCGCCATCGGCGCTCATGCCCCCGTTACCGCCGGTTCCTCCAGTTCCTCCGCTTTTTCCGGCTCCTCCTGTTCGGGTTGCCGCGCCGCCGTCGCCCGTTTCGCCGCCTGCCCTGGCGTCTCCCGATCCGCCAACCGCGGCGGGTTCATAGCCGTGCTTGAAGTAATTTTCGACGAGCGGCTGGAGCAGCATCTTCGGCACGGCAATATCCATCGTCTCGGGATCGATCTCGTAGTACACGTCCAGATCCTCGCCGAACCGCTGCTTCTGCAGCTCCAGGTAGGCCTTGGCGTGAGCGAGCTCGGCGGACAGGGACACGACGGTCTCCTCGGTGTTCATGCTGTAGCGCATCATCCGGGCCATGGCGGCGACGAGCCCATAAACTTTGGGCGCGTTCGACTGCAGCGCGAGGGTCCCGATGGACTGCAGCGCATTGTTCAGAAAATGAGGATTGATCTGGGCCTGCATCGCCTTCAGCTGGTTCGTCTTGTTCGCGAGCGCGAGCTTGTACTCCCGATTGATCAGCTCCTCGATCGTCGACACCATCGTGCCGAAGCGCCGTTCCAGCACGCCGAACTCGTCGCTGCGGTGGGCGAAGCCCGCCTCGGCGCCCGCGCTCCATTTGCCCGCCTGCACCAGATTCATACGCGCGATCAGCTTCTTGATCGAGCTGGTGAATTGGACGGACACAATCAAGGTCGCGATGACGGCCACGATGAGGGACAGCGCGATAATCAGTGAATTGATCAGGCGGATGCCCTGGGCGTTCTGGTACAAGTACGAGTAGGGCAGCTGCTTCACCACGATCCAGTCCATGAATTGCGTCTGCAGCGTATCGTAGACGACGTAACCCGCAAAGGCGGAATCCGACCACTTGAAGTCGCCGCTGCCGCCAGCTTCCGACAGCAGCCTGCGCGCCCAGCCTTCGTCTTGGAGCAGGCTGCCGTTTCCGGGCTCCGCCCCGCATACGACATGGCCGCCCCGGTCGAGCACGTACAGCTGCTCCTCCTTCGACAGCGCGAGCCGTCCGCAGATATCGCTCAGCTCGCTCAGCAGCACGTCGATCGACAAATAGCCGATGACCTTGTCGCTCGGCGTGCGGATGATCGGCCGCCGGAGCGTGATCACGTCCTGAGCGGACACGGATCGCCGGGAATCGAGCGCGTAGCTCGCGCTCTTGTGAGCCGGCTCCATGAACGGTACCGGGTCATCCGCCCGCCCGGCGGGCCAGCCGCCGTCCGCTTCCCGTCCGCTCCGGAACAGGCCGCGGGCCAGCAGATAAGACCAGCTGTCCTCGCCGCGTCCGATTTGCAGGTGGATCTGATGGATCTCCTTGTTCGACTGGTACATGTTCAGCAGGTGCTGGTAGATCGTCGTGCGATAGAGGAGATCCGCAGCCTCCGCATCCGCGCCGGGCGCCGTGAAGCGCTCGATGATGGCATAGAGGGAGGTCGGCGCGTTGATCGAGTTGTAAACGCTTAACGAGTTCCGGTTGAGCGTGTTCATATAGTTCAGGATGTTGTCTTTACCGACCTCGAGCAAGCTGCGGTTTTCCGCGATCGCCTTGCTTGTCACCTGGTTTTTGATATAAAAATCCGAGATGACCATGGACAGTGCCATCGGAACGATGGTGGCCGCGAGGAGCAGCGCCATCAGCTTCGTGCGGATGCTTTTTTTCAAGACGGTTCCCCCGAGGTCAATATATTACACCAAACCCATCATATCTATCGGTGGTCCATGCCGCAATATCGCTTTATATTTTACATAACGGAAAGGGAGTGTGCCTCATGACCAAACGCGGCGGTAAATCCGGAGAGTGGCTGCAGCAGCTCGTATTTGTGGGACCGGGCCTGATCGCGTTCTCGATCATCGTGCTCGTGCCGTTTCTGCTCGGCTTCTATTACTCGTTCACCGAGTGGAACGGGCTCGACCTGAACAAGGCGCATTGGACGGGCATGGACAATCTGAATCGCATCTTCATGCGCGACGACAAATTCTGGGCGGCCTTCGGCTTCACGCTTCGCTTCACGGCGGTCACGGTGCTGGCGTCGAACCTGCTGGCGTTTATGCTTGCGCTGATGCTGACGCGGGCGCTGAAGACCCGCAACTTGCTGCGGACGGTCTTTTTCGTACCGAACGTAATCGGCGGCATCCTGCTCGGCTACATCTGGCAGTTCATTTTCACCAAGGGCTTCAAGACGATCGGGGAAATGACCGGCTGGTCCTTCTTCGAGCAGCCCTGGCTCGGGACGGCGGGCACCGGGTTCTGGGGGCTCGTCATCGTATTCGTCTGGCAATCGGCGGGCTACATGATGGTCATCTACATCGCGGCGCTGACCGGCGTGCCCAAGGATATGCTCGAGGCGGCGACCATCGACGGCGCGGGCTACTGGCAGAGCATCCGCAAGGTTACGCTTCCGCTCATCATGTCGGCCGTCACGGTATGCTTGTTCCTCACCATCTCCAATGCCTTCAAGATGTTCGACCTAAACCTGTCGCTCACCAAGGGCGGTCCCGGCACCTCGACGCAGTCGCTTGCCTACAACATCTATGCGGAAGCGCTGGTCAACAACCGCTACGGCCTCGGCACGGCGAAGGCGATGCTGTTCTTCCTGGCTGTCTCGCTCATCGCGGTGACGCAGGTATGGCTCACCAAGCGCAAGGAGGTGGAAGCCTGATGAACCGCGACCGCTCGCTGCGCTACAGGCTCGCCGGCATCGAGGTCTTGGCGATCTTGCTGGCGCTGCTGTTTCTCGCTCCTTTTTACTTCGTTCTCGTGAATTCGCTCAAGACGCTCGGCGAGATTCTCGTCGACGCGGCATCGCTGCCGGAGGTCTACAAGTTCACGAACTACTCGCGGGTATGGGACATGATCCGCTTTCCTACCGCGCTTCGCAATTCCGTCGTCATCACGGCGATCAGCGTCGCCGGCATCGTGACGATCAGCTCGATGACCGCCTACCGGCTTGTCCGCAGGCCGACGCGCTTCAACAACCTGCTGTTCCTTGCGTTCATCTCGTCGATGATTATCCCGTTCCAGTCGGTCATGCTGCAGCTCGTGCGTGTGACGAGCATCCTGGAGCTGCGCGGCGACTTGCTCGGCATCGTTGTATGCTACCTCGGCTTCGGACTCGCGCTGTCGGTGTTTTTGTTCCATGGCTTCATCAAGGGCGTGCCGCTCGAGATCGAGGAGGCCGCGGTCATGGACGGCTGCTCGCCGTACGGCGTATTCTGGCGGATCGTCTTTCCGCTGCTCAAGCCGATCGCCGTCACGGTCGTCATCTTGAATACGCTCTGGATCTGGAACGACTACCTGCTGCCGGTGCTCATCATCGGCTCGAACAAAGACCTGACGACGATTCCGCTCGCAGTCACGCGGTTTTTTGGACAATATACCAAGCAGTGGGATCTGGCGCTCGCCGGTCTCGCCATGAGCGTCACGCCGATCGTCGTGCTCTTCCTGCTGCTGCAGAAGCACATCGTCGAAGGGATCACCTCAGGCTCGGTCAAGGGCTAGGTTAGGGCCCAGGGTCAATATGTTACACTTTTGACATCAACATCGTCGGTTTTGTGCAAACGTTTTCTCCACTATACTCGACCTGTAGCCAGATCATTGAATACATGGGAGGTCATTACATGAAACGCATCTCCGCAGGCATTTTAATCGCCTCGCTCCTGACGGTCGCCGCAGGCTGCGGCAATAACAACAACAACGCTTCGCCGGCCTCTTCAAGCGCTGCGCCTAGCAACGCGTCTTCCGCACCGGCCTCGTCCGCCGCTGCATCCTCGGACGCGCCCAAGAAGGACGTCACAATCAAGGTGTTCCAGTTCAAGGTCGAGATCGCGGACGCGCTGAACAAAATGGCCGAGCAGTACGAGAAGGAGACGGGCGTCAAGGTCGACGTGGAAACGCACGGCGGCGGCGAAGATTACAATGCGCTGCTCAAGGCGGAGATCGCGTCTGGCTCCGAGCCCGAGATTTTCAACTCCGAAGGCTATGCGGCGCTTGAGCCCTACTACGACCGCGCGACGGACCTGTCGGGCGAATCCTGGGCAAGCGACGTCGTCAACTCCGCTGCGGCGCCGGCCCGTGTCGACGGCAAGCTGCTGGGCATGCCGATGAATATCGAGGGATATGGCATCGTCTACAACAAGGACCTGTTCGCCAAGGCAGGCATCACCGAGCTGCCGAAGACGCTGACGGCGCTCGAGGCAGTGGCCAAGAAGCTGCAGGATGCCGGCATCACGCCGTTCTCCACGACGAACGAATGGTGGTCGATCGGCCATCACACGATTAACGTCGGTCTCTCCGAGCAGCCGGACCCGATCCAGTTCATCGACGACAACAAGAAGGGCACCGCTTCCTTTAAAGGCAACGCCGTGTTCGAGAAGTGGATCAACTACGTCGACCTCGTCTTCAAGTACTCCCAGAAGGATAAGCTGACGACCGACTACGCCACCCAAGTCGCCACGTTCGCCAGCGGCAAAGCCGCAATGATCCAGCAAGGCAACTGGATCCAGGGCGATATCGACAAGGTCGCCAAGCTGAACCTGGGCATGCTGCCGATCCCGATCGACGACAGCGGCAAGGCGCACATTTATACCGGCCCCGCGAATTTCTGGATCGTCAACAGCAAGTCCAAAAACGCCGAAGAAGCGAAGAAATTCCTGGCGTGGATGGTCACCTCCGAGACGGGCAAGAGCTACATCACCAAGGAGTTCAAGTTCATCCCCGCGCTCGTCACGATCCCCGCGACGCAGGAGGATATCGGACAGCTCGGCGCGGCCGTATCCGAGCAGGCGAAGGAAGCCGGCGGCTGGAACTGGGGCCGGTACCCGGACGGCGTCATCCAGGGCTGGGGCGCGGCGATGCAGGAGTATCAAGGCGGCTCCATTAACAAGGATCAGCTGTTCGACAAGTTCGACAAGGCCGTCAAAGATATCGTGAGCAAATAAAGCTTCTATTATTATAGTAGAAACAGGTTGTCTGCGAAGATCGGGGCTTCATGGGAGGGAAACCTTCCGTGAAGCCTTTTCGCGTGCGATGCCCGTCTTTAAATGCAATTTTAGCTACATTTAAGGAAGGGGGACGGAACCATGTCCATCCTTATTTCGTTTAAGGTAGGGAAGCGCAAGAACGGGTAATGTTAAGTAGAAGTAAGGGGAAGGACCTATTTATTTCGGACCTTTTCAATTTATTCCCATTCAATGGGGGCATTTCGGCTCGATTTGGCCGGGAAGAACGCTCAAGAAGCCGGATTTTAAGCTTTTTTCGCGGCTTATGTCTTTTGACATGCCGCCGCATTCGAGGCATAATTAGAAACGTTGTTTACAGACCGATTACAAAAATACACTAGGTGCGCGCATGGATACTGTCTGAAAATACGGCTATGCTGCAAGAGGGAGAGTGCTGAAGATGCGACTATGGAATGCAATTAAATCCAAGCCGATCCTATGGTTTTCAATGATATTGCTCTTAAAGGGCGCTTTGGCTTGGTTCGTCATTTTCGACGACGGCCCGTCCTGGGCGACGGTGCTGACCGAGATTCCGTTCATTTTGATCGTTTTCTGTCTGATCGAGTGGTTCGCGTCCAAGCGCAAGGTCCTCTATTACATGATCGCCAACCTGTCGATTACCTTGCTCTACTTCGCCGTTCTTATGTATTACAAATACTACGGCGTTATCGTCACGTACCATGCGCTCGAGCAGGCCGACAAGGTGACCAAGGTCGGGGAGAGCACCTACTCGCTGCTGGATCCGTACTACCTGCTGATCTTTATCGACATCATCATTTTCGCTTTCTATATGGTCCGGCCCAAGTATATCGCCCGGTTCACGAACATCGGCATGCGCAAGGTGAACCGCACTGCGCTGCTTGCGACGTTCATCGTATCGGCCGCGCTCTGTATCTTCAACATCTGGCCGAACCACGCCAGCATGAACGAGAATAAAAAGGCAGAGGGCATGGGCATTCTCAACTACGAGGTTTATACGATTTTCGCGGACAGCACGGTGCATGAAGAAGTTATCGACATGAAGGAGATCAATCAACCGTCGATCGACGCGCTCAAGGGCGGAGAACAGCCTTCGAATCCTGCACTTTGGGCTGCGGCCAAGGGCAAGAACCTGATCGTCGTTCAAATGGAATCGTTCCAGAACTTCCTGATCGGCCTTACGATCGACGGTCAAGAGATTACGCCTAACATCAACAAGCTTGCAGCCGGCGATTTCTACTTCAACAACTTCTATACCAACGTCGGTCAGGGCACGACGTCCGACGCCGAGTTCGTCGTCAACACGTCGCTCTATGTACCGCATCACGAAGCGGCCACGTCTTCGGACTATATGGATAAGGCGCTGCCGAGCCTGCCGCGGCTGATGTCGTCCAACGGCTACAACACGGCGACGTTCCATACGAATAGCGTAGATTTCTGGAACCGCTCGATGCTGTACAAGGCGATCGGGTTCGACAAGTATTACGATCAAGCGTTCTACGGCGACGACGACCATATCGCGTTCGGCGCTTCCGACGAAGTGCTGTACGCCAAGACGGTGCCGGAGCTCGCCAAGATGGACGCGGAGGATAAGCCATTTTACGCAATGGTCATCTCGATGAGCGCGCATCACCCGTACAAGATTCCCGAGGCCAAGGACAAGATCAAGCTGCCCGAGGCGTACAACGGCACGCTTGTCGGCAATTACATTCTGGCTCAGAACTATGCCGACTATGCGATGGGTCAATTTCTTGAGGAGCTGAAGTCCAGCGGCCTGTGGGACGACAGCGTCATCGTTTTCTACGGCGACCACCAGGGCCTGCCGCTGTACTCGCTGGACAACAAGGAAAAGGGACTGATGCAAGGCATTTTCGGCCGCGAGTACGGCTATACGGATATGTTCAACATTCCTTTTATCGTCCACGCGCCGGGCGTCACGTACTCCAAGACGCTCGAGCAGACGGGCGGTCAGATCGACGTCCTGCCGACGGTCGCCAACCTGCTGGGCGTGTCCACCAAGGATCAGATCCACTTTGGCGAGGATCTCTTGAACCGCACGAGCAACCTGCTGCCGATGCGTCACTTCCTGCCGACCGGCTCGTTCGTCAACGACACCTCGGTGTTCCTGCCGGGCGTCGGATTCGAGGACGGCACCAACTACAACGTCAAGGACAACAGCATCAGCGCGGACGGTTCGACGGAGGCACAGTACAACGCGGCGCTTCGCCTGCTGAACATGTCGGACAGCTACGTCGAGCAGCTGCCTGCTCTGCCTCAAGACGGCGGTCCCGTATCGGGCGCCGAATCGAAGTGACGATTCGTATCGACGGACGGAGAAGACGGGACCAAACCCGTACTTCCCCGTCCGTTCTCTTTTTGGGTATCATATAGACATAGAATATTGAAGTCGAAGGAGTCTACCGAACATGCCCGGACAAGCTAAGCATACGGCCGCCATATCTCTTGGCATCATGGGAGCGGGATTTCTGGCCACGTTCCCGGTCGGCGGCTGGGGCGGCGCGCTGCTCCACGGCGGCTTCGAGGCGGGGCTCGTCGGCGGACTTGCCGACTGGTTCGCCGTTACCGCCCTGTTCCGCCATCCGCTCGGGATCCCGATCCCGCATACGGCGCTGCTCCCGCGCAACAGGGACAAAGTCGTCCGCTCGCTCATTCAGGCGATCGAGACGGAGCTGCTCACCAAGGAGAGCATCGTCACCAAGACAACCGAGTTCAAGATCGGAGAGCGGCTGCTCGATCTGTTGGAGACGCATCGCGAGGACGCCGCCGCCGTGGCCGTTCGCGTGAGCGAATTCGCGCTCGAGCGGCTGCCGATGGACCGGATCGTACCGATGCTCGCCCGCGGGCTCGAATCGAAGCTGCGCGAGCTCGATACGGCCGGCCTGCTGCGCAAGATCAGCGAAGAAGCGCTGGCGAGAGGCTACGAAGACAAGGCGCTGGCCTTCCTGATCGACAAGGCGGGCGGTCTCGCCTCCCGCGAAGAGACGCGGCGGCAGCTCGGCATCATCGGCGCCGCGGCACTGCAGAATCTGCAGGTCGGCGGGCTGATGGGCTTTGCCGTGAATGCGTTCATCTCTTTCATGGACGAAGAAAAGATCGGCGGTCTGCTGCAGAACGCAATCGTCGGCACGTTGGCGGAGATGCAGCAGAGAGAGGACCATCCGCTGCGCGAGATGCTGCTTGAGACGCTGCGGGGCGCTATCCGCAATCTGCCGGAGTCGCCTTCCGTATTGGCCGAGCTCGAGGGCTGGAAGGCGCGGCTGGCGGACGGCGGCGCGATCGAGCGGCAGTTGTCCGGCTGGCTGGAGGGGCTGCGCTACAAGGCGCTGGACTTCGTGCGCGAGGAGCGATTCAAGGACGATTACGTGCTTCCGGCCCTCTCCGGCCTGCTTGCCAGCCTCCGGGCGAATCCTCAGGTAATCGAGCTGTTCCAGACGTGGGTGCAGGAGCGGATCACAGGCTTCGTCGAGCGCAATCATTGGAAGATCGGCAAGCTCGTCAAGGAGAATATCGACAAGCTGGACAACGCTGCCTTGATCGAGATGATGGAGGACAAGATCGGCGGCGATCTGCAGTGGATACGCGTTAACGGCGCGGTCTGCGGTTTTCTCATCGGATTGGCGTTGGAAGGCATTAATCTGCTCGCATAGGGCAGCTGAAGGCAGTGCCGTTCCTGTAGAGCGTCCCACTGGCGGCTTCGGTAGGCGTGATCGCATGCGATCACGCCTATTTGCGGATGCATGAGTGATGCATGAGACGATAATTGCCGCAGCGCCCCCGGCTAACAACCGTTCGACCGCGTGCAGGGGGGGACGATTTGTTATAATGGAGTCAAGCTCCCCAAGAGGCGGTGCACCGTGAACGATATCAGCGCATTTTTGCGAACCTTTTTTATTAACGTCAGCACGATGCTGACGCTACTCTACCTGGCCAGCTTGCTTTATAAATATGTCGTCTATAAATGGAGTCCTGCATGGAAAGAAACGCTGTTCATCATGCTCACGATCGTGTGCGGATGGACGACGATCCGGTTCGCGTTCCATTTTTCGGAGACGGTCATGTTCGACATGCGCTTTCTGGCCGTCATCGTAGCGCCGCTTTTCGTACGGAACCGGCTGTCGATCCTGGTGATCGGGCTCGGCATCGGCCTCGCGCGGTTGTCCTTCGGCTTAAACCAGGCGGCGCTAGTCGGCTGTCTGAACGTCGTCGCGATGAGCTTGCTCGTCCTCTTTATCCTGTGGCTGTCGCGCCGCAGGCGCTGGCCGGAGCTTCGCAAGATGGTCACGATCATCATTTCCGTCAACATGGGC
Organism: Cohnella sp. GCM10020058; assembly: GCF_042683485.1. NCBI lineage: Bacteria > Bacillati > Bacillota > Bacilli > Caryophanales > Paenibacillaceae > Cohnella > Cohnella sp. GCM10020058. The sequence continues at coordinate 347,876 of NZ_JBHUJV010000008.1, forward strand.
AACGTGCTGTTTATCGCGCTGTTCGGCATCATCCCGCGCAGGCACTATCTCGTGGATATCGCGCCTGGTACCTTTCTCGTCAGCCTGTTTTTAAGCTTTGCCTTCATGTTCATCCTGCGGGAATTCATGACGGAGGACAAGCGGTCGCACAAGCTGAAGATCTATACGGCGCGCCTGGAAAAGCAGTACCGTATCTCGGAGGAAAAGGGACGCTCGCTCGAGCAGGCGAAGCAGGAGCTGGATACGATGTATGCCCAGGTCCAGTCGGCTTCCCGTTATAAGTCCGAATTTCTCGCCAATATGTCCCATGAGCTGCGAACGCCGCTTAATTCGGTGCTTGTGCTGGCGCAGCTGCTTGAGGAGAACATCGACGACCGGCTCAGCGAAGAGGAGGTCGGCTATGCCCGCATCATCCATCACTCCGGCAAGGAGCTGCTTGGTCTTATCAACGACGTGCTGGACTTGTCGAAAATCGAGGCGGGCCGGCTCGAGCTCGACCGCTCGGTGTTCAGCGTGCGCGAGCTTCTGGGCCATATGGACGAGCTGTTCCGGCCCATCGCGGCGCGCAAGCGGTTGTCTTTTACGCTGTGCAGCGAGCCGGACGTACCCGAATATTTGCATACGGACGAGCAGCGGCTGAAGCAAATTATCAACAATTTGCTGTCCAACGCTTTGAAGTTCACGCAAGAGGGCCATGTGCGTTTCGTCGTATCGCGCGTGCCCGAGGGCGGATTGCTGGCGGAAGGCGGCTTGGCCTTCGAGGTCGAGGATACCGGCATCGGCATTGCGGCAAACAAGCAAGATGCCATATTCGACGCCTTCTTCCAGGCAGACGGCTCGATCAGCCGCGCGTACGGCGGGACGGGGCTCGGCCTGTCCATCGCCAAGCAATTCGCGATGCTGCTGGGCGGCGATATCCGGCTCGAGAGCGAGCTGGGACGCGGCAGCCGGTTCATGCTGCTCCTGCCATGGCCGGCGCTGGTCACCTCGGCGGCGGATACGATGGCGCCGTCGGGGCGGGACTCGGCCGCGATGGAGCAGGCCGCGTCCATGGAGGCGCCGTCGTTGCAGGGGCCGGGATATGGACAGGAGCAGGGACAGGGACGAGGGCGGGGACCAGAGGCAGGATTAAGACAGGGGCGGCTTGGAGCGGGCAGTTCGGCGTCCGGCGTGCCGGCGGCGCATCGTCTGCTGCTTGTGGACGACGACGAGCACAACGTCTATTCGCTGCGGGTTGCGCTGGCGGCGAAGGGCTTCGGCGTCGTGACCGCCTCCTCCGGAGGCGAAGCGCTGGGTCTGCTGTCCGGGAACGCGACCATTGACCTCGTGCTCATGGACATCATGATGCCCGGCATGAGCGGCCTGGAAGCGATCGGCAGAATTCGGGCGATGCCCGGACGCAAGGAGCTGCCGATCATCGCCCTCACGGCGAAGGCGTTCGCGGAGGACGGCGACGAATGCCTGAGCGCGGGAGCGGACGGCTATATGACCAAGCCGGTGAACGTAAACGAGCTCGTCCGCGAGATCGGCGTTCGCATACGCGAGGGACGGGCGAAGGGGAAGACGTGAGGGAAGCTCGGAGCAGTCGTGGCGTAGCGTTGCGCCGGGACCGATCGTGCACAAGGATAGTGCACGAAGGCGGTTGTAGGCGATCATGCCGGGGTGCGACGACGGGATCGTGCATAAGAATGGTGCACGAAGACGGTTGAAGGCGAGAGAGACAAGGACTTTAGAGGCAACAGCGAATGGGGGGGCGTGCAATCATGGGGGAAACGGGCAAGGGCATTTCGGAAGCGCTGCTGGCGCAAGTCGGGGAAGCGGCGGCTGTAATTGAACGGGACGGCCGATTGCCGCCGGACATTCTGGAGCGGATCTACGAGGAACGGCTGTTCAAGCTGTTCGTACCGGAGGAGCTTGACGGGCGTATGACGCCGCTGCCGGACGCCGCGCGTATTTTCGAGCAGGCGGCTTACGCGGACGGCAGCTTCGGCTGGCTCGTGACCATAGGCTCGGGCGGCGGCTTTTTCGCGGCGACGCTGCCGGAGGAGACCGCGGGGGCGTTGTTCGAGGACCGACGCGCAGTTATTGCCGGCAGCGGCCATCCGACGGGCGTCGCCAAGGTGGTGCCGGGCGGCTACCACGTGAACGGCAGCTGGAAATATTGCAGCGGAGCAGGGTATGCCAGCTTCTATACTGCGAATTGCATCGTGGAACGGAGCGGGAGTGCTGAGCGCTTAGGCGATGAGAACGATGCAGCTGTCGGTGTCGGTTCTCCGCGTGCACCCGAGATCCGATCGTTCGCCTTTCTGCCCGAGCAGGTGGAGATCGTCCGGGACTGGAACGCGATGGGGCTCCAGGCGACGGAAAGCCATACGATTCGCGTCCCGGACGCATTCGTGCCGGATGCGCAGACCTTCGATATCGCGTCCGAGCCGCGGTATGACGATCCGATTTACCGCTATCCGTTTTTGCCGTTCGCACAGGTTTCGTTTGCGGCGGTCGTTCTTGGACTGGGACGGCGTTTTCTCGATGAAGCCGTCGCGCTCGCAGATGCGAAACGAGTCGAGTGGGACCGTGCCTATGCAGGCAGACATGGACGGGTGTCGGATGCGATCGCGGGTCAGAGGCGGTTGCTTGCCGCTGCTGCCGATCGTTTTTATGGGGAAGCCGAATCGTCCTGGCGGACGTTCGCCGATACGCACGTGTTGCCGGATGAAGCGGTACAACGGGTCGGCGAAGCTTGTGTCGAAGCGGCCCGCTTGGCCATTGCAGCTGCGCATGAAATATGGCCGATGCTGGGCATGACCGCGCTGATGCAGCGGGAAGCGGTCAATCGCGTGTGGCGCGACCTGCATACGGCTGCGCAGCACGGCGTATTGAATCTTTAATAGATAAGTGTAGGCGGGAAGGGGCGAGAAGCAGCATGCTGCTGATGAACGAGAAAATAAAAGCCTCCGAGGTAGCGCTGACGGGACTGCACGGAGAGGATCTGGGCATCGTCGGACGGGAGGAGGCGCTCGCGATGGCGAGAGAGGCGAAGGCAGATCTGGTCTGCACTTCGCTGCTCAGCAGCCCGCCGCCGTGCAAGCTGGCCGCCCGGGGCGCCGCCAAGCAGACGGCCGCGCAGGAAAAGAAGGCGGAGCGCATTCAGGGTGGCGCGGTCAAGACCAAGGAATTGCGTCTGACCGCTCAGATCGAGGAGCACGACTACGAGACCAAACTGCGCCAGGCCGAGAAGCTGCTGACCTCGGGGCACGCCGTGCAGCTCACGGTCAAGCTGGCAGGCGCCAAAGAAGGCGAGCGCGCCAAGGCGCTCATCGAGCGAATGCTGAAGGAGCTCGCGCCGCTCGGCTCACGCGAGACCGGGATCCAAGTCAGCGGCAAGCAGGCCGCTGTGAAGGTGAATCCGGTCTGAGCGACGGAGTGTCCGCGGAGCGGCTGGGGTCTGGTGGGCGAGGGGAGATCGCCTGCACAAGGAGAGGCGAGGACGCTCGACCGCGCGCAAATCGGACGAACGCCTGCTCTACAGCAGGCGATGGCGCTCGACCACGTGCAGATTGGACGATCGCCTGCTCTTCAGCAGGCGATGGCGCTCGACCGCGCGCAGATTGGACGAACGCCTGCTCTACAGCAGGCGATGGCGCTCGACCACGTGCAAATTGGACGAACGCCTGCTCTACAGCAGGCGATGGCGATCGACCACGTGCAAATTGGACGGTCGCCTGCTCTACAGCAGGCGATGGCGCTCGACCGCGCGCAGATTGGACCATCGCCTGCTCTACAGCAGGCGATGGCGCTCGACCGCGTGCAGATTGGACCATCGCCTGCTCTACAGCAGGCGATGGCGCTCGACCGCGTGCAGATTGGCCGATCGCCGCTCTACAGCAGGCGATGCCACATAATTCCCCTCTCAGCTTCCAGCTAACGGCATAAAACAACGAACAACGCTCCTCCTCGAGGAGCGTTGTTCGCTTTGCGCGGCCGGGGCATGCGATGTTCGTAAGTTACCCACATACTTGAGCATTCTAGCACCCTGCGTGCCGCTCGCTTATTTCCCCGTCAGCTGCTCGAACAAGCCGCCGTCGGCGAATTGCGTGCTGTTGAGATCTTCCCAGCCCGAGAGGTTGTCGTCGACCGTGAGCACGGTTGTTTCCGGGAACTGCGTCGCGAACTGCTCGGCGATGGACGCGAAGCGCGGACGGTAGTAATGCTCCGCGGCGATCTGCTGCGCCGGCTCGGTAAACAGAAAGTCCGCGTAGCCGTTGGCCGCTTCGCGCGTGCCCGCTTCCGTCGCGTTTTTGTCGATGACGGACACGATCGGCTCGACGGCGAGCGTTACGGGCGGCACGACGACGTCGATCTTGCCCTTCGCTTCGCCGGCGGCCAGCGCGAGCGCCCGTGCCTCGGTCGTGAGCCAGACATCGCCTTCCCCGCCCAGAAAACGCGCCTGCGCGGCCGCTTCGTCGGCATCCGGCGCGCCGGCGTTCGCGTACACGCTTTTGACAAAAGTCTTGGCAGCTTCCTCATCGCCCGCTTGGTCGAAGACATACGCCCACGCCCCCGTATAGGTCCACCTGGCATCGCTGTACGTCTTGGGGTTTGCCGTCACGAGCTTAACACCCGCTCCGGCGATGTCGTCCCACGTTTTGATGCCCTTCGGATTGCCCGTACGGACGACGAACGCTACGGTCGTATAGAAGGGAGAGCTGTTGTAGTCATAGCGCTGCTGCCAGCCCTCCTCGACCAGGCCCGCGGCCTGGATCGCGTCGATATCGGTGCCGACGCCGAGCACCGCGAAGTCGGCCTTCTGCGTGCCGTCGTTGACAGCGTCCTTTTCTGCGGAGGATGGGCCCGTCGTCTGCTTGACCGAGACGTCCTGCCCGGTCTTCGTCTTCCAGTCGGCGGAGAACGCGGCGTTTAACGCGGCGAACAGCGACTCCGTTCCGTCCGGCGAAACGCCGTTCAGCGTGAGCGCCTTGCTGTAGTCCGAGCTAGCGGAAGGCGATGCGTCCGCAGCGGCGTCCATCGGCTGGCCGTCCCCCGAAGCGCAAGCGGACAAGGCCAATGCGGACGAGATCAGCAGCGCGGCAGACAAGATGGGAAGCCTTCTTTTTCTTTTCATCATCGGTATGACGCCCCTTCAAGCCCAAATGTTAATTCCAATTGGAAAAATAGGTTTAACGGAGCGATTGTAGCAACTGCAGCTGAAAAGTGTCAATAGAAAATTGTAAAATAAAGTTTATAAAACCTAGTTGACAGGTTGGATTAATGAATTGTATGATCGTTCCAGGAAATGGATTCACCTACCGGACGACCGGAGGCCCGATATGCATTTCTCCGCCGCAGACCGACCAGCGCCGAACGGGGCGCAAGGCTGCGTCCTTCGATTCATCGCGGTTGGCCCTCCAACCTGCCGCATCGCCGATCGAAGGGACATGAGGACGAACGGACGCGACTTAGCGTCGTTCATCTTCTGCGTGCGGAGAAGCGGATCGCGGCCTCTTTGTTTTCCGATAAAAAAACCAAATGGGGACAAAGGGAGAATGCAAAATGAAGATGAAAAGAAGCCTGCAAATCGCCATGTTCGTGATTCTGGCGTTCGCGCTGACGACTTCCAGCGCGTTCGCGGCGGTATCGAAAAAGAATGAAAAGAAAAGCATCACGCTGTTGAACGTATCCTATGATCCGACGCGGGAGCTGTACGTGGATTACAATGCGGTGTTCGCCAAGTATTGGAAGAAGAAAACCGGGCAGACCGTTACCGTCAAGCAATCTCACGGCGGCTCCAGCGCGCAGGCCCGCTCCGTCATCGACGGCCTCGAAGCCGATGTCGTCACGCTGGCGCTGGAATACGACGTCACGGCGATCGAACAGAAGGGCCTGATCAGCAAGGGCTGGCAGAGCCGACTGGCCAACAACAGCGCGCCCTACAAGTCGACGATCGTCTTCCTCGTACGCAAGGGCAATCCGAAGGGTATCAAGGATTGGGACGATCTCGTGAAAAACGACGTCAAGGTCATCACGCCGAATCCGAAGACGTCCGGCGGCGCTCGCTGGAACTACCTGGCTGCCTGGGCTTACGCGCTCAAGCACAACAATAACAGCGACGACAAAGCCAAGGCGTTCGTCAAGGATCTTTACACGCACGTGCCTGTTCTCGATACCGGCGCCCGCGGCTCCACGACGACGTTTGTAGAGAAGGGCATCGGCGATGTGCTGCTCGCCTGGGAGAACGAAGCTTATCTCGCGAAAAAGGAGTATGGCGACAAGTTCGAGATCGTCACGCCGTCGCTCAGCATTCTCGCCGAGCCGACCGTAGCCGTCGTCACGAAAAACGTGCAAAAGCACGATACGCGTCAAGTCGCCACCGCCTACCTGGACTACCTGTACACGGAGGAAGGCCAGCGCGTCGCGGCACGCAACTTTTACCGTCCGATCAACCCGAAGGTCGCGCTCGAGTATTCCAAGCAGTTCCCGAAGCTCAACCTCGTCACGATCAAGGACTTCGGCGGTTGGGATAAGGCGCAGAAGACGCACTTTGCCGACGGCGGCACTTTCGACCAGATTTATTTGAAAAAATAAGCCGGTGCGACAGCGTTCACGCTCAACATGCAGTCATCTTCCAATATGAAGGGGTAACCGAGATGTTCCATAGCCGCAGCATCCAACAACGTATCGCCAAAACCGCGCTCGCCTTCGCCATCGGCGCGCAAGCGCTCGCCTTCGCCGCAGCTCCGGGCGCCTACGCGGCGCCTGCCGCGAAGCCTTATGTGTCGGTGGACGGCACGAGCCAGCAATCCCTCTGGGCGCCCGTCACGAAAAACGGCGCGACGTACGGCCCGCTTGCGGGCGTCTCTGCCGCACTAGGCGCAGCCGGCAAGTACGACGCCAAGACGAACACGATCTCGATTAAAAAGGGCACTCGCCTGATCATTTTGCAGCCCGAATCGAAGACGGCAAAGGTGAACGGCGTGAAAAGCACGCTCGTCGCGGCGCCGATCCTCATCGGAGGCGTGCCTTATGTGCCGCTGCGCTTCGTCGCCGAGTCGCTGGGCGCTTCGCTCTCGTGGAACGCTGCGGCCGGCGCCTACGAGGTGAACACGCAATTGCATCCTTTCACCAAGGATGGATACACCTCGTTCGTCAACGTCTACGGCGAGTCCGTCATCGGCGCGACGTACGGCACGGCGAGCGCGTTCAGCGGCGGACTGTCGCTGCTGCAGCAGGGCGACGCGTTCGGCTACGAGGATCGCGGCGGCAAGATCGCGATTCCGGTGCAATACAGCAGCGCGTACGACTTCTCCGATGGCCTGGCGCTCGTTACGTCGAAGGACGGGACGCAGAGCTACATCGACAAGTCCGGCAAAGTCGTGCTGAGCCCGGCTTACGACGAACTGTTCGACTTCTCCGAAGGGTTGGCGGCGGTACGCAGCGGCGAGAACTTCGGCTACATCGACAAGACGGGCAAGCTCGTCATTCCCGCCCAGTACGAAGACGCCTTCTACTTCAGCGGCGGTCTCGCGGCCGTGCAGATCGACGGCAACTACGGCTTTATCGACAAGACGGGCAAGCTCGTCATTCCCACGAAGTATCAGTCCGTATCGGACTTCAAGGACGGTCTGGCGCTCGTATCTACGCTCGTGAGCACCGAAGCCGACGGCGTCGAGCAATCGACTGGCGTATTCGGTTACCTGAACGCGAAGGGCGAATGGGCGATCCCTGCGCAGTATGAGGAAGGCTACTCCTTCAGCAACGGACTTGCAGCGGTCGTTAAAGACGGCATCGTTCAATTCATCGACAAGACCGGCAAGACGGCATTCGAGGCGGACTACGACGAGGTCGGCGACTTCAGCGAAGGCCTGGCGGCGTTTGCGCAGGACGGCAAGTACGGGTATATCAACAAAAAGGGTGAGGTCGTCATCGAGCCGGCGTTCGACCAGGCGGATGCGTTCAAGGACGGATTGGCGCACGCGATCAAGGGCGATTGGGAAGGCTTGATCAACGCGAAGGGCGTGTTCGTGGCGAAAAAGGCTTACGTCGCGCCTGTGGAAGCGGAAGATGCTGCAGCCAAATAAAGTTTAAAAGAAGTCTCGTCCCGGGCGAATTCGATTCGCGGGACGAGACTTCTTTATTTTTGACGACTCGTAATCGAGTGAGCAGTGCTGTCACTTTTTTCGCATGTTCGGCGATGCGAACCAGGCCGGAGCCGCTTTTTCCGGGTTGGTCAATCGAGCATTCGAAACAGCCGCTTCGCTCGCTGCGGAAGTCTGCCGGGGGGAGGACGGCGGCCGCGAGACGTTCAGATCGTGCGCGATCTCCCGTGCGAGCCGCTGCAGCTCGTCCAGCTTCCGGGCGCGTTCAGCTGCGGCCGCCGCCGCATCGGCGAGCGGCTTGGCGCTCGGCGGCTTTCCTGCGCCGTTGTGGACGTCTGCAATCGAGCATGTGCAAATTTGCAGATGCAGGGCGGCTGCCCGAACGAAGCCGGCGATCGCCTCTTCCTGATATTTTGCGGCTTGCCGGATAGTCTCCTCAAGGCGCAAACAAAGCGCTTGGCTTGTCGTCTCGGTCGTCATGCAGACACCCGCTTTCCTTTACCGTAAAATAACAGACGCAAGATGCTTGTTTGAGCCTATGAGCAGCGCCTATTCTGTTAGAACCAATCAACATGGAGCAATCTTTTTGCACTTGGCGTCCATGACAAACAGGCACCCATGGGGGTGCCTGTAGTTTACGATACTCACATTGAATAAGATTTACATTTTACATCGTCATCTGCACGATTTTCTTCTCGTTATCGTACGATGCGACCTTCCAGCCCAGCAGCGTGCCGATGTCGCGAAGCGGGACGACGACGCGGCCGTTTTTGACGGTTAGCTTGGCGTTCAGCGTCTTTTCTTCGCCGTTGAACACGTACTTGTCGGAGCCGATCGTGAACGTGTACGTATCCTTGTTGTTGCTCTTTTTCATGTAGATCGTCTTCTTGCCGTTGTAGTTAATGCGGGCGCCGGACTTCGCGGCGATGACCGCGAACGGCACGAACGTCACGCCGTTCTCGATATATGGCGTCGTGTCGAGCTTCTCCACGCTGTCGTCAATCCCGATGTTGTAGTTGCCGACCTGGAACCACAGCTTCGAAGGCATTGGCGCAGTATCCTCCGCGTAAGCGGCGGCACCTGTGGCGGACAATGCGATGGCGGCGCCAAGCAGCAATGCGGCGGTCTTCTTCATGGGCTGTTTCATGAAAAATCACTCCTTAGTAGGATGATATGTAGTACGCCAGTGTTAGTGGCGAATATTTCATGAATTTTATACCCCGAAGTTTTGATTTGCAATCAATATGAGACAACAAATATTGGATTAAATGTTCAGCAGCTCGCGAATCTCGTCTTCGGTCATGGCGGAGAGGCTCTCTTCGCCCGGCTGGATGACCTCCGCGATGAGGTCGCGTTTGCGCTGCTGCAGCTCGACCATCTTTTCCTCGATGGTCCCTTCCGCGACGAGCTTGATCACCTGCACGACGTTTTTTTGCCCGATCCGGTGCGCCCGGTCCGCCGCCTGCTGCTCGACCGCGGGATTCCACCACAGGTCGTACAGAATGACCGTATCGGCGCCGGTCAGGTTCAATCCCGTGCCGCCCGCGCGCAGGGAGATCAGGAAGATGTCGTTCTCGCCCTCGTTAAACCTGCGGCACAGCTCTACGCGCTCAGCCGCCGGCGTCTGGCCGTCCAGATAGAACCAGGGCAAGCCGCGCAGCGACAGCTCTTCGCGAATGATGGCGAGCATGGACGTAAACTGCGAAAACAGCAGGATTCGCTTGCCCGCATCCAGCGCGTCCCCGACGATCTCGAGCAGCTGGTCGAGCTTGCCGGAGCTGCCGTCGTAGCCTTCGACGAACAGCGCGGGATGGCAGCACAGCTGCCGAAGCCGCGTGAGCCCGGCCAGAATGCGCATGCGGCTTTTCTGGAAGCCGTCGTGCTCGAGCTGCTGCAGCGTCTCGGTCTGCAGCTTGGAGAGATACGCGACATACAGCTTTTTCTGGTCGTCGGTCAGCTCCGAGTGCTGCAGCGTCTCGATCTTGTCCGGCAGCTCCTTCAGCACGTCGCGCTTCATCCGACGCAGCAGGAAAGGGCGCACGCGCTTCGCCACGAGCTCGCGGGAGAGCGAGGCGAATTCGCGCCGGCTGCCGAACAGGTCGGGGAAAACGGCGTCGTACAGCGACCACAGCTCGTCGAGCGAATTCTCGATCGGCGTGCCCGTGAGCGCGAAGCGAATGCCCGCTTGGATACGGCCCACAGCCTGCGCGGTCTGGGTCGCATGGTTCTTGATCGCCTGCGCTTCGTCCAGGAAGAGGCAGTAGAACTTGAGCTCCCCGTACAGCTCCATATCGCGGCGCAGCAGCGGATAGGAGGTGATCACGACGTCGGCGTCCTCCATGCCGGATAGCGTGTCGGCGCGTTCCTGCTTGTCGCCGGCGGCCATGCGGACCCGAAGGCCGGGCGCGAAGCGGGAGAGCTCGTGCTTCCAGTTGAAGATGAGCGAAGCCGGCGACACGATCAGCGCGGGGCGTCCGGAGGCGCGGATCTCCTCTACGACCGATGCGATGAAGGCGATGCCCTGGAGCGTCTTGCCGAGGCCCATGTCGTCCGCGAGCACGCCGCCGAACCGGTAGTGCGCGAGCGTGCGCATCCACTGGTAGCCGAATTTCTGATAGTCGCGGAGCGTTGCCGTAAGGCTGTCGGGGATCGGGAAATCGAGATTGTCCGGATTGCGCATATTGTCCAGCAGCTCGCGCAGCGCCCGCGTGAGCCTGACGCTGCCGCCGCGAACGTCCGCATCCATGAGCGGCAGGCCGCGTACGGCTGCGAGATCGAGCCGGGCGCCCTTGATCTCGGCCTTGCGGATGCCCATCTCGTCCATGAGCCGGGAGATCTCGGTATAACTGGCGTCCTCCAGCGATAGCAGGCCGCCGCCGGACAGGCGGTAATAAGGCTTCTTTTCGACCAGGTTGCGCAGGATGTCCCGGATCTCGTCGTCCTCGATGCCCTCGACGTCAAAGCGCACCTCGAGCCAGGAGGCATGCGCGTCGTAGTCGATCGTCATGCGCGGCGCAGGGGGCAGATCCTGGATGAGCCGCCTCATCGGCGCCGTCGCGTTGACCTGGACGAGCCGCTCGAGCTCCGGCAGCAGCCGATACTGGAACCGATAGATGAGGTCTTCTTCCTCCAGATACAGCTCGCTGCCGTTGTACTTGAACGAAGCGCGCTCGATCAAGGCCATGATCCGGTGCTCGGTATCGACGTCGCGAACGAGAATGGCGTCAGTGTCGATGGCATCGCGCCGCAGCGGGCTGTCCGCCTGCAGGGCGTTGATCTCCTTGTCGCCGTAGCGGTAAGTGAGCCGGGCGAGCAGCCTGCCGTTCAGCCAGTCGAGATCGAGCCGCGCCGCGAGCGGCGGGCTGACGATGCGGTCCGCGATCGGCTGCGCGATGTCGACCCGCCCGATCCGCTTGAGGGAGGGGACGACGCGATCCAGAAAAGACTCCATCTGGGCAGGCGCGATCAGCGCTTGCTTGGCCGGCTTGTAGGCGAACATCCGCTTGAGCTCCTCCAGCCGCCGGATCGTCGCATCGCCCGTGCGGTGGAGCGTTCCGTCCGCGAGCACGCAGCCGTAATTTTCGAGGATGACGAGCTTCTCGAGACCCCGGATGTCCAGCCGGTAGCCTTCGAGATCTTCGGCGCTGTCCAGCTCAAAGACGAGGGGGAGCGGCTCCTCGGTCACGGTGACGGTGTCGGCCGTTCGCATGCCGTACTCGAAGCGGACGTTCGCTTGCGCGAACAGCGGCAGCAGGTCCTCCCAGGCGAGCGGCGGCAGGATGAGCAGCCGGTCCATCGACAGGGCCATGCCGCCGGGAGCGGCGCGGAAGGCGTCGCGGTACGCGGCCTCGCTGCGCGCGACGACGATAAGCTTGTCGACGATCGCGCGGTCCTCGGGCTTGAAGATGTGAACGGCGGGATCGTAGATGAAATGCTTGGCGAACACGCAAGATTGCCCGAGCTCGATTCGTTCGAGGAACTCCTTGAGCTTGGGCACGACGTAAAGACGCTTCGGGCCGACCTTCATTTCGACGGCGAGCAGCGGAGAGCGGGTGTTCTCGGTGACGGCTTTGCAGATGAACTCGACGTCGAGCGGGACGATCTCCCCGGCCTCGGCCCCGTTATCTTCGATCGCCTCGGACGCCCCGGAGGGACCGTCGAACAACGAGATCAACCCTTTTGTGAAAAGCAGGTCGCGGGTCGGGATCAGCGCTTCGCGCTTGACCGAGGGCATCGCGGGAAAAGGACGCTCCTCCGGCTCTGGCGCCCGCTCTTCGTGCAGCTGGATCAGCGCGGCCGCGATATGCTCGCAATAATATTGCGAATGCGCGGCCGAGCAATCGCACCTTGCGTCTACGATGCCGGAGTCGCCCAGGTCGATGCGCACGCTTCGGCGCCCTTCGGCTCCCCATACGTAAGCGTCGTACCGGCGTTCGTCCTTCTGCTCGTCGGCCGCCAATGCCTTGCCCGCTTTATCGAGCTTCATGCCGCGCTCGTACGCGGTTTGCCCGCACAGCAGCTTGATCTGCTGGAGGGACGGATGATAAATCATGCGTGAGCTTCCTTCCCCGCGGCAGCGCGCGCGAATGGTAATATTTCATTATACCACAGCCCTGAACGCTTTTAGACGGCGCCCCAGCTTCCTCAACATGCTATACTGAAAAGAAAGCGCTTTAAGGTGCCTGGATGTAGGGAGACGCGCAGGGGACGGCCTTGCAAGTCGATTCGCTTCGTAAGTGGTCAGCCGCGTTAACGATCGAGCGTATAAAAATTAAGCCTTATCGATCATCAGCTTTATTAATACTCAGCTTCATTAATATTCAGCCTTGTTAATAGTTAACCTGAAGGAGCATCTTACATGAACCGGGATGGATATACGTTGACCAGGCCGGCGGCGCGCTGGGAGGAAGGCCTGCTGTGCGGCAACGGCACGATCGGGGCGATCGTGATGGGGGAGGCCGCATCGGAGCGAATCGTTTTGTCGCACGAGCGGCTGTTTATCCCCTTCAACCAAGAACCGAACCGATCGCGATGGCTCCGCGTCTGCCGATTATCCGCGAGCTCATCGCGGCGGGGCGCGAGGCCGAGGCCGCCGAGAAGAAGGCCTGCGGCTGAGAGGCGGCTTCAGCTTGGATATGAGCTGGCGGGAAGGCGCCGTCGAAGCTTGCGCCGTGCACAATCCTTTGGACAGGCCGTGTCGGATCGTTCAGTCAGGGACGTAATCGGAGTGGGATCGCTTTCAAACTTCATTTGCAACGAGCATAAGCCCTCGCGCCGTAGGTGGCGGAGGGCTTTTTGCATTTGGCCCGACAGTGCCAGGACAGCGCCGGAATCGCAGAGGACTGGACAGAATCAGGCCTTTTCTCTGAGGCCCACGATATGAACGAGCTGCGGCGTCGACACGACCTTGATCACATGATGCGCCTTGTCGTACTCGACGCTGCCGGAGCCCGCGCTCGCCGTCTTCTCCGCGCCCAATACGTAGAAGAGGTCGTCGGCCAGCGTGCGGATGCACACGTCTTTTTCCGCCTGAGTCAGGTCCGCCCAATCTTGCGCCTCCATCTCGAACGTATCGTAGCAGTCCGGGATGGTCGCCAGCGCCTCGGACAGCTCATCCAAAATCTCATCGTAGGGTCTTGTATATCGAATGGCCACGTTCGCACACTTCCTTTCGTTATGTCCACATTATAGCTTATTTTTTCCACGCGCGAAGCGTGCGGCAGGCATGATTCGGGCGGCGGCTGGCAATTGCATGCACCGCTTTATTTGAAGGCGGCAAAGGACTATAATGATGAAGTTGATTTGGTCGGCTTTTACTTGCAGTTTACATTTTGTCGGCATTTTTGGCCTGCGATTTATATTAATTAGAGGGACGGTCTTGTGTTTATGATGGCATGGCAGCGGGTACGGTTTTGGCTCACGAAGCCGTTTGTGTTGTTTTCCCTCCTGATGATTCTGAAAATGTACCTGGCCGGGTACGTCATCTTCGAGGGCTGGCGGCTGTGGCCGCCGCTCGCGACGGGCCTGCCGTCCGTGTGGGTCGTCTTCTGCCTGATCGAACTGCTCGCGCCCAGGCGCAAGCTCGGCTTGTATCTGACCGCGAACGGCGTTCTGACATCGGTCTATTTTGCAGTGATTATGTATTATAAGTATTTCGGCGTCATCGTCACCTACCATGCGCTTCAGCAGGTGAACCAGGTCACGGAGGTCAAGGGGAGCGTCTTCTCGTTGCTCCATCCTTATTTCTTGCTCATCTACACCGACTTCGTCGTGCTGCTGCTCCTGCTGTGTCTGAGCAAGTCGTTCCGCGCATGGGGGCGCGGGCTCAAGATTCGCGAGCGGCGCAGCGTGCTGTCCGTCATCGGCGTGCTGTCGCTGGCGGCTTGCATTTTCACCGTCTGGCCTTACCGGCATAGCATGAACGAGGTCGTGCAGGCGGAAAAGATGGGCATCATCAACTACGAGGTCTACGCGGCGTTCGCGCCCTCCAAAGACGAGCAGGTCGACGTCTCGGGCATCACGCAGGCACAGATCGACCAGATCAAGGGCTATGAGCCGCCGGCCGGCACACCGCTCTATTGGGGCAAGGCAAGCGGCAAAAACGTGCTCGTCGTCCAGATGGAGGCGCTGCAGAACTTCCTCATCGGCAAGTCCGTGGACGGCCAGGTCATTACGCCCAATCTGAACGCGCTCGTCGGCGAGAGCCTCTACTTCGACCGTTTCTATCAGCAGGTCGGCCAGGGCAACACGGCGGACGCCGAGTTCGTCGTGAACACGTCGATGTTCGTGCCGAGCCACGGTGCGGCTTCGCAGGAATACGCGGACAGAGAGCTGCCCAGCATGCCGCGTTTGTTCGGCGCGAACGGATACGATACCGCGACGTTCCATACGAACGACGCCGTGTTCTGGAACCGCACCGAGTTGTACCCGGCGCTCGGCTGGCAGACGTATTACGATAAAAAGCTGTTCGGCGACGAGGACACGGTCATGTTCGGCGCTTCGGACGAAGTGCTGTACGCCAAGTCCACGGCAAAGCTGGCGGAGATGGCAGCGAGCGGCCAGCCGTTCTATGCGCAGCTGATCTCCATGTCCGGCCACCATCCGTACAAGATTCCGTCGCGCAAGTACAAGATGGAGCTGCCGGATCGTTTCAAGGGCACGCTTGTCGGCGATTACATCCGCGCCCAGAACTATGCGGACTACGCGCTCGGCGAGCTGATCGCCGATCTGAAGGCGCGCGGGCTGTGGGACGACACGACGGTCGTGCTGTACGGCGACCATCAGGGCCTGCCCATCTACTCGCTGACGTCCGGCGAGAAGAAGCTCATGAAGGAGCTGCTCGGCCGCGACTACGCGCTGACCGATATGCTCAATATCCCGCTGCTGATCAAGCTGCCGGCAGGAGCGGCCGAGCATCGCACGATCGGCACGCTTGGCGGTCAATCGGATATTTTTCCGACGATTGCGAACCTCGCCGGCCTGTCGATGGCCGATCATCTTCATTTTGGCCAAGATTTGCTCAATTCAACCGGCAACATGCTGCCGGAACGCTATTATTTGCCGACGGGCTCCTATATCGACGACAGCGGGATGTTCATCTCCGGCACGGGCTTCGAGGACGGGCGTACGCTCGGCTTCAAGGACGGCGGAGAGACGACGGGCGGCAACAGCCGCACGAACTATGACAACGCGATGAAGCTGCTCAGCATGTCCGACGGGTACGTGCGTTCCCTGCCGGAGCGCAAGTAGCGGATCGGGGGAGGGTGTCGATTATGAAAAAAAATATAAAGGCGTATGCCAAGCGATTCGCGCCGCTGCTCGCGATGCTGGTATTCCCGGTGCTCGGGATGATGTATGCGGCGGTGAACCAGGTGGACGGCCGCGTGTGGAATCTCGTGACGCCGCTCGACCGGGCCGTTCCTTTTATCAAGTGGTTTGCACTGCCGTATTCGGTTTGGATCGTATTTATCTACGTGTGCCTGCTTTACTTTTTCGTGAAGGACGTACGGACGTTCTACCGCGGGGTCATTACTTATACGGTGTGCGCGCTCCTTTGTTATTTGGTCTACAGCGTTTTTCAGACGACCGTGCCACGGCCGCAGCTCAGCGGCAACGACCCGTTCACACGGCTGGTGGCATACATTTATCATCGCGATCAGCCTTTCAACTGCTTCCCGAGTATCCATTGCTTCTCCAGTTACATGGTTTTCCGCATTCTCGCCAGCAGCACCTTCAAGACCCGCCGCAGCCTGACGCTAATCGGCATCGGCTCGGGGCTGATCATCCTGTCGACGCAGTTCATCAAGCAGCACGTATTGCTCGATCTGGTCGCCGCGATTATGCTCGTCGAGCTCGTGCTGCCGACGGTCGTGTTGGCCGAGCGCTGGTTCGCCAGAGACGTATCGGTAGCCAAGCGGACGACCAAACAAACGGCCAAGCGCTCGTACTACAGTTCCTGATGATGAATATGAAAAAGCTGCAACTCCCGTCCTCGCGACGGAGTTGCAGCTTTTTTTTGCATAGGTGCGGTATATTGCCTACCGAGCGAGTAGCTCGCAGTAATATCGCGTAATCTGCTCCCGGGTCAGACCCATGCTTTCGCGCATATGGATGATGCCGGCAGGATGCAGGGAGCTGAGCAGGATATGCGCTTTGGCGGTGGCACGCTCCCATGCGGCGTCGTTCGCATTGCCCGTCTGCACCGTTGCCCCGCTCGAGTCATAGTCAGGATCCAGTTCTGCGTACATGCCGGTCAGCTTATCCCAGACCAGGCGGTACATCGGCGAGCGAAAGTAGGCGGACTCGTCCTCGCAGTCATGGACGGTGTGAATCGGCAGCAGAAGCTGAAATTTTTCATCGATGAACTGAATAATGTATTGAAGCACGCCGCCGATCCGCTCGGAGGCAGGCCGGTCCTTGTTCGTCAGCAGAAACGCCTCCAGCTGCTTCACCGTATCCATGCCGACCTGCTCGGCGATCGCGGCGCACAGATCGCCCTTGTGGGCGTAACAGCGGTAGAGCGTGCCTTGGCCGACGCCTGCGGTTTTGGCGATCTGATGCATGCTGACCGTCTGGACGCCCTGCTCCGCGAACAGCTTCTTCGCGGCCTGCAGGATGAGGCGGCAATTCTCGGCGGCGTCGCTGCGTTTGCGCGGCTTGATCATCGAGGGACGCTCCTTCCAGATTGAATAGAACTTCGCGTTGACAAACGGACAATTGTCCGGTAACATGGCATTGAAAAGCGGACAGATGTCCGCTTAAAGAAGCCGTCGTCCTTTATAGCCTTAAGTGAGTCTATTGTAACGTTGAAGCCTCTCGGCGGTCAACGGCGCGATAGGTCCAGAGAGAGGCGCAGGGGCAAGCGGCTACTCTAAAGGGAGAGTGGAGCGCTACAATGCAAGCCAATGCTGCATCGACAGGTCAGCCGACATCCATCCGGGATGTATTCGCGCCGCTGATCGCCATCATCGTCGGCATATTTATGGTCATCCTGGACGGGACGGCCGTGAACGTCGCCCTGCCTCAGCTGATGGTCGAATTCAAACAGAACAGCCTGTCTCTTGTCCAATGGACGGTCACCGGCTACGCGTTGGCCCAGGCCGCCGTTATCCCGCTTGCGGGCTGGCTGTCGGATCGCTTCGGCGCCAAGCGGGTGTTCCTGATCGCGATCGGCCTGTTCACGATCGGTTCGCTTCTGTGCGCGTTGTCCAATTCGGTCGAGATGCTCATCGCATTCCGCATTCTTCAAGGTCTCGGCGGGGGCGTCGTCAGCCCGATCGCCATGGCCTTTATCTACAGACTGTCGCCTCCCGGCAAGGTCGGCCAGGTCATGGGCATGCTCGGTATCCCGATCCTGCTCGCGCCTGCGCTCGGCCCGGTTATCGCCGGCTGGCTCGTCGACTACGCAAGCTGGGAATGGATCTTCCTGCTGAACCTGCCGATCGGCATCATCGGCATCTTTCTCGGCATTCGCACGCTGCCCAAGATGGATCGCCAGTCCGTCGCTTCGCTCGACATGCTCGGGATTATCCTTGCGCCGATCGCTTTCGCCGCGCTTGTCTACGGCGTATCCGAAGGCGGCAAGACGGTCGCGACGGGCAACAACTGGACGGCGCCTTCTACGTTGGCGGGTATCGGCATCGGCGTGGTAGCGCTCATCCTGTTCATCATCGTAGAGCTCAAGCGCCGCGATCCGCTGCTCGAGCTGCGCGTATTCCGCTCCAGCACGTTTACACGCGGCATCATCGTCCAATGGGTATCGCAGATCGCCTTGTTCGGCACGATGTTCCTCGTCCCGCTGTTCCTGCAGCAGGCTAAGGGATATACGGCTTTCGAGACCGGCTTGATCATGATTCCGCAGGCGCTCGCTTCGGCGATCATGATGCCGATCGGCGGCAAGCTGAGCGACAAGTTCGGCGCCCGCCCGCTCGTGCTCGCCGGCATGATCGTTACTACGGCGTCCGCCTTCTTGCTGTCCGGCATCTCCGCCGAAGCCGGCGTGAGCGCGATTATCCTGCCACTGGCGCTGCTTGGCGCAGGAATGGGACTGTTCATGATGCCGCTCAACACGTACCTGATTCAATCCGCTCCGCAAAATCTCGTCGGCCGCGTGACTTCGCTCACGAACGCCGCGCAGCAGGTCATGATGTCGTTCGCGGTTGCGGGACTTACGACGCTGTCCGCGTCGCGGATGAAGGATATTATGACCGATAAGCAGCTGCAGGCGCCTGACCTGCATACGTACTCGGATGCGTTCGGCTTCACGTTCCTCGTGCTGACCGGCGTAGCCGTCGTCGGCCTGGTGCTCGGCGTGCTGCTCTCCAAACCTAAGAATCCGCTGCCCGAAGGGAAAGCCGGAGCCGAAATGCACATGATCGTCGGCTAACGAGTGTCTGTCTGCGTTCGCGCGGACAGCTTCCTGCCTAATTGGACGACCCCCGCAGGGTACCTGCGGGGGTCTAATTTTTATTGCTATGCAATTGAACCGACAATACAAGCGAAACCGCGCAATTTTTCCTGTAAATCACATGCACGAAAGCAACGAAAGCCCTGCCTCTCAGTCGTTCTTGCGGCTCCAATGACCGCGCCAGTCTTGAATTCGTGTCCTTCCAGCAGCCTTGGTAAAAAGGATTGATGTGTGGGAACGGGAGGGGATCGACCCCTATTGAGAGGAAAAATAGGAGGGTTAACACTTGTCTAATATATTATAATACATGAAGGCAATGCATATTGTCAATGTCGAAACGCCAGGCCGGGGATTGACCGCGAAAGACAGATTCGTTAGAATAACAATGTGAACACGTGTTTACAACCCCGGAATCGCGTTCCAAAAAGGGTGGCTATACATGAAGAAAACAGAAATCAACTCGGTCGAGATCGCCAGGCTCGCCGGCGTGTCCCGAAGCACGGTCAGCCGCGTCATCAACAATTACGCCAACGTGCCGTCCGAGACGCGCAGGAAGGTCATGGAGGTCATCGACGCCTACCATTACGTGCCGAACCTGTCGGCGCAGGTGCTTGCAGGCAAAGGCACCCGGACAATCGGCCTGTTCGTTATCGAAGCCGGCCGCGTCTCGGGAGACATGCTGACCAACCTGCTGCTCGCGAGCGTCGTCGAGCATGCGTCTTCGCGAGGGTACTACGTGCTGACCTATATTATCCGCAACACGTCGGACGCGGACAACGTGCGGGGCGTCAAGGACGCTTTTTATCAGCGGCGCGTGGACGGGGGCATCTTCATCGGCGCTTCCAACGAGGAGCCATTCATCGAGGAGCTGATCGCGGAGGGCTTCACGATCGGCATCGTGGACCAGCACTTGCCGGGCAAGAACGAAGGCAACCGGATCGTCGCCAACTTCGACAATGCCCACGGCATGAGCCTGGCAGTGGACTACCTCAGCGAGCTCGGGCATCGCGACATCGGCATCGTGAACGGCGACATGAACCGCTATTCCGGCGTCGACAAGTACAACGGCTTCCTTGCCGCCATGCGCAAGCATGGCTTGGAGGTACATGAGCCTTGGGTACGGCCGGGATCTTTTCATGAAGAGGCGGGCTACCAGGCGGTCCGCAAGCTGCTGGAAGAAGAGAAGCGGCTGCCTACGGCCATGATCATGGCCAACGACAGCGTGGCTTTCGGCGCGATCCGCGCCTTTCAGGAGGCGGGCATGTCGGTGCCGGCGGATATGTCCGTCATCGGTTTCGACGATCATGCGCTGAGCGCAAGGTACCGGCCGGCCCTGACGACGGTGGCGATCGATTTCGGCGAGATGATGAGCAGTCTGACGGATTACGTAATCGGTCATATTGAGGGGGCCGACGGAACGGCGATTCGTTACATGTCCAGATCCAAGCTCATCCGGCGGGAGTCCTGCCGTCCGATTGCGCAATAAGTACAGACAGCAAGCGGCCGACATTAAGCGACAGAGGAGAGGTTAAATGTGAAGAAGAACTTGCCGGGCAACAAAACGATAACGCAAATCGGACTGGTCGTCCGCGATATCGAGAAAACCTCGCAAGCCTACGCCGAATTTTTCGGTATCGACAAGCCGTCCTGGTTCTGGACGGACGCGCCGGAGATCGCGCGCACCGAGTACGGCGGACAGCCTTCCCAGGCGCGGGCGAAGCTGGCGTTTTTCGACATGGGCTCCCTGCAGCTCGAGCTGATCGAACCGGATGAACACCCGAGCACCTGGCGCGAGTCGCTCGAACGGGACGGCGAGGGATTTCACCATATCGCTTTCGTTATCGAAGGGATGCAAGAAAAAATCGAACTGCTCGGCCGCCATGGCCACAAGCTGCTGCAAAAGGGCGAATATACCGGCGGGCGCTATGCCTATATGGATACGTCGTCCGAGCTGAAGCTGCTGGTCGAGCTGCTGGAGAACGACCGATGAATCTGCTAATAACCGGTGCTGCACGAGGCCTCGGATATGAGCTGGCCAAGATCGCGGCCGCCCGTGGCCACGCGGTAGTCGCTTGCGTGCGGGACGCAGGCCGCTCCGCCGACGGGCTTGCGCAGCTCGCTGAGCGCTATCCGGGCCTGGTGCGCATCGAGGCGCTCGACGTAGCGGACGAGTCGCAGGCGCAGGCGCTCGCCGCGAAGCTGCGGGACGAGGGCTTCGTCCTGGACGCGCTCGTGAACAACGCAGGTATTCTGCTGGGCCGTGGCGGCGGAATCGCTTCGCTCGAGCTGGACGACCTGAAGCGCACGTTCGAGGTGAATCTCTACGGTCCTTTGATCGTAGCCAAGCATTTGACGCCCCTCATGCGGGAGAGCTTGTCGGGCGCGGAGATCGTCGTGCACATCGCCTCGGACGCAGGCAGCTTCGCGGGCGCGTACGGCGGAGATTATCCGTACGCGCTGTCCAAAATGGCGCTGTCGATGTTCACGAAGCAGCTCAACGAAGAGCTGAAGCCAAGGGGGATCCGGGCGCTCGCCGTGCATCCGGGATGGATACGCACGGACATGGGCGGACAATCGGCGCCGCTGTCCCCGTCGGAGAGCGCGCTCGGCATTATCGATCTGATCGAGGGCACGACCGTGGTGCCGGCCGAGACCTGGTTCGTCGATTATACGGGCAAGGCGATGCCGATTTGACAACAGGATATAATCGCAGCATAAAGGACGCGTTTTTTCGGTGGTCGGCTACCGGAGAAGCGCGTTTTTTTAGATATGCATGCGGGTGAGAGGTCTGGCCGGCCGATCCGGAACGGTTATTCTGAAACGGCTTGGTCAAAGGCGGCGTATAGAAAAAAGACGCGTCGCGAACGGGTGAGTCAGAAGAGAAGGAGGCCGCCAGCGTGAATTGAACGGATGTTCGAATGGGGAGTGATCGTATTCTGGTTTTTGAGGCGGAAGTGGCAGGCGAACATTGATAGAACGCATAGTTTGACATTTGACCAATCGTTCGATAGGATGGCAAAAGAAGCGTGTTGCTGCGGCGCTGCATGAGTGACGGCAGGCTGCGACCGACAGTTAAAGAGATCAAAGGAGCGGAGTGCATGAGGAGCATCATCGGGTTTTCGTTGAAAAACAAATTCGCCGTCTGGATGATTACCATTATCGTCCTGGTGGCCGGTTTGTATTCAGGTCTGAACATGAAGCAGGAGAGCCTGCCCAACCTGTCGTTTCCGTATTTGAGCGTCACGACAGTCATGCCTGGCGCTGCCCCGCAGGGCGTCATCGAGCAAGTGACGGAGCCGCTGGAGCAGCGTCTGCAAAACGTCGAAAACGTTAAAAACGTTACGTCCACGTCGATGTCGAACGTATCCAACATTACGCTGGAATTCGACTTCGGCCAAAATATGGACAGAGCGATGAGCGACGTCCGCGAAGCGATCGCGGCGACGACGCTGCCGGAAGGCGCACAGACGCCGACCATTTCCAAGTTTTCGATCAATACGTTCCCAGTCATGTCGCTCAGTGCGTCGGGCGAAGGCAGTCTGGAGGACCTGACCAAGATCGTGAGCGATGTGGTGCAGCCCGCTCTTGAGGACATCTCGGGCGTAGCGTCCGTCCAGATCTCGGGTCAATCGGTCAAAGAGGTCAAGCTGGCCTTCGACCAAGCCAAGCTCGCGCAATACGGCCTGACTGAAGCGTCGGTCGAGCAAATGATCCAAGCGAATGCCGTCGAAGTGCCGCTCGGCATCTTTACGATGGGCAAAACGGAAAAGTCGATCCTGGTTGACGGCGGTGTCGTGACGCTGGACGACCTGAAAAACCTGGCGATCCCGGCGGTACCCGCTTCGGCTGGCGCAGGCGCAACCGGCGCAGGACAAGGCGGTCAGGGCGGTGCGGCTGCGGGCGGCACAGGCGCTAACGGCGCTGCAGGCACGGCTAATGGGGCCGGCGGCGCAGCGACGGGTATTCCGACCGTCAAGCTGAGCGAGCTTGCCAACGTGGAGCTCGTGTCCCAATCCGAGTCTATATCCCGCACCAACGGCAAGGACTCGATCGGGATCCAGATCGTCAAGTCGAACGACGCCAACACGGTGGATGTCGTTAATGCCGTCAAGGACAAGGCCGAGCAAATCAAGGCCGACCATCCGGAATTGTCGCTGACGACGCTGCTCGACCAAGGCAAGCCGATCGAGAAGTCGGTCGAGACGATGCTGAGCAAGGCGCTGTTCGGCGCGCTGTTCGCGGTCATCATCATCCTGCTGTTCCTGCGCAATATCCGCACGACGCTGATCTCCATCTTGTCGATCCCGCTGTCGCTCATTATCGGCGTGCTGCTGCTCAAGCAGTTCGACATCACGCTTAACATCATGACGCTGGGCGCGATGACCGTCGCGATCGGCCGGGTCGTAGACGATTCCATTGTCGTTATCGAAAACATATACAGACGGATGTCGCTTACGGGGGAGAAACTGAGAGGCAAGGAGCTCGTGCTGGAGGCGACGCGCGAGATGTTTATGCCGATTATGTCGTCGACCATCGTTACGATTGCGGTATTCCTGCCGCTCGGCACGGTCAGCGGGATGGTCGGACAGTTGTTCCTGCCCTTCGCGCTAACGATCGTATTCGCTCTGCTCGCTTCGCTGCTCGTGGCGATCACGGTCGTGCCGATGCTGGCGCACACTTTGTTCAAGAACGGCGTGAAGCCAGGCAAGGGACATGATCATGAAGACAAGCCGGGCAAGATGGCGCTGGGCTACCGCCGGATTCTGTCGGCTGCGCTGCGCCACAAGGTAATCACGGTCGTTATCTCGCTCGTTATCCTCGTTGCAAGCTTGTTCCTGATCCCGGTCATCGGCGCGAGCTTCCTCCCGGCGGAGGAAGAGAAGTATACGATGATCACTTACTCTCCGGAACCGGGCGCGTTGCTGTCCGACGTCGAGGCTCGCGCGCTCAAGGTCGAAGAGGCGCTGCTCAAGGATTCGGATATTACGAATATGCAGTACTCGATCGGAGGCAGCAATCCGCTGTCGCCGGGCCCTTCCAAGGGCGGTCTGTTCTACCTGCAATTCAAGAACGAAACAAAGCATTTTGCGGACAAAAAGGAAAAGATGATAACCGATCTGCAGGCGCTCGTGCCGGAAGGAACCTGGTCCGAGATGGACTTCTCCGGCGGCGTCGGCGGCAGCACGTTCAGCATGAGCATCTACGGCGACGACCTGACGGCCGTCGGCACGGCCGCTAACCAGGTGGCCGAACTCATGAAGCAGGACAGCAACTTCAAGAAAGTCGATACGAGCTTGTCCAAGACGTACGAGCAGTACACGCTCGCGGCGAATCAGCAGAAGCTGAGCCAATACGGCCTGACGGCGGGCCAAGTCGCGATGGCGCTTATGCCGCAGCAGCAATCCCAGGCGCTGGCCCGGATCCAGGAGGACGGCAAGAAGTACGACGTCTTCGTGGAAAAGGAAACCGCGACTTACGGCGGCATCGAGGATATCGGCAACGTCAAGCTGCAGTCTCCGCTCGGCATCCAGGTGCCGATCAAGGATGTAGTGGACGTTAAGGAAGGCACGGCGCCGAACTCGATCGCCCGGGAGAACGGACGCCTGGTCGCAACGGTCAGCGCCGAGATTACGGCGTCCAACGTCGCCAAGGTATCGTCCGACCTGCAAGACAAAGTAGACGAGCTGAAGCTGCCTAAAGGCGTAGAGGTCAGTTACGGCGGCGTCACGGAGCAAATCAACGAGACGTTCACGCAGCTCGGCCTGGCTATGGCCGCGGCGATCGCGATCGTTTATCTGGTACTCGTCCTGACGTTCGGCGGCGGTCTGGCGCCGTTCGCTATCATGTTCTCGCTGCCGTTTGCGATCATCGGCGGTCTGGTCGCCCTCTGGCTGACCGGGGAGACGCTCAGCGTATCCGCGCTGATGGGTGCGCTCATGCTGATCGGCATCGTCGTCACCAACGCGATCGTCTTGATCGACCGGGTCATTCATAAGGAAAACGAAGGCCTCTCCACGAGGGAAGCTATCCTGGAAGCGGCGGGCACGCGTCTGCGTCCGATCCTCATGACCGCGCTCGCCACAATCGGCGCGCTGCTGCCGCTGGCGTTCGGCTTCGAGAGCGCGGGCATCATCTCCAAGGGACTCGGGGTCACCGTCATCGGCGGTCTGGTCAGCTCCACGCTGCTCACGCTGCTAATCGTGCCGATTGCCTACGAGACGCTGATGAAGCTGCGCGCGAAGCTGAGTCGCAAGTCCAAGGCCAGCAGCTTCTAAGCAAGCTTCTTCCGCTAGGGAGGATCAGACATGAGTGCCCGCAAGCTTCAGATTATAGAAGCGGCCATGCGCTGCTTCGCGCGGAAGGGATTCCACGCGACGTCCATTCAGGAGATCGTCGACGAGCTCGGGATGGCGAAAGGTTCGATTTACTTTTACTTCAAGGGCAAGGAAGAGCTGCTGCTGGCCGTCATCTGGCACTTCGTCGAACGGATGATGGCCGAGCTCGCCGTGCTGCCGGACGAACGGCAGCTCGGTCCGCGCGAGCAGTTCAGGCGGCAGCTCATTCGACATTTCGAGTATTTTCAGAACAACTGGGAATTCCTCATGATGCTTATGCAGGAGCCGCAGGTCAATATCGGGCAGGAGCAAAAATCCAAGCTGCTGCACGAGCTGCGCGATCGGCTGCTGATGTGGAAGCGTCAGTACATCGTTGCGATCTATGGCGAGACTGCGGCTGCATACGGCCGGGACGGCGCGCACCTGCTCAGCGGCATGCTGAACGAGATCATGCATACCTGCCTGCTGGAAAAGCGGAATATAAAAGGCGATCGGCTCGGGGACTATCTGCTTGACCGGCTCGACGACGTGATGGCCGGATTTGCCGGACGCGGCGCAACGCCGCTTATGGACGACGAGGGGAAGAAGCGCGGACTGGACGGCGAGTACGTCGCTGCGCTGCGCGAGTTCGTTCGCATCGTAGATCAAAGCGGCCCGGACGAGCTTGAACCCGAACGGCGCTCCGATTTGCTCGAGGCGGCCGGCAGGCTGATCGAGGAGATCGGCCAGCCGATCCCGGACCGGATTATCGCGCGCAGTTTATACGCCTATCTAAAGGCGCTTTGTCTGCCGGCATGGCTCGCCCGTCTTGAAGCGGCGGGCGCCATGCTCAAGCTCGAACCGTAAAAAAAGCGGCCTGCCGCCCTCGTCATCCCCCGGGATGATCAGGCGCGGCAGGCCGCTTTGCAGTGCGGGCGCAGGTTCGCAATTTTGGATCAGGCTCGCAAGTCTGGGATCAGGCTTCGGTCTCGATCGTGAAGTCGGCGTCCAGGCTGTCGCCGGGCGGCACTAGGATGAGACCTTCTTTACGGTTCAACGCTTCGTTAGTCGCGGTCCAAGGCTCGACGCAGACGAAAGGCTTGCCTTCGACGGACCAGAGCACCACGACGCCGAAAACATCGCTGTAGCTCAGCTTGATCTTGCGGCCGGATGGCGACGGAAAAGCAATTTCCGGCGTCTTCGGATCAAGAAGCGCGATCGATTCGACCAGACCGGCGAGATCGATCGTACCTTCGAACGGCTTGACTTGGCCGTCATTGTAATCGAGCGTCTTGGTTGCATCGGAGGTGTAATTGAGCTGCTTGTCGGCCGATATAAAATAAGGATGGAACCCGGCATGGACCGGCATGTCGCGATCGGACAGGTTGTTGTAGGATTGCTCGATATAGAGCTTGCCAGCCTTCAGCCGGTAGGTGAAGTGAAGCTCGAACTCGAAGGGATAAGACGCGAGCGTCTCTTCATTGCTATGTAGCTCGAGCGTCAGCGCAGCTTCGTCTTCGTCCGCGTAGGCGTTCACGACTCCCCAGGCGGAAGTGCGGGCGACGCCGTGGTTGCGCATGCGGTAGGTTTGTCCTTCCCATTCGTAGGCGCCGCCTTGGAGCTGTCCGCAAATGGGGAACAGCACGGGAATCCCGCCCCTAATGTTCGCGGCCGGGTCGATAAACGTATCGCGGTCCAGATAAAGCAGCTCTTCGCCGTTCAGGCGGCAGCCGATGACGATTCCCCCTCGCTGCGGGCATATGGTGACTTGGGAGTCCGTCGCGCTGTCGGTCAGTTCGTAGACGACATATGTATCGGTGCGGTTTGATATTCCGTAGGTTTTCGTTTGAATGTTGTCGCTCATTGAGCAGGCCTCCGATCCCGTGTGCCGCAGCAGTCCTGCATGGCGGCTTTCGGTCCATTATAACAAGTTCGTCCGCCTTATGGTAACCGAATATGACGGCAAATGCGAAGGTTGAACGACATTTTAGACTGTCATTTCCTGGGCAATGGTGTCGGACGCCGGCGGAATGGTCGGACCGTATACCCAATTTGTCGCGAAATGCAACACTTCGTACGCATGAATCGTCTACTTCGGTAGATTCGCCAACAGACAGGAGCGTGTCATCATTCCTAATCCTCATGTATCGACACCGGGAGGTTCGCCAGGAGGGCGTTCCCGGGCGGAGGTTTATGCCAACAAGTCAACGCGGTCGGGTCCAAGCCCGCGCCGCAAGAAAAATAAAGCATGGCGGCGTTTCGTCGCTTTTTTCTGGACGATGGCGTTTCTTGCGCTGTCGTTTGCCGTTTGGTTTTTCGTGACGCCTTCGGGCACTTCGGTTCGCTATCGGATGGCGGACGTCATCATCACCACGCAGCACCGCGAATACGCGAAGTATCTGATCGGCGATGCAGGGCTCAAGGAGCGTGTAGCCGCCTATGCCGAGCAGTTTAAGGACATGGGCGAAGAAAAAGATACCCATGAGATCGCGCTTCCCGCGGACGACGCCCATGAGAACGAGTCATCTGCGACGGAGCCGCTCACGTCCATTGAAGAAGTGGACGGGAAGGGCTTCCATGGCTATCTGCTGACCGTATCGGATCCGACCAAGATCCGGCTCGTGGTGCCGGCGAAGGCGGGCAAAGGCGAGAAGGTGCCGAGTATGGTCAAGCGGACCGGCGCGATTGCGGGCGTCAATGCCGGCGGCTTCGCGGATCCTAACTGGCAGGGCAACGGCTTCCAGCCGATCGGCCTCGTCATTACGCAGGGCAAGATTTATTACAACGGGCTGGACAGCAAGAACGGCAGCACGCAGATCGTAGGGCTGGACAAGAACGGCAAGATGATCGCCGGGCATTATTCGGTCAAGGAGCTGATGGATCTCGGCATCTCCGAGGCGGTCAGCTTCGAGCCCCGGATCATCGTCAACGGCAAAGGGCTGATCAAAAACCACGCGAACGGCTGGGGCATCGCGCCGCGGTCGGTCATGGGCCAGCGGGCTGACGGCAAGATTCTGTTCCTCATCATCGACGGCCGGCAGATCGGCTACAGCATCGGCGCCGACTTGTACGATTGCCAGCAGATCATGCTGGAGCACGGGGCGGTCATCGCGGCTAATCTCGACGGCGGCTCGTCCACCGTGCTGGTCAAGGAGGGCGGCGAGCTTGTAAATAAGCCTTCGTCCAAGGGGGAAGGCGGGAGATACTTGCCGACGGCTTTCCTGGTATTCAACGATCCGGCTTCGGTGGACGTGCCGAACGTCTGGGCCGGCCTGACGCCGCAGGATATCGATCCAAGTAGATGGTAATGGATCGGCGCATACAAGCCTCGTGATGTTGGGGGCGGCTATTGCGCCGGACAGCTTTGAAAGGAAGGCTGCCGAACCGCATCCGCGGCGAAGGCGGCCTTCCTTTTTTCGCGGCGGGATGTCTGCCGATTGGTCTCAATACATCATGGCGCCGAGCGGTCCGTCCTCGTCGATGATGTCCTGGATGGCGTAGACGGAGATCGGGAAGTAGGGAAAGCCCCAGGCGTAAGGGACCAGATCGTAGAGCTGAAAATAAATGACGAGCGCTTTGTCCGCGATGTAGTAATCCTGGTCCGGCGCGATCCCCGGATAGGAGGACAGCAGCGGGAGCTTGCGCGCCTTGATCTGGGCTTCGATGAGCGCATTGAGCTTCTTTTCGTAGTCGGCGCCTTTTTTGAACAAGTCTTTAAGCTTGTATGAACGGCCCGTGTCCGCGTCAAAGGTCAGCGACTTTTGAATCGTATTGCCGTGCGCGCCGCCCGTGAACACATAATTAAGCAGCGATAGGCTGAGGACGCCGCGCTGGTTCGTCTTCAACTCGAACGTGCCGTCCATCTCCTGTACGTCGGGAGACGGATAGCCTTGGGTGGACATCAGCGAAGCTTCTTCCCGCTTGATCGCCTCGTTCATAGTCTTGCGGGCTTCCTCGCCCGTGCCGCCCGTAATGACGGGCGTGCTGAGCTTGAGCGGGGGCTTCGCGGTCCGCTCGATCGAGATCGGAAGCATTAAGGTCTGTACGTTCATTTTCATTCCCCTTTGCCTGCGCTAGGCGATTGTCTTCACAGCTTATGCGCCGGGGGAAGTGGGGGTGCCGGGCACGGATGTTGGAGGCGCGGTCCTTTAGTCAGAAAAGCGCCAACTGCACGGGGTGGCACGGCGAAGCGCCGTCTACGCTCGGGAACGGCGAATCGGTCGTCTCCGGGCGAGAGGGCGAGGCTGTTCGTTCAGCGGAGGGAGCGGCGCCCAATGCATATGCGGCATCGCCCTTAGGCACTTCCAGTGCGCCAATCTCGGATAAGCCGTGGCGCTTCATCTGCGCCGCGATTCGGGCGTAGACCGGCCGCCGGTAGCTGTCCGGGAGACGCGCTGAATGCCAGTAAAGCTTGCCGTAAGCTTCGGCGAGCTCGGGGTAGGCCGTACGCAGCACCGAGAAAAACCAGCTTTTGACCTCCGGCGTGGACAGCCGCAGGAACGACGACATCATATGGCGAACGCCGGCGTCTGCGAGCGCTTGGACGAGCGCCTCGGTGTCGGATTCGCCGTCGGTAAGCAGCGGAAGAATCGGCGCAGCAAAGGCGTGGACGCGAACGCCGGCCTCGTTCAGCGTGCGCGCGCATTCGAGACGCCGCGCGGGTGACGGCGTCGACGGCTCAAACGTGCGCCAGATGCGGGCATCCAGCGTATGGATGCTGATGTTCACCGAGGCGCCGGGCAGCTCGCGCAGCAGATCCAGATCCCGCAGCACGAGCGGCGAGCGGGTGGTCATGCTGACGCCTACGCCGAACTCGGCGAGCGTCTCCAGGCATCCGCGCGTCAGCTTGGTCTTGGCCTCGAGCTGCTGGTAAGGGTCTGTCGCGGTGCCGATCGCGACGTGCGACGGAAGCTTGCCCCGCGCGCGCATGCGCTGCAGCTGGGCGCGCAAGATGGCAGGCGCGTCGTCCTTGTAGAAGATCCGATGCTGGAACGTGTCGTCCGCCGCCTCGCCGAGATAGGCGTGTGTGCTTCGCGCGTAGCAGAAGCTGCACCCGTGTTGGCAGCCGCGATACGGGTTGATCGACCAATCGAAGGGCATCGAGTGGGCGGTCACCGCGTTTAGGATCGTCTTGGCCCGCATGGGCAAATATTGAGTCGGATTCATCCTGGGGACCTCCTCCGAGGAAGTGTTTTAAATGAAAGGAGAACGTTTGTTCCTGTTTTAGGATAACAGAATTCGGGAGAGGAGTAAAGAATGGATGGTTACCAGTTGGTCAGTATGGGGAGTGCGGAGATGCGGATTTTTGAAAAAGAACATATGCGAGCGGAGAGGAGGGTTAATTTGCTTTCGAAGGGAAGCACTTGTGTACGGAGTGGGGTATTCCGATGCAAAGTGCTTTCGAGGGGAAGCACTTGTGAGCGGAGTGAGGTGTCCCGACGCAGCGTGCTTTCGATGGAAAGCACTTGTGATCGGAGTGGGGGGTCCCGACGCAGAGTGCTTTCGAGGAAAAGCACTTGCGGCCAGGAGGCTCGCCAGCCCGCAAAGTGCTTCCGGAAGCAAGCCTCTAAGACGTCTTCTGCCCCGATTGGTCGTCCTTGGCGCGATGTGAGGCGAGTCGAATGATCCATCTGAGCAACGGCGGGACGGCGAAGAAAATAAAAAACGTGCGGAAAAGCTGGTATCCCGCCACGGTCGACAGATCCGCGCCGATCTCGTGGGCGACGATGCCCATTTGGTCCATGCCGCCTGGCGCGAGACTGAGCAAGGCTGTGGGCAGCGATAAAGGATGGATCTTGGTCAGCAGGAAGCTCAAGCCGATCGCGCAGACAAGCAAGCCGACTCCGCTCAGCGCCGCGAGCGTTAACGTCCGCAGCTTACGCTCGAGCTGCGCTGGCTTTAGCAGCAGTCCGACGTACGTCCCGATGGCCAGCTGCGCCGCATCGATGATCGGCGCGGGCAGCGAAGGTCCATGCAGGCCGGCCGCCTGAAGCAGCGCCGCACCGAGCGCGGGAGCGAGCAGGAAAGCGGTCGGGAAACGGACTTTGTTGCCCAAGATTGCAAACAACGTGCACACTGCCGCGTAAATCGGAAGCGCCGGCCATAGTCCGGCCCAATCCGTATGCACGCCAGGGGCCGCAACCGCGCCTGCGGCTTCGCCGGCCTGAAAGCCGAAGATCGGGCTGAAGATCAGCAGCGGGATGCAGATCACGATCAACATCAGTCGCACGACTTGGATAATCGTGACAACGGTCAAGTTAACGCCTTTGGTCTCCTCCGCCAAAATGAGTACCTGCGTGAGCCCACCAGGTATGCTGCCCATCAGCGCGGTGAGATAAGGGATTCCGCCTAGCTTCGCAACGACGGCGGCGAGCGTGGCGCACAGCAGGAGCAGCAGCGCGGTCATCAGCAGCATCGTAGGCAGCTGCGCGCCCATCTCCCGCAGCGCGGCGCCGGTGAGCGACAAGCCGATCGTATACCCGACGGCGATCATGCCTGCATTGCGTACGGGACTCGGCCAGTGATACTTGCCCTTCCAAATCGAGGATCCGATCAATGCGCCGATCATCGGCCCGAGAAGCCAGGGCAGCGGCCAGTTCAATACATGCATCAGGGTACCGCCCGCCAGTGCGGTAATCAGCGCGATGAGCCCCCGCGCCGTTCGGCCGGGGGCAGCAGGTGGGACGTTGGATTTCATACGTTTTCCTTTCTTGACGAACGCCGCAGTCGCATCCCGCTCGGCCGGTTCAACCGTTGGCCATTTCTTTCAGCCAAATAACCGCTTGCGTGCGATCGTTCGTCCCGATCTTGTCGTAGATCGTGCTGACGTAATTTTTAACGGTGCCTTCGCTCATAAACAGCTGACCGGCGATCTCGCGGTTCGTTCGTCCCTCGACCATCAGCGCAATAATGCTGAGCTCGCGGTCCGTGAACTTGAGCCCGTCCGTCCGGCCGCGTGCGCGCAAACTCGACGGTTTGCCTGCATGCGGGGAAGAGAGGCGTGCCGCCAGCTTGGCCGCGATCCCGGCGGGCAGCATCATCTCGCCGCGGGACGCGTCGCGAATCGCCTGGAGCAGCTTGTCGCTCTGGATATCCTTGAGCAGGAACCCGACGGCGCCGTTCGCGAGTGCTTCGATAATGTAGTCATCCTCGTCGAAGGTGGTCAGCATGAGAACCCTGACGTCCGGAGCATCCTGCCGGAGCTTTTTGACCGCCTCGATGCCGTTCATCACGGGCATGCGGATGTCCATCAGTACCAGATCCGGCCTGTGACGAATCGCCAGCGCGCAAGCATCTTCGCCATTCTCGGCAGTCCCGACGACCTCCATGTCGTTTTCGAGCTGTATGATCGTCTGCAGGCCATCACGCATGAGCGTCTGGTCGTCGGCGATTAAGATCCTATACACCCGCGTTCACTCCCTTTGAGCCTCATTATAAGGCACATTTCACCCTTATCGAAGCCCCCGCGGGGGGGAATCAAAAAAAACAAAAAAAGGCTTGACTCTGGAGGACGAATTCGGTATTCTGTAAAAGTGCTCGCTGATGTAGCTCAGCTGGTAGAGCAACGCATTCGTAATGCGTAGGTCGGGGGTTCGAATCCCTTCATCAGCACCATAAGACGCCAGCAACGGCGCGGCTTCCCGAGATTGGGGGTCGCGTCTTTTTTGTTCTCTCGTTTGCTGTTGAATCGGCAGCCGTCATGCGCGCCCCTCCAAATCAATAAACACGCAGCACGCTGCGTGTTCCATTCAAAATGAGTTTTTCGTTATCTTCTGCGTCAAATGCGAGCTGGTCGGTTCCATTTTGGTATCGTCGATTGCGGGCAGCTTTTCCGGCCTGAATAGCTGAATTTTTTTCAGTTGATAGTAGCCGGACAGCACCTGCTGTACCGTCAATTGATGGGTCATCAAATATTTTACGTTAAACATGCCGCGCAGCAGCTCGTCCTGCATAATCAACAGTCGGCCGTTGATGTCATTAAATATCCCCTTCCGAATCGACGCCGTCAGCCCGACTGCATTCGGCGGTCGTTACCCCGGGATGGCGTAAGCAGTCGTTCAGCCTCTTGCCCGCGGCACGTGTCGCAATGCGAGAGGCTGTTTTATTTTTGCGCGAAAAAAAAGTGACCCGCTGGGGGTCACGACTCGCAAAGCTTATTTCTTGGAAGCCAGCCAGGCGGTGAGCGTGGCAATTTGCTCGTCCGTCAGCGTTCCCTTGAAGGCCGGCATGCCGCCGCCGCCGTTCAGGATCTGCTTGTGAATGTCCGCTTCGGACATATCCGCCCCGACTTTCGCCAGCGCCGGACCCATGCCGCCTTGCAATTGATCGCCGTGGCAGGCCAGGC
Organism: Cohnella sp. GCM10020058; assembly: GCF_042683485.1. Classification (NCBI taxonomy): domain Bacteria; kingdom Bacillati; phylum Bacillota; class Bacilli; order Caryophanales; family Paenibacillaceae; genus Cohnella; species Cohnella sp. GCM10020058. The sequence goes on from NZ_JBHUJV010000008.1 coordinate 381,533, forward strand.
AATTGCTCTTGTAAATGGCCGTAGCCGCCTCGGCGTCGACTGTAGCCGGGGCTTCGCCGGAAGCGGAAGCCGAAGGCGCGGCCTCGCTTGGACCGGTAGACGGTTCGTCCGCTCTGAGGGAAAAATACACCATTAGAATGGCGAACAAGCAGCATGCGGTCAGTAGGCCGGGCATGAACCATTTTCTCATCGTTCCAATTCCTCCTTGTCATCGTCTTCTTCTGATTAAGATTACCCGTTTCCGCAAAAGTTAGTTAGACCCGAAGGAGCCACATCGTTAGTTAACGATTATAATCTTTAAACGGGAGCCGCTTTTGTTATCGGAGCATTAAAATTGTTTAATGATTGAAAACGGTTAAATCCGGTTCGTACCTGTCCCTGGGGGTAATAATAAGAGCAAGGCCATTCCACCCTTGAAGGAGTGATTCAAATGGCACGAGCAGATCCAGACGTCAGCACGAGGCGCAAAGCCAACATGCACGGCGGAGAAGCGAGGGCAAGATCTCCGGATCGTGAACACGACTACGAAGAGTTGGGACGCGCAAATGCTGAATCAAGGGCATCATGGGATCAAAGGGCCGGGCTGCAGCCGAATATCGGGAACCAGGTTCGTGACGATCACGGCCGGTACGCGAGCGAACGCTGAAGATGTCAGGCAGTGATTCCCGGATACGAATGGCATGGCATGCTTGCTATCGCCTAAGGACAGGATGTGATTCCGTTGAACCAGAAAATGCAGCGCGGAATCGCGGAGTTCAATTAGTGCTCCGCAGCACCACGGCCAAGGGTTCGAGTTGACGCTTGCTTAGGTCACCGCCACAGCCCGCAACAATCCTCGGTTCGAATGAGGCAGGGCTTTACAATCGGGCAACCGTCTCAAGTGTTCCCGGCACCCGCGCGAAGCGAACGTACGAATTGTTGTTGTCGAGGATGACCATTCTTATAGAAGTCAGTGAGCAGATCGCGGCAACGCAAGCCGCGGTCTGCTTCCGTACATAAATGAGTCGAAGAAGAGGTGATCCGATATGGCAACCGTCAAGCAAGGCCTTCGCAAAGTCGCATTTTTGCTCGAGGAAGGCTACGAGGACTCGGAAATGCAAAACCCGTACGACGCGCTAGTCGAGAACGGCAACGATATCGACATTATCAGCACGGAAAAGGGCAAGGAGCTCAAGGGAAAGAAGGGTACGGTGACGTATACGTCCCATTTGGCGGCAGGCGATGCGAAAGCCGAGGATTATGAAGCCATCGTCATTCCGGGCGGCGGCTCGCCTGCCAAGCTCCGGGAGGATCCGGCCGTCATTGCGTTCGTGGCCGAAGCGGACGGCGCCGGCATTCCAATCGCGGCAATCTGCCATGGTCCGCAGGTGCTTGCGAAGGCAGGCGTGCTAAGCGGCAAGACGCTGACGGCGACCGCGTCCATCCAAGAGGAGGTCGAAGCCGCCGGCGGCGTGTTCGTGGATCGGGAAGTCGTCGTGGACGGGAACCTGATTACTTCGCGCAAGCCTGAGGACGAGCCGGCTTTTATCCGCGAGACGATCGCGAAGATCGGCGTGTCGGCTTATTGAGCTTGACGCGAGGATAAAGGAGAAGGGAAGGATGCTCGGCTGACTAGCCGAAGGCATCCTTTTTTGCGTCAGAGAAGCGATTCGTCGCATGAAACGAACAACTGATTTTTCTCGTGAACGCCTTCTGCCTTGGGCGCTTCCCGGTTCAGTCTGCCGATCTCCTCCCATAAAACCGCCTCGAACGCCCGGCGCTGAAACTGGTCGAGCCGCACGTCCGCCAGTTCGCAGGTAACGCCGAACTTGCTGGCCAGCAACTGCACCGCCTCGCCGCGAATAGAAGGGAGCTTCATATCCTTGACCATCGAAAAGGGCATCGAAGCATAAAGAACGAACCGCTTGGCCTCAGCCTCCTGGTGTTCCAGAAAAGACCGCGGCATCACCGTCTGATTGCCGGCGTGCCGGAGAATGTGACAAAGTTCGTGCAAATAATCCTCCCATTGCTGCTCGGCCGTCAGGCGCAGGTCGATGAGCACGGAACGTATACCCATCCACTCAAGCGCTTTGCTGGACTGGCTCATATAATGAACCCATACGTCCAACCGGTCCGACACTTCCTCGATGGTCAACTGGTCGGGTGTCACGATTCCGGCCCTGAGCCATAGCGCCTCGATCCATTGCTCGAGCGGCGTCGGCTGATAATATTGGAGCATCCATGCACCTCGGAATGAGAATGTACGTTCGGATGAACGGCGAAAAATAAAGCGCCTTTAAGGCGCTGTCTGACTATTCGTTATTGCGATCCGCTTTGCGAAGACGTTCCTGTTCCCTGAGAAACGTCCAGAAACGCAGCATTTCCTCCTGCCGGGCTTCGGGCGCGTCCAAGTAATCTTTGAAAAAAAGTCCGTGCTCCGGGTTGCGTATGAATTCCTCGAACGCCGCAGCTTCGGAGGCAGCAGGAGACGGTCCCTCCAGCGTCGCATCGCTCGTAAGTCCAAGGAGGTAATCGGCGGTTGTCTTGTAATATTCGGCAAATCGGCCTAGCATGTCGGGCTCGGGTTTGCGATCGTCGGATTCGTAGCGTGACAGCTGGACATTGCTGATCCCCAATTCCTTGGCGGCGGTCAACTGCGTCTTGCCGAGACGCTCGCGCCGTTCTCTGAGCCGGCTTCCCAACGTCATTACCCATCTTCCTTCCGGTAAGAACTTCCTTATAGTATACGACTTGTTTTCCTTTTTGGCAAATTTGTTTCCAGTAAACCGTTAAAATGGGAATTGACAGTTGCCGCATTGGTAATATATGATGGTTTTGTGCCGGAAATGCGAACATATGTTTCCTTTGTGCGGCGATGCTGGATTCGTGCAGGATGGACTTGATATAAGGGGAAATGGCCGTGAAATGAAGAACAAGAGGCCTAATTGAGAAAATAATTTGCCAAAATGGCAAAGCGGGGGTGTTTATTCATGACGCTAGAAGCGAATCAAGCGACTGGTGATAGCTATCGTCATACGCGTCGGCTGCTGCTGATCGCGGCAGACAAGCTAACCGTGAAGATCGGAGAACTTGAAGCGAATGCGGGGAAAAAGGGCGTCACGGGCATGGCTTGGTCCGAGCTGGACAGGCAGCGTCGCCTGGTAATCGAGATGATCGCAAGCTGCTCTTATATTATCGAATGGCTGGACACCGGACGCATGCCAGGCAATCGCAGGGGCATCGAAAGGCGGGCCGGCTATCAGCGGGAGATTCCGACCGACCCCTCGGTGCTGTCGGCCGTGCTGGAAGCGAGACGCGACGCTGCGCTGCCGGATGCGGCGGGCGGATGCGAGGCGCCAAGCCTGGCGCTCGAACGCGCGCTCGGAGGCTTGACGGAAAGGGAGCGCGATTGCTACAGGTTGTCCCAGGCCGAGGGCTTCACGCTTGCCGAGGTGGCGGACGTGCTGAAGATCAGCAAGTCCAGTGCGGGCACGTACCTGTTAAGGGCCAGGCGCAAGATTGAAACAAACCTGCGCGAAGGCGGCGGCAGCAGCGTCGGATAGCTTGTCGTACGGATGCCACCTATAGATGAGAAAGCGAACATGCGTTCTCGAAAATAACGAATGCGGCAGGACGCTTCGGCGCGGCGGCATGAAGGAGAGGGTGCTTCGGTGAGCGGAGACGAAGGCTGGATGCAGGCGCTCGCGAGCTGGACGGTACAGGCGCTTGACGATGTCGAGTGGCAAGTGTACGCGAATGCTTGGCCCGCCGATTATGAGCGTCCTGCCATGCTGTGGCGGCTGGCGGGCGTTGAGAAGAAGACAGGCAACGCAGCCTACGGCGAGGAAACGCGGCGCTACGCCGGGCATGTGCTCGGGCGGGACCCCGCGGAGGAAGCGGACGCGGTCGCACGGCTGACTGGCGCGCTCGGCGCTGCGATCAAGCTGCCGCTCGACGCGGCGCAGCGGCGGTATCTGCTGGTCGGGGAGACGGTTGCCGACCTTAAGGCGGACGCGGTCGCGACGGGCCAGCTGAGCGTGGCGCTGAGCCGGAAAAACCGACGTCCGTCCGAGACGGCGCCGCTGATGCGAGAAGTCGCGTTTCAACAAAAAGAAGGATAGAGGTGGCCGGCGAATGGCGGGGAAAAAACAAAGCGACGACACGGTCGCAACGTACGGCAAGGATGAGCTGATCGCCTATGCAGGCGAGCTGTTCGGCGTCAGCCCGGAGGCGGTGCAAGGCGCCCTGTACGGTACGGACAGCGGGGAACGCTTCGACATCGGGAGCGCCAAAGCGCTCGTCGACAAATTTATGAACAGGAAGGTGAACTGAGCATGGCTGGAGGCACTTGGAATCAGACGGATCTGCCGGTATTGCCCGGCTTTTATATGGCATTTCGCTCGGCGGCTGCGGCCGCGGTGCAAGCGGGAGAACGAGGCGTGGTCATCATGCCCGTCAAGGCCCACTGGGGGCCGGTCAAGCGATTCGCGGAGGTGACGAGCGAAGCCGACATCGCGAGCCTGTACGCCATCGACGAGACGGGCGGCGCGACGGCGTACACGTCGCTTCGCTTTGCGCTGCTCGGCGGTGCAAGCAAGGTATTGGCCTACCGGCTGTCGGACGGGACAGAGTCGAAGGCGTCCAAGACACTGAAGGACGGGGCGGGCACGCCGGCTGACGTGCTGAAGCTCGAGGCGAAGCAGACCGGCGCGCGGGGCAACAACTTCAAGGTGACGGTGCAGGTCAATCCGGCGGATGCCGCCTTGAAGGACCTCAAGCTGTTCGAGGGCAATACGCTCCTGCGTACCTTCACCTTCGCCGACGGCACGGTGCAAGCGGCCGTCGACGCCGTGAATCAGGATGCGGCCAACGTATGGGTGACGGCTTCCAAGATCGCGGCCGGCAACGGCTCGCTGGCACCGGTCTCCGGCGTCGCGCTGACAGGCGGCGCGTCGGGCATCTCGGGCATCGCGAACGCAGACTACGTGAACGCGCTGTCCGCCTTCGAGACGCAGACGTTTAACGCGGTCGCGCTGGACGGCGTATCCGACCCGCAGCTGCAAGCAAGTCTCGTTGCATGGGTGGCGCGAATCCGCGGCGAGGGACATGGCGCGATCGCCGTCCTCGGCGGCTCGCTCGCAGACGACAAGGCGGCGGATGCCGTCGGCAAAGCCGCACAGCGAAGCGCTTCTTTCAATCACGAAGGCATCGTGAACGTCGGCACCGGCGCGGTGCTGGCCGACGTCGAATACAGCTCCGCACAGGTGGCGGCGTATGTCGCCGGCCTGATCGCCGGCCAGTCGCTCAACGGATCGACGACGTATGCGTCTTCACCCTTCCAGGATGTCGTGCGCCGCTGGACCCGCTCCGAGCAGGAGCAAGCCGTGCGCGGCGGGGTATTTCTCCACGTCCACGACGGCCGCATGGTCAAGGCGCTGCGCGGCGTGAACAGCCGCGTGACCTTGGCTTCCGGCCAGAACGCAGCCTGGAAGAAGATCCGTACGATCCGCGTGCTCGACAGCGTGAACGCCGATCTCCAGCGCACCGCGGAGGACCAGTACATCGGCAAGGTGAACAACACGGAAGAGGGCCGGCTTGCGCTGATCGGCGCCTGCAAGCAGTACTTGGACGCGCTGGCGTCGGCCGGCGTCATCGAGGCGACCGGATACGACGTTGCGGTCGATACGTCCGTTCCCGCGGCTGCGGATCAGGTTTTCTTGAAGTGGGAAGCGCGCTTGACCGATGTGGTCGAACAAATTTTCGGCACGTTTATCGTGCAATAACGAGGGGGACGACAGCACATGATGGATCCGACCAGAGCGATTCTCGGTACTTACGGACAAGTATTCATCGACGGCAACTGGCAGACGAATATCAACCACCTGGAGGCTTCGGTCGAGGTGGAGAAGCGGGAGCTCAAGCTCGCCGGCTCGGAATGGACGCAGCACAAGCTCGGCGCCAAGAAAGGCACCGGCACGATGAGCGGCTACAAGGTGACGAGCGACATGATCTCGCGCGGCTTCGCCAAGTTCAATATCATCAACAAGCTGTCCGATCCGGAGGCGTACGGCTTCGAGCGCATCCAGCTTACCAACTGCGTGGCGGACAAGCTGCAGTTGGCCAACTGGACCGCGGGCGAGGAAGTGGCGGAGGAGACGGCATTCACGTTTGAGGGCTACGTGCTGCTCGATCCGATCAAGGCAAACTAAAAGGAGGCGCAGGCATGACGATCGAGATCGGTCAAATGACGGAAGAACAAGTGCTGCAGCGGCTGCTCGACGCCGATACGCTGCCCGAGCGCACGGTGCTGCTGGAGCGGCTCGGCATCCCGGTGAAGATCCGGGGACTGACGGGCAAGCAGGTATTCGGTATCCGCGAGCGCTGCACGGAACGCAAGGAAAGACGCGGCCAGACTGTCGAGCGGCTCGACGAAGAACTGTTTAACGTGTCGCTGATCGCGGCGGCTACCGTGTCGCCCGCCTGGGGCGACGGCAAGCTGCTCGCCAAGTTCAGCGCGAGCAGCGCCGAAGAAGTCGTGAAGCGCATCCTGCTCGCAGGCGAGCTGTCGGCGCTCGGCGACGTCGTGCTCGACCTCTCCGGCTTCAACACGGAGCTTGAAGACGTAAAAAACTGATCGCCTCCGGGGCGCTGGCCGGCATGCTCCATGCCATCTGGGTCCGGCACCATCTGCGCCCCGGACAGTTCTGGCTGCTTCCCCGGGGGGAGCAGCTCTTTTTGATGGCGAGCATGGAGCTCGAGCTCGAGGCCGAGCGCGGCCAGAACGGCGGGAAAGGAGGTTAGGCGACATATGGCGGAAAACGCTGTGCCCTACGATTACATTATCGATGCCGACGGGTTGAAGGAAACGGTGACGCAACTGCGCGCGGTCGACCGGTATATGGAGAGCATCCAGCGGCGGGTAGACCGGCTGTCGCGAATGCGGGTCGTGATTCCGATCCGGCTGAGCGATTGTTTGTGCGAGCCGATCAGGAAGATTCGCATGCATCTCGAATCGCTGACGAAGAAGGATTGGCGAATTCGGATGCAGGCCAGCTTCACTGAAAAAATGAAGGCCGCGATGAAGGTTTCGGTCAAAACAGTCGTCAGGACAGTCGTCAAAACGGTCATTAAAACAGTCGTCAAGACGGTGGTCAAAACCAGCGTGAACGTAAAAGTTCGCGTGACGGCATTGGTCGAGGCCACGGCAGGAACCGGTGCCGGCGGCGGGCAAGGGCCTCCGGATAAAGGCAAGGACAAGTCCTTGTGGGAACGCATCCTCGACTACGTGAAGGACCTTGGCAAGGAAATTCTGGACGTGTACAAGGATCGCCTCAAGGAATGGGCAGTCCGAATGATCGACAAAGGCATCAAGGCACTTTCCGGCTTACCCTTGATGGGTTGGCTTAAAATATTGCTTCCCGAAGAGAAGAAGGATGAAGAAAAAGGAAAAGACAACATTACCGTCAAGGTCAATTGTGTCTGCCGATGCAAATGCAAAGGAACGTCTTATGGCGGGCGCGGAGGTCGTGGCGGACGAGGTGGACGTGGCGGACGCGGCTCGCGAGGCGGAGGCCGAGGCGCCAGAGCCGGCGGAATGCTCGGACGGGCGTTCGGAGGACTGGGCAGGGCAATTGGCGGGCTCATCCGTACAGTAGGCAGAGGGCTGATCGTCAAGACGCTCCTCGGCGGAGGGAAGACGCTCGCAGGGAAAGCTTGGTCGGCCGGAAAATCGGTTGCAGGCAAAGCTTTGGAAAAAGGCAGATCGGCAGCAGGCCAAGTACTAGGCAAGGGCAGAGCGGCTGTTGGACAGGCGATTGAAAAGAGCAAAGCTGTCGCCGGGAAGGCTGCGGGCGCTGTTAAAACTGCAGCGAGCAGCGCCTGGGGTGCAGGCAAAAGCGTGGCAGGCCGACTGTGGAACGGCGGAAAGACACTGGCGGGCCAAGCGTTAGACAAGGGCAATGGTGCTGTCAGCCGTGCCGCAGGCGCCGTTAAAAACGCGGCAAGCACTGCCTGGAGCACGGGGGAAAGTAGCGCCAGCCGGTTGTGGAGCGGCGGGAAGTCTTTGGCTGGGCAAGCGCTGGACAAAGGCAAGGGCGCCGCCGGCCGAGCCGCCGGTGCTGTGAAAAGCGCGGCAAGCAGCGCCCTGGGAGTGGGCAAAGCGCTCTTCGGCAAATTGCGAAACGGCGGAGGTTTGGCTGACAGGGCCGGCGACATGATCTCTTCACCTGCTTCCGGCAAGGTATTCAAACGTTTGCTGAAGGTTGGGAAATTCGGCGGCAAGCTATTGCGTCCGCTTGGCGCGATCTCCGACGTAGCCGGCATCGTCACGGCAAAAGGCGGAGACGAGCGAGCAAAAGCGATCGGCAGTGCGGCCGGCGGCTGGGCCGGCGCGGCGGGAGGCGCAGCGATGGGTGCCGCCATCGGATCGGTCATCCCCGGAATCGGCACCGCGATCGGCGGCTTGGTCGGCGGCGCAATCGGCGGTCTCGGAGGCAGCGCCATCGGCGAAAAGCTGGGCTCTTACGCTAATAAAGCGTTTGGTTGGCTAGGCAAGAAAAAGAAGAAACCCGACACCTCATCTACCGGTGAGTTGTTGCCCTCGAACAACCCCGCATCGTCTTCAACTGCAACGCGAGGGCTGGGATTAACATCCGTCCTGGCGGGCGGCTTGCTTGGCGGCGCTGCGGTTTCCCGGCTCTCCTTGGGCATTCCCGTACCGCGTTCTGTTAAACAGATCATGACGCGATCCCTTTCCCAAATACAGGCTCTCCCGACGCCTGCCGTGCCTCTTAACCCGGCAAGTCCAGGTACGGCTCGCGGACAGGGAGCCCCTCAACCCGCGCCAACCATCAACATCAACATCCCCGCAGGCGCCGTCCAACTGACGGTCAAGGAGACCGACATCGACTACAACGCAATTACGGCGCAGGTGAGCACCCGATTGACGGCCTCGATCCGGCAGACGCTGGAGAACCGGCCTTAATATAGATTACCGCGCGGCGGAAGGAGGAGAAGCGTGGAATTCATTTTAAAAGACGCGTCCGCCAAAAACATTTTCCATTTTCCCGTTAATCCGGAAGAGGTGTCGATTCGGCGCGAAAAGCAGCTCGAAACCGTCAACATTCTCTCGCTCGGCGAGGTGGATATGGCGCAGGAGGAGAAGCTGAAGGAGATTTCGTTCTCCTCCTTCTTCCCGGCGGACAAGGATCCGATCGGCTCGATGAATCTGCTCACGAGCTACATGGTCAGCAAGCAGCCGGTTCACTTCATGATTACGGAAGCCGGCGTTAACATACTCGGCTACATCTCTTCCCACTCGACAAGCTTGCGGGGCGGCGAGCCCGGCGACATCTATTTCGATATCGCAATTCGCACCTGGCGGGAGCCGAAGGTCAGGACCAAGGCAGCGTCCGGCGCCACGGTCCGCACGGACATGAAGCCGGTTCCGAAAACGTACGTGGTGCGCCAAGGAGATACGCTTTATGCCATCGCCAAACGGGAACTCGGCAGCAGTGCGAGATGGAACGAGGTTTACGCGAAAAACAAAGCGCTGATCGGCAGCGACCCGAACCTGATCCTTCCGGGACAGAAGCTGGTGATGCCATGAGCTATGAGGTGGTTTTGGATGGCAAGTATTATTTGGGCGACCTGGCGGAAGAGATCGCGCTGGAAGATTCGTTGGAGGAGATCGCTTACCGCGCGAACATTCGCCTGACGGTCCGTCCGGACCTGCCGGCGATCGCGCCGGGTCAGGAGATTCGCATTTCCGGCGTACCGTACGGTTCAACGGGAATGGCCTATCTGCTTCATCCGGCGATCGTCTGGGAATGCGAGAGCGAGCGGTCGGCAGGCAGCGGCAAGCACCTGAACGTCACGGCGTACGACCGGACGCTGTATCTGTCCAAGTCCGAGGACGAGCGGCTGATGCCGGGCGGACAGACGGCGGCGGAGCGGCTCGCGTCCTATGCGGCAGGTTGGAACATCCCGCTGGCCGTGCTGCCGGACACCGACATCAAGCTGAAGCGCAGCGTGAAGCGAAGCCAATCCATTTTCAGCATGATTCTGGAAGATTTGAAGGAGACGGCGAACAAGGGCGGGGAGCTGTATCGCCCGCGCATGACGCCAAACGGACTGACGCTCGTGAAGCTGGGCGGCAACGACAAGGTCTGGCAGTTGGAGTCGCTGGAGTCGGTCAGTCAGAAACGGACGCTCGAGGGGGCCGTCACGCAGGTGAAGGTGCTCGGCAGCGAGGGGAGCGAGACGAAGCTGTCTCCGGTGCTGGCGATCGTCAAAGGCGAGATCGAGAAGTACGGCACTTTGCAAAAGGTGCTGCAGGACTGCGCGATCGAGACGCCCGCCCAAGCGCGCAAGGCGGCGGAGCCGCTGCTGCTGGGCTTGCAGGAAACGATGTCGGTGACGGCGCTCGATATTAACCTGATCCGGGCGGGGGATCTGGTCGAGCTGGACGGGCAGCGGCTGTTCGTGACGTCCGTCCGGCACCAGCTTGGCGAGCCCGGACATATGCAGCTGGAGCTGGCTCGCGAAGCCAAAGTGAGGAGGGATTATTGTGGCTGATCCTTACAAGCAGCTTGCCGCCGCGCTGGAGAGCCGCATGAACCGGGTGGCGGCCAAGCAAGTCGCAGGCGTGCCCGCGGAGCTTGGGACGATGACGGGGGCCGGCTTGAAGCTGGATTCTTTTAAATACGAAATGCCGGATTATTTGCAGGCGGAGGGCTTGCTGCTTGCCCCTGGAGATCGCGTGCTCGCGGTGCCCGTTGCCGGCGGCAGTCAGGCTGTCGTCGTATGCAAGGTGGTGAGCGCGGGTGGCTGATTTATTTCCGACGGCGACGATCGGTGCGGAAGTGCTGCCGGACGAGACCGAGGCTTCGGGCGCATCGTTCGGTCGCAGCTGGAAGTTCGATTTTGAAACGGGTGAATTCGTGCGGACGCCGACGGGGAGGATCGCGGGGGCGCAGGATACGGACGCATGGCTCGAATGGTGCCGCAAAGCGCTTGCGACCGAGCGATATCGCCATCTCGTCTATTCGCGGTTGTACGGGCAGGAGTTCGAGTCGTTGATCGGGCTTGGCCTCTCCCGTGCGGCGGTCGAGAGCGAGATTGCGCGCATCGCCTCGGAAACGCTGCTGGCCGACCCGCGGACGGCGCGCGTCGGGACGTTTTCATTTTCGTGGGAGGCGGACGCTTGCAGGTTCTCCTGTTCGGTGACCAGCGTTCGCGATGAGGCGGGGACGATTGAAGGAAGCGTGGTGAGCTTGTGATGACGGCATTGCCGGATTATTTGACGGAGCAAAAGGAAGAGCGCATTCTGGCGCGCATGCTGGGCCGGATTCCGGCGGACGTAGACAAGGCCGAAGGCTCTTATATATGGGACGCGCTTGCGCCTGCGGCGTACGAGCTGTTCTTGTCGGCGGGCTGGGCGCAGGAGGTGCTGCGGCGCGGATTTGCGACGACGGCATTTGGCGCCTACCTGGATCTCAGGTGCGGCGAACATGGCGTGGAGCGGCGCCCCGCGGAGCGGGCGACGGGAAAGGTGACGTTCGCGGGAGCGAACGGCGTCGTCGTACCTGCGGGAACTCGCGTGGCCACGGCGGCCGATGCCGTCACTTCGACGCCGTCGGTGGAATTCGAGACTGTTGAGGCGGTTACGATTGGCGGCCTCGGGCTGGTGGAAGCGAGCGTAAGGGCCGTCGAGGCTGGCGTGTCAGGCAACATCGCGGCCGGAGCGATCGCTGTGCTGGTGGAGCAGGTGCCGGGCGTGACGGGTATCGCGAACGCCGCGGCGATCGGCGGAGGCGACGAGACCGAGAGCGATGCGTCGCTGCTGGAGCGCTACCTGCTTAAAGTTCGCAATCCCGGCACGAGCGGCAATCGGGCGGACTATTTGCAATGGGCGCTCGGAACGGACGGCGTCGGCGGCGCACAGGTTCAGCCGTTGTGGAACGGTCCGGGCACGGTGAAAGTGTATGTGCTGAACCAGGACAAGCGTGCGGCTTCTGCGGCCATCGTGGCTGCCGTGCAGGAGGCGATCGCGCCGGGGGCGGCGGGCACGGGTGCGGGCAAAGCGCCGATCGGCGCGAACGTAGTCGTGGCTGCCCCGACCGAGCTGCCCATCGTGATCAGCGTGAAATTGACGCTTCGCGCCGGCTGGACACTGGCGCAGGCCGTCTCGGGCATTCAGGCGATCATGACCGATTACCTGAAGTCGTTGGCTTTTGCCGATGCGGTCGTTCGTTATTCCAAAGTGAACAGCCTCTTACTCGACGTTCCGGCGATCGAAGACTTGTCGAATCTGACGATGAACGGAGGCGCGTCGAACGTGACGGTCGGGACCGGTCAGGTCGCGGTGCCGGGGGCGGTGAACGCCAGTGTCTGAGGCAGTAACGTTAACTAGCGTGCGGGGACAGGGGATGCTCGGATATTTGCCGGGCTACTACGCTTCCTCGCGCGTCATGTGCTCGCTGATGGAATCGGAAGGGACGGAGCTCGACCTGCTCCAGCGGGCGTTGGACGAGACGCTTGCGCAATTTTTCGTAGACACGGCGACTTGGGGCCTGGATCGCTGGGAGAGCGACCTTGGCATCGCGACGGATCCTTCCAAGCCCCTGGATCAGCGGCGCAGTCTGGTCAAGTCCAAGCTGCGCGGCACCGGTACGGTGACGGTCGCATTGATGCGCAGCGTGGCGGAATCGTTCGACAACGGCGCGATCGAGGTGACGCAGCAGCCATCGCTTTATACGGTGACGATCCGGTTCGTCGATACGGTCGGGCTGCCGCCCAACCTGGACGATATCAAGGACGCATTGAACGCGATCGTGCCTGCGCATCTGGCCGTGTCCTATTCATTCAGATACTTGACCGTTAACGAGGTTAACGGGCTGACGATCAATCAAATGCAGAGCCATCCGCTGACGGACTTCGCGCCGTTTCTGGATGCATAAGGGAAGGGAGCGGCATAGCGCATGGCCATTTTTACGAGCATTCTGAACTTGCTTAAGAAAAATCCGGCGACGGACGGCGCGGATACATTCAATATCCAGACGATGCTGAACGACAACTGGGACAAGATCGACGCGGCGATGGCGCTAAAAGGGGCGATCGGCAGCGTCCGCGCGGCGACGGCGAGCAACACGACGCTGTCCGGCTTGCAGACGGTGGACGGCGTATCGCTGGCCGCGGGCGATCGCGTGCTGGTGAAAAATCAGACGACGGGCAGCCAGAACGGCATTTATGTAGCGGCCTCTGGCGCTTGGGCGCGTGCTGCGGATGCGGATTCGTCCGCGAAGCTGGCGGCCGGGCTGTGGGGCTACGTACGGGAAGGCACGGTTAACGGGGGCAAAAGCTTTGTGCTCAGCAATGCGGGCGCGGTGACCCTGGGAACGACGGCGTTGACGTTCGCTCAGATGAGCGGCGCAGGCGCGGCGGACGACACGGTGATCGGCAGCCGCACGGCGACCGACAGTGTTACGCCGGCGATGTCCGGGACGCTGACGGGGGTGCTGTCCAGCCTCTTTACCTTGGTGAAGGGGATTACCGGCAAGTCCAGCGCTCTGACCAGCCCGGCGATCACACTGGAAGCGACGAAGTCGCACGTAGACGCAGGTTTGGCGCACGGCGCGGTATCCGCACCGACCGCGTCGACGATGATGGCGCGCGACAGCGCCGGACGCGCACAGGTGGCGGCGCCGTCCGCGGCGGCGGATATCGCGCGGAAGGACACGGTGGACGCGGCGATCGCGACGGCGGCGAGCGATGCGACGACAAAGGCGAATTCGGCACAGGCGGCGGCGATTGCAGCGGCTGCTACGGATGCGACGACTAAGTCCAACAGTGCCCAGTCCGCTGCGATTTCTGCGGCGGCGACGGATGCGACAACCAAGGCGAATTCGGTTCAAAGTAACCTTACTGCGCATATCGGCACTGGAGGGGCGGCCCATGCGGCGGCAACAACGTCTGTAGCCGGATTTATGTCAGCGGCGGATAAAACGAAGCTCGATGGTATGACATCTGGGGCTGGCGGCGCGGGAACAGCCACGGATGCGGTCATCGGCAACCGCACGATCAGCGATACGACAGCGCCGACCACGGATACGGGGACTGTGACGGCCTTGTTCGGGGGACTTGCCAATATGGTCAAGTCGGTGACAGGCAAGTCGAGCTGGCGGACGGTTCCGGCGACGACGCTTGAGGCAGCCAAGGCGCATATGGATGCGACTGCGGCACATGGTGCTGTATCCGATCCCACTGCATCTACCATGATGGTGCGCGATAGCGCGGGCAGAACACAAGTAGCTGCTCCCTCTGCTGCTGCAGATGTAGCGCGTAAAGACACCGTGGATGCGGCGATTGCTACCGCTGCCTCCGATGCAACCTCTAAGTCAAACACTGTTCAAAGCAATTTGACCACTCACATTTCTAGCAACTCACATATTCCTTATGCAGCCGCTACTGGTTCCGCCAATGCCTACGTCGTTACGCTTTCCCCGGCTCCATCTTCTCTTGTTGCTGGTCTTGCGCTTGCAGTTCAGATCAATATCGATAATACAGGTGCATCGACAATCAACGTTAATGGACTCGGCTCTAAGAGCATTTTGACTTCCAAAGGGGCCGCATTGACTTCGGGGAAAATGGTGACAAATGGAATTTATACACTCAGATACAACGGTACGGCTTTTATTTTACAGGGTGAAGGGGGGGAGTATGGAACAGCTGCGGCAGGCGACGTGCGCTCCGCTAGGACGGTCGGTACGGACATGGGGCTCGTTAGCGGTACACTCGTAACGCGCGCGGCGTCGGCGCAGACGATCACACCAGTGACTACCGATCAGGTGATGGCAGCAGGTATATACGACGGGGCGATTACAGTAAAAGGTGATGTAAACTTACTCGCTGCGAATATACTTTCGGGCAAATCTATCTTTGGTGTGGCGGGTACAGCGATAACTGGAACGCGATTCGCTTCAGGTTCTGCTGTACAGGGGGTCGATGCCACAACTTTTGCATTGGATAATGGGTATGGTAAACCAGGTTATAGATTCACGGTAACTGGTTTAAACTTTACGCCTAAAGCAGTTTTCATCTACACAGCATCCGGTGCTGTGATGACGGCCGTGCATGCAGGCGCTCCACAGGCTAATGGATATGTCTTAATGTACTCAGACGGATCGTTCATACGATTAGTCAACCCTGCACTTTTAGTAAGCGGCGGGTTCTCTCTGCCTGTTGGCAGTGGGACAAGTGGAGTTACTTATTACTGGTTCGCATTCGAATAGGAGGATAACAATATGCAAATTGGAAGAAAACTCTATTACGATCTCGTAACGGGAAACGTAATCGTCGATACCGGCGAGCGATCCGGGGATGTCATTGAAACGACAACCGAGCAGGACTTTGCCGCATACGCAATGCTGGCTGGACGTGTGCCGGACACAATAGGCGTAATGCAACTGGAGCATGGACAGTACGAACAAGACTTTGCCGACTTGTTATTATATCAGGTTGATGTGAGCAGCGATCCGCCGTCGCTGCTTTTTTGTTCCCGGTCCTAAACAGCGTTAGTAGCTGTCTGCATATCAATATCCACTGACAGAGCATTTGTCGCGGACCGAGACAATGACGATGAACCAGGCAACAAAAAGGCAGAATTTCAAGCTAATCTTGATGTTGACGCTCTATCGGTTGAAAGGACGGTTTAATGCAACAAAAGATTCAGAATAGATAAATAGGACGTTCTTAATTAATATTAGTTTTATTTATTTGGAGGGGGTCGACCTGCTACAACTGAAACTCTTACTATCCAACGCCTGGTATGCCACCGCCGCCGGCGGCAAAGAGGCATTCGCAGGCGGAATGGGGGCGGCGATCGGCATGCTTCTCACAACTATATTAGGTGGCTGGGATAAAGCGTTGGAAGTGTTGCTTACGCTCATTTTCCTAGATTACGTCAGCGGCGTCGCCAGTGCGTTAAAAAACCATAACTTGAATTCGGACAAGCTCTATTGGGGCGGCATTCGAAAAATTGTCGTTCTTACGGTTATTGCGCTCGCGGCCCAACTTGACGATTGGCTACAGCCGGGCGTGCCCATGTTTCGGACAGCCGCCATCTATTTTTATGTGGGAAGAGAAGGCCTCAGCCTGGTTGAAAACTTTGGCGCGCTCGGTGTCACGTTGCCTGCATCCATTACCAAAAGACTAGAACAGTTTAATCAAAAGGAAGATGATATGACTGTAACTCCTAACAATGATTCTGACCATGGAAAACACTAGAGAAGACGACAGGCCCGGGGATTTTGATCTCCGGGCTATTTTTTGTTTGTCGTACGATTGCCACCAATAGTTGTAAGGTGAACATATATTCTGGAATTAAACTATTCTGAATGGAGGAAATGAAAATGGAATTTAACGTACTTGACTACGGAGCGGATCCAACCGGTGCAACGGACAGCACAAACGCCTTTAAAACAGCTTTGCTTGCTTGCGATAAGAAGCATAATTTGTACATCCCGTCCGGCACATACGTCATTACGGACACGCTCGATGTCAACTGCCGATCGTTCAGGGGCGACGCTCCCTATGTAGACAGCGGGTCCGGCGGTACGACAATCAATTTCTTTCCGGTAAATCCAACGGACCTGATGCCATGTCTCCGCGTGGGAGGTACCGACGCAGTTGTGCGCGATATCATGGTATGGGGGCCGACGGCCTACAGCCTGGTTAACCTGGCTAACTGGGTCGATAAGACATGGTTCGATCAGGATCGTTACGAAATGTTTGCAACGGGACCCGCAGCGATTGGCGTGTATGGGGGCTCGACTGCGATTTTCCAGAATGTGAGAACCCGCAATATTAAAGTCGGCCTCCTGCTTAATAACAATGTCGGTCACATTACTTCCCGCGACTGCACATGGAGCGGGCTTGCCGGCGTGTATGTCAAGACGAACAATTACGACTACACGTTCGAGCGCGGCAACATCAACGGCACATTCTGCGGTATTTTGATCGGTACCTCGGGCAATAGCGGGCTTGGCGGAGCCTTCTGGAACGTGCATACGGGCTTCAGTCCTTACGGTATTTACCAATGCATTGATGACGGCGGCGTTCGAACGGATCCTGTGGGCCTCAGTGGAGAGTTCGACTTCCTGCAGTTCGAGGTAATTGGGGAAGCCGCTATTAAATTGCTCAATAATGCCTCTTCGAACGGATTGGACATCAACGGCTTTGGATTTTCGTGGTCTTCTCCCATCCAAAACGGCTCCGCGGGCTGGTTTTTCGCGTTGCCCGATACGCTTAAGCCGCTTGCTGAAAAGCAAAAATACGCTGCATACCTGGGACGTATCGGAGCCAACGTACGGATGGATGCGGGAAGCGCCGCCTTGGTAAAGTCGGGAGCAGCCGGTGCCATCGGTTCCGCCTATATTCATCAACTGCAGGCGAGTGCCAATCTGAAAGGCATTAACTTGAGCCAGGCAACGATTAATGCCAAAAACGACGACGTATATAAAAACCTCGATTTGAAAACGACGCTCGACCAACGTCAGCAACGTTTATTTAGTCCGCCTGGAATAAATTTACTTCAGAATGTGAGCGATATCCGAAATTGGAGAGTTGCCGGCACGGGCGCCACCATCGAGCAAGTTCAGGATCTCTCGACCCTTCCCGTTCCTTTGTCGCCCGAAATGAAACAAATGGTCGGGGAAAACCCTTCCGTATTCAAGATTACGCCTAACGGAGTGGACAAGCCTAATTTAAAAATTAAATTCCGCGGCACGACCGGTCTAGTCGATCAAGGTCCGGTTCAACTGGATCCCAATCGGGACGTAGCTTACAGTATTTTTATTCAAGGCGGGGCCACAAACAGCGCATACTCGGCTCGAATCTCAGGCGGGGCAGCAGCAAACGAAGTGATTTATCCTTATGCTTTGGGCGGCGCCTACACGAAGTGGATTCAGTCGGTGGGCAGAGGCAGCCGCACATCGGACGGCCAATACATTCAACTGTCGGTCTCGGATCTTCCTGCGACCGCCCCGACTTTCTTTTGCGGCGCCATGGTTACCTATGACGAAGTATCGCCGTTCTCTCCCTCGGACAAGCATTATTTCGAGAAAGGTATTCAAACGAAGGAAGAAATTGCGGCAGACAACTATATTGGCCGGTTGAACGGTTACAAGGAGCCAGTGGCACGGTCTCCCAAGAATGTTCCTTTTAAATTTTCGGTAGATGATGCAGGAGCGATCTCCACTCAGTTTGCAGGCTTCGCCTACGATACGTTTATCCGTCCGGATGCTTCTGCGCTCGGCAGCGCAAATGTTGGAGGTACATGGTCGACAACCGGCGCGTGGGCCATCGTCAGCAATGAGGCTACCAATACGTCGGATACCGACGGCCATGCCGCTACGCTGACCATCGCCGAGCCCGATTTTGCGATTTCCGCCAAGGTAAAGGGGCAATTGACAGGCGGCTTACGCATGGCGGGCTTAACCTTTAAGCGGATCGATGCCAACAACCATTTTTGGATCTCTTTCGACGCGACTACCTTGAAGCTGAATAAGCGCATTGCAGGCGTCTTTGCTACGCCTCAAACTTATCGTTACGATTTTGCGAACGATACGTACTACGAGCTTAAAGTCGTATGCAAAGGCAAGCGCGTTTTGATTTACTTGAACGGGAACATCGCAATCGATCATTTGATGAGCAGCTCGGAATATGCAGGTATCGGAGCCGGTCAAAACGCAGGTTTGATTTTAAATAAGAGCGGCGCTCCTACGCTGCTGTCGGCGAAGTGGAACAGCATTGTGGTGGAACCTGTTTAAACCTCTCCAACTATATGTAAGACAAGGGCCGTGCCTCCCGTTCCGGCCCTCGAATAAAATACAACCTGTACGATCCCATCACTTCTCTCACATTCTTTTAGAAATACAAGAAAGGAGCCACCCCCATGGCCAAAGGCATCGACAAAGCGACGCCCGTCACGTCCGCGCAGGCCAAGACGCTTGCGGCTGCCGGGTACGCGTTTGCCGCGCGTTACCTGGTGCCGTCGTCGTACGCCTGGAAGCGGATGACCGCGGACGAGGCGAAGCTGATCACGGCGGCGGGCATGCGGATCGTCTCGGTGTACGAGACGACGGCGAACCGCGCTGCGAGCGGGGCGGACGCGGGGCGCAACGACGGAGCCGCCGCCTACGCGGAGGCGCTCGCCGTCGGGCAGCCGAAGGGCACCGTGATTTACTTCGCCGTGGATTATGACGCACAGTCCAAGGATTTTGACGCCATCGAGGCCTACCTGAAGGCCGCCGCCAAGCAGGCGACGGGCTACGAGACGGGCGTCTACGGCTCGTATGCGGTCATCGAGGAGATGGCGAAGCGCGGCGCGTGCGCGCATTTCTGGCAGACGTACGCGTGGAGCCGGGGCAAACGCAGCGCTAAAGCGAACATTTACCAATACAAGATCGACACGACCGTATCCGGCATCGCGCTGGACCTGAACGAGTCCTACGGCAACGAGGGCTGGTGGGACACGAATCCGGGCAAGAAGCCCGAGCCCGACGAGGAGGAGATCACGATGAAGCCCGAGGACGCGGAAAAAATTATCAAGTTCCTGTCCGCTGCATGGTTCACGGCGACGACAAAGGCGGATAAGGCGGAATTCAACCGACTGGCCAACGAGATTCGCAAAGCGGCCGGCATGCCGACCGAGTAAGAAGGAGTTTCCCGCCGGCCGACGAAGGTTATATCTTATTATAACTTTCTAAAGGTCGGTGGGCTGCATGCCTCAAGGCAAGTACTTCAGGATCGGCTACGGCATCATTGTCGTGCTGGTGATCATCTTCCTGGCTTCCAAGGTCAAATTTATTTTTAACCCGCTCGTCACGGTGCTCGAAGTGCTGCTGCTGCCGATGCTGCTGTCCGCGATCATGTACTACTTGCTGCGACCGGTCGTCGGTTTGCTGGAAAAAAGGGGGCTCACCAAGCCGATGGCGATCGCGATCGTGTATTTGGCGCTGGCGGCATTGTTCACGTTTTTCATCATGCTGGTAGGCCCGATCATCCGCGATCAGATCGACAGTCTCATCGACAGCGTGCCGCAGCTCGTCCAGTTGGCGCAGGATCAGGTCAACAAGCTCCAGCAAAACGAGTGGGCGACCAAGTATCTCAACGATCCGAAGTTCGATCTGACCTCCCGCATCCCGGATTTGGTGAACGGCGTCATTTCCAACACGGGCAACGCCTTCAACAAGATCATGGGCTGGATCTCGCAGTTCGTGCTGCTGCTCTCGACGGTTCCTTTTATCGCCTACTACATGCTCAAGACGGGCTACAAGGTGCCGGATTATATCGTGAAGATCGTGCCCGACAGGCACGACGAGCAAGCCAAATCGATCATGCTGGAAATGGATAAGGCGCTCAGCGCCTACATACAAGGCAAGATCCTGGTGAGCATCGGTCTTGGCATCATGATGTTGACCGGTTACCTCATCATCGGACTCAAATACGCGCTGCTGCTCGCCATTGTCTTTACGTTCCTCAATGTCATCCCGTATGTCGGCGTGCTGATCGGTTCGGTGCCGAGCATCATCGTCGCGTTCATCGATTCGCCGTGGAAGGTCGTCTGGACGATCGTCGTCATCGTCATCGCGCAGCAGATCGAGGACCGGCTGCTGTCGCCGCAGATCATGGGCAAGAAGCTCGACATCCATCCGCTCACCATCATCATCGTGCTTCTCATCGTGGGCAGTCTTTTCGGACTCCTCGGGATGTTCCTCGCGGTGCCGGGTTATGCGGTGTTGAAGGTGATCGTGACGCATCTCTACCAGATCTATCGTCTTCGGAAAATCGAGATTATCGAATGAGGCTCGACGCGTCTCGCACGCCCGGATTCACCTTAAGCCCAGTCCCTCGCATACAATGACTGCAACAAGGCGAATGCCCTGGCCGTTTCGGCTGCGGGCAGAGGGAGGCGAGACGGTTATGCCGACGATAGCGAACTTTCCGGAGGATCTGCTGGAAGAACATATGAATTGGCACCATACGCATCACGTGGACGATCCGTCGCAGCTGCGTCCGGGCTACGGCGCGGAGTTTCTTCAATTCCATCGCGGCTTCATCCGCAGGGCGCTGGACTGGTACGGCCGGCAAAACTACGATAAGTCCCTGGTCGCGCCCTGGCAGCGCGTGCCCGAAGAGATCAGGCGGGCGCCGTGCTACGACCGGTCCGCAGAGGCGAGGATCATTATGCAGCCGCAGTCGTTTCGGACGGCAGACGAGCTGGGATTGTTCATCGAAGGCTCGGGCCTTCACGGCTGCATCCACGAGACGGCGGCGGATTTGTATGGGGAGCCCGATATCAACGACTTCGACGTCGCCCCGCGCAACACGGTGTTTTACAACATCCACGGCATGATCGACGGCTGGTATCGCAACTGGGAATCGGCGGGCCGCGTCAACCAAGGCATGCTGGAATGGGGCGGGCGCTTCGCAGCGGAAGACAGCGCTCGGGCCAACTCGGACGAGACGGAGGAAGCGCTCCGGTATGTGCCGGAGAGCGGACGCTGGTGGCTCGGCCGCGTGCCGGTCGATAGGGCGGCTGCTAGCGCCGGAGCTGCAGGTGGAGTAACGTCGGATGGCGGGAAAACGTCGTGGACGACTTCGTCAGCCATATCGCAGCGAGCGCTTCGCCTGAACTGGCAGCTCGTCGGTGAGGGCGGCGTGCTCGGTAAGCAGCCTGATGCCCGTTTCCTTCGCGTATGGGATACGGACGGGGACGGACGTAGCGAGGTGCTGTATTACAGCCTGGCCGACGGTAAATGGTGGGAAGGCAAGCTGAGCGCAGGCAAGCTGAACTGGCAGGAAATCAAGCGGTCTTTAGCATGAAAAAAAGAGCATCCCCGGAACGAGTCGGTTCCGGGGATGCTCTTTTTTTTGGAGGGGCAGCGTGACTTGAATAGTCACAGTTAGGACTTATTTGAGCTTGCTCCGCAGCCCGATGGCTAGAAGTAGTCCTCGGTGGGACAATCTGTGCAGTAATGCCGCAAGAAAGCCTGAAGTAGTCCCATCTGGAATTTTCTTACTGAGCCACGCTGCCCGAGGACTTGAAGTAGTCCCAACTGGAACTAATAGCTTCCTTAAAAAAAACGGCCGCCTCGTCCCGTATTCCCTGCTACGCTAGTCTCATCAGCGCTTCAATCACGCGAGTGTAATAAGCCGTGTCCCGCTTCACGAAGTCGGAGAGTCTCACCGGGACATCGGACACAGGCACCAGCACGCCGTTCGCGTCCAACTCGGCGCCGCCCGCAGTGACCGTCTCGGTCTCGCCGCGCATCAGCGCGAGCAGCGCCGCCGCGTCCGCCTCGTACAGTCCGGCCAACTCCTCCCGCTGCAGCCGGAACGTCTCGGGCCCGCGGTCCGCGATGTAGCCGTACACCTGGCTGACCTCGCGGTCGACGTATCTTACGCCTTGCGCGAAGCCTTCGTCCTCCTCGCGGAATGTACCGAGCGGCGTCAGGTCCTCGAGCGAGACGCGCAGCCCGAGCTCTTCCTCCAGCTCTCGAACCGCGTCGCGCGCCGTCTCCCCGGCGGACAGATGCCCGGCCGCCGTGATGTCGAAGCGGTCGGGATTCGTATCCTTGTCCCGGCTGCGCCGCTGGAACAGCACGCGAGCCCTGCCGTCCTCGCCGCGGCGTGCGAGCCAGCAGTGGAACGTATGGTGCCACAGCCCGCGCGCATGCGCCTCCGAGCGGGTCGCCGTACCGACCGGTCGGTCCAGCTCATCGTAGATATCGAACCGTTCTTCAGCCCGCACGCTCTCTTCAGCCCGCACGCTCTCTTCAGCCCGCACGCTCTCGGCGTCCAGTCCCGTCTCCCCGCCCCTTACTTGCTCTATGGCGTTCCCAAGCTCGTCCGCGCGCAAAGGTTTTTCGCCGCTCATGCGCTTGCCGTCGCCTCGAGCTCCGACGTGCAATGCGCGCAGCGCACCGCCTTGATCGGCACGACGGACAGGCAGTAAGGGCATTCCTTTGAAGTCGGCTCGGCGAGCGGCTCGTCCTTTTTGCGGCCCTCCGTCAGCTTGTTGATGACCTTCACCAGCATGAATACGCAGAAGGCGATGATGAGAAAATTGATGATGATGTTAATGAATTGCCCGTAAGCGATGACCGGAGCGCCGGCGGCGCGAACGGCTTCCAACGAGTGCACATTAGCGGGAGTTTCCTTGTAATCCCCGATCCGCCAAAACAAATCCTTAAAATCCACGCCCCCCAGCAGCCGCCCGATCGGCGGCATAACGATGTCGTTGACGAGCGAGCTGACGATCTGTCCGAACGCGCCGCCGATGATGACGCCGACCGCGAGATCGATGACATTGCCGCGCATGGCAAATGTCTTGAATTCTCCTGCCATTTTTCTTAACATTTCATGCAAAACCTCCATTTTTTTAAGTTGGAAAAAGTAGGATTTTCTTAAAACTTGTCGAACTGTATCACCAAGGCATTCACAACTCCATCACATCTTCGACTGCGGGGGATCACATGATGTACGATTCCGAGACGTCCTGGAAGATCGGTCTTCTGCTGTTGGCGCTGATTATCAGCATAATCGCATCCTACACCATGTTCAACTTCACAGGCAATCTCCAACGCAAAGACAATCATTTCCGCGTATTCTGGCTATCGGGCGGGGCTTTTGTATTCGGCATCGGGATGTGGGTCAAGCAATTTCTCACTACGCTGGCATGGGACCAGACGATCGTGTTCACGTGGGCGGCCGTCGTATCGCTGCTGTTCACGATTTTTTTCAGTTCGATGGCTTTTGTCATGCTTGCCTTCCAGAACACGATCCGTTACCGGCTGGCCGCCGGCAGCTTCATTCTGGCCTTCAGCGTCACCTTCATGAGCTACTTCGGCGAATTGGGAGAGGACGTATCGGAGATCCGGACGGCGACGGTGTATGTCGTGCTCGGCATTCTTCTGCTGTTCAGCGGAATCTACGCGGCGCTTCGCCTCTCGGAGTGGCCTGGGGAGCGTAACAAGTGGCTGGCGAGCCTGACGCTCGGCATAGCCGTTTTCATCGAGAGCCAGATCTCCAAGCAAGCGCTGCTGCTGCAATACCGGGACGGCGCCCTATATGCTTCAGCGGAACGGCTGCAGGAGGACATTTACCGGCTGTCGGTCATTATCGGCATCGGCATGCTCCTGATTTTGACTTCAACGCTGTTCACCTGGTATATCGACAAGCGCATGAATCATATGGATGAACGGTACAAGCTGCTCGTCGAAAACTCGCTGGACACGATTGCCATTTTCAAAAAGGATAAATGGGTGTTCGTGAACGAAGCGGGACTGCGCATGTTCGATGCGGCCGAGCCGGAAGAGCTGCTGGGATCTTCTATCTTTGCTTATCTGCTGCCCGAGGATCACGACAGGGTGAGGGAGCGCATGCAAAATCTCGCCATGACCGGCAACAGCGGCCCGCTCGAGCAGGAATGGATCACGCTCAAAGGCCGGACGCTCAATACGGAGATCGTGGAGCTGATGACCTCGATCGAGAACGAGCCCGCCCTACAGATCATCATCCGCGACATTTCCGAGCGCAAAAAGAACGAGGAGCTGCTGATCAACTCGGAGAAGCTGTACGTAGCGGGCCAGCTGGCCGCCGGCATCGCCCATGAGATCCGCAATCCGCTGACCTCGCTCAAGGGCTTTCTCCAACTGCTCTCATCGGGGAGAAAAAACAACGGCACGTATTTTGACATCATGAAGTCGGAGCTCACCCGCATCGAGAATATTGTCAGCGAGATGCTCATGCTGTCCAAGCCTCAGGTGTACGAGCTGTCCTACCACGATATCCGGCACGTCATGCGCGAGACCGTCACGCTGCTTGAGACGCAGGCGATCCTGCACAGCATCCAGATCGAGAGCGACTTCGGTCCGGATCCGCTCTGGATCTACGGCGTCGAGAGCCAGATCAAGCAGGTTTTCATCAACGTCATCAAAAACGCGATCGAAGCGATGACCGACGGCGGTGCGATCCGCGTCCATATGAAACGCTTCGACAATTCGGTGCGCATCCGCATCATGGACGAGGGGCCGGGCATTGAGGACAGCCAGCTCGCCAAGATGGGGCAGCCGTTCTACACGACCAAGGATAAAGGCACGGGGCTCGGCCTGATGGTCAGCTACAAGATCGTGGACAATCACCAGGGCAAGATTCAAGTATACAGCCAGCTGGGAAGCGGCACGACGTTCGAGATCCTGCTGCCGTTCCGTTATCCGGAGAACGCGCCCGTCAAGACCGGCTGAAGCCGGCGCATACGAAGCGAATTTCGAGGAGGAATGATTTGGGTTAAAACTAGGGAGATCCAATTGAGCTTAAAGGAGGCAGGGATCATGTTCGACCGTTTGAAGGCCGTCGTTATAACGGCTAGAGGAAGAAGCACTTTTACGGAAGCCCAGGCCGCGCGGATGGAGCGGATCGCGGATGTCCGGTTCCTGACCGAGGAAAAGCCGATCCCGCCCGACGACCTCGTCGACCTGCTGAAGGATGCGGACGTATGCGGGCTGACGCCCAGGTCCGTCCCCTCGATCGACGGTTCCTGGCTGTCCCGCTTGCCGAAGCTCCGAGGAATCGCCGTTTTTGCGACAGGCGTAGATTATATCGATACCGCCTGGCTTCATGAACGCGGCATCGCGCTCAGCCACTTGCCCGAGTATTCGTCGGATTCGGTAGCCGAGCATGCGCTCGGCCTGATGCTGACGATGTCCAGGCGTATCCATCTGAGCCAGGATCGCGTGCGCGGCCGCGTGCCTCCCGGCACGAGCGTGCTCGGATTCGAGCTGCGCGGCAAGACGCTGGGCATCGTCGGGCTCGGCCGGATCGGCTCGCGCGTGGCGGAGCTGGCCGCAGCCTTCGGGATGCGCGTGCTCGCATGCGACCCTCGCGAGAGAAGCGCGGCGGGCGTGCGCCTGGTCGGCCTCGACGAGCTGCTCGCCTCGAGCGATATCGTGAGCTTACATATGCCTGCGAAGTGGCAAGGACCGGCTGCCTTCGGCGAAGCGGAGCTTGCGCGCATCAAGAACGGCGCGACGCTGATCAACGTATCGCGCTGCGCGCTGGTCGATCCCTATGCAGTCGTGCACGCTATCGAGGAAGGCCGCCTGCGCGGCTACGCGGTCGACGATCTGTTCCCGATCGCGGACAAGGACGAGCGCGCGGCCAGACAGATCGTCGAGGGCCGACTGCTGCAGACCGGGCATACAGCCTGGTACTCGGTCGAAGTGCTGGAACGGGGTTACGAGACTTGGGTAGACCATATTTGCGGGCTCGCGACCGGGGAGCCGCTGAATCTGGTGTAAGAGCAGGCGCAGGATACTGCGGGAAATCAACCTGAGGAGGAGGCCCGGTGCATGCGCAAGTCTGAGAGAGGGGCGGGCAAAACGGGCGTTTCGGGCGATACGGGCGCCTTGGCGGGAGCTGCGCGACTGCCATCCGCGGGGAAGCGGCTGCTGGCGGCGCTATGGCTTGTCGTCCTGCTGTTCACGGTCGGTATGCTCGCCGCGGGCTGGCCGCGATATTGGATATACGTCGCCGCGGAGACGACGCCGCAGGCTTGGCTGGAGAGCGTGCTGCTCGTGCTGGCCGCGGCGCTGGCGGCGCTTAATGCATGCGTGGCTTCGCTTGAAAAAGGGAGCTCGGTGCCGCCCGGCGGGCCAAGCGGAGAAGCGGTGGAGACGGCGCCGGGAGCAAATGGGACGGAGAGATCGGCGCCGGGAGCAAATGGGGCGGAGAGATCGGCGCCGGGCGCACCTTGGAGCAGGCGGAAAGGACGCGTGGAGCAGCTCGCCGACAAGCGATCGGCGGCGCGCGGCCGCGGACTGTCGGGCTGGATCGCGAGAAATGCCGCATGGGGCTGGACGATCACGGCGGCGGCCTTCGCCTGGCTGGCGCTGGATGAGCGGTTTGCGCTGCACGAGCGGCTGCGGGACCGCTACTTGAAGCAGACGGGCATCCGTCTGCTGCCGTGGATGGAAGCGGGAGACTGGCTTATTCCGTTGTACGCGGCATGCGGGCTGGCGGCGGTATGGGCGCTTTGGCGCTTGCTCGGCAGAGGCGTTGCGGCGCGCGTGTTTTTCGCGGCAGGACTGGTCGTAGCCTTCTGTGCCGTCTCGCTGGACACGATCGACATCCGCAGCTTGGGCAAAGACAGCGAGCGGCTGCTGCAGACGATCGAGGAGTGTCTGGAGACGGCCGCGATGGCGGCGTTCGTATCGGCGTTCCTGTCCGTGCTGACCGGTCGGCTGTCCGCATGGTATAATAAAACTTCGATTCGGCGGGACATGCGCGATTGATACGCCGGATATAGGAGGAGTTTTATCGTGGCGGAGCCGCTTAAAAATATGTACGATGACGTTTTGTTGAGAGAATTCGGCGCTCGGGTCGCCCGTGCGTGGCAACCGTTCGATACGGATCGCTTCGTTGGCCTCGTGCTTGCGGAAGGATGGGAGGCGCTCGCCCTTAAGGGCCGCATGCGCCGGATCTCCCTGTCGCTGGGTGCCGTGCTGCCGGAGGACTACGAGCGCGCGCTCGATATTTTAGAGGGGATAGCCGGCGAGTGCCGCGGCTTTCCTTATTTGTTTTTCCCCGACTTCGTAGAGGTGTTCGGACGATCCCACTGGGACAGGTCCGTGCGCGCGCTCGCGCTGTTCACGGGGTCGTCTTCCGCCGAATTTGCCGTGCGCCCGTTCATCAAGCAAGATCCGGCGCGCATGATGGCGCAGATGCTGACGTGGAGCGCAGATCCCGACGAGCACGTGCGCAGGCTTGCCAGCGAAGGCTGCCGACCGCGTCTTCCGTGGGCGGACGCGCTGCCGGCGTTCAAGCGGGATCCGTCGCCGATCCTGCCTATTCTGGAGGCACTCAAGGCCGACCCGTCCGAGTACGTGCGGCGCAGCGTCGCCAACAACCTGAACGACATCTCCAAGGACCATCCGGGACTGGTGATGGAGCTGGCGACTCGCTGGCACGGTGCCGACCCGCAGACGGACGCCCTGCTGCGTCATGCCTGCCGGGGATTGATCCGGAGCCGGGCCGACGAAGACGCGATGCGTCTATTCGGCTTGCTGCCCGCGCCGGAGGCGGTTGCGCGGACATGGTCCGTCACGCCGGAAGCGGCGGCGATCGGAGACGCCGTTATGGTCGCCTATGCGGTGGAACTGCCGCTGCTTGAAGCGGAATCGCGCAAGCTCAGGCTCGAGCTGGCGGTGACCTACCCGCGCAGCGCCGAGGGGAGCGGCTACCGCAAGCTGTTCAGGCTGGCGGAGCGCGAGGTTGCAGGCGGCGGCACGATCGAAGGGACGCGGAAGCTCTCCTTTAAGGACTTGTCCACAAGACGTCATTATCCGGGCACGCATACGCTCGCGCTGGTCCTCAACGGCAAAGAAATCGCCAAGACCGCCGTAGTGTTGGAGGCTGCAAAGGAGGTCGCGCCTTGACGATCGGAGCTCGCGTATTCAAGACGGGACTCGCCGTCGCGATCGCGCTATGGATCGGCAGTCTGATGGGTCTTAAGCTGCCGCTCATCGCGGCGATTGCCTCGGTCGTGATGATCCAGCCTTCGATCTATCGCAGCTGGGTGCAGGTGCTCCAGCAGCTGCAGAGCAACGTGCTGGGCGCCGCGGCGGCGATCGCCGCGGTATGGCTGGTCGGCAGCAGCCCGCTGTCCATCGGCATCGTCAGCGTTCTGATGATTCTGCTCTGCATCCGCCTTCGGGCGGAAGAGACGATCGGGCTCACCGTTGTGACCGTCGTCGTGCTGATGGAGGCGCACGGTCTCGGCTGGCCGCTGGTCATGGACAGGCTGGCGGCGCTGTTGACAGGCATCGTCACGGCCTTTGTCGTCAACATTGCGATCGCCCCGCCGCGCCATCGCGGCCGGTTCGTCGCCCAGATGAAAAAGTCGCAGACGCAGCTGTCGCTGTTGCTGCGGACGGCCGTGTCCAACGAGCTCCGCGAGAACGTGTTCAACCGGGAGCTCTCGGGGTTGAAGGGGCAGCTTCGCAAGCTCGAGGACGCCTATGATCTATACGCCGAGGAGCGGGTCGTACGCAAGGCGTCCCGGGCGGACCGCGCCCGCCTGCTGGTCGTGTATCAGGGCATGCTGAGCGCGCTGGAGCGAGGCGTTACACTGATCGAGGCGGTGGAGGTGCATTATTTTGCCGCGGCTGCGGACGGGACGTGGCGGCGCGAGATCGACGGCCATATCGAGTCGTTGTGCGCTTACCACGAGCATCTGATGTGGAAATGGGACGGGCTGCTGAAACCGGGCGCCTCGGCCGCCGCGCCGCCGCCCGAATCGTCCGAGCTGCTGGAGAGTATCGCATGCTCGTCGGATATGGAGCGCGCGGACAAGACGCGCCTGGCCGTCGTGGCGTCGGCGATCTACGCCTACGAGGAGCGACTGCGCCGGCTCGACAAGCTGATCGAGCATTTGCTGGAGCGGCGAGACGGCGCGCCCGAGGACCCGGAACGGCTGCTAGGGCTGTAATGGCACATTTGGCTAGTGTAGTTAGTTACACGGAAAAACCGTGTAACTCGGTGCGAAAGGTTGCTCGTGGGGGACGCTATGTTGTGGAATAACGCAGTCGTGTTATCCGTGGCGCCAGTAAAGTGCAAATAGGCACTAACGCCGGTCGTAGGCGCTGGAAAGGTGTCGATAAGCGCCAAAAGGCACTAACGTCGCCCTCAAGACACTTGTGAAGGTGTCGATAAATGTGCCCCCCACTAAAAAATCGGCGATCGCCGCCCGACTCCGGGAACGATCGCCGATTTTCATATTTAGCCTTTAGAGCCCCGGTCCACTTGCCTGCGCGGGTGTTCGATTTTTTCCTGCTTGTTGATGTCCTTTTCCTTGGGAACCAGGCGCGGGTCGGTTTCGCCGTCGTGGTGGTTGTCGTAGACCGCCTCGACCCATTCCCATTCCGTGCTGCCGATCATCGGATCGGACGGGAATTCGTCCCCGCGTTCGAGCTTCAGCTCGCGCCCCCACTCGTCGCGGTAAATGCCGTCGGATTCGACCATTTCGCCGGATAACGGCAGCATTTCGTTATTATCGCTCATCTGAAGTCACCGCCTCGCTAGAATTACTTGCCGTGCTTGCGCATGGCGGAGTGGTCGGATTCGGATTGGAGGCGGCTGGCCGCGTCTTTGCCGGAGCCCGTTCTGTCGGCTTTGGACTGCGCTTTTCTGGCCTCGATCTGAGCGCCTGACGGTTGTTCGCCGGACATGGCGATCCCTCCTTCCGGTGATATCGTCGACTCCCGGATAGGTTGCCACGCGCGCGGCGGCATTATGCCAGCAGGGCTCGCTCTCGCATCGGCGGCGGCAAACCGACCGAAGACTGTGGCGGATGGGTTCTGATGATCAGCCCACATACCGGCCTTCAAGCCTTTTGCCTACAAACCACAGCACAGCCAGGATCGCGGCAGCAACGAGCAGGCGCCAGGGCTGGTGGACGAGCGCGTTCAGATCGTGGCCGAGAAAGCAGAGCGTGAAGATCATCACGGCCTTGCCCATAATGATGGCGGTGACAAACGTATGCGTCGGAATCTTGGAGATGCCAGATGCGATATTAACGACGGCGGACGGCGAAAAGGGCAGGCAGGACAAGATGAAAATCGGCGTAAACCCTTTGCGCTCCACCCACGAGAAAAGGCGCTCCATGCGGGGCAGGCGCTTGCGGATGCGCTCCCCGTATCGCGAACCGAAGCGCCTGGCGATCATGAACACGATGATCGATCCGCAGCTCGCGCCGATCCAGGAATAAAGGAAGCCAAGCCATAGTCCGTAGGACAAGGCATTGCCCACTACGATGACGATGAGCGGCAAAAAGGGCAGCAGCGACTCGGCCAGAGGAAGCAAGATTCCCGGCAGCGGCCCGAGAGCCGAATAGCGGTCGAGCAGCGCCTGGATATCGTCCAGGCTCATGCCTTTAAGATAGTTCATCCACTCCTGCCAGCGCGTGGCGGCGAATGCGGCGATTGTGACGGACCATAGCTGAAGCATAGATTACCTCACATGCGCTGTGCGGGCTTCTCCCCGCGGAACAGGCGGAATGGGAACAGCAGGTAGATAACGCCGATCACTGCGAAAATGACTGCCGTGCTTAGTACGACGGACGGTTCGCCGAAGCCCGTGGCCGCGAAGCCGCCGATGATCGGGCCGAGCAGCCCGCCGACGCCTTCCACGGCGGAGAGCACGCCCCAGCCGAGGCCTTTTTGCTCGGGAGGCACGTAAGCCGCCAGCAGCGCGTTCCAAGCGGGCAGCACGGCCGCATAGGACAACCCGAGCGTAACGGCCCAGATAAAGGCGAGCATGGTCACGGGGCTGAGCGTCAGGCCATAGAGCGCGATGCCGAACATCAGAAAGCCGATGACCAAAAACCACTTTTTCCCCAGCCGATCCGACAGCCTGCCCATCGGGATCAACCCGAGCGCGGTGAATCCGCCCCCGGCCAGCAGGAGGAGCGTATACTGCCAGGAAGCCATCCCGAGATGATCTTTTACGAAGCTGGGCAGGATCGGTTGCAGCATGCCTGCCGCCAGCGTCTGCAGGATCATGCCGGGCAGCAGCAGGCGCATGTCCTTCAGGTGCGTGCCCAGCACGGCCAATTGCTTGCGAAAGGGTACGGCTGCCACTTCGGCATGCGCTTCCTTCGGAATCATCAGAGAGAGCAGCCATGCGCCGGCGGATACGAGCACCATGATCCAATAGCTCGCCATTTCGCTGTGCTCGAGTACCAGATTGAGGACGACCGGGCCGGAGCCGAGGCCGACGAGCCAGATCATGTACAAGAAGCCCATCTGGGCACCGCGGCTTTCCTCTTTGACCTTGGTCAGGCAATAAATCCAGATCGGCGAAATGCCAAGTCCATAAAGCCCGGCGGCCGAGATGAAGATCCAGGGCACATCCGCCCAGCCGATCAGCGCCATCCCGGCCAGCGAGGCGAGCAAGCCGATATTAATGATCTTTTTGACGGGAAATCTGTGGACGAGGTACCCCATCCCCAGCTTAAGCGCCGTATCGATCAGGTAGTGCGCCGTAATGGCCGCGCCGATCACGTCCAAGTCGAGGCCGAGCGTCTCCTTGCCGTAGATAGGCAAAAAGCCGATGAGCGCCGCCCCCCGCACGAACTCTACCAGGTACAGGATGATGGCCAGCAGCGATATTTCTTTCGTAAAAAGCGATTTGATCGAAGCCGTCTTCAACGGAATTCTCCTTTGAAGCCCTCTGGCGCACAAGCGGCGGGCGGGATGCATGACCTCACCATTATAGCCATAATTTTCATGCGATCAAAGTCGCGGCGCATTCCGGTCAGATCAGCAGGTTGAACAGCAACGGATCTTTGTTCAGCTCCACGTACCGGAACCCTTTATGGTTCATGCGCTCGACCAGAGGGCCGTAGTCGTCAGGGCTCTTGAGCTCGATGCCTACGAGAGCCGGGCCGTTTTCCTTATTATGCTTTTTCGTGTATTCGAATTGAACGATGTCGTCGTCCGGCCCGAGCACGTCGTCCAGGAACTCTCTGAGCGCGCCGGACCGCTGCGGAAAGTTGACCATAAAATAATGCTTGAGGCCTTCGTAAATCATCGAGCGTTCCTTAATTTCCTGCATCCGGTCGACGTCGTTGTTGCCGCCGCTTACGACGCAGACGACGCTCAGTCCGGCGAGCCGGTCCGCCAGCATGGGCAGGGCCGCTACGGTGAGCGCGCCCGCGGGCTCGGCGACGATCGCATGCTCGTTGTAAAGCTCGAGAATCGTCGTGCATACCCGGCCTTCCGGCACGACGATCACTTCGTCCAGCAAGTCGCGGCACAGCGCGTATGTGAGATCTCCGACCCGCTTGACGGCCGCGCCGTCCACGAACTTGTCGATCTCCTCCAGAGGCACGACCTCGCCGCGTTCCATCGCGACCATCATCGACGGCGCGCCTTCGGGCTCGACGCCGATGATGCGCGTATTCGGGCTGACGGCCTTGACGTAGGATGCGACGCCCGCGGCGAGCCCGCCGCCCCCGACCGTCACGAGCAGCACGTCGACCGGCTCCTTGCACGCCTCCATGATCTCTTTACCCACCGTTCCGTTGCCTGCGATGATGCGGGTGTCGTCGAAAGGATGCACGAAGGTCATCCCCGTCTCGCGCACCGCCCGCTGGGCTTCGGCATAAGCGTCGTCGAACGTGTCGCCGATGAGCCTGACCTCGACTTTATCCCCGCCGAACAGCTCGACCTGTCCAATCTTCTGGCGAGGCGTCGTCGCGGGCATGTAGATGATGCCCGGAATGTCGAGCGCCGCGCACGAGTAGGCGACGCCCTGCGCGTGGTTGCCTGCGCTCGCGCAGATGACGCCGCGTTCGCGTTCCGCTGCCGAGAGACCCGAGATCAGGTTGTAGGCGCCTCGAATCTTGAAGGAGCGCACGACCTGCTGGTCCTCGCGCTTCAGGTGGATCCGGCAGCCGTGCCTGGCCGATAGCCGCTGATTGAACTGGAGCGGGGTCGGGGATACGACGCCGCGAAGCGTATGGGCCGCGAACAGAATATCCTCCATTCGGATAGAGACAGGGGCGCTTCGGGGTAATGAGTCTGACAAGGTCATCATCTTCCTTCCTGATCATAAATGAAAAGCCGCCCCCGAAGGGACGGCTGGCTGAGGCGCGGGCAGGGCGTCAGATCCGCGCGGCGATAGAACCCTGTCCGACGTTTGAATTACTTAATGTTATACTCTTAAGTAGTGATGCAAGTCAATGCGTGCGCAGTGTGTGCGCTTTCGTCCGCGTTAAGTTCCGCCCAGAGGAGGATTTTCGTTGAAAAAGCTGCTGTTTGCGTTCATTACCCTCGTCGTGCTCATCGCAGTGGGAAGCGTCATTTTATATCAATTGATCAAGCCCGCCGAGCGCCTGGATCTCGCTTATGAACAGGTGAATCTCGAGAGCAAGGCAGTGGAGATGTTCAAGCGGCGGTCGACGGAGCTAATTCTGTCCGAAGCCGACGTCAACAATCTGGCCAAGGCGTCTATCGCTAGCAACCCGATGTACAGCCCTGACGTGCTGATCACGGGCGCCCGGTTCCGCCTGCTTGCGGACGACCGGCTGGCGGCGGACGTCAACTTGAAGATCAAGGACCGGATTCCCGTCGGGCTGACGATCGTATATAGGCTCAAGTGGGAATCGCCCAACCTGAACGCGGAAGTCCAGGAGGCTTCGATCCGGGGCGTGAAGCTGCCTAAGAAGGGATTCGAGGACGTCGTTATTCCGCTGGGCGGCGAGCTGCCGAAAGTCGTCAAGATCAAGGAGGTTTCTTCGGACGCGGACGGGCTGAAGGTTGATTTTCGCGCACCTTCCGTAAGCGAGCTTCGCGAGCTGATCGGCGGCCTCTGAACAGGCCGTCGAACCTAAGCGGGCCATAGGGCCAAGATTGAACGGGCCGCCGAATCAGGCTATAATCAAGATCATAAGCGGTATTAAATAATGAACCTGCGCATACGAATTAGTAAGCGTTTACATGACTAGGAGGAGCCGCCATGAAAAGAAGGTCCGGCCTCCGCGCCCTGCCGGCCGCCGTGCTGGCATTCGCAGCCGCGGCATGGCCGGGCCTGAAGGCGGAGGCGGCGACGGCCGCCGCCCAAACCGCCGCGGAGCGCATAGAGTCGCAGGGCATGCTTCCGCTCCTGGCGGCCATGGCGATCGGCATCGCCGTGTCCGTTATCGCGGTGCTGGCGTTTCTGCAGATGACTTCTCGGGGTAAGAGTACAAAGGAGGACGAGTCCAAGCCTATGGATTCGGACTTGTTTGCTTCGAACCAAACCCAAACCGGTCATGGCGCCTTTGTCGACGATCGTGAAGACGACGATGCACTCGGCTACACGATTCCGCTGCGGAGTCTGGGAGACGCACGCGACAGGATGGAGCGGCGCAGGGCTGCCGCTGCAATCGCCGGAGAGCCTCGGCTCGTAGGCGTCGCCGGCGAGTTCGCGGGCGCGAGCTACAGCCTGGCGGACAGGCCTCTGGCGATCGGCAGGGACGGTCATCAATGCGAGCTCGTCTATCCGGACGGGCACGCCGAGATCAGCCGCAAGCACTGCACCGTCAGCTACGATTCGTCCCGCAGGATTTTTTCGCTGGTCGATCACGGTTCATCCAACGGTACATACCTGCCGGACGGTACGCGGCTGGCGGCGGGAGATCGGCGAGAGCTCAGACCGGGCGACCGATTCAGCCTGCCGGGCGGAGAGCAATGGTTCGAGGTAGACGTCTGAAGACGGTTTTTCTGTTAAACCGCTAGTCGAACTGGTATAATGAGGCGAACGGGAAGTAAAATCTTATATAGGCAGCCGGGCGTCAACTCTGTACGAATCTTGCGGGAAGTTTCCGCCGGGAGGGATTATGGCATGGCAAAGCGCGGTCATAACGAAGTTCAGGAGAGTCTGCAGGAGCTAACGAGAATTTTTCGCCCCAAGGATCCGCGCAAGTTCGTCAAGGACTATATCCGGAAATACAGAATCACCGGCGGCTATGAAGATGAACTAACCGTTATCGTTGAACGCGAGCTGATGAGAATCAACTCGTCCGCTTCCTGACTACCGATTTTTCGCAAGGCCTCTACGACTCGGGGCCTTGTTTTTTTATTTTATCGCCGATTTGAACTTTCAGCCGGCTTTCAGGCTTCGTTCATGCTCCATTCACGGTCTATTCATAGCCGCCTGTTACAAATAGGTAGAGCGGGATGTACATAGAACGGAGCGATGACGATGAGCGTGACGGGAACGACGAATTCGGCATTTTACAAAAGCGGGTACATCTATTCGGCGCAGACGTCTGCCGTCCGGATGCAGACGGAGACGGAGACGGACGCGCAGGAGAACGGGAAGTCGGCCGACGCTGTTGAATGGAGTATGGGCGCCGGGAGGCCTTCCGGTGCTGGCTACGCACGCGACCTTACCACCCAGGACAAGCGCGACTTGCTTGCAGGTATGCAAGAGCGGCTGGCGGCGAAGGCGGGCGAGAGCGGCAAGGGAGAAGACGGAGCATTGGCGAGGCTGGCCGACGTTAAGTCCCAGCTGGGCGAATTCGACGTTGACGGCGCCTCGGACGAAGCGGTCGAAGCGATGTTCGCGCAAGTGCGCGATGCGATGGGACCGAGGCCGGGGCATATACCGGAGGAATGTGCAGACGGTGACGAAGCAGGAGATGGGACGCCGCCGCTGGTGCCGCCGCAGAATGGACAAACAGCCGATATATGGCCTTCCTGGATGACCGACGGGGCGTCCGGGGAAGACGACGGCAGCGGGGCGGGCGATGGGATCCAGGCGCTCTTGGAGTTGTTGACCGAAGACTACGACGAGACCCAGGGCGGCAGCAAGCAGCAATATGCCGATGAGCTCAAGCATACGTTGGCAGATATGCTTGGCGATGAAGACTTCGCCGACTCGCCGGTCTATTCGAACCTTGCCGAGAAGCTGGATGCCTGGGCGGACGCAGACGCGGAAGGCGGCGAGGGAAGCCTTTGATGTTAAATAAATGGATGTAATGCCTGCAAATATACATCTAATTTTGTCGATGTTGACCCTTTCACACATCAAAGATGCAAGTGTACAGTTATTTTCCTTCATCTGCCGAATTTTCGGCTTGTGCATTAAATTTACCTGCACATTTGCAGGTATTTCATCACCTGCTGTCGGTCGGCAAAAAATACATGTACAAATGCAGGTTTTTGACTCGCAAACACGCTAACGTAACCGGTATGATCTTCTCGATATGCTTGTCGTCCGGTACAGCAGCATCAGAAAGGGGCTGTCCCAAGGTCGAAATTGACCAGGGAGATAGCCCCTTTTTGGTTTGGCTCTGGTTCTGGCTACGGCCTCGCGCTCGACGATTGGCCGTTCCTGTTTCCGCTGCCGGCAGTCGGCTCGGGAATCGGTGTAGGCACGTCGTTGGCTGCGGCGAAAACATACTTGGCAAGCTTGTTAAATCCGGGCGTGAGCGGAGCGAGCGGCTGGCCGTCCCACGAAGCTTTGGCGTAGCCGAGCAGTTGGTTCATGTACTCCATGTTGGCCGAGATGTGGACGCCGTTCACGTTGGGCGCCATCTTGCGTACTTCGTTAGACAGCGTCTGGCGGAATTCGGTCGACAGATCCGAGATATCCTTGTGCGAAAAGGAGGAGTTGTACGGCGTGACAATTTTCGTCAAGTCCCATGAGTTGCTGCCCGTGTCCACGTTATAGACGCCTTCCGTCGTGCCCGTGTTATCCTGCTCGCGGGTGCGCAAGCCGCCGTGCGACCGTATGCCGGTAGCGGTCTGGTCCGTCGTGATGCCGACGTACGCGTTTTTGTCGGTCAGCATGACGATCGCCGAGCTGACGCCAGGCACGTTGGAGAGCCGGTACGACAGAGCGGAGCTGTATTCGAAATAGCGATTGTCATGCGCGTGCGGATCGGTGACGACATGACTGTAGGCGCGTACGCCGGACATTTTCGGATCGTTCGCCGTTCTGCTGCCGTAATCGTTGGCGCTTTGCTGATGATGGGCTTTATAATTGCAGCCGCCCAACGCGCCTGTCAGCGCGGCTGCGAGCAGACATACGTTCGCGCAACGGCGCTTGTTCATAACCTGCTCCTCCTCGGGATCTGGATGCGATGCAACTAGTGTTCGCCGCGGCCGCAAAAGTATGCCGATATTCCGTACATAAAACAAGCCGTCGTTGGTAAAAGCTGATGGAAAGGGGCTGCGGCAGGGCGATCGGGGAAATCGAGGCTTTACGGTCGAAGAAAGCCTTTGCACAGGGGCGCGAAAGGGACTGATAAACGTAAAAACGGGCCTTGAAACCCTTGCGGCGCAACGATTTTGACAGTTTTGAGAACAATTTGTGAACTGTTGTGTGAACATTGACAAACTGTCGTATCAATCTTTATATTTATTAGAGGGTTTAGGTATGTGCGAAACCAAAGTTCGACATCGCGCAACACATGGATTGCCGCCGCCACAGTCAGAGAAGAGGGCGATCCATGATTATGTCAAAGTGGGGATGAATGGATGATGAATCGGTGGCGCGTATTAAAGCGGTTGCTTCCGCTAATGGCCGGCATGGCGCTATTGCTGTCGGCGTGCGGTAGGGACGATCTATCGACGCTGAGCCCGAAGGGCCCCGTCGCGCAGAAACAATTTGACCTGATGACGCTCTCGATCTCGATCATGGCGCTAGTCGTTGTCGTCGTGTTTGCGATCTGTATCTACGTACTGATTCGCTTCCGCCGGCGCAAAGGCGACAACACGATCCCGAAGCAAGTCGAAGGGAATCACACGCTGGAGATTATCTGGACGGTCATTCCGATTATTTTGCTGCTCATTCTGGGCGTACCGACGATCAACACGGTTTTCGGTTTGTCCAAGGACTATTCCAAGGATCCCGAGGCGGTTCAGGTTACCGTCACTTCTCACCAGTACTGGTGGGAGTTCGAGTATCCGGAATACGGCATTAAGACCGCGCAGGAGCTGATCGTGCCGACCGGCCGCAAGATTCAGTTCAAGCTGGCGTCCGGCGACGTGACGCACGCTTTCTGGATTCCTTCCATCGGCGGCAAGATCGATACCAACGCGGGACTCGGCACCACCAACAAGCTGTACCTCGAATTCCCCAACGAAGGCGTATTCAGAGGCAAGTGCGCAGAGCTTTGCGGCCCTTCCCATGCGCTGATGGACTTCAAGGCGAAGGCCGTTAACCAGGCTTCGTTCGACCGCTGGGTGGCGGCGATGAAGACACCGGTCTCGATGCCGGCCGACGAGAACGTCAAGGCCGCGTTTGAGAGCAAGTGCCTGACCTGCCACGCGATCGGCGAGACGAACGCTGGCAGCTCCGCTCCGAACCTGACAGGCGTCGGCAGCAGGCTTACCGTCGGCGGTATCCTTTACAACGACGAAAAGTCGGTGGAGGAGAACCTGAAGGATTGGATTTCCCACGCGCAGACGATCAAGCCGGGCAACCAAATGCCTGACGTCAGCACGGGCGTTACCTACGGACCTGGCAAGGGTACGACAGCGACCGGCCTTACCGAACAAGAGCTCGACGGCATCGCGAAGTATCTGGCCGGCCAAAAGCTCGAATACTAATACTCTAGCTTCTGCGGGGAATGAAGGAGGACGCGGCTTTGGCTGCACACGCGCACACGGTCAAGCGTTATCGGGGCTTAATGGACTGGCTGACGACCGTCGACCACAAAAAAATAGGGATTCTGTACTTAATCGCCGGCGGATTGTTCTTCCTGGTCGGCGGCCTTGAGGCGATCCTGATCCGGATTCAACTGATTAAGCCCATGAACGATTTCGTCGGGGCGGACACGTTTAACCAATTGATCACGATGCACGGCACGACAATGATCTTCCTTGCGGCGATGCCGATGCTGTTCGCGCTGATGAACGCGGTCATCCCGCTGCAGATCGGGGCGCGCGACGTCGCGTTCCCGTTCCTGAACTCGCTCGGCTTCTGGACCTTCTTCGCCGGCGGCGTTCTGCTTAACATCAGCTGGTTCGCAGGCGACATCCCGGATGCGGGCTGGACGTCGTACGTGCCGCTGGCCGGCCCTATGTACGCGGGCGGTCACGGCGTCGATTATTACCTGATGGGCCTTCAGATCGCCGGTATCGGCACGCTGATCGGCGGCATCAACTTTATGGCGACGATCATCAACATGCGCGCGCCGGGCATGTCCTTCATGCGCATGCCGATGTTCACGTGGGCGATCTTCATTACTTCCGCCCTGATCGTATTCGCCTTCCCGGTACTGACGGTCGGCCTCGTCGCGCTGACGTTCGACCGGCTGTTCCAGGCTAACTTCTTCGAGACAGGCAACGGCGGTAATACAGTGCTTTGGGAACACATCTTCTGGGTATTCGGTCACCCCGAAGTATACATCCTGATCCTGCCTGCCTTCGGCGTCATCTCCGAAGTCATCAGCACCTTCTCGCGCAAGCGTCTGTTCGGCTACAGCTCGATGGTATTCGCGACCGTACTGATCGCGTTTCTCGGCTTCATGGTATGGGCGCACCATATGTTCACGACGGGCCTCGGCCCTGTAGCGAACGGCCTGTTCTCCATCGCGACGATGCTGATCGCGGTGCCTACAGGGGTCAAGATCTTTAACTGGTTGTTCACGCTGTGGGGCGGTTCGATCTCGTTCACCTCCGCAAGCTTGTTCGCGATCGGGTTCATCCCGACGTTCGTCATGGGCGGCGTCACCGGCGTCATGCTGGCCGTCGCGCCGGCTGACTTCCAGTATCACGATACGTATTTCGTCGTCGCTCACTTCCACTACGTTATCGTAGGCGGATTGATCTTCGGCATCTTCTCCGGCCTGCACTACTGGTGGCCCAAGATGTTCGGCCGCGTGCTGAACGAGAAGCTGGGCAAGGCGACCTTCTGGACGTTCTTCATCGGCTTCCACCTGACGTTCTTTATCCAGCACTTCCTGGGCTTGATCGGCATGCCGCGTCGCGTATGGACGTACCTGCCGGGCCAGGATTTCGACACGATGAATGCGGTCAGCACCGTCGGCGCGTTCCTGATGGGCATCGGCACGATTATCTTCGTCATCAACGTTATCGTCAGCGCAGCGAACAAGTCGCCTGTTGCGGACGATCCGTGGGAAGACGGCCGCTCGCTCGAATGGTCGATCCCTTCGCCGCCGCCGGAATACAACTTTAAGCAGCTTCCGCTCGTGCGCTCTTATGACGCCTGGTGGAACGAAAAGCAAAAGGGCAACACCGAGATGCCGCCGGCCGAGCCGGTCGGACCGATCCACATGCCTTCGCCTTCGATCCTTCCGCTCATCATGAGCATCGGATTGTTCGTCGCGGCGCTGGGCTTCATGTACGACCATCTGGTCGTTGCCATCGCAGGGCTCGTCGTTACCTTTGGCAGCATGTTCTGCCGCTCCGTGTTCGACGATCA
The DNA here is from genome assembly GCF_042683485.1 of Cohnella sp. GCM10020058. Lineage (NCBI taxonomy): Bacteria > Bacillati > Bacillota > Bacilli > Caryophanales > Paenibacillaceae > Cohnella > Cohnella sp. GCM10020058. The sequence goes on from NZ_JBHUJV010000008.1 coordinate 422,510, forward strand.
CGGCTTCCACATCGAGCCTGAGGAGCAGGAGAAAGGGGTGCACGCATGAGCGCACACGACCATCACTTAGACGGACACCTTCCTCATGAGCCCGAAAAGGCGACGTTAGAAGGCCGTAATAAAATTCTCGGCTTCTGGTTGTTCCTCGGCGCGGAGACGGTTCTGTTCGGAACCCTCTTCGCCGCCTTCATCGCGCTTCGCCATCAGACCCTCGACGGTCCGACGGCAGACCATCTGTTCGAGCTTCCGATGGTATTCGCAGCTACGATGATCCTGCTGGTATCGAGTCTCGCGAGCGTCTTCGCGGTTCAGGCGCTTCACCAGCACAAGGTCAAGGCGATGATCGTCTGGCTGATTATCACGATTTTGCTCGGTCTGAGCTTCCTCGGGCTCGAGATTTACGAGTTCAACACGTACGTGTCCGAAGGCCACAAGCTGACGACGAGCGCATTCAGCTCCTCGTTCTACACGCTGGTCGGCTTCCACGGCGCGCACGTCGCGTTCGGCGTTCTATGGATCGGGCTGCTCATTACCCAGATCTTCAAGAAGGGCCTTACCGTCGTCACCGCTCCGAAGATCTATGTGTCCGCCATCTACTGGCACTTTATCGACGTCGTCTGGGTATTCATCTTCACCGTTGTATACCTGATGGGAAAGGTGGGTTAACCTCATGGCCAACGACCATTCGGCAGCCGCTTCGGAACCCAAGAGACGTCACCGGCACGAAGGACCGCAGAAGCACGTCGTCGCTTTTGTCCTGTCCCTCGTACTCACGATCATCGCTTTCGCCGCGGTTTCCGCCGGCGAGATCAACACGACGTTCACGTACATCATTCTCGTATCCATGGCGCTGTTGCAGGTATTCGTACAACTCGCGTTCTGGATGCACTTGAAGGATCGCGGTCATCTGTTCGCGACGATGGGCATCATCTTCGGTATCATCGTCGTCATCACGATGGTGATCATGGCGCTGTACTGGGTTTGGTGGTAACATAATCGGAATCGAAGAGAGGCAGGCCTACAAGCCGCCTCTCTTTTTAACGGTTAAGGCCATTCGCGGGTCGGGATGGTGTATAATCGGCAGTATGCGTCTTTAACGGAAGGACAATCCGCTATTCCGGGTTCGCACGGCTTTTTGAACGTGTTGCGGACACAGGATCCGCTATTCCCGGATTTAAGGGGATTAAGGCTGCAGCTTTTCGAGAATAACGGATCGTATGTCCGCAATGATCGGTACAACGCGACTTACAGCGCGCCTATAGCGGATCGTAAGTACGACAGCATGAAGCTTGAAGCGATTGAAAGGAGGAACGACGGTGGGAATGGGATTGGAATACTTTTCGTTCGCCGACCTGTGGAGTCCGGTCATGATGGTCGTCTCGCTCGTGATCATCCTCTTATATTCGCTCGTCACCGGACCGTGGCGAGAGCGATTCAGCGCCAGCGAGCCTGTCGCCAAAAAGCGACAAGCGGCATTTATCGCAGGCATCGTCCTGCTGTATCTGGCGCAAGGCGGTCCGCTCAGCCTGATGGGCCATCTCATGTTTACTTTTCATATGACGGCGATGGCGATTTCTTATTTTATCGTACCGGGGATGCTGATCTACGGCGTGCCGGCATGGCTGTGGAGATCCATCTTCTCCCGGCCGTTTTGGAGACCTTTTCGTTTTCTCATGAATCCGCTGCTGGGCCTTTTCGCGTTTAACCTGCTGTTCTCGGTGTACCATATGCCGGCCAATCATGACTGGATTATGACGCATTACGTCGTGCATGGATTTTACTACTTCGTCATGCTCGGCGCAGCGATGATCAGCTGGTGGCATATCATGTGTCCGGTCGCGGAGTGGAGCAGGCTGACCAATCTCCGCAAGCTTGGCTTCATCTTCCTGAACGGCTTGCTGCTGACGCCGGCTTGCGTACTCATCATCTTCGCGAGCACGCCGCTGTTCAGCGTTTACAACGATCCCGAAGTTTGGACGCGTGCGATGGGCTATTGCATTTCCGGCAATTCTGCCGAGTTTTTGTCGCAATTCAAGGGCGGACCTGCGTTCTTCAGCTTGATGGCGCCGACCGACGACCAGCAGCTCGGCGGCATCATCATGAAGCTGCTGCAAGAGTTTGTCAACATCGCTGCCATGTATGCCGTCTTCATGCAATGGTATCGGAGAGAGCGGGCGCAGGATGACGATCCTTCGTTCGACCACGCTTCCTCGAGCCGTTTGAACAATGTGTGAAGTGGGTCGTACCGAATTGAACTAAGGACAAAGGCAGGTTACAATGGGAGCAGTTGTCCAACATTTATGGAGCAGGTGAGCCCACTTGTCAAGCTATACCATCATGCCCACGATCAGCACGAGCTTCATCGCGTTAAGCGCGATTCTTGTGGCGATCGGCTGGAATCAGATTATCCGGGGCAAACGCGAGTCCCACAAGAAGACGATGATCGCGGCTGCGATCGCGGCGGTCATTTTCTTCATTATCTACGTATCCCGCACGATTTTTGTCGGCAACACCGAGTGGGGCGGACCGGATCACCTCAAGACGATATATTTGATTTTCCTGCTGTTCCATATTACGCTGGCGATGGTCGCGGCCGTGTTCGGCATCACGACGCTGGTACTCGGTTTCAAGGAAAAGTATGCGAAGCATAGGCGCTGGGGCCGCGTGACCGCCGTCGTATGGTTCGTTACCGCAATAACGGGGGTTACCGTATACGTTCTGTTGTATCTGCTATATCCGGGCGGACATACCAAGCCGGTGATCGACGCGATTTTCGGCTAGTATAATCGTATTGTTCCAGGAGATTCGGTAAAAGCAAGGAGCAGTCGCTACGTCATTATCGACGAGGGACTGCTTCTTTGCTTTGTGCGGCTTCAGACGGCCGTCTGCGGAAAACTAAGCGAGATAACGGCCCCGCCCGTTGGATGATTGCATGCACGGATTAAACCGCCGCACCGCTCGACGATCGCGCGAGAGATGGCCAAGCCGAGGCCGGTCTCGCCGTCCTTGCCCTTGACGAAGCGATGGAACAGATGAGGGAGCAGGGTATCCGGGAATCCTGCTCCGTCATCCCGCACGCAGATAACGATTCGGCCTTCGTCAATACTCGCTTCGATGACGATGCACTGTCTTGCATGGCGCGCGGCGTTGGATACGACATTGAGCAGCGCCTGCATTAACTTGTCTTTGTCGGCCATGATCGCGAGCACGTTTTTTGTGTCGTCGGCGCAGACGGTGTCCAGGGACAGGCCCCTTGCCGCAAGCAGCGGATTAATCCGTTCGGCGACGCCGGTCAGCAGCTCGCGCACGTGAACGACGATCGGTTGTACGATGTCTTCTTCGCTGTCTAGCTTCGCGAGCAGTGTCATCTCCGTGACGAGCTTCGTCATCCGACTGCTCTCGTTCATAATGATGTTCAGTCCCTTTCGGGCACCTTCGCCTTCAAACACGCCGTCGCGAATGCCTTCGGCATAGCCGGCGATCGACATGAGCGGTGTCTTCAGCTCGTGGGAGGCATTTTGGAAAAACTGCTTCTGCACCCGGTTATAGCGCTCCAATTCTCCGGCAAGGTCGTAAACGGTTCGCGCGACGGCGCCGATCTCGCCGCCGGCCCGAACGAGTCGGACGTCGGCGAATTGTCGCTCTTGCACCTTCGCGAGCTCGCCGCGCAGCTTCATCATCGGGCGAATGAGCCTGCGGGTAATCAGCAGGCTGAGCAGCAGCGCCACCGCGCCGCCAATGCCCAGCACGATTAGCAAACGGCCGAGAAGCGCGCGTTCGATGGCGTTGACCTTGCTGATCGGCGTCCGCAGCGTAAGCGTGCCTTGGGGGACAAGGTCCGTATGAACAAGATAGCCGCTGCTGCTGACCGACGCGCTCGAGGCGGTTAACCGAGCCGGCACTCCGCCGGCGGATAGAACAGCCGCAGAGAGGGGCTGCGCCGTAGCCACGATCGACGCCATTTCCGTGCCGCCGCTGACGATATGACCCTCGCTATCCGAGATATAAGCCTCGACGCCGACAGGCAGCGCAACGGCCTGACCGAGGGAGAGCGTCGTATCGGAAGGCTTTGTCAGGGTCACGGCTTGCAGTTGGAGACGGGTTGCGATGCTTGAGGCCACCGTGCTCAGCTCCTGCTTTTGCTCGCCCATGAAGTGATCGATCAGGACCAGATGGATGAGCAGCGCCGTCATGCCCAATACAAGCACGAGCAGCGCGCCGAAAGCCAGATTGATCTGATGCAGCAGCTTCATGGCTGAATCCCTCCGTCCGCTCTTAAACGGTAGCCGTGCCCCCATACCGATTCGATCGGGAGCTGCTCGGCTTTTTTACGCAGCCGCTTGATGAGATGATCCACAGCCCGGTCGCTGCCGAAATAATCGTCGCCCCATACCAGCATGAGCAATTGTTCCCGCGTAAACGCGCGATTGGGATATTCCGCCAGCGCCTGGAGCAGCGTGTATTCCTTAAAGGTCAGATCCAATTCCGCGCCGCGCCAAAAAGCGCGCCGTTCCTCCGGATACACCCGCAAGGAGTCAACTGCGAGAACGGTAGGAGAGACTGCGGCAACAGTCGTCTCGTTCGCGGCATGAAGCTTGTACCAGCGCCGCAGCTGGCGCTTGACCCGAGCCACCAACTCCCGAGGGCTGAAGGGCTTCACCAGATAGTCGTCGCCGCCCAGCTCAAGCCCCAGTATTTTATCGACCTCGTCGTCCCTGGCCGAGATCATGATGATGGGCACTTCTGCATCGCCGCGAATGCGTCTGCATAGCTCATACCCGTCCATGCCGGGCAGCATGATATCGAGCACCCAGAGATCCGGCGGGCTGCTCATCCACAGTTCCCATGCTTCTTCCGCGGTGCAAAGACCGACGGTGCGGTAATTTTCTTTGTTCAGATAAGCCTCGACGAGATGGCGGATGTTCGCGTCGTCGTCTACGACGGCAATCGTATATTCGTTGATAGGAAAAGACCTCCCCGACCGAGCTATACGGTTATTATAGCAAGCGCGGCTTGAAGCCGGTCGCGTGCCATCGTTTTTCCACAACTTCACCAATCGTCTGCCACACCCGGAATCTAAAGTAAGAGAGGCAAGACAAACTATAAGCAGGAGTGATACTGGTATGAAAAACAATTCCCTGTTCGCCAAAATTGCCGTCACCGCCATGGCCGTCACCGCGCTGGCCAGCCCCGTCGCCGCCTTTGCGGCGGCAGGACCGGCGCTTTCCAAGCAGTACGCGATCTCCCAGGCTTCGCTGGCCGGCGCGCCCGCACAATTCACGTCAGCGAAGGCGGTCTCGTTGTCTGCGGCCATTCAGTTGCCCGATCCGACCGAGCTCGCCGCGAAGTACGCGCCGGACACCGTGCAGGATTGGAAGGAGACGCTGGCGGCCTATAACAAACTCGTTCAGGGGAAGGGCGCGCTGACGCTGACGTTAACTGCCGTGCCAGCGGCAACTGCTTCGAGTCTAGCCGAGACTTCGAGAGCTGCGTATCCCGTAACCGCCGTGGATGTCCAACAGGGGGGCTTGACGGCGCCGACAGGAACAGTGTCGTTGCAAGCAGTGAAGATCGTTGATGGCGGCAATCTGAAGTCCGTGGCGATAGGGACGTCCCGCGCAGAGGGGACAGTCGCGACGGCAGTTGCCGCTGTATCTCCGGCGGGAACCGGCATTCTATCGGGCCGTATCGCGCTGGGCGAAGCCGTAGAGACGGGCGATGCAGAGAAGATCAAGCATGCGCTCGATAAGCTGCTGGCACAATACAAGGCGATTGTCGGGGAACTGCAGCAGGCAGAGTAAGGAGCAACAGTTTGCAAAAGGTTAGGAGAAACGCGTAGAGAGACCGCCGTCCGAGCGGCGAAGAAGAGCTTAAAAGCGGGACGAAGCAGGGGGTGACTCTGTTTCGTCCCTTTTTTGCATGCAAGACAGCGCCCTTGGGTTCGATGACAAAGAACAGCGCGATTTTCGGAGGTTGTGCCAAATGTGCGCGAAGTGAATTTACACCGGAAGATCCCCTTTTCTATACTGCTCATACACACACAAGAAGAGGGGATGAGTCGGATGCACGATCGCTGGCACGCCTACATCCGGCAAGATATAAAGCTGGAGCCGACCGGAAGCGGGCTGCTCGACGGCATTGCGTTCGCGGCAAAAGACGTGTTTGCCGTCAAAGGCCATATCCAGGGAGCCGGCAGCCCGGATTGGTCGCGGACGCATGCGGCAGCCGCCGGCCATGCACGTGCGATCGAGCTGCTGCTCGCGAGCGGTGCCAGGCTGAACGGCATGACGCATACCGACGAGATGATGTACAGCTTAAACGGCGAAAATTACAACTATGGAACGCCGATCAATCCGAGAGCCGAGCAGCGCATTCCGGGCGGCTCCTCCAGCGGATCTGCCGTTGCGGCGGCGGCAGGCCTCGCCGAACTTGCGATCGGCACCGATACCGGCGGCTCCGTCCGCATCCCGTCCTCGTATTGCGGCATCTACGGCTTCCGGCCGACGCATGGACGCGTGTCGCTGGAAGGCGTCGTGCCGCTCGCGCCGCTTTTCGATACGGTCGGATGGATGTCGCATTCGGCCAAGCTCGTCGCTGCCGCCGGTGAGGTGCTGCTGGAACAATCCGACCGGCAGAGGGATATCGCGGCGCTGCCGCGCAGGCTGCTTGTCGCAGCGGACACGCTGCGTGCAGCCGACCAGCAGACGCAGGCGGCATTGACGCCGCTGCTGGGCGAGCTCGCCTTGTCCTTCGGAGTAAGCGAGCGCGTCACGATCGCAGACGAGGGGCTGGAAGCGTGGATGCGGATCTTCAAGCTGCTCCAGGGCGTAGACATCTGGCGGACGCACGGGCTTTGGATCGAGCAGGCGCGCCCTCGGTTCGGGCCGGGCATCGCCGAGCGGTTCGCGTGGACGCGGACCATCGCGGACGCCGACTGCCGCCAGGAGCGTGAGGCCATGACCGATATACGCGCGAGACTCGCCGCCTTGCTGGGAGACGACACCTTGCTGGCGATTCCGACGGCGACCGGTCCGGCGCCGCTTCGCAGCACGCCGCTCGCGCAGATGGAGCAGCTTCGCATCCGCACGCAGCAGCTGTCCTGCATCGCGGGCATCGGCGGACTGCCGCAGATCACGCTGCCTTGGGCGACTGTAGACGGCTGCCCGGTCGGGTTGTCCCTCATCGCCGGACCCGGGCAGGATCGGATGCTGCTGCATTGGGCGGCCGAATGGGAAGCGCAACATCGGAGCGCAGTCGGATAGGACGGCCGGGTACTGACCGTAGTCAAGAGAGTACCGTGGAGCGCTAACGGCGTCAAGACGGTTGCAGGCAAAAGGCAAAGGAGAGAGCAGGAATGAGCAGAGCGGCAGCAGGCAAGCAAGCGATGGTGGTCAGCCCGCACGATCTCGCATCGGAGGCCGGTGCGGAGATGCTGCGCCGGGGCGGCAATGCGTTCGATGCGGCTGTCGCCGTCAGCGCGTGCCTGGGCGTCGTTTATCCGCATATGACAGGACTCGGCGGCGACTGCTTTTGGTTGGCGTATGGCGCAGCCGAAGGCCGCGTCCGCGCATATAACGGCAGCGGGCGATCGGGCGCGGCTGTCGACCGGGGCTGCTTCGCCGGCATGGCGGCCATTCCGCATCGCGGTGCCCGCAGCGCGATCACGGTGCCGGGCATGGTCGACGGCTGGGCGGCCGTGCTGGGCGAGTACGGCAAACTGTCGCTGGCGGAGGTGCTGGCGCCGGCGATTCGTCACGCGGCCGAAGGCTTTCCTTTGTCGCCGGATCAGCATTTTTTTACCGTGAAATGCAGGGATATGCTTGGCGAGTGTCCGCAGACAGCCGCGATTTATTTGCCGCAGGGCGCAGTCCCCGCAGCCGGCGACCGCTTCGTGCAGCGAGAGCTCGCAGCGACTTTGCGGGCGCTTGCCGAAGGCGGCCGCGAAGCGTTCTACGAAGGCGAGATTGCGGAGCAGATCGTCGCGGGTCTGCGTAAGGCCGGCGGACTGCTGTCGGAGGCGGACTTCGCCGCGCATCGCGGCAGCTGGGAAGAGCCGGCGACCGGCGCTTATCGCGGATACACGCTCTATCAGGCGCCGCCGAATTCGCAAGGTTTTACCGGTATTATGGCGCTGCAGGTGCTGGAACGCTTCGAGCCGTCCTCGACTCCGCACGGGGCCTACACCTACTATCACCGGATGATCGAGGCGATCAAGCTGGCGTTTATCGATCGCAACCGGGCGCTTACGGATCCCGATTTTCATAAGATACCGCTGGAGCGCTTACTCAGCCAAGCCTATGCCGACGAGCTGGCTGGATGCATCGATCCTTATCATGCAATGGACTTCGACAGCCCGCCCGCCGGCAGCGACACGGCGTATGCTGCGGTCGTTGACGAGGAAGGCAACGCCGTCTCGTTCATCCAGAGTCTGTACTTTGAATTCGGCTCGGGCTTTACGGCAGGAGAGACCGGCATTTTGATGCAGAACCGGGGCTCCTTTTTTTCGCTGGACCCGGCGCATGTCAACACGCTGGAGCCGAGCAAGCGAACCTTTCATACGCTCATGCCCGCTATGGCCTGCCTGGACGGCAAGCCGCGTTTTCTGTACGGCACCCAAGGCGGGGAAGGGCAGCCGCAGACGCAGACCGCGATTTTTACGCGCATGGCGGACTACGGAATGGCGCCGCATGAAGCGGTCGCCGAGCCCAGGTGGCTGTGGGGACGCACCTGGGGCGAGGCGTCGCGCGAGCTGAAGCTCGAGAGCCGAATCGACGCAGAGACGATCCGGCGGTTGGCGGAGGCCGGACATGACGTTCGCGTCGTAGACGCCTTCGATTATCGGATGGGGCATGCGCACGCCATATCGATCGGCAGCGACGGCTTGATGCGCGGCGGCACCGATCCGAGATGCGATGGCGCCGCCATTGGCTGGTAGATTTCATCGCAAATGGGAGGAGGGGAGCGCATGCGCGTCCTAAGGATTAAGACGGAGGAGCGGGAACGGACGGCGATTGGACTGCCGCAAGGTCTGCTGACCGTGGAAGCATTGAGCAAGGCTGCGGGGCGGAGCTGGCAGGAGGAGCTTCCTGCGCTGCTGGAGACGGGGGCGCTGGCGGATATCCGCGCTTGGCTGTCGACCGAAGAAGGAGCGAGCATCGCAGCTGCTTTGCCGCCTTTAGCGCCAGAAGGGTACGAGGCCGCGCCCATCATTCGCCGCCCTCGTAAAATATGGGGAATCGGATTCAACTACTTGAGCGAGTCGCAGGAGCGGGAGCGCAAGAATTGGGAGAGCGAGGAACCGGTCGGATTTATGAAGCCCGATACGAGCCTGATCGGGCCCGGTGACAGCATCGTACTGCCGGCCGCCATCGGACGCGTGCAGGCGGAGGCGGAGCTCGCCATCGTGATCGGGGCTGTCTGCAAGGACGTGAGCGAAGCGGATGCGCCCAGCTATGCGGCGGGATTCGTCGCGGCGATCGACGTGACGGCTGCGGACGTCCATGCGCGTCATCCACGATTCCTCACGCGGGCGAAGAGCTATGACACGTTCTGCAGTCTCGGCGCCGAGCTGATCACGCCGGACGAGCTCGGCGATATCGACCGGTTGACGGTGTCGACGGCGCTGAACGGCGAAGTCCGGCACAGCCGCCCGGTGTCGAGCATGATCTACCGGCCCTGGCGCGCGATCGCGTTCCACTCCCGGTTCATGACCTTGCTGCCGGGCGACGTAATCTTGACCGGTACGCCGGGCGCCGTCCCGATCGCGGACGGAGACCGGATCGCCTGCCGGATCGACGGTTTCGAACAACTGGCGAATCCGGTGTGCGAAGAGACCTAGCCCTTGCTTGAGAAAAAAGAAGCCGCACGGCGAACCCGAATCGGATCGGGGACCGTGCGGCTTTTTTGCGATTAGACGGCGGACTTGTTCAAGATGAAGTTTTCTACGTCAAAGGCCTTGAGCGGCTTGCTAATATAGTAGCCCTGCATCTCGTCGCAGCCCTGCTCGGCGAGAAATACAGATTGGGAAAGCGTCTCGACGCCCTCGGCGACGACTTGGAGATTCAGGTTGTGCGCGAGCGAGATAATCGTCGCCACGATGGACCGGTCCTTCGTCTCCGAATGCATCTGGCGGACGAACGACTGGTCGATCTTGAGCCGGTCGACGGGAAAACTTTTGAGATAGCTCAGCGAGCTATAGCCCGTGCCGAAGTCGTCGATCGAGATGGAGACGCCGAGTGTCTTGAGCTGGCGCAACGTCTCGATCGAGCGGTTCACGTCCATCGTCATCGATTCGGTAATCTCCAGATCGAGGAGCTCAGGGGGCATGCCCGTCTCGCGGACGACGCGCTCTACGGACTCGGCGAAGTCGGGGCTCACGAATTGGCGGCTCGACAGATTGACCGACATGCGCAGAGGCCCGACCTCGGAAAGGCTCCAGCGACGCGCGAGCGTGCAGGCGGTGCGAAGCGCCCACTCGCCGATCGGCACGATCATGCCCGTCTCCTCGGCGAGCGGGATGAACTCGGCCGGCGAAATGAGCCCCTTGGTGCTGTGCTGCCAGCGGATGAGCGCCTCCACGCCGACAACCTTGCCGGACGCGAGCTCGACCTGCGGCTGATAAACGAGGAAAAACTCGCCGCGGTCCAGCGCCTTGCGCAGCTCGTTTTCCAACTGAACCCGCTCGAAAAGGGAGTCGTTCATCGACAAGTCGTAGAAGTTGTACGTGTTCTTCCCGTTTTCCTTGGCCGAGTACATCGCGGTATCCGCGTTTTTCATGAGCGAGATGAGCGAATCGCCGTCCTCCGGGAACAGCGCGATGCCGATGCTGGCGGTGATATGCACGTCCTTGCCGCGCAGCGAGAACGGGATGTCGAGCTCCCGGTTGATACGGGCCGCGATTGCCTGCGCGTCCTCGCGCGTGATGCCGCCGGTCAGCAGCACGGAAAACTCGTCTCCGCCCAGTCTGGCGACGATGCCGGTATGCTTGACCGCTTCGCTCAGCCGATCGGCGACGGAACGGAGCAGCAGGTCGCCCACATCGTGACCCTGCGAATCGTTGACCAGCTTGAAGCGGTCGATGTCGAGGAACAGGACGGCGGCGGGCTGCCCGTCCTGCTGTTGATCCGCGATCGCCTTGACGAGCTGCTGCTCGAACAGGCGCCGGTTGGGCAGTCCCGTCAGCTCGTCGTGATGCGCCATATGATTCATTTGCCACTCGGCCTGCTTGCGCTCCGTGATGTCGCGAACGATCGTGTACACGCCGACGACCTGACCCTCGACGAGGACGGGGACATTGGTGTTGTTGACCTCAAGACGCCGGCCGCCGCGGTGGATGAGGGCGCAGTCGAAGTTGCGCGACTGTCCCGTGACCGTATGTTGAAAGTTGACGGCCACCGTATGCTGGTACTCCGGCGAGATCATGTCTCTCAGCCTGAGCTTGGACAGCGCATCCCACTCGTAGCCGGTCAGGCGGAAGGCCGCGAGGTTGGCGTCCAGCAGCTTGCCCTCGAGATTGTAGGAGAAGACGGCGTCCTGGCTGTGCCTGAACAGCGATTCGATCCGCATGTCCCGCTCCAGCTGACGACGCATCTGCGCCTTCCAGAACCGCTCCATGAAAATGGCGGCGAACGCGATCCCGACAACGAATAGCGTAGCGAATCCCAGGAAAAAGGAGATCATGGCGGAGGAGTCGCTCTGTCCGGCGGTCAGAAGCTCTTCCGGGGACGTCCAGGAGACAAGCGCCAGCCCGATATGGATCGACGCGGTAAAGGCGGTGCCAAGAAGCAGGCCCGCGATGGCCTTGCGCTTGGGTCCGCGCGACGTCTGGAACTTGTACGCGATCCAGAGGACGACGATGAACGCGGCGGCGACGACCAGCGTGAACCAGGCGAACGTCCCGGCCTCAAAGCGCGGATGGAGGCTGGCGCGCATGGCTTGAAGACCTGCATAGGGCAAGACTGCCGCACAGATGCCCGCGATGCCGCCGCGCACTAGCAGCGAACCCCTGCTAAGCTTGGGTTGGCTGACCGCTCGTAGGACCAGTGCCGCAGCAGCCGCAGCGATCGCCAGCGCCAGGATCACCGTGCCGTAATCGTATTCGACGCCGGTAGACCATCTGTATGCATTAATCTCGTAAAAGCAGACGGCCCAAATGCCCGCCCCCATAACCGCGATCCCGCATGCCAGCCAAGCGAGACGGGACCGGCCCTTGGAAGCCGCGGCATACTGAAGCGACATGCTCAGGCCGGTATAAGCGGCAATAGAGGCCACGAAGCAAGATAAAACGACCATGGTCGCATTGTATGAGCTTTGAAGTTCGATCAACGTGACCATCCTAACTATGGCAATGATTGACATGAAACGACATAATCTGATTTTACCGGGTTAACCGCGCGTTGGATAGGCCTATTTATTCATTTAAGTATAAAAAAAGAACCTTATGCCATATTTAGGGGCAAATGAGACACGCCGCCAACCGAAATTTTCGAAGCATTGGGCATTTGTGCATGCTTGACGGGCTGTCGCTCGTAACCCGCGTTGAGTGTAGATCTACGTGCATACTTGAACCGTGGGCAGCCGGAAAGCGCGCAAACTGTAGATCTACGTGCATACTTAACTCGCATATGCAGGCCGATAAAAAGAATCCCCCGCCCGGACGACACGGCCTGGCGAGGGTGAAATAAGGCTATTGATCTTTGAGCGCGTTAAGGAACGCCTTCGGAATGTCGGTCTCGAAGCGCAGCCCCTCGCCGGTCTCAGGGTGGACAAAGGCGAGCACTCTCGCGTGCAGCCCGAGGCGTCCGAGTACCTTGGTGCGCGCGCCGTACTTTTTGTCGCCGACGACCGGGTGGCCGATGTCTTGCATGTGGACGCGGATTTGGTTTTTGCGGCCGGTCTCGAGCTTGACTTCGAGCAGTGAGAGCTGCGACTTGGCCTCAAGTGTCTTGTAATGCGTCACCGCATGCTGGCCGTCGTTCGGGTAGGGGCTCGAATACATTTTGAGCGTCTTGCTCTCTTTGAGCCAGGAGGAGATCGTGCCCTCGGCACGCGCGACGCGGCCCTCGACCAGCGCGACGTAAATCCGCTCGGTGACGGCTTCCTGCCAGTTGTTCTGGAGCGCCTGCTGAATCTCTTCGCGCTTCGCGAACATCATCACGCCCGAGGTGTCCCGGTCGAGCCGGTGCACGACGAAAATCCGGCTGCGGGGATCCGTCCGCCGCACGTGCTCGGTCAGCTGCCGATAGGCGGTCACCTCGGTCTCCTGCGCCGAAGCGATCGACAGCAGACCCGCGTCCTTGGCGACGACGATCAGGTCGTCGTCCTCGAACATGATGGACAAGCCGATCAGCGGCGGAGCCTCTTCGATCCGCTCCCGACTCACGGAGACGGAGGCGCCCGGCGCAAGCGGGTGATTGTAGGCGGTGACGGTCGTGCCGTCGACGGATACCTGGCCGCGGGCGAGGATTGCCTTGACGGCGTTGCGCCCCTGGCCGCTCAGCTTGGCGAGCAGGAAGGGCAGCAGTTCGGACGGCTCCAGAACCGCGAAGCTGCGCGAGCCTCCGCCGGCCTGGCGCTTAGGTTCGCCTGCTCTACCAGCGGAAGACTCCACATTGCCTCCGGCACGTCCTTGCGCAGATCGCGCAACATCGGCGCTTCCTCTGTAGCGCCCCTGCCCGGCATTACCAGCGTTGCCGTCCCTGCCCGAGCGCCCCTGCCCGGCACGGCCTGCGCCGTTGTCCCTGGCTGCGCGCCCCTGCCATACCGCTTCGCCGTTCTCCCGCGAATCGCTTCTCCGCGGCTTGCCGGCCTGTCCTCGGCCGCCTCGATCGTTTTTCCCGCTCATTTCTCTGTTCCCTCCGGTCATTGCGCCCCGTCCGCATCTCCCGTGCGGCAGGCGTGGTGTCTTTATTCTAATAGATAAAGCCATTTGCAACAAATCCGCATGACAATCGCTTCAGACTAAATTCCAGATTCAGGATTGACAGGGCTTCTCGGCAGTGTTTATACTGTGTATAAGGATATACACACAGTATGGGTGACGGAGGCGAGCAGATGTCTGGATGGCGCGCGACCAAGGCGCTGGCGGCATTTGAGTTCAAGCGCGATTGGCTGGGGCTGGTGTTCACTGCAGTGTTCGCCCTATATGTAGGAACGATTATCAGCGCGCTGGTCGACGATAGATTCAGCGGCAGCGGCGTGTCCCGCTACTTGAGCGGTATGGCGGACTGGCTGTACACGTTCACGATTCCGGCGTTCGGCTGCGCGATGAACCGCACGATGTTCGCATACTGGAGAGGGGACGTCTTCACTAAGCGGCTGTCGCACTGGCGGACGATGCCGATTCCCGTAGCGCGGATGGCCAGTGCCCGGATGCTGCTCGCTGGAACGACGCTGGCTGCGATCGGCGCGATCTTTTTTACCGTCCAGTACCTGCTCGCGCCTGCGCTTCGAGAGCGGGTGTCCCCAGGCGAGTGGGCGGCTGCGGCTGCGGTCTGGCTCTGCTACGGATTGATCATGAACGCGGTCATTCTGTACCTGGAGATGGGCTTCAACGGAAGAACCTACGTCAAGTCCTATCTGACGATCTGCCTGCTGCTCGGACTGATCTCGCTAGGCGCGGCCTGGCAGGGATTCAGCCTTGTGGGCGAACTTCTGGATTCGGTCCGCGAAGCGCCGATACTGCTGCCGGCCGGAACGGCGCTGATCGCGGCAATCGCGCTCTACGTCATGCGGCGGGCGATCGTCAAGCGAATGGAGAGCAGGAGCTATACTTTTTAATGAAGTAACGGGAGGAAATGAGGCGAGGCGGTTTGTGGATACCCGTTCATATCGATGAGAATCGGCCCGAGCCTCTGTACCATCAAGTGGAGGTCCAGCTACGAAGCCTCATCCTTAGCGGGCAGCTGGCAGAGGGCACGCTGCTGCCGTCCATTCGGGAGTTCGCGGCCGATCTGAGATGCAGCGCCATTACGGTGCGAAGAGTGTATCAGGATCTGGAGAATGAAGGGCTCCTGCGCACGAGACAAGGGACAGGGACGTTCGTAGCGGGCATCGATCAGTCGGCGCGGGATGAGTTCAGGCTCGTGCGCGTCGTCGAAGCCTTCGAGCGTGCGGTAGAGACCGGACTGCAGCTGCAGTGCAGCCGCGAGGAGATGGAGCGAATCTGGCGCGAAGCCTATGAGCGCAAGCGGGCGGAAGCCGAGGGGGAAAAGGGGGGGCAGCGATGAGTCTCGGAATGTACGGCTTGGAAAAAACGGAGAGCGGCAACGACGCCGTCTCGCTGAAGGGAGCGGCCGTCCGGCACGACGGGTTCGCGCTCGGACCGCTCGATTTGTCCGTGCCTGCCGGGATGGTGACCGCCATCGTCGGACCGAACGGCTCCGGCAAGAGCACGCTGCTGCGGCTGCTGCTCCGGCTCGCGCCTTGCGAGGGCGAGGCCGCGGTACTCGGCCAGCGTCTGTCGCCGGACAGCGACGAGGGGCTGAGGGAGAGGATCGGCTTCGTATCCGAGCTGCCTCACGCTTACGAGAACCATCTCACTGCCGACGAGAAGGCCCGGTTCGCCTCCAGGTGGTACCCCGGCTGGACCTGGGAAAGATACGAACGGCTGATGCGAAGCTTCGACGCCGATCGCGTCAAAAAGCTCGGCAAGCTGTCCAAGGGAATGCGGCGCAAGGCGGAGCTCGCGGTCGCGATGGCCCATGATCCGGAGCTGCTGCTGCTCGACGAGCCGTCTTCCGGCCTCGACCCTTCAGCCTGGAAGGCGCTGCTGGACGAACTCACGCGCTACATGGACCGAGGGGATCGCACGCTGATTTTTGCGACGCACATCACGGAGGAGGTGCGCCGGCTCGCGGACTACGTGCTGTTCATGCATCGGGGCCGGTGCCTCGGGCTGTACGAGAAGGACCGGTTGTTCGAGGCATGGCGGGTGCTGGCCGTCCAGCGGACGGACGGTGCGGCCGGCAAGGAGGACGCGGCTCGGCTGCTGAAGCAGGCGCCGGGCGTCCAGGGGGCGCATGAGGCAGGCCCCGGCATCTGCCGGATCGAGTCCGACGCGCCCGAGGAGACGGAGGCTTATTGCCTCTCTAACGGCTATCGGATCCTGTCCTCGCAGCGCATGGAATTGGAAGAGATCATGGCTTGCCTAGTTCGGAAGGGGGATGCGGGAAGATGAATCCGCTGGTAATCGAAAAGGTGTTTAAGCAATACGGGGACAAAACCGCAGTCAACGGGCTCAGCTTCGAGGTGGCGCAAGGGGAGATCTACGGGCTGCTCGGCGCGAACGGCGCGGGCAAGACGACGACGATGCGTATGGTGCTCGGACTCATTCTCCCGGACGGAGGCAGCATCCGCTACCGCGGGAAGACCTATAGCACCGAGCAGCTCTCGATGCTGGGCTACCTGCCGGAGGAGCGGGGCATGTACCCGAAGATCAAGGTGAGCGAGCAGATTCTGTATCTGGCGCAGCTGCGCGGCATGTCGCGCCGGGATGCCGACGCGAACCTGAAACGGTGGCTCGACCGGTTTCAGGTGCCGGAGTACTACAACAAAAAGGTCGAGGAGCTCTCCAAGGGCAACCAGCAGAAAATCCAGTTCATCGCCGCGGTCATTCACAAGCCAAGCATTCTCATTATGGACGAAGCGTTCAGCGGTCTTGATCCGGTCAACGTCGAGCTGCTGAAGTCGACGGTTAAGGAGCTGCGCGACGATGGCGCGAGCATCGTCTTCTCGACGCACCGGATGGAGCATGTCGAGGAGTTGTGCCGCAACATCACGATCATGCACAAGTCGAATCCGGTGCTGCAGGGGCCGATCCGCGACATTAAGAGTCGTTTTCCCAAGGAAAAAGTGGTCGTCGGTGCAGAGCGGGATATCCCCGGGCTGGATCGCATTCCCGGCGTTGTCTCCGCGACCCGTACCGAGCGAGGGTACGATCTGCGCATCTCCCGTAAGGAAGCCGCACAGGAGATCCTGAAGCACGCAATGGCACAAGGCCCGGTCGAACGCTTCGAGCTGCTGGAGCCGACCCTGAACGAAATCTTCATTAAGACGGTAGGTGAGAGCCATGAATAGCATGCGTACGGTCATTGCCTTCACGATGCGGAATAAGCTCCGCAGCAAGTCTTTCATCATTACCACGATCATCCTTGGCGTATTGCTCGTCGTCGGCGCCAATGTGCCGTACTTCATCGACAAGCTGACGGGGCCGGGCTCGGCCGCGAAGGTGGGCTATATCGCAAGCGAACAAGGCGAGATCATCAAAGGGCTGGAGCAGCAGTTCGGGCAGGCGGAAAAAAAGCAGGTGGAGCTCGTGCCGGTCGAGGCGTCCGGCTCCGATGCCGACAAGACGGCCGCGCTCGGGCAGGCCATTGAAGACGGCAAGATCAAAGGCTATCTTACCTTTACCGAAAATAAAGAAGTCGGCTTCCCCGACGTCGTCTACCACTCCAAAAAAATGCTCGACACCGATACGGCCGGCGCGCTGCAGAGCGGCCTGCAATTCGTAAAGACCCAGCAGGCGGTCCGCGACGCCAACCTGACCAATGAACAATATTTCAAGCTGCAGGCACCCGTCAAGCTCGACACCGTGCAGATCGCGGACGGCGGCGGCAAGACGGAGGCCGAGCAAGGGACGGCCATCGGCTTGACCTACGCCATCCTGATTCTGCTGTTCATGTCCGTTATGATTACTGGCCAACTGATCGCGACCGAGATCACCGCCGAGAAGAGCTCGCGCGTCATGGAGATCATCGTCACGAGCGTGGCGCCGCTCAAGCAGATGTTCGGCAAGGTCATCGGCACCTTCCTCGTCGGCCTGCTCCAGCTCGTCGTGCTCGTCGGCGCGGCGCTTATCAATCTCACGTTGCCGCACAACAAGGGTGCGCTCGAGAAGTTCGGCATCGACCTGTCCAGCGTCGAGCCCAAGATGATTATCTTCGCGATTCTCATGTACTTGCTCGGTTACTTCCTGTATGCGATGCTGTTCGCCGCCATCGGCTCGCTCGTCAGCCGGACGGAGGATCTCAGCCAGACGTCGATGCCGGTCACGATGCTGTCGCTCGCGGGCTTCTATATCGCCATCTACGGCCTGACGAACCCCGAGAGCACGTTCATCACCGTATGCTCGTTCATCCCGTTTTTCTCGCCGTTCATCCTGTTCCTCCGCATCGGCCTCGCCGATCCGGCCTGGTGGGAGATCGTCCTGTCGGTCGGTATTCTGATCGCCTCCGTGCTGGTTATCGGCTGGCTCGCCGCCAAGATCTACCGTGTGGGCGTGCTCATGTATGGCAAGAAGCCTTCGTTCAAGGAAGTGTTCAAGGCGCTTAGGGCTTATAAGGTTTAAGACGAATAGGGATCAGAGGCAGCCCGGGACTTATTTTCAGTCCAAGGCTGCCTCTTCATTCGCCGACGATGCCGCGATCGCCGAGAGGGCGCTGCCCTATATCAATGCGGCATTTGAAGCGGGGCTTGTGCAAGGGCAGAGCCTTAACAAGTTCAATCCGCTGGCTCCGATCACACGAGCCGAAGCGGTCGTGCTGCTGGCGCGGCTGGCGTCGTTGCAATAAGATCACGGTTATGTAGGAGAAGACTAAAATGAGTATTTTTCCCGGAAACCGAATCGTTCATGATGAAGCCGATCGAATCATGAAAGAGCTGCTGCAACAAATCAATCCTCAAAATCTTAAATCGATAGATAACATCAAGAACTGGGCTCGAGTGGATGACGAAGTTTATAATACGGATGCACTTTCTTCCGAAGATCCGTACTACTTGTTTTATAAGCACCCCACTCATGATTTTATGGATAAGTTGTTTTTAACGAGTAAGACGGAAGTCGTTGCATTCCTTAAAGTCAGAGTGAATCCTGAACGCGGGGACGGCGTGGACGTCATAGTCGCGCCCCAAGATTATTCAAAAATAATCGTGTGCAACCATGACGGGCAGATTTATTTGGCAAAATAATTCTGCCTTAGGCGATCAACGCGGAGGCAGTCTGCACTAACGTGGAGGCTATTTGAAATGACGACTTTGAATGCTCATTTTTTATATGCTCAATTTGATGAAGAAATTGATGTATTGATGATTGGTTTTGTTTGAAGCGGGATTTGGCAAGGTTCATATTACTTATAACGATGAGTCGCAGTCATTATATGGCGGTATCTCGCAGCTTCACTTCACGCCGAATCGGACGGAAATTACGATGAATGAAGATGCTGCCGAAATATTAAACAGCAGCTCCGTTATCGTGATTAATTATCGTTTAGAGGGTAATTCTAACCACCTTGAATGATTTAATCCCAATAGAAGTCAGTTAGATCAAGCCCTTGATCTGACTGGCTTTTTTTAAATATCGGAGAGCCGGCGCTTTTCGGACGTATGGCGGAGGAAAAACCTGCATTTGTACATGTATTTTTTGCCGGCCGCCGGCTCGTGATGAAATGCCTGCAAATGTGCAGGTAAATGCCAAGCAAAAGCCGAAAATCGGGCTGAAGGAGGAAAATACCTGCGTTTTTGCATCTTTTCTTCTCGAAAGGATAGACATCGGCGAAAAAAGATGCATATTTGCAGGCTTTGCGGCGACGGAACGAATCGGAGGTCGATTGGCGATTCATCGCAACGGCAAAGGCTGTCGGACGAGCCAGCGATGGGCGTTTCGGTTATTCTTCAAACGAAATGGCCGCGCGCCACTTTTTCTAACGGGAACAATAGATTCTCATTTAGAAAAGGCTTACAATATGGTGAAAGTTGCGGTACGTGGAGGTGCGCTTCGATGCTGAGCCTGTTGATCGTCGACGATTTCGAAGTGGAGCGAGAAGAAGCGATAGAGATTATTGAAGAAGCGGGGCTCCCGGTCCGGATCTTCGGAGAAGCGACCAACGGCAAGGAAGCATTGCGGATGCTCGAGTCGCAGCAGCCCGATATCATGCTGGTGGACGTTGAAATGCCGCTGATGAACGGGATCGAGATGGCTAAAATCGTCAAGGAAAAATACCCGGCGATCAAGATGATCTTTTTCAGCTTCTATAATAAATTCGAATACGTGAAAAAAGCGATCGATCTGTCTTCTCACGGTTATGTGCTCAAGCCCATCGTGCCCGCAGAACTGGTCGAGGTCCTTCAGCGGACCATATACCTGTTGAATAGCGAGATTCAAAAAAAAACGGAACAGGAAAAGCTAAAGGCGATGCTGTCAAAAAGCATGCCCGCATTGGTTGAAAAGTTCAGCGCCGATCTGTTTTCCAAACCATTTAAAAACGAGGAAGAGCTTTGGGATACGGTCGATTTTTTCAAAATCGATTTGAAGAGAGCGCAATATACAGTCTGCGTGCTGGAGGTGGACGATTATCAAAACCTTGCGGCGCGGCGTACGGAAGACAAACAACTATTGTCCCTTTACATCCAGCAAACGATTGCGGATCACCTGACGGCGGCGGTCTCTATTATAACCTCGAAGCTTGACGAGTCTCATTACGGCGTTTTATTCAGCTATGACAGCGCCATGGGGCCGAGCAGCATACTGGAGCAAACGGAAAATTTGCTTTCCGGTCTTATCGAGAGGCTGCACTTGCAAGGCATAAGCTGCTCCGCAGGCTTAAGCGAAATCAGCGATCGAATCGGTGACGTCAGCGATTTGTGCGAGCAGGGGTTATTTGCGTTAAAGTTTAAATTTCATCTGGGCAAGCAGGAAATTATCCATATACGCGATGTGGAAACGAAAAAGTCGACAACCGTAAAGAACGATTGGAAGCTCCCCGAGCTTCAAAAGGAACTGAAGTTTTTAATTCATTCGGGTAATTCGCAAGAAATCGATCGCTTCGTAGAGCAATTTTCGGCTTTTGCGGATTCCCATGCCAGCGCGGATCAGGTCAAAGGCATTTTTTACGGAATCGTCACTTGCCTTCAATTTATGCTCATGGAAGAAAACGAACAATTTGAGCGTATCGTAGATTTGAATCGACCGATCTGGGAGAAATGGACTTTATTCGAAACGGTCGAGGAAATGAAAGCCTGGTTAAAGCAATGTTTGATGGACATTGCGGCCTACCTCGAACATAAGAAGCAGAATAAAAATACCCGGCTCATTCATGACATACAGACCTATATCAAGCAAAATCTGCGCGAGGAGCTCAGCTTGAAATCGATTTCCAGCGCGTTTTTTTACAGCCCTAATTATATCAACAGCGTATTCAAGCGGGAAATGAATACGACCATCTCCGAATATGTCATCCAGCAAAAAATCGATCTGGCCAAAGAAATGCTGGCCAATCCCCAATACAAAATCTATGAAATCTCGGAAAGCATCGGCTATGTGAACGAGGCGCACTTCCGAAGCAAATTCAAAGAGCTTACGGGTTATAGTCCCAAAGAATTTCGGGAGAGAATCTGACGATGAAGTGGCCGAAGCTGCATGACATCAGCCTGCGCAAAAAGTTAATGTTCAGTTTTACGACCATTTTGATTTGCGCGATTTTGACGATCAGCTGGTCCTCCTACGCCATCGCGGCCAGGTACGTCGAGCAGAATGAAATGAAATGGCTGCTGAGAAATCTGCAGCAAGCCAGCAACGTCATGGATTTTCAGCTTACCGTTTACATGAAAAAAAGCGATATCCTGTTTAATAACACGCTTTTCCAGGAAACCTTGGCCCAGACGTACACGGATATCGATATGGTGTCGAATGCTTATGCCAACGTGATCTATAAAGTAATACGTTCCATCTTCGAGGAAACCGGATATACCGAGGGCAGCTTTTCTACGAAGTCGGCAACCGCGGCTGAAGCGGTAATTCCAGTGATTTACGTCGACAACGATTCTTTGCCCAAGGATGGCGGGGGGATCAGGGACATGCAGGAAATGGCCGCTAACGCTTGGTACCCGGCCTTTCTTTCGTCCAAGAAGACGTTTTACTGGTTGGCGAATCAATCGGGACAGTCGACGTATATTTCGATGAATCGAAAGTTGATGGATTTTAAGACGATCAAGCAGCTCGGCATGTTGGACCTGAACATTTCCACCGGCATTTTTAAAGGGATATTCAGCCGCAACGATCAGTTCGTGTCCGGTCAGATCTTTTATTTCGACGAATCGGGACAAACGGTTTTTTCTTATCCGGACAAGCCCGCTTCTTTTCAAACGGGGGAATTAAGCGCGCATGCCTGGGACGGCAAGGAAGGCTACTTCAAATATAAAAACGGCAGCGATAATTATATCGCGGCTTATACGACCTCCGACGTGACGGGGTGGCGGCTGGTATCCTTGTACAGAACGGATCTGGTTGCAGAGAAATTGGCCCCCATTACGAAGATTACGCTCGTTGTGTTGATTCTCACCTTGCTCTGTTCGTTTATTTTGACTTATTTTGTGTCCTCTGCGATCACCAAGCGGATCTCCAAAGTCGTCTCCCAAATTCGCCGATTCCAAGCCAAGGGCGTGGATGGGGAAGAAACCCGCTCCGTAACCGGCAACGATGAGATCGGCGTGCTCGATAACAGCTTCGTGCAAATGACCAAAAGAATTAACGAGCTGATCCAGCATGACTATAAATCGAAATTAGTGGCCCGAAGCATGGAGGTTGAATTGCTGCAGGCGCAGATCAATCCCCACCTGCTGTATAACACGCTCGCGCTCATTAAAAGAAAGGCGAAGCGCTTGGGCGCAGAAGATATTTTTCAGACGACGGAAAGGCTGATCTTCTTTTACCGCAATTTCCTTCATAATGGCGAGCTCATTACAAGCGTATCCGAGGAAATAAGCATGATTCGCGATTATATCGAAATTTTGAAATTTACCTATAACGTTCAGTTCGAGGCGGCCTTTCAAATCGAGGAAAGCATTGAGCCGTGTTATACCATCAAGCTTTTTCTGCAGCCCATTATCGAAAATGCGATTGTGCATGGACTTCGTCCTGTTCATACGGAAGGGCGGCTGGATATCAAGGGGTATCGCTCGGAAGGGAACGTTGTATTTCAAGTAACGGATAACGGCGCGGGCATCCCCGGAGAGCAATTGGACGGACTGAACAAGGCGATGCTGGACGGCTCCGGCGGATACGGATTAAGCAACATTATGAAGCGCATCAAGCTATATTTCGGAGAGGAATACGGGATTTCAATCGAGAGCGTGTATGGCGAAGGAACCGTCGTCACGGTTATTCTCCCCTTTATGACCAAGGAGGAGGTCGCCAGGCTTTTCCGCTTTGCCGATCGTTTGCGCATGGAATAGCGTTCGTTTCGTATATTTATCGTTCATTCCGTGTCTGTTTTCCGGTCTTTTCTCCCCCCTATAATTAAAACGAGAGAAACGTTTGGGGGAGAGAGCGACATGGCTGCGTATTTTTTTCATGAAGCCCTTAATCGGTTGCTGAGCGAGGACGACTGGCTAATCGTACAAAGTGCGTATGATGCAAAAAGCAATTTAAAGCATGAAACCCTATTTACGCTGACGAACGGGTATATGGGAACGCGCGGCGCTTTCGAGCAGGGGGCCGTTCCGGAAATGCCGGGAAATTATTTGGCGGGCGTCTTCAACAAAGGGGACGGGCCGGTCAGAGAATTGGTGAATCTGCCCCGCTGGCACGGCATATCCGTATTTGCGAACCGAAATGCTCTCCGTTACGCAGAGGAAGCGAGCCCGTTAAACGCGCAAACCTGCGAAGTCATACGATTTTGCCGCATTCTCGATATGAAGCAGGGTATTCTGATTAGCGAAAGCGTATACAGAGATTCGGCCGGCCATGAAACTGCGGTTGGGGCATGCCGATTTGTAAGCCGCGATGACGTTCATCGTGCCGGGATCCGATTGCTCGTAACGCCACTTAATCATGAAGGCGTATTCGGCATAGAAAGCTATCTTGACGGAGCGGCGGTCAATTGGAAGACGAATCCGAAGTTCCGTGCCAAACACTATAATATCGTCGCTGCCGAAGGCACCGATTCCGAGCAGCTCTATTTGGAAGCGGTCACAAAGGATGAAGCCATCCATATCGGAATGGGATCTGCCATTCATGGCCTCTCCAGATTCGGTCAACAAACGCCATTGCCGACGATTTATCACAAATTTTCAAACGACGGCGGGCAGTGCGCGGAGTATGTCGAGTTCCGCATCGGCCGGCAGGAGACGGTGCAGCTCGATAAGCTCGTTGCCACCTATCATTCCCTGGAGCTTAACGAGGATCGCCTGCGGGATGCCGTTCACCGCAATCTGGCGCAGTATCGGTCCGAAGGCTGGACGGAGGAGCTGCGCAAGCATACGGATCGTTATGCAGAGATGTGGAAGGAAGCGGACATCCAAATCGCGGGCAGCGAGGAAGATAATCGGCTCGTTCGTTTCAATCTCTTTCATTTGATGAGTACGGCCTATTCCGGATCGCCTGCCGTCAGCATTGCGGCTAAGGGACTTCACGGCGAAGGCTATTGGGGCCACGTCTTCTGGGATACGGAAATCTTTATGCTGCCTTTCTTTATGTATACGTTCCCCGATCTGGCTAAATCCCTGTTGAAATATAGGTACGAGAAGCTTGATGGCGCGAGAGAAAATGCGAGAGTCGCAGGTTATGCGGGCGCCAAGTTTCCTTGGCAATCCGCTGCCGGCGGGCAGGAGGAAATTCCGCCGTTCTCGTACGACGAGTACGGCGCGCCCCAGCCGCTGTGGATGGGCAAGATCGAAGATCACGTAACGGCGGATATCGCCTATGCCGTATGCCAGTACGTCTCCGTCGTCGACGATCCGGCATTTATGCTGGAATACGGACTGGAGCTGCTGATCGAGACGGCGCGCTTCTGGCAATCGCGGGTTGCATTCGATGCGGAGCGCGGACAGTATGTCATTCTGAACGTGATCGGACCCGACGAGTTTCACGAGCACGTGGACAACAATGCCTATACGAATGGGATGGCGGCTCATAATTTAGTCCAGGCGGCCGATCGGTTAACGGATTATCAGGCACGGTTTCCCGCAGAAGTGAGCGGATTGCTGGCGCGGTTGGCATGGCGGCCGGACGACATCGCCGAGTGGAGACAAATAGCGGCTCTCATGTATATTCCGCGCGACGAAGAGCAGCTTTTGATCGAGCAATTCGACGGTTATTTTCAAAAGAGAGATTATCAATTTACGGCATTCGACGATCACGGCATGCCCGTCTATACCGGCAATCCGCAATTGGCCGAATTGGCGCAGACTAAAATTATCAAACAGGCGGATACGGTCATGCTGCTATTGCTGCTGCGCGGGTTCGCCGATCCGGCGGCGATCAAGGCAAATTATGAATACTACGAAAAACGCACATGGCACCAATCCTCGTTAAGCATGGGCATGTCCGCTTTGATGGCTCAGCGCCTTGGAGATACGGAGAAAGCGTACGACCTGTGGCTGAGAACGGCAAAAACGGATTTGATGGACCGGCACGGCAATGCAGGCCTAGGTCTTCATGCGGCGGCCACCGGTGCAGTCTGGCAGGGACTGATCTTCGGGTTTGGCGGCGTGCAGCCGGACGAATCGTCCGGCATGCTGGAGATCGCGCCTTCGCTGCCCCGGGCTTGGAAGTCTCTGTCCTTCACCGTCCAATGGAGAGGGTATCGGCTAACCGTCGAAGCCGAGCCGGAGCAGCTGCATATTACGCTGCCCGAGATCGGGGAAGAAGCCTTCCAGGTCAAAATATGGGGACAAGCGTACGCTTGGAGCGCCGAAAAATCGGGCGAACGCATCGCTGTTCCCAAGCATCGGGAGGCAGCCGTGCATGGATAAGGCAATAAAAGCGGCGATATTCGACCTGGACGGGGTTTTGGTGGATACGGCCCAGTATCATTATCTGGCCTGGCGGCGCGTCGCAGAGGCGCTGAGCATTTCTTTTACGGAAGAAGACAATGAACGGTTGAAGGGCGTCAGCCGGTCGCAATCCCTGGATTATGTGCTGCAAAAGGGAAACGAAGCCATGACTGCGGATGAAAAACGGGAATGGGCTTCGCGGAAAAATACATGGTATCTCGAATATTTAGCCGGCTTAAACGAATCCCACCTCTTGCCCGGCGCCCGCGCGTACGTGGATTCGTTAAAAAAGGCAGGGGTGCGAATCGGATTGGGCACCTCCAGCAGAAACGCGGGCATCATCCTGGAGCGCCTGCGCATACAGGACTGGTTCGATGCCGTCGTAGACGGAAGCATGGTGGCGCAGACGAAGCCGGATCCGGAGGTTTTTCTGAAATGCGCGCAATTGCTGCAGGTACAGCCTGAATGCTGCCTCGTGCTCGAGGATTCGGCGGCGGGCATTGAGGCGGCTAAAAACGCCGGCATGAAATGCGTTGGCATCGGCGACAAGCTTTTGCTTAAAGAGGCGGATCTGGTAGTAAGCGGGCTGCGGGAGCTGCTGCTTTCCCCGGTCAGATACAAGGAGGCCGCTCCCTGATGATGAAGCTGGCTAAGCCGATTTTCTTGAAGGGGCTGTACCTGGAGAAAAACATACAGGCCGGATTCCGCAAAATCGTCAGGCGGCCTGGAGATTCGGATGAGGCTTGCTTGCTGAAAATTACCGCCCGTACCTTTTACAGGCTGTACGTCGACGGCCGATTGATGGGACATGGACCCGCGCGTGCCGCCCATGGCCACGCCAGAGTGGATGTGCTTGACATGACGGCCGTGATGGTCAAAGGAAGAGAGCATGTGCTGGCGATCGAGCTGGCCGGGTACAACGATCCGAATGTGTACGTAACGGGGGAATCCAGCTTCCTGATAGCTGAATTGACGGTCGGCGATACGTTGCTGGCTTATACGGATTGCAGCTGGCAAGGCTTCAGGCTGTATCAACGCCGACAGATGACCGAAGCTTTCTCCCATGCCAGATGCCTGGGCGAAACCTATGACCTGGACCGGTCCATTTTCGACTGGCGCGCGAATGCCGGAGAGGAGCCGGCGGGAAGGACGGAAGTGGAGGAGTTGGATGAACGGCCCGTCTTGCTGCCAAGAGTCGCGCCATTGCCGGATATGCGCATGGCGAGAGGCGCCAGGCTGATCGCCGTTCACGATACGGAAGCCGACCCGGATCTGGCGGTTGCCCCGCACCCGCATTTTCGGGAGGAGACAGATCACTTTTACGAGTCGCCGCCTGTCGTTGACCGCCCTTCCGTGGCATGCAGCAAGGAGATTGGGCTTCCCTTTACCGGCATCCAACGCATATATCCGGATAACGCTATTACGATTCAACCGGCTCCAGGCCTAGCCGCCGCTCTGGCCTATGACTTCGGCGAGATGAACAGCGGTTTTATCGGGATCGAATTCACCTGCCTGGAAGCGGGTACCTTGGATCTGGTTTTCACGGATTTGCTTGAAGACCGGGGAACCTTTAATCCTCGGCGCTCCGGCAGCAACAGCGTTATCCGTTTAAATAGCCAGCCCGGCCGGTTTACCTTCATTGCCTTCGAGCCCCACGCTTTTCGTTACGTGAAGCTGATCGTGCGCGGCCAGTCGTTTACGGTTCACGATTTATTTACGGTTTTATATCAATTTCAGCCGCCTTTGCAGAAAGCTTTCTTGTGTGACGACGGAGAACTAAACCGGATTTATGACGCGGCGGAGAAAACCCTGACCATGAATACGCTGGACGTGTTCATGGATTGCCCGGGAAGAGAAAGGGCCGGATGGCTGTGCGATTCTTTCTGGTCGGGGAGAGCGGCGCGGCTCATGCTCGGCGATACGTCCGTGGAGCGGGCGATGCTCGACAATTTTCTCCGCTCGGATCAAGCGCCGCTGGCAGAAGGTTTTTTCCCGGTCTGTTATCCGTCCGGCTTCGCCAATCAAGGCTGTTTTATTCCGAATTGGCCGTTGTTTCTGATTCTGGAGCTCGACGAATACGTCTGCAGATCGGGCGACATCCAGATGCTTGCCGATTATCGCCGGACGGTCGAGAACCTGCTAGGCCAATTCGCTCCTTATGAAAACGAGGCAGGCTTGCTGGAAAACCTGCCGGGCTATGTGTTCGTAGAATGGTCGTCCGCCAACCTGGAGGCGTACAAATCGCCCGTCTCCGTCGCAACGAACGCGCTCTATGCCCAAGTGTTGCAGCGCGCCGGCGAGATTTATCAGAAGCCGGAATGGATGGACAAAGCCGATCGCTTGCGGCGCATATTGCTCGGCCAATCCTTCGCCGGAAGCTGGTATTCCGATTCGCTGAAGCGCGATTCGGAGTGCGGTCTGATACCGGGACCCCTCTCCTCCGAAGCCGTCCAATATTATGTGCTCACGTTTGCCGCGTCCAGTCGGGACGAGCGGCCCGAGATGGTCCGGCGATTGATCGAAGCGCACGGTCCGGCTGCCCCGCAGCTTGCTTCGGATGTCATGCTGGCGCGCGCCGGCGTATTCATCGGTTATTTTCTTCGCTTTGACCTGCTGGCACGCTGGGGAGAGCATCGCCGTCTGCTCCGGGAAATGAAAGCTTTATTTTCGCACATGATCGACAACGGGCCCGGTACATTGTGGGAGCATACGTCGAGCTCGGACAGCGTCTGTCATGGATTTGCCGCCCACGCCGGCGTCTGGCTCGTTCGCGACATACTCGGCTTGTACGCGCCCGATGAGATTAATCGCACGGTTCGGCTCGCTCCTAATCCCTGCGGCTTGAAATGGTGCAAAGGAACGCTGGCCTGCAAAGGCGGCACGATCAGCGTCGAATGGCACCGGACGGACAGCCGGTTCGAGCTGATGGCCTACGTTCCGGACAGGTACGACGTATCGCTCGAAATTCCGCCGCCGTTCGCGCAGGGAACCCGTCTGGATAAATCGGTTTTGCAGAAGGGGCAGATCCATTTCATCATCAACAAATAGACAGGAGCGTCAGGCATGGATAGAAGGCAGGTTTGGAAGCGAATCAAACGGCGAAAGACGCTTTACTTATTTTTGGTTCCGGCTGTGGTCGCCGTCTTTATATTTAACTATTTGCCGATGCTCGGCATCGTCATCGCTTTCCAGGATTACACGGTTTCAACCGGCTTTTTGTCCAGTCCGTTCGTCGGATTCAAGCATTTCGCCGCCATGTTCGACAACCCCGATTTTTACGAATCTTTGAAAAACACGCTCGGCATCAACGTGTTTGCGATTCTGATCGGGTTTCCGATGCCGATCTTAATGGCCTTAATGGTAAACGAGCTGAAGGAAGGCCGTTTCAAGAAAACCGTGCAATCGATCACTTATTTGCCGCACTTTATTTCTTGGGTCATCATCGGCGGCATCGTCTACCGGCTGCTCGATCAGGATACGGGAATCGTTAACGTCATCGTGACTTCCGTTTTCGGAGGCGAGGCCGTCGCGTTTATGCGAGAGCCGCATTATTTCTGGGGAATTGCCATCGGATCGGCGATCTGGAAGGAGATCGGCTGGAACTCGATTATTTATCTCGCCGCGATCACCGCGATCGATCAGCAGCTCTATGAAGCGGCCATCGTGGACGGCGCGGGACGCCTCAAGAGAATTTGGCATATAACGCTGCCGGGAATCGCTCCGACGATTATCGTGCTGTTCATCCTGACGACGGGGAGTATCGTGAGCGTTAACTTTTCGGTAGGCGGCACGATGACGCCGAACTTTGAAACCCTATTTAACCTGAGAAATGCCATGGTGAGCAGCGCCTCGGACAATCTCGACATTTTAGTCTACAAAATCGGCGTTCAATATGCCCATTATTCGTATGCTTCGGCCATCGGCCTTTTCCAATCCGCCGTCGCTTTGATCTTGATCGTACTCTCTAACCGCATGTCCAAAAAAGTGAACGGCTACGGCCTATATTAATTCTGCGATTCATATCTGCGATCCATAATGGAGGAAGCGCATGTATCCCAAACATCTGATCTATGAAAAAAGCGCAAATACGATGATTGTCATCCTCTTAATCGTTCTTTGCGGGGTAACGATCTATCCCTTTTTGTATGTGCTGGCCTATTCCTTCAGCGACGGGACGACATCCGCCAGCCGGATTATTACCTTCCTGCCGAGTCGGCCTACGCTCGAAAATTATAAAGCCGTATTCTCGAACAATCTGATCCTCAACGCATTCGGGATCTCCGTTGCCCGGACGCTGTCCGGCACGCTCCTGCATCTGACGGTTACCGGCATCGCCGCATATGCGATTTCCAAGGACGATCTTTACGGCAAAAAGGGATTAATGCTCTATTTTATGATCCCGATGTTCGTGGCAGGCGGATTGATACCGTCCTATATTCTAATCAACAAGCTGCATCTGATGAACAGCTTCTGGGTGTATATTCTGCCGGGCATGTTCAGCACCTTTCATCTGATTATTATTTCCACTTTTTTAAGAGGGCTCCCCGAAAGTCTGGAAGAATCGGCGAGAATCGACGGAGCCGGGGATTTGACGATATTCATGAAGATCGTCGTTCCGCTGTCCGTGCCGGTTTTTATCACGATCGCTTTATTCGTCGGCGTCGCGCAATGGAATTCGTGGTTCGACGCGTTCCTGTACATGACCGATACGAGGCTGCATCCGCTGCAAACGCTGCTCTATAAAATTATGTTCGAGGCGCAAGCGAAGGATTTTCAACAAATGGCGTTAATGTCCCAGGGAAAAAGCAAT
This sequence comes from Cohnella sp. GCM10020058, assembly GCF_042683485.1. Classification (NCBI taxonomy): domain Bacteria; kingdom Bacillati; phylum Bacillota; class Bacilli; order Caryophanales; family Paenibacillaceae; genus Cohnella; species Cohnella sp. GCM10020058. The sequence goes on from NZ_JBHUJV010000008.1 coordinate 453,087, forward strand.
GTGACGCCGGAAGCCATCAAGATGAGCACGCTGATCGTGTCGGTCGTGCCGGCCGTCTGCGTCTATCCTTTTTTGCAAAAGTACTTCGTCAAAGGCGTCACCATGGGCGCAGTCAAAGCCTGATTGCGAATATACCCGCGACTGCAGCGCGGCTATAGATAGATTAACGACTATAAGGGGAGACAGAACGATGAAACTGGCAGGATGGAAGCGTAAATGGCATGCGGTCACGATGATCGGCGCGCTGGCGGTAACCACGGCTTTGACCGGCTGCAACAATGATGCGGCAAACACCGTGGTGGAAAAAGAGGGTTCGGCGACAGCTCAGAGTACGGCTTCTTCCGGCGCTTCTTCGGAAGCGCCGCAGGAGGAAATGGAATATAGCTTCTTCGATGCCGTACACAGCACGCCGCAGGATTTCTACAACAATCCGAACGACGTCGTCACGCCTTATATCGAGAATAAATTCAAGATCAAGGTAAGCGACATCGTCACGGCCTCGGGGATGCGGCCGGAAGAGAAATTTAATCTGCTGGTCGCTTCCGATACGCTTCCCGACGTGGTGCTGGTCGACAATCCGAACGTGAGCAAATTTTATGCGAGCGACAAGTTCGTCGCGTTGGACGATTATATCGACCAGCTCCCCAATATGAAAAAGTGGACGTCCGAGCTGGCCTGGAACATGTTGAAGGACAAAGAAGGACATATTATCGCGCTGCCCAATGCAACGCCGTTCAAGAGCGATCCGCAAGTCGGCGCGAACATTCCGGACGACGATATTTTTTACAAAGGGCAAACGAGCATGGGCCTGGTCGTAAGAGAGGACATTCTCAAAAAGCTGGGTTACAAGTTTAAAACGATGAGCGAGATCGAATCGGATCTCAAAGCGAACCCCCGCAATTATACGGCGGACGAACTCGCACTCGATCCGAAAATCGAGACCGTCGCGGACTTTACCAAGCTGCTTCAGCAGATCAAAGACTTAAATCTGATGGAAGGCGACAAGCCCGTCATTCCGCTGAGCATGATGAACTGGAGCATCTATCATTTCAGCACGCTGTACACGAACCCCGGCTGGATGATTGACGGGAGCGGAAATGTAAGCGGATTCCTGGATAACCCGGGCATGCGGGATTACTACAAGACGATTAATCAATGGTACGCCGGCAAGCTGCTGGACAATGACTACGTCATTCAAAAGACCGAGCAGTATATGGAGAAGCTCAATTCCGGCCGGATTGCCGTCGCAAGCTATTCGGACAATTGGTCCAAGTCGAGAGAATCCCTGAAGCAAATCAATCCCGCGTACGATCTGAGACCGATCCCTTGGCCGAAGGCGGCAAGCGGGAAAACTTACGTGGACGCCACTTATCCAAGCGGCTTCTATAATGTCATGATCAGCAAAAAGGTGAAAGATTTGCCGCGTCTGCTGAAGTATTTCGACTGGCTTTATTCCGACGAGGCCATGGAGCTGATGACATGGGGACCGGAAAGCGCCGGACTTTATACCGAGAAAGACGGCAAGCGCGTTTTCAAGGACGAGGCGTTCGGCCAAGCGATCGCCAGCGGACAAAAAACGGCGGACGGGAAATCTGCCAGCTATTACGGTCTTTACGATCCGTTCTACAGCGACGGATTCACTTCCAAAGCCTTGCGCACGGCCGTCGGCTTATTCGGCTATAACCCGGTGACCTGGCAGAAGAGCTATCCGGTGCAAATGGACCCCTTCGAAACGGCAAGACATGCGGTTGCCGTGGAGAAGCTGGCTACGGACGGAACGCATGTCGCTCCATACGGCGAGAACGCGAGCGAGGTCGGGAATTGGTTCTGGGGAGAGTTCGTGGCGCAGAAGGTCGCGAAAATACTCAAGGCCAAGGACGATGCGGAGGTCGATCAAGCCTTCGACTCCGTATTAAAAGAATTCAAGGCCGATAAGTATGAAGCGGCCAAAACGGATATGACGGACTATTTCCGGGTGCTGCAAGGAAAATAGCAATGAGCGATCGCGAATCGAAATCATGATCTTCTGGAGGAATCATCCATGAATCCATTGAAGAAAGCGCTAGTCGTGACGATCTCCGCCTTGCTGTCCCTCTGCATTACTTTGCTGCCCGGTCAGGCATTAGGCCCTTTTCAAGCCAAACCTGCTGCGGCAGCGGGAACGATAACGAACGATACGGCAAATAAGCGACTCACCGTGAGCGGGGGAAATGTATCGCTGTCGCTCGATTACAATCTGAAAAGCAAAATCGATTCGCTGAAGATCAATTCGGTCGAAACGCTGGATACCGACGGCATTCTCTCCAGCTTTGAAGTGCCGAGAGGGAGTACCCCGGTCACGACGGCGTCTCTGTCGACCAGCCCGACGGTTTCTGTAAGCGGAAACACGGCGGTGGTGAGCGGGATTTCATACCAGAACGCCTATCTGAAGGTGACGGAAACGTGGACCTTTACGGCCAATACGGACGACGTGCAGGTCAAGGTGGATAAGACGAACGACTGGATATCCGGCACCTACACGACGGTGGATATGAAGTCGCTCGGCTTTACCTTTAAACAGAGCATGTTTAATACGGCCTACCGCGGAGACGGCGGATCGAATACGTTAATCTCGCCTGCGGACGGGACCACCTTGCGGAGTCTGACGCCCGGGGATAAATATTACGGCGAAGAAGCGGAGGCCGGCTTCGGCTACATCGGGGGCGACATGGATCTACTCAGCGAGTCCAACGCTTTCCTGCTTAAGATCCGGACCGCCTCCAGCCGCTATATTTCATCCGAGATCTACCGCAGCGCCACCGCGCCTTATTCTTTTAAACTGGATCATAAATTGAGCTTGCCGGCATTCGCCCATACGTTGCACAACCCGGCCAAAACCGTGAACTTCCACTTGTTCTCGCCCGTGGCGGCCAACGTCAACAACAGGCATGCTTATGATCCGGTAGCGATCGCCGATCTGCAGACCGACTCGATCACCTATACGATCAGCGCCAAGTTAAACCTGGACGATTATTACGATATCGGCAGCTTCCCGGCCGCCTCCGGCATCAATGAACAGAAATTCGCGCGATTCATCACGGAATTCGGGCGGGACTCCATCGTCGATTTATTGGGGGCGGGCGGCGCGTGGAATGCGCTAAGGCCCGAATATTCAGGATTGATGGAAATGCAGTGGGGCATTGACGCCATGCTGGCCATGCAAACCTCCGCCAGCAACAGGATCGCGCTCGAAGCGCTGAGGAAAAATACGGAGATGGCCATTGCCGTTCAGGAGCCCTCCGGACATATCAGGGGCGTAGCGGGCGGGCAGGTGTACGAGTTCCCGGAAGATTCGGAAGCGGACGAGGCGATGCCGCTGGCCGCAGCAGCCTATATTAACGCGACCGGAGATACCGCTTGGGCGAATGCGGTCAAGACGGGCATCCGCAAAGCGCTGGACTTCCGCCTGTCCAAAGATTCCAACGGGAACGGACTGGTCGAAGCGACGCTGGCGACCAACACGGGATTAAGCGCACAGGCCTATCTCGATCAAGTCTACCTGGGCGGCGAAGACGCCTATATCAATGCGTTGATGTACGGCGCCTTGACGCAATGGGCCGATATCGAGGAGAAGGCGATCGGGGATTCGGCCAAGGCGCAGTATTACAGGGACAAAGCCCGCAAGCTGAAGGAAGCGTACAACAAAGACCTGATTTACGGCGGGCTCTGGTCCAATACGAATCAAGGCTTTATCGGCTGGCGGAATATGAACGGCACGATGAAAGCCGACGTGAAATACGTGCACGTGGATTCGGCGGCGATCAAGTACGGCGTGGCGAATAAGGAGCGCATGCAGTCCATTCTGTACGGGGGCTTCGACACGTACCAGGGCCTGGACGACTGGATGGTCCGAAATCAGGCCAAGGCTTACCCGCTCAATCTCTATCCGATGGACGGCACGGAGGTCAATCCGACCTTTACCGCTTCGTTCCCGGATTGGGAGAACGGCGACGTATTTCCCCATACGACAGGGGAGATGGTCGGCGCCTATGCAAGAGCGGGGAGCGCGCTTCCGTTCAAATACATTAAAAACATCGTCGATGTCTACTATCAGCCCGGCGATCCCTACTGGGCGCAGGACGTATTCTCCTGGCAAATGACAGGCATATTCGGCATGTACACGAAGATGGACGTCAACATGGAGGCAGGCGCCACGCTGATTACGGACATGCTGGGAATCAAGCCGAAGTACGACGCTTTGGAGGTGAACCCTGTCCTGGATTCTTCGCTCTTCGGGACGGAGATCAACTACAATATGCGGGGCCATCAATATCGCATTCGCTACGACGGCCAATTAAGCAGAACGCTCATGCAAAACGACGGCGCGGAAACCGTCCGATTCATGTGGAACAATATGAAGCCCGGTTATGCGTACACCATTAACGACAATGGAACGAGCTACTCGCGCACGGCCGACGAAAACGGATTGGTGACCTATAACATTACGGCCGCCGGGGCGCGTACGGTCACGATCTCCGACAGCATGGGCACCGGAACGTCGACGTCCCGCAGCGGCAGCGGCGCCTCGACGGTCGGCGGGACGCAGACGTCCGCCAAAGCCATCGACGGCAACGCGGCCACTTATTGGTCCAGCGCCGCCTACGGGGACGCCGGGCATGCGGAATCCGTATTTGTCGATATGGGCGCCAATGCCGCGGTGAGGCGGGTGCAAGTCACGCCGAGAAGCGGCGGCGGCGGATTCCCGGTCGACTTCAAGTTCCAATCCAGCCTGGACGGCATCGAGTGGTTCGACGTGCCGAGCGCCAATTACAGCAGTTATGCCAATCCGGGCTCCACGGCGCAAACCTTCTCGTTTAATGCGCCCGTGCTGGCCAGATACATTCGGATGCACGCGACCCGTCTGGGGGCCGACGGCGCCGGCTATGCCATGCAAGTCGCGGAGTTGCAGCCATATGCGGTCGCAGTGACGATGAATGAGCCCGGCATTAAAAAGTTCAAGGCGACCTCCGGCTTCGCGAGTACGCAAAGCGTCAACAACTGGAACTACCAGGAATGGCTGTGGAACGGCGGCACAATGACGGTCAATCCGATGACCTGGGTCGGCGGCAGATGGAAGGGCACGTCGGATTACAGCCTGATCGGCAGCGGCTGGATGCATCCGGACGACAACCGCGAGGCCGTGCGCATCTATACGGCTCCGCAAGCCGGGACGGTCAAGGTTACCGGCGTCGTAAGGCTTCGTTACAGCGGCGGCAACGGAATCAAGGTCAAGATTCTGAAGAACGGATCGCCATGGTGGCCATCCACCGGATATGAGACCATCACGGATATTACAGGCGTTGCGTTCCAAGGGGTTACGCCGGTCAATCAGGGCGACCAATTCAGCTTTGTCGTCAACAACAACGGCAACAGCAATTCCGATACGACGTATTGGGCGCCCCAGATCGCTTTTGTAGACACTTACAATGGCGATACGGACTTTTCGTCCACCCAAGGGACCAAGAACTGGTCCTATAAGGAAGAAGCGGGCGGAGTTCTAAGCAATATGACCTGGGACAGCGCCAATGGACGGTGGAAGGGCAGCGCGGCTTACAGCCTGATCACGAATCAATGGCAGCATCCGGATGCCGGCCAGGACGCGGTAAGAGTGTTCAAGGCGCCCCGGGACGGCATGATCGAGATCACCGCCCCGGGGAATGTCAGGAAGAGCGCCGCGGGCGGGGACGGCGTGCAGGTTCGCATCGTGAAAAATAACGAGACCGTCTGGCCGAATGCCGGAGGCTGGCAGTTCATTGCAGGGAACGATACGACCGGGCTTAATATGAACGTCCTGCTCGATGTGCGTCAGGGCGACGAATTGAAGTTTTACGTGAATCGGTATAACACCATTACGAGCGACAGCACAACGTGGATTCCGCAGATCCAGTATACGGAGTAGGCAAAGAGGAGGAGTCTGGACTTGAGCGGCATAAATAGCGCATACGGCCTAAATACGATTCCTTGGCGTGATCTGGAGACGTCCGGCGAGCTGCGCAGACGGGCATCGCTCAGCTTTGACCGCATGGAGACGGAGCCGTACGAACCCGATACGGTCTTTAAATCGCCCGATTACGAGTGGCCGGGCGATTGGGAGGGAAGGACGATCCTGGCGCTTGTGCTGCTGGCGCAGGCGACGCACCGGGAGCCCACGCATCTGACGGAGATCATGGAGCGCCTGCCGGATTACCTGAATGCAAATGGATACTTCGGTCCCGTCCATGAACCGGGGACGGTCGACGAGCAGCAGCTGTCGGGCAACAGCTGGTTTTTGCGGGCCATGGTCGAGCATTACAGGTGGAATAAAGATGACTTCTCCCTGTCGATCGTCGAACAAATGATCGAACATCTGCTGCTGCCCGCAAGCGGCCAATACAGGGAGTACCCGGTATTGCCGGAGCAGCGCGTATTCGCCGGAGACGCGATCGGCGAGCTGCAGCAAGAGCGGGTCGGCGCGTGGCGGCTGTCCACCGACATCGGCTGCGCCTTTATTATGCTGGATGGCGCTACGCAGGCGTATCAGATCGTCCCGCGGCCGGAGCTGGGCGAATTGATCGACGAGATGATCGCCAAATTCAAAACCGTCGATTTGGCCGGCTTATCCTTTCAGACGCATGCGACGTTGTCGGCCTTGAGGGGCGTGCTGCGCCACTACGAGACGACCTGCGAAGAGTCGCTTCTGAGGAAGGCGGAGGAGGTGTTCGCGCTATATGTGCAGGAGGGCATGACCGAATCGTATGCCAATTACAACTGGTTTGGCCGGCCGGACTGGACGGAAAGCTGCGCGGTCGTCGATTCCTTCATCGTCGCCGTCTCGCTCTGGAAGCATACGGGCAAGGCAGCGTATCTCGATACGGCCCATCATATTTACTATAACGGCATGGGCTACGGACAGCGGCCCAATGGCGGGTTCGGCTGCGACGTTTGCGCGGGAGCGAACGGCGAGCATATGCTCGAACCGAAATCGCCCGAGCTGTTCGAGGCGTTCTGGTGCTGTACGATGCGGGGAGGAGAAGGTCTGGCCCGCGCGGTCGAATATAGCTATTTTGTGAATGAAGATCAGATAACCGTACCTTTCTATGGGGAAAATCGGGGCCGGTTTATCATAAAAAACGGGCAGCTCGTTATTCGGCAGCATGCAGATTATCCGTATGAAGGGCTTGTACGCCTTGAGATCATCGAATCTACGGTAGCCGGGCCCATCAGCCTACGTCTTTTTGTGCCGTCGTGGACGGAGGCGTCGTCGATCGGTCTGCGGATCGATGGCGAAGCGAGAAGCGTCGCCGTGCGGGACGGATTCGTTACCTTGACCGGGAAGCTGGAGGCGGGGACTGTCGTCGAGTTAACCTTTGGCATTGTCCTCCGCCGGGAAAATGCGTTCGGCGGTCGCAGCGTGCATGATGCTTTTTCATACAGGCACGGCGTCCTGTTGCTCGGGATCGACAATGTCGAAGCGCCGATCGCGATTGACGGCGACACGGACATTGTGGCGCTTGGCAGAGGCGAATACGCCATGACGGCTTCAGGCGCGAAGCTGACGCCGGTCAATGATCTGATCGATAAGCCGAATGACGAAGCAGTCCGAAACCGAAAACAGGTATTGTTCTAAGCGCTCCGCGGATTATAAAAGGACCGTTATGGGGGATGATCGCCCTGACGGTCCTTTTAAGTTTAGCGGGTATCTGAGCCTGGGGTGCGCGGGACGCCTATCAATGGCTCATTTGACAGCCGTTTCAGTGGGCCCGCGTGTCGTCGCCTGCGTCGTTCTTTCACTGCAATGCCTGCAAATCTACATCTTTTTTTGCCGATTTCGATCTCTTTGTACATAATAGATGCAAACGTGCAGGTATTTCTCTTTCATCAACCTGATTTCGGCTTGCGCTTTGCATTTACCTGCATATTTGCAGGTATTTCATCACGCGTCGCGAGTCGGCAGAAAATAAATGTACAAATGCAGGTTTTTGCCCGACAAACATCCATAAAGCTCCGGTACACCGAGCGCGCTTACCTTTCCGTAAATTGCCGCCCAAATTTATACTTTCTGATCTTTTACATTTCGTGCGCAGCCATCTATTGCAATACGCGGACAATCCCCGACTGCAGCCGCCCGATCGCATCCGAGGCCTCCGCCAGCTCGATATCCGAAGTTCCCTCGATTCGCTGCATGAAGCGGTTCATCATGAAGGAAAACGAATCGTTCATTCGGGCTTGTCCGAGCGGCGAGAGCTGGATGTGCTGTTTTCTCCGGTCCGACGGATCCTCGATTTTTTCGCACAGGCCTTGCTCCATCAGCTTCTTGATCTCCCGGCTCGTGTTCGGCATGGAGATGCCCTTGCATTCGCTGATCCGGCTCAAGGTCATCGGCTGTTCGACCGCGAGAAATTCCATGATCTCGTATTGCTGCGGCGTCAAGCCGTGCATCGGCATGTCCTTGGTCATCTCGTAATGCACCTGGTGCACCGACGTAATGAGGGACACAAGCTGCTGGAAAACCGTCGATTTCAAATCCACATCGATCACCTCAAGATCTTGTATGTTATCGGCATGCGGCATCTTCTTATCAAAAAACAACTAAATTATAACAAACAAGGCGTTCAATGAAAATGCCTGTCGGAAACGCAGGTCGCTTCAGACAGTAGAAGCCCGGTATGCGACGTTGCCGCAAGCCGGGCTTCTTTTATCTGTTATTTACTCACACTCGCTTTTCACCCAAATTGAGGGATCTGGTTTGTCATCCAAAATGAAGGTATCAAATCAAAAATAGCGCTATTTTGTCGGTAGAAGCGCGATGGTATAGTGGGGTGGAAATGAAAGAAAACGCTATCAAACCGATGGTCGGAGCGGACGGCGATGGAGGCAATGGAATTGACGGAGAACACGAGCATCGCTAATCGAAGGCGTTCAGAGCGTGTCATACGCAAAGCGCACGAGGATGAAAATACCCGGAATATTCGCAGGGAAAGCTACGATGTCGTCGTGTGCGGCGGCGGTCTGGCGGGATTCTGCGCGGCGGTGGCCGCTGCCAGACACGGCTCGCGGACCTGTCTCGTTCAGGATCGGCCCGTCTTCGGCGGCAACAGCTCGTCCGAGGTTCGGGTGACGCCGCACGGCGCGGCGGCCTTCCACGTTTATGCGAAAGAGACGGGCATTATCTCGGAGCTGCTGATCGAGGAGCGCGCCCGCAACCACGAGGTCATCTTCGAGAACGGATGGACGAACAGCGTATGGGATATGGCGATGTACGATCTGGCGATGCGCACGCCGAATCTGACTTTTCACCTGAATACGTCGATCGTCGAGGTTCGCAAGAGCGCGGAGCGGCGCATTGAAGCGGTCGTCGGCGTCGTGGCGAATGCAGAGACAACGCTGGAACTGAGCGGCGAAATCTTTATCGATTGCACGGGCGACGGGATCGTGGCGGATCTGGCCGGCTGCGAATGGCATATGGGCTCGGAAGGCCGGGACGAATACAACGAGCCGCATGCGCCGCTTCAGGCGAGCGGCGACGTGATGGGCTCTTCGCTCTTGTTCAAAACGGTGAACACAGGCGCGCCTGCGCCGTTCGAGGCGCCGGAATGGGCCGCAAAGCTGGATAATCCGGACTTTTTTTACAAGGAAGGCCGGAGGCCGAACGATGTGCGCGGCGGCTACTGGTGGATCGAGATCGGCGTGCCGTGGCATACGATTCACGAGAACGAGGACATCCGGCATCAATTGACGCGGTATGTGCTGGGCGTCTGGGACTGGATCAAGAACAAGGATCCCGAGACGAAGGAGCTGGCTGCGAACCACGCGATCGACTGGATCGGGCAGGTGCCGGGCAAGCGCGAGAGCCGGAGAATTCAAGGCCTCTACTTGATGACCGAGCACGATCCGCTGAACAGAACCGTATTTGAGGACGAGATCGCATATGGCGGCTGGTTTCTGGACCTGCATACCCCGGGCGGCCTGCTGGCGCCGACGAGCGAGCATGCGAGCGCCGAAGGCTACAGCGAGACCAGTTCGTATATGGTCAAAAGCTACTGCGGACCGTACGGCATTCCGCTCCGTTCGTCGATCGCCCGGGACGTCGACAATCTGATGATGGCCGGGCGCAACGTCAGCGTCACCCACGCCGCGCTCGGTACGGTGCGGGTCATGGGCACGACGGCGATCGTCGGGCAAGCCGTCGGCACTTCGGCCGCGATTGCGCTGAAGCGCGGCATCGCGCTTAAGGACGTGCCGGGCCAAGCGATTCGCGAGGTGCAGCAGACGCTGCTCCGCGACGGATGCTTCCTGCCGAACGCGGCGAACGAAGACGAGCTGGATCTGGCGCGCGCGGCCCGGGTGGCCGCCAGCAGCGAAGCGGCTTGCGAAGGCATGGAGGCGGAGCGGGACGACAAGCGGCGGTTCCCGGATACCGAGGCGTTGCGCGAGCGCAAGGGCCAGTGGATCGCGATCGCGGAGGAGACGCTCGATCGCGTGGCGGTCTGCCTGTCCAATTTGTCGGACGTGGAGCAGACCGTAGAGGCGCGGATATTGCCCGTCGATCACATCTGGGATTACCGGACGGAGGAGCTTGAGCCGCTTGCGGCGACGCTGCTTACGATCAAGCCCGGCGCAAGTTTCGAGTGGGTCGAGTGGGACGTGCGCTTGACGAAGGCTGCGGGCCTCGAGCCGGGTAAGTACGTGCGTCTCGATCTGCTGGCGAATGCGAATCTGCAGTGGCATGTCGCATCGGCCGCCGTGCCGGCGCATACCTGCGCGTACGAGATGGGCCAGGGCAAGATGCGCCGGGACTGGAACGGTCCGACGCGCAGCTTCCGGGTGGATCCGCCGCAGCGCAGCTTCGGTGCCGAGCAGGCGATTAACGGCGTGGCGCGTCCCAACCGGTACACGAATCTGTGGCGTTCGGACCCGGAAGCGGCGCTGCCGCAATGGCTGGAGCTGACTTGGGAGCAGCAGCAGACGATTGGGGAGGTGGAGCTGACGTTCCCCGGCCATCTGCTCTGGGAATATCACGGGTATGCGCCTTTCTATAAAGACCCGCAATGTGCGAAGGATTACCGGATCGAAGCGTGGCAAGGCGGGGCGTGGACGGAGATTGCGGCCGTGCGAGGCAACTATCAGCGGCACTGCCGCCACCGTCTGGAGAAGCCGGTCACGACCGACAAGCTGCGCGTCGTGATCGAAGCCACTAACGGAGACCCCTCCGCCGCCATCTACGAGATTCGCTGTTATGCGCCGCAGGGCGATTAATTAAAACGTCTAGTCCATTACCCTCTATCGCGCAAAAGTGCAGGAATTTCGCTCAGAGAGGCGAGCTACCGTGCACTTTTGCGCATTAGATCGCAAAAAACCACCTTACTAGCCTTGAATAATGTACTTTTGCAGGATAGCTCTAGATGGAGCTGAGCCATTCTCATACGCACGGACTCCGCCCGTTCATCCGCCGCTCGAATGATGCTCAGAATAGCGCAAAACGGTCACGCTTGTCCCTTGATTGCGCGTCTAAAACGGGTATGTTATGCTTAGAATAACAAAAGAAGCCGGTGGGCCAACACCGACTTCCTGCACAACTGCTTCGGCGGGGGTGCTTCCAACTGAATCAGCTGGACACGAAATGACCCGTTTCCCGTGGCGCGAACCTAGGGCGGGTCATTTCCGTTTATTCAAGTAAGTGAGCAACGCCAGGACGAACATACCGAGCATCATCACTTCTTGAAACGAAAATGTCATAGCCTCACCTCCAATCTGGAGGCGGACTACCCCGACTAGGCGAGTCGTACAACCTATATAATACTATCTTTTGCCACCTTCTGGGTGGCTTTTCTTATGTTAAAAAAACTTGCCACCAACCGGCTCAATGAGCGCATAGTAGAGCGACATCGCGGGACGACGTCGGTTCGGAGCTAGTTCAACCTGATTCGGGGCTTTTTCTACCTGGAACGGCGATACTCCTTCGGGGACATGCCGAAGTAGTTTTTGAAGGCGCGGGAGAAGTGGTACAGATTGCCGTAGCCGACCCGGTCGGATACTTCGTTGATGCGCAGGGTGGGGTCCTGCAGTAGCTTGCGCGCTTCTTCCATCCGCACCTTGATCAGGTAGGCGGTGAAGGTCAAGCCGGTCCGCTCCTTGAACAGCCTGCTGAAGTAGGAGTAGTTCATGGATACGCGGTTGGCCATCTCCGCCAGCTGGATGTCGCGATTGAAGTGCTCCCGCACGTAGGACTCGGCGAAGGTGACTACCGTTTCCTCCGGTTCGTCATGCTCGCCGGCGGATTGCTTGGCCGAGCCTGCGTATTCTTTCAAGTACCGGCGAATATCATCCAGCGCGTGGAAGGAGGCAAGCGCGCGGCCGGACTCGCTCCGCTCGAGCGGATGATGTCCGCTTAGGCGCCGCCGAATCTCGGTGAGCAGCAGGCCGTAGACGGCTTCGATTTGTTCGAGCGAAGCGGTCCCAATCAGGCTGTCGGGCAGCCAGCGGTCGATCCAGAGGGCGATCCGTTCCAGCTGCAGCGTATCGACGGCAAGGCGCAGCTCTTCGATATCTTTGCGAGCAGGCGATAAGTCCTCGCGAACGCCGGCGGACATTGCCGGCTGCCACCATAATACTTCGCAGGGCTCCCGCAATATCCGATAAGACCTCGCGAGCCTGGCATGCTTGTAAAGCTGTCGCAGGCCGGCAGGCGATCCCGGCTCGCTGACGAAGGCAGTCGCCCGCTCCGCCCCCGTCTCTCGAAGATGCGCCACGGCAGCCTCGAGCAGCGAAGTCGGAGCGTCAGCCCCGATGTCTTCCGCAAAATTGACGATTGCGCACACCTGTCCGCCGCTATCTTGGAACACGATTACCTTCAGTCGGTCGACCCATCCGCCCGCGCGCGCCTCGCGGTCCAGCGCGGATTCCACAAGTCCCAAGTCTGCCAAGCTAAAAGAAGCTTCGCTAACCTGGAACAGGGCGACAACCGCATGAGCGTGACTCAGGTAAGCTTCTGCCGCCGCAAGATCCGCCGAACTCCCCGCAGCACCCCGCCCTTCGGCATCGTTCAGCAGCGCGTTCATCCGCGCGGCGAGCGCCAAATGCTCCGACTGACGGCTTCGCTCCGCCATGGCAGCCTGCCTGGCATCCGCCTCGATGGCCACGATCGCTGCCTTGATCTGACCCGCGAGCTCGGCCGAGCCCGCCGGCTTAAGCAAGTAATCTAGCACGCCGTATTTGAACGCCTCTCGAACGTAGGCGTAATCGCCGTAGCCGCTCAGCAGAATGAACTTGGTCCGCGGCAGCTCGGCCGAGAGCCGGCGGACGACCTGCACGCCGTCGATGTCGGGCATGCGCATGTCCGTAATCACGATATGCGGCGCAAGCTCCGCGGCTGCCCGGAGCCCTTCCTCTCCGCCGCAAGCGACGCGGATCTCCGAGATTTCGCTCATTCCCGCGCGCTCCAGCTTGGCTTTGACCCCTTCGGCAATCAGACGCTCGTCGTCAATGATAAGGATGTTATACATGGCTGTCTTCCTCTCCTGTACCGCAGGGAATCGTCACGATCGTCTCCGCGTATTCGCCTTCCAGGCTGTTAAGCCGAATGGCATACGCTTCGCCGTAGAACAGCTTCAATCTTTCGTTGATATTGCCCAGGCCGATGCTTTCCCGCGTTTGATCGTCAGCCGGCGCATAATCGGAATCCCTGAACCGCCGATTGAGAGCGGCAAGGCGCGTCTCCCCGATGCCCGGCCCGTTGTCCTTAATCGAGATCAGGACGGTCCGCTCGGACCCAAGGCCAGCCGTAAGCACGATGCGAAGAGATCCGTTCGCCGGAAAGCCGTGCTTGATGCTGTTCTCCACGATCGGCTGCAGGATGAAGCGGATCATGCGCAGCCCAAGCAGCTCCCCCGGCACTTGAAGATCCAGCTCGATGTCGTTGCCGTATTTGATTTTTTGCAGATTCATGTACTGCTCCAGGTAACGGATCTCGGATTCGAGCGTCGCGAACTTCGAATGGCCGTCCATATTGTAACGCATCATTTTCCCGAAGTCGGCCATCGCGTCCGATACCTCAAATTGCCCGGCGAGCTCCATCCGGGCGCTGAACATGTCGAGCGTGTTGTAAATGAAGTGGGGATTGATCTGCGACTGGAGCGCCGCCAGCTGGGCGTCCTTCTGAATCGTTTCTTTGCGGATCATGTCCTTCATCAGCGTCGTGATCTTGTTCAGCAGCAGGTTGAACCGCTCGCCGATGACGCCGAATTCGTCCCGCCGCCGGATCGGAATCGGCTCGAAGCCGGATTCGATCGCCTGATCCATCTGGCGGATGCTCGTTCTCATCGTGCGCAGCGCCATTTGCAGCACGGAGTAGAAGGCGAACAGCAGCACGACCGTTGCGGCGATGAAAATCAGGTTGCTGGCGACCTGCCAGGAATTCGCCGTGCGCGGGAGCTTGAGGTTCATCAGCATGGACAATCCGACGCGGTCCAGCCGCTCGCCGACATAGAGGCGGCCGCCGCGAACGGCATGGCCGCCGTCGGCCAGCTTCCGTTGAAGCGGAAGAGAGAGGTCGAGGTTGCTTCCCGCCGGGAAAACGATATGGCCTTGCGCATCCGCGATAACGACGTTTTGCCCGCTCTGAGGGTCCTCCTGCGCGGTCGTCGCGAGCAGAACGCTTGGCCGCACCTCGACGAGCGTGAATCCGATGTCGGCGCCTTCGAGCGAGACCATCTTTTGCACATAACCGTAAGTCCGGCCGTTCTCCGGGTTGTCGCGGACGATCCATGCCGACTTTGCTCCCGACTGGGCGAAGGGCGTATACCAAGGCTCCTGCATCGCGCGCGTTGCGCGGAAAAAGGCCCCGAACCCCTCGGGAACGGTGTCGTTTTTCATATAAACGGAGATTTTCTCCGTATTGACCTTCTGGAACAGCATGGCGTAGTTGATTAACGGCGCCGCATAGCTGAAATACGTATCCACCGAGTCGTCTCCGGAGAAAGGGCTCGCCAGAAATTGCTGCAGGCGATAGTTATAGGTAATGGAGTCGCTGAGACTCTCGAGCAGATCGATCTTGTTCTCGATCGTGAACGTCATCTGCCTGAGCGTTGTGGAAGCGTTTGCGATCAGCTGGGCCCGAAGAAAGCGCTGGGATTGATCGTACGTATAGAGCCCGAGCGCGCTAAAAGGAAGCAGGATCAGCACGACAAAAGCCAGCATGACCTTGCTCTTGATGCTCATGGCGTTCATAGGGCGGCGCATGGCGAACCTTCTTTCTAGTAGGGAATTCATCGTCTTTGCGTATCCCTCGGTATTCGACAATCACGTATTCGACAATTTGCGCGCTAACCCTTCCGGCCGCATCGCGGAAGCAAAATGAAGGTATCAAATCAAAAATGGTGCTATTTTTATAAGCGCTTTCAAGAACTATAGTTAAATCAACAAAGAGAAAGCGATCCGCAGGCGGTGCAGCAAGCCCGTGTCACAAGCCGAGCGGGTCCAAGGATGGGAGAGAACGATTAGTGGAAAGAACCTTAGAGGCAAGCCGGCTGGCTGCCGCTTCGGGAACGAAGGCGAGCGGCCGACGGTCCAGATGGAAGAGCCAATTCGCGCTTCAAAGCATGGTGTGGCCCGGATTGCTGTTTCTCCTCGTCTTTTCGTATTTTCCGATGTACGGGATCCTGATCGCCTTTAAGAAGTACGATTTATTTTTAGGCATCGTGGACTCGCCGTGGGCGGGACTGACCTATTTCAGAGAATTCGTCACCGACCCGAACTTTTTGAACGTCCTGCGCAATACGCTCGCCATGAACCTTCTTGCGCTTCTTCTTAGTTTTCCTGCGCCGATTCTGTTCGCGCTGCTGCTCAACGAGCTGACGGCCGGACGCTTCAAGCGATTCGTGCAAACGGTTTCGTACGTTCCGCACTTCGTGTCCTGGGTCATCTTCGGCGGGTTGATCCTGACCGTGC
This sequence comes from Cohnella sp. GCM10020058, assembly GCF_042683485.1. Taxonomy (NCBI): domain Bacteria; kingdom Bacillati; phylum Bacillota; class Bacilli; order Caryophanales; family Paenibacillaceae; genus Cohnella; species Cohnella sp. GCM10020058. The sequence goes on from NZ_JBHUJV010000008.1 coordinate 469,050, forward strand.
TGTCCCCGACGAACGGCGTGCTGAATCTGCTGCTCGTCAAGCTGCATTTCATTAACGAGCCGATCAACTTCATGGCCAAGCCCGAGCTGTTCTGGTTCATCATGGTCGGGGCGGAGATGCTGAAGGGCATCGGCTGGGGCGCCATCATCTATATCGCCGCGATCGCGGGCGTCGATCCGGAGCTTCACGAAGCCGCCAAGATCGACGGCGCCGGCCGATTCCAGCGAATGTGGTACGTGACGGTACCGAGCATTATGGGGACGATCGTGATTATGCTCATTTTCGCCGTCAGTTCGATTCTCAATACGGGCTTCGAGCAGATCATGGTCATGCAAAATCCGCTTAATCTCGACGTCAGCGAGACGATCGACACTTACGTGTACAAGGTCGGACTTCAGCAGATGCGCTATTCCTACTCGACGGCGGTCGGATTGGCCAAATCGGTCGTCGCGCTCATCTTGCTCTTCGGGGCGAATTACCTGTCGCGCAAGCTGTCCGACAACAGTCTGTTCTAGGTTACAAAGAAGGAGGATTCACGATGAACATCCGTTCGAGAGGAGACAAATGGTTCGACGCCATGAACGTCTTCATTATGCTGGTCGTCATGGTACTGACGATCGCCCCGTTCTGGTTCGCGCTTGTGGGCTCGTTTAACCAGGGTCTCGACTATACGCGCGGGGGCGTCTATTTCTGGCCCCGCACGTTTACGTTGTCGAATTACGTGACGGTTTTTGCCGATCATACGATATACCACGCGTACTTCATTACGATCATGCGGACGCTCGCCGGCACGGTGCTGCACGTCGCGTTCACGGCGCTCGTCGCCTACGGGATGTCGCGCAAAGCGCTTGCCGGGCGCAACGTTTATATGATCGCCATGCTGTTCACGATGTTCTTCTACGGCGGCCTGATCCCGAATTACTTGCTGTACAAGGAACTGGGGCTGCTAAATCACTTCCTCGTGTTAATTATTCCGACCATGTTCAGCGTATGGGATATGATTATCATGATGTCGTTTTTCCGCTCGATCCCCGAGCAGATCATCGAGTCCGCCAAGATCGACGGCGCCGGCGAGTACCGCATTTTCCTTCAGCTTATTATGCCGCTGACCAAGCCGGTTCTGGCAGCCATCGCGCTGTTCACCGGCGTGTACCATTGGAACGCTTATACGGATGCGCTGATGTTCACGACGAAGGATGCGCTGGAGCCGGTGCAGCTGTTCCTGATGCGGATCGTGACGGATTCGGGTGCGGCATCGAAGTTCGGCGCGCAAGCCGCGAGCGTCATGCCGGAAGAAGCGAAGCAGATCAGTCCGGAGACGCTTAAGCTCGCCATGATGCTTGCGACCACGGCGCCGATTCTGATCATCTATCCGTTTCTTCAGAAGTACTTCGTCAAGGGCGTGCTGATCGGCTCGGTCAAAGGTTGATCCTCGGTTAATCTTCGGTTGATCTTCGCGCCGGGCGGCACGTACGGGCCGGCTTCGCGCGAATTACAACATATAGCTTTATACAAATCTATCATCTACAAGTCGTATGGGGAGGCACAACAACATGCAACGCAGTAAAACATGGATCGGCGTCACGACGGCCGTCGTTCTGCTCGGGGGACTTCTCGCGGGCTGCTCTTCCGGCAGCAAGAACGGGAACAACGCACAAGCTTCGCAATCGGCCGCGCCGACGGCAAGCGCATCGGCATCGGCTTCGGCATCGCCGACCGCGTCGGCGGACGACAAGTCGCCGATCAAGATCTCCTGGTTCGTCGATCAGGACTACTACAAGAAAAATTGGGATCCGGTCAACAACCTGCTCGACAAAATGATTACCGACGACACCGGCGTCTCGATCGACTTTTCCTCGGGTACGCCCGAGAAGCTCAGCGCACTCATCGCTTCCGGAGATATTCCGGACGTCGTCACCGTCGATAAAAGCAACCCGCAGCGCGGCGTGCTGGAGAAGTCGGGCCTGGTCTCGCCGCTCGACGAGCTGATTCAGAAGTACGATCCGAGCTTCGACGTGCCGAAGTCGATGCAGGACTGGTTCCGCAATGCGGACGGCCACTTCTACGGCTATGCGAGCTTCTTCTGGGCGAAGGAGAAATTTAAGGAAGGCGACAGCATCCGAAGCAACCAAGGCTTGTATGCGCGCAAAGACATCATGGATCAGCTCGGCATCAAGGCGGAGGACTTCAATACGAAGGAAGGCATGGTTGCCGCCCTTCGCAAGGTTAAGGATGCGAAAGTCCAATACAACGGCTTTACGGTAACGCCGGCCTATTTCGAGAGCTGGGTCATCGGCAGCTTCTTCGGTGCGCCGCGGGAAGACGCGTCGGGCAACCTGGTCGACCGCGAACGCACGCCGGAGATGCTCGAAGCCTACAAGTTCCTGAATCAGCTATACAAGGAAGGCTTGATGCCGGAGGACAGCCAGACGCTCGACCAGGATCAGCTCAAGGAGAAGGTCGCAAACGGCGCCGTCTTTGCGATCACCAACAAAAATCTCGATTGGAGCGCGCTGTACCAGAAGGATCCCAAAGCGCTCTTCGTGCACGTCGGACCGGTCGTCGGCGACGCAGGCAACAAGCCGTACGTCGATCCCGTCAACGCCTCGGGCTGGACGCTGACGATGGTCAACAGCAAGACCAAATATCCGGATCGCATCATCAAGCTGCTCGACTACTTGTCCACGGATGAGATGAGCCTGAACGTGAACTACGGGCCGAAGGGCGCGGCGTGGGACTTTGACGAGAACGGCAAGGTGAAGCTGAGCGACGAATTCAACGCGCTGAACGCCGAAGACCCGAACAAAGCCAAAAACAAATACGGCAACGGCACGCTTCAATGGCTCATCAACTGGACGCCGATCCAGCGCACAGCGCCGGCGCCCGTCACGGCCGACGCGATTGCCAAGGATGAGAGCGCGTTGTTCTTCGCGAAGCTGACGTACGACATGCTGCCGTTCGAATCGATCACGCCGCTCGGCGGCACCGACGAAGGCGGCATCAACGCCAAGGTCGAGGAAAACCGCAAAAAATGGCGCGCCAAGATGATCCTCGCCAAGACGCCGGCCGACGTGGAGAAGTATTTTAACGACGAGGTCGATACGGAAGCGAAGCTTGGCTATCAGAAGCTCTACGATTACCAGAACAAGCAATTCCAGGACGCGAAAAAGGCGCTCGGCCTGCAATTCGCTTGGCCTACGAATCAGAAGTAATAAAGCAGGGCAATAGAGACAGCATACGCGGGCGCTGGCAACGGCGTCCGCGTATCTATAGGCGCGGGAGAACCAGCTGGAATCGATCATAAAGGGGAACGATGATGATGTCCAACGGTTGGAGAAGCAAGAGTCTGTCCGCATTGCTGGCTTTAACGCTTATGATTCCTTTATTCGGCGCCGGCGCCGATCAGGCCAAGGCGGACGTCCCGGCCGGCTGGCAGCCGATCGACACGGAGCCGTCGATCGCCGCGGGCAGCGCGCTGGATTTGTCGGGTCTGAACGACGTTCCGGCGGGAAGCCACGGATTTATCCAAATCGACGACGACGGGGATTATGTCTTCACGGACCAGCCGCTGCGCAAGGTGAAGCTATATGGCGCGAATCTGTCCTGGAAAATGTACTACGGCTCCCATGAGGATGCGGAGCGTACGGCGGAGCGTCTGGCGCGGCTCGGCTATAACGTCGTTCGGCTGCATTCGCTCGATTCGATGGGCGACGATGCGCCAGGCGTTTTTAAGCTGAATTCGGCGACGCCGCAGATCAACGAAGACCGGATGGACCAAGTCGAATACCTTATCTCCAGGCTCAAGGCGCATGGCATTTATGTCACGATCGATCTGTTCCAGCTGTACGATTTTAAGAACGATCCTAACCTTAATATCTATGGGTCAAGCTACAACTCTCCCTATCTATTTCCGTTCGTGCCTGCAGCGGTGAATGCCTGGAAGACGATCGCAAGCGCGCTGCTGACGCATGTCAATCCGTATACCGGTCTTGCCTTGAAAAACGATCCGGTGCTTGTGGGCGTCAGCCCCTGGAACGAGTCGCTGGTTCTTAACATGGACCTGAGCAAGATGACACCGGCTTTCGGTAGTTACCTGAAGGATGATTTTAATTCGTTTCTGAGCGGTCGCGGCGCTGCTCCGGTCACGTCGATGCCCAATCAATATTGGAGCACGAGCGGTACGCTCAAAGACCAACTCAGCGCCTACTATTCGGCGCGAACGATCGCAGCGGCGAACGAGATGCGGAATTATTTAAAAAACGTGCTTCAAGTCCACGCGCCGGTCGGCGGCTTGAACTTCATTTACAGTCCAAACGTGAACTTCTGGCGCGATCAGTCGTCGGACGTGTACGAGACGCATATGTACCACCAGTTCGTTACGGACAGCGCGCCGGTTAACAACGGCCAATACGGCTTCCAGTACAACGCGCTTAAATATCCGCGCCTGAGCATGACGTTCGACGCCGCGACCAACGCGAGCTATCCGCCTGCTTACGGGGGCGACACGTTGACGGGAAGCTACTATCCGTCCCTGGCGTTAAGGCAAAAGTACGATACGCCGTTCATCCTGACGGAATTCCAGGATACGTTCCCGGTCAAGGGGCGGGAGGAGGTCGGCATCTTCAACGGCGCGATCGGCGCGTACCAAGGCTGGGACATGATGAACCGGTATTCGTTCGGCATGAACGTCGGAGACGCTTATTCCAACAACAAGCTGGGCACGCCGGAGACGTTCTCGATCACGAACGACCCGCTGGCAATTACCTCCGAGACGGAGGCCGCGCTTCTGTATCGCACCGGCGCCGTGCAGGCAAGCGCGCCGAAGTTCGTCATCGTATGGGATCAGGCATGGGTTAGCGACACGGGAGCCGCATCCGACCTGGAGACCCAGATCGCCAACATGATGTATATCCCGCATTTGTTCAATACGGCGACGGTGTATGCGGACAATCCGGGACAGCCGTTCGCGGTCTACAAGATCACGCCGGGGCTGACCAAGGCGCAGATCGCTGCGGGCGATCTCCCTGCGGCGAATCGGGTCCCGATTACGACCGCCATGAACAAACTGCAAATGGCCGAAACGATGATCGAGTCGCTGGATCCGTCACCGATGAAGACGGCGATGCTTGACGCGCTGAACGACAACCAGCTGCTGTCCGATACGGGAGAGCTGCTGTTCGACCTCAATCTCAACACTTACATGGTCCGCACGCCGAAGGTCGTCGCGGCAGCAGGAACGATGAACAATAACGCGCTCGATCTCGGCGCCTTGTCGGTGACCGGGGACGTATACAAGGGAACATTTCTTGCATCGTCACTAGATAATAGCCCGCTGGAAGACAGCGACAGGATGCTGCTCGTCTACACGACCGACGTCGCGGCGACCGGCGAACAGACGATCCAGCAGCCTAACGGGATCGTTCAATACTACAAGGGCACGCTCCCTACGCTGGCCAAGGAGCAAACCGCTGTGGTCAAGCTCGCGACGGATCGACCTGCCGCAGGCTACAAAGCCTACAAGCTGGCGCTGAACGGCGTAAGGCTGCAGGAGATTCCCGTGACGGCTTATAGCGGCGGCATATTCGTTCAGCTTGATACGGACAAAGGATTTTCGTTCGAGCTGGTTTACGATCCGATGTTCGAGGATACGTTCGAGGACGGCAATGCGAACGGATGGACGGCGGCGACGGGGCAATGGAGCGTCGCGACGAGCGGCGGCAATTCCGCGTACCGCGCGAGCGCCAACGGAAAGTCCGTAATCGACGCGACATACGGCGGCGACTATGCGATTGAGGCCGGCGTACGTTCGGCGAGCAACGCGGGCGGCGTCGGTTTGTTGGCCAAATATGCGGATGGCGATAATTATTATGCGTTCGCGTACCGCGCCGACACGGGCAGCGCCGTGATCAAGAAACGCGCGGGCGGCGTAGACACGGTCGTTGAGACGGTAAGCGGCCTGTCGACTGTCGCAGCCGGAACGTCTTACAAGCTGCGGTTCGAGACGATCGGAACGAACCTGGTCGGCTACCTGAACGGCACGTCCGTCATCTCCGCCGTCGATACCTCGCTTGCCGGAGGCAAAGCCGGACTCTTATCGGAGTCGGGGCAGTCCGTCGACTTCGACAACGTCGTGGTGCGTCATTATGACCGCGCGGCGCCGGCCGCTCCCGCGGGCTTGACCGCGGTGCCGATCTCGGCCTCCGAGATCGACTTGTCCTGGCAGGCCCCCGCCGACGAGACGGGCGTCAAGGGCTATAAGGTGTTCCGCGACGGCGTGGAGGTCGCCACCGTCAATGGCGCCTTCCAAAGCTACAAGGATACGGGACTGACGATCTCCACCACCTATTACTATACGGTTAAGGCTTTCGATCTCGGCGACCGGTTGTCGAATGCCAGCAGCCAAGTCGTGTCGACGACCACGAGCACGCTGTTCGCGTCCGACTTCGAGGACTTGAATCTGGCCCCATGGACGACGGTGGGCGGTTGGGGAACCTTTTATATCGTTAAGGACGGCAACACGAGGGCACTTCTGTCCGATAACGCGTCCTCCGGCTCGACCAAGTCGGTAACGGGACCGTCCGCGGGCCAGAACGCATGGACGAATTACAGCGTCGAAGCCAAGATCAAGGTAGACAGCTGGCACGACCGCGTCGGCTTGGTGGCGCGATATCAAAACGCCAGCAATTATTACTATATGAGCTATTCCGGCTACTATCATACGGTATCGCTGGTGAAATATCAGAACGGCACGGATACGACGCTGGCTTCGGCATCTCTCGCCGCAGACCCGACGGCCGGCGCCTACCATACCTTCAAGCTGGAAGTGAACGGCAGCTCGATCAAAGGCTATATCGACGGCGCATTGCTCGTCAGCGGGACTTCGATCGCAATTACTTCCGGCCAGGCGGGCGTATACTCGCACATGCAGAAGACGTATTTCGACGACTTTAACGTGCAGAAGCTTTAACCGGAAGCAGCTTTTTGGGCGGCAAGACGACAGAGGGCTGTACAAACAATTTAAAGCGGAAGATGGCCAGCAAGCTCAGAACGTGAGCTTGTTGGCTTTTAGGTAAAATCGCATCCTCCCCGCAGTTAGCAGGGTTCGTACCGCCTTTTCCGCCAAAATAAGACGCTGCCATATCGTTATTCCTCAGCGTACCGCCTATTCCGCCCAAATAAGACGCTGCCACATCGTTATTTCTGGCTGTAACGCCGATTCTGCCAAAATAAGACGCTGTCACATCGTTATTCCTGGCTGTAACGCCGATTCTGCCAAAATAAGACGCTGCAACATCGTTATTCCTGGCTGTACCGCCCATTCCGCCAAAATAAGTCGCTGCCACATCGTTATTCCTGGCCGTACCGCCTATTCCGCCCAAAATAAGACGCTGTCACATCGTTATTCCTGGCTGTAACGCCGATTCTGCCAAAATAAGATGCTGTCACATCGTTATTCCTGGCTGTACCGCCTATCCCGCTCAAATAAGACGCTGTCACATCGTTATTCCTCTGCCTACCGCCGATTCCGCCAAAATAAGACGCTGCCACATCGTTATTTCTGGCTGTACCGCCTATTCCGCCCAAATAAGACGCTGCCACATCGTTATTCCTCAGCGTACCGCCTATTCCGCCCAAATAAGACGCTGCCACATCGTTATTCCGATCTGTACCGCCGCTCCCGCCGAAATAAGACGCTGCCACATCGTTATCGGAGCGCGAAGTCAGCGGAGAACCAGCCAGAAAACCGGCTAGCGGTGACCGTCAGCCCAAATCTTAACCAATCTCGATCCACAGCAGCGTCCATACGCTTAGGGAGGGCACCTCGACCTCCAGCGTCATCCCGCGCAGGCTGTCCGTCACCCGGTACGCAAGCTGCTGCGGCCGGCCGAGCCGATCGTCCGGCGAGGCTGCGAATACGCCAGCAGGCTCGCGGTCGAGCAGCATGCGCACTGCGATGCCGGAGACGGTGGCGGTTTCTGCCTTACCCTCGTTCCAGTAGTCGTCCGACTGGCTGGACAGGTTGACGAAGCTGACCGTTTTGAACCTTTCGCTTTCCCTGATTATCGTCCATACTTTACCGGCCTCGCCATAGGTGCTGTAGTTTAGCCCGTCGAATACGTACTCCAGGTTATCGCCGTCGGCATGCGTCATGGAGACGTGCGGAGCGAGGCGTCGTACAGCAGTTTCGCGTAGCGGATCTGAAAGTCGCAGTATCGCCTGAGCGCAGCCGCGAAGTCGGCTCCCGCTGGACTGTAGTCCACATAGTAGGCCTGCGTCAGCAGCGATAGCGACTCACCGGCCAGCAGATGATAGGCGCCGAGCGAGGCGATGATCGACGTCAGCAGCAGCCCGCTCCAATAAGCGCGCGCCGGATCGGCTTCCTACGGCAAGGTCGAATCGGGCTGGGCGTTCGCCGGAAACGGGAAAGGGAACGGGAATGAAGACGAGATCGAGCTGCGGGCGGCGATTCCCGCCAACGCCGGCGCATCCATTCTGCTGCGCGGCGCGGATGCGGATCAAGTCAGCTGCAACGGAACCGGCCTTGCGGACGCGGGCTTCAGCGGCGGCGCGCTCGGCGAGGACGATCTGGATGGCTTGCTCAAGCGGTTGAACGCGAGGGAGTCCTGATAACTTCATAGGCGGACGGGGAATGGGCAGCATGCCGGCGCGCTCCACTGCGAGGGCCGCCGGACCGTGCGCTGCGGCTGGAGCGGCTGTCAACTGCCCCAAGCAGCAAGAAAGGTACAGCCCCCTGGCTTCTACAGGGCTGTACCTTTCGCTTCAAGCGCATGATCCAACGATGTTGCTTGCGCTGCCGTCACATTAGCGTACGGCGTTCGCCGCCGCCTCGCGCGCTGCGGGATCCGGGGAGCGGGAGGATCCTCTCGCGATAAACTGCGTGTCCACGAGCACCTTGGAGCCGACGAGCGAGTCGGATTCGATCGCTTCGACGATCATGTCCACCGCGAGGCGGGCCATCCGTTCCTTTTCCACGTGCACGGTCGTCAGCTCGGGAGAGACGATGAGCGCTTCGGAGATATTGTCGAAGCCGACCACGGAGACGTCCTCCGGCACGCGATAGCCCAGCTCGACGAGCGACTTGATCGCGCTGATCGCGATGTAGTCGCATTCGCAGAAAAAGGCCGTCGGCATCGGCATCCGCGATTCCCGGTAAGCGGACAACCGCTTTTTCAGCGCGTCCTGGGAGGAGAGAATCGTGGGGGCCACCGAGAACACATGCGCCGGCGACAGCTCGCGCCCGTTCTCCTGCAGCGCCTGCATGAATCCGGTGCGGCGGTCGTCGAAGTTGCGGATGCGGATATCGGAAGCGATGTAGCCGATGTCGCGGTGACCGAGCCCGCACAGATGCCGGCCGGCCTGATAGGCGCCCATCGCGTTGTTGATCTGGATAAAAGAAATCGGGAGCGTCTCGAAGCAAGTGTCCAGCACGACCAGCGGGGCGTTCAGACGATCGGCGACCTGCTCTAGCATTTCCTTGTTCAAGTTCGTGCCCAGCAAGATGACGCCGTCGGCGCGCTTGTCCTCGGCGATCGCCCGGATGCCTTCGTCGAACGTCGACATGTCCACGGAGGAGAACAGCAGGGAATAGCCGCTCGCGCGGCACCGTTCCTCGATATAGTGGATCAGCTCCCGGAAGAAGGGCTGTTGGTAATATTGCTCCAAGACGATGCCGGAATTCGCGAAGACAAGGAACGTAATCGAGGCGGTCTGCGCTTCGCGGGCCGAGGTTCGCGACTTGGGCCGGTAGCCGTTTTCTCTGGCGATTTGAAGGATACGGTCCCGCGTCTCCGGACCGATGCCTCCTTTCCCGTTGAGCGCCAGCGACACGGCGGCCTTGGATACGCCGGCGAGCCTCGCGATGTCTTCCATCTTCATGAAGAAAATCTCCATTCGTTCCGTTTAGTAAGTTTAGTTTAATGTTAATTGTGTTAATAAGCAAGAGATCGGCTTTTTGTTTAGTTAATTTAGTTCATTATTCCACTAAATTATTAATATTATTTACTTAAAACGCATTGACCAGCGGAAAAACCAGTGATAAATTGAACTCATGCAGTTAAACGACTTTATTATTGTTTAGTTAGTTTACTGAAAGGGAGATCCCACACATGAGCAGATTGAAGCTGGGCTACGCGCCGACCCGACGTTTCGTATTTAGCGCTGAAGACGCTTTCCGCTACAAGGTACTGATCAAGGAAAAAATCGAAAGCTTCGGCCTCGACATCGATATCGTCGATCTGGAAGGGCTCAACCAAGAGGGACTGCTCTACGACGACCATATCAACGCAGACCTGATCGCCGACCGGTTCAAGCAGGAAAAAGTGGACGCCGTGTTCTTCCCGCACTGCAACTTCGGCACGGAGGATACGGTGGCGCGCGTCGGCAAGGCGCTGGGCAAGCCCGTACTGCTGTGGGGTCCCCGCGACGAAGCGCCGCTCGAGGACGGCATGCGCCTGCGCGACACGCAGTGCGGCTTGTTCGCCACCGGCAAGATCCTGCGCCGCTTCAACGTTCCTTTCACCTATGTCACGAACAGCCGGGTGAACGATCCCGTTTTCGAGCGGGGCTTCACGAACTTCGTCGCCGCCGCGAACGTGGTCAGAAAATTCCGCAGCCTGCGCATTCTGCAGATCGGCCCGCGCCCGGCTTCGTTCTGGACGATGATGTGCAACGAAGGGGAGCTGCTGGAGCGGTTCGGCATCGAGATCCATCCGATCACGCTGGTCGACATCCAGCGCGCTTCGCAGAAGATCGAGAAGGGCAGCAGCTCCGAACTGGCGGAAGCCATCGACTATATTAAAGCCAAACTGGACTGGTCCGAAGTGACCGAAGCGGACGTCCGCCGGATCGCCGCCCTGAAGGTTGCGATGAAGCAGTATGCCCTGAACACCGGCAGCACGGCGATCGCGATCCAATGCTGGTCGTCCCTGCAGGACGCGATGGGGATCATGCCTTGCCTGGCCAACGCGATACTGACCGACGAACAGATCCCGGTCACCTGCGAGACCGACATTCACGGCGCGATCACCTCCGTCATGGTTCAAGCGGCGACGTTGAACCAGCACCCGACGTTTTTCGCCGATCTGACCGTCCGCCATCCCGAAAATCCGAACGGCGAGCTGCTTTTCCACTGCGGCAACTTTCCCGTCTCCCTGACCGTCGAAGACAAACCGAAGCTGCGCAAGCACTTCTTGTTCGACGACCATTCGCCGGGCACGCACGAGGGCGAGATCAAGGGCGGCGACATGACGCTGGCGCGCTTCGACGGCGACCATGGCGAGTACCAGCTGTTCCTCGGCAAAGCCCGCGGCATTCAAGGCCCTTATACGCGGGGCTCGTATGTCTGGGTGGAAGTGAACGACTGGCCGCTGTGGGAAGAAAAGCTGGTCAAAGGCCCTTATGTCCATCATTCCGTAGGCATTCATGCGAACGCGATTCCGGCCTTGTACGAGGCATGCAATTATATCCCGGGACTGACCCCGGATGCGGTAGATCCGACCGAACGCGAGATTCAGGCCTGGCTTCGCGGTGCGGGACTGTGATTCAAAGGAGGCACTCATCCATGGAAACGACGGCACTTAAAGCGAAAGCCGCGCAGATCCGCATGGATCTGCTGAAGATGATTCACGGGGCCAAGACGGGGCATACGGGCGGCTCGCTCAGCAATACCGATATTTTGACGGCGCTCTACTACCGCGTCATGAAGATCGATCCCGCGAACCCGAAGTGGGACGGGCGCGACCGGTTCATCGCGAGCAAGGGGCATTCGGTGGAATCCCTCTGGTGCATCCTCGGCGACCTCGGCTTCTTTCCCAAGGAAGAGCTGAAGACGTTCAGCCAGTTCGGCACGCGGCTGATCGGGCATCCCAACAACAAGGTGCCGGGCATCGAAATGAACACGGGCGCGCTGGGCCACGGGCTGGCCATCGGCGTCGGCATGGCGCTCGCGGCGAAGCGGGACGGCAGGGACTATCGGGTGTTCTGCCTGATGGGCGACGGCGAACAGGCGGAAGGCTCCGTGTGGGAAGCCGCGATGGCGGGTCCGCACTACAAGCTGGATAACCTGGTCGCCATCATCGACCGCAACCGGCTTCAGATCAGCGGATCGACCGAGGAAGTGATGGGCCTCGAGCCCCTCGAGGAGAAGTGGGCGGCCTTCGGCTGGAACGTCGTGTCCATCGACGGCAACGACATGGAGCAGCTGGTGCGCGTCTTCGAGGCGGCGCCTGCGATACCCGGCAAGCCTACGCTGGTCATGGCGAACACGGTCAAAGGCAAAGGCGTATCCTTCGCCGAAAACGTGGCGCACTGGCACCACCACGTGCCAAACGACGAGCAGTTGGCCTTGGCGCTCGCCGAGCTGTCCGCTGCGATCGAGAGCTACGAGCAGGAAGGGCTGGTGCGTTAATTATGGCGAATACGATACCGAACCGTCAGGTCATTTGCGATACGCTGCTGGAGCTGGCCAAGGAAGACCGCGACATTATGGTGCTCGCCAGCGACTCGCGAGGCTCGGCCGCCATGGCTCCGTTTGCCAAGGCGTATCCGGACCAATTCGTCGAAGTCGGCATCGCCGAGCAGAACATCGTCGGCATCTCGGCCGGCCTCGCGCACAGCGGCAAAAAGCCGTTCGTGACCTCGCCGGCTTGCTTTCTCAGCATGCGCAGCATCGAACAGATCAAGGTGGACGTCGCTTATTCGGCCACGAACGTGAAGCTGGTCGGCATCAGCGGGGGCGTCAGCTACGGCGCGCTCGGCATGTCGCACCATTCGGTGCAGGATCTGGCCGTTTCGCGGGCGATCCCGGGCCTTGCCGTCATCCTGCCCGCCGACCGGCACGAGACGAAGCGCATGACCGAAGCGCTCGTAAAGCACGAGGGCGGTGCGTACATTCGCATCGGGCGCAATCCGGTCGAAGACGTCTACGAGAACGACGACTACGAATTCGTGATCGGCAAGGCCGTCACCCTGCGCGAAGGCGGCGATCTGACGATCATCGCGGCAGGCGAGACCGTTCGCGTCGCGCTCGACGCCCATGAAGCGCTTAAGGAAGCAGGCGTCTCCTGCCGCGTGATCAACATGCATACGATCAAGCCGCTGGACGAGGAAGCGGTCGTCAAGGCCGCTCTCGAGACGGGACATATCATCACCGTCGAGGAGCACAGCATTCACGGCGGTCTCGGCGCCGCGGTGGCCGAAGTCGTCGTGCAGCACAAGCCCGTGCCGATGCGCATTCTCGGCATCCCGGACGAGCCGGCCATCGCGGGCAAGAGCGCCGAGGTATTCGACCACTACGGCATCAGCGCCGGCAACATCAAAAAGATCGCCCTGGATCTGCTGGGCAGATAAGGACGGCCGTTCATGGAAAAGTATATCCTGGCGGTTGACCAGAGCACGGCGGGCACGAAGGCTTTGCTCGTCGACCGTTCCGGCCGGGTCGTCGCGAAGAGCAGCGCGGAGCACCGGCAAGTGTATCCGAAGCCCGGTTGGGTGGAGCACGATCCGCTCGAGATTTACGACAACGTGAAGCGGACGGTGCGCGAAGCGCTGGAGCTGGCGGGCATCGAGCCCGCCGCTTTGGCCGCGCTCGCCCTCACGAATCAAAGGGAGACGGCCGTCGTCTGGGACCGGGAGACGGGCCATCCCGTATACAACGCGATCGTCTGGCAGTGCCAGCGCACGGCCGACCGGTGCGAGGCGCTGCGAGCCGCCGGACATGAACGGACGGTACGGTCCAAGACCGGACTCATGCTCGATCCGTACTTCTCCGCCGCCAAGTGGGATTGGATACTAACCCATGTTGAAAGCGCTAAACCGCTGCTGGCGCAAGGCCGGCTGCTCGCCGGCACGATCGACAGCTGGCTGATCTGGAAGCTGACCGGCTGGAAAACGCATGCGACCGACTACACCAACGCGAGCCGGACTTCCCTGTTCAATATCCATACGCTGGACTGGGACGACGAGCTGTGCGGACTGTTCGGCGTGCCGCGGGCGTTGCTCCCCGAGGTCAAGTTCTCGGACGAATCGTTCGGCTTCACGGACGACCCGGACCTGTTCCCCGAGAAAATCCCCGTATCCGGCGTCATCGGGGATTCCCAAGGGGCCCTGTTCGGGCAGCTGTGCCTCGAGCCGGGTATGGCGAAGGCGACCTACGGCACGGGAACCTCGGTGCTCATGAACACCGGCGAACGCCCCGTCGTATCGGATAACGGGTTGGTGACGGCCATCGCTTGGGGAAAGAGCGGCCAGGTGACTTATGCGCTTGAAGCCGTCATCCGCAGCTCCGGCGACAGCGTCAAGTGGGTCAGGGACAATCTCGGGCTGTTCGATTCGTTCGAGGAGCTGGACGTCATGCTGAGGCGGACGCCGGACAACGAAGGCGTCTACCTCGTGCCCGCATTCGTCGGGCTGGGCGCCCCCTATTGGGATCCGTACGCAAGGGCCGCGATCGTCGGCATGAGCCGGGCGACCGGCAAGGGCCATATCGTCCGCGCCGCGGTCGAGAGCATCGCGTACCAGGTGCGCGACGCGGCGGAATTAATGGCGAGCGAGACGGGCATCCCGCTCAAGAAGCTCCATGCGGACGGCGGCGCCTCCGGCAACCCGCTGCTCATGCAGTTCCAGGCCGACCTGCTGAATCTGGCCGTGTCGCGGTCCGCGGTCGCGGAGCTGTCGGCGATGGGCGCCGTCTATATGGCGGGCCTGGGCGTCGGTTACTGGGCTTCGCTGGACGAGATCGAGCGGTTCGGGGCGGCCGGACAACCATACGCACCCGTTATGGAAGCGGCCGAACGCGAACGATTATATGCAGGGTGGCAAAAAGCGGCGGGTTCGGTAATAGGCGCCCCTACGAAAACAAGCGCGTTGGAGGAGGTCAAACAAGCATGACATTTACCGAAAAGACCCGCATCGGCATCATCTACAAAAACGAAGCGGCCCGTGCGGTTCTGGCCCGCAGGCTGCCGGACTTGCTTTCCTCGCCGCCCCATATGCTGTCGCTCTTCAAGAGCCTGACGCTGGAAAAGGTGTACGCCTTCCGCCAGGAAGAATTGGGGCAGCCGGATTGGATCGCCGACACACTGGCGGAGCTGGCCGGCGTTGCGTCCGATACCGCCGCCATGGCGGAGCCGGATGCCGAGGTCGCCCCGTCCGCCGGATACGAGCCGGCTGACGTCCCCGAAGCTTCCGCGGCGGTGCAAGCGCCGGACGAGGCCGAGCAGTGGGGCGTCTACGAGATCGAGCTGAAGGGACCGAGCCACGGCAATCCTTTCACGGACGTCGAACTGGCCGCCGAGTTCGCGTTCGGCGACAAAAGCGTCCGCATGGCCGGCTTCTACGATGGAGACGGCGTCTACCGCATCCGCTTCATGCCGGACGCGCAGGGCGCGTGGACGTACCGGACGACCAGCAACGCCCGATCCCTGAACGGCATCGAAGGCGCGTTCCGTGTCTTTCCCCCGTCCGCCGGCAACCATGGCCCGGTCCGCGTGAAGGACACGTATCATTTTGCCTACGAAGACGGCACTTCCTATATCCCGGTCGGCACCACCTGTTATGCATGGACGCACCAGGGAGACGCGTTAGAAGCGCAGACGCTCGAGACGCTCAAAGCTTCCCCGTTCAACAAAATGCGCATGTGCGTGTTTCCGAAATCGTACCTGTTCAACGAGAACGAGCCTGTCTACGATCCGTTCGAGGGCTCCCTGGAGAAGGGCTGGGATTATACGCGGTTCAACCCGGTATTCTTCCGCCATCTGGAGGATCGGATCGCCGATTTGGGCAAGCTGGGCATCGAAGCGGACCTGATCCTTTTCCACGCTTACGACCGCTGGGGCTATTCGGAGATGAACCCGGCGGCCGACGACCGATACCTTCGCTACGTCACGGCCCGCCTGTCCGCTTATCGCAACGTGTGGTGGTCGCTGGCGAACGAGTACGATCTCATGTGGAACAAGGAGCTGGCCGACTGGGAGCGCTTCGCCGAGATCGTCACGTCGAACGACCCCGCGGGACATCTCATTTCCAATCACAACTGCTTCGCCTTTTACGACTACAGCAAGCCATGGGTCACGCATTGCAGCATCCAGCGGGTCGACGTGTACAAGACGTCCGAGGCGACGACCGAATGGCGGGAAAAGTGGAAAAAACCGATCGTCATTGACGAGTGCGCCTACGAAGGCGACATCGACCAGGGCTGGGGCAATATCACCGGCGAAGAGATGACGCGCCGCTTCTGGGAAGGCGCGATCCGCGGAGGATACGTGGGACACGGGGAAACGTACCTTAATCCCGAAGAAGTGCTGTGGTGGTCCAAAGGCGGCAAGCTCACGGGCACGAGTCCCGACCGGATCGCCTTTCTGCGCCGCATAACCGAGGAGAGCCCGGGCGGCGTGCTGAACCCGCTGCCGTCCGATTGGGACGTGCCGTGCGCCGGCGTGAAGGACGAATACTATTTGTACTATTTCGGCTTCAACCAGCCCCGTTATCGGAACTTCAGCCGCAAACCGGGAACGAAGTACGTCGCGGACGTCATCGATACGTGGAACATGACGGTCGAGCGGCTCGAAGGGACGTACGAGGGGGCATTCCGCATCGAGCTGCCGGGCAAGCAGTTCATGGCCGTCAGGCTGACGAAGGCGGAATAGCGCGCCGGAGAGGGGGAGGCCGAGATGGGAAGCATCTACTACACGATTACGGAAATCACGGATTACGGCCCGTTTATTACGAAGCTCGTCCTGCCGATGCGGACCGTGGTGAAGGCGGAAGCGGTCAAGCCGGCCTGCTTTAGCGTTTACGTGGAACGGAAGGACAAACAAGGCGAGGTGCTCCTGCTTCCCAAAAGCTGGACCGAGCCGGAGCTTAAGATACCGAGCAAGGGCTACGGCACGATTCTGGACGCTTATCCTTCCTCGATCGCCGGCATGCGTGCCGAAGAAGGGACGTTCGTGACGCTCGAGATGAAGCACGGCCCGCTCGATCCTTTGGCCGCATCCATCGCGCCATTAAACGGCATGAACGAATATATCGTCAGCGATTACCGGATTGCGCAGATTGCGGAGATCCGTTCGGCAGAAGGCGAATCGCTGTCGGGCTGTGTGTTCGACCGGTGCGCCGGAAATACCGCGAAGCAGGCGGAGCGGTTTCTGCAGGGCATCTCTTCATTTCAAGCGGAACCGCTAAAGTACGGCTACTTCGTGCCGCAGACCGGAAACGGAAAAAGGCCGCTCCTCATCTGGCTGCACGGTGGCGGTGAAGGCGGGACGGATCCGGCCATCGCCTATACGGGCAACAATGTAGTCAACCTGGCCGGCGCTGACATTCAGGCCAAGCTCGGCGGCGCGTTCGTGCTGGTGCCGCAGGCGCCGACCTTCTGGCTGGACGACGGCAGCAGGCAATACGGCCGGACGGGGAAGTCCAGGTACGTTCAGGCGTTAAAAGCGCTGATCGACGAATTCGTCTCCCTCAACGAGGCCGCGATCGACACGGACCGGATTTATATCGGCGGCTGCTCCAACGGCGGATTTATGACAATGCGGATGGTGCTGGATTACCCGGCGTACTTCGCGGCTGCTTTTCCGGTCTGCGAGGCGCTGTACGACGAAGTCATCGGCGACGCGGACATCGAACGGATCAAACACCTGCCGATCTGGCTGACCCATGCCAAGGACGATTCGATCGTGAGGCCGGAAGAGACGGCGGTGCCGACCTACGAGCGCTTGATCAAGGCCGGTGCGAAGGACGTGCATTTCTCGTATTTCGACCGGGTCGTCGATCTCCATGGCCGGTTCGCCGATGAGCGGGGAGAGCCGTTTGTCTATCACGGGCATTTCTCGTGGATCTACGCGCTGAACGACGACTGCCGCCTGGACTACGACGGGCAGCCTGTAGCGGTTAATGGCAGGGAAGTGTCGCTGATGGAATGGCTGGCTTTGCAGAAAAAGTAGTTGATCGACCGACCGGCTTTTCCGGTTGGTCTATTTTTTTCGATCAGGGGCTAATCTTCGCTCAACGTTTGGGAGCGCGCAGCGGGGCGCCTCCTGACGAACTCGCAAAAAACAGCCGACGCCCGAACATTGTCGGTGGATCCGCCCGATTCTATGATAATGCTGAAATGGCGGAAAGGAGATGAAGCGCGAGAAGCCGGAAGTCGACTGTATAAATTGTAAGCGCCTTCAAACTGCGTGACCAACCCTTTGAGGAGGCTTGAATGATGAAAAGAATGACCAAACCGACGGCCGTCGCCCTGTCCTTGGCCCTGCTTGTTCCGGTCGCTTCTGTCGCGGGCAAGGCGGAGGTGGCGAGCGCGGATCCGATCGTAGCCGACAGCACCTGGAGGGCGATCGATACGACGATGGCCGTGGCGCCCGGCAGCGCCCTGGATTTATCGTTTCTGAACGACGCCCCGGCGGGAGACAAGGGCTTCGTTCAGATCGACGCGGACGGCGATTACGTATTCGAGGACGAGCCGACGAAGAAGGTGAAGTTTTACGGCGGCAACCTGAACGGCAGCTACGGCACCGATCCGACCCACGCGGAGATGGTCGTCATCGCCGACCGGCTCGCCGCCATGGGCTACAATGTCGTGCGGTATTCTTCCGTGGACCAGAACTACGACTGGGCCAGAGGGTTGATGGCGAAGCCCACGTCCACGACGGTGACGCTGAACGCGACCAAGCTCGACAACTTCGAGTATTTCAACGCTTTGCTCAAGGCGCGCGGCATTTATATCGACATGGACATCTTGGCGTATGCCGATTTCTCGGGCGTCTCGAGCCTGAATACGTACGGCACGACCGCATCCAAGTATTTGGCGACGCTGATGTCGGACGGGATCGCCATCTGGAAGTCTTTCGCGAGCCAGCTCCTGTCGCACGTGAATCCGTATACCGGCCTCGCGCTGAAGGACGATCCCCAGCTGATGGGTCTTTCGCCGGTGAACGAATCGCTGCTCTACAACGCCAATTTCTCCGACGCCAATTTTAACAACTGGATCAAGACGGACTTCAACGCCTACCTGACCGGCAAAGGGCTGCCGACGGTGTCGACGTTTCCGACGAGCTTCTGGGGGACGCCGCCCGGCGTCAGGGACCTTATGACCGCATACTTTACGGAGAAGCAGTTCGCGGCCAACGGCGACATGAAGTCCTACTTAAAGAACGTTGTAGGCGTCCACGCGCCGATCGGCGGCATCAACTACATTAACGATTCGCTGGCCAACTACTGGCGGACGCAGGCGGACGTTCAGGAGACGCATCTGTACAACGGGCTGGTTAACGGCAGAGGGGTCTTTAGTTATAACCCGCTTACGCATCCGCGCTACAGTACCGTGTTCGATCCTGCGACGGCGGCGAGCTACGTCCCGCAGTACGGTTCGTCCATCATCAAAAATTACATCCCCGCCCTTGCGCTCGGCCAGCTGTACCGGAAGCCCTTCGCGCTGACGGAGTTTAACCAGGAGTTCCCGACCGACGGGCGAGACGAGCTCGGCTTGATCTCATCCGCGTCCGGGGCTTACAACGGCTGGGATATGATGAACCGCTTCGACTTCAGCAGCCGGGTGAACGAGGCCGTCAACGAGACGCCGCTCGGCGGCGCCATCTCCTTCGATTCCGTCTCGGATACGCTGGCGACGATGTCCGAGTATCAGAGCGCGCTGCTGTTCCGCCGGGGACACGTCGCGGAGAGCGATCCGAAATTCGTTATCGTCAGGGATAAAACGTGGGTGGCGACGCATGGCTCCGCGACCGAAAACCAGGATCAGGAACGCAACCGCATGATGATACCGCATTTATTCAAGACGGTGACGGTGTACGCGGACCATCCGGCCGCGCCTTACGCGATCTACAAGATTACGCCCGGCCTGACGCCGGCGGATATCGCGGCGGGGGATATCCCGGGCGCCAACGAGATTACGATTACGAACGCGATGACGATGAAGGAGGTCGCGGAGACGTTCATCGACGCGCTCGACGATACGGGGCTCAAGGCGTCCATGCAGGACGCCCTGGACGACAACCTGCTGGTCTCGGATACGGGCGAGCTCGTGTTCGACCTGAACACGAATACGTACCTGATCAACACGCCGTACGCGGCGGCGGCCGTCGGCACGTTGGACGGCAGCAGCTACGCGCTCGGCGCCGTCACGCTGAAGGGCGATCTGGCGCATGGCACGGTGTCCGCGCTGTCGCTGGACGACGAGCCGCTCGACGAGAGCGGCCGCATCCTGCTCACCTATACGACCGACGCCGCCGGGACCGGCGAATACGAAGAGACGTCCGGCGGCATTACGACGTACCACCAGGGCACACTGCCGACGCTCGTAAAGTACGGCCTGGGCGAGTTCAAGCTCGATACGACGCGCACGCCGTCGGCGTACAAAGCCTACAAGCTCGCGCAGAACGGCGTGCGGCTGGCGGAGGTGCCGGTCACGGTGTCGGGCTCGACGATCACGGTGCCGCTGGAAACCGACAAAGGCTACGCGTTCGAGCTGGCGTACGATCCCGCCACCGGCACGGATCTGACCGCGCCGACGGCGCCTTCCGGCGTCGCGGCCGCGTCCGATACGGCCGCCAAAGTGGAGCTGTCGTGGACCAAGTCCACGGACAACGTCGGCGTGTCCGGCTACAAGGTTTATCGCGACGGTACGCAGATCGCCTCGCTTAACGGCAACGTCACGCATTATACCGATAAGAGCGTCACCGGGCTGACGACGTATCACTATGTCGTGAAGGCGTTCGATCCGTCGGGCAACGTTTCTGCGGGAAGCGGCCCGACCGCCGTCACTACGAGCGATCTGCTGTTCAAGGAACAGTTCGAGAGCGGCACGGCGACGGGCTGGACGGTGGCCAGCTCCTGGGGCAATTATAGCGTCGTCGCGAACGGAGGCTCGTACGCCTATCTAGCCGACAACTTCGACAAAGGCGGCTCCAAGTCTACGGCGGGCGATACGGCCTGGACGAATTACAGCGTGGAGGCCAAGATCAAAGCCGACCAGTGGCAGAGCATTTACGGCAGAATCGGGCTGGTAGCGCGATTTGCGGACAACAACAATTACTATTACGTCTACTACGACAACAATCTGGGGCAGCTGTCGCTCCGCAAGGTCGTGGGCGGCACGGAGAGCATCGTCGCTTCGGCATCGCTGACGCTGAGCACGGGCACGCAGCATCTGTTCAAGCTCGAGCTGAACGGAACGGCGATCAAGGCTTACGTCAACGGGACGCTCAAGATCAACACGACGGATTCATCCCTGGCAAGCGGGAAAATCGGCGTGTACACGCATGTCGCCCAGGCGTATTTCGACGATGTCGCCGTGAAGCAGGTCATTTAGACCGCAAGACCCGTAACCTTACAAAATCGCAAAAACGACAGACAAGGCAGCATTGGCGTTCGACGGTCCGCGCTTTAATATGAAGGTCAAGCAATCGACTCGCCGGGCGGCTCGCGACTCGCCGCCCGGCGGTTCATTGGAACCTTGGAGGTGCATCAGGCATGCAGACTTCGCAAGCCGAAACGCCGGCGCCGGCGGACAAAAAGAGCAAAGCCAAACGACCGATCATCGACTGCGACATTCACCAGATCTCGGGCTTAGAGGAGATCAAGCCGTATCTGCCGCGTCATTACCGGGAGCTGGTCGAGGCGTACGGACCCGCGTATCCCGGCGGCATGCATTTTAACGGCGGGGTCGGCGGACGGATGGCCGACGCCTATCCGGAGGAAGGCGGCCGCGCAGGCAGCGATCTGGCGCTCATGCAGCGGCAGCAGCTGGACCGCTACAACGTCGCGTACGGCATTTTGACCGGAGAAGGCTACGGCATTCAGGCGACGATCAACTACGATTACGCGGCTGCGACCTGCAGCGCGATCAACGACTATACGATCGAGCATTGGCTGACGCGGGACAGCCGGCTGCGGGGCTCGGTCATGATCCCGAAGCAGGAGCCGCGGCTCGCCGCGAAGGAGATCGACCGCGTCGGCGGCAGAGCCGACATGGTGCAGGTCATCGTCTGCAACGGCGCGACGCTGCCGTACGGGAACCGCTTTTACGATCCGATCTACGAAGCGTGCGTGCGCCATAACCTGCCGTTCACGATCCACGTCGGCTTGGAGGGAGAGGGCATCAACAGCCCGCCGACGGGAGCCGGGTACGTGACGAACTACATCGAGACGCGCTGCGCGCGGCCGTCGACGATGGCGGCGCATCTGGCCAGCTTTATTTTCGAAGGCGTGTTCGAGCGCTTCCCGACGCTGAAGGTCGTCTTGCAGGAAGCGGGCGTCCTCTGGCTTGCGCCCTTGCTGTGGAAGATGGACCAGGAGTGGAAGGGCCTGCGCGTGCAGACGCCGTGGGTTCGCAAGAAGCCGAGCGAATACTTCCGCGAGCATGTCCGCGTCACGACGCAGCCGATCGACGAGACGCCAAGCCGCGCTTTGTTCGATTCCTTGCTGGACAGCATCCACGCCAAGGATACGCTCATGTACTGTAGCGATTATCCGCACTGGGACTACGATTCGCCCAAGCAGGCGCTGCCCAAGCTGGCCGACGATCTGGCGGACCGGATCTACTACGACAACGCCGCCGAGCTGTACGGGTTGCCGCAGAGAGAGACGGAGGAGGAAGGATGAGCGCGACGGAGCAGCAGCGCCCCGATCCGCGACCGTCCTCAGCCGAGCCGAGGCGGCAAGCCGGTCCGTCAGACAAGCGGTTCCGCGCCGCGCGCGTGTCGGAGATCCCGCCCGGCGCGCGCAAGATCGTGGAGGTCGAAGGGCGCAGCATCGGCGTCTACAATATCCAGGGCACCTTTCACGCGCTGCGCAACGTTTGTCCCCATCAGGGAGCGGAGCTCTGCAAGGGGCTCGTGACCGCGGCCGTCGTATCCTCCGGGCCCGGCGACTTCACCTTCGAGCGGGAAGGGGAGATCGTGCGCTGCCCTTGGCATCAGTGGGAGTTCGACATCAAGACGGGCTGCATGATCGTCGACGGGAAGATGCGAACCAAGTCCTACGAAGTTACCGTGGAGAAATTCGGCGTGTCGGTCGAGGAAGACTACGTGATGATTCATCTATAGCGGTACGAAAAGATAAAAAACCTCTCCTGGCGATGAGGTTTTTTATGCTGAGTCCCCGATTGACAGCGTTTGGAAAGCGCTTGCTATAATAGGGGGAATCATGCCGAAAGGGGCCGGGTTATGCAGGAGTCCGCCAACGAGTGGTTCGAATCGCAGCTGTTTATCCCCGACGCCTTCGCCTGCAAAGGGGGCGTATGGCCGCTCCGCATCGGCAGGAACGTGGCCAAGCCGACCTATCGGACGGGGCTCATGATTCTCGAATACTACAACATGCACTTCGTCACGGAAGGCAAGGTTGAATTCGAGCACGGCGGAGAGCGGGTCGTGCTGTCCAGAGGCGACGCATTCGGCATGTTTCCCGGAGATACGTACCGTTACCGCTTGGCGCCGGGACATCCGGAGCTGCAAATGATCTGGGTATCCATGGACGGCTCGCATGTCCCCGGGCTGTTCGAGCGCGCGGGCTTCAGCCGGCAGCAGCCCTTCCTGACGGGTGTGCTGGGCAAGGAGCTCGAATCCGCGCTGCGGCTGCTCTTTCATCCCCGAAAATACGATTTGAAACGGCATCTCGAGCTGTGCGCCATTTTGTACCAGGTGTTCGCGCTCCTGGTTCCGTCAAGCGAGGCCGAGCGGACGCGTCAGGGCATCGACAGCTGGATCGCCCGCAGCGTCGCCTATATGGATACCCATTATACGGAGAAAATTACCGTTCACGACGTGGCGGACTACTTGTCCCTCCACCGCGCCTATTTCTCCAAGCTCTTCACGGAGCGGATGGGGACCTCCCCCGTGCATTATTTGCAAAAGCTGCGCATGGACAAGGCGGCCGACCTGCTAAGCGCTGGCTACGCCATCGTGGAGATCGCCGCCATGCTCGGCTACTCGGACGCCTATGCGTTTACGCACGCGTTCAGCAAATTTTACGGCATGCCGCCCGGTCACTGGCGGAAGGCGAGGCGCGGCGGAGCCAATGCCGCCGCCGGGACGGAGGCGACGGATTGAAAAAGACGCAAGGACTGCAGTTTAAACTATCGCTCACCTTTATCCTCATCCTGATCCCGCTCGTGGTCGTCAGCCTGTTCGCGAACAACTACTCGCAGCGGATCATGAACGAGCAGATCCGCGAGCGAACGAAGGGCGCCCTGCAGACCACGCTCGCCTACATGGACCAGATGGCGAGCAACATGGATCAGCAGACGCTGCTTATCAGCTCCAACCCGAGCATCGTCAACATCTGGCGGGACAAGCGGGACCCGTTCACCCCGGACAATCTGTACGACGTCCACACCGTGCAGCAGCAGCTGAATTCCCTGACCAACATCAACGGCTCGATCAAAGAGGCCTATATCCTGCACGGAGAGAGCGGCAACGGCGTCTCGACGACGCTCGGCGGCATCCGCTGGCCGCGGGTCAAGGAGGAAGCCTGGTTCCAGCAGGCGGTGCACGGCGTCGGGGCGCTGCTGCTGTACGTTCCCGGTTCCGGGAGCGGCGAGGGGACCAATCGATACCTTCAGGACGACAGTCTCTATTACATTCGGCTGCTCGACGTGCTGAGCGAATCGCCCGAGCCCAACGTGCTCATCTTCGCCGTCCGCAAATCGGCGCTGCAGGACATCATTCAGCATTTGCAAACGTCTGCGGACATGAATATCACCCTGTTCTACGGCGACAAGCCGATTCTGGAGACGAACCCCGAGGCGGAGCGCGCCCGCGGACAAGACCTGTTCACGATCCGGGAGTCCGGCGGCGCCTGGTCCATTCAGCTGGAGCAGCCGAAGGCGGAGATTTTCAAGCTGTCGCACCGGCTGCAGCTGTTCACCTACTTGACGATTCTGCTCAGCATCCTGCTCGCCATGTGGATCGCATGGCTCGTCTATATCCAGATTCTAAGGCCGCTCTATCAATTGTCCGGCGCGTTCAAGCTGGTCAAGAACGGCAATTTGACGCATCAGATCAAGCACGACCGCCGGGACGAGCTCGGGCATGTCATGGACGGGTTCAACCAGATGGCGGCCGCCCAGCGGATCATGATCGAGGAGAATTACGAGAAGGAGCTGCGTATCGCGAAGTCGGAGTTCAATCTGCTGCAGTCCCAGATCAATCCGCACTTTTTGTACAATACGCTCGACTCCATCTATTCCGTCGCCGTCAAGCACGGCATGCGGGAGATCAGCGACATGGTACTGAACCTGGCCAAATTTTTCAGGGTCAGTCTCGGCAAGGGCAGGCAGGACTTCACGCTTGCGGAGACGGCGGAGCATTTGATGTATTACATTCGCGTTCAGCAGATGCGCACGGCGCATTTTACAGCGGATATCGAGCTTGCGGAAGACACGAAGGACATTCCGATGCTGAAGCTGCTGCTGCAGCCGATCGTCGAGAACGCGATTATCCACGGGATCGAAAAGGATGCGATGGACGGCGAGCTGCGCATCCGGTCTGGACTGGACCGGCGCGGTCTTATCGTCGAAGTGGCGGATACCGGCGCCGGCATGCCGCCGTCCAGGCTGGAGGAGATTCGCCGGGAGCTTGGCGCAATCACGAGCAAGCTGTACCGGCTGCCGCAGGACAGTCCGTCGAGCCGGTTTTTCGGGCTCAAGAACGTCAAGTCCCGGCTCAAGCTTTATTACGGCGAGGCGGCCGATCTGCTCGTGGAGAGCGAGGAATATGTCGGTACGAAGGTAACGTTAATCATTCCGATCCGGACGGAGGAGCGCGCATGAACTTGCTGATCGTCGAAGACGAGTACCGCGTCCGGGAGCGGATCGCGCTGGGCATCCCGTGGGAGGCGCACGGCATCGAGGTGGCCGGGGCGGTGGAGAACGGCAGGGAAGCGATCGCCGCGATGCGCGAGGCGCATATCGATATCGTCGTTACGGACATCCATATGCCCGACATCGACGGACTGGAGCTGGCCAAGCTGCTGAAGCGCGATTATGCGCACGCGAAGGTCATCATTTTGACGGGCTACGATCAGTTCGAATACGCGAGAGAGAGCATCGACCAGGGCGTGTTCAAATATTTGGTGAAGCCTGCGGAGAACGAGCTGATCCTGGACACCGTCCTCAAGGCCAAGCAGCTGCGCGAGCAGGAGCTGTACGACCACCACAACCTGTCGCAGCTCGAACGCCGGTGGAAGGAGCATCTGCCCCGCTTGAGGGAGCTGTTCTACAAAAACTGGCTGAACGGCCGCTACTCCGGATGGGAGCTAGCCAAACGCAGTGAGGAGATCGGCTTTGCCCTGCAAGGAAAAATGCTGTTGTCCGCCGTCGTGGACATGGACCCGACCGCGGGCGACGACGCCCGGTTCCCGTCGGACGAGCGCGCCTTGCTGCAGTTTGCTTTATTTAATATCGCAAAGGATGTGTTGGCGGATGCCGAGGAGGAAGCGTTCGAGGCCATCGCGCTGCAGGACGACGACGGCTTGACGGCGGTCATCTTTATCGCCTCGTCCGCGGCCGGCGGAGAAGCGCTTCGCCAGCTTGCGGATCAGCGGCTCGGGAAGCTGCTCGGCACGGTGAAGGATTGTCTGAAGCTGACGGCGAGTGTGGGTATCGGTGCCGAGGTGACCGATCCCGCATTGCTGCCGGTCGCGTACAAGCAGTGCCGCATGGCGCTGCAGGAGCGGATCGTGCTGGGTCGCGAGACGATCATCCGCTACCGGCACGACGTCCCGGCCGACGCGTCCTGGCTGAACTTGAACGACGTGGAGAAAGAAATCGAGATCGCGATCGAAACCGGCAGCGAAGGCAAACGGTCCGAGCTGATCGCCGCGCTCATGGAGCGGGGCTTTTCGCCCGGCCGCCAGATCGCGGATGCCAAGGAAATGCTGCTGCGGATCACGGCGCTGCTCACCCGGATCGTCCATGCGCACGGCTGGAGCCTGCGGGAGACGCTTGGCGCGGACTATGCGGACTTCATGAACTTCAACCAACTGCTGACGAAGGAGCAATTGATGACCTGGCTGGAGCGGATGATGGCGCGCATCAGCCGTTCCGTCGCGGAGCGGCGCCGATCCGGCACGCATGTCACCGTCGGAGAGATCATGGCCTACGTCGAGGCGCATCTGGGCGAGGAGGAGCTCAGCCTCTATACCGTCGCGGCCAAGCTGTATATCAATTATTCGTATGCGAGTCGGATCATCAAGGAAGTGACGGGCAGCTCCTTCTCGGAGAGCGTGCTGCGCCTGCGGATGGAGAAGGCAAAGGCGCTGCTCGCGGGAGGCGCGAAGGTGTACGAGGCGGCGGAGCAAGTCGGCTATAAGCACGTTAATTATTTCTCCAAGAGCTTCCAGAAGTACTGGGGGATTAAGCCGAGCGACCTGCAAGCTTAAGGACGTAAGGCAGCGGCATTCGACGAATCCGGTCGGATGCCGTTTTTTGCGAACAACCGCAAATATGTTGCGTTTAAAGTAAAACCATTCGTCTACTGCAGCGAACGGGCCCGCGCTATAGTTGATGCAGGGACCCAAACGGCTGACGAAGGAGACGAACATGGCGAAAACGAATACGGGACTGCCGCGTCCCGACTTGGCGGCGACGGGCGGTCCGCTGAGGGCGATTCGCAAGCACTGGGATTTGTACTTGATGGCGCTGCCCGCGATCGCGTTGATCGTGATTTTTAAATATTTGCCGATGTACGGCGTCATTATCGCGTTCAAGGACTACAACCCGATGCAAGGGATGCTGGAAAGCGAGTGGGTCGGATTCCGGTTTTTCCGCGAGCTGTTTCTGTTCGACGAGTTCCCCCAGGTGGTGCGGAACACGGTGGCGATCAGCCTGATGAAGCTGGCCTTTGGCTTCCCGGTACCGATTATTCTGGCGCTGCTGCTTAACGAAATGAAATATATCCGGCTCAAGCGGACGATCCAGACGATGACGTATTTGCCCCACTTCATCTCATGGGTCATTATTGGCGGCATCGCGATCGACCTGCTGTCCCCGAGCAGCGGGATGGTCAACAAAGCCATCGAGCTTATGGGCTTCAAGCCGATCTTTTTCCTCACCGAGGAAGGCTGGTTCCGCTGGATCCTGATCGCGTCGGACATCTGGAAGGAGGCGGGCTGGGGCGCGATCATCTTCCTGGCCGCGCTCATCGGGATCAACGACGAGCTCTATCAAGCCGCTACCGTGGACGGGGCGAACCGCTGGCGGCAGATCTGGCATATCTCGGTGCCGGGCTTGCGCGCGACGATTATCGTGATCCTGCTGCTGCGGATCGGCAACATTTTGGACGCCGGCTTCGAGCAGGTGCTGGTCATGTACAATCCGACCGTCTACGACGTATCCGACATTATCGACACGTACGTGTTCCGCGTCGGGCTCGGCACCATGCAATTCAGCCTGACGGCGGCTGCGGGGTTGTTCAAGTCGATCATCGGCTGCATCCTGCTGGTGCTTGCCAACACGCTGGCGAGGCGGATGGGCGAAGAGGGGGTGTACTGACCGTGCAAACGCAAAAGCTTGGCGTCAAAGCCGTCCGGGGCGATTCGGTTTTTCAGCTTCTGAACGCGGCGGCGTTATCGTTGATCTCCGTTTCCATGCTGCTGCCGTTCATTCATATCGCGGCGAAGTCGCTGAGCGATCAATCCCACGTCGTCGCGAAGGACGTGTGGCTATGGCCGAAGGGGCTTAACTTTTCCTCGTACGACTTCGTGCTCTCGTACAAGCAGTTTTACGTGTCGTTCGGCAACTCGTTGTTCATTACCGTCGTCGGCACGTTGATCAGCATGGCGGTCACGCTGCTTGCGGCGTACCCGCTCGCCAGAAACGGTTTGCCGTACAGAAGGTTTATGATGCTAATCTTCGTCATCACGATGTTTTTCAGCGGCGGTCTCATTCCGACCTACCTGATCGTGAAGGACGTCGGCCTGCTGAACAGCCTGTGGTCGGTCATTCTGCCTGGCGCGCTGGCGCCGTTCAACCTGATCCTGATCCGCAATTTTTTCAGCGGGCTGCCGGAAGCGATGGAGGAGTCGGCGCGCATGGACGGCGCTTCCAGCCTGCGGATTCTGGCCCAAATCTACGTGCCGCTGTCCATGCCGGCCATCGCGACGATCTCGATGTTCTACGCCGTCGGCTATTGGAACAGCTTCTTCCAGGCGATGATGTACCTCACGGACAGGAGTCTGATGCCGCTGCAAGTGTTCCTGCTGCAGCTGGTGTCGAACGACAAGCCCGCCGACATGGTCGTCAACGACGTCCTGAGCGGCGTGACGCCGGAGTCGATGCGCGCCGCGGCGATCATATGCGTCGTCCTGCCGATCTTATGCGTGTACCCGTTCATCCAGCGTTATTTTGTCAAAGGAATCATGCTCGGCGCGGTGAAAGGGTAGAGAAGCTTGCTTTTCCGGCCAGCATGCAGCAGTCGCAAGTCTAGAGTGTAGATATTCCATTTACGGGAGGCTCGCGCAAGCATGTTGAAGACAAAGAAAAGAACGAAAAGAACGGCCGTCGGCATCGGCGTCATGGCGTTTATGCTGCTCGCGGCAGGATGCGGCGGGAACGATAATGGCAACAAAACCGCGGACAAGACGGAGGGACAGTCTACTTCCGCGGCAACGGCGAGCGACAAGGGAGACGCCAAAAGCACGGAGCAAGCGAAGGCGCTCAAGGACTTGAAGATCACCCGCCTCTATCACGGGGCGATGGAGACGTTCAAGGGCGCCGACACGATTAACAGCAACAGGCTGATCGACAAACTGCGGGAGGAATCCGGCTTCAATATCCAATACGAAGCGCTCCCGCTCGAGAATCCGTCTCAAAAAATCTCGATCATCTTCGCTTCCGGCGACGTGCCCGATATTATGACGATCGCCGGCAAATCCGACTACTTCAAGCTGGCCAAGCAGGGCGCGCTTGAACCGCTCGACGATCTGATCGCCAAGGAGATGCCCAACGTCTCCAACATGGCCGGCCAGGAAGCGCTGAACGCCGTCAAGTTCGACGGCAAGATCTACGCAATCCCGTATCGGCAGGCGCAGAAGGTGGGCAACGGCCTGCTGGCGCGTACGGACGTCTTGAAGGAGCTGGGCCTCAAGGAGCCGGGGACGCTCGACGAGTTCTACGAGACGATGAAGACGATCAAGGAGAAGAAAAACATCGCGCCGCTGTCGATCGCGACGTCCAATACGGGCTACTTCTTCGACGGCTTCACGCCTTTCGCCGCAGCCTTCGGCGTGGCCACGCCGACGAAGATCAAGGACGGCAAGCTGGTGTTCTCGTGGGTGCAGCCGGAGTACAAGGCATTTTTGGAGACGATGAAAAAATGGTACGACGAAGGCCTGCTCGACCAGGAATTCGCGATCAAGAAAGGCACGCAGGACACGCTTATCAACGGCACGGCCGTCTTTACCCCGATGTACTGGGGGAGCGTGCCCGAGATCGACAATGCTTTGAAAGACAAGAACGAAGGCGGAACCGTCGGCTTCATCGCGCCGCCGGTCGGCAAGAACGGGGAGTCGGGCCTGCAGGACAGCTCGATCTCCACAACCTACATCATTATTCCGAAGCAGGCTAAAAATAAGCTCGGCGCCGCGCAGTATCTGAATTTCCTGTACACGCCGGAGACCGACGAGCTCGTCAACTACGGTATCGAAGGCACCGACTATACGAAGAAGGACGGCGTCATCACGCAAACGCCGGAGCAAAGCGCCAACATCCCATGGCGTTCGATCTACCCGCTCGGCGACACGGACGCCGGGTTCGCGGCGCGGCTGAAGGCCAAGGGACTGCTGCCGTACTACGAGCCGCTGCTCCAATACAAGAAGCTGCGCGAGGAAACGAACTACGCGCCGTCCGTCGAAGCGTACGACGCCAAGTTCACGGAGCTGCGCAACTACATGGAGGAGAATTCCATGAAGTTCATCATGGGCAAGCGCAGCTTGTCGGAGTTCGACAGCTACGTGAAGGACTTCAACGCCAAGGGCGGGCAGGACGCGATCGACGCGATGAACGAGTGGTTCGCGAGCAAGTAAATACGAAGACGAAGCAGGCAAGCGCCGCGCAGCCGACCGATTAGGTCGGCTGCTTTTTTTAATTACCGGGGAGTCTGCGCTTCTCTGATGTTCGGCGGGTCAAAAAAACTGCATCTGTACATGAATTTTCTGCCGACCAACGGCACGTGATGAAATACCTGCGAATGTGCAGGCATTTTCAAAGTGAAGGGCGGAAATCGGATTTGTGGAGGGGAATACATGTATATTTGCATCTTTTCCTCTCTAAAGGGTGGATACGGGCGAAAAAAGATGTATATTTGCAGGCTTTATGGCGATGGCGATGGCGATGGCGATGGCGATGGCGATGGCGATGGTGATGGTGATGGTGATGGCGATGGCGATGGCGATGGCGATGGCGATGGTGATGGCGGTGGCGATGGCGATGGCGATGGTGATGGCGGTGGCGATAGCGACGGCGATGGTGATGGTGATGGTGATGGTGATGGCGGTGGCGATGGCGATAGCGATGGCGATACGGCGAAGGAACGTAGCATGCGGGCCAAGCGCCGCGGCACCTCGCGCGGGGAGCTGCAAGCCGATGGCCGCCGCTCGCCCGCGCGCTTGACGAAGCATGCTATAGTGGGGGGGAGATCGGCGCATCCTGTCGAAGAGACGGTTCGACAGCGGGAGGGAGAAGTCGCGGCTATGCTTCAGGTACTTGTTGCGGAAGACGAGCAGTGGATCCGGCAGTCCATCGTGGAGATGGTCGGGCGGATGGGAGACGACTATGTGGTCGTCGGCGAGGCGCGGAACGGCGAAGAGGCCTGGGCGCTGATCGAGGAGCTGTGGCCCGCCATTCTCATCACCGACGTCATGATGCCGCAGATGGATGGGCTGTCGCTGATCGCCAAGATCGCGGAGCACCATATTCCTATGACGTTCATTATTTTGAGCGGATACGATAATTTTGAATACGCCCAGCGGGCGATCCGATACGGCGTGTCCGAATATTTGCTGAAGCCGGTGCAGATGGACCAATTGCACGACGCGCTCCAGCGTTCCGGCGACAAGCTCGGAGATAACGCCGAACTGAACCGGACGATGGTCGGCTTTCAGAACCTGCTGGACCGGTATGAGGCTGCGGAGAGCTCCGCGTTCTACCGGAAGGCCGGCGAGCTGTTCGACCGGGTGCTCGCGATGCCGCGCTACGACGGGGCGCTGAAGCTCAACCTGCTTCGCCTGTTCGAGCACAAGCTCGCTTCGCTGCTGCGCGATATGGAGGTCCCGGTTCCCGAGTTTGCGGCGATCGGCCGCTTGTCGGACCATTCGCTCGTGAAGCGGCATCTGCTCGGCCTGCTGGAGCTCTGGGTGGTCAGCAAAAAGGAAGACGACCGCACAAGCCAGCAGTACGCGATGCAGAAAGCCTGCGAATACATCGGGGGGAACTATAACAAGGATATCTCTCTGTCCCAGATGGCGAGATTAACGAGCATGAGCATCTCCCACTTCAGTCTCTGGTTCAAAAAGCATACGGGCAAGACGCTCGTTCAATACATCCAGGAGGTCCGAATCGAGAAGGCCAAGGAGCTTCTGAGGAATACTTCCCTTAAAGCTTACGAGATTGCCGAGGAGACCGGCTTCAGCACGCAATCCTACTTCGTGCGCGTCTTCAAGGGCGCGACCGGGCTGTCTCCGGGCGAATACAAGAAGAGGATCGGGCCATGAGGCGCGTCGCATCGTTTCTTCATCGGTTTTCGTTGAGGCAGAAGATGGTGTTCGGCTTCCTCCTGGTCAGCCTGACCGGCGTCTTCACGATCGCCCTCTCGGCCCATTATTATTACAACCGGGCGACCAGCAAGGACTTCTTCAACCTGGCGAGCGGCGCCTCGGCAAGCTTGAACAATCAGCTCGATCAATACTTCCGCAATCTCGCGGGAATTACCTATTCGGTGGCGGCAGGCGCCCTCCAGCAGCCGGACGAGGGAGCCGCGCATGCGGAGCCTTATCTGCTGCAGAACTGGCTGACGGGACATATGGAGCGCAACTCGGAGAACCGCCTGCTGATCGAGAGCATGCTCAAGAGACAGATCACGCTCAGCTATTCGGACGTGGAGAGCCTTATCGTTCTCTCCAATTCGGGGGAGGTCGTCTCCTCGCGGGGAAGCGGCGATGCGGACTTTTACCGGAGTCAATGGATGTCGGGCGCCTACGCCGGGGACGAGCCGTCGATTCGGCCGATGGAGAAGGCCCGGCTCAGCCGTATTCCGGTCATTCCGCTGGCGGTGCCGATCTACAGCACCAAAAACGTGGAGATTGCGGGACAGATCATTCTCAACGTGACGACGACCAGCGTTCGGGACATCATGAGCCGGACGCGCATCGGCCGCACGGGCTCCTTCTTTATCGTCGACCGGAGCGATACGATCGTCTATCATCCCGATCCCGCCTACATCGGCAATCGGATTCGGTCGACCGCCCTGTCCCCGTTCGCCGATACGCCGGTCGACGCCATTCGGAAGGTCGGCCATACTTCCTTCCTGACGACCAATACGCAATCCGACTATACCGGGTGGAGAGTCGTCGCCGTCGTCCCGCTCTCCGAGATGGCTACCGGTCTCAAGGTCGCGCGCAATTCCATTATCATCGTCGTCGGTTTTATGCTGCTCTTCGTCCTGTTCGTCGTTCCGTGGCTGACCAAGCTCCTGCTTGCTCCCGTCATGAAGCTCAACCGTAACATGAGGGAGGTGCAGCGCGGCAATCTGGGGGTCAAGGTGGACGTTCGGCCGAGCCGCGACGAATTCCAGATGCTGAGCAACAACTTCTCCCACATGCTGGGCACGCTGAACGAATTGATCGAACGCGTTTACGGCTTCCAGATCCGGGAGATGAACCTGGAGTTGAAGCAGAAGGATGCCACCATTCAGGCGCTGCAAAATCAGATCAATCCGCATTTTCTCTATAACTCCCTGGATATTATCAAGAGCATCGCCTTCCTGGAGGACGTGCCGAAGATTGAGAAGATGGCCGGCAATCTGGCTGCCTTCTACCGGTATACGACCAAGCTCGACCGGATCGAGGTGACGCTGCGGGACGAGCTCGCCCACCTGAACGAGTATCTGGAGATGGTCCAGCTGCGCTTCGGCGGCAACTTTATGAATCGGAACTATATTCCCGAGAAATACTTGGACGTTCATTTGGTCAAGTTAACGTTGCAGCCGATCGTCGAAAATGCGGTGAAATATGCCGTCGAAGCCTACAACGGGGACGCTGCCATCCTTATCAACGCTTACGGCGAAGGAGAGGATCTGCTGATCGAGGTCGTGGATAACGGACCCGGCATCGAGGCGGATCGGCTGCGGCACCTGCAGGGCCTTATCGCAAGGGCCGGTCATCCCGGCGTCGTCTCGGATCGGCAGGAAGATTCGGTCGGTCTCGCCAACGTCCAGGCGCGGCTTGTCATGCATTATGGCGCTCCCTACGGGCTGCAGATCGTTTCCTTTCCCGGCAGAGGAACGGCCGTCACCGTACGGATCCCGCTCGCGAATCGGAAGAATGTGCAAGCAAACGGAGAAATGTGAAAAAAACAGCGGCATTCGGTCTGCTATTCTACTAAGTGTAAGCGTAGTCATGGAGGGGGCAGCTTGAAACGAACGCCATGGTGGGGCAAGGCGGCGGTAACGGCAGGTCTGGGGTTGTTGACGATCGTCCTGTTCGCGGGAGGGGTCGGCAAGCTGCCGGGGCCCGAAGCGGACACGCCGGTCGCCGAGGACCGGATGAGCGTCACGCTCATGCCATACTCGTGGGAGGGAGGGCTTCGGTGGCGCGAGGATCATCCGATGATCCAGTACCTGAACGACAAGTTTAACGTGGACCTGAAGCTGCTGTGGACCGACGGCGAATCGTACAAGGACAAGCTCCAGGTCATGGCCGCGTCGGGGAAGCTTCCGGATGTCTTTCAGGTAGAGCCGGACATGTTCGTCAATTGGCAGCCGAAACAGGCATTCCTGGATTTGGACCCGCTGCTTGGCGCTTACCCGCATCTCGCCTCGGCGTTCGGGCAGTCGGAATGGGACCTGCTCAATCCGGACGGCCGCACTTACGGCATTCCGGTGAACGACGTCGAGTTCCGGGACAGCTACCAGATTCGCGCGGATTGGCTGGAGAAGGCAGGGCTTCCGATGCCGGAGGAAGGGTCGTTCACGGTGAACGACTTCTACCGGATCGTGCAGGCCTTCGCCCTGGAGGATCCGGACGACGACGGCGCGAACGACACCTTTGGCCTCTCGATCTCCAATCAGCTGTCCGGCAGCTCGCCGTCCAACTCCCTTCAACTGCGGGCGGCGTTCGGATTGGCCAACGAATGGAAGCTGATCGACGGCGAACTCGTCTCCCAGTATACGCAGACGACGGAAATGAAGAAGTACTTGGCCTTCCTCGCCAAGCTGTACGCGGAAGGATTGCTGGACCGGGACTTCGAGGACAAGGGGTTCGGCACGATCTACGAGGAGTTCCAAACCGGCCGGAGCGGCATCATGACGTATCGGCCCGACACGCTTCGCTCGGACGAGCAGTTGCTGCGCGGAACAGATCCCGGCGCCAGGCTCGTCCAGCTGCCTCCGCCGATCGGGCCGGGCGGAGACCGGGGCAATCCGACGAACTTGCAAGGCGTTAACAAGCTGGTCGTCAACGGACGGATCGATGCCGCCAAGCAAGCCCGAATCCTTGAGATGCTCGATTGGTGGATGTCCGAAGAGGGAAGCCGGGTCATGAACAACGGCTTAAAAGGTCTTCATTATGTGAGAGACGACAAAGGCGGCTATGCCGCGACCGCGCTCGCGGACACCGATCTTCCAAGGCTTCTGAGCGATTGGTTGTTCCCGGGAAGCGACCCGGGCGCGCCAAGCGTCTATACGGCCCCGGAGGTCGCCCGGTTCGACGAGAGCTATTACAAGAAGAACGCGGCTTATCCTTACCGCAACGACGCGGGCGGCATCGAGGTGCTGTCCCTCAGCTACAGATGGTATTACAAGAAGCTCGAAGAGAACTTCAGGCAGGTGCAGATTCAGGTCATCCGCGGGGAGAAGCGTCTGGACGCCATAGACGAAGCGTCGCGGGTCTGGCGCTTGAACGGCGGAGACCGGATCGCGGCCGAAGTCAACGACATCTACAGGCGGACGAAGGAGCGTGCTTAGTTTATGAGAGAGCAATTGCCGAACGGCGTATGGCCCGTTATGCTGACCCCGTTTACGGAAGACAACGAAGTCGATTATGCTGCGCTTGAACGGCTCGTGGAATGGTACATCGACAAAGGCGCGGACGGATTGTTCGCGGTCTGCCTGTCGAGCGAGATGTTCCATTTGTCCTTGCGCGAGCGGGTCGAGATCTCCCGGTTCGTGGTGAAGACGGCCGCCGGCCGCATTCCGGTCGTCGCATCCGGACACGTCTCGGAGTCGATCGGGGAGCAGTTGGACGAGATCGGGAAGATCGCCGGCACCGGCGTCGATGCCGTCGTGCTGGTGACCAACCGGCTCGCGTCCGAGCAGGAAGACGAGGCGGCGTGGAAGCGCAACGTCGAGCGGGTGCTGGCCGCCTACCCCGACGTACGGTTCGGTCTGTACGAATGCCCGCTGCCTTACCAGCGGCTGCTGTCTCCGGCGCTTCTGAACTGGTGCGCCAAGACGGGCCGATTCACCTTCATGAAGGAATGCAGCAACGATCTGGAAGTGATCAAGCGGAAAATCGAAGCCGTACAAGGCACGAACCTGAAGGTGTTCATCGCCAACAATCCGCACGTTATGGAGACGATGCAAGCGGGAGGCAACGGGTATAGCGGCATCCTGGCAAACTTCCAGCCGGAGCTGTACGTATGGTTGACCCGCCACTGGCGCCGTTATCCGGAGCAGGCGCAAGTCGTTCAGGATTACCTGGGCGCCTCGAATTTGTTCGAGGGGAGACATTACCCGACGAGCTCGAAGTACTATTTGCAGCTCGAAGGCCTGCCGGCAACGCTGAAGTGCCGGAACCGAAAAGAATCGGACTTCAAGATCACCCACCGTCGCGAGATCGAACAGCTGCATCGTTTTAACCGGTACCTGTTAAACGAAATCGCGACAAAGACGAACGACGGTCAGTAAATTGCCCTTGTTATCATTTTAAACTATAGAAATATATTTCTTCATTTATATTGATTATAAAATCAGGGGGAATTGTTCATGCGGTCCATCCAGAAAGCAGGAATCTCCTTAGTCGCGTTCAGTTTGCTGCTCGCAGCATGCGGCACCGGCGACAACGGGAAGGCGGACACGGCTTCGCCCGCGTCCTCTTCCACCGCACCGGCTAAGGCTTCGGCTGGCGCAGGTGAAAAAGTCAGCTTGCGCATGACGTGGTGGGGCAACCAAAAGCGTGCGGACCTGACGATGCAAGTGATCGAGCTGTTCGAGCGCAAGCATCCGAATATCAGCATCGCTTCAGAGTTCATGGCGCAGGACGTGTACGGAGATAAGATCAAGACGCAGATCGCCGGCCGAAGCGAGCCGGATCTGATCGTCATGGGCAACGACTACATCGATTACGCCGCCCGGAACGTGCTTGTCGACCTGGACGAATACGTAGGCAGCGAGATTCAGATCGACAAGTTCCAAGATTCGTTCATCGAGCCCGGACGGATGAACGGCAAGCTGTATGGGCTCAACCTGGGCAACAACGGCGTCGGGCTGATCTACAACAAGACGCTCTTCGACAAGGCGGGGGTCTCGGCGCCGGGTACGATGACCTGGACGCAGCTCGAAGAACTGGGCAAGACGCTCGTCGGCAAGCTGGACAAGGGTCAATATGCGTTCGCCGATCAATCCTCCCTGAATGAGTACTTCGAGCTATTTCTGAGACAGCGCGGCAAGGCGATCAACAACGGCGGCGCCGTAGGCTTCGAGGCGCAGGACGTCGCCGACTGGCTCTCCATGTGGGATCGCTTCCGCAAGGAAGGCATCATCCCGAAAGCCGAGATCTCGAGCGCCCATACAGAGCTTAGCGCGGAGACGTCCACCCTCACGGAAGGAACGACGGCCATGGTGTTCAGATACCTCAACCAGCTGCCCGCCTTCCAAGATGCCGTCAAGGACGAGCTTGGCCTGATCAAGCCGCCGAGCGGCGAAGACGGAAAGACCGGTCTGTGGCTGCATCCCGGCCAGTACATCACGATCAGCGTGAACTCCGAGCACCCCAAGGAGGCGGCGATGTTCGCCAACTTCATGATCAACGATCCGGAGGCGACTCAGATTCTGGGCAGCGACCGGGGCATCTCGATCTCGCAGGAGGCGAGGGACGCGCTCAAGCCGACGCTGTCTCCCGCGCAGCTTCAGATGTTCGATTACTTCGAGAAAGTGATCGCGAGCGAAGCGCCGATGCCGAAGGCCATGCCGGCCGGAGACTGGAACGGCGCCTTGGGCAAAGCTGCGCAAAAGGTAGCGTTCGGCAAGTCGACGCCGGAGGAAGCCGGCAAGGAAGTATACAACGCAGCCGTCAAAACGTTGAAGTAAACCACGGGCGTGCCGCCCCCGGATTCTGCCGGCGCGGCACGCCTCTCTTCAATCAGGGAAGGAGCGCGGAGCCATGAGGCTGGTCCGATTTATCGCCGAAGGAGAAACGGAGGTACGAACGGGGGAGTGGCTGGAGGACGCGATCGCGGAAACGACGGGCCTGTTCGCCGACAGGCTGCATACCGGCAAGCGGTTCCGAGCTGATAAGGCGGTCCTGCAGGCCCCGGTCGCGCCGCGTCATATCATCGGAATCATGGCCAACTTCGGCAGCGATGGGGAGAAGGAACGCGCGTCCGGACGAGAAGAGCCGCAGTTCTTTCTCAAGTCGCCGGATACGATCGTGGGACCGAACCGGCCCGTCGTCATCCCGGCCGGGCTCGATCTGCTGAGCTTCGAAGCCGAGCTCGCCGTCGTCATCGGCAAGCCGACGTTCGGCATCGAGGCAAGAGACGTCGAAGCCTGCATTCTGGGCTATGCGATCGCCAACGACCTGACGGCCGGCGGCTATGCGCATCCGGGCGGCAACATCGCGATGACCAAGGTGTCGCCGACGTTGACGCCGCTCGGGCCGTGGATCGAGACGAATCCGCAATTCGGAAGAGGAACGATCGCGTCCTTCGTCAACGGCGAACAAAGGCAGCGCGGCGAGATCGGCCGGATGAAGCATTCCATCGCACGGCAGATCGCCTACATCGCCGAACGCATGAGGCTCGGCCCGGGGGACGTGCTGCTGACCGGGGCGCCTCCGAACGCGGGGCAAGTCCGGCGCGGAGACGAGGTCGTCTGCGAGATCGAGGGACTCGGCAGGCTGACGAATCCGGTTGAGTAAGCAACAAGCCGGAAGAAAGTTAGGAAGTTAGAAAGATAGAAAGTTAGAAAAAGTTGAAAAAAAGTCCGATTGGATAGGAGGGAGCGGGATGCAAAGAACAACGTCCGCGGCTTACGTGTTTCTGCTGCCTTGGCTGGCGGGACTGACCGTCCTGACGCTCGGGCCGATGGCCTTCTCGTTGTATCTGAGCTTTACCCATTACGACATGCTGACGGACGCCCAGTGGGTGGGCCTCTCCAATTACCGTGAGATGTTCGGCGAGGACGAGCGGTTCTGGACTTCGCTTAAGGTCACGTTTTTGTACGTGCTCACGTCCGTGCCGCTTAAGCTTATTTTCGCGCTGACGGTTGCCATGCTGCTGAATAAAGGGTTGAAAGGCTTGTCCTTCTACCGCACCATCTACTATATTCCGACCCTGCTCGGGGGCAGCGTCGCCATTGCCGTGCTGTGGAAAAAGATGTTCAGCGGAGACGGGGCCTTCAATCAGGTCCTCTTGTACCTGTTTGGCATTCAAGGGCCCGATTGGGTATCGAACCCCGACTTCTCGCTGTATTCCATCGTGCTGCTCTCGGCCTGGCAATTCGGCTCTACCATGATTATTTTCCTGGCGGGACTTAAGCAGATTCCGGGCGAATTCTACGAGGCGGCGCGGGTCGACGGGGCAGGGCGGTTCCGTCAAATACTCGCCATCACGCTACCGCTGCTGACCCCCGTACTTCTTTTCAACATCGTCATTCAGCTCATCACGGCGTTCCAGGCCTTCACGCAAGCCTTTATTATCAGCGGGGGAACCGGGGGGCCGATCGACTCCACTTTGTTCTATACGCTCTATTTGTATATCAAGGGATTCACGCTCTTCGAGATGGGCTACGCTTCCGCGATGGCTTGGGTGCTGCTGCTCATCATCGGATTTTTTACGGCTCTCGTGTTCGGCTCGTCCAAGTACTGGGTCAACTACGGC
Source organism: Cohnella sp. GCM10020058 (assembly GCF_042683485.1). Classification (NCBI taxonomy): domain Bacteria; kingdom Bacillati; phylum Bacillota; class Bacilli; order Caryophanales; family Paenibacillaceae; genus Cohnella; species Cohnella sp. GCM10020058. The sequence continues at coordinate 509,395 of NZ_JBHUJV010000008.1, forward strand.
GATGGAGGCAATTGATGATGGCGCAAACCCGGGCAAAACATACTTGGCTGCTTCACGCGGCGATCTGCGGATTGGGCATCGCCATGCTGTATCCGATTCTGTGGCTGGTGGCGAGCTCCTTCAAGCCAAGCTATCTGATCTTCTCGGACCAGCGGCTATGGCCTGCCGAGGCGACGCTTCGCAATTATTGGGACGGCTGGAAGGGCGTCGCGGGCCATGGCTTCTATCGGTTTCTCGGCAATTCCGCGACCGTTAGCCTGCTCGCCGTCGCCGGCAACGTAATTTCCTGTTCAATGGCGGCTTATGCCTTCGGGCGAATGAATTTCCGGTTTAAAAAGCCGCTGTTCGCGCTGATGCTCGTCTCGATCATGCTGCCGCACCATGTCACGATGATCCCGCAATACATTCTGTTTCAGAAGGCCGGCTGGATCGATACCTACCTTCCCATCTTCGCGCCTAAATGGCTGGCGACGGATGCCTTCTTCGTCTTCCTGATGGTCCAGTTTATCCGCGGCCTGCCCAGGGATCTGGACGAATCCGCCCGGATCGACGGCTGCGGGCCGTTCCGGATATACTGGACGATGATTCTGCCGCTCTCCGTGCCTGCGCTTATCACGACAGCGCTGTTCACCTTTATCTGGACCTGGGACGATTTCTTTACCCAATTGCTCTACCTGAACTCCGTCCAGAAGTATACCGTGCCGCTCGGCCTGCGATTGTTCCTGGACTCGACCGCAGACTCGGCGTGGGGACCGTTGTTCGCCATGTCCATCGTGGCGCTGCTGCCGAGCATGATTTTGTTCTTCTCCATGCAGAAGTACTTCGTGGAGGGCATCTCGACGACGGGGCTGAAGTGAGAAGGCGACATTAAGCGATCGCACCGGCGTGCGGACGATGTAATCACAAGGGGCTGTCTCAAAGGTCATAAACTGACCTGAGAGATAGCCCCTTTTTTGCTTAAACGAAAATAAACCATTTTTTTGGTAGAGTGGAGATGCTAATCAACCATATAACGCTCTTCGACGCAGAAAAACCGTGTTACCCCGCCCAAACCATTGTGTGCTCGCCAGGCGTATCATAGGCAGGTCCAACCTTAAAAGCTCAACGCCGCCTCGCGAGCCTTCGCGATCGCGCCGGCTTTGATGTCCTGCGCCTTGTCGGGCTGCGCGGCCATGCCTTCCACGTAGACGGCCTCGAAGCTCGGGACGCCCAGGAATTTCAAGACCGCCTCGAGATGGCGGTGTGCCATTTCAAAGTCCGCATATGCGCCCTCGGACAGCACGCTGCCGCTGGCCTGGATCTGGAACGCCTTTTTCTTCGTGAGCAATCCGACGGGTCCGTCGGACGTGTAGCGGAACGTCTTGCCGGCGACGAAGACGGCGTCGATATAAGCTTTGAGCACCGGCGGGTAGGAGAAGTTCCAGACTGGGTTGACGAAGATATATTTGTCCGCGTCCAAAAATTGTTCGACCAGTTCGTCGAGACGGCCGACCTTGGCCTGCTCGGACGGGGACAATTGCTCGAAGGCATTCCCCGCGTGCAGTTTGGAACGGGCCCCGAACACTTCGCCGTCCAGGAGCGGAATATCCGCTTGGAAAAGATCGATGCGGACGATCTCGTCGTTCGGATTCGCTTCGCGGTAGACTTCGACAAACGCTTTGCCGACGGAGAGGCTATAGGAGTTTTCGTCTTCGCTCGGATTGGCGGTAATATACAATACTTTGTTCATGAGATTCACGTCCTTCTAAGGGAGTATGATTACGGGATGACGGACATAGAACGACGTTCTCTATTGTTCTGTGACACCGGGTATAGGAGGTAGGCAGCTGGATAGACTACGCCTGACCGTAGGCTGAAAAAGTTCGGCGAATTCTGTCACAAAGCAAGCGCCAGCCTCGTTTTATTAACAGGCGGTCTCTACGCCGAAGCCTATACGAATGGAAGTGGACGGCATCCATGCAAGAACAGTTATATACGAAATATAAAGCTTTGCTGTTCAAGCTCGCCTATCAGCTGACAGGATCGGTATCCGACGCGGAGGACGCGGTGCAGGACGTGTTCATCAAGATCGCGGACGTGCCGCCCGAACGGCTGGCCGAGCCGAAGGCTTATCTATGCAAAATGGTGACGAACCGCTGCAAGGACCTGCTCAAGTCCGCTCGGAAAAAGCGCGAGGAGTATTTCGGCGAATGGCTGCCGGAGCCTTTTCCCAGCTCGGACGACGACGCGATGGAATCGGTCGTTCGCGAGGATCTGCTCACGTACGGCATGATCGTCCTGCTGGAGCGGTTGTCGCCCTCGGAGCGCATCGTGTTCGTCCTCCGCGAGGCGCTCGGGTTCGAGTACAAGGAGATTGCCCAGCTCATCGAGAAAAGCGAACCGAACTGCCGCAAGCTGTTCAGCCGCGCGAGTGCGAAGATGGGACTGTCGGATGAGGAAGAGCTTGCGCAGCCCGAAGCGGAGCAGCAGCAGTGGGTGAACGGCTTTTTGGACGCGCTCAAGGCGGGCAACGTCAATCGCATGCTGACGATGCTCGATCCGGACGTCGTGCTCGTCGCGGACGGAGGCGGCAAGGTGCTTGCCGCAGCCCAACCGATCGTTTCCCGCGACCTGGTGGCGAAGTTCTTGCTTGGTCCGGTGCTTCAATCTGCGACATTCGGCGGCGAAGTAAGGATGGAAATGAGGCACATAAACGGACAGCCGAGCATCGTTATCCGGTCGGAGACGGGCGGCATCCAAACGGTAGGCATGCTGCGCGTAGAGGGGGACATCGTACGGGAGCTGTATCTGATCCGGAATCCGGACAAGTTACAGCATATCGCGGAAGGCGGATTTTCGGAAAGGATGCGTCTGTTCGAGCCCTTGGATTAAGGCAGCGCGGTCGGTCTGACCACAATCTCGTTCACCGACACGTCGTCCGGCTCGTTAAGGGCGAACGCGATCGCGCGGGCGATCGCATACGGAGAGATGCCCATGCCGGCGATCTGATTGGTCATCGCCTTGGTCTCGGGACTGCCGATCGAGTGGAGCAGCTCCGTCTCCGTCAAGCCGGGAGAGACGATGGTCGAGCGGATGCGGGAAGCGGGCGATTCCTCCTGCCGCAGCCCCTCCGAGATCGCCCGGACGGCGAACTTGGTCGCGCTGTAAACGGCGGAGGACGGATTAACTTGGTATCCTGCCACCGAGGAGAGATTGACGATGTGTCCCGATCGCTGTTCTCTCATGACGGGCAGCACCGCCGCGATGCCGTACAGCACGCCTTTGACGTTGACGTCGATCATGCGGTCCCATTCGTCGACCCGCAGCTCGCTAAGCCTGGAGGCTGGCATGACGCCCGCATTGTTGACGAGCGCGTCGATGCGGCCGTACTGCTCCAGGGCGAAGTCCACGAGCTTTTTCATGTCATCGAGAGAAGCGACGTCCGCTTGAATCGAGACCGCTTGTCCGCCGTCCTGCCGGATCTCATCGACGACAGTCCTCAGCCGGTCTTCCCTTCTGGCGGCCAGAACGACCTTGGCGCCTTGATGCGCAAGCAGCTTGGCTGCGGCTTCCCCGATCCCGCTGGAAGCGCCGGTGATGACGACAACTTTATCGTTTACGTTAGACATGGAATTCCACTCCTCTATTTTATAGTTTATTCAACAATAGTCGCATATCTGACTATCGTTAATTTTTATTATAAAGAGAAGCGGCGGCCGTTCAATCGTTAATCCATGCCGTTTTGTACGATATCCGACGTACGGGGGCACATTGTCTAATATCTCATAGGGCTCCGTATCCGGCATCGCGGTTCACAGCACGTATTTCTCGAACAACTCGCCGACCTGCTTGGCTGCGAGCTCTGCGGGTAGCGGCATCCGGTTCAGGATCCACCATTCGGCGGTACCGACGAAGGCGGAGGCCAAGAAGCGGGACACCAGATCCAAGTCCATGTGCTGCCGGGCCGCTTGAGCGCCGATCTTCGCCTTCGTGCCGCCGGCGATGCTCTCGAGCAGGCGATCGCGGAAGACGGACGTTTTCTGATTGGCCAGCATGGTATAGAAAAAAGAGAAATTCGCTTCGAAGTAGGAAAACATCGGTTTGAGATCGTCGATCGGATTTACGTCCTCGGCGGCGCAGGCAGCGAGCATTTTGTCGAGATGGTCTTTGATGCACTGGTCGAGCAGGTCGTATTTGTCCGCATAATGAAGGTACAGGGTGCCCCGGTTGACGTTGGCTCTGTCGGCGATATCGTTGATCGTGATGTGGTCGAGGTCCTTTTCCGACACGAGTGCTAGGAACGCCTTTGTGATGGCGTCCCGGGTACGCAGGATTCGTCTGTCCACCTTGGTCGGTTTTTCCATATGAGCGATCACCTCCCGCGCATTTTAATTAAAAGGAAAGTGGACCGACATAAGTAGTCTAAAGTCACACTTTAATAGTGTCTCGTTTGTGTGTTACAAGAACTAGTATAAAACGTATCTCTAGAACTAGAATGGATAATTGCGGTAAAATTGTTCGGGTCTATAATTATAGGGGGATGAAAGAAATGAAGAAATATATTTTTGGTCTACTCGTCTTATTATTTACTTTTAGTTTGGATAGGAGTGCCTTGGCTGCCGAGTCAAAGCCAGTTGAATCAAAAATTAAAGTTATAATCAATAACAATGAAGTTGTGTATAAAAACAAACCTATACTGGTTAATTCATCTTTGTATCTTCCTGTGACTGAAACATTAAAAGCGTTCAACAATACGCCAGAATACGTTCAATCCTTAAAAGGGCTTAGAATTTTTAGTAATAATAAAGTTTACTTGGTACGTCCCAATTATAAAACTATACTTTCTTTTGATTTTAATGAATATTGCATAAGTTATGAGTTTGGCATGAGTGGTTGTTATGCAGGTTTTAAAATAGCAAATCCGTTTATTAAGGAAAATGACATAACCTATGTTCCAATTAGTTTTTTGAAGGAGCAATTAAAGTTTAATGTTCAAAAGCCTGATGCCAATACTTTAATTATCAATGGAGAAGAAACGAACAAGGAAACAGGAATTTATAAAGCAATTGATAATTATATTGAAAAACTCAAAGCAAAAGCAGATCCTTATAAATACATTGGTGAAAGAAAAGAGTATTACTATGCCTTCTTAAAAGAGTCAAACAAGCAAATTGAAGACTTACTAATGTGGACTAACTTAGAAAAATTGATAAACAAAAAGTATTGGGTTGATAAATCTGATGATGCTTGGCCATATAACACTCCATTTAAAAACTTAGAAGCAGTCACAGTAATTCAGACTAAACTTGGGACAATAACAGTAAGCAACGGAAAGAAGTCAGTAGAATTATGGGTTGACGACTCAAAATATAGAAAAGATTTTGCGATTACGGCATTGATGGGCGCATTTTATGAGACAAACCCGTATAACGATCATAAGTGGTCTCAAAAAGTCTGGAATGCGATTCGAGATCAAGAAGTTTTCATTGGAATGAATCAAGATATGGTCATCATGTCTATTGGAAGTCCGATTAGGACGAATTCAACTGAAACTAGAAGTGGTGTATATTCGCAATGGGTTTACGATTATGGAATGTATCTGTATTTTGATAATAATACACTGACCTCAATCCAATATTAAATATTCACTTCAAAAGATCCTTTCCACAGCTTCGGAGCTACGGCACTTCCGGGCTGCACAAGTTTATCAATACGAAGAGACACCGCCCCTTGGCAAGCCAAGGGGCGGTGTCTCTTCTTCTTCAACTTGCCCTACTTAGCTCAAGCCCGCCTTCGCCAATCCGAATGCTGCGTCCGCCGATCCCGGCACGGTTTTAAAAGCAACGTTGATCCGGTTCCAAGCATTGATCGTCATGACGGAGAAGGTCAGGTCGGACAGCTCTTTTTCGGAGTATTGGCCGCGAACGCGCTCGTACACGTCATCCGGTACGCCATGCTCCGATAATTTGGTCAAGATCTCGGTCCAGGCGAGCGCGGCGCGCTCGCGGGGGCTGAATAAAGTCGATTCGCGCCAGATCGGCAGATGGTAGAGGCGCAGCTCGCTCTCGCCGTTGATCTTGGCCTGTTTGACGTGCATGTCCAGACAAAAGCCGCAACCGTTGATCTGCGAGGCGCGGATGTGGACGAGATCGAGAGTTTTCAGTTCGACGGAGCTGTTGTGCTCCGCGTTGCTGAACTCCATCATTTTCTTGAAAAATTCGGGCGATTGCGCCATGTAATTGATTCGTTGCGTCATAGCGGTTTGGCCTCCTCGGGGATGTTGTTTTTGTTCTGCATGCATAGAACGACGGAACTGCGGATTCTGTGACAGGGATTTTCGTGCGGGAAAACAAGAGATAGTTATTTCGAGCGGCGGTGGCGAAGAGACGCTGTGGAACGTTACTTGGACGGATGTGTCGAGCGGCGGTGGCAAAGAAACGCTGTGGAGCGTTACTTGGGCGAATGTGCCGGGTGACGGGGGAGAAGAGACGCTGTGGGGCGTTACTTGGGCGGATGTGTCGAGTGGCGGTGGCGAAGAGACGCTGTGGAACGTTACTTGGACGGATGTGTCGGGTGGCGCGGGCGAAGAGACGCTGTGGAACGTTACTTGGACGGATGTGTCGGGTGGCGCGGGCGAAGAGACGCTGTGGAACGTTACTTGGGCGGATGTGCCGAGCGGCGGGGGCGAAGAGACGCTGTGGAACGTTACTTGGGCGGATATGCCGAGCGGCGGGGGGACGCGCAAAAAACGGCAGCCCGGGCAGGGCTGCCGCCAACGATTTACTTCGCGCCGATTGATTTCGCGCCAGTGAAGTGATACATGCCGCCCTCCGGCTGCGGAAGGTCCGGCCAGGTGCGGCCTTCGCCGTTGAACTGCGGCAGCCAGGGCGCCAGCGCTTCCAGCATCTCGTCGACCATGCGCCACACCTGCTCGGTGCTGCAGACGGCGGCCGTGAGCGGGTCGTGCAGCACGGCGAGCTTCACGAGCTCGCGATTGCCGGTCAGCGCGGCTTCGACGGCCATCTCCTGCACGCTGATGCTCGCGCGGCAGGTCGCGGCGCAGGCCATCGGGAGATCGCCGATGGACGTCGGCGCGATGCCGTTGCGATCCACGTAGCACGGAATCTCGATCGTGGCGCCGTCCGGCAGGTTCGTGATCATGCCGCGGTTCTCGATGTTGAAGTTGCCGCGGTACGTCTTGCCCGTCTCCAGCGCCTCAATGATGTACGAGCCGTGCTCCTCCGAGCGCTGTCCGAGCGGGATGGACGCGATCTCGCCGCTCAGCATCTTCGGGTACATCTCCTTGTAGTCGACGAAGCGCGTCAGGCAGTGCTCCAGGTAACCCGCCGTCACCCCGCCGATCCATTCTTTATCGTTGATCCACTTGGCCATGTCGGCCGATTTCTTGCGGTACCACGGCAGATATTCGCTCAAGTGGCCGTTCGACTCCGTCGAGTAGTAGCCGAATCTGCGCAGCACGTCGATGCGGCACGGCTCTCTTTGCGGCAGCGTCGGATGGTTCTCGAACGCCTCGAGCAGCTGCGGCGTCAGATCCTTGCCCTTGTGCGAAATGTTGATGAACCACGTCTGGTGGTTGATGCCCGCGCAGATCTGGTCGATCTCGTCCTGCGGCAGGCCGAACGCTTCGGCGATCTGCTCGTGCCCGTGCTGTACGCCGTGGCATAGACCGACGACCCGGACGCCGCCGGCGCGCCGGACGGCCCACGTATTCATCGCCATCGGGTTGGAATAGTTGAGCAGCAGCGCGTTCGGCGCGACCTCCCGCATGTCCTTCGCGATGTCGAGCAGCACCGGAATCGTGCGCAGCGCGAAGAACACGCCGCCCGGTCCGAGCGTATCGCCGACGCATTGCTCGACGCCGTACTTGAGCGGGATCTCGATATCGTGGCGATACGCCTCGAGCCCGCCGACGCGTGCCAGGCAGATGACGTAGTCGGCATCCCGGATCGCTTCACGCTGGCTGGTCGTCGGCACGATTTTCACGTCCGTCAGGCCGTTCGTCTCGAGCATGCGCTCGCTCAGCTTGGTCACCATCTCGAGCGTCTCCGGATCGATGTCCATGAGCCGGAATTCGGTATCGCGGAATTCGGGCACCGCCATCAAGTCCATGATCAGCCTGCGGGTGAAGTTAATGCTTCCGGCCCCGATCATTGCGATTTTTAACATTTTATATCGACCTCCGTATGAAATAATTGCGCATTACTTCCTCTCGGTTAATATCATAGATTCCTGATATAAGAGGCGTAAATAGCATAATATTTTCACCGGATTGATAAAATATTGCGCCGTCCGCAAACGGTGTATCAGTCGATAAAAATGTGATGCTCGGGGATGTCGTCCGTGCTGTCGCGGAACTGCTGGGGCGACGCGCCCATCAGCTTGCGGAACACTTTGCCGAAATAGCTGCTGTTTTCAAAGCCCGTTGCCGCAGCGATGGCCGCGACGGGCTGGTTGGTCTGCCGGAGGAGCCGGGAAGCCGCTTCGATCCGGATCTTGGTCAAATGATGGATCGGCGTGATCCCGGTATGCTTCACGAAAAGCCTGCAAAAGTGGTACTTGGACATGCCGGCTTCGGCGGCGATCTGCTCCAGCGTCAGGAAACGATGGTATTGCGCGTCCATGAACTTCAAGGCGGCGGCTACCGAATCCGGAACGGGACGGCCGGCGTCCGGCCTGCCGTCGACGGAGCGCAGACACGCGACGATCCATTCGTACAGACGGACGGACAGCTCGTACTTGTCGAGCCCCGTTTTCGCCTGCGCGTTCTCCATCATCTCCCACAGCATGGCGATCGGCTGCGCGTTCGGCTTGAAGGAGACGACCGGTCCGTCTTTCGCGACGATATCGTTCCAGTAGCCGCCGACATGCCGGCCGGCCGCCGTCAAAAATATAAACTCCCAGGGCTCGCCATCGGCATCCGGGCTGTAGTAATACTCATGATTGTCCGGTACCGTGACAAAAAAGCCGTGGTGCTTCGGGATGCGATAATGCTTGCCCCCGATCGTCAGATTGCCTTCCCCCGACAGCGTGTATTGGAACAGCGCAAACTTGTCTCCCCGCGTCCGCCCGTTCCAGCGGTAGCTGTCGCTCACGGCGCTCTCCCAGCCGATCGTCCGGATCGCCATCAAGGCGTCCGTCGGCTCCGCATACCGGAATCCAAAGTTGGTCCTGAGCAATATAATGCGCCCCCCGTCTCAATTATTTGCGATTGAAGTAAGGTTAAATATGGCCTACATTCAAAAATATCAACGCAATATTTGCAAATATTGTACTACGCGGGAAAGGTGCGATGGAAGATGCCGACGATTGATATGCCGCTCGAGCAGCTAAGTACATATGCAGGGAGGAACCCGAAGCCAGCCGACTTTGACGTTTATTGGGAGCGGGCGCTCGCGGAGATGAAGGGGATCGACCCGGCGCTGGAGATCGTAGAGAGCGACTTCAAGGTTCCGGGCGCGGATTGCTTGCATCTTTACTTCACCGGCGTAGGCGGCGCGCGCATTCATGCCAAGTACGTCCGGCCGAAAAACGTCCAAGAGCCTCATCCGGCGGTGCTGCAATTCCACGGCTACGCGCATCATTCGGGCGACTGGATCGACAAGCTTGGCTATGCGGCGGCGGGCTTTTCCGTGCTGGCGATGGACTGTCGCGGGCAGGGCGGCAGCTCCGAAGACAAGGGCGGAACCAAGGGGACCACGTTCAGGGGGCATATCGTCCGCGGGCTCGACGACCATCCGGACCGGCTGCTGTTCCGCGATATTTTCCTCGACGCGGCGCAGCTGGCCGGCATCGCGATGTCGCTGCCGGAGGTGGATGCGGGCAGGGTGGGTGCGATCGGAGGCTCGCAGGGCGGCGGGCTCGCGCTGGCCTGCGCGGCGCTCGAGCCGCGCATCCGGCGCGCGGCGCCGAGCGTTCCGTTCCTGTCCGATTACAGACGCGTATGGGAGATGGATCTGGCGAGGGACGCTTACGAGGAGCTGCGAACCTATTTCCGCCTCTTCGATCCCCAGCACAAGCGCGAGGAAGCGATTTTCGAGAAGCTGGGCTATATCGACGTGCAGCATCTGGCGGAACGGATCCGGGGCGAGGTCATGATGGGTGTCGGGCTGCTGGACACCGTATGTCCGCCGTCCACGCAGTTCGCGGCTTACAACAAGATCGCCGCGGGCAAGCGGATGGAGATTTATCACGACTACGTGCACGAACGGCTGGCCGACTTCGAGGACAAGGCGCTGCAATTCATGCTGGGCATGTAGCGAGGCAGAGGCGGCGAGCTCGGTGCGATACGGAGAGGAGCGACGCCGCCCCTCTTTTTTGTTATTCTGTTGTTGAAGCGGCAGGCCGGCGATGTCCCCGGCCTTGCCAGATCGCGGCGGAGGGTTGTCATGGGAACATTTTTGAAAGCGCTAACAATTTATCCCAAGCTCGTGTTATCCTTTTTGCTCATGATCATCCCCATTTATTTGTCCAGCCTGCTCATGAACCAGTCGGGACATGACGTCGTCAAAAAGCAGATTTCGGCTTCGATGGCGTCGCGCGTCCATTTTTACTTGTCGTCCCTGGAGACGGAACTGGCCCGGCTCCGCCGCCTACAGATGGAGTACGTAAGCGACGACGATCTGCTCAGCCTGGGCACGGCGGTCTCCAGAATGAACGACTTCGAGCGCTCGCGCACCATTCTGTCGGTGAAGAGCAAGCTTTATCTCCTCAAAAGCTCCAGCCCGTTCGTGGAAAACGTGAAGCTGTATGTCCCCGCCTTGGGGCGCAGCATTATGGCCAACAATTTCGACGACACGATTCCGGAGGCGGAGCTTGAGGCCATGCTCGAGCCGCGGAACATGAGCTCGCCCGTCTTCGGCTTCCGGGACCGGCTGCTGCTGAGCGGCGTGTATCCGGACGCAATCTACGTGAACCGCGAGCCGGTGCTGGCCATCGAGATCGAGCTGTCCAAGGCGGAGATCGTCCGCACGCTCGCGTCCATGGCGAACGGAGAGCAGGGCGGCGCGGTGTGGTTGAGCGCCGACGGCACGTGGGACGTGGCGTCCGGCCTCCAGCCGACGGTGCTGTCCGAGCTGACGGGGGCAATTGGAATCATGCCGGCGGACAACCGCACTTCCCAGCCTGGCCAGTTCACGATGAAAACGGATGCCGGGTCCTTTTTCGTCGCCCATGAATATTCCTCGGTCATTGATTCGACGCTTGCGGTGCTGGTGCCGGCGGAGAAGGTGATGCAGCCGCTCAACCGCCATCGCGACTGGATCTGGCTGCTCTCGCTTATCGCGCTGGTGCTTGTCGTCGTTTTCTCCTACTGGATTCACCAGCTCATCCACAAGCCGATCAAGCGGCTGGTCGTCTCCTTCCGCAAGGTGGAGAAGGGCGATCTCGGCGTCCGGGTCTATCATCGCAACCAGGACGAGTTCCATTACCTGTACAACCAGTTCAACCACATGCTCGGGCGGATCGAGACGCTCATCGGCGAGGTGTACGAGCAGCAGATCCGGTCGCAGCGCTCCGAGCTCAAGCAGCTGCAATCGCAGATCAATCCCCACTTTTTCTACAACAGCTTCTTCATCCTGCAGGGTCTGGTGCAGATGCGGGAGCACGAGCTGGCGGACAAGATGTTCCGTCATCTGGGCAGCTACTTCCAGTTCATCACGCGAAACGGGGCGGAGACGGTCACGCTCGAGCAGGAGATGAAGCACGCAAGCTCGTACGTGGAAATTCAGAGGTTCCGTTTCTCGGGAACGATCGAGGTGGAGCAGGAGGAGCTGCCCGCCGAATGGGCGCAAACGCAAGTTCCGCGCCTCATCGTGCAGCCGCTGATCGAGAACGCCTATTTGCACGGGCTCGAAAACAAGACCGGCGACGGTCGGCTGCGAATCGGTTTCCGGGAGGAACCGGACGGCCGGCTGCGCATCGAGATCGAAGATAACGGCGAGGAGCTGGACGAGCTTCGGCTGGAGCGGCTGCGCGAGTCGATCTCCGCGGCGGACCGGGCGATCGAGACGACGGGTCTGCTGAACATCCATCGCAGGCTGCAGCTCAAGTTCGGACCGGACTGCGGGCTGACGTTGTCGCGCAGCGCGCTCGGCGGGCTGAAGGCGGAGCTGTCGATACGCAAAGACAAGGGGGAAGCGGCATGATTCGATTGCTGATCGTGGACAACGAGCGCTGGATCGTCGACAGTCTGCTGGACCTGTTCGGGCGCCCGGGCAAGCTCGAGCTGGAGACGTTCGGCGCGTATTCCGCCCATGAGGCGCTTCACCTGCTCGGCCGGATGAAGATCGATGTCGTGCTGTCCGACATCCGGATGCCGGGCATGGACGGGCTGGCGCTGCAGCGGGAGATCGTCAGGCAGTGGCCGTGGTGCAAGATCATCTTCCTGAGCGGCTACGACGACTTCGACTATATCCAGCAAGCGCTGCGGGGCGGCGGGGTCGACTACCTGCTCAAGACGGAGGGGCACGACGCGGTCGTCGAGGCCGTGGAGCGGGCGGCGGCGCAGCTGTACGAGGCGGTGGAGTCGCGTCAGCTGATCCTCAGCGCGGAGCGTCAGATGCGGCTGGCCAGGCCGCTGCTCGTAAACGAATACATGCTGGCGCTGGCCGGCGGCGACCCGGAGGCGCTGCGCAAGCGCCATACCCGGCTCGGAGAGCTCGGACTGCCGCTGGACGGCGGCGCGGAGACGCTGCTCGTCCTCGGGCGCGTGGACGATTGGCGAGACGGCTTCAGCGGCGGGGACAAGCATCTGATGCTGTACGCCATCGCGAACATCGCCGAGGAATACTTCGCCAAGTCGCTGTCCTGCGTGACCGTGACCTTCGAGCAGAACAAGCTGCTATGGTTCGTGCAGCCGGCGCCGGAGTTCTCGTCCGGCGAACCGCCGCAGGCGGCGGACGACGCGCGGAGGCGTCTCGTCCGTTTCGTCCAAGGGACGATCGAGACGATCCAGGGCGCGTGCAAGCAGCTGCTGCAGCTCAGCGTGTCGTTCGCCGCGGCAGACGAGCCGCGGCAGTGGGAGCGGCTGCACGGACAGTTCCACGCGCTGCGGCGCCTGCTCGGCCGCGGCCTGGGCCTGGGGCAGGAGCTGATTCTGCTCGACAGGCCGGACGGTTCGGACGGTGCCGGACGGGAGCCCGACGTCCGGACGCACGAGACGCGCAGCCGGCTCGACAAGATCGGCGCGCTGGCGGCCTATCTGGAGAACGGCCAGAGCCTGCAGTTTTTCGCGGAGTACGCCAAACTGATGGAGCTGGGAGCCGGGGAGGGAGCCGGCGACGAGCTGCTGAAGCTGGAGATCTACTATTCGCTCGTCCCGATTTTCCTGTCGGAGATGAACCGGTGGGGGATGCAGGGGGAGCTGAGCGAGACGGTCGATCTCGGCAGGCTGACCCGATACGACGCCCATCCGTCCTGGCACGCGGCGGAGGAATACTTTTCCGCGCTAGCCGAGCGTCTGTTCGAGCGCAAGCGCGCCGAACGTTCCGACCGCGAGGACGATCTGATTCTGCACGTGCGGCGATACGTGGAGCACAATCTGGCGGGCGATCTGTCGCTCACCCGCATCGGCGAGGTCGTCGGCTACAATCCGTACTACCTGACCCGCCTGTACAAGCAGCTGACCGGCGAAGGGCTGACGGATTATATCGCCGCGACGCGCCTTGGCCGGGCGCAGAAGCTGCTGACGGACAATCAGCTGATCGTCCAGGACATTTCCAAAGCCGTCGGTTTTATGAACGAGCAGTCCTTTTACCGCTTTTTCAAGAAGGAGACGGGCCAGACGCCCCAGGAATACAAGGAGCGCTCGGCGATATCCAAAACGGATAGTGGAATGTAAAAATCGGCGAGTAGAGAGCGATTCGGCGCCCGCTCTATAATGGGCTCATGCAAGGCACGATGCATTCATTCATGAGCTCGAAGGGGGAAACGAGTTTGAAAAGAAATCAACGAATCGCGCTCGTCTGCGGCATCCTGGCTTGCGCGCTTGCGGCGACCGGCTGCAGCGACTCGGGCAAAAACGCGGCAAGCACCGAGCCGTCGGGCAAGGCGAATGGCTCGCCTGCCGCATCCGGCACGGCGTCGGCGTCGGCATCGGCGCCGACGGAGAAGGGGGATCCGTTCGGCAAGTACGACCCGCCGATCGAGCTCCATGTCGCCCGGGCCGTCGACCAGACCTGGACCTATCCGAAGGGCGACAGCATCGACAACAACGTCTGGTACCGCGAGTACGAGAATCTGCTCGGCATCAAGATCGTACACGACTGGACCGCGCTGACGAGCGAGTACAACCGCAAGCTGAACGTCTCGATCGCCTCCGGCAGCCTGCCCGAGCTGTTCTCCGTATCGGCCAGCCAGCTCAAGCAGCTCGCGGACGCCGGCCAGCTCGAGGACCTGACGGGCGTCTACGAGCAGTACGCCTCAGACCATACGAAGGAGCTGCAGCACGGCGACGGCGGCGCGGCGCTGGCATCGGCAACTTTTAACGGCAAGCTGCTGGCCATCCCGGTCGTCAACGCGCCGATCTACGAGCCGAACCTGCTGTGGATCCGCACGGATTGGCTCAAGAAGCTGAACCTGTCCGAGCCGAAGACGCTGGACGACGTATTCAAGATTGCGGAAGCGTTTACGAAGCAGGATCCGGACGGCAACGGCAAGCCCGACACGTACGGCCTGGCGGTCAACAACTATTTGTACGGTCCCATCACCTCGATCACGGGGCTGTCCAACGCCTTCCACGCCTATCCGCAAACGTGGGTGAAGGACGCTTCGGGCAAGGTCGTCTACGGCTCGACGCAGCCGGAGATGAAGCAGACGCTGGCCAAGCTGCAGGAAATGTACAAAGCCGGCGAGCTCGACCGGGAATTCGGCGTCAAGGACGGCACCAAGGTCGCCGAGGATATCGCCGCTAACAAGTTCGGCATGGCGTTCGGCGCGAACTGGAACCCGTACGTATTCCTCGACGCCGTCAAGAAAAATCCGGGCATGGACTGGATGCCGTTCCCCGTGCCATCCGTCGACGGCACCCCGACCAAAGCGAATGTAGGCTTTTCTGCCAGCGGCTACGTCGTCGTGCGCAAAGGCGCCAAGCACCCGGAGGCGGCCATTAAAATGCTCAACCTGCACGAAGAGGTCGTGCACGGCTCGCGCCGCAATGAAGGCCAGTTCATTACCGTCGAAGAGAACGGCGAGCGGATCAATACGTCGCCCATGTCGCTCGTGCAGTCCGGCGTCTCCGACCAAGGCGTGCTGGAGTCGCTGACCCTGCTTCGCAAAGCGATCGAGAGCGAGGACGAGAGCCTGCTGAAGGACGCGCTGACGGAGACCGACAAATACGGTCCGACGGTCGACTATCTCAAGACGGGCAATATCGAAAACTGGGCGGTCGCCCACCAGTACTTCGGCTTCGTGACCACGATGGACAATTACACCGGCGACCGGCTGCTCATGACCGCGTTCGGCGGCCAGACGCCGACGATGACCGACAAGTGGGCGACGCTCGACAAGCTGGAGAAGGAGACGTTCACGAAGATCATCATGGGCGCCGCTTCGGTCGACGAATTCGATACGTTCGTGGCGGACTGGAACAAGCTCGGCGGCGAGGCGATCCTGAAGGAGATCAACGACTGGCTGAGCGCGCAGAAGTAGAAGCGAACGCGCGGACGCTCGAAGCATAGACAGGCGAAGGGGAGACGGTCCTGACCATTCTCCCCTTCTTCCGTCATGCCCTGAATCGGCGTCCGAAAGCGGAGATTAGGAACAGAAGGCGGTGAAGTACGAAATGAAAACGGCAAAATGGATGAGGGAGTTGCCTTTGCACCTGCTGCTCCTGCCCGGCCTCGTCCTGGTGCTCGTGTACAGCTACGTGCCGATGCTCGGCGTCGTGATCGCGTTCCAGAAGTTCACGATTTTCAGCGGCTGGTTCGGCTCGCCGTGGATCGGGCTGGACAACTTCAAGTTCGTGCTGGATATGCCGAACACCGGCCAGGTCATCTGGAACACGCTGTTTATCGCTTGCATGAAAATTATCGCGGGGCTCTTCGTCCCCATCGTCATCGCGCTGCTGCTCAACGAGGTGACCCGCTCGTTCATCAAGCGCGGCGTGCAGACGCTGATCTACCTGCCCCACTTTCTATCCTGGGTTATCCTGGGCGGCATTCTCATCGATCTGCTGTCGCCGTCCGAGGGCATCGTGAACGCCATGCTGGGCAAGCTCGGCATCGAACCGATCTTTTTCCTGGCGGACAATCGCTGGTTCCCGGCGGTGCTGATCCTTTCCGACGTCTGGAAGGAGTTCGGCTTCAGCACGATCGTCTATCTGGCCGCGATCACGAGCGTGAATCCGACGCTGTACGAGGCGGCGGTCATGGACGGAGCCGGGCGCTGGAAGCAGACGCGCCATATCACGCTGCCCGGCATGATGCCGATCATCGTGCTCATGGTGACGCTGAGCCTCGGCAACGTGCTGAACGCCGGCTTCGACCAGGTGTTCAACCTGGCCAACCCGCTCGTATACGAGAGCGGAGACATTCTCGACACGATGATCTACCGGATCGCGTTCAACGACGCGCAGTACGGCGTGGCGACGGCCGTCGGCCTGTTCAAGTCCGTCGTGTCCTTCCTGCTCATATCGGTCTCCTACTGGCTGGCCTACCGGCTGGCGAACTATCGCATTTTCTAGAGAGAGGAGAGATCCAGCTTGCATCATATCTCCCCGGCCAGACGACTGTTTCTAGCGGCGAACGCCGCGTTTCTCAGCTTGCTGGCCGTCTTGTGCTTCCTGCCGCTCGTCCACGTCCTCGCGGTGTCGTTCAGCGAGAGCGCCGCGGTCGCCGCCGGCCAGGTCACGTTCTGGCCGGTCGATTTTACGCTCAAGTCGTACGACTTTATCATCAGCAGGCCGGAGTTCTTGCGTTCCTTCGTTATTACGCTAGAGCGGGTGCTGCTCGGCACCGCCATTAACATGTTGCTGACGATCATGATCGCGTATCCGCTGTCCAAGGACGTAAGGACGTTTCGGATGCGCACGTTTTACGTCTGGATCTTCGTCTTCACAATTCTTTTCGCGGGCGGACTTGTCCCCTGGTACATGACGATCAAGTATACGGGCCTGCTCGATTCGGTGTGGGCGCTCGTCATTCCCGGGGCAGTCCCCGTGTTCAACGTCATCCTGCTGCTGAATTTCTTCCGCGGCCTGCCCAAAGAGCTGGAGGAGTCGTGCTTCATTGACGGCGCCGGCCATCTGCGCACGCTCTGGACGATCTACGTCCCGCTGTCGCTGCCGGGTCTCGCCACCGTCGGCCTGTTCACGATCGTCGGGCACTGGAACGCCTGGTTCGACGGCCTGATTCTGATGAACAAGCCGGAGCACTATCCGCTGTCCTCCTATTTGCAGACGATCATCATCAATTTCGACTTTTCTCACGTGAAGCAGGAAGACCTGTACAAGCTGTCGGCGATCTCGACCCGTACCTCCAAGGCGGCGCAGATCATCGTCGGCGCGCTGCCGATCCTGCTGGCGTATCCGTTTTTGCAAAAATACTTTGTCAAAGGCATCGTGCTGGGGAGCGTGAAAGAGTAAATGAGCGACTTTTTTTACCGGCCGTCGGACGGCGTGCTGGCGGACGTAATCCCGTTCTACGAGGACGGCGAGTTCAAGCTGCTGTATCTGAAGGATTGGCGCGACAAGGAAAACTTCGGCGAAGGGACGCCCTGGTTTCTGCTAGGGACGAAGGACTTCGTAAACTATACCGAATACGGCGAGGTGCTGCCGAGAGGCGGCGAGTCGGAGCAGGATCTGTACATTTATACCGGCTGCATCCTGAAGGTCGGCGAGCTCTATCATATTTTTTACACGGGCAACAACTTCCACTATCCCGCCCAGGGCAAGCTCCAGCAGGCGGTCATGCATGCGACCAGCACCGACCTGCTTCACTGGACCAAGCTTCCGGAGGACGCCTTCTATGCGCCCGCCGACCGCTACGAGCAGCATGACTGGCGCGATCCGTTCGTCTTCTGGAACGAGGAGGCCGGCGAGTACTGGATGCTGCTGGCCGCGCGGCTTAAGGAGGGACCGAGCCGGAGAAGGGGCTGCGTCGCGCTGTGCGCCTCGAAGGATCTGAGCGGCTGGGAGGTGCGCGAGCCGTTCTGGGCACCGTCGCTGTATACGACGCACGAATGTCCGGATCTGTTCCGGATGGGGGACTGGTGGTACCTCGTGTACTCGACGTTCTCGGATCGCACGGTCACGCACTACCGGATGAGCAAATCGCTTGCGGGACCTTGGCTGGCGCCGGAGAACGACACGTTCGACAATCGCGCTTTTTATGCGGCAAAAACGTGGACCGACGGGGAGCGGCGCTACGCGTTCGGCTGGAACCCGACGCGGGAGGGCGAGCACGACGAAGGCACCTGGCAGTGGGGCGGCAACCTGGTCGTGCACGAAATCGTGCAGCAGGCCGACGGCTCGCTGACGGTGCGGATGCCGGATTCGGTCCGGACGGCGATGACGCGGCGGGTGGACGTCGCGCTGCGAGAGGCCGTCGGCAGGTGGCGGATTGGCGGGGAAAGCGAAGGGGCGAGCGCGACATCGATTCGAGCGGCGGATGCCGGCGAGAGTGGCGAAGCTGCGGGCGTATGCACGGCTGCCGCCGAAGCGCCGGATTCGTTCGCGGCTGCCGCTGCGGCATCGCTGCCTTCCCGATGCAGGCTGTCGGTGACCGTGACCTTCGGGGCGGACACGCGAAGCTGCGGCGTGCTGCTGCGGACGGACGAAGCGCTGGACCGGGGCTACATGATCCGTCTCGAGCCCGGGCGGCAGCGCCTTGTCTTCGACCGCTGGCCGAGAAAGGGAGACGTTCCCTTCGAGGTCGGTCTCGAGCGTCCCGTCGCGTTGACGCCGGGCGTCGCCTGCCGGCTCGACGTCGTGATCGACGGCACGGTTTGCGAGGTGTACGTGGACGACACGGTCGCGATGAGCGCGCGGCTGTACGACCACCGAGAGGGGGGATGGGGGCTGTTCGTGAGCGAAGGCAGCGCAAGCTTCGAAACCGTATTGCTTGAACCGTAAGGCTCGGAAAGCAACGATCGGAAGGGGATGCGACGATGAATGCGAGTTGGAGCGGGAAGTGGAAGAAGACGATGATGACGGGGCTTGCGGCCGTCATGATCTGGGCGGGCGCGCTCGCGGGGGGCGGCCTGGCTGCGGCTGACGGTCCCGCCGTGACCTTGAACGCCTCGACGGGCGCTTTGAATTTCACCTACGGTACGGTAACGCTGGTCAAGGGGAGCGGCACAGCGCTGACGGGCATCCGGCACCGGACGCTGGGCGGCGGCAGCGGGTTGTGGAACGATACGGCCGTCTCCGCCTCGACCGTCAAGAAGGGGCATACGACCTACGGACAGACATGGGGCAGCGGCCAGAGCCTGGCCGAGCTCGAGACGACCGTGGCGACCAAGTACGACGGCACGCTCACGATCAGCCAAAACGCCGATACGCAGACGGGCGGCATCTCGGGCGTCCAGTGGGGACTCGTCGTGCCGGATACGTACGACCTGATCCTCCCGGTGCTGGGCGGCATCCGGCTGACGGCCGAATCGCCGGACGCGGCGTACGGCTTCCAGCAGTTCGACTATCCGAACATCTGGGAAGCGCAGATGTTTATCATCCAGGGCAGCGGCGGCGGCATGCTCGTCCACGGCGACGACGACGCCCGGTTTTTCAAGTCGCTGCACGTGAAGCACGAGAACGGAAATTTTTACGTCGGCGTGGAAACTTATGCGCCAGCGCCGTTCGCGCAGGTGCGCAAGGCCGTGTCCACCGGCTGGCGACTGAAGGCCTATACGGGCGATTGGGTGAACGGGGCGACGCTGTACCGGACGTGGGCGGACAAAAAGTTCGACTTGTCCAAGCTGTCGAAGCTGCAGCCGGCGTGGGCCAAGGACGTGCAGTTCACCGTGCTGACGGATCTGGAGGACGCGCAGACGCTGAACGCGCTGGCGCAGGAGGTGGAACCGTCTCAGACGCTGCTCGTCGTGCCCGGCTGGCGCGAGGATCCGTACGACGTCGACTTTCCGGACTATACGCCGAAGGCCGATATCGCGGCCAAGATTCAGGCGGCGCAGGCGCTCGGCTTCAAGGTCATGCTGTACGTCAACATTTTCGGCGTCGACCCCAACAATCTGGCGTTCGCGTCAATGCAGCCGTATCAGGTCAAGGATCCTTTCTCGCTCCAACCTGTTTTCTCCGAATATACCGCGGGCTCGAGTCATATCAAGTTCGCGCAGATCAATCCGGCTTCGCAGGCGTGGCGGACGCTGTTCGTCGGCAAAATGGCGCAGCTCGTCCAGTCGCTTCATCCGGACGGCATCCATCTCGACCAGTCGCTGCTCATGTACAACGATGCCAATGGCGCCATCGACGGCCGCAACATGCTGCAGGGCAACATCGCGCTGCACCGCGAGCTGAGAGAGCAGCTTCCATCTAATGTGGCGCTCGGCGGCGAGAGTCTCAACGAGATTACGACCCGGTACGAGTCGTTCGCCCAGCGGCATGCGTACGGCATTTTTGCGCAGACCGGCACCTGGGACGACAGCAAGATCGACCAGGTCGTACCGGCGAGCTCGGCCATCTTCGCGCCTTATACGACCATCTACGGACATCCCGATCATGCGAACCCGCTGACCGAGGACTATTTCATCGCCTGGCACAAGGTCGTCCAGAACCGGCTCGGCGCCATTCCGATGCTCACCCGGCCGAACTACGCGCAAGTCGCGAACCCGTCGCCGCTGATGGCGCAGCTGTTCGCGGAGGCGCGCTGGTACCAGGATAACAAGCCGCAGATCGACTTCAGCCAGTGGGATGCCAATTCGTTGTTCGCTTTCAAGACGGCAAGCGGGAAGTCGGCCAAGTACGAGCGGGACGCCTACGGGGAAAAGCTGACCGCTTACGGGGCCGGGGCCTCGGGAGGCAATGTCGGGGTGCTGCGCTACTTGTACGGCTCGGACAGCGTGACGCTGCCGGGACGGATCCCCGGGTGGTATCTGTATGACAGCACCAAGCTGTTCGGGCTGAACCCCGGCAAGACTTACCTGTACGTTGACGAGCCGCGCGACCAGGCCGCCTTCCATATCGACGGAATGCCCGCGGACGTCGCGATGAAGTCGGTGGCCGTTCATACGAATCATACCGTGCTTTCCCTGCAGGATCTGCAGCAGCCGGCGGCCGTAGACTTCATGAATTATGCGGGTCCGATCCGCGCGGGCGAGAAGCTTGCCGACGGTACCGTTCATCAGACGGCAGCTGCGTTCTCCTCTATCGGCGGATTCTCGTATACGTTTGCACAAGGCGGGACCGTGCAGCACTGGGGCGATCGCATCCTCGCGCACCCGCCGTACTCGGGCGTGTGGCAGGGCGGACATACGTGGCTCGAGTTCGACGTGACGCTGCCCGCTGACCGCAAGCCGACCTTTGAGACCGGCGTCCAGCTCGGCTCGGAGGTGAACGTGGCGAGCAGCGACGGCGTGACGTTTAAGGTGTATGCCTGGGAAAAAGCTGCGCCAGCCGCTACGCGGCCGGTGCTGAGCAAGGAGCAGTTCAGCCACAGCGCGACGCCGACGCCGGTATCGCTGGATCTGTCTTCGTTCAAGGGCAAGGAGGTTACGATCCGCATGGAGACGCATCCCGGCACGACGGTCGACAACGACTCCGCCGTCTGGGTGGCGCCGCATGTTGCGCTGGCGCAGACGGGCGCTGCACGCAGTGTGGATCTGACGCTCGTCAGCCCGCGGCAGCTTGCGTCGGTGGCTTCGGCGTCCGGACTGGCGACGTACACGTCGCTCGGCGCGAACCGCTACAAGATCACGGCGCCCGCGACGGACCAAGTGTATCTGATTTATAGCGCGGGCGGGACCGTGCAGCTCCCGCTGTCGCTGTCCGCGCAGGCGTTCGACTCGAATCTGCAGTTCGAGGACGGATCGACGGCGCCGCCGCAGGATCCGTTCGGCGGCAAGGTCGGCACCGGCGCCGTGCTGGGCGTGCAGAAGCAGGGGCTCGACGCGCATCCGCCGCAGCATGGGCAGACCCGCGTCGACTACGTCGTGACGCTGCCTTCGGGCGGCGCGAAGCTGACCGGGTTCGCGGGCATCAAGGACGGCGCGGAGGATTCGCAGGGCGTCGGCTTCCGCGTCGCCGTAAACGGCAGCGAGCGCTGGTCCGACGACCTGCAGCCCGGCGGCGCATGGACGCCGTTTAGCGTCTCTCTTTCCGCCTATGCGGGCAAGACCGTCGTCATCACCTTGATTACCGACTCGCTAGGCGATTACGGCTACGACTGGGCATTCTGGGGAGAGCCGAAGCTGGAGGCGCTGCCTTAAAGGAAACGTTGGGTGGATAGGCACGTTTATGAGCAGCATGCCGATGAGCCGCACGGATGACCGTGCGGCTTTTTGGCGTGCGCAACGCGGGGGACCAGGACACGGAGCAGTCCGTGGTTTGGGAGTCCATAGCGGAACTTATTTCCGCTATCGGCCCCGAGGCAGTTAGTTTGGGAGTCCATAGCGGAACTTACTTCCGCTATCGGCCCCGGGGCAGTTAGTTTGGGAGTCGATAGCGGAACTTAATTCCGCTATAAGCCCCATCGCAGTTAGTTTGTGAGTCGATAGCGGAACTTAATTCCGCTATAAGCCCCATGGCAGTTAGTTTGGAGGCCATAGCGGAACTCTCTTCCGCTATAAGCCCCAAGGCAGTTAGTTTGGGAGGCGATAGCGGAACTCTCTTCCGCTATCAGCCCCAGTGCAGCCGTTTAGCCAAAATATAGCGCCGTCGGCAGCCCCCGCACGCCGACATCCGCGCAGAAAAGTCCGCCCGCGTGCGGCTGAGCCGCCAATGCGGCTTCATCGAGACCGACGCGTGCCGTCGTGATATAAAGCCGGTCCAACTGCTCGCCGCCGAACGCGCAGGAGGTCACCTGCGAGGCCGGCACCGCTACGGACAGCAGCTTCTCTCCGGTCGCAGGGTTCCAGCGGGTCACCTGCCAACCGCCCCAATGGGCGATCCACAGCATGCCCTCGGCGTCGATGGTCATCCCGTCGGGGAAGCCCTCTTCCTCGGGAATCTCCGCAACGACGCGGCGATTGGCCACCGCTCCCGACGCTATGTCGTAGTCGAAGGCGAAAACGCACCGCGTCGGCGTGTCGATGTAATACATCGTGGCGCCGTCGCCGGACCACGCGAGTCCGTTCGAGATGGTGACGCCGGGCACGAGCGGCGTGACTGCATGTCCCGCGTCCAGGCTATACAGCGTTCCCCGGCCCTGTTCTTCGTCCATCGACATCGTGCCTGCCATATAGCGTCCGGCGGGATCGCATTTGCCGTCGTTGAACCGGTTGCCGGGGAGAGACGCTTCGGCCTCGGCGAGCAATGTCAGCTCGGCGGATGTCGGATCGTAGCCGTAAAAGCCGTCCTGCAGCGTGAGCGCAAAGCCGCCCGAGCGCCGCGGCACGATCGAACTGACATAAGGTGATAGTTCCAGCTTGCGGTCGCTATTCGGCTCCGCGGGGCGATGGCTGTGCACGCGATGGGACAAGATGTCCACCCAGTACAGGCTGTTGTCGCGCGCGTCCCACATCGGCCCTTCGCCCAATTGGGCCTGCACGTCGCTGGCGAGCGCCACCGTTATTTTCAAATCTGCAGTCATCCTATCGAACCTCCGTTTTTGTTAAAGTAGACATGGTTGTATGCGCTTAACTTAACATGCAAGCCGCGCCTTGCTCAAGCCGCAGTATTCGTGTTCTTGCCAAACGCGTCCTGCCCATTCCCTATAATAGATTCTTACGAATCCGTTACTGCCACGTCAGCTTGAGCGTATGCAGGTAGTCGAACAGCGCCTCCCGGAACGAATCCGGACTCGCGGCGGTGGCCTCGATCAGCTTGGCGACCTGCGCGCGTGTCCGGCCTGCATGCGGCGCCTGCCACCGCCAGACGTTGCGATGCCAGAACAAGCGGGAGGCCGACGTTTGGAAGGTTTTGGTCATTTCGCCGTTGTTGCAGCGCTGGACAAGTCCGATCAGCAGCTCGTATTCGAACGCCGCGAAGGCCCCGTAATTTTCTAAATCGCCGCCGATCAAGGCGCGGTAAGCTTCCGATCTTTCGCGAGACCAAGCCTGCAGCGACGCTTGTCCGGCAGGGAAAACGGCGCTGACGGCGAATAACGCCATGGCGGCGATCATCTCCAGCAGGTCGCCCACGCGCTGCGACGAGGAATCGAGGATCAGCACGCCGTGCTTGGAGGCGATCCGTACGTAGCCTTCGAGCTCAAGCTGCTGCAGCGCGGCGCGGACCGGCGTACGGCTCATGTCGAGCTGTCGACCGAGCTGAACCTCCGAGGTGACTGAGCCCTTCGGACATTCCCCGGTTTCGATCATGTCCAGAATGCGGGCGTAAGCTTGTTGGCGCAAGGTCGGTTGGCCCATTCTTTCAAGTCCTTCTCTCTCGCGAGATTCGTTGAATCGAGTATGATAATCATAGAACATGCGCCATCGGAAAGGAAGATCGTAGACGATGCCCGAGACCGGTACGACATTGAGAGACGAGGCTTTTCGGCAAATCAAAGAGCGGATCGTTCAGGGGGAATGGGGCGGAGGGACGTTTCTGTCGGAGCGGCGGCTCAGCGAGACGCTGCAGATGAGCAAGACGCCGATTCGTTCGGCCCTGGACCGGCTGGAGATGATGGGACTGGTGAGGCTGATGCCGAACCAGGGCTTCGTCGTGCAGGAGATCTCGCTGCGGAAGATTATGGACATCTACGAGCTGAGGCTGTCGCTGGAGACGTTCGCGGTCGGCAGGCTGACTGGCAACATGGACAGGGCATTTTTCGGCAGGCTGGACGAAAACTTGGACAAGCAGGCGGAGGCGGCGGAGCGCGAGGATATTGTCGGTTACGTCGAGCTGGACCGGCAGTTCCACGAAGCGATCATCGCGGGGCTGGCCAACGAAGAATACGCGGACGCGATGTCGCGTATTCAGGACAAGTTTCTGATGGCCGTGCGCACGACGTTTTACAAAAACAAAAGCCGGCTGTGGGGCAGTCTGGCGGAGCACCGGAAAATCCGGGACGCGCTGGCCGGCGACGATCCGTCGCTCACCGAACGGCTGATTCGCGATCACATCGAATTCGTGAAGCAGATTATGCTCTGATAGGAACATGCTCTAACGCGCCGATACCCTGGATTGCTGATGTATACAAGTGTGACATCTTGAGCGTCTAATTCCGTCGTGCTACGTTTAAACCATCCTTTTCAGACGGAGGTTAAGCGGCATGAAAATTACGGACGTGCGCACTTATATCGTGGGGAACCCGTGGAAGAATTGGCTGTTCGTGCAGCTGGATACGGACGAGGGATTAACGGGCTTGGGCGAAGGAACGCTGAACGGGCTGGCCAAAACGGTCGAAGCCGCGATTCATGAGCTGAAGCATCTGGTGCTCGGCATGGATCCTTTCGACGTGGAGACGATCTCGCTCAAGCTGATCCGCGACGTCTATTCGGACGGCGGACAGGTACAAGGCTCCGCGCTGGCAGCGATCGAGACCGCGTGCTGGGACATTATGGGCAAGGCGACCGGACAGCCGATTTACAAGCTGCTCGGCGGCAGATGCCACGACAAGCTGCGCTGCTACGCGAACGGCTGGTACCGCGGCGGCAACGACGAGGAGAGCTTTTACAATCAAGCGAAGGAAGTCGTCGAAAAGGGTTATACGGCGCTTAAATTCGATCCGTTCGGCGCGGCCTGGCGCACCGTCGAGCGGGCCGATTTTGCGAACGCCGTCCGCAACATCGCCGCCGTTCGCCAGGCGGTCGGGCCGGACGTCGACATCCTTATCGAGGGTCATAACCGGTTCAGCGTGCATACCGCCCTGCAGTTCGCGGAAGCCATGGCGCCCCACAGCCCGACCTGGTTCGAAGCGCCGGTGCCGCCGTCCCGCGTCTCGTCGGTCGTCGAAGTGGCCAAGCGCAGTCCGGTGCCGATCGCATGCGGCGAGGACTACTACAACCGCGAGCAATTCGCCGAGCTGCTGAAGCACGATGCGGTCCATATCATCCAGCTCGAGCCGCAATTCCTCGGCCTGACCGCCTCGAAGCAGATTGCAGGCATGGTCCACGCGCACAACGGCGTCACCGCGCCGCACAGCGCCCAAGGCCCGATCTGCTCGATCGTCTGCTCCCACCTGAACATGGCGACGCCGAATTTCTTCATTCACGAGATTTTCGACGACTTCAACCACTCGTGGGCGCAGGATATTTTCACCCCGCCGTTCAAGGTCGTGGACGGCTATCTCCAGCCGCCGGAACGGCCGGGTCTCGGCGTCGAGATCAACCTGGAGGAAGCCGCCAAATATCCGTACGCTCCGGGTCACTGGCTGCCGCTGTTCAAGCAGGGCTGGGAGAAGCGGGAGCCGGTCGAATCGTGAGGAGGAAACGGGCATGAAAGCGTTAGTGTATGAAGGACCGCGCACGATGAATGTCAGGGACGTTCCGCTGCCGGCGCTGCAGCCGGACGAGGTGCTCGTGCGCGTGTCGCATGCGGGCATCTGCGGCTCCGAGCTGGGCGGCTATCTCGGGCACAATTCGTTGCGCAAGCCGCCGCTGATCATGGGGCACGAGTTCTCGGGCACGATCGAGCAGGTCGGCGAGCAGGCGGCTCATTTCCAAGTCGGGGACCGGGTGACGGCGAATCCGCTGGTCACCTGCGGCGAATGCCGGTATTGCCTGAACGGGGCGTCGCAGCTGTGCGGCGCCCGCAAGCTGCTCGGCGCGCACCGGCCGGGCGCGTTCGCGGAATTCGTAGCGGTGCCTGCGCGTAATGTGTACCGGCTGGACGACCATGTCTCGTTCGCGGAGGGCGCGCTGGCCGAGCCGTACGCATGCGCGATTCACGTCTGCCGCCTACTCGCGCTCGCACCGACGGACCGGCTGCTCATCTACGGCGCGGGTCCGATCGGGCTGTTCGCGCTGCAGGCGGCGGCAGCTTACGGCATTCGCGACGCGGTCGTCGTCGACCTGAACGCGTCGCGGCTCGAGATCGCGCGGGAGCTCGGCGGCATCGCGGTGTCGAGCCTGGACGAACTGCCGGGCGGCATCGGCGAAGGGTTCGACGCGGTGATCGACGCCGTCGGCGCAGAGGCGACGCGGCAGCGGAGCATGGCGGCCGCGCGGCCGGGAGGGACGGTCGTCTTCACCGGACTGCACGAGGCGGACAGCCGGCTGCCCGTCAACGACATGATTCGTGCCGAGATCGGCACGAAGGGCGCGTTCGCTTACTCGCGCGACGACTTCGAGACGGCGCTGCGATGGATCGGGCAGGGGCGGATCAACCTTCTCCCCTGGACGGAGACGACTTCGCTTGGCGAGGGCGGCGCCGCCTTCGAGAAGCTGATCGGCGGACCGGGCAAGATCGCGAAGATTTTTCTAACGTTAGAACAGGAGGCGCAGCTTGAATGAAGCTCGTGCAGTTTTACGATAGACAGGATGAAGCGCGCAAGCTTCAGGTAGGCGTACTCAAGGGAGAAGACGAGATCGTCGCCTTGAGCGCGGCGGGGACGATGCGGAACGTCATCGAGTTGGGAAAAGTTGCAGAGTTGGAGCAAGGAGCCGTTTACCGCCTTTCGGACGTGAAGCTGCTGTCGCCGCTCACCGATCCGGAGAAAATTGTCTGCATCGGGCTGAACTATCACGACCACGTGATCGAGTCCAACATGCAGGTGCCCAAGGTGCCGGTCCTGTTTCCCAAATACAACAACTGCCTGACCGGGCACGAGGACGAGGTGGCCATCCCGGCCGAAGTGACGCAGTGCGACTATGAGGTAGAGCTGGCTGTCGTCATCGGCAAGACGGCCAAGCGCGTGCCGCTTGAATCGGCCATGGATTACGTGTTCGGCTACACCGTGTTGAACGACGTGAGCGCGCGGGACATTCAGCTGAACGAGCCCCAATGGACGCGCGGCAAAGCAATCGACGGCTTCGCGCCGACGGGGCCGTGGATCGTGACGGCCGACGAGATCGCGGATCCGGGCAAGCTCGGTATCTCGCTCAAGCTGAACAGCGTGACGATGCAGGATTCGAATACGAAGGAACTGATTTTCGACGTCCCGTACCTGGTCTCGTTTCTGTCCAATACGATGACGCTCCGGCCGGGAGACATCATCAGCACGGGGACGCCGCCGGGCGTCGGCATGGGGAAGAAGCCGCAGGTGTGGCTGAAGCCCGGCGACGTCGT
The DNA here is from genome assembly GCF_042683485.1 of Cohnella sp. GCM10020058. Taxonomy (NCBI): domain Bacteria; kingdom Bacillati; phylum Bacillota; class Bacilli; order Caryophanales; family Paenibacillaceae; genus Cohnella; species Cohnella sp. GCM10020058. The sequence goes on from NZ_JBHUJV010000008.1 coordinate 537,665, forward strand.
CGAGGCGACGGTCGAAGGGATCGGCACGCTGCGCAATACGTTCGTGTCCGAACAAATCCGATGAACGGCAGGTGCGGCGATGAGCTGGGAAAATAAAGTCGTAATCGTAACGGGCGGCGGGGGCGGCATCGGACGCGCGGTCGCGATGCGGTTCGCGGGTGCCGGCGCATCGGTGGTCGCTGTCGGCCGCACGCTGTCCAAGGTGCAGGACGTCGTAGACGAGATTGCCGCGGCGGGCGGACGCGCGGTCGCGATGGCCGCCGACGTCTCGTCCGAGGCGGACGTGACGCGAGTCATTCGGGATGCGCAAGAAGCGTTCGGCCGGATCGACGTCATGGTCAACAACGCGGCGGTATGCCCGCAGGTCCGGCTGACCGACATGAGCCTGGATCAGTGGAACGGCGTCATTACGAACAATCTCACCTCCGTCTTCCTGTTCTGCCGGGGCGTCGTTCCGGTCATGCTGGAGCAGGGCGGCGGCGTGATCGTGAACGTCAGCTCGGTGCACGCGCTCGCGACGCTGGACGGCTATTCGGCCTACGCGGCGTCGAAGGCGGGCATCGCCGGGCTCACGCGGGCGATCGCGCTCGACTTCGCGAAGCAGAACATCCGCGCCAATACGGTGCTGCCGGGTGCGGTGCGGACGCCGATGCTCGAGAGCAGCGTCAAAAATCTCGATACGCCGCGGGACGAGATCATGAAGCAGTGGGACCAGTCGCAGCCGATCGGCCGCGTCGGGCAGCCGGAGGAGATCGCGTCCGTCGTCATGTTCGCGGCCAGTCCCGACAACTCGTTCATGACGGGTGCCACGCTGGTCGCCGATGGCGGCATGACGGTGGAGCTTTAGTTGATATTAAAGTTTAATTAGCCTCTTTTTTCCAAACATGAAGCATGCACGAACGCTTTTGAGCGTTCGCGCATGCTTTTTTGTTTACCGCTTCGTTACCGAATGGATACAAACTTTCTGCATTTTTGAAATATTCGGTTGATACATTGATAGAAAAAGATTGCGAGGTGATCGACTTTGAATCGTTGGCGCAGACCCTTAGTCCTGTTGGCCGTCGCTGCGGCGCTCAGCGGATGCGGCACGCAACCGTTTGGCGGCTCCGCGGCCGAGCATGCCGGCGCTGCCCATACACAGCCGCCCGCTTCGCATGCCGGTACACCCATTTCTCAAGCCGTCTCCCAGATCGGCAACCCGGCGAGCGGAGCGACGCCGATCCCGATTTCCGTCAAGCAGAAGAAGCCGATCAACATGATTTTCGCGGGCGATACGATGATGGACGGCAGCGTCAAAGAAGCGATCCGCCGGAACGGCGCTGATTATCCGTTCACCCAGATTAAGGACGAGGTGGGCAGGGCGGATTACGCCGTGCTTAATCTGGAGACGTCGGTGACGGAGGCGTCGGATAAAGACCTGAACCAGCGCTTTAATTTCAAATCGGAGGCGGGCTCGCTGGACGGGATCAAGCATGCGGGCTTCGATATGGTGTCGCTAGGTAACAACCACGTGCTCGATTATAAGGAGAAAGGTTTAAGAGACACGCTCAAGAATGTCGAGAAGGCCGGCTTGCGCCATGTCGGTGCGGGCCTGAACGAGGAGGAGGCGTTTCGCTTCGAGACCGTTCAGTTGAACGGCGCTACGGTTAAAATAGGCGCGGTGACGCGCTTCATGCCGACGACCGCCTGGAAGGCGACCGACAAGAAGCCGGGCGTAGCGAGCGCCTACGAGCCGGACAAGATTCTGGCGGCCATCCGCGCCGCGAGCAAGGATGCGGATTATGTCCTCGTTTTTATCCATTGGGGCGTGGAAAATACGACTTCGCCGCAGCCCTGGCAGCGCAAGCTGGGGGCGGACATGCTGGACGCGGGAGCCAGCGCGGTTATCGGCAGCCATCCGCATGTGCTGCAGGGCTTCGAGTTCCATAAGGGCAAACCGATCGCGTACTCCATCGGCAATTTCCTTTTCCCCGACTATGTAAAAGGAAAGAAGGCGGACACTGGCCTGCTTAATCTTACATTGGATAAAGGGAAAGTCAGCGTATCCTTCCACCCGCTCTCCATCCGCAACAACCGAATTGTAAACCGGGATGCGGCGTATGAAACCGCGCAGCTCGCATATATGGAGGACTTGTCTTACGGCGTAGAGCTGCACGATCAGGCGTTCCTTGAGCAGAAATAAACGCGCACCGGCGGGCGTGCAGGACCTCCGGCGGATCGGAAGAACCTCTTCAGGTCCGGCCGTGAACGCATCTTAAGGCCGTTCCGGCATGCCAGTCCTTTCCAGTACAGTGAGGGTACCAACTCACGGGGAAGGGATGCGGCGGATATGCAGGCGCAGGGCGACATCGGTCATGGAGCGAAGCAAGGAAGACGATTGTTCGAAGGAGAAAAGGGGCTGGTGCTGACCGGCCTCCTCGGATTTATGCTGGCGGCGTTGTGCGGGATCTGGACGTTGGTTAACGGAGGGGAGATCTCGCCGGGCGGCGACGTCTCCAAGGCGTTCTCGTTCAACGCGGCGCTGGGCATTTTTCTGTTGTCGACCGCGGCGATCATGCCTTTGTCGGCGCTGGGCGAACGAAGTCGGCTTTGGTTCCGAAGGGTGTATATCGGTCTCGCCCTGTACGCTTACGGCGCGGAGACGATTCAAAACTTCCGCGGCGTCAATCCGAGATTCGTCGAGAACGGCTCGGCGTTTGACCAAGCGGTAGGCAATATTTTCGGGTTCGTCGCGATGCTGCTGATCGTGTTTTATCTGTATGTCGGCGTTCAGTTTTTCCGTGCAAGAGCTTACAGACTGCGTCCGGAAATGGCAATCGGCATCCGCTACGCCATGATCGCCGTCACCGTCTCGTTCGCGGCGGGCATCTGGATCTCGGTCGGCCAGAGCCGGTTCACCGGCGCGGAAGGCAATATCATCTGGCTGCACGGACTCGGCTTCCATGCGCTTCAGGCCGTGCCGCTGGTCGCCTGGCTCGCGGAACGCACCAGTGCGAACGCGCGGGCACGGCGCGCCATCGTACACATCGCCGGCATCTCGTATCTGCTCGGCCTTGCCGCGATCGGCTGGCTGACGATAGAGGGCCGCACGCTGCTGGAATGGTCGCCGCTGCCGGTCGCGGCTGGCTTCTGCTTCCTGGTCTCGCTGGCCGCCGGCGCGTCGGCGCTACGCCGGGTCTTGCGCGAGATGCGGACGGCTGGAGGCGAGAAGCGGGCCGTGGGTGTCTAGCTCCCCAACATTGGCGGCATCTCGTAGGCAGGTAAGCGTGCATTAGGCATGCCGGAGCTTTTCGGCGGCTTGCGGACCCCGAAAGCCTGCATTTATACCTGTATTTTCTGCCGAATGGCTGCATGGAATGAAATACCTGCAAATGTGCAGGTAAATTTATAGCACAAGCCGGAAACCCGGCTGACGGAGGAAAATACCTGCGTTTTCGCATCTTTTTTGTCCGATGGAGGCGATATTGGCAAAAAAAGATGTATATTTGCAGGCTTTGCGGCGAAAGAACGAAGCGGGCGACGATCGGCTAATCCATTGGAACGGCCCGTCGGAGCAGACCGTCGGAGCGGCTCACGAATGAATCATCGCCAGGTGTTTTTTATGCGTACTCTCCGTACTAATTCGGGCGGAGGCAAACCTGCACAGGTAAGTGTCTTAACGGCGTGCCGGAGCTTTTTTCGAGGTTGGCGGGCGGAAAAGCCTGCATTTGTACATGTATTTTCAACCGCTTTGCAACACATGGTGAAATACCTGCAAATGTGCAGGTAAATTCGTAGCACAAGCCGAAAATCCAGCTGATGGCGGAAAAAACCTGCGTTTTCGCATCTTTTTTGTCCAATGGGGGCGATATCGGCAAAAAAAGATGTATATTTGCAGGCATTGCGGCGAAATAGCGACGCTGCCGGTCGAAAGAACGACGCTGGCGGGCGAAAGAGCGACGTTAGCGGGCGAAAGAGCGACGTTAGCGGTCAAAAGAGCGACGTTAGCGGTCAAAAGAGCGACGTTTGGCGGGCAAAAGAACCCTGCTCCATCATGCGCGGCTCGCAGCCCGATACTGTCCCGGCGACATCCCGGTCGTCTTTTTAAATAAATTTTGAAAGTACGTATCGCTCTTGTACCCGACCTTCTCGGCGATCTCCGCCATCGGCAGCCGCGTCGACGCCAGGTACTGCTTGGCCACCTCGATGCGGTACCGGATCAAGTACTGGATCGGGCTCATGCCCGTCTCCGCCTTGAATACGTGGATAAAATGATACGGATTCGTATAGGTCAGGCTGGCGAGCGTCTCTAGCGTCACGTCGAACGGATAATTCTCCTCCATATAGCGCCTCGCGAGATGCACGGTCTCCTTATGCGGGCGCTTTTTCACCTGGTCCGCCGTCGAATAATGCAGCAGCCGCGCGAGCCGGCCCGTAAGCGCGTGGAGGAGTCCGTTCGCGACGACGGCGGACTCGGGCAGCGGACTGCTCCATTCCTCGATCATGTCGACGAACAGCTTTTTCACCGGCAAAAAGTGCTCGCCGAGCTCCAGCATGGCCGGCTGGGCGGCGCTCGACAGGCAGTCGGCCGGCATGCCCTGCATCTGCAGCCCCGCGTACGCGACGTACACGGCGGCGAACTTGTCGCTGATCGACCGTTCCTCGTGCCAGATGCCCCGATTATACAGGAGCAGGCTGCCGGCTTTGGCGCGATATTGCCTGCCGTCTACGCGGAATTCCCCTTCTCCCTCCATGATCAGGAATATCTCGCCGTTCAGCTCGTGCTGGTGAAGCGGGAAGTAGAAGGGCGACTCCTTGCTCCCGTGAATGAGCGATCCGCTCAGGATCTCCGGCTTCCCCGCGACGATCGAGTGCCGCATGGGTCGTTCACCTCCGAATATCAATTTTCAATAGCCAAATCCCGCAACTCTCCGCATTGTTCCTTGATCTGTCTGTATTGTAGATTATAAGCGATAAGAGATTCAATAGCGCTTTCACAACGAATCCATAGATTTGCGGAGAGAGGGACATGCGCATGCCCATTCAATTCAACAAGCGGAAGCTGAGCGACGAGACGTTCGAAGCCTGCTCCGTCTTCGACGTCGACGGCGACGGCACGCTCGATATCGTGAGCGGCGGCTACTGGTACGAGGGCCCCGACTTCGTCCAAAAACACAAGATTTGCGAGCTGGCGGCCTACGCGCATTACCGGGACGACTTTTCCGACTTCCCGATGGACGTGGACGGGGACGGGAAGATCGATATCGTGACGGGCTCCTGGTGGGGAGGCGCGCTCAAGTGGCGACGCAACCCGGGCATAACTGGCGCGGAATGGGAGACGATCGAGATCGATCCCTCTACCCCAATCGAGACGATCCGCTACTTCGATATCGACGGCTGCGGCGTGCCCGAGATTTTTCCCAACACGCCGGGATCGCCGCAAGCCTTCTATAAGCTGATCGTCGACGAGAACGGCAAGGGGACGGGGAGATTCAGCAAGACCGTCATCTCTGAAGGTCCGAGCGGTCATGGCATGGGCTTCGCGGACATTACCGGCAATGGGCGGACGGACATCGTGCTTTCGAACGGCTGGCTGGAACAGCCGGAGGACCCGTTTGCGGGACCGTGGACGTTCCATCCCGAGTTCTCGCTCGGTTCCGCCAGCGTGCCGGTGCTCGGTTACGACGTGAACGGCGACGGCCTGTGCGACCTGATCGTCGGCCAGGCGCATGACTACGGCCTTCACTGGTACGAGCAGCGCCGGGAGGCGGACGGCTCCCGCAGCTGGATCCGCCACGACATCGATACGACCGCCTCGCAGTACCACGATCTGATGCTGGTCGATCTCGACCTCGACGGCGAGCTGGAGCTCGTCACCGGCAAGCGCTACCTGGCGCACGACAACGATCCGGGCTTCGACGATCCGCTGTTCCTGTACTATTTCAAGATCAACGGCGGCGCCTTCGAGAAGCATGTCATCGACTACGGCCCCGCGGGCGAGGGCTCGGGCAACGGCATTTACATGTGGATTCAGGATATCACCGGCAACGGCTACCCCGACATCGTCGCGCCGGGCACGGAAGGCCTCTATTTATTCGAAAACTTGGGACCCAGGGAGTGAGCGAGATGAGCAAGCTGAAAATCGGATTCGTCGGCGTCGGCGGCATGGGGCAGATGGCGCATCTGTCCAACTACGCGGTATTGCGCGATCAATGCGAGGTCGTGGCGCTGGCCGAAGTACGCCCGGGACTCGCGCGTACCGTAGCGGACCGCTACGGCGTACCGGCCGTGTACGCCAATCATCTGGAGCTGTTGAACGACGCGAAGGTGGACGCGATCGTCGCGCCGCAGCAGTACCGCACGCATATCAGCCTCATCCCTGACATTCTGAAGGCGGGCATCCCGGTGTTCACCGAGAAGCCGATCTCGCTCACCGTCGAGGCCGGCGAGGAGCTGGTCCGGCTCGCGGACGAATACAAGACGCTGCACATGGTCGGCTACCACAAGCGCTCCGATCCCGCGATGGAGCACGCGAGCGCCGTCATCGAGCAGTGGAAGGCAAGCGGCGAGTACGGCAAAATGCAGTACGTCCGCGTCACGATGCCGCCGGGCGACTGGATCGGAGGCGCGGACGCGCCGCTGAACTCGGACGAACCGTATCCGAACGTCGCGGTCGAGCCGGGACCCGATTACTTCACGGACGAAGAGACCCGTCACCTGGATTCCTTCGTCAACTATTACATTCATCAGGTCAACGCGATCCGCTTCCTGCTGCGGGAGCCCTATAAGATCACGTTCGCCGACCGTCGCGGCGTGCTGCTGGCGGGCGAGAGCGACGGCGGCGTCACGGTCGCGCTGGAGATGGCCCCGTACAATACGTCGATCGAATGGCACGAGAGCCTGCTCGTCTGCTTCGAGCGCGGCTTCGTCCGCGTCGATCTGCCGCCGCCGCTCGCCCGCCAGCAAGCCGGCAAGGTCACGATCATGAAGGACGGCAACGGCGCGCCTTCCTACGAGATTCCGGTGATGCCCAACCTGCACGCCATGCGCAAGCAGGCGATGAACTTCATCGCCGCGGTGCGCGGCGAGCGGCCGGCGCCGTGCGAGTCGAAGGAAGCGCTGGAGGATCTGAAGCTCGCCAGGGATTACATCCGCTTGATGCAGCAATACCAATAAAGCGCGAAGGGACGGGATCGTACCATGAGAAGAGTCGCGATCATCGGAGCGGGCAGCATCGTTTTTTGCAAGACGCTGATGCTCGACATCATGGCGACGCCGGAGCTCGAAGACACCGAATTCGTATTAATGGCCCCTTCCACGGGCAAAACGTCGCAGGTCAAGGCGTTCGCCGACAAGGTCATCGAGAAAAATGGGCTCAAGTCGCGCGTGCTCGTGACGACCGACCGCAGGGAGGCGCTGGCCGGCGCGAGCTATGTCATCACGTCGTTCCAGGTTGGCGGCGTGTCCGCGTTCGAGCTGGATTACAAGATTCCGATGAAGTACGGCGTCGACCAGTGCATCGGCGATACGCTCGGCCCGGGCGGCGTATTCCGCGCGCTGCGCAGCATTCCGGTCATCCTGGACGTGGCGCGGGATATGGAGGAGCTGTGCCCGAACGCGACGCTCCTTAACTACGTCAACCCGATGGCCATGATCTGCTGGGCGCTGGGCGAGACCAACATCCAGTACGTCGGCCTGTGTCACGGCGTGCAGACGACGCTCGATCTCATCGCGGGCTATACCGGCGTGCCGAAAGAAGAGATCGATTACGTCTCCGCCGGCATCAATCACATGGGCTGGTTCACGAAGCTGTCCCACAAAGGCGAGGATCTGTACCCGGCGCTTCGCGACAAGTTCGAGCAGCCGGAATTTTACGTCAACGAGAAGGTACGCGGCGAGGTGTTCCGCCACTTCGGCTACTTCATGACCGAGTCGACGGGGCATTTGTCCGAGTACGTGCCGTGGTTCCGCAAAAACCAAAAGGCGCGCGACCTGTACTGCGACGAGCCCTCCTTCGGCGGCGAATCCGGCGCGTACTACACTTGGTGCGCCTACGTCGCCGACAAGTACAAGGACCAGGATATCCTGGCCGACGAATCCTACGACCTGCCGCCGCGGAGCGTGGAATACTGCGCCTACATTATCGAGGCACTCGAGACGGGTAAGACGTTCAAGTTCAGCGGCAACCTGCGCAATAACGGCATGATCGCCAACCTGCCGGCGGACTGCTGCGCCGAAGGCGCCGTATTTGCGGACCGTACGGGCATCCACCGGACCGTCATCGGCGAGATCCCGCCGCAGTGCGCGGCGCTCAACATGACCAACATCAACGTGCAGCGGCTGGCCGTGCTGGCGGCCAAGTCCGGCGATCCGGAGACGGTCGTGCAGGCGATCGCGCTCGATCCGCTCACGTCGTCGGTGCTGACGCTGAAGGAGATCCGCGACATGGTGACGGAGATGCTGACCGCGCAGCGGCAATGGCTGCCGCAGTTCGAAGGACGCCTGCCGCGGCCGACGCCGACGATCGAGACGCCCGAAGGCTTGCAGCGGGCGGAAGTGCCGATCGATCCGGCGCTGGCGGTGTTCTCGCGGTTCGGCGAGCTGGCGAAGTAAGGCGCGGAACCCCGCGGCGAGGATTGACAGTTCCGTCCTTTTTCGACCATAATGAGGGAAATGACCGGGGAAGCACCCCGCAGGGCACGCGATGGATCGCGGCGCTTTGCGGGGTGTTTTGCGTGAGGGGGAGACTTCTTATGGATAAAAGAGAAGGCGGAGGAATGACGGCGATTAAGAGGACCCATGGCACGCGATTCATCGACGAACGCTACGAGATTATCGACGGCGTACGGCACGACTTTCTCACCTCGCCGAAGTTCGTGCATCAGGATGTGCTGGGGCAGCTTCACCTGGCCTTCCATGCCTCCTGCGCGCAAGACGGGGTGATTCTGCTCGCACCGCTGGACGTCCACTTCGACAAGGACAATATTTTGCAGCCGGACTTGCTCTATATTAGCCGGACGCGCAGCGACATCATCCGGGACGGTTACGTCTATGGGGCGCCGGACCTGGTCGTCGAGATATTGTCCGACAGCACGGCGCACAACGACAAGACGATTAAAAAGGGAACCTACGAGCGGTTCGGCGTAGCCGAATATTGGCTGGTCGAGCCCGAGTACCGGCTGGTCGATCAATTCGTATTGACCGAGGGCGAGTACCGGCTCGTCAAGACCTGGACGGCGGAGGACGAGATCGTCTCGTCGGCCGTGCCGTGCCTGGCGGTTAATTTATCCGAGGTATTCCGGCATACGGTCTAGCCCGTTTTTTTAAGCGCGGTGTTCGTTTTCGTCGATTCGGCGGTCCTGCTCGACGTGTCGGTAGACGGCTTCCGGCCCGACGGCCGGCAGGTATAGTTGCTTAAAGTTAAGGATGAAACGGAAATAATAGGTGGAAATTTGAGGTTTCCTAAATTAAAGTAATAAATGGAAATTTATTTTCATTTTACTTGAATTGAGGACGATCAGATTGCTTATACGCTCGATTGGTACAATGCTTACGGTTGCTCTGGTTGCGGCAGGCTGCGCCAAGGGAGAAAAGGCGCCGGAACCGGCTAAGCTTAAGGTTCTCGCCTTTAACGCCAGCTTGTTTGAACAGAAGTACGGCAGCTTTTATATCGCGACGCATCCGGAGGATGATCTGGAGGTCATATCCCTCGTCGAACAGTTGAACGGAAGGACGGATCTGGATGCGGTTGTAAATGAACTTGTCGAAAAGGAAAATCCGGACGTCATCGCGCTTCCGGCCGATTTTTTTGCCAGATTGAGAGACTCGGACACCTTATTGCCCCTCGACGATTATGTCCAGAAGGACCGGTTCGACCTAGCGGACGTGGCGCCTGCTGTGTTGGATTCGCTGCGCGCCGATGGAAGGCTTTATGGTCTTGCTGCGACGTTTACCGGTTCCGCGCTTTATTACAACAAGGCGACGTTCGACCGTTATAGCATTGCTTACCCGTCGGATTTTATGACGTGGGACGAAGTGTTCACGCTTGCAAAACGTTTTTCCAAAGAGGCATCGGGAAGCGAGGCAGCTCAGTTCGGGCTGGATTACCGCTATTCCGACAATCCGTTTATGATGGCGCTCCATGTCGGCGATGCAGAAGGCTTGTCCGTAGCGGGCAATCGCAAGTTTACGCTGAACTCGGACGGTTGGATCCATGTTTTCGAAAATGTAAAGACATGTCTATCATCCGGCGCCTGCCTGGACCGGTCCCAACTAACCGAGCCGGCTGACATGGGCTTGAAGGCAAGACAGGTTGCCGACATGCCGTTCCTGGCCGGAAACGTAGCGATGGCAGTGGAAGGATCGGAATTATATCGGACGCTGACGCAGAATCCAAAGGCGTTCGCTACGATCGAGTGGGGGATGGCGACGGTTCCCGTGAGCGCCCTAGAACGCGACGCGGGAGCGGAGTCGGAGCCGGATGAAGTGTTCGCCATTCCGAGGCGCGCGCCTCAGCCGTCTGCGGCTTGGAGGCTGGTTCAGTACCTCGGCGGGGAAGACTACGCGAAAGTGCTCCCCCGCATTGAACCTTCAGACCTTCCAGTGCGTCCTGCTGAAGGCGTCGAAGCAACCTCCAGAGCTGTTTTTTACAAACTGCAGCGGGACAATCGATCGCTCATCGCGACTTTAAGATCGTTGCCGGCTTCCGTCATTCAAAAAATGGATGAGAGCTCGAATCTGTACATGCCGCGACTGCTTGGCAGCCAACTGACGACAGCTGAAGTGATTGAGAAAATGGAAGCCGATCTGCAATTCGTTTGGGATAAAGAGCTTGCAAAATCCGATAACGTTTCCAAGTAGGCTTCCCGCCAGAGTTAAAAATTCGGATGCTAAACTTTAGCCAAAACGCCGGCGTTCTCTGCTATACTCAGGCTTTAAATGATTAGAGAGCGAACAGGAGGATCGCCGGCATGGCGCAAGCGCATCGCAGACATCACAGACCAGAGCTTTTCCGCAGCAGAGGCCTGAGCGATTCTGGGAAGGTTTCATTTATTGAGCTGTTTTTCGATTTGATCTTTGTGTTCGCCGTTACACAGTTGTCCCATTCGCTGCTCGAGAACTTCACATGGATGGGCGCGCTGCATACGGCTATGCTGACGATGGCCGTCTGGTGGGCATGGAACTACACGACGTGGGTCATCAACTGGCTGAGCCCCGACGCGCTTCCGGTGCGCATTATGCTGCTCGCGCTCATGCTGATTGGCTTGATCATGTCCACTTCGATACCCGAAGCGTTCGAGCATGCAGGACTGTACTTCGGCATTTCGTACGCCGCATTTCAGATCGGGCGAACCGCCTTCACCGTATGGGCGCTTGGGCATGGAGCGCCGGTCAATCAGATCAACTTGGTGCGCATCCTGTGCTGGCTCATTTTGTCCGGCGTCATTTGGGTCGCGGGCGGGACGCAGGAAGGCGAGATCCGACTGGTGCTCTGGGGCGTCGCGCTGCTCATCGATTATGTCGCGCCGTCGCTTGGCTTCTGGGTGCCGCGGATTGGCCGCTCAACGGCCGCCGACTGGGCGGTCGAAGGGGCCCATATGGCGGAGCGTGCAGGGCTGTTCATTATTATCGCTCTTGGAGAGTCCATTATCGTCATGGGCGCTACCTTTGCAGGACTCGAGAGGAATATGGAGACGGTATTGGCGTTCCTCGTCTCGTTCTTGGGCACGGTGTCCATGTGGTGGATCTACTTCGAGACGACGTCGCGCATCGGCCATCACTATATCGTAAACGCGAGCGTCCCGGGGCAGCTGGCGAGAGCGGCCTACACCTATACGCACTTGCTGCTGGCCGGAGGTATCGTGCTGTCGGCCGTCGCGGACGAGTTCCTGCTTGGGCACCCGACAGGGCATCTGGAGTCGGGCGTGGCGTTGGTTATATTGGGTTCGCCGGCCCTTTATCTGCTAAGCAACGCGATCTTTATATGGATCGTATCCCGCATGTTCGCCGTACCGCATGCGACGGGACTCGTCGCGTTGGCCGTACTCTCGCTGTTCTCGCACTCTCTAACCCCGCTGGCGCTGTCGGCTTCCGCCGTAATCGTCCTGCTAGCGGTCGCCGTATGGGGCAGCCGGTTTTCCAACCGATTGTGCACGCTCGTTCCCAAGCATCACGGATGAACCAATCGATGAAGCAATCGGCCTCCGCCGGCGCCCATCCGAAGTGATGGACACGGCGGCTTTTTTGCGCGAAACGGAAACGCGGGGAATCGAGTCCGGACGGCGCAGTTGGTCTCATATGGGAGCAAACCAATCCTGCAGGACGTCGCTGCATCGCAGGAAGTCCCATCTAGAAACAAACCAACCCTCGACCAACCCTCGAGGACGCCGTCACGCTGCTAGAGCTCCTAAATAGAAACAAACCAAGCCTTTGGCGAAATAGAGTCTTCCCAAAACCTTCAAAAGAGGGTGTTGACAAATTACTCAAAATCAATTATCTTTAATTCAAGATATAAACGAAGCAAACAAACAATGCAAAGCGAACCGAACAAACGGCGAAATGAGGTATGACGATGGCTGGCACGACGAAGATGACGCTGGCGATGAAGACGAGGCTAATGCGGCAGCAGCAAGGAAAGGGATGGCGCGAACCGATTTAGAATATCAAGCTTTCGTCGGTCTAATATCTTTAATTAAAGAAAATTAAAATAAATACTTTAAGGGAGAGAATTTTCATGATGGATACGGGATTGCTAATCATTCGAATCGTTGTAGGTTTGTTGTTCGTAGGGCATGGGGCGCAGAAGCTGTTCGGCATGTTCGGCGGCTACGGCCCGAAGGGAACGGGCGGCTGGATGGAATCGGTCGGCATCAAGCCGGGCGTCGCGATGGCCGTCATCGCAGGTCTCATGGAGTTCCTCGGCGGCGCGTTGTTCACGGTCGGCCTGCTGACGCCGGTCGCCGCCGTCCTGATCGCGCTCGCCATGATCGGCGCCATCAAAGTACACGCACCCAACGGACTATGGTCGACCGCCAATGGCTACGAATATCCGCTCGTCATGCTCGCCATCGCGATCGGCGTCGCGCTGACAGGCGCAGGTGAATACTCGCTCGACAACGTTTTTAACTTATTTTAACCGACTAAACCAAACGGCCATTTCTAATTATAAATGAGGAGCGATTCAATCATGACTACCATCCAAACCGCAGGTATCCACCATATCACCGCATTCGCCAGAAATCCGCAGGAAAACGTCGATTTCTATGCCGGCGTCCTGGGCCTCCGGCTCGTCAAGAAGACGATTAACTTTGATGCACCCGAGGTGTACCACCTCTACTTTGGCGATAAGGACGGCAGCCCCGGCACGATCATTACCTTCTTCCCGCATCCCGGCTCCCGCAAGGGCAAGGTTGGCGGAGGCCAAGTCGGCGTGACGACCTATGTCGTGCCGGCCGGCGCGTTGGCCTTCTGGGAGGAACGTCTCGCCGGCTTTGGAATCTCGTTCGAGAAGACGTCGCGCTTCGGGGAAAACTTTGTACAGTTCGAGGACAACGAAGGCCTGCGCCTGGAACTCGTCGAACGGGAAGCGGGCGCCAACAGTGAATGGTCGTTCGGCGGCATTGCGGCTGACAAGGCGATCAAGGGCTTCGGCGGCGCCATCCTGTTCAGCGCAAACGTCAAGCAGACCGGCGCGGTCCTGGGGCATGTGCTCGGCATGACCCGCATCGGCGAAGAGGATGGCTATACTCGCTTCCAGGCATTCGGAGATATCGGCAACATCGTCGACGTTCCGACGGCCGACGTGCCGTGGGGGACGCCTGGTGCCGGCACCATTCACCACATCGCCTGGAGAGCCAAGGACTTTGAAGAGCATGTGCAATGGCAGCAGCAGGTCAGCGAAGCCGGCTTCTACCCGACGGAGGTCATCGACCGCCAATACTTCAACGCCATCTACTTCCGCGAGAGCGGCGGCATTCTGTTCGAGATCGCCACGGATCCGCCCGGATTCGCGAACGACGAGCCGGCGGAAACATTGGGCGGCAAGCTGATGCTCCCTTCGTGGTTCGAGCCGCACCGCGAGCAGATCGAAGCGAACCTGCAGCCGATCGAGGTGCGCGAATTAATTCCCGAGGCTCTTCAATCCGACAGGAATTCGGTGTAAATTGAAGAGGCAAGGAAAAATCATTTCATTCATATCGGAGGGTAAACATGGGCAAAATAGCGGTATTCGGATTTGGACGTATCGGCAGACAACTGCTCAGGGTCGCCCTTCAAGACAATTTGTTCGTACCGGTATCGATCTCGGACATTAAGGACGAGGCCACGTTGGCCGCGCTGTTCGAGGTCGACACTAACTATAAAAGGTGGCCCGAGACGGTATCCGGCGGCGAAGGCAGCATCGTCATCGGCGGCCGGGACATCCAGTACATCAACTCTGCAAGCGAGGTGCCGGACTGGCGGGCGCTCGGCGTGGATCTGGTCATCGACTGCACCGGCCGTGCCGTGACGCGTTCGGTCGCCCAGGTTCACCTGGACCGCGGCGCCAAGCGCGTGCTCGTCAGCGGGCCGAGCAAGACGCTGGACGATTGCGACGCGGTGCTGCTGAAGGGGATTAACCTCGACCACTTCGATCCGGACAAGCACAAGATCATCAGCATGGCGAGCTGTACGACTAACGCGCTGGCGCCGGTCGTCAAGCTGGTTCGCGAGAACTTCGGAATCAAGCACGGCTTGTTCTCGACCGTCCATTCCTACACGAACACCCAGTCGTTGACGGACCAGCCGATGAAGGACCGCCGCGACTCGTGGGCGGCAGCGGAGAACATCATTCCGTCGTCGTCCGGCGCGGCCAAGGCGCTCAAGTTCATCTGGCCCGATCTTCAGATCACGGGCAAAGCCTACCGGATTCCGACGCGGACCGGCAGCATCGCCGAGCTCAATCTGATTACCGACAAGCCTTGCACCGCCCAGGAGATCAACGATATGTTCCGGGCAGCGGCGGCCGATGGCGAGCTCAAGGGCGTGCTGGATGTGCTCGAAGGCGAATGGGCGTCCTCGCGCATCGTCGGCGACTCGCATTCGTCGATCATCGATCTGCCGCTGACGCAGGTGCAGGGAGACATCGTATCGATCGCAGCCTGGTACGACAATGAATGGGGCTACGCTTCGAGACTCGCCGAAGTCGCGGCCTACCTCGCCAATCGCTAATGCAACGAAGGGACGGCCGTCCAGTCAAGCGGTCGTCCCTTTTTACGGGGACGGAGTGCCGGAATCGTTCGGTTGCTGTGCCGTTATCCGGGCGGCTGGAGGAAAAAGATGCATACTTGCGTCTTTGCTCTCTAAAATGGTCCGTACCATCAAGAATAGATGTATATAAAGTCAATTTCATAATTCAAAAAGTCGCTAGTTTAAACAAACTTAATCATAAGACTTGACGAATAACGTTCGGTTTTGGACTTATTTCCGAATCTCAGAGGTTCTATTTTGTATTAAAAGTTCGGATTTATTCTGGTAAAAAATGTTTATGAAATTGACTTTATATGCAGTTTTTAACTTCAGTCTAAGGGGAGTCGTATTGGGATGAAAAAAATCGGCATTATCGTGGGGAGTCTGAGGGAGCAGTCGTACAATCGCATGATCGCGGCCACCGTGCCGGAGCTTGGCCTGGAGGAAGAAGCCGCTTACGAATACATATCGATCGCGGACTTGCCATTATACAATGCGGATCGCGACACGGGCGACGGCCCCGAGGCCGTACGCCTGTATCGCGAGGCGATCCGCGGCGCGGACGGGCTGCTCATCGTGAGCCCGGAGTACAATTCGGGCATCCCCGGCGTGCTTAAAAACGCGCTGGATTGGGCATCTACGCCAGCGCGGACGGCCGCGCTTATTCACAAGCCCGTCGGCATCGTCGGCGCGACGCCCGGTCCCAAGGGTACGATCCTGTCGCAGCAGCAAATTCGGCAGACGCTGGAGGCGACGCAAGTGTGGGTGCTGCCTTTTCAGAAAATGTACATCTCTCAAGTCATGGATAAAGTGGACGCCGAGCGCGGCTGCCTGACGGACGAGACGACGCTCAAATATTTGAAGCGATACGTGCAAACGCTGCTTGGCTGGATCGATCAGTCGCAGGGATTGAAGTAACTCGCCGTATAAGGATTATCGATTCAGGTCAGCCAGGAAGCTCTGGTTGGCCTGTTTTTCGTTCTTTTAACCATGTGCTTGGAATCGGCTACCATCTTCGTAAGATCACGCCTTATAGCGAAGCGGAATGCCTCACTATAATAAAGCTGTACGTGAAGTTAAGTAAGGGAGAAGGGAGGCTAACCGCGCAATTGTAAACCGCAGCAGTCGGCATGAGGATCGGTTCGCAACCAATTGTAACCGCTGTCATTGTGAACGAGGCTTCGAACATCTGCCCCAATCCCATTTCGAGGAGGACTATAATGCGACACAAGCACGCAGCATGGGCGCTCGCCCTTATTTTGCTGATCACCGGATGGATCTCGGCCGCCGGTTCCTTTTCTCCCGCGTTTGCTGCCGGAGGAGCGAATCTGGCGATCGGCAAGACGATTACCGCGAGCGGCCAATCGCAGACGTATGCGCCTGACAATGTGAAGGACGGCAACGCAAGCACCTACTGGGAGAGCACGAACAACGCCTTTCCGCAATGGATCCAGGTCGACCTGGGCGCGAGCGTGAGCATCGACCAGATCGTGCTGAAGCTGCCGTCCAACTGGGAAACGCGTACGCAGACGCTGGCCGTTCAGGGCAGCGCGAACGGTTCTACGTTTGCCAACATCGTCAGTTCTGCGAACTATACTTTTAATCCGGCCGTAGCCGGCAACTCCGTCACGATCAGCTTCACGGCGACGTCCACCCGGTACGTTCGTCTGAACGTGACCGCCAACACGGGCTGGCCGGCGGCACAGCTGTCTGAGTTTGAGATCTACGGCGCAGCCGGCGCGACGCCCACTCCGACGCCTACGCCACCTCCGGGCACGTATCAAGCGGAGTCCGCTGCGCTATCGGGTGGAGCTAAGGTGAACACCGATCACGCGGGCTACGCGGGAACGGGCTTTGTCGACGGCTACTGGACGCAGGGAGCGGCGACAACGTTCACGGTCAACGCAGCAGCGGCGGGCAGCCGGAACGTTGCGCTCAAGTATGCCAACGCGAACGGCGCTTCCAGAACGCTGTCCGTCTATGTGAACGGCGTGAAGATACGTCAGACTACGCTTGCGAGCCTGGCTAACTGGGATACCTGGGGCACGCAAACGGAAGCCCTGACCTTGAACGCCGGCAGCAACACGATCGCCTACAAATTCGACGCAGGTGATTCCGCCAACGTGAACCTGGACCAGATCACGGTCGATGCCGGCACGTCGCCAACGGCGACCCCGACGGCCACGCCGACCGCAACCCCGACCGCGACGCCGACGGCAACGCCGACCGCGACGCCGACGGCAACGCCAACCGCGACGCCGACGGCAACGCCAACCGCAACGCCGACGGCAACGCCAACCGCAACGCCGCCGCCGGGCGGCAATATCGCGATCGGCAAACCGATCGTCGCGTCCTCCAATACGCAATCCTTCGTGGCCGCCAACGCAAACGACAACAACACCGCCACGTACTGGGAAGGCGGCGGCAATCCGAGCACGCTGACGCTCGATTTCGGCGCCAACCAAGATATCACTTCCATCGTGCTCAAGCTGAACCCCGCTACGGAATGGGGCACGAGGACCCAGACGATTCAGGTGCTCGGCCACAATCAGTCGACCACAACCTTCTCAAACCTGGTCTCCTCGCAGACCTATACGTTTAACCCGGCATCCGGCAACACGGTGACGATTCCCGTGACGGCAACGGTGAAGCGTCTGCAGCTGAACATCACGGCGAATACCGGCGCGCCTGCCGGACAGATCGCCGAATTCCAGGTGTTCGGCACGCCGGCCGCTAATCCAGACCTGACGCTTACGGGCATGTCCTGGTCGCCGGCCTCGCCGATCGAGACCGACGCGATCACGCTGAACGCGACCGTTAAAAACATCGGCAGCGCAGCATCGGCTGCCACGACGGTCAACTTCTACCTGAACGGCGATGCCGCCGGCACCGCGCAGATAGGCGCATTGGCCGCAGGCGCTACGGCGACTGTATCGGTGAACGCAGGCGCCAAGACCGCCGCGTCCTACACGCTCTCGGCCAAGGTTGACGAGAACAACGCCGTCATCGAGCAAAATGAAGCGAACAACAGCTATACAAACGCCGCGGCGCTCACGGTAGCGCCGGTTTCGAGTTCGGATCTGGTCGCCTCGACCTCCTGGTCGCCAGGCACGCCGACTGCGAACAGCGCCGTCAGCTTTACGGTCAGCCTGAAAAACCAGGGCACGATCGCTTCGGCTGGAGGCGCGCATGCGATCGCGGTCGCCATTAAAAATGGAGCGGGCACGACCGTCCAGACGCTAACCGGCTCCTATAGCGGCTCGCTTGCCGCGGGCGCTTCCGTCAACGTCGCCATTTCGGGCACGTGGACGGCAGTTAACGGCAGCTATACGGTGACGACGACTGTCGCCGCGGACGGCAACGAAGTCCCGACCAAGCAGGCCAACAATGCGAGCACGGCCAACCTGACCGTCTACGCAGCGCGCGGCGCCAGCATGCCGTACTACCGTTACGACACGGAGGATGCGACGAGAGGCGGCGGCGCGACGCTGCAGGCCGCGCCTAACTTTAATCAGTCGCTGATCGCTTCGGAGGCGTCCGGCCAGAAATACGTGGCGCTTCCGTCTAACGGCTCGTACGCGCAGTGGACCGTGCGCCAGGGACAGGGCGGCGCAGGCGTCACGATGCGGTTCACGATGCCCGACTCCGGCGACGGCATGGGCCTGAACGGCGCACTTGACGTCTACGTCAACGGGACGAAGGTCAAGACGGTATCGCTCTCGTCGTACTACAACTGGCAGTACTTCTCCGGCGACATGCCGGCAGATGCGCCGGGCGGCGGAAGACCGCTTTTCCGCTTCGACGAAGTGCATTGGAAGATGGATACGCCGCTTGCGCCGGGCGACACGATCCGGATTCAGAAGGGCAACGGGGACAGCCTGGAATACGGCGTCGACTTCCTGGAGATCGAGCCGGTGCCTGCCGCGATCGCGCGTCCGTCCAATGCCGTATCGGTAACCGACTACGGCGCGGTGGCGAACGACGGACAGGACGATCTTGCGGCGTTTAAATCCGCGGTGACGGCAGCCGTCGCTGCAGGCAAGACGCTCTACATTCCGGAGGGCACGTTTAACCTGAGCAGCATGTGGGAGATCGGCTCGGCGAACAGCATGATCAACAACCTAACCGTGACGGGCGCGGGCATCTGGCATACGAACATCCAGTTCACGAATCCCAACGCGGCAGGCGGCGGCATCTCGCTGCGCATTTCCGGCAAGCTTGATTTCAGCAACGTGTACATGAACTCCAAGCTCCGGTCGCGCTACGGCCAAAATGCGATTTACAAAGGCTTCATGGATAACTTCGGTTCGAACTCCACGATTCACGACGTCTGGGTCGAGCACTTCGAGTGCGGCTTCTGGGTCGGCGATTATGCGCATACCCCGGCGATCTACGCGAACGGGCTGACAATCGAGAACAGCCGTATCCGCAACAACCTGGCCGACGGCGTCAACTTCGCCCAGGGCACGAGCAACTCGATCGTCCGCAACAGCAACCTGCGCAACAACGGGGACGACGCGCTGGCGGTCTGGACCAGCAACACGAACGGCGCGCCGGCCGGCGTGAACAACACGTTTTCGTACAACACGATTGAGAACAACTGGCGCGCGGGCGGCATCGCCTTCTTCGGCGGCAGCGGCCACAAGGCCGACCACAACCTAATCGTAGATACGGTCGGCGGCTCCGGCATCCGCATGAACACCGTGTTCCCAGGCTACCACTTCCAGAACAATACGGGCATCGTATTCTCGGACACGACGATTATTAACAGCGGCACGAGCCAGGACCTGTACAACGGCGAACGGGGCGCGATCGACCTCGAAGCGTCGAACGACGCCATCCGCAACGTGACGTTCACGAACATCGACATCCTCAATACGCAGCGCGATGGGATCCAGTTCGGCTACGGCGGCGGCTTCGAGAATATCGTGTTCAACAACATCAACATCAACGGCACGGGGCTGGACGGCGTGACGACGTCGCGATTCTCCGGACCGCACCAAGGCGCGGCGATCTACACCTACACCGGCAACGGCTCGGCGACGTTCAACGGCCTGACGACGAGCAATATCGCTTATCCGAGCCTGTATTACCTGCAGCCGGGCTTTAATCTGACGATTCATTGATCGGCAAAAGATTAGGAAAAAGCTCGCCTTCCGCAAGGCCTCTTGGCCAAGTGGGGGCGAGCTTTTTGCTTTTGTGCAGCCGCAACTCCAATATTACTCGAACTGCAGCACGACCATCTGGTGGCACTCGACCACCGGGACCGTATAGCTGACCGCGCCATCCTGTGCCGTAAACGGCAGCTCCGTCATCTGCGGCGCCAGATAGACGCTGCCCACCGGACGGTCGGTGCGCACTGTGCAAGCGATGTCGCGGATGGGGATTACGTCTTCGATGATCTCGACATTTCGCCCGCGCCGGACGGGGGAGGCGTACAGCAGATGGTGAACGAGACGGCGATGGGCCGGTTGTTCCTGCAGGGTCGTCACGCCCTGCGCCGGCAGCGAGGTCGCGAGCGTCGGGGCGGCGAGCAATCGTCCGAGCGCATAGTCCACCATCTGGCGCAGCACGAGATTGCCATGCTCCGCATAGGCGCCGAAGACGTTCCAGGCGATGTAGATGCCGGCGTCGTGCTCGATCATGCCGGGCTCGCGGCTGCTCTTGTCGTTCGGCGTATGGAGGTGGGACGAGAAGGAGAAGGCGTCCCGGTTAAAGTACGGGTTCTCGCGGTACCCGAGCACCTGCCCGCCGGCGGCTTCGATGCGCTGGCCTTCCCCATACATGACGGCCGATGCACCCTTGCCCGGCCCGAACGGGCCGGCAGGTACGAAGTAGTCCGGCCGGTACGGATTGGCGCCGATCCAGCGCGCGCCGAAGTCGAGGGCAAAGCCGGAGCCGTCCGGGCGCAGGCCGGCGGTTCCCGTGGCGAGCACCCGCCCGCCCTGGCCGACATAGGCCGCCAGCTTCGCTTCGATCTCGGCGTCGGCCGGAATCAGGTCGGGCAGGATGAGTACGGCGTAGGCCGTCCAATCGGACTTCAGGTCCACGACGTCGAACAGCCGGTTGGTTTCCAGTAGCATCCTCGCCGCGCCCTTGTCCGCGTCTGCAACGTTGCCGCCGGCGCCGCGGAAACGGCCCGAAGCCTCAATGCCAAAGACGGCGATGTCCGCCACATTGACGGTATCTGCACACCATGCTTCCTTGGCCTCCACTTCCTTGTACGCCTCTCCGATCAGCCGGTACGTTGTCTCGTCCATCAAGCCGTCCGGATGCAGCTGGTCCCCGACGGAGCAGCCGGCGCCGTTCGCCAAGCTCAGCGCAGTCTCGTGCCGAAGGGCGTTCGGATGTTTGTAGCCGCCGAATTCGCCCCAGGACAAATGGAACTTGCCCGTCATGCCGAGAAACGGGCGGCCGAGCTGTTGAACGTACCGCGCGGACAGCGGGAAATGGTCGTAACCCCAGCCGCCGGTCGGCAGGGACTCCAGCTCCAGGTGGTGCGTGTTCAGGAAGGCCAGTTCCCGCCTGCCCTGCGGAATATGACCGCCGTTGTGGAATACCGAGAGTTCCGGTCGATACTTATGGACGGCCTCGTTGGTCCGCTCCGCATAGCGAAGGTACGTGCGTTCCCAAAGCGGACGCATCGCGCTCTCGTCGCGGGGATCGATGCCTTCTGCGCGCGCTGATCGGATGCAGAACTGACAGTAGCATTTGCGAATGCCGACAATGTCGAGGAAGATGCCGTCCGCATCGTACTTTTGAACGACCTCTTCGATCTGGGCGACAAGCGTGTCGAGATAGGGGGTGTTCATGCAAAACTCGTGGTAACCCGGCGTGAGAAAGTCGGGCGCCCACTGCGTCGACTCGTCTGCGCGGCGGACCAGCCATTCCGGATGGATGCGGGCGAGCTTCTCGTCGAGGCCTGCCGACAGATAGACCGGCGTCTTGACGCCGATCGCGTGCGCGGCTTCGATCTGTGCGCCGAGCAGATCGAACGAGAGGTGCGGATGCATTTCGTTGGCCGTCGTCGGATGATAGGCCCACCCGTGATGGCATTTGGAAAATACGGTAATGGAATCGACGTGCCCAAGCTTAAGCATGTCCTGGAACTGCTGCGCCGAGAACGACGACCCGATGCCTTCGATAAGCTCGGACGTGTGGAAATCCAGGTGTACCTGACGAAATCTCATTAAATAACCTCCCGCGAAACGTTCTGTTTGCCTATCAGTGTAAAGCGTTTGCATGCCGACCGATAGTTATAGGAACGACAACCTCTAGCACAAAAACGACTTTTTGGATTATGATTAGCACAAGCCGCGAGACGCGAGGAGGGATAAGATGGATTGCATACAGTGGCAAGTGCCGCCGATGCCGCAGCTGGTGACGGCAGGGCACGGGATCTGGCGTCCGGGCATGCAGCATTTCCGGCGTTCCTTTGATCTTTACGACATTATATTCGTGAAGTCGGGATGCTTGTACATGGCGGAGGACGGCTTGGAATACACGATCGGGCCAAACCGTCTGCTGGTGCTGGAGCCAGGGAAGGTGCACGAGGGATTTCGGCCCTGCGAGGTGCCGACGGAGCTGTATTGGTTTCATGTCAAGCACGAATCCGGACACCGGACCGTTGCATCCGACGAGATCCCATGGTCGCTGGTGCTTCGTAAAGGCACGGACAAAGATCTGCAGCCGGGCATGCAGCCCGTTTATATTCCGAAGTTCGGGGCGTTCAGGATGGACGAAGCATGGCCGGCGCTGGACCGGCTGGTCAAGCTGCACGACAGGCTGACGGTCGATGCGGTATGGCGTCTGCACGCGGCGTTCGTTCAACTGCTGTCCGTCATGCAGCAATTTGTCCGGGGCTCGGCAACCGAGACCCGCTCGAGCCGGCTGGCAGAGGAAGTATCCGCGTATTTGCGGCGTACGGCTTTCGAGCCCTTCGACATCGAAGCGATCGAGCGGGAATTTCATTTTCACCCGGACTATATCGCCCGCTGCATGAAACGACACACCGGCATGAGCTCGATCGAATACGTGCGCCACGTCAGGGTGGACCGGGCGCGCAGGCTGCTCGAGCGTTCGCCCGAGCTGTCCGTGAAGCAGATCGCGGAGGCCGTCGGGATTGCGGATCCGAATTATTTCGGCCGTCTGTTCCGCAAGGACACGGGGATGTCTCCTGCGGCGTACCGAAGGCTGCATGCCGGCTACGCGTAGCGCGCACCCTGCCTGCGGCTCGAAGGCAAAAGTGCTCTGATTGCTGAGCCTTGGCTTATCGAAAAATGGAGAAAAAGAGCTCGAATTGGTCTGGAAGGCCCAAATCCTCCTCCCCTCATCC
Source organism: Cohnella sp. GCM10020058 (assembly GCF_042683485.1). Classification (NCBI taxonomy): domain Bacteria; kingdom Bacillati; phylum Bacillota; class Bacilli; order Caryophanales; family Paenibacillaceae; genus Cohnella; species Cohnella sp. GCM10020058. The sequence goes on from NZ_JBHUJV010000008.1 coordinate 561,204, forward strand.
CCCCTTCATCCCTTCCTACTCCCCCTTTCTTCACAGGGACTTCACCCCCGAAAGGGGGATTTTTTTATCCTATTAATCGTTCTATAGTTGGAGGATAGAATGCGAGGAGGACTATATGCTTACGAACAGGTCATCGAAATTACTAGTCGGATTGCTATTAATATGTATGCTCATCGCACCATTCGGTTCCGCTTTCGCGGCCAGCGCGCAGGCGACTGCTTCTGTGTCGGACATCCGAGGCCACTGGGCGGAGGACGAGCTGACGGATTGGATAAACAGGGGGCTTGTTCAGGGCTATCAAGATGGGGCGTTCAAACCGGATCAATCTATTTCCAGAGCCGAGTTTATCGCTCTGGCGAATCGCGCGTTCGGTTTTGCGGGAAAGTCGGATGTGGAATTTGCCGACGTAAGCGCGACAAGCTGGGTTTATTCCGAAGCGGCCGCAGCGGTCAAAGCCGGATACATCACGGGCTATGCGAACGGAACCTTCGGACCGGACAAGCCGGTTCAGCGTCAGGAAGCGGCTGTCATGCTGAGCCGCCTGCTGAACCTGCAAGCGAAGGACAGCGCAACGGTCTCCCGCTTTAAGGATGCGGACCGCATCGGCAGTTGGAGCAAAGCGGCGGTCGGGCAAGTCGTCGAAGGCGGTCTGATGAAGGGCTACGGCGATACGACCTTCAAGCCGGCGGCCGCCATGACGCGTGCGGAGGCGGTCGTCCTATTGGATCGCGCCCTCAAGTCGCGTACAGTCGCATATGACGTTCCCGGTACGTACGGCCCGGAGACCGGCGTTGAGACAATCAACAAGAACGTTGTTGTCAATACGGCAGGTGTCTCGCTGCAGAATATGGTCATCAATGGCGACCTGTTGCTCGGCGAGGGCATCGGCGAGGGCGACGCCGTCCTGAACCAAGTTACGGTGAAGGGGCATGTCACCGTGCAGGGCGGCGGCGAGCACAGTATTCACTTTAACAACTCGACGCTTGTCGACATCATTATCGACAAGACATCCGGGACGGGCATCGTTCGGATTGTCTCGGAGGGATCTACGACCGTGGCGCTCGTCAAGGTGAATACACCTGCGACGCTTCAAGAAGTAAACGCTACAGGCACTGGCTTCGGGGATATCGATATGAGTGCGAGTCTGCCTACGAATTCAAAGGTGACGCTGATCGGCTCGTTTAATACGATCAACGTCAGTTCGCAGCAGATTCAAGTGGACGTGCCGGAGGGAACGGTGGTTCAGTCGCTCGTTCTGAACGCGATCGTCAAAGTGCTGGGTCAAGGGACGATTGTGCTGGCGATCGCGAACACGGCGGGCACGACGTTTGAAAAACAGCCCGAGCAGACACAGACATCTGCCGGAGCGACACCGACACCGACACCGACACCGACGCTTGCACCGACTGGCGGAGGCGGAGGCGGAGGAGAGACGGTGACGCCAACAGTTGCGCCGAGCGCGACGCCGACACCGAGCGCAACGCCGAGTGCGACACCGAGTGCGACGCCGAGTGCGACGCCGAGTGCGACACCAACGGCAACACCGAGCGCAACGCCAACGGCAACGCCGACGCTGTCTCCTGACGAGGCCATTGCGTCAGCCAAGGCGGCGCTGACCGCGAAATCCATTCTGGGCGACAATGATACGCTGTCAGCCGTCACGTCCGACCTGACGCTGGGAACGTCCGGCGCGCAAGGCACGACTATCGCCTGGAGCTCGGACAGTGCGGCGATCGACGCGGCCACCGGCAAAGTAAAGCGCCCGAGCTTCACGGCGGGCGACGTCACGGCGACGCTGACCGCGACCATTACGAAGTCCGGCGGCACGACGGCGACGAAAACGTTCGCGATCACGGTGCTCAAGCTCGACGAGACCGCGGACGAAGCGATCGCGGCAGCCAAGGCGGCGCTCACTGCGGCATCCATTCTCGGTGACAATGATACGCTGTCAGCCGTTACGACCGACCTGACGCTGGGAACGTCCGGCGCGCAAGGCACGGCGATCGTCTGGAGCTCCGATAGTGCGGCGATCGACGCGGTCACCGGGAAAGTAAAGCGCCCAAGCTTCACGGCGGGCGACGTCACGGCGACGCTGACCGCGACCATTACGAAGGCTGGCGGCACGACGGCCACGAAAACATTCGCGCTCATGGTGCTCAAGCTCGACGAGACCGCGGACGAAGCGATCGCGGCAGCCAAGGCGGCGCTCACTGCGGCATCCATTCTCGGTGACAATGATACGCTGTCAGCCGTCACGTCCGACCTGACGCTGGGAACGTCCGGCGCGCAAGGCACGGCGATCGCCTGGAGCTCCGACAGTGCGGCGATCGACGCTTCCACCGGCCAAGTAAAGCGTCCCAGCTTCACGGCAGGCGACGTCACGGCGACGCTGACCGCGACCATTACGAAGTCCGGCGGCACGACGGCGACGAAAACATTCGCGCTCATGGTGCTCAAGCTCGACGAGACCGCGGACGAAGCGATTGCGTCAGCCAAGGCGGCGCTGACCGCGGAATCCATTCTGGGCGACAATGACGCACTGGATGCGATTACGACCGATCTGACGCTGGAGACATCCGGCGCGCAAGGCACGGCGATCGCCTGGAGCTCCGACAGTGCGGCGATCGACGCTTCCACCGGCCAAGTAAAGCGTCCCAGCTTCACGGCGGGCAACGTCACGGCGACGCTGACCGCGACCATTACGAAGGCTGGCGGCACGACGGCCACGAAAACATTCGCGATCACGGTGCTCAAGCTCGACGAGACCGCGGACGAAGCGATCGCGGCAGCCAAGGCGGCGCTGACTGCGGCATCCATTCTGGGTGCCAATGATACGCTGTCAGCCGTCACGTCCGACCTGACGCTGGGAACGTCCGGCGCGCAAGGCACGGCGATCGCCTGGAGCTCCGACAGTGCGGCGATCGACGCGGCCACCGGCGAAGTAAAGCGCCCGAGCTTCACGGCGGGCAACGTCACGGCGACGCTGACCGCGACCATTACGAAGGCTGGCGGCACGGCGGCCACGAAAACATTCGCGCTCACGGTGCTGAAGCTCGACGAGACCGCGGACGAAGCGATCGCGGCAGCCAAGGCGGCGCTGATTGAGGCAACCATCCTGGGCGACAATGATACGCTGTCAGCCGTCACGTCCGACCTGACGCTGGGAACGTCCGGCGCGCAAGGCACGGCGATCGACTGGAGCTCCGACAGTGCGGCGATCGACGCGGCCACCGGCGAAGTAAAGCGCCCGAGCTTCACGGCGGGCAACGTCACGGCGACGCTGACCGCGACCATTACGAAGTCCGGCGGCACGGCGGCCACAAAAACATTCGCGCTCACGGTGCTCAAGCTCGACGAGACCGCGGACGAAGCGATCGCGGCAGCCAAGGCGGCGCTGACCGCGGAATCCATTCTGGGCGACAATGACGCACTGGACGCGATTACGACCGACCTGACGCTGGAGTCGTCCGGCGCGCATGGCACGACGATTGTCTGGAGCTCCGACAGTGACGCAGTAGATCCGGAGACGGGAATCGTCATGCGACCGAACAACGCAGCGGGCGATGTCGAGGTAACTTTGACGGCTGTCATTTCCAAGAAAGGCGGCATTGCGCTTACGAAAACGTTCATCGTCATCATCAAGAAAGATGGGCTTCCGGCGATTCTGAGCGCATCAAAAGACTATTACCTTTGGTATAACATTAACGACACGACGACGGCATTGTACATTCAGGTGGACGGCATCGATGCGAGTCACACGTACTTGAAGGATATAAGTGTCTGGAACGCAGACAAGGCCGAGTATAAGACGTCCGCCCAGATGATTGCGCTGCTGGAATCGGCGGAATCGACGGACGGCACGGGGCGCCGACTGTCGAGCGTGGCCACGATCGCTGACATCGGAGGCCGATTCCAGATCACGACGAAAAGCAAGTCGCCGGCTTCGATGATCAGGGTTTATTACAATAGCAGCTGGTGGCCGACCGCCATTTATGGTTCTACGTTAACCGGCTTCACGAATTATCAAAGTACGGTAGACTCCGCCATCGCGGCAGCCGCTTCCGCCTTGACGGACAGCGTCATCCGCGGAGCCAACGCGGCGATCGGCAACGTGACGACTGCGTTGACGCTGCCGACGACGGGCGAGCAGGGCACGACGATCTCCTGGAGCTCGAACATGCCGACCGTGATCGCGACGGACGGGACGGTTGTGCGTCCCGCCTACAGTATGGGCGATAAGACTGTTATTCTGACCGCAACATTCCGCAAAGAAGGCGGAACAGAGCAATCCAAAACGTTCACAGTGAGCGTGCGCAAGCTCGATCAGACGGCGGACGAGGCCATTGCGGCCGCCCACGCGGCGCTTGATGAAGATACGGTTCTAGGGTCCAATCCGGATTTGAACGCCGTAACTTCCGCCCTTGATCTGACGGCATCCGGCGTGGCGGGGACGACAATAACCTGGAGCTCGGACAGTCCGGCAATCAATGCGAGCACGGGTGCGGTCGCGCGTCCGTCCTACAACAAGGGCAATGCGACTGCGACCCTGACGGCGACGATATCCAAGACCGGTGGCACAAGTTTAACGAAGACGTTCACAGTAATTGTGGTCAAGCAGGACGAGACGGCGGATGACGCAATAGAGACTGCGCTCGAGTCACTCACAGCCGATTCTATTCTGGGCGAAAACGTAAGCCAGCACGAAATAACGACGAATCTTGAGCTGCCGACGAGCGGTGCAAGGGACACGACAATCGTCTGGCATTCGGACAATGCGGCGATCGATGCGGCGACGGGCGCGGTGACGCGTCCCGGCTATCTGAAGGGCGATCTGATCGTGCATCTCACAGCGACAATCTCCAAGGCGGGAGGCGCGGATGCTTCCAAGACGATCGCCGTCACGGTGCTTAAGTTGGAAGAGACGGCTGACGATATCGTCACGGCCGCTGCAAGTGCGCTGACGGCGGATACGATTCGAGAAGACAACGTTGCGCTGTCGTCCGTCAAGACGACGCTGAATCTGGCAACGAACGGTCCAGGCGGCACGGCAATTTCCTGGAGTTCGGACAGCTCCGCAATCGATGCATCTACGGGCATGGTGACCCGGCCGGCGTTTGGGGCGGGAGATGCCGTGGTGAATTTGACCGCTACAATCTCGCTGGAGGGCGCGGCAGATCAGACCAAGATGTTCCACATCACCGTAAAGGCCGTCGATCCGTCCGTACAGGAAGCGATCGCGGCCGACGCAGCTTCGCTTGCAGTCGCGATCGTTCAAAATAACCCTTCCTTGAGTGCGGTGACGACAGCGCTTCGTCTGGCTGCCGAAGGCACATACGGGACGACGATCGCCTGGCGTTCGGATAACGCGGCGATTGACGCAGTTACGGGAGAAGTGACGCGCGCGGCCTTTACAGCCGACGACACGGCCGTGACTTTGACCGCAGTCGTCTCGAAGGAAGGGGGCACGCCGCAGACGGTCACGATTCCTGTGACGGTGCTGCATGTCGATCCGACCGACGACGAAGCGATCGCTGCGGCATACGCGGCGCTTACTGCGGATTCGATCCGTCTCGCCAATACGGGACTGGGTGACGTTAGGACGAATCTTGACCTTAGCACGTCAGGAAAATACGGAACGACGATCACATGGAGCTCTGATGAAGCGGCGATCGACTCGGTGACGGGCAGCGTTACGCAGCCGGCCAATAGCGCGTCGGATATCGAGGTCCGCCTGACTGCTACTATCACAAGAGCGGACGGGGCCTCGCAATCCAAGACGTTCACCGTCACCGTCAAGCGCGTCGGTCTGCCGGCCGTCGTGGTCGGCAAAGCCAATTATTATCTGAATTACAACATCAACGATTCTACGACGGCATTGTACTTCCGGGTCGATGGCACGGATGCCGGCCATACGTATGTGGTCGTGCTCGAGGTATGGAACGGCGTAGACCCGTATCGGAATTCCGGACAAATGATCGATTTGTTCAACAATGCGACCGCGACCGACGGCAGCGGCAGGAAGCTGTCCGAAGTGGTCGATGTGTCGGAATCGGGCGGTCGCTTCGTCTTCGCCACGAAAAGCAAGTCCGCTGCTTCCTCGCTGTTGCTCTATTACAATAGCAGCTGGTACCCGACGGCGACTTACGGCAAGACCTTGACGGGAATCGAAAACAATCAGAGCGCTTCCGGTACGGATTGAGTCTCTGAGACAAGCAAAAGGACGAAACGGGGATTTGCCCGCTTCGTCCTTTTTGCTTGCGGCGGCGATGTTTTGTCCAGGAAATTCCTCGTTAGACGCGCTTTTGGACCACCATTTTCCTCAAAGCCGCCGGTATTCCGCACCCGGATGCGTGTCCGGCAGGCGGGCTTCGCCTTTGCCGAACAGCCGCTCGCGCAAGGTCGACTCCTCGTAACGCTCTCGGAACATGCCGCGTTTTTGCAGCTCCGGCACGACAAGATCCACGAAGTCCCGATGGCCGCCCGGCAGCACGTAGCGCTCCAGGTTAAAGCCGTCCACGCCCGTTTCCTCCACCCAATACTGCATCGCGTCCACGATATCCTCCGCCGTGCCGGACACCGTGATGCCCCGGAATTCCTTGGACGCGAAGTTGTCCGCCACCTCACGCACGGTTTTCACGCCGCCGCTGTGCTTCGTATACCGCTCCGTATGCGTCCGGCCCTGCTCGGTCTTCACATTGGTAAACGGCGCGTCCGGATCGAGCGTCGACAGATCGATGCCCGTCGAGTTTTCGTAGGTCAGCAGCGCCGCTTCGCGGCTCGCGTATTGTCGATACGATGCCAGCTTCAGCTCGGCTTCCTCGCGCGTCCTGCCGACGACGGCCGACAGGCCGGTGAAAATCTTGATCTGCTCGGGCCGTCTGCCGTAGCCCGCCGCCCTGCGGCGGATGTCCTGCACCTGCGCCCGCAGCGCCTCTGCCGTCGGCGCCTTCAAAAACACGCCCTCGGCGTGCTTGGCGGCAAAGTCCCGTCCTCTGTCGGAGCTGCCGGCCTGGAACAGCACGGGCGTCCGCTGGACCGACGGCTCGCTCGAATGAGCGGCGGTCATCTTGTAGTAAGGGCCTTCATGCCGCACGATATGCACCTTGGACGCGTCCGCGTAGAACCGTCTGTCCTTGTCCGCTTCGACGGCGTCGTCCTCCCAGCTCCCCTCGAGCAGCTTGTAGCTGGCCGCCATGAACTCCTCGGCCTGCTCGTAACGCTCGTCGTGGGGGAGAATGCCGCTGCGTCCGAACGCCTCCGCCCCGCTGATGCCGCCGGTGGCGACGACGTTCCAGCCGATGCGGCCGCCCGTCAGATGGTCGAGCGTCGAGAACCGGCGCGCGTTGGGGAACGGCAGCTCGTAGACGGGGGAAGCCGTCGTGACGAACGCCAGGTGTTTGGTCGCTGCAGCCAGCGCGGGGATGAGCAGCATCGGATCGTTCGAAGGCGCATAGACCGCCTCCCGGTATGTCAGCTCCGTCTTGTGATTCGGATAGCCGTAGGAATCTGCGAAAAACATAAAATCGAAAAGCCCGCGCTCCAAAATCTGCGCGAGCTCGAACCAGAAGGACAGCTCCTTGTAACGGTAGGACTGATTGTCCGGATGCGCCCACAAGCCCTGCGTCATCTGATTCAGCGTATTGATATCGAAAATGCCCAAATGGATTTTTTTCATCCTCGTCCACCGATCCTTCCCGTCCGAATGCCTTCCGATTCACTCGGAATTCACGTCATTAACTAGAGAGGATAGAGGACCGCGGGCCGAAAGTACAATAGAAAGAACTAAACGCGGAGTTTAGCAACGTTAAATTCCCGCAGCTCGCGCCTGCCCGCCAGCCTGCGCCTGCTCGCCAATCTGCGTCTGTCCGCGCGGAGCATAGATCCGCTTGATCTCCTCGACCAGCTCCAGGCTGATCCGGCTCGTGGATGACGCGCTGCGGCGGGTCAGAATGCCGAGCGAGGGGCCGTCGGACAGATCCGCCACGTCCTTGACGACGGTTCCGGGGATCGCCGGCGTTACGGCCACCTCGGGCGCCAAGGCGATGCCGAGCCTGGACTGCACGAAGTACTTGATCGCGGTGATGCCGGCAACCTCGATGCTGCTCTGGCGCAGCTTGCCGATATGCTTGGTGATCATCTCCTCGATCCGGATGCGGAAGGCGCAGGAGCCCGGCGTGAACAGGAACTTCTCGTCCTGCAGATCCTGTAGGCGGATGTCGTCCCGCGCGGCCAGCGGATGGTCGTCCGGCACGATCAGCTTGAAGGTCTCGTTCATTAAAGGGTGAAATGCAAGCTCCAGATGAGGCTCCGGCTGGTTGCAGAGAGCGAGATCGATCCGGTCCTCGAGCAGCATGCCCGCGAGCTCCTTCGTCGTGCCGATCGTCACCTTGGCCTGCACCTTCGACTTAAGCTTGGTGAAGGCGGCGAGAATCTCGGGCACCCGGTTGCTGGCCGAAGGCTCCGAAGCCCCGATGCGCACAAGGCCCGCCTCGCCCTTGATATAGTCGACGAGCGCGACGTTCAGGTCGTCGTATTCGCGCAGCAGGGAGTCCGCCCGTTCGTGGAACAGCCTGCCCGCCGTCGTCAGCGTGATCGTCTTGCCCCGCTCGAACAGCTTGACGCCGAGCTCTTCCTCCAGCTTTTTGATCTGAATCGTGATCGTCGGCTGCGAATACTGCAGCGCTTCGGCCGCCCGCTGGAAGTTGCCGAGCTTCACGATCGTCTGAAACGTTTTGATAAGCCGAATTTCCACGGGCGCCGCCCTCTTTCTGACAGTTAAATATTTTTAAACGAACGCTTTATACATATCAATTATACAAGCCTAATCTTTTGCTCTATTATAACAGACATGTTCTCGAATAATCCAAGCGGATTACAATGAATTAAAAATTCCATAGAGCGAGGTTATCCATCATGACGAACGCATCCAACACAACATCCCAAGCCAACGGCGCCGCAGCCGGCGGCGAAAGCCTGTACGTGCGCCACACGCCGAGCTTCTCGGCCAAAATCTTCGGCTATGCGCCCGAAGGCTTCAAGTCGTTCGGCGAATTCAACAAGCAGGCGCTCGCCGCCGGCGCGCTGTCGGTCAAGACGAAGGAGCTGATCGCCGTCGCCGTCTCCCACATCACGGGCTGCCCGTACTGCATCGAGGCGCATGTCGGCAAATCCAAGGCGGAGCAGACGTCGTTCGAAGAGATCTTCGAATCGGTCACGGTCGCTGCGGCGGTCAAGGCGCATTCCGCGTTTTTCAACGGCGCGAACGCGCTGAAGGCGTATGCGGGCAGCCAGGAGGCAGATCTGTACCCGCTGTCGAACATCGAGCTGGCCGAAAAGCTCGCGGATGCGAATGAGGCGCTGTACAACGGCTTCCATGAATTTGTGCATATCTCGCTGCGGGGCGGGCGCATCGCCGAGAAGGAAAAGCTGCTGATTGCCGTCGGCGCATCGCTCGCCGAGGGCAACGCCTATTCGATCGAGATTTTCACGCGCAAGGCCAAGGATGCCGGCATCACGATCGAGGAGCTGGCGGAAACGACGCTCGTCGCGACCGTGCTCAAGGCCGGATCCGCGATGGCTCACCGCGTGAACGCCTTGCAGGCGTTCGAGAGAGAATAACGGAAGGGGGCCGGCGAGATGAGTGAAACGACGCAGCGATTCGAGGAATGGCCGGAAGGTCTTAAGGAGCAGCTGGTGGCCTGGAGAAGGCATCTCCACGCAAACCCCGAGCTGTCCTTCAAGGAAGTCGATACGGCTCGTTACGTGGAAGAGGTTCTGTCCGGCATCGAGGGTCTTCAGCTCAGCCGGCCGACGCCGACGAGCGTCGTGGCGCGCCTGATCGGCCCGAAGCCGGGCCGGACGCTGGCCCTGCGCGCTGACATGGACGCGCTGCCGATCGCGGAGGAGACGGGACTCGCGTACGCCTCCGGCAATCCGGGCGTCATGCATGCCTGCGGGCATGACGGCCATACGGCGATGCTGCTGGCCGCGGCCAAGCTGCTGGCGGCAAGGCGGGATCGGCTGCACGGCGAGATCCGCCTGATCTTCCAGCATGCCGAGGAGCTGCCGCCGGGCGGCGCGATCGAGCTGGTCGAAGCCGGCGTCATGGACGGCGTCGACTGGGTGTTCGGCGAGCATCTGGCGTCGCAGCTGCCGGTCGGCCAGATCGGGGTCGCTTACGGAGACATGGCCGCTTCGCCCGACAATTTCACGATCGTCATCAAGGGCTACGGCGGTCATGCCGGCTTCCCGCACCGCGCGGTCGATACGATCGCGATCGGCGCGCAGATCGTGTCCAACCTGCAGCATATCGTGTCGCGATATACGAATCCTCTCGACCGGCTCGTCGTATCCGTCACCCAGTTCACGGCAGGCGCTTCCCACAATGTCATTCCCGATTCGGCCGTGCTGAAGGGGACCGTCCGCAGCTTCGGAGAGCAGGTGCGGCAGGACGCGAAGGAGCAGCTGCTGCGGATCGTGCGGGGCATCGCGGCCGCGCACGGCGCCGAATACGAATTCGACTACGTGCTCGGATACCGTCCGGTGGTGAACGACGAGGCGCTGACCCGGATCCTGGAGGAAGCCGCCGTCGGGCTGGTCGGCGCAGATGCCGTCGTGCATACGCCGCCGGGCATGAGCGGCGAAGACTTTTCCGCGTATCAGCAGAAGGCGCCCGGCACGTTCGTCAACATCGGAGCCGGCAACGTGGACAAGGGGATCAAGTACCCGCACCATCACCCGAAATTCGATTTCGACGAGGATGCGCTCGAGACCGGTACAAGGCTGTTCGTGCGTGCCGCGGAGAAGCTGCTCGCGTGGGACGAATGATAGTTTACTTTTATTAATGGCTGCGATTAATAGATTTTAATGTACAACTTCGACAAGATCCGCTATCATTGCTTTTATAAAACCAATTAAACAAGTTGGAATTATAAGTTTTACAGAAATCGGATTTGTAGAAATTCAGACAAGGGGAGAACTCGAATGAATAAAAAGTACCGCAACCTCCTGACGGCGCTGCTCGTTATCGCGTTATTCGCCGTCTACGGCTGCTCTTCGAACAATAACAACGCCGGCTCTTCCGGCTCGGCATCGGCGGGCGCTTCCGCCGGCGCGTCGTCGGGCACGGCGGCTTCGGCCGAGCCGGCCGCGGCCGATCTCGCGACCGAGCTCCGCTTCCCGCTCGCGCAGCAGGTGCCGACGCTCGACCCGCATCTGGCGCTCAATACGAATGTGTACGTGACGCTTAATATTTTCGAAGGCCTGTTCGCCTTTGACGCCAACTTCAAGCCGGTGCCGATGCTCGCCGAATCTTACGATCTGAGCGAGGACGGCAAGACCTACACGTTCCACCTGCGCCACGGCGTCAAGTTCCACAACGGTAAGGAAATGAAGGCCGAGGACGTCGTCGCCTCCCTGAACCGCTGGAAGTCGGTCACCGGACGTGCGCAAGCGTCCCTGGGCGATTCCGAATTCAAGATCAAGGACGACTATACGGTCGAGCTTGCGCTCGGCGAACCGCGCAACGACATTCTCGCCCAGCTGAGCCACGTGCTGAACAACGCCGCGATCATGCCGAAGGAGATCGTCGAGGCGGCCGGACCGGACGGCGTCAAGGAATATATCGGCACTGGACCGTTCAAGTTCGTCGAGTGGAAGCAGGACCAATACGTGCACGTCGCCAAGTTCGACGACTACCAGCCGGTATCCGCCGAGCCGTCGGGCCTGTCGGGCAAAAAGGAAGCCTTCCTGAAAGACGTCTACTTCGACATCGTGACGGACAGCGCGACGCGCTTCTCTTCGTTCCTCGCCGGCACTTACGATTACGTCGACGTCACGCTGGACAACCTGCCGCAGGTGCAAGGCCTGTCCGACGTGAAGCTGAACAAGAACCTCGGCTCCGATATCAACCTCGTATTCAACAAGAAGTCGCCGCTGTTCTCGAACGTTAAGTACCGCGAGGCCGTTGCGGCCGTGCTGGACGCCGACGAGATTCTGCTCGGCACGGTGAACTCGCCGGATCTGTACCGTCTGAACCCGAGCTACATGTACCCGGAGAATACGACCTGGTACAGCGAAGCAGGCAAAGAAAACTACAATCAGAAAAACGCGGACAAGGCGAAGCAGCTGCTTCAGGAAGCCGGCTACAACGGGCAGGAAGTGACGCTGCTCACGACCAAGGAGCTCGGCGGCTCGTTCTACAACGCGACGATCGTCGTGCAAAAGGAGCTCGAGTCCATCGGCGTCAAGACGAAGCTGGACATCAACGACTTCGCGACGCTGCTGAAAAAGCGGGCGGACGCGAACGCGTGGGACATCTACGTCGGCCTGTTCACGATGCCGTCGACGCCTTCGCAGCTGCTCTATCTGAACCCGACGTACGGCTTCGCCGACGACGCCAAGCTGGCCGAGCTCACCAAGCAGCTCACCGCGGCTTCCACGGACGAAGAGATCAAGACGGCGAACGACGCGCTCCAGCAGTACGAATGGGAATATCTCGCGGCGGTCAAGATCGGCGACACTTACTCCCAGAGCGCGACGCGGGATAAGCTGACGGGACTCACGACGCTGGCGGGTTATCCGAACCTGGCCAATACGAAGCTGGCGAAGTAAATCAAGCACGCCGCATGGATGCCGACAGGCGCTCATGCGGCCCTTGTTCTTCGCCGGCGCAACCCGAAGGAGGGGCGAAGGATGGCGTTTTATATCGCAAAACGGCTGCTGGCCACGGTCCCCGTGCTCTTCGTGTTGTCCGTCATCGTATTCCTGATCATCTACCTGATCCCCGGCGATCCGGCCGCCGTCATGCTCGGCGACGGGGCGAGTCCGGAGACGATCGAGGCGCTGCGGGAGCAGCTGGGCCTTAATCTGCCGCTGCTTCCGCAATACGCGCGGTGGGTCGGCCATGCTTTCCAGGGCAACCTGGGCGATTCGTTCTTCATGCGGCAGCCGGTCTCCGAGGCGCTGGCCGAGCATCTCGGTCCGACCTTCTCGCTCGCCGTGCTGGCCGAGATCGTCGCCGTCGCCGTCGCGGTGCCGCTCGGCATCCGCGCGGCTTCCCGCCAGGGATCGATGTCGGACAAGGCGCTCACGGGATTTTCGCTGTTCGGGATTACGGTGCCGGGCTTCGTGCTCAGCATGTTTACGGTGCTGCTGTTCTCGGTCCAGCTCAAGTGGCTTCCCGTATCGGGCTACAAGCCGCTCACCGACGGGCTGTGGACGCATCTTAAATATTTGATCCTGCCCGCCGTCTCGCTCGGCATCGTCCAGGCCGCCTTGCTCGCCAGGGTCACCCGGGCTTCCATGCTCGAGGCAATGAACGAGAGCTTCGTCAAGACGGCGCTGGCCAAGGGCGTGAGCGAACGGGGCATCGTCTACAAGCACGTCCTGCGCAATGCGCTGCTGCCGATCCTGACCGTCATCGGCGGCTCGTTCGGGACGCTGATCGCGGGCGCGGCCGTCATCGAGTCCATTTTCAACATCCCCGGGATGGGGCAAATGCTCGTCAACTCGGTGCAGCGAAGAGACTACGCGGTCATCCAGGGCGTCGTGCTGTTCGTCGCCTTCGCGTACGTGCTGGTCAATCTTGTCGTGGACCTGCTGTACGCGGCCGTCGATCCGCGGATCCGGCTCAAATAACGGAGGGAAAGGAGGAGACCCTATGCGCGCACTGAAAACGGAAGCGGCCGAGATCGCAGCCGGGCGGCTGCGCCTGAAGCGGGAGAACCGCCGGCTGTTCGCGCGGCGCTTCCTGGCGAACAAGCCGGTCGTGGCGGGCGGCGCGCTCATCGCGATCGTCGCCTTGGTGTCGCTGTTCGCGCCGTGGATCGCGGGCGGGGACCCTTATGCCCTTGATGTCATTAACCGGCTCAAGGCGCCGAGCGCCGCATTCCCGCTGGGCACGGACAACTTCGGCCGGGACCTGCTGACGCGGGTCGTTTACGGCACGCGGATGTCCGCGGAGGTCGGGTTCGCCGTCGCCGCGGGCGCTTCGGCGATCGGCCTCGTCATCGGCCTGTACGCCGGTTACTTCAAATGGCTCGACCAGATTCTGATGCGCGTCATGGACGGCCTGTTCGCCTTCCCGGCGGTTCTTCTCGCGATCGCCATGATGGCGGCGCTGGGACCGAGCGTCGGCAATCTGATCGTCTGCCTGATCATCGTGTTCGTCCCGTCGATCGCGCGCATCGTCCGCTCGTCCGTGCTGGTCGCCAAGGAGCAGACCTACGTCGAGGCGATGCACGCGCTGGGCGCTTCCCATACCCGGATCATCTGGAAGCATATCATGCCGAACGCCTTGTCCGCGCTGATCGTGCAGGGGACGTTCGTCTTCGCCGAGGCGATCATCGTCGAAGCGGCGCTGAGCTTCCTCGGAGCGGGCATTCCCGCGCCGACGCCGAGCCTCGGGAACCTGCTCTCCGACGGCAAAATGTTCATTTACAATTCGTCCTGGATGGTCGTGTTCCCCGGCCTCGCGCTTGTCGTCGTCGTGCTTGGGATGAACCTGTTCGGCGACGGGCTGCGAGATCTGCTCGATCCCCATTCGCGCAGGTCGGGCAAGAAACGTTGATTTTGAGGGCAGGGGCAAAGCGCTCTGCCGGTTGCGATAGAGACGATACACGCGAGCCAGAGAGAGGAGGATGCGCATGTCGGCCGAACCCCTTTTACGCATCAGAGGACTGAGAACATACTTTCACACGGAGCGGGGCCGGCTGGCCGCGGTGGACGGCGTATCGCTGGACGTAGGCAAGGGCGAGATCGTCGGCATCGTCGGCGAATCCGGCTGCGGCAAGAGCGCGACCGCCCAGTCGGTGCTGCGGCTGTTCGACGAGAAGCGCCTCGCCAGCTATGAAGGCGAGATCGACTACGACGGCACGGACCTGCTGCGGTTGTCGCCTAAGCAGATGCGCGACATTCGCGGCAACGAGATCTCGATGATTTTCCAGGATCCGCTCAGCTCGCTGAATCCCGTCCATACGGTCGGACAGCAGATCGTCGAGACGCTCCGGCTGCACCGGAAGATCGGCAAGAAGGAGGCCGCGGCGCGCGCAATCGAGCTGCTGCGCATGACCGGCATTCCCGCGCCGGAGCGCCGGGCGCGCGAGTATCCGCATCAGTTGTCCGGCGGCATGCGGCAGCGCGTCATGATCGCGATCGCGCTTGCTTGCGAACCGAAGCTGCTCATCGCGGACGAGCCGACGACCGCGCTCGACGTCACGATCCAGGCGCAGATCCTCGAGCTGATCGCGGGCCTGAACCGCCGGCTCGGCATGAGCGTCATGCTGATCACGCACGACCTTGGCGTCGTCGCCGAAGCATGCACCCGCGTCGTCGTCATGTATCTGGGCCAGGTGGTCGAATCCGCCGACGTGCGCACACTGTTCGCGAAGCCGCTTCATCCGTACACGATCGGCCTTATGCGGTCCGTGCCCCGGCTGGACGGAGACCGGACGCAGGAGCTGCCGGCGGTGCCGGGCAGCGTCCCGACGCTTGGCCAGGTGCCGCCGGGCTGCCGCTTCGCTTCCCGGTGCGCCTTCGCGGACGACCGGTGCCGTTCCGAGATGCCCGAGCTCGAGACGCTGCCGGGAACCGACACGCAGGTGCGGTGCTGGTATGCGCGACAGATCGCCGAAGGGAGGCTGGCGGATGCCAACCGTGAACGTTAAGGAGTCGCAAGCCGAGTTGCAATCCGAGTTGCGAGCACGGCCGCGAGCCACCGCGAAGGCCGAGCCCTTGCTGCGCGTCGAGGGGCTAAAAAAGCATTATAGCGTCGCCGGTCAAGCGGGCTTCCGCCGCTCGGTCGTCAAGGCCGTCGACGGCGTCTCCTTCGAGCTGCGCGAAGGCGAGACGTACGGCCTTGTCGGCGAGTCCGGCTGCGGCAAGAGCACGCTCGGCAAGTCGCTGCTCCGCTTGACGGAGCCTTCCGCAGGTCAGGCGTTCTACAAGGGCGCCGACCTGTTCAAGCAATCGCGCCAAGCCATGCAGAAATGCCGCCGCGAGCTGCAGATGGTATTCCAGGATCCCTTTTCCTCGCTGAATCCGCGCCGGATCGTCGGCCTCGCGCTCGAGGAGCCGCTGGCGATCCACGGCATCGGTTCGGCCAGGGAGCGGACGCACCGGGCGATGGAGATTCTGCGGACGGTCGGCTTGCAGATGGAGCATTATTACCGGCTGCCCCACGAGCTGTCGGGCGGACAGCGGCAGCGCATCGGGCTGGCCAGGGCGCTCATCCTGGATCCCCGGATCGTCATTTGCGACGAGCCCGTATCCGCCCTCGACGTCATTATCCAATCGCAGGTCATCAACCTGATGCAGAAGCTCCAGCGGGAGCTGAAGCTGACTTATTTATTTATCGCGCACGACATCGCCGTCGTCCGGCATATCTCCGACCGGATCGGCATCATGTACCTCGGCAAGCTCGTCGAAGAAGCCGACACGGACAGTCTTTTTGCGAATCCCCGCCATCCGTACACGCAGGTGCTGCTCTCCGCCGTCCCGGTACCGGATCCGACCGCGAAGCCGGAGCGGATCGTCCTCGAGGGAGATCTGCCTTCGCCGATCGATCCGCCGGCCGGCTGCGCTTTTCACACCCGATGTCCCTTTGCCATGGACCGCTGCCGGACCGAGACGCCGCTTTATCGCGAGGTCGCGCCGGGCCATTCGGCCGCGTGCCACCTAACCTAGATCGAGAGAGGCAGGAACCGATATGAAACAGATTCATCTTGGCGTATTCGAAGTGAACAGCGTCAACCATCTCACCCAGGGCATCTGGGCGCATCCCGATCAGAACCGGGTCCACTACAGCAAGATCGAGTATTGGAAAAACATCGCGCAGCTGCTCGAGCGGGGCAAGTTCGACTTCATGTTTTTCGCCGATACGTACGGCTATCCGAAGGCGCGGACCGAGCTCGCCTTCCGCGAGGCGACGGGCCTGCCGGGCAACGATCCGATGATGCTCATTCCCGCGCTGGCCATGGTCACGAAAAACCTGGCTTTTACGATGACGACCTCCACCAGCTACGAGGCGCCCTACGCCAACGCGCGCCGATTCTCCTCGCTCGATCATGTCACGGACGGCCGCATCGGCTGGAACGTCGTGACCACGAGCAACAAGTCCGCCGCCGACCTGTTCGGCCGCGAGGACCTGTTCCTGCCGCATGACGAGCGGTACGACATGGCCGACGAGTACATGGATGTCAGCTATAAGCTGTTCGAGGGCAGCTGGGAGGACGACGCGGTGCGCATCGACCGCGAGAACCGCGTCTTCACCGACCCGGACAAGGTGCACAAGATCGTGCACGAGGGCAAGTATTTCAAGCTGACGGGCTACCATGCGGCAGAGCCGTCTCCGCAGCGGACGCCGGTCATCTTCCAGGCGGGCAGCTCGGAGCGGGGCCGGGCGTTCGCGGCGAAGCACGCCGAAGGCGTGTTCCTGAAGGCGCCGACGATCGAGGTGCTGCGCGACCAGGTCGCCGATATCCGCCGCCGCGCCGCCGAGTACGGCCGCGATCCGGCCGCCGTCAAGGTGTTCACGGGATTGTCGGTCGTCGTCGCGCCGACGAAGGAGGAAGCCGAGCGCAAGCACGCGGAGTATCTCTCCTACCAGAGCGCGGAGGCTACGCTGTCCAGCTATGCCGGCGTCACGGGCATCGACCTGACCAAGCTCGACCCCGATTCGTACTTTGAAAACATCCATACCGAGATGGGCCAGACGCACACCGACCGCTTCACCAAGCACAGCAAGACGAAGAAGACCGTCCGCGAGGTGGCGGACGACTTCTTGAAGAAGGGCTTCCGCGGCTTGACCGTGGTCGGCACGCCGGAGGAAGTGGCGGACAAGATCCAGTATTGGGTCGAGGAGACGGACGTCGACGGCTTCAACCTGGAGCCGTACATTCTGCCGGCCTCCTATGAGGACTTCATCGAGCTGGTCGTGCCGGTGCTGCAGGCGCGCGGACTGTTCAAGCGGGAGTACGGGGAAGGCACGTTCCGCGAGCGGCTGTTCGGCAACGGCGCCGCCCGGCTGCCTGAGCACCATCCGGGCGCGGCGTTCCGCGACGTGTCGCGGCTGTCCTGAACCGGTGGCGCGCACGATGACCCGGAAGAATGAAACGTTGGAAGACGCAGGTCCGCTGAGCGCGGACGAGGAGCTGCTCGAGCGCTCGCCGTCGCAGCGTGACCTGCTCGTGCGCGTGCGTCGACTCGGCATCGAGGCGATCGGGCCGGCTGCGATCCGCATCGACCGCGAGGCGCGGTACCCGCACGAGGCGATCGACGCCCTGAAGGCCGCGGGACTGCCCGGCCTATGCGTGCCGCTGGCCGAAGGCGGAGGGGGCGCGGGCTACCGGGGCGACGTGGAGCTGCTCCCGCTCGTGCTGATGGAGCTGGCCTCCTGGTGCTCGTCGACATCGCAGGTGTTCGCCCTGCACAACACGGGCGTGCAGCTTGTCCATGCTATGGGCGATGCGGAGCAGCGGCGGTTCTTCTTCGCGGAGGCGCTGTCGGGCCACCTGTTCGCGAGCTTCGGCAGCGAGGCCGGCGCGGACCGCACGGCGCTGGCCAGCGTGCTGACCCGCGCGGAAGGCGGCTACCTGCTGAACGGCCGCAAAATTTTCGCGACGGGCTCGCCCGGGGCGAAATGGGCGTTCTGGCGCTCGGTATCCGCCGAAGCGGCGGGCTCGCAGGACGACCGGTACATGATGCCGGTCGTCGGGCTGTTCGGGCCGGGCGTCACGGTCATCGACGACTGGGACGGCATCGGCCAGCGGGGCACGGGCAGCGGCAAGGTCGAGGCCGCGGACGTCTTCGTGCCGGACGCCCATGTGATGGGCGGACCTGGCGCGTACGGCGCGCATGCCGCTTATTTTGCCGCGCAGTTCCACATCAACTTCGCGGCCCAGTTCGTCGGCATGGCCGCCGGCGCGCTCCGCGAGGCGCTGGCCTACGTCCGCGAGCGCGCGCGTCCATGGCCGGGCGTCCCGAGCGCGGCGGAGGACCCGTACACGCTGCTGCGCGTCGGAGACATGTCGACGCGCATCGCGGGCGCGCGCGAGCTCGTCCTGCGGGCGGCGCGCCTGCTGGGCACGCACGACGGCGGCCCCGAGCTGCGGCGCGGCATCCGGCTCGCGGCCTCGCAGGCCAAGATCGCCGCCACCGATGCGGCGCTCGAGGTGACCGGCGGGGTATTCCAGGTCATGGGCGCGCGGGCGGCGACGCGGGAGTGCGGGATCGACCGCTTCTACCGCAACGCCAGGACGCTGACGCTGCACGACCCGGTGGACCGCCAGCGGGAGACGGCCGGCAGGGAAGAACTGGCCGCTGCGGCGCGCTGGACAAGCCGCTGAAAAAAACGCTATGGCGCCGGATCTCGTTGTACGATGATGCGCGATCGGTGCATCGACGCTTTTCGGATGTTTGGCACGCCAAAAACCTGCATTTGTACAGGTATTTCCTGCCGACGCGCCATACTTGATGAAATACCTGCAAATGTGCAGGTAAATACAGAGCGCAAGCCGAAAATTTGCCTAATGAAGGAAATTAACTGCGCTTTGACATCTATTCTGTACAAAAGGTCGAAATCGGCAAAAAAAGATGTATATTTGCAGGCATTGTGGCGAAAAAACGACGGCGACAAGCAGGCTCGGGCACGGCTGTCCGACGGGCCATGGATAGGCTTGCCGTGCGACCCAGGTTCGGATATCCGCCAAACTTAAAAGGACCGTCAGGGCGATCTACTCCTGACGTTTTTTCTCGTGCCGGCATTCACTTTTGACATGATCGCGAAGACAACCCGATAGGTATAAGTAAGGACTCGATCGCTTGCAGACATCGCTAGCTTGAAGGAGGTGGCTGTCAAAATCGCGGCATCGCTCGTTTTGATAGCGCTATCATTCAACGGATTGTATTTTATCTGACGAAAAGGGGACTTCGATCTCGATGGCCAAAACGACTTCGTTCCTGAAAAAACCGCTCGGGATGCTGGCGCTGTCGCTCGCGCTGATTCTTGTCGGCAGCTTTTTGGCGAGCCTGTTCAACACTTCGTTTTACAACGTGAAGGTCAAGGAGATCTCCTTCAAAGGGGATCACGGCACGCTGAACGCGCTGCTGTACATGCCGAAGGGCGCGGGCGCGAACGACCCGCGTCCGGTCATCGTCACGACGCACGGCTACTTGAATTCCAAAGAGATGCAGGACGCGCCCGCGATCGAGATGTCCAGAAGAGGTTATATCGTGCTGGCGCTCGATATGTACGACCACGGCGACTCGCGTTGGAGCGCGGACATTCCGGTTAAGGATATGTTCGGCACCTTCTGGATCTACTCCCAATTCGACGCGGCGAAGTACGTCTACCAGCAGCCGTATACGAAGAAGGACGAAAAGGGCAACGCCTACATCGCGGTCAGCGGCCACTCCATGGGCGGCTTCTCCTCGCTCGTCGCGATGTACATGGACGAGATGAACGCCCTGAAGACCGGCTACCGCATGATCTACGCCGGCATCCCGGCCGGCGCCGACTTCTCGTATGCCGCCGCGATCGCGCCGCAGGATCAGATGCAGGCGGCGTTCGGCAGCCGGACGGTCGGCGTGGTCGCCGGCAAGTACGACGAGTTTTTCTTCAACAAATCGGATGCGGAGAAGAGCGCTTCGGAGAAAAAAGTGAAGGGCACCGTGACGAGCAAAAACTTCACCTCGACCGCTTCCGGCGAAGCGTTCCTCGGCCTGCCGTCCGGCCAGGCGGGCGATGCGGGCAAGTTCTATCAAGTCGCGTCGGGCGATCTGAAGCTTGAGGATAAGGTCGTCCGGCCGTCGCAGTCCGGCGAACGTGTGATCTTCACGCCGAATCAGACGCATCCGTGGAATCATATCTCTCCGGCGGCGACCGCCGATCTCATCACCTTCTACGCGCATGCGTTCAAAGGCGTGACTTCGCCGAACCAGACCGATGCGGACCTCGGATCGGGCCATCAGATCTGGTGGTTGAAGGAAGCGTTCAACGGCGTCGCGCTGGTCGGATTTTTCCTGCTGTTCGTCCCGCTGGTCACGCTCCTGCTGAGGGCGCCATTCCTCCGCGGAGCCGTCACGGGACCGATCGATACCGTCTCGGCGCCTGCGGGCGGCAGGCAGAAGACGGTCTACTGGCTGATCGTCGCGTTCAGTGCGCTGATCCCGGCGATCCTGTTCCCGACGCTCATGGATAGGAGTGCGGACGGGCTGAACGTGCTGAAGATCGTCAGCCTCGTGCTGGCGGGCCTCGGCGTGCTGGCGTTCGCCGCGGGCTTCGCTCCGGGCAAGTCGCGCGCAAGCGCATGGCTGGCGCGGACGCGCATCGGTTCGCTCATCCTCGCGGTCGTCGCGTTCGCCATGTGGCTCATTTTCCAATATGCGGAGCATCTCTTCCCGCTGGGGTCGTTCTTCAACGAGCCGACGACGAATCAAATCGTGTATTGGGCACTCGTGTCGGCGGCGATCATGGTGTTTATCACCTTTGCGTTCCACTACTTCGTGAAGCGGGATGCGGGCACGAGATTCAGCCAGTACGGCATCAGCCTGAGCCCGACGGCGATCGTCGCCAGCTTGTGCGTCGCCGTGCTGGCCGCGTTGGGCGGCTATCTGCTCCTGTTCGCCGTGCAGGCCGCGTTCGGCACCGACTTCCGTCTCTGGGTGCTGGCGGTGCGCACGTTCCAGGCGGAGCACTTCGTTACGGCGCTGCGTTATATGCCGTTCTTCCTGATCTACTACTTCGTCGGTACGCTGGCGCTGAATGCGAATACGAGAGGGCGGCGCGGCGGCTGCTTCTGGGCGATCGTGCTGAACGTGGGCGGGCTGGCGCTGTGGCTCGCTTTCCAATACGGCAAGGACTTTATTACGGGCGTGGCGCTGTATCCCGACCAGGCGCTCAACGGCATTTTACTGTTTGCGCTCGCGCCGTGCCTCGCGGTGGCGGCCGTCTATTCCCGCAAGCTGTTCGAGAAGACGAACAACGTATGGCTGGGCGCCTTCCTGAACGCGATTCTGTTCACGATGATCGCGGTGGCGAATACGGCTATGTTCTGGAACCTGGTGTAAAGGCTGCTGAGCGATAAAGCTTGCTTGCGGCATGAGCATGATTGGAAAGCGCCTGCCGAGGCAGGCGCTTTTCGATATGCGGCTAGGCGATGCAGCGAGTCGGAAGACGAGGCTGCGGCCCTTGGGAAGGTGCGCTCCAGGATCAACGGTATGCTGTAAGGTCAAAAAGTTACTCTACAGGCTCGTGATGCGGTTGATAGAGGGCTGTAAGGGAAAAAAGTTCCCTTTTAACGTCGTGGCCAGTTAGATACCGGCGTCATCCGTTCTCACGCACCGTCCTGCAGTATTCGGTAGGCGACATGCCCGCATGCTTGCGGAACACTTTGCTGAAGTAATAGGGGTCGCCCAGCCCGGTCAGGTAGCCGATCTCGGCGAAGCTGAGCGGCGTCGCCTGCATCAGCTCCTTGGCATGTCCGATACGGACGCGGTTGATGTACTGGATGATCGGCAAGCCGGTCGTCTGCCTGAAGACCCGGTTCAGGTAATCGAAGTTGCCGCCCAGGTCGCGCGCGATCTCTTCGCCCGTGATGCGTTGCGCGTAGTTGCGGTGAATGTACTCAAGCAGGGCGTTGACCTTGACCAGCGCCCTGGCGCCGTGCCCGCCGGAGTCGGCGAGCGCCTCGAGCAGATGCTGGCGTCCCAGACCGACGAGCAGCTCCGCGAACTTGAGCGCGGTCAGATGGCGGTTGTACTGCCTGCGTCCGCTTAGCTGCAGGAGCTCGCCGAGCGCATGGAGCGCCTGATGCACATAGGGCTTGCCCGCGAAAGACATAAACTTGGGGAGATAGTATCTCGCGTCCCCGCGGTCCCCGCCGTCCTCTCCCGTTGCCGGTTCTTGCTGCAGCATCGTGCGTCTGGCTCGCGCGACCGTATCGCCATCTTCGTCGTCCTGCCTTCGAATATCGGGATGACTGAAGTGTATGTAGTAGTAATCGCAAGCATGCTTTTCCAACCCCTCGTGCTCATAGCCCGGCTCCAGCAGGACCGCTTCGCCGCGCTTAAGCCTGAAGGCAGTGCCGTTCTCCGCCAAATGCAGCTCTCCGCTTTTGATGAAGTACAGGATGTATTCGTCCGTTTTTCGTTTGAAGTGAAGCCACGGCGTCCGGTAGGAGACGAACCCCGCGACCCTGATGCTCGGGACCGTGTCTGCGCGGATGGACAGCATGCGTCACACTCCTCTCCCGCAATTATAAAAGTCGCTTTTGTACAAATGCAGTCTCGATCGGACATTCTCCTTCATCTTAACACGGCCTATACTGGGAGGGACAAACAATAGGCAAACGATAGGCAGAAGATAGACAAAGGAGATGGACGATAGATGGCAGGTTTTTCAATCGACAGGCCGGCGGGAGAGACTGCGGACGCACAGGTTGCGCAAGGAGCCGGCCAAACGCGGCGTCTGGGCGTCGTGGGGCTGGGCGGCATGGCAATGGCCCATATCGACGGCCTCCTCAAGCTGGAGGGCATCGCGATCTCGGCGATCTGCGACGTGCAGCAAACCGCTTTGGACGAAGTCGGCGAGCGTCTCGGCATTCCGTCCGAGAGACGCCATACGGATTACAGCAGGCTGATCGCGGACGATGCCGTGGATGCCGTCGTCTCGGTCACGCCCAACGCGCTGCACGCAGAGGTCATGCGGCTGTGCCTGCTGGCAGGCAAGCCGTTTTTATCCGAAAAGCCGTTCACCCGCACGTTCGAAGAAGCCGAGGAGCTGAACGCGCTGTTCGCAACGCATCCGGTGCCCGCGATGATCGGCTTCAGCTACCGCTACACGCCGGCGTTCCGGCTGGTCAAGCGGATGCTGGACGAGGGCCGCATCGGCGCGGTGCGCAGCTTTTCGATCCAATACTTGCAGGGCTGGGGAGCGGCCGTGTACAAGACGCCGTACGTCTGGCGCTTCGACCGCAACGTCACCGGCACGGGCACGCTCGGCGATCTGGGCGCGCATATGATCGATCTGGCGCACTACTTGTTCGGCACGTTCGAGGAGCTGTCCGCACGGCTGCAGACGCTCATCCCGGAGCGGGTCGATCCGCGGACCGGCGAGATGGCGACGGTGGAGGTGGACGACTTCGCATCCTTCCAGTCGCTCATGACGAACGGGGCGGCAGGCTTGTTCCAGACGACGCGCAATGCGATCGGCTCGGGCAATCAGCTGGAGGTGTCGATCTTCGGCGACGAGGGGACGCTGATGGCGAGCACGGAGCGGCCGGAGGAGATCGCGTGGATTCGCGTGGACGCGGAGACGGGCGAGCTGGTACGGGAGATCCGCCGGTCGCCGCAGCGCGAGCGGCTCAATCAATGGCAGGACTTCGCGGCGATGCTCGCCGGCGTGCCGGGACCGGGACTTCCCGACTTTGCGGTCGGTTACGAGAACCAGCGGGTGCTGGAGGCGATCGTCCGCTCGCACGAGGAGAAGCGGACGATATCGCTGCGATAAGCGGTTGCGTTAACGGCGTTTACAAGCAGCGGCATTAAACTTGCATGTGCTTAAGGAAGCGGAGGGGCGAGAACCCCTTCGCTTCCGCTCGTTTGTGAACGCGCGTTAATTTTTTCGTGTAATCGCTTTGCTTTCTGTTCCGAATCGGTTAAGGTAGAGTTAACTGATAGGAAAAGGAGACTCCAACATGGCGGAACAACGCATCGTAAAGTGGGGCATTATGGGGCCGGGGGGCATTTCGGACAACTTTGCCACGGAGCTGCCGCACGCGCCGGGCGCGGAGCTCGTTGCAGTCGCAGGACGCTCGCTGGACAAGGCGCAGGCCTTTGCCGAGAAGTTCGGCATTCCGCGCGCCTACGGCAGCTGCGAGGAGCTCGCGGCCGATCCGGACGTCGAGATCGTCTACATCGGCACGCTGCACCCGATCCACAAGGAGAACGCGCTGACGCTGCTGCGCGGCGGCAAGTCCGTGCTCTGCGAGAAGCCGTTCACGATCAACGCGGCCGAGGCCAAGGAGATCGCGGATCTCGCGCAAGAGAAGGGCCTCTTCCTCATGGAAGCGATGTGGACGCGGTACCTGCCCGCGATCGTCAAGGTACGGGAATGGCTGGACAGCGGCGTCATCGGCGACGTGCGCATCGTGAAGGCCGAGTTCGGCTTTGATGCGGGCTGGAACCCCGAGGGCCGGCTGCTGAACAAGGAAAAGGGCGGCGGCACGCTGCTCGACGCCGGCATCTACCCGGTGTCGTTCGCATCAATGGTATACGGCGGGGAGCAGCCGTCCAAGATCGCGAGCTCGGTCGTCATCGGCGAGACGGGCGTGGACGAGCAGTTCTCGCTGCTGTTCGAGTACGGCGGCGGCCGCGCGGCTTCCCTGCACGGCGCGGTGCGGCTGGCCATGGCCAACGAGGCCGTCATTTACGGCACGAAGGGGCGCATCGTCGTGCCGAACTTCTTGTTCGCCAAAGCCGCCACGCTGCAGGTGAACGGCGAGGAGCCGGTCGACTTCAAGCAGGAGCTCGAGCCGTCCGGCCACTTCTACCAGGCGATCGAGGCGATGGAATGCCTGCGCGCAGGCCGCAAGGAGAGCGAGGTGCTGACGGTCGACGAGACGGTGCGCATCATGGAGACGCTCGACCGGGTCCGCGAACCGTGGGGGCTTAAGTATCCGAGCGAAGCTTGATCGTTCGCGGCGGGCGGTTTTCAGCAAGGACGATAGGCGAGGGCGCTCCTCGTCTGTCGTCCTTTTTACGTGTCAGAGTTTGGCGGCGGCCGTGGGCAGATAAGCGTGCATTCGGCATGCCGGTGCTTTTCGTAAGTTTGGCGGGTCGAGAAAACGGCATATATACATGTATTTTCTACTGACTGCGACACTTTGCGGTAATAAATGTAAATATTCAATAAATTCAAAGCATAAGCCTGAAAACGGGCTGACGGAGGAAAGTAACTGCGCTTTTGCGCTTTCGGCGAATATAGTTGTATATTTGCAGGCACTGGGGAGAAAGAACGACGCGGGCGACGATTCGCGGACCCATCGGAGCGGCTGTCGGATGAGACATGGACAGGCGTGCGGCGCGCATCAAGCTTCGGATATCCGCAAGACGAAGAAGGATCGTCAGGGCAACGCCCATGACGTTTTTTTCGTGCGTGTCGAAATGTTGAAAAAAGTTTAAAAAATGATTATGCTGAAACGAAGCGCTTGTTAGCGGAAGGTTGGAGGAAAGCCGAATGAAAAAGATTACGCTCCAGATGATCGCGGATCGGTTAGGCGTGTCCAAAGCGCTCGTATCCAAGGCGCTTGCCGGAGATCCGGCGGTCAACGAGGGCACCAGAGAGACGATCTGGAAAACGGCGGAGGAGATGGGCTACCGGTTCCGCAGCGCGAGGCGCTTCGGTCCGGACGCCCAGCCGGGGATCATGGCGGTGCTGATGCCGAGAGCTTATCTGGACGACATGGAATATTGGGGCAACGTAATCCAGGGGATCGAGCAGGAGCTGCTCCGGCACAACTTCAGCATGCTGCTGTCGAGCATCGACATCTCGCTGCCTCCCAAGGACGGGCTGCTGTCCTCGATCGACGACCATCAGGTGAGCGGGGCCATCGCCATGGGCCATCTGCCCGACAGCTATATCGAGGCGCTCAAAGCGAAGCAGTTTCCTTTTATTTTGGTAGACGCCAGCCGTCTCGATCCAGAGGTCGATCATATTCTGGCCAACAATTACCTCGGGGCCTACGAAGCGACTGCGCATCTGCTTGAAGCGGGTCATCGCAGGATGGGATTCGTGGGAGACGCGGACACGTCCTGGAGCTTCCGGGAGCGGTACCGGGGATTCCGGGAGTCGGTCGCGGACTTCGCCGCTGCGCGCGGAGCGAACGTCGATACGCTCGTCATCGGCGGCATCGGCGTCAGCGGCAACGGGATGTACACGGCCCCCGAGCTCGACGAGCAGATCCGGGACGCCGTGCAATGCGCGATGCCGGTCACCGGTCTGTTCTGCGCCAACGATCTGTGCGCGTTGGAGACGCTGAAGCGGCTGGGAGCGCTGGGCGTCGGCTGCCCGGACGATCTCTCGATCGTCGGCTTCGACGACCTCACGCTGACCAAGCTGATGCGGCCTAATCTGACGACCGTGCGCGTTCCCAAGTCGGCCATCGGCGCCCGCGCGGCAGAGCTGATCGTGCGGCGCATTCAGGATCCCGAGCTCGTGCCCGAGCTCGTGCTGCTCTCGACGTCGTTGATCAAGCGCGACTCCGTCAGAGACATTCAAGCCGTCCCCGAATCGGCGGAAGCTCGTGCATAACTGAATAGCAACGCAGCCCCTGCGTCCTTCGCCTCGGCGGAGGGCGATTTTTGTTCCCGCAATTAAATTTCCGCGTACCTACCCGTACACAGACGATCTAACACAACCGACAACTAGCAACCATCCGTAAAAGGCCTGTCCAACTGAGCCCGTCTAAACGCAGCCCGTCTAAACGCAGCTCGTCTACATGCATCTGTCTACACGCCGCCAGTCGGCTTAACTCGCCTGAGCACTACCCGTCCACTCTGTATCCCTCGTTCTGGCTCCCTCACGGACGCACAGGCCCTTATTTTCTAACAAACTCGCTTTAACCCGGCGCTTGCGGACACAGGGGCCGCTATGCATGGCGGCGGAAGAGGATATCTTGGGTCAGTTGCCGGAAAATAAAGAGACGCCCACTTAGCGAAAATTTCAACTTTTTAATTATATAAATATAAATTAAATATAAATAAATTTAATAAAAATGTTGAAGAAAAAATATGCGTGTGTTAAACTCTGGAACTGAAAGCGGTATCATTATCATTTTCCATAGGGGGATTTATCAATGAAAAAAAGTATGACGCTGGCGGCCGCGATCGCGACGATGAGCATGATCGCTACCGCGTGCGGAGGGAACGACAACGGCGGCAACGCTTCGCCTTCCGAGAGCGCCAGCCCGTCCGCTCCGGCGAGCGCGACTGTGAGTGCATCCGCATCCGCTTCTGCGTCTGCGTCGGCTTCGGCCGCTCCGGCTGCCGATATCAGCGGCACGATCACCTTCCTGACCAACCGGACGGACATGGTGGACAAGGAATACGTGGACTACGCCAAGCGCTTCAACGAGAAGTACCCGAACGCGAAGGTCGAATTCGAAGCGGTCACGGACCTGGACAAAACCACCAAGGTCCGCCTGTCCTCCGGCGAATATCCGGACGTGCTGCTCATTCCGACGATTCCGAACTCGGACCTGCCGAAGTACTTTGCGCCGCTCGACGATCTGGGCTTAAACGACAAAATTTACTTCAGCGATTACAAGTCCTCGGACGGCAAGCTGTATGGCATCTCCGCGGGCGCTACCACGACTGGCATCGTTTACAACAAAAAAGCGTTCGCCGACGCCGGTATCACGACGATTCCGAAGACGCTCGACGAATTCTACGCGGCCGCCGAGAAGCTCAAAGCCAAAGGCATCGTGCCGCTGGCCTCCAACTTCAAGGACCAATGGCCGCTGTACCCGTGGGCGTCCGAAGTGCCGATCTCGATCGCCGGCGACAAAAACCTGAACAACGACCGCGTCAACTCCGACGCCCCGTATGCCATGGACAATCCTTACGGCCAAGGTCTCGCGATCATCCGCACGATGTACGAAAAAGGCTACCTGG
Source organism: Cohnella sp. GCM10020058 (assembly GCF_042683485.1). Classification (NCBI taxonomy): domain Bacteria; kingdom Bacillati; phylum Bacillota; class Bacilli; order Caryophanales; family Paenibacillaceae; genus Cohnella; species Cohnella sp. GCM10020058. The sequence goes on from NZ_JBHUJV010000008.1 coordinate 589,872, forward strand.
AGCCGGACGTCAACTCGACGAATTGGGAGCAGTCCAAGAAGGATATCGCGAGCGGCAAGTTCGGCATGTACATGCTCGGCAACTGGGTCATCCCGCAAGTTATCTCGTCCGGCACGACCTCGGACAACGTCGGCTTTTTCCCGCTTCCGTACGACAATTCCGGCAAGACGAACGCGCTGCTCGCGCCCGACTGGGCTTACGGCGTCAACAAGGACAGCAAGCATCTCGAGACGGCCAAAGCGTTCGTCAAGTGGATGCTCGAGGATTCCGGCTTCGACGACTTCGCGGGCTTCATTCCCGTGCTGAAGGATAAGCAGGCCAACATGGCGCAGCTGACCGAATTCCAGAGCTATGGCCCGACGACGATCGAAGCGGCCGCAGATTCCGAGGAGTCCACCGCGATCGTGAACAAGGCGCAGATCGTCAAGGAAGCGATGGTGCAGGAGTTCGTGCTCGCGAAGGATCCGCAGAAGGTGTTGGACGAGTACAACAAGAAATGGGCTTCGGCCAGGAAGGCGCTGGCCAAGTAAACGCCGGCCAAGTTAGTCCAACGCGCATCGAATCGCGTGCCGCGCACCGCCGGAGAGCGAGGGTTTGCCGAAGAAAGAGCCTAGCGCCGGACGAGTTACACGGATTTTCCGCGCAACTCCGTTCCGAGCGGCGTTTGGTGGACGAGTTGCACGGAATTTTCGCATAACGACGTTACCGGCCGTGCGCGGCCTCGTTCGATGCACAGATAGAATCCGGGGTGGGAGAAATGAACGGTTTAAGCTATCAGGCCCAAAAGAGAATCATACTGCTCTGCTTCATGTCCGTGCCGCTGGCGCTGCTCGCGCTGTTCACCTTCTATCCGGCCGTCAAGCTCGTCTGGATGAGCTTCACCGACTGGGACGGACTCGAGGCCAATCCGACGTGGATCGGCTTCGCCAACTTCGTCGAGGTATTCACGAACCGCGACTTGTTCGGCGTCTTCCTGAACCAGATTCCTTACGCCGTCGTCGGCATCGTGCAGAACGCGATCGCGATCGTGTTCGCCGTCATCCTGAATTCGAAACTCCGCGGCAGAAACGGCTTCCGTGTTCTGATGTTCCTGCCGTTCATTATGAATGCCGTCGCCGTCGCCTTTATGTTCCAATATGTGTTCGATACGACGAACGGCTCGCTTAACATCCTGCTCGGCGCGATCGGTCTGGACAGCCTGGCCAAGACGAGCTGGCTCGGCAATACGTCGATCGTCAACTTCTCGCTCGCTTCGATCAGCATGTGGCGCTTCCTCGGCTACAACATGGTCATCTATCTCGGCGCGCTCCAGTCGATTCCGGCGGATATGTACGAGGCGGCCGAGATCGACGGAGCCGGCCGCTGGCACAAGCTGACGCGGCTGACGCTGCCGAATCTTACGAAGATCATCCAGCTCAACATGTTCCTCACGCTGAGCGGCGCCCTTGCCGTCTTCGACCTGCCGTTCGTGCTGACGAAGGGCGGACCGGCGGGCTCGAGCGAGACCTTCCTTTTCAAAACGATCAATACGGCATTCCAGTTCAACAACTTCGGACTCGCTTCCGCGATGAGCGTCGTGCTGCTGCTGATCGTCGTCGTCGTGCTGGCCCTGCAGAACCTGGTCATCGGGAGAGGGGGCAGGGACGCATGAGCAAGTCCGCAAGGCGCGATCCGGTGCAGTGGCTCAAGTACGTCGTACTGCTGCTCGCCTCCTTTATCGTTCTGTTCCCGCCGTACGTCGTCGTCGTCAACGCCTTCAAGCGCAGCGACGAAGGCAACGAACCGTTCGCGCTGCCGCACAGCTTCCTGAACTTCGACAACTTCCGTATCGTCGTCGAACGCACGCATCTGTGGCACTCCTTCGGCAACACCGCTTACATCATCGCGCTGTCGCTCGTCGGAAATGTCTTGCTCGGCACGATGATGGCCTACTGCCTCGGCCGCCTCGAGTTCAAGGGCAAGAAGCTGGTGCTCGGCGCGTTCCTGTTCGCGACGATCGTGCCGACGATCACGACGCAGGTCGTCGTGTTCTCGGTCATCAAATGGATGGGGCTGTACAATTCGCTGTATGCGCCGGTCATCCTGTTCATCGGGGCCGACGTCATCCAGATCTACATCTACCTGCAATTCATCCGCAACATCCCGTACGAGCTCGACGAGAGCGCGATGATGGACGGTGCGAGCCTCTTTTGCATCTATCGTTCGATCATCTTCCCTTTGCTCGGACCCGCCACGGCCACGCTTGTCATCCTGAAGACGATCAACATTTACAACGAACTGTACATCCCGTTCCTTTATATGCCCAAAACGTCGCTCGCCGTCGTGTCCACCTCGATCATGCGTTTCGCAAGCAACAACCAGGCGGAATGGGGCTACATCTGCGCCATCATCCTGCTGATCATGATCCCGACCGTCGTACTGTACCTGTTCCTGCAGCGCTATATTTTCTCCGGCGTAACGAACGGGGCGGTTAAAGGCTAGGTTGAGCGGAAAGGAGGGCTCGCGGGTCGAAGTGCTTTCGAGGGAAAGCACATAACTCCACCCATCCGCCGCCCCTTCACCCGCCCGACTACGGGCAGCCGCAGCGCAGCGTCTGCCCGCGCTTGACGCTCGACGGCGCCGGTGCGCCGCCGAACTTACATGAGAAGGAGGCAAATGGAATTGCCAAGAAAAAAGAGGCTTCGCTCAGGATTGGCAATGCTGCTATCAGTCATGATGATTATTCCTTTATTCGCCGATCCGCTGGCAGCCGGAGCTGCGACGGGAGGAGAGGGCGAGACGGATGCGGGCGGTATTGCCGCAGCCTCGCTCTCCGTATCCTCGACGACCTACAAGCAGAGCAACCTGGGACTGCTCGGCGACGAATTCAAGCTTGTCCTCGACAATTTTGACGCCGCGGACGTGTCAAAATACAGTCGAAATCCGAGCGCTTCCGGCACGGTCGCATTTCCCGACTCGCCGCTCGGCGCCGAATACGGCAAGGCGCTGCAGTTCAACTATGATCTCGCGCAAGGCTACAACGGCGTCATCCTGCGCCGCGATATCGGCGGCGCGCTGCCGCAGAGCGGCGCCTGGCCGGGGCTGGCCGCGATCGAGCTGACGGTGCAGGCGGACACGCCGATTCCGAACCCGATCCTGCAGCTCAACATCGGCGACGCCTGGCCGGGCTCGTCGTACGAGGCCGACCTGAAGAAGCATGTCGGCTTCGATGCGAACAGCACCGCGCCGCAGCACCTGGTCATCCCGATCGCGGAGTTCGTGGCGAAGGGCGGCACCGCGCCGATTCCGAGCACGGATAACGTCATTTCCTTCGCCATGTACATGGGCGGCTCGGGCCAGGGCAGCGTCACGCTCGACGAGGCGAAGCTCATCTTCGCCAAGGCGCTTGCCGTCGACAGCTTCGACGGCTATGCCGACGATGCCGCGCTCGCCGCAGCGTGGGCGCCCAACACGAACGGCGGCACCAATGCGCGCACGTTGACGGCCCAAGGCGCGGGCAAGGCGATGACGTTCGCTTACGACGCGGCGTCCTTCAACAGCAAGGGCTACACCGGCGCGGTCAAATCGCTCGCGGGCCAGGACTGGACCGGCACCGGCGCCGTGGCGCTCGACTTCACGGGCGACGGGCTCGGCCAAGACATTCTGCTCCAGCTCACGAGCGGCGCGAGCGCCTCGATGGAAGCGCACCTCGCCAACGTGCCTGGCTTCGATCCCGCCTCCACCGCGAAGCAGCATCTTGTTATCCCGCTCGCCATGTTCGCGCCGAAGTCCGGCGGCATGACGCTCGCGCCCGATCAGATGAAGGGCATCGCGCTCTACGTGAACAAGACGGGCGCCGGCATCGCGTCTTCATCGAGCCTGACGCTGGACAACATCGTTCGCCTCGTGCCGAGCGGCTCCGAGCAGGCGGGCGGCGGCGAGGTCAAGTTCAATGAGACCAATCTGGCCGCGCAAGGCAGCGACAACCTGCTGTCCGTGCTGAACGCCGCTGCGACCGTATCCGACGGCGGCCGGATCGTCGGCGTCAAATACGAGAGCAGCAAGCCGGAGATCCTGGCAAATGTCAACGGCGGCTACGTCTACAAGGGCCTGTTCCGCCAATCGGGCGCGGTGCGCGTGAAGCTGCAGTCCGTGCAGGCTGAGATTAACGGCGCGGTCAAGGAGATCGCGGTCACCGGCGAGCTCTCGATCGAAGTGTCGAGTCTCGCGCCGTCGGTCGACGTGCTCGATTACCTGAAGGGACTGCGCGGCCAGGGCGTGCTGACGGCGATGCACAACAAGGAGCCGAACACGAACCCGCGCGAGACGACCGACAGGCTGCTCGCCGCGACGGGCGAGACGCCCGCGATCTGGAGCGGCGACTTCCTGTACCAGGCGCGGGACGTAAACGCGCGGCAGACGATGATCGACGAGGCGATCCGCCAGTGGAACGACGGCTCGCTCGTCAACATCATGCTGCACGTCGCCCCGCCGAACCGTACGGTCGCGCAGGAAAAAGAAGGCGCCAAGTGGGACGACCGCACGGCGACGGCCGATCAGAACGGCGTGCAGGCGTACCTCAGCGAAGCGCAGTGGGACAGCCTGCTGACCGACGGCGGCGAGCTGAACGAAAACTGGAAAAAGCGTCTTGACGAATATTACCGGTACCTGATTCAGCTCAAGCAGGCGGGCGTCACCGCGATGTTCCGTCCTTTCCACGAGATGAACCAGCACGTCTTCTGGTGGGTGGGCAATCCGGAGCATACGAAGGCGCTGTACCGCCTGACGCATGACTACCTCGTCGACGTCAAAGGGCTGGACAATCTGATCTGGGTATGGGACGTGCAGGACCTGCCCGCTAACTACGGCGACAGCTACGGCTATAACGCCGCGGACTGGTCGTCCTTCAATCCGGGCGAGAACTACTGGGATGTGTTCGCGCTGGACGTTTACGACGCCAAGGGATACACGCAGGCCAACTATGACCAGGCCGTCTCTATCGCAGGCGACAAGCCGATGGCGATCGGCGAATGCTGGGTGCTGCCGACGCAGCAGGAACTCGCGGCGCAGCCGAACTGGGTGTTCGCGATGCCGTGGGCGGGCGATACGTTCGACTACAACTCGGCTGAAAAAATCAAAACGTTCTACCAGTCGAATCTGACGCTTGCCGATACGCCGGCTTTCCAGACGCGTCGCGTCGGCACGGTCGCCATCGACGACTTCGAAGGCTACGCAGACAATGCGGCGCTGACCGCAGCCTATACGCGGGACGCCTCAGGCGGCACGAACTCGGTCGCTCTGCAAGCTTCCCCGCTCGGGGGCAGCGGCAAGCAGGCGCTCGCGATGACGTACAACACGAACCGTCCCGATGGCTACACGGGAACGTCACGCGCGCTCCATCTCGACATCACGGGCGCAAAGACGATCAAGCTGTGGTTCCAGGGCAACGGCAACAGCGGCCAGACCGTGCTGATCCGTCTGGCTTCCGGCGCGCCGGACCGCTGGTTCGAGTTCGACCTGCTGGATCTGCGCGGGTTCAGCGCCACCGCCAAGACGCCGCAGTATCTGGAGATTCCGATCGAAGCTTTCAAGCCGCTCGCGGCCGGTACGACGTTTGATCCGTCCAGGCTGCTCGGCCTCGGCTTTTACGTCAAGAAGCTCGGCGGCGAAAACCGCAGCGGCACGCTGACGATCGACGGCGTCTCGTATTCCAAGCTGGCGCCGGCCAAGGAAGCGCCGGGCTTCAAGATCGACTTCGGCAGCACGGCGTGGCAGGCGGCGGGCGGCGATACGCTGATGAAGCTGCTCAAGGCGAACACGACGATCACCGCGCTGGGCGCGGGAACGACGGGCGCCGCGCCATACCTTTTCCAGGTGCTGTACGACAGCAACGACGACGAGATCCTGAGAAACGAGGGGCTGTTCTCCTCCAAGGGAATCTTCCGCAAGACGGGAACGGTCGAGGTCACGATCAAGCAGGTGACCGTATACGCGGGCAACAAGCAGCACTACATCGAAGTAAACCGCAAGGTGACGATCGACGTCGGCGCGCTGGCCGAGCCGGTGAACGTGCTCGAATATCTCAAGGCGCTGACAGGCAACGGCACGCTGTCGGCGATGCATAACAAGGAGCCGAACGAACGGCCGCGCATCACGACGGACCGTATTATGGAGACGACCGGCGTCACGCCGGCGATCTGGAGCGGGGACTTCCTGTTCCTCAAGGACGACGTCGCGAACCGGCAGAAGATGATCGACGAGGCGATCCGCCAGTGGAACGACGGCGCGCTGATCAACATCATGTTCCACGTCCCGTCCGCGACCCGGACGGTCGAGGAGGAGAAGCAGGGCGCGGATTGGTCCGGCAGCGCGAACGCGGTGCAGACCGACCTCACGCCGGAGCAGTGGACCAGCCTGCTCACCGACGGCGGCGACCTGAACAAGAACTGGAAGCTGCGGCTAGACGAGTATGCCAAATATCTGCAGCAGCTGGAGGACGCTGGCGTCGTGCCGATGGTCCGTCCTTTCCACGAGATGAACCAGCATGCCTTCTGGTGGGCCGGCGTGCCGCAAAATACGGCCGCCCTCTCCCGCCTGACCAAGGACTATCTGGTGAACGTCAAAGGTCTGGACAACATGATCTGGATGTGGAACATGCAGGACTTCGACAACCGGATGAACTGGCAGGATTACAATCCGGGCAGCGATTACTGGGACATCCTGACGCTGGACGCCTATACCAACGGCCTCGGCAGCAAGGGCGACGACTATTACGCCCAGATGAAGCGATTCGCGGCGGAAGCCGGCGGCGCGGACGGTCCGAAGCCGATGGGTATCGGCGAGAGCTTCAAGCTGCTGGATACGGCGGGATTGGCGAAATACAAGGACTACGCGATGATGATGCCGTGGGCGGACGATGCGTGGGTGTACAACACCGACGACGCGCTGCGCACGTTCTACAAAAACACCGTGTCGATCCTTGATACGCCGGTATTCGCCTCCACGCTAAAGGGAGGAAGCGGCGTGGAAACGAAAACCTACAACTACGATCTGGTGACCGAGGTTTACGATTGGGGTCAGAACGTGAAGGGCCTCGTCATCGACATGGGCGTGGGACCTAAGGTGAACGCGTCGGACATTTCCAAGAGCGCGTTCGAGGTCGGCGTCCGCAACACGACGGGCACAGGCGCCGTCGCATACGAGGGACTGCGTACGATCACGAACGCCTATGTCAACGACACGGGCAAGATCGACGGCGCGGGCGCGTCCGCCGGGCGATATGTCGTGCTTGAGTTCAAGACGGGCAAGGACCTGGCCGAGGCGGCCACGACTTCCTGGGACGGCGCGGCGCGTCAGACGACGCTGCTGAGCCTGGGTTACAGCGTCAAGCAGGAGAGCGCAATCGGTGCGCTTCTGCCGCTCGCCGCCAAGTACGTGCAGGGCAAGCAGACGAACCTGATCGTCGACGACTTCGAGCATGGCACGTATGCGGACGCGAACGGCGAGCATGCGTACAATCTGTTCGTGCCGAAGAACAAGCAGGCGGGGCAAAAGTATCCGCTCGTGCTCTGGCTGCACGGCAACGGCGAGCGGGGCGGCGAAGGCCTGCTGCCGATGCTCTCGAGCAAGGGCGCGACGGCGTTCGCGGATCCGTCCGCGCAGGCCGCGTACGGCGGCATGTACGTGCTGGCGCCGCAGTTCAGCGCGGCGCACGGCGCGCCGGACGATATCGTGGACGGCGTCTCCGCGCTCGTGAAAAAGCTGCTGGCGGACGACAGCCGGATCGATCCGTCTCGGGTGTACATCGTCGGCGCTTCGGCCGGCGGCACCCGGACGTGGAAGCTGCTGCTGCAGGAGCCCAAGCTGTACGCGGCCGCAATCGCGATCGCCAGCACGACGGCCGTGCCGGGCAATCTGAATCTGACGACGGCCGACTATGAAAAGCTGAAAGACGTGCCGATCTGGCTGTTCCACAGCGCGAACGACACGACGATTAACGTATCCAACAGCCGTGCCGCAAGCGAAGCGCTGACCGCGCTGGGCGGCAACGTACGCTACACCGAATACACCGGCGTCGTGCAGGACGGCGTCACGTACGACGGGCACCAATCGTGGGTGCCGGTGCTGGACAACGGCATCGACGCCAAGTACGACGCGAAGCCGTTCGACTGGCTGTTCGCGCAGTCGCTGGCCGGCGGCGGAACGGTCGATCCCGACAAGTACAAGGTCGCGCTCGACGACTTCTCGACCTACTCGGACAGCGCGCAGCTCTCCGGCGTCTACGGACGCAATACGAACGGCGGCCAAAATACGCTGACGCTCGTCCCGTCGCCGTTCGGCGAAGGACTGGGCAACGCGATGAAGTTCGAGTACGACCTGACGAACGGCTACTCCGGCCGCTCGCGCACGGTGAACGGCTACTGGCCGGGACTCGAGGCGGTCGAGCTGTGGGTGCAGACGGACGGCAAGGGACAGGACATCCTGCTGCAGCTGTCGGACGGCGCTTCATACGAGGCGCATCTGAACAATGTAGCCGGCTTCGACAAGACGTCGACCGCGCCGCAGCATCTCGTCATCCCGATCGGCGAGTTCAAGCGCAAGGAGGGCACGGGCACGTTGAACACGAAGGGCGTCGCTTCGTTCGCGCTCTACGTAAACAAAGTGGGCGCCGTAACGGGAGGCACGGTCACTTTGGACGAGATTCAGCTGGTGTTCGGCGAAAAGCCGGTGCTGCCGGAGATCTCGTTTGCGAAAACGGAGCTTCAGGCCGATGGAATCGGCAACCTGATCTCGCTGCTGAACGCGAGCGCGACGCTGCCTGCGGGCGCGAAGATCGTCCAGGCGACTTACGTATCTTCGGATGCGGCCGTACTGCCTAACTTCGACCGCTTCGCGCCGAAGGGCGACTTCCTGAAGGAAGGACATACGAATGTAACGCTGAAGCAGGTGAAGCTGTACCAGGACGGCACGACGTTCACGATCGACGTCAACGCGCAGTTGAGCGTTACGGTCAGCCATCTGCCCGCAGCGGTCGACGTGGTCGAATATTTAAAGGAGCTCACCGGACACGGCATATTGTCCGCGATGCATCACGACCAGTCATACTCGAATCCGGCGGCGAACGATGTGCTGCATCAGCGCGTGGCCAATGAATTCGGCGTGTATCCGGCGCTGTACAGCGCGGACTTCCTGACGGGCGGCACGGTGCCGTACCGGCAGAACATGATCGACGAGATCAAGCGCCAATGGGCCGGCGGCAGCCTCGTGCAGATCATGTTCCACGTCTCGCCGCCGCAGTACACGGTCGCCCAGGAGGCGGAAGGCGGCTGGGGCGGAGACACGGCGCAGGAGACGCTGCCGAGTCCGAACCGTATCTACAGCTTCCTTTACAACGATCAATGGAAGGAACTGCTGACGGACGGCACCGCGCTCAACAAAAACTGGAAGCTTCGCATGGACGAATACGCGAAGTTCCTGCAGCAGCTCGAGGATGCGGGCGTGACCGTCATGCTGCGGCCGTTCCACGAGATGAACCAGCACGTCTTCTGGTGGGGCGGACGCCCGGGACCGGAAGGCAGCGCGGCGCTGTACCGGATGTTCCACGATTATATGGAAAAGGACAAAGGACTCTCGAACATCATCTGGGTGTGGAACGTTCAGGACCTGCCGGACGACTACGGCTATGCCGACGGCGACGCCAAGTTCGACAGGTACGAAGGACTGGACGGGGGCCTCGCCGAGTACGATGCCAACGACTGGAACAGCTTTAATCCGGGCAAGGACTACTACGACATTCTGTCCGTGGACTTCTACGATGCGGAAGGCTATGCGACGCGCCATTACGAGCAGGCCAAGCGCATCGCGCAGGCCGACGGCAAGCCGATGATCGTCGGCGAGACGTTCGTCTTCCCGACGCAGGCCGAGCAGGCTGCGCAGCCGGACTGGACGCTGGCGATGCCATGGGGCATCCGCACGTGGAACTACAACACAAAGGAAGCGATGGCGGCCTTCTATCAGAACAGCATCGGCATCGACGGCCTGCCGCGCTTCGCGACGCGGGACAATACCGAAGTTCCGCCGGTCGATCCGGGCACGGGTAATCCCGGCACGGTGACGCCGACTGCGGGCAATAGCGGCACCGCCGTCGTATCCGATGGCGCCATTGCCGTGAAGGCGGCGCCGGACGCGCAAGGCAACGTCGCGATTACCTTAAACTCAAACGACGTAAAGAAGGCGGCTGCCGGCGCCAGGAACGGCAGACTGCAGATCGCGATCGATACGGGCGGAACGTCTATCAAGGGCACGGCAACGGTGAACGTGCCGCTGCAGGAGTGGCTTGGCTCGGCATCGGCCGGCGGCGTCGGCGAGATCGCGGTCACCGCGAACGGGGCGACGATCGTCGTGCGCACGGACGCCGGTCTGATCGGGACGAGCGCCAAGCAATTGACGCTGACGATCGCCAAGGCTGACGGCGCGACGCTATCGGCTGCTGCAAAAAGCAAGATCGGCGACCGTCCGGTCTACGATCTGGGTCTGACCGTCGACGGCGCGAAGCCGGCGGACTTCGGTACGGGCGGCGCGGTAAGCGTGTCGCTGGATTACAAGCCGCAGGCGGGCGAGCTGGCGCATAAGCTGGTCGTGTATTATATTGCGGAAGACGGCGCGCTGCAGCCGATCAAGAAGACTTCCGTCGATGCGCCGGCGGGCAAGATCTCGTTTGAGCCGCGGCACTTTAGCCGCTATGCAGTCGGCTATGCGGACGTAACCTTCGGCGACCTGTCGCAAGCGGCATGGGCGCGGGAAGCGATCGAGACGCTGGCGGCGCGACAGATCGCGAACGGCACGGGCGACGGCAAGTTCGAGCCTGCGCGTCCGGTGACGCGCGCCGAGTTCCTGAAGCTGCTGCTCGAAGCGCTCGAGCTGTCCGATCCGCAGGCGACGGCGTCGTTTAGCGATATGACGTCCGACGCCTGGTATTACGGCGCGGTTGCTACCGGCGCCAAGCTCGGCATCGTCAAGGGCCGCGCGGACGGCACCTTCGGCGCAAGCGACACGATCACGCGCGAGGACATGGCCGCCATGCTGGCCAGAGCGATCGCGCTGACTGGCGAGCTGGACGCATCCGAAGCGGGCGACGGCTTCAAGGACCAAGCTTCGATCGCGGACTATGCGCGCGAAGCGGTAGGTCAACTCGCGAATGCGGGCCTGATCAACGGCTTCGAAGACGGCACGTTCTCGCCCAAAGGCGAGACGACGCGCGCCCAGGCGGCGAACGTCATCTACAAGCTGCTCAACTTCTAATTGAACGAAGCAAAGCGCGCCGGTTCCCCTCAAGGAGCCGGCGCGCTTTTTTGCTGCGGATAATTTATCCTGCCCAGGGACAATCTACAACCGCGCGGTTGCGGCGCGCGTCTTTCGCCTAAAGTCGGACATGAAATTCGGGGTGAACCGATGAATAACTTTTCCGATCCCTTTCGCGCAAGGCGCTATCTCGCCTTTGTCAGCATGTTCGGGACGACGCAGATTCACAAGCGCAATCCGTATACAATCGCATCTTGGTCGATGGCGTTCCCCGGCTTCGGTCATCTGCTGCTGAATAAGTACATCCGGGGATACTTGCTCGTCTTATGGGAGTTTTATATCAACCAGAAAATTCACTTGAATCTCGCCATCGTCCATTCGTTCAACGGCGAGTTCCAAGCGGCGCGAGACGCGCTGGACCCCAGGTTCATGTCCCTGTATATCCCGGTCTATTTGTTTGCGATCTGGGACAGCTATCGTACGGCGGTAGATATGAACAAAGTGTACGTGTTGGCGCGCAGGGAAAACGCGAGGTTCAGCGAATTCAGCATCGGCGCGCTCGAAGTCAATTATCTCGACAAGCGCAAGCCATGGATCGCAGTCATCTGGTCGATCGGCATACCGAGCGTCGGACAGCTTTACCTTCATCGCATTGTGCTCGCTACCTTTATTCTGATAAGTACGATCGTGCTCGTACGCGAGTCCCATATTATTCTCGCCATTCACGACCTGATTCTGGGCGATCTCCGGTCGTCCAAGGAGGCAATGGACGCCCAGTGGCTGCTGTACGTTCCCTCCTTTTACTTTTTTACGATCTACGACGCTTATGTCACCACGGTAGAAAACAATAAGCTTTTCGACCTTTCCTTAAAAAGCCACCTCGTTCGAAACTACCAGCCGCCAGGCGTCATATTAACGATCGGGAGCAAAGTGGACTGATGCAAATATTCGCGACGTTCGATTACTCGACCCTGCTAGAGATTGCCATTACGGAGCTCGAGGCGCACGGCGTCTCTTCAATCTACGCAGTGCCGCTCGACTTGCGCAAGGAAGAGCCGCGGCTGATGGACAGCCTGCACCGCGCGGACGGCTTGTCCTTCTTGGACAAAGGTATGGTTCTCGCTTTTATGTTCGCTACGGTCGGGGCGAGTAAAGGGTTCGTCTGGGCCTGGGGGCCGGTCATTTGGGGGATTATCGGGGCAGTTGCCGGGTTCGTTCTAGGCGTGGCGATCAACGGGTTCCTCTATCTGAGGAAGCGCCGGAAAAGACGGACTGCGCTGTCGAAGGGCAAAAGCGGGGACGTCATTCTGGTCGTAAGTTGCGAAGCGGACAAGGCCGCGATCGTGGCCGACATCTTGTGGGACCACAAGGCACTGGGGTTGGCGAAAACGAAGTAATCGACATCGAATCCGAGGTGATGCCATGCATGCCGGAAATTGGTTTGCCTATTCCAGCGCCGCAACGGCCGTCGCCGCGGCTCTCTTTTTCGAATGGCTGTCGCTAAAGACGGGGTACCTGGTGTATAAAGGGTGGTCGTTGTATTACTCGTTAGTCGTTTATGTTATCGGCCTGCTATTCCTGCGGTGGCATCTTCGTTTTATTCGACAATAAGGCTGACAGCTTTATTGGACACGGACTGCACTACGGCATGCGCGGAGTGGAGTCTTTTTTTGCGTGGAAGGATGACTTTTAGGGGGATTGTAATGTTTGTTTTTCATGCGATAATGTTCTAAAAGAACATGGGTTCATTGGCAAGATGAATTTACCAGCGCGCGGGGAGAATAACGTCGATGAAGAAGCTTATGCCGAGAAGGACGCATATCCGCATTTTCCTGGGCTCGTGCCTGCTGTTCGTCCTCGTCTCCGTGCCCGTCGTGTTTTTTATGACTCGGCAGTTTTCGATTTTTGCATTAAACCAGATCGACAAGGTGAACAAGACCGAGATTACGCATTCCCGGGACAATGCAGCGTTCATCCTCGATAAAATGATCGCCTACGGCTTCACCATGTACGCCGACAAAAGCGTGCAGGCTTGGATGACGGCCGATGCGGAGACGCAGGGTCACGAGATCGAGGCGATCGCGGCGGCGGCCAAGTACAGGACGACCGAGCCTTTTCTGAAAAACGCGTACCTGCTCAATATGCGTACCGAGCACGTGATCGACATCGCATACGGCATTACTTCGTTCGCCGATTTTGACGATCAGGACATTTTGCGGCTTGCGAAGACGCCGGCCAAGGCTTACCAGCGCTTTTTCGTTCATCGTACGTCCGGTACGCGTTCGCTGGCGCTGATGATCCCCACCGTGCCGTCGGGCCAGCCCTCGTACGGTTATTTGGTGCTGCTGCTCGACGACGCGCTGATGAAGCAGTATTTGCTCAAGGAAAACAAGGGGGCGGGGTTTATCTCCTTTATGCTCGACGAGGAAGGGCGGCTGATGCTCGGCCCGGATGAAAAGGGTAACGCGTCGGGAGCGGCGGAGGTGTCCGGATCGAGCGAGGGGCTGTACAAGGAGCTCGCGATTCGCGCTTCCGGCGCTTCCGGCAGCTTCAAGCAGCGATTCGAAAAGGAATCGTGGTCCGTACAGTACGCCAGGATCGAGCCGCAGGGCTGGACCCTTTATCAGATGGCCAAGCTGGAAGGAATCAATGCGGACTTTTACGCGTTCCGCACCAAGCTGATGGTTGTGCTGGCGGGACTGGTGGCGCTGCTTCTTGGCATTCTGTTCTGGAATTCGAGGCGTACCTACAAGCCGTTCTCCCAGTTGGCGAGCCAGTTGGAGACCAAGCTCGGACCGTCGCTGCAGCGCAGGCAGGACGAGGGTCCGCTGGCCGAGCACAGCGTCATCCGGTACGGCATCGAGATGCTGGAGAGCCGGATGGTGGAGCTGGACTCTTCGATGCGCGAGCACCGGGACGTCATCAAGTCGGAATACCTGCGTCAGTGGATTCTTCAGGGTAAGCTGATTCCGCCTGTCGAGCAGTATTTGCGGGAGCACTCGGGGCTGTTCGCGTACGGGAACCTGTATATCGGCGTGATCCGCATCGACGGCTACAGCGCGTTCCAGGAGAAGTACGAATTTGCCTCGCGGAAACTGATGAAGTACGCGATGGGCAACATCGCGGAGGAGATCCTGCGGCGGAACGGAGGCGCCGAGTCGGTCGATCTGGGGAGCGACCATGTCGTCCTGCTGCTCTCCGGAGACGGAATGTCGATGGAGCGCTTGACGGAACTGCTCGGGGAGGCCAAGGCGCAGATCGACCGGTGGACGCAAATCCGCGTGACCGTCGCCGTCAGCGAGGCGCGTGCGTTCGGCGACGATATTCGGGCCGCATACCAGCATATCCTTGAGCTGACGATGCTCAAGTTCGTTTCCGGCGAGGATAAAATCTATTTAGAACGCGATTTTGAAAATTATATGCGCAGCGTGCAGCCCTTGCCGGACGATCAACTGCTAGACGAGCTTATTAAAAACGTGCGGATGGGCAAGCCCGACGAAGCCGCCGCAGGGCTGGACCGCTTGTTCGCCCACATGCAGACGATGCACTATGCGCAGAGCAAGATCCAGCTGTCGCTCATGCTGTATACGCTGTTCAAGGCGTTCAACAAGCTGCCGTCGGTCGCATCGATCGAGGGAATCGAGAGTATCCTCGAATCGTTCGATACGCTGGCAGGCGTACGGGCATGGCTCGAGCGCGAGCTGCTCGTCATTGTCGAGGAGCTGAGCAGCAAGAAGGGAGCGAGCCGGCGGGACGAGATCGTGAGGGATATCGTGGACTACGTGCGCAACCACCTGCACGATCCGATGCTCACGATCGAGGAGATCGCCGAGCACGTCTCGCTCTCCTCCCGGCACGTAAGGCAGCTGTTCAAGGAGTCGCTGGACGTGACGTTGTCCGAATACATCCTGCAGGAGCGAATCGCCAAGGTCAAGGAGCTGCTGGCGACGACGGACTGGACGGTCACGGACATCGGGGAGCGCGCGGGCTTCCAGACGAAGAGCCACTTCTTCACGATTTTCAAGAAGGCGACGGGATTGACGCCGAGTCAGTACAGGGACACGGCGGGGGCATAGGAGCAAGGGGAAGCGATTTTGGGCAAGGCAAAGCGAGTAAGGCGTAGATGCGAGACATAGATGTAAAGTGGAATGTCCGGGGAGCGTCGCGTTTCCCACAAGGACATAGGTGACATAAGCAAGTTAAAGCGAACGGGTAAGCAGCGAGCCGCTCTTCAAGTCATGTGAATGACTTGAACAGCGGTTTTTGACATGAAGTCCAGGGGATTGGGCTTATCGGACGTAGGGCGGGTCGAAAAAAACTGCGTTTGTACATGTATTTTCTGCCGATCAACAGCACGTGATGAAATACCTGCAAATGTGCAGGTAAATGCAATTCACAAGCCTGAAATCGGGCTGATGGAAGAAAATACATGCGCTTTTGCATCTTTTCTTCTCGAAAGGGTCGGCATCGCCAAAATTAGATGTATATTTGCAGGCTTTATGGCGAAGGAACGACGCGGGCAGGCGTTAGGCCGGCTCATCCGAATGGCTGTGGGATGATTGGGCAGGTTGGCGAGTTGAAGCGGATGTGTAACGGTTCCTCTCGAATGATCGGACGATCTGCGGTCGGAAGCAGCACGATGGGCGACACGAGCGGGGACCGGCAGGCCGAAGGGGGCAGAGGGGAGAAATTTAGCCCTGTTTTCCGCGGTATTTCCCGTTTGCGAACCCGATTTCCGGATTCAGTACCTTGACGCAACCCGCGCCGCCGCGGGCTTTTTCCGCATATAGAACGCCGCTTCCGCCCCATTTCCTCAACTAGAACTATACAGACCGTTCGGGCTGGACCTAAGCTTGGGACATCGCCAATCAAACGCAGCCAGCAAGAGAGGAGACGGTGTACCAAGTGCCGATCGTGAGAGAAATCGTACGCAACAAATATTTATACGTATTGGCGCTGCCCGGTCTGTTGTTCCTGATCGTATTCGCCTACGTACCCATGGCGGGCCACCTGATCGCGTTCAAAAAATACAGGCTCGCCGACGGACTATGGGGGAGCGAGTGGGTCGGGTTCGACAATTTCAAGTTTTTCTTCATGAGCAGCGACTGGTACAAGGTGACATTCAACACGGTGTTCCTGAATGGATTGTTCATCGTCTGCGGTCTCGGGATCGCGCTGCTTCTGGCCATTTTCCTGAACGAGATTCATAGCCGGCTTTACAAAAAGATCGCGCAGTCGCTCATTTTCCTGCCTTACTTCATCTCGTGGCTGGTCGTCAGCATGATGACGTTTGCTTTCCTTAATACGACGGACGGCATCCTGAACCGCTTGCTGATCGACAACGGGATGGATCCGCAGAACTGGTATCTGAAGCCGGGCATCTGGCCGGGCGTGCTGACGTTCATCTATGTATGGAAATTCGCCGGCTACTACTCGATTATTTTCCTCGCGGCGATCACGGGCATCTCGGGCGAATATTACGAGAGCGCGAAGATCGACGGGGCGACAAGGTTCCAGCAGATCATCCATATTACCATTCCGCTCATCCGCAACGTGCTGATCGTGCTGGCGCTGCTCGGCGTCGGACGGATCTTCTACGGCGACTTCGGCATGATCTACGGCATCGTCGGCGATACGGCGCCGCTCTATCCGACGACGGATGTCATCGATACGTATTCGTACCGGGCGCTGCGACAGCTGGGCGACTTCAGCAAGTCCTCGGCCATCATCATGTACCAGTCCGTGATGGGGCTCGTGACGATCGTGATTTTTAACGCTATCGCCAGACGAATCGACAAAGACTCCAGCTTATTTTAGATTCCGGATTTTTCTAATAGAAAGGCGGCATTCACGCATGGAAAGCTCCATCACCCAAGCGCAATCCGGCAAACTCGGTCGGGCCGGCAAGTTCACGAAGATCAAGGCGGACCGCTCACCCTCGGAAAGGGCGTTCGTGGGCTTCATCTACGTCTTCACCGGACTGTTCGCACTCGTCTGCCTGCTGCCCTTCTGGATCGTAGCGATCAATTCGTTCGCCGACGAGTCCGCGATCAAGCGGCACGGCTACCAGCTGATCCCCAAGATTTTCTCCACCGGGGCCTACGAATTTCTGTTCCGCGGCAAGCAGGTGGCCAGCAGCTACATGGTTTCGACGACGGTCACGGTGGCCGGCACCGTGCTCGCCGTACTGATCACGGCGATGTACGCTTACGTGCTCGCGCATCCGAAAGTAAAGTACCGCAGCGTGCTGTCCTTCCTGACTTACTTTACGATGATTTTCGGCGCGGGCCTGGTCGGCTTCTACATCCTGATCGCCAACTGGCTCCATCTGAAAGATACGCTCTGGGCGCTCATACTGCCGTACCTGCTCAACCCTTTCTTCGCCTTCATCATGGTGTCGTTTTTCCGGACGCTGCCCTATGAGATCAACGAAGCCGCGACGGTGGACGGCGCGAACGATCTGCGCATCTTCTTCGGCATTATCCTGCCGATCTCGAAGCCGGTCATCGCGACCGTGGGCCTGTTCTACGCGCTGCAATACTGGAACGACTTTTTCCTCGCGCTTCTGTTCATCGACGATTACAAGCTGCATCCGCTGCAGATCATGATCCGCCAGCTCATCTCCAACATCAACATCGGCGCTTACGTCGGCGGCAGCCAGACGAACTACGGACAGCCGCTGCCGACCTACAGCGTCCAGCTGGCGACCGTATGCGTCACGATCGGCCCGATCTTCCTGCTGTATCCGTTTATTCAGCGATATTTCGTCAAGGGCATTACAATCGGCGCGCTGAAAGGTTAGTCTTGATTCGGAGCCATCCGGTTGAGAATAGATCACACCACTCTAGGAGGTCACAGAATGAAAACTAGAAAAAGCCTGACCGCGCTCATGATCGCTTCGGCCTTCGCGGCTACGCTCGCCGGCTGCAGCTCCAAATCGAACGAATCGAATGCGGGGGGCGCCGGCAGCGCTTCGTCCACCGCCCCGGCCTCTTCCGCTGCCGCATCCGAAGGGAGCAAGGCGACCAAGCTGGATCCGGTGACGCTCAAGATCGTCATGCCGGGCGACCGGCCCGCGGATATGGACACCGTTATCAAGGAAGCCGAGAAGCGCATGGCCGACAATATCAACGTCAAGCTCGACCTGGTGTTCGTGCCTTGGTCGGATCTCGCGCAGAAGACGCAGGTCATGCTCGCATCCGGCGAAAATGTCGACTTGATTTTCGACGCCCCGTGGCTGCATATGGAGCAGATGATCAGCGCGGGTTACTACGAGCCGATGGACGATCTGCTGCAGCAGTACGGGCAGGACGCGATCAAGGTCCGCTCGCAGCAGATGTTCGACGCCAACAAGTTCCAGGGCAAGATCTACGGCCTGCCGCTCGGCAACACGCACCTGGCCGGCCGGACGTATCTCGTCCGCAAGGACCTGCGCGAGAAGTACGGACTGCAGCCGATCAAGACCTACGACGAACTGATTCAATACGCTTATAAAGTCAAGGAAAACGAAAAGGACGTCATCCCGCTGCTCGCTTACGGCCAGGGCGCCTCGACTGACCAAGCCTGGGGCGCATTTCGGGAATACATGGAGTATCCGCAGTTCATCCGTTCCGACGCGCTCGGTCAGAGCCTCGTGCTCTACTACAAGAACAACGACGGCAAGGTTTACAACCTGTTCGACGAAATGGAGCCCACGATCTGGTCCTGGATCCAGGACGCCAGGAAGCTGTACACGGACGGTCTGATCCATCCGGACGTGCTGGCGCTCAAGGACATCGATTCGGTCATCAATTCCGGCAAGGTCGGCGCAGCCGTATACAACGAATTCGGCGTGCCTTCCAGCCTGAACACGGCGCTCGCCAAAAACGTCCCCGGCGCGGAGCTGGAGCCGGTTACCTTCGTCAAGATGGAGAAGGGTGCGAATATCACCAACTTCAAGCAGGCAAACTTCCAGGCGATTCCGAAGGTCAGCAAAAACAAAGAGCGCGCCATGATGTTCCTCAACTGGACCGCGCAGAAGGAAAATTACGACCTGCTCGCCTACGGCATTGAAGGCAAAAACTATGAAGCGGTCGGCGACGACCAGTACAAGCAGATCGGCACCGATTACTCATATTTCCCGTACGCCTGGGTCTGGAATCCGACGACCGACCGCCTGAACGCCGGCTTCGACGAAGAGACGATCAAGCACTACCAGTTCAACAAGGACGCCGCCAACCTGACGCCGAGCATCCTCACCGGCTTCTCGTTCGATCCGACGCCGGTCATGAACGAGATCTCGCTCTACAACGCGACGGAGGCCAAGTACTACAACTCGCTGTTCGACGGCGTGACCGATCCGGACAGCACGTGGGCGTCGCTGAAGAAGGAAGGCGCGGCCAACGCCAAGAAGATCCAGGTCGAGCTGCAGAAGCAGATCGACGCCTTCCTGGCGCAGAAGTAGGAAGGTTCGGACTCGCATCGGCGCAAGCTGAAACGGATGCAGTCGACAAGTAGCATTGAGCACGCGGGCATTCGATAGCAGGGCATTCGGCAGCATCTCGCACCGGATGCCCTCCGCATTTGAGCAGAGGAGATCGGCGCATGGAAAAGATCGACGCTAGACCCCGTTTGATGTACGGCGGGGATTACAATCCCGAGCAGTGGCCGGAGGAGATGCTGGAGCGAGATCTTGCGCTGATGTGCGAAGCCGGCGTCAATACGGTCACGCTGAACGTGTTCGGCTGGAGCTCGATTCAGCCGGAGCCGGACCGCTACGACTTCGCGCGGTTGGACGCGGCGTTCGACAAGCTTGAGCAAGGCGGCATAAGCGTCGTGCTCGCCACACCGACGGCCGCGCCGCCGGCCTGGATGGCGCAGCAGGATCCGACGGTGCTCAAGGTCGGGGAGGACGGCAGGCGCGTCGCGCATTGGAGCCGGCAGGCCTACTGTCCCAATCATCCGCTGTACCGCCGCGAGATTCGCAAGATCGCGCGGGCGCTGGCGGAGCGCTACGTCGGGCGGGGCAATCTGGCGCTGTGGCACATTAACAACGAATATATCGTCGAGTGCTACTGCGATTATTGCGCGGAGGCGTTCCGCGAGTGGCTACGGCATCGGTACGGCACGCTCGAGCGGCTGAACGAAGCCTGGCAGCTCAACCAGTGGAGCCTGCGGCGAACGGACTGGGCGCAGATCGCGCCGCCGCTCGGGGGCATGTCGCATACGAGCGTCAGCCTGGACTACCGGCGCTTCCTGTCGGACAGCAATCTGGCGTGCTTCTTGGCGGAAAAGGAAGAGATCGTCCGCGTGTCGCCGCACGTTCCGGTTACGACTAACTTTTATTCGCTCGACTTCCTTGGCCAGATCCATCACGATTGGGCGCCTCATCTGGACGTTGTCTCCTGGGATTCGTACCCGCCGCGCAAAGACGCGGCTGTCTGGGCGGCGTTCCAGCACGATTATTTCCGCGGCTTGAAGCGTCAGCCGTTCCTGCTCATGGAGCAGGCGACGAGCGGCGTGAACTGGAAGCCGTACAATCCGGCAAAGCGTCCTGGCGTCATGCGGCTGCAGAGCTATCAAGCGCTGGCGCGGGGCGCGGATGCGATCATGTTCTTCCAGTTCCGCCAGAGCCGCGGGGGCGTGGAGAAGTTCCACAGCGCGCTCGTCAGCCACGGGACGGAGGCCGACAATCGGATTTTCTTCGAAGTTCGCGGGCTCGGGGAGGAGCTGCGCAGACTTGGCGGGGTTGCAGGAGCGGGGCAGGGGACTGGTCAAGGTTCCGGTCGGGGAAGAGCCGCTAAGGTCGCAGTGCTCTACGACGTGACGCTGAACTGGCTGGTCGACTGGAACAAGGGCAGCCGCGATATCGCGTACCGGGACGCGGCGACGGCTTACTACAGACCGCTGTACGAGGCCAATATCCCGGTGGATGTTGTACATCCGCTGTCGGATCTCGGCGGGTATGCGGTCGTCGTTGCGCCGATGCTGTACATGTTCGAGGAAGGGGTGCCGGAGCGGCTTCGGGCATATGTCGAGCAGGGCGGCATGCTGGTGGCGAGCTACTTCAGCGGCATGGTCGACGGGTACGACGTCGTATCTTACGGCGGGTACCTGCGGCCGATCGAGGATGTGTTCGGTATCGTCATCGAGGAGAACGACGCGCTGGAGCCCGATATGTCGAACCGGATCGCTTGGACTTCGGAGGGGGCGGCAGAATGGGGGACAGACAGTGCGCGGGATTACGAGACGCGCAAATGGGGCGAAGTCGTGCGCTTGAACGGAGCGGAAGCGCTCGCCGTGTACTTGGAGGATTATTACGCCGGGCAGCCGGCCGTCACGCGCAACCGCTACGGCAGCGGCGAAGCTTATTATGTATCCACGGAACCAGGAGATGGATTCATCGGCGAGCTGCTGCTCGGCATCTGCTCGCAGGCGGGGGCTGTCTCTATGCTGAAGGAGACGCCCGCGGGCGTCGAGGCGGTCTATCGGGACCAAGGGGATCGGCGTTTCCTTTTTCTGTTGAACCATCGCGCCGAGACGGTAGAGGTCGACTTGCCGACGGAACCGGGGGAACGGTTGTGGGCGGATGCAGTCGACGGAACGACGGCAGGCGGACGCATCTTGCTGGAGGGCTGCGGCGTGCGCGTGCTGGAGCGTGCCTTCGCGAATGACTTGGGCGGCTCGAATGACTTGATGGGCGCGATCGGCGCGGAGGAGGCTTAGCCGCATGGGAGGTTCCTGCGCGGCGTCAGTCGTCTCGGTAAACGGCATCGAGGGGGTGAGGCTCGAGAACGAATGGCTGAGCGCCATAGTCCTGGTAGGCAAGGGCACCGATATTTGGGAGCTGACTTACAAGCCGATGAATTTACAGCTGTTGATGAAGACGCGGGCGGGCTTGTCGAGCTTTGAAGGGAGGGATTTGAGGGGAAACAGGCTGATGCATTACGCCGAAGGCTATCCCGGCGGATGGCAGGAGATCCTGCCGAACCGGGCTTCCTTCGACGGCGGTCGGCAGGCGGTCGGTTCCGACCGGGAGGGAGAGTCGGCAGGCGTACCTTGGGACTATGTCTTGGAGAACGAAGGCGGTTCGCGCGTGACGCTGCGCTGCCGGCTGACGCTGCCGTACACGCCGGTGGCTGTGGAGAAGACGATCTCGCTGGCCGCCGGCGAACGCGTTCTGCGTATCGCGGAACGGGTCGTCAACGTCGGGCTTGACGCGGTTCATTTCATTTGGACGCATCATCCGGCGTTCGGCGCCCCGCTGGTCGGAGAGACCGCACAGGTGATTTTGCCGAAGGGGAGCAGAGCCTTTAACGTCCTTAACTACGAGCTGGAGCGGGAAGCGCCGCCTTCAAGCTTCGAGGAACCGGTCGAGTCGGCAAGCTTGCCCAGCGGGAACAAGAAGGATTTGCGGGCGGTGGATCCGCCTGCGCCGGACGGCGAAGCTTGCTACATGCCGCTTAAGGATCTCGAAGAGGGAATCGCAGGCATCTATCAGCCGACGCTGAACGTGAAGCTGCTGCTCGAATGGGACCATCGTGCGTTCCCCTGTCTTCGTTACTGGTCGAGCAACGACGACGATATCTACGCAGTGGCACTCGAACCGTCGACATCGTGGTACTCGGATATCGCGGATTGCATCCGCCACGGCAACTGCATTTCGCTGGAGCCGCTGGAGGAGCGGCGGTTCTGGTTAAACGTGCGCGTGGAGCAGCCTTAGCGTTCCGCTGTGACGGCAGCATAAGCACAGCCAAGGGCGTGCAAGGAGAGCTCCTCGAGGGCAACAAATAGTAAGCGCTTTCTACGGCGATCGGTAGCACCTATAACGAGGAGGTTAACCGAAAATGAACGTGAGAATGAACGCGAGAACGAACGGAATGACCATGACTCAAAAAGCCGTCTGCTGGCTGCTGCTCTGCACGCTGGCATTCGGATATTGGCCGGCCGGGAAGGCAGCGGCAAGCGGCGAAGAAGTGCTGGTCAATTGGCTGAGCCAAGATATGGACACAGGATTCGACAGCGGCATCAGCCCGTTTACCTATGATACAAACATTCCGGGCAGCTCGCAGACCGTGGTCCAGACGGCCGGCAATTATGCGGTCGAGTTTCGCGATGCTTCGCTGGGCTCGAACGCCGGCAGCTACTTTTATTATCAACTGTCGAGCGGAGCGCTTCTATCGCGGATCAACGCGATCTACTCGCTGCCGACCGGGACCGAGCCGGTCGAGTTCGTATACGAATACCGGCTCCGGCGCAGCGCGGCGAGCGACAAGCCGGTCAATGCGGACATTTACAGCCAGCTGCAATTCGGCAACTACGACAACGTCCTGGTCCCCCGGTTCCCGGTGCCCGACAAGCAAACGATCACGGGAACGGCGGCTTATCTCAATACGACGCCGAACGAATTGAAGACGATCAACGATCACGATATCGCATCCTACCGGTTCCAGATCGTGCCGAACGGCGGTCAGCGGCTCGTCAGCTCGCTCAAGATCGCCTTCGGCGTCCGGGTCAACACGGGCGGTACGGACGAAGCCATCGTCGTCGACGATCTGGCCTTGTACGAGGCGACGCACGAGGCCGGCCTGGACACCGAGGCGCCGACGGCGCCGACCGGGCTGACCGCCGCCAAGACGGACACGAGCGTGAATCTCTCGTGGACGGCTTCGACGGACAACGTCGGCGTGAACCGCTACGACGTTTATCAGGACGGCCAGCTCGCAGGCTCCGCGCCCGGAACCGTAACGAGCTACAGCGCCGTCGGCCTGACGCCGAACAAGACCTATCAATACACGGTCAAGGCGCGTGACGCGGCCGGCAACGCATCAACCCAGAGCGCTGCGCTGGCGGTAACGACCAACCCGTCCGCGTCGGGATTGCCGGAGCCGTTCGGCGACCGCGATGTCGGCACCGTCAACGTAGCGGGCAGCGCGAGCTATGCGGCGGCCGACGGCACGTTTACGGTAAAAGCCTCGGGGGCAGACATCTGGGGTACGGACGACGCGTTCCACTACGTATACCGGCCGTGGACGGGCGACGGCCAGATCGTGGCGCGCGTGGGCGAGATGACCAACACCGTCGCCTGGACCAAGGCGGGCGTCATGATCAGGGCCAATATAACGAGTCAATCCCCGCATGCGTTGATGGCGGTGTCGCCGACGAACGGGGTCATTTTCGAGGATCGCCTGACGCAGGGAGGAGCCACCGTGCTGACGTCCGGCACCAAGTCTCCGGCGCCTTATTGGGTGAAGCTGACGCGCGTCGGCAACATCATCAGCGGCTACGAATCGTCCGACGGGATCACTTGGAATCTCGTCAAGCGGGAATCCGTCAATTTGCCGCAGACGGTGTACTTCGGCCTGGCGTTGACGAGCCACGACGTCAACAGGCTCAGCACGACGAAGTTCGACCATGTCGCGGTGGGCGAGGTTCCGCCGGCGGACAGCAATTACGCGCCGTTCCCGGGCACGGTCGAGACGCGCAAGCAATGGCTGTGGAACAAGACCAAGTCGATGTCGGAAATGGGCGGCGTGACCAACATCGCGCAGATTGCGGCGCAGCTCGTCGACAATCAGAACGTCGCGGTCAACCTGCAGAAGCTGGACACGATGTTCCAGACGTACGACTGGGAGCAATACAAGACGGTGAGCAAAATGTACGCGTACCTGCTCGCCGGAGATAAGATGGACAGCACGATGATTAGCCACGTGAAAAGCTACTTCGCGGGATATGCGTACGCGAAGCTGCCGCAGACCGAGAATCTGCGGATGAGCAACTATACGGCGGGCTATCTGGTCGGCCAGCTCCTGCCCGACGTCGTCGACTTGAACGGCGCGTCCGGCGCGGCCCTGAAGAGCGCGAACCGGGCCAACATCGAGGAAATGCTCGATGCGGCGGTCCGCGGAGGCTGGGCGGAGTACGAGAGTCCGGAGTACACGTTCATGACTTATTTTTGCCTGAATGCGCTCTATCAATATACGGACGAACCCGACTTTAAGCAAAAGGTCAAGATGGCGATGGACGTCATGTGGTTCGAGTGGGCGAACGACTGGATCGACGGCATCTTCGTCTCCAGCACGAGCCGGTCCAAAGGGGACGGCAGCTCCGCCAACGATCCGACCTGGAGAGGCGCGGACCATACGCTGCTGTCCTGGATGTACTTCGGCGCGCATCGCGCCCAGCAGGGCTTCGGCGATACGGACGCGGGCGTGCCGGCAGCCTATCGGCCGTTCCTGGAATACGTGGGCATGGTGCTCGCGCCTTCGATGAGCTATACGCCGCCCGCGATGGCGGTCCGGATCGGGCAGAAGACCGACAAGGATTACGAGTCCCGCAAGACGAATCTGCAAAACTCCAGCGGGCGCAATATGAAGGTGTTCCGTCAGGCTTACGTGAAGCCGACCTGGGGCCTCGCGACCGAAGTGACGTATAACCGGGTCGACAACTGGATCGAAAACATGCAGGCGGTGCTGCGCTGGCAGTCCGACAAGCCGAACGGTCTGTTCCGGGTGAACGCCGACCAAGGCAACAGTCCCATCGGCAACTACGATCAGCCGGAGAACCATCGGATCATGCAGGACGGCAAGACGGCGGTGGGCGTCTACAAATCGCTGAGCGGACCGGGCGCGACCGACAATTATTTGAACGCCATGTTCCCGGATACGGGGTCGATCCTGGCTAAGGAAGAACAGAGCGGTTGGGTGTTCAGCAAGACGGACCAGATGTATTTCGCATTTAAAATGATCAAGCCGTACGCCTGGTATACGCAGTCGCCGACCGATCTGTCCAATAAAGTCAAGACGACGACGCAGCTTCATCCGACCGCGCAGCTGTTCTACAGCTACAACATCCTGCGCAGTCAGGCCGACAAAAACGGCTGGGTGCTGGAGACGGCGGGACTTTCGGAATACACGGACTTCGCCGCCTTCAAAAATGCCATTCTGACGGGCACGACGGTCGACAGCACGCATATCGACGAGGCCAATCCGCGCCTCATTTATACGAATCTGAGCGGCGACACGATGGACATCGCCTTCGACTTGGCCTCCGGTGCTTATGCAGGCACGCACAAGGTGAACGGCCAGCCGATCGATTATGCGTCGTTTAAGCTGTTCGACACGCCGTGGCTGCAGCAGGAGCGCGGCAGCACGACGTTTATCGCGACGGAAGGCAACGAGAGACTGACTTACGACTTCGCCGGCTGGACGGTCACTGCCGACGATCCGACCGTGCAAGTACCGGTCGCAGGGGTAGCGCTCAGCGCCTCGTCTCTGTCGGTGGGGGCCGGGAAAACCGCCGCGCTGACCGCGGTCGTCACTCCCGCGAACGCATCGAACAAGAAGGTGCTGTGGAGCTCGAGCTCCCCGTCCATCGCCACGGTCGGCGCAAGCGGCACGGTGACGGGCGTCGCGCCTGGCACGGCCGTTATTACCGCGACGACGGAGGACGGATCCTTTACGGCGACCGCCACGGTGACCGTTACCGCCGAGCCGCTGTTCGCGGATACCTTCGCGGGAGGACTCGGCAATTGGGATCTGTTCGGCAGCACGGCCTGGGAGATCCAAGGCAGCGGCGCGTCGGCGGCGCTGAAGGGCACGACGACGTCGACCGGACCGCAGCGGGCCGTGACCAAGACGTCCGCGCTTCCGTACAGCGCGCAAAACTACACGATCTCCTTCGGAGCCGAGTCCGACCGGTTCCGGGCGCTGTTCCGGTATTCCTCGAGCACAAACTATTACTTTATGGAGTTCAAGAATACGAACACCGTGGAGCTGTGGAAGTATGCGAATTCTTCGACGCCGGCCCAAGTCGGGACGACGGTCAATATCGGCACGGCTCTCCCGGGCTTCGATATGACGGCGCATCATGCGTATGAGATCAGGGTCGACGGCAGCGCGTTCAAACTGTCGATCGACGGCGTGACGGTGACAACGTTCACCGACGCTTCGCTGACCGCAGGCGGCATCGGATTCTCGGTCAAGGGTGCGGGCACGACGCCCGTGCAGCTGCTCGTGGACGACGTGACGGTCATGCCGAACGTGTAGTTGTAATGCAGCAACGATCCGCCGCTTGCACGTCCTAGGACGCAGCGTGCCGGAACGGATTCACAACGGAGCCAGCATGCCGCCGATGCGCAGCGCGTCGGCGGCATGCTGCAATGCCGTGACGGCTCCATTCATGAACTCATTCATCCATGGCGGAGGTTTTTTGTCTTATGCAGCAATCGCAGCATGAAAGCACCCTTCAATACCGTATATCCGGCGCAGACGACTCATTCAGCGCCTCGTTTGCCGTAGAGGTCCAAGAGGCGGGCGTTGAGCTCGTGCATCTGAAAATAACGGCGGACCGCCCGGGAATCCCGCCGGCGATCCGGTTGTCCTGGTCGCTGCCGATCGTCGACGTCCAGGGCGTCTGGCATCCGAACGGCTACCGGAACCGCGGGCTGTCGCCGGATTGGTTTGCCGGCTACCGCAGCAATGCCGCGAGCTCCGCGCCGGTCGTCTGCCTGTTCGGCGGAGATGGACGGAGCCGCATGACGTTTGCTTTTTCCGATACGCTCAATCCGGTCGTCTGCAAGGCTGGCGTCCATGAAGAGACGGCCGAATTCCACTGCTCGGTGTCGCTGTTCGAGGAGCCGGGCGCCCCGCTGGACCGCTATGAGGCGACGCTGCGGGTGGACCTGCGCGAGCTGCCTTACTATGACAGCCTGAACGAAGTGCAGCGATGGTGGAGTGGGCTTCCAGGACTCGCCCCTTCGCCGGTGCCCCCGGCGGCGCGCGAGCCGATGTATTCGACCTGGTACAGCCTGCATCAACATCTGACGCCCGAGGCGATCGAGACGCAGTGCCGAGAGGCGGCCGCGCTGGGCTGCGGGACGGTGATCGCGGACGACGGCTGGCAGACGGCGAATAACGAGCGCGGCTACGCGTATTGCGGCGACTGGGAGGCCTGCGCCGAGAAGATGTCGGACATGGCGGCCCATGTCGAGCGCGTTCATGCGCTGGGGATGAAGTACATGCTGTGGTATTCCGTGCCGTTCGTCGGCGTGCACAGCAGGGCGTGGGAGCGGTTCGGCGGCAAAATGCTGTACACGATCGAGGAGCGCGGCTGGGGTATCGTCGACCCGCGGTTCCCCGAGGTGCGCGAATATTTGATCGGCATCTACGAACGGGCGATGCGCGAGTGGAAGCTTGACGGCTTCAAGCTCGACTTCATCGACAGCTTCAACCTGCCCGCGGATCGCAAGCTCGCATTCGGGGACGGACGCGACCTCGATTCCGTGCCCGAGGCGGTCGATCGTCTCATGTCGGACATTATGGCCCGGCTCTCCGCGATCGACCCGGACGTGATGATCGAGTTCCGCCAGGCCTACGTAGGCCCTTATATGCGTAAGTACGGCAATATGTTCAGGGCGGCGGACTGCCCGAACGACGCGGTCGAGAACCGCTTGCGGACGCTGGATATTCGTCTCCTGTGCGGCGAGACGGCCGCCCATGCCGACATGCTCATGTGGCACCCCGACGAGCCGGCCGAGAGCGCGGCGCTGCAGCTGATCAATGTGTTGTTCGCGGTGCCACAAATATCCGTACGGCTCGACCGCCTGCCGGCGGCGCATGCGGAGATGGTCGCTTACCTGCTCGCCTTCTGGAAGGAACACCGGGACGTCCTGCTGGACGGACACCTGGAGCCGTATCAGCCCGAACTGTTGTATCCGCTCGTCGTCGCGTCCCACGCATCCAAGCTGATCGCCGCCGCCTATCAGCCGCGCACCCTCGTTCCGCTGCACTGCGAACTGCCGCAGACGGTCATCCTCGTCAACGGCACGCGCGCCGAAGGCGTGTATGTCGAGACGGCCGCGGAGCAGGGCGAATGGGACGTGGAGATCCGGGATTGCCGGGGGAAAACGGTGGAGCACGCCGCTTGGACGCCGCGTGCAGGAGTCCATCTGGTGAACGTGCCGCCGGCGGGCAACGCGACGTTGACGAGGAAATAAGAGATTTTGCGGGAAGTTTGAAATCCGGCCGGATACTGGGTCCAACTGGCAGCGTCCGACGAGACGTGGGCGAGAGGCAGCTGCGACAATGCGACTTTTCACCGGGTATATCGTTCTTCGCTCCGGTGTTCCGGCCCGGCCCGATCCGATAAACTGGCTACTGTAAGCACTTTCAAAGCAGAGGTGCGCTACACACAGAGAGACAGGGCAAAGGATAGGAGGCTTACTGCATGGAGCTCGCAACCCCCGGCACGACCGCCGGAGAGACGTCGGGCAAGACCGCCGGCAAGACGGAACGAACAAGGCCGCAGGCGGGGCCCAGGTTCCGCCGCATCTGGAAGTTCAAGCTGCTGTACGTTCTGCTGCTTCCCGCGCTGCTGTGGGTGCTCGTTTTCGACTACCTGCCGCTGTACGGCGTCAGCATCGCCTTTATGGATTACAACGTCATCCAAGGCTTCTCCGGCAGCCATTGGGCGGGGCTCAAGCACTTCCGCGCGCTGTTCGAATCGGAGATGTTCGTCCACGCGTTCAAGAACACGCTGCTCATCAGCCTGTACAAGATGATCAGCGGCTTCGTCGCCCCGATCCTGCTGGCGCTCGCGCTCAACGAGATCCGGACGCGCTGGTTCAAGAAGACGCTGCAAACCGCGGTTTACCTGCCGAGATTCGTATCGTGGGTCGTTTACGGCGGCATCATCACGCTGCTGCTGTCCCCGGAGACCGGTATTATCAACAAAGTCATTAGCCTCTTCGGCGGCACGCCCGCGTACCTGCTCGTTCAGCCCGCTTACTTCCGCACGATCCTCGTTGTCACCGACGCCATGAAAGAGATGGGCTGGGCCGCCATCATCTACATCGCCGCCATCGCCGGTCTGAACCCCGAAGTTTACGAAGCGGCAGTCGTCGACGGCGCCACGCGCTTCAAGCGGATTGTGCACGTCACGTTGCCCGGCATCGCCTCCACGATCATCGTTATCTTCATTCTGAGAGTCGGATTCGTTATGAGCGCCGGATTGGACCAGGTCATCAACCTGTACAATCCGATGGTGTTCGAAGTGGGGGACATCCTCGACACCTATATTTACCGCATAGGCATCGAGCAGTTCAACCTGAGCCTGGCCGCCGCCGCCGACGTGATCAAAGGCGTCATCGGTCTGACGCTGGTGCTGGCCGCCAATCGCATCGCCAAGCGGATCGATCCCGATTCCGGCATTTTCTGACGAAGGGAAGAAGACAACCGATGAAGCTCACAAGAGGCGAGTCCGCCTTTGCGACGACCAACTATATCGTTCTTACGCTGCTCACGCTGGTGATCGTGCTGCCGTTCTGGTACGTCATCACCGTGTCGATCACGCCCTACTCCGAGTTCAGCGCCAAGGACGGCATGGTCCTGTTCCCGACGTCCTTCAGCTTCGAGTACTACGCCTACCTGCTGAAAAAAGGCTCGCTGATCTATCACGCCTACGGCAATACGATCCGCAATACGGTCGCTGGCGTGCTGCTCGCCCTGTTCCTGACGACGACCGTCGCCTACGCGCTGGCCGAGAAAAGGCTGCCGGGCCGCAAGGGCATCATCCTGATCTTCGTGTTCACGATGCTGTTCAAGGGCGGCATGATCCCCACCTACATTACGATCCAGCAGCTCGGCCTGCTGAACACGAACTACGTGCTCATCCTCGTGATGGCGTTCAGCGCCTTCAACATGATCATCATGAAGTCGTTTTTCGAGAGCATTCCCGAGAGCTTGAGGGAGTCGGCGTCCCTCGACGGGGCCTCGGAGTTCCGCATCCTGCGGCAGATCATCCTCCCGCTGTCGATGCCCGCCATCGCGTCCGTCGGCCTGCTCTACATGGTCGTCTACTGGAACGACTTCTTCAGCGCCATGCTCTACGTTTCCGACTGGAACAAAGCGCCGGTGCAGCTCGTGCTTCGCTCGATCATCGCGAGCTCCAGCCTGCCGCCCGAGCTGCTCGAGACCGCGGGACGCACGCCGCCGCCGACAGTCGGCATCCAGATGGCCGCCATCGTCATCGTCGCGCTGCCGATGCTCATCATCTATCCGCTCATCCAGCGATATTTCGATCAGGGCATGATGGTCGGCTCGGTCAAAGGGTAGGGAAGCCCGCCAAGGCGCGACGCGACGCAGCATTAACTTCGGTTTATCCCCCAAAGGGTAAATATACAGCTCATTATTAGGAGGTCACTTGAACATGTCTCATCAGAAAAAGAAAAAGTCGATCGGCCTGGCATCCGCCGTCCTGGCCGGCACGCTCGCCGTCGCGGGCTGCAGCAACGGCAACAGCGATAGCGGCGCCGCATCGGAGAGCGCATCAGCGCCGGCATCGTCCACGGCTGCCGCATCCTCATCCGCCAGCGCATCGCCTTCCGCCAGCGCGTCGACGGAGCCGTACACGCTCAAGTGGCTGAAGGCGCAGGATATCTCCGTTCCTTACGATCCGGACAACGACGCCGTCAAGCAGGCGATCGAGCAGAAGCTGAACGTCAAGATCGACGCCGAGATGGTCGACGTCCAGCAATACAAGACGAAGCTGAACCTCAAGATGTCGAGCGAGGACATTCCCGACGTCGTGCGGATCGACTTCGCCGACGACTTCCAGAAGTACGCGCCGCTCGGCGCCTTCGTCGACCTGACCGACCTGATCAACGAGCAGGATACGCCGAACATCATGCGCGAGGTGCCGCCGGAGGTGTTCGAGCAGGCCAAGGTGAACGGTAAAATCTACGGCATTCCGTATCAGGGCGGCCCGGGCGCCGGCTATCGCTGGGACCTCGTCATGCGCAAGGACTACCTGGAAGCGGCAGGCGCCTCGGTCCCCAAGACGCTCGACGAGTACTACAACCTGCTGAAGAAGATCAAAGCGGACCACCCGGACGTCATCCCGCTGGGCGGCTACACGGCGCAGATCGGCCAGGTGAAGTTCGCCAACAACTCCTTCGATCAGATCTTCGGCGCGTTCGGCGTGACGCCGGGCTACTTTACCGAGACGGACGGCAAGTTCGGCAACTACGACATCGATCCGAGAATGAAGGACGCCCTGTTGTTCCTGCAAAAGATGTACAAGGAAGGCCTGATCGACAAGGAGTTCGCCACGATCAAGGAAGAGCAGCTCCGCGCCAAGCTGTACAGCGGCAAGCTGTTCTCCTGGATGGGCTGGTGGTCCACGGCGAGCGATTACGATACGCAGGTCGAGACGAGCGAGCTGATCAAGAACAAGAAGCTGGGCGCGAACGAGAAACTCCCCGACCAATCCAAGGAGCCGTTCAAGTATTTGTCGCTGTCCGGTTCGCTGACCGGCGCGGACGGCAAAGCGGTCGCTCCGGCAGGCGCGCCGTTCTCCCAGATGACCGCGATCAGCGCGAAGACGAAGGACCCGAAGAAGGTGCTGTCCATCATCGAGGAATCCCTGTCCCCGGAGAACCAGATGCTGACCGTCTGGGGCATCGAAGGCGAAGACTACAAAGTCGAGAACGGCAAGATGGAAATCGTGACTGACGCGGTCGATCCGACGACCAAGCAGGACAAGAACGGCCACTACCGTTCCACCCAGAGCTATCTGTTCGCACCGGGCCTGAAGGGCTGGCCGCGCTACCTCGAGTCGCTCCCGCTCCGCCACTCCCAGGCGCTCGACGTCGCGATCAACAATCAATACCAGATCACCGACGCGTCCAACTATCTCGACTCGCCGACCAAGGTCGCCAAGCTGGTAGAGCTCGACACGATGCGCGACTCCGTCTTCACGCAGATCATCATGGGCGGCGACATCGGCAAGTTCGACGACTTCGTGGAGAAGTGGAAGTCCCAGGGCGGCACGCAGATTCTGAGTGAGCTTGAAGCGTCCTTCCAGAAGAAAGCAGGCAAGTAACAGCCGTTTGTTCCGAAAAGTCCCCCGCCTTCGCCAGCCGATGCCGCGGGGGACTTTAACTCTTGCCGAAGAAGGTGGTTGGACGAATGAGAAAAAATTACCGCAGCCTGATTATGCTTCTCGTCGCAGCCCTGCTGCTCCCGTCCTTGCCGGCAGCAGCAAGAGCCGAGACGCCTGCGCCGCTGTTCGAGGACAGCTTCGCCGGCGGACTCGGCAACTGGGATTTGTTCGGCAGTACCGCTTGGCAGGTTCAGGGCAGCGGCGCGGAAGCGCGCCTGACGGGCACGATTACGGGCGGCAATCCCCAGCGCACCATCGTGAAGCCTGCCAAGCTGTCCTACGCATCGACCGATTACAACCTGACCTTCGCGGCGCAGGGGGATCGCTTCCGCGTGATGTTCAGGTATTCTTCCAGCACGGCCTACTACTTTCTCGAGTTCAAGAACGCGAGCAGCGTCGAGCTATGGAAATATCCAAACTCGGCTACTGTTGCGCAAGTTGGCGCCGCGGTACCGATCGCCCAGACGCTGCCGGGCTTCAACATGGCCGACCGCCATCAATACAGCCTGGAGGTCAAGGGAAGCGAGTTCAAGCTGTCGATCGACGGCTCGCTTGTAACCGTATTCACGGATGCCTCGCTGGCTGCGGGAGGCGTCGGCTTCGGGCTGAGGAGCATTGGGCCGGCCGCCAATCTAAGCGTCTGGGACATCGCGGTGCTGCCGATCGTCTCCGTGCCGCCCGTCTACGCGATCTCGCATACGCCGCTCTCGCAGGTGCCGTACAATGCGGATCTGGCCGTTTCCTTTTCCGTAACGGATGCAACCTACGGGACGACGACGGCGGAGATCCACTACGGCTATGGGGACGAGGCGGCGGATCGGATCGTGTCCGCCGCGCCGCTCGGCAGCGGGGCATATTCCGCGACGATCCCGGGGACCGCGCGGGCCGACCGGATCCATTATTACATCGCCGCGCGCAACGGGACGGGCGGCGAGGCTCGTTATCCAGCCACCGGCGAGGTGACGGTCGCCATCGGAGCGATCGTCACCTACGTCAACGACTTCGATAACGAGATGGCGAATGCGGCGCCTCCGGGCTGGACCGTAGGCGGCGCGACGAAGGTGATCCAACTGCCGGACGGCAACAAGGTGCTGAACCTGAACGGTTCGGGCAGCGCCAGGCTGAATCTGCCGATGTATCAGAACGCGGACAACTTCATCGTCAAGTTCAAGGTCAAGTACGAGCGCACGAGCGCCGCGCTGCAGAATACGTGGCGCTTTCGCTACCGCGCGAAGGACGACAACAACAACAATGCGGTGGAGTGGGCGACGCACAACTCGAAGTATTTCATCATGCGAAAAACGACGCTCGGCGGCAACTACTATATCGCCAACTATGTGAAGTCGCTGCTGGACGAGTGGCATGACTACGAGCTGCAAGTCAGCGGAATCACGCACAAGCTGCTGATCGACGGCGTCGAGACGGTGTCCGGCGAAGACTCCGATCCGCTCGCGCCGCTCAAGGGCTACTTTCAATGGAACGTCGTCGGCGGCATCAACCTGATGATTGACGACTTCTCGATCGAGCCGCAGCAGTCCCCGTACGTCATCGACCTCCAGCCTTCGGGCAATTACGCGGGCATCTACGCGCCGGGCGATACGCCGGGGCTGGATCTGGCGCTCGACGCCGGCGCGGCCGCGCATACGGTCAAGATCGACTACGCCGTGCGCCGCGCGGACGGCGACAAGGCGGTTGTGGCGACGGGCACGCGCACGTACGAGCTGGCGAAGTACGAGAACGACCGGGAGATCATCCCCTTCGATCCGCAGCTCGCCGGGATCGGCACCTACGAGTTGACGGCGGACTTCGAGGTGGACGGCATCGCGCAGCCCGGCAAGTCGAAGCGGATGCGGCTCGCGATCGCGAAGGAAGCCGCGCCCGTCCAAGGGATCGATCTGGACAACGAGAGCAAGTTCGGGCTGAACACCCACTATGCGCTCAACTGGAAGGACGATATCATCGACGGCGCGCGCAAGCTGGGCGCGCGCAGCCACCGCTCCGGCATCGTCTGGGAGGATGTCGACAAGAACGTCAAGGACGGCGGCGGCGCCCCTATTTACGATTACAGCCGGACCGATCCGACGCTCGACAAGCTGTTCTCTTACGGATTTAACCAGATCACGGTGCTGTCGCTGGAGAAAAATGCGAACTACCAGGCGGGCATCGCGAACACGACCGCCTCGCTCAAAGCGATGGGCGACTTCGTGGCGAATACGGTCGCGAAGTACAAGGACCGCATCCGGCAGTGGGAGATGCCCAACGAGCCGGAGATCTTCTCCAAGCCGTATATTCCGGCAGAGTTCGTGCAGCTGCAGAAGGTCGCCTACCTGAACATGAAGAAGGCCGATCCGAACGCGATGCTGCTGGCCGGCGACCATACGTCCAGCGTGCTGAGCGTGCTGCCGAAGGAGCTCGAGCTCGGCTCGTACGATTTTGCGGACGCCTATTCCTATCACCCGTACGTCTACAACGCGATGCCCGACGGCAATCTGCAGAAGCTGACGGACGGCGTGAAGGGGCTGGTCAACGCCTACGGCGGCTGGAAGGATTATTACCTCACCGAAGGCGGATGGCCGACGGCGAGCAGCGGCTATCCTTCGGTGTCGGAGGAGGTCCAGCGGGATTACATCGTCCGCGCTTTCCTGAACTACATGGTCACCGACCAGGTGAAGGCGTACGAGTATTACGATTATAAAAACGACGGCACGGACGATCGATACTACGATATTTTCTGGGGCATCACGGACAACGACGGACGGCCAAAGCTGGCCTATACCGCGGTTAACCAGCTGATGACCGAGCTCGATCGCGCACGGTACGTCGGCACATGGAACGCGGGGGACCCGAACGTCGCGGTCCAGGTATTCCTGAACGACGGCAAGCCCGTCGTCGTCGCCTGGAAGAAGGTCGACCACAAGGACGATCCGGCCGTCAAGCCGCCGACGAGCGCGATCGAGCTGCCGTTCGCGGCGGCCGGCGCGAAGGTGATGGATATCAATGGCGCCCAGTTGCCGGCGACGGCGGGAAGCGTCGGACTGCAACTCGTCGTATCCGGCGCGCCGGTTTACGTGACGGGGGCGTCGTCCGCATTCGTCTACGGATCGGCCGCTCAGCTGCTGCAGGCCAAGAAGCAGGAGGCGCTCGCCAAGCTGGCGCTGACGCGGACGGCGTCGAACGGGACGCTCGTCGACGCGGATGCGGCCGAGATCGCGCGGATCGCGGCTGCGCTGCAGGCGGCGACCGGGGCTGCGGCGCCGGCCGCCGGACTTGAGCAGAGCATCATGGATATTTATGCCCTGATGGCGGAGATGGCCGGTCAGATCGAATCCGGCGACCTGACCGCCGCACCCGGCTACGTGGCGCTGGAGGCGCTGTACAACTACGCCGAGAGCGCGTCCGTCGCGCTGGCCTACGCCAAGGACGGCATCGGCGCGAGCACGCTGGATTATGCCGCCGCCACGCAGGCGGCGGACGCCGCCTTCCAGGCCAAAAAAGGCAATGACAGCGTCATGCCGGTATCTGCGTCGGCCGTGCTCCGCATGAACCGGTATGGCCGGCTGGCCGAGGCCGCGCAGGCGCGGGGCGGCTACGCCGAGAGCTACGCCTACAATCTGCTGGCGCGGGAATTCGCAGGCGCGGCGACGGCGATGATCGCCTCCGAGCCGGCCCAATTCATCGGCGTCATGGCGAACGTAACGCCGAGCGTGGCGACCGGAGAAGCGGGCTATGCGACGCCGCTGACGCTCTCGCTCGTCAACGATACCGATACGCCGCAGCAGGTAAAGGCTCGATTGAAGGTGCCTGCGGGCTGGGCATCCGCCCAGACCGAGCCGGCCGAGGTCGCGATCACGATTCCCGCGCATGGCGCGGCGGATCGGACCTATAACGTGAACGTGCCGCAGTCCGCGGTCAAGGGGCGCTATGAGGTCGCGTTCGAGATCGAGCACGACGATGCGCTTTTCGATACGAAAAAGGTCGAGCTGACCGTCGAAGACGGCCTTGACGTGAGGCTGCTGCCGGTCGCGAAGACGATCGAGGATCTCGACATCGTCTCGGTGCAGCTAACCGGCACGTCGACGGCCGTCAAGTCGGGCACGGTCACGCTGAAGGGACCGGACGGCAGCCTGCTCGAACCGGTGACGACCGATGCGTTCAGCGGTTTGAAGAAGGGCGACCGCATTCAACTGGATTTCCGATGGACGTATCGCGAGACCGCGGCCTTCAATGAATATAGGGTCGATCTGGAGGTAGACGAAGCGTCGGACGGCAGAAGCATTTTCCACGATGCGCAGCTGCCCCTGGACTTCGACTTGATTCAAGCCGCGGGCACGTTGACTGTGGACGGGAGCCTGGCCGACTGGCAGGATGCCTATCCGGTCCATCTGCGCAGGAAGGATCAGAATGCGACGGGCTACCAGGATTCGGCCAACCTCGAAGCGACGGCTTATGCCAAGTGGGCGAGCGACGGCCTGTACGTCGCGGTCGACGTGCGAGACGACGTGCACAAGCAATCGGAGAATGCCGCGAACATGTGGAAAAACGATTCCGTGCAGGTCAGTCTGGATCCGCTCAACAACCGGGAATCTCCGTACGGGGCGGACGACGTGGAATGGAGCTTCGCGCTCGCCGACGACGGCACGCACCTGGTCAACGTCTTTAACTCGACGGCTCCGAATCCGAACGGCGACATGAGCGGCCAAGTGCCGTTCGAAGCGGTTCGCGACGACGCAGCGAAGCGTACGAGATACGAATTCAAGATCCCGAGCGCCTACGTCAAGGATCTGCTGCCCGCGCTCGGCGGCAAGCTCGGCTTCAACATCGCCGTCAACGACGCCGACTACCAGAACGGCCGGGACAACTTCATCCAATGGACGCAGGGCACCGCCGATTCCAAAAACACGTCGTTGTACGACGCGTTTGCGTTCGTGGACGTTCCGCTGCCCGCGGGCGGAGGCACCGGCGGCAATAACGGCGGCGGTAACGGCGGGGACAATGGCGGAGATAACGGCGGAGATGCCGACGGTGAAAATGGCGTCGACAATGGCGGCGAAGACACAGGTTCTCCGTCCGGCCAGCCCACCGCAGGCGTCGACTGGAGTCAGCCCGCGGCACCTTCCGGCATCCTGACGGTATCGGCTGCAGCGCTGCAAAACGCCGCGAACGGCGTCAGCGCCGTCGAAGCGCCGGCCGGCACGACCGAGCTCCGGCTGCCGGCGGATGCCGCTGCGCTGCTGGGCGCGAACAAGCTTGAAGTGAAGGCCGGCAAGCTCGTCCTGGAGATCCCGTCCGGCGTGCTGAAGCAGCTGACGGAGCAGGTGCCGGCTGCGGACCGGCAGGGCAGCACGCTCTCTTTCAACTTCCTACCGCTGGCATCCGACGCTTCGCAGGCGCTCCTTGCCAAGACGCAAGCGCCGGGGACAACCGTGCGCGCAGGCAGCGTGGCGTATGAGCTGAACTTGTCGATCAAGACGGCGGCGGGGAGCGCGATCCGGCTGGCGCGTTTCGACGAGCCGGTCGCGATCCGGTTCCAGGTCGATCCGTCTCTAAGCTCGAAGCTGACGGCCGTCTATTATATTTCCGAAGACGGCCGCCAGGAGTGGGCCGGCGGCGAGCAAGCCGACGGCTACCTGACGGCGGAAGTCCGGCATTTCAGCATCTATGCGGCGCTCGAAGTGCAGCGGGATTTCGCCGATCTGCCGGCCGTTCACTGGGCGTACGACGCGGTTCGGGCGCTGGCCGCCCGCGGCATCGTCCAAGGCACCGGCACAGGCGCCTTCGAGCCCGGCCGTCAGATCGCGCGCGCCGAATTCACGGCGATGCTGGCGGAGGCGCTGCGGCTGACGGAGCGGACCGATACGGCCGCGTCCGGACATCGCTTTGCCGACGTCCCCGCGAACAGCTGGTACGCGGAGGCGGTGTCCGTCGCGTACGATGCCGGCATCGCCGCGGGCAAGAGCGAGACCGCCTTCGATCCGAACGGCCGTCTGACGCGGGAAGAGATGGCCGCCCTGACCATGAAGGCTTACCGTTTGCTGCACGGGGAGCCGTCGGTTCAGGCCCCGTCCGGATTCGCGGACGAAGGCGACATCGCGGCTTGGGCGCTGCCCTACGTGAAGGAAGCCGCTTCGCTCGGATGGACGAAGGGGAGAGGCGCGGGCCAGTTCGCCCCGAAGGGTACCGCGACCCGCGCCGAGGCGGCGCAGATCGTCGGCAGCCTGCTCTTTTCCTAATCGAATCCATCATAACGGACGCACGGAAGGGCCTCCTTGCCGCTATTTGGCGGCGGGAGGCTTTCGGCCGGCTGCAGGAGAGGAGGGAAAACGATCTTGCGTGGACGCTCCAGGCAGAGCGCCGGATTGCTGTCGCGGCTCCGGCTGCCGATTTTTGCGCTGATCGTCGTCATCATCGCCTTCTTCGCCACGGCCGCCAGCTACATCCTCATCCGCGTGCAGAACGACCATACGCGCGACACGGCGGAGCAATCGATGAAGTTCGTCTACCGCAACATCTGGTACCAGTTCGACACGATGAACAATGTCGCGGCTTATATCCTGTCCAATCCGTCGATCGAAGGCTTGCTGGAGAGCGAATATCCGGCGGCTTACGAAGCGGTGGACGACTTTTTCTCTCTCCAGACGAATTTGCAAAATTTATCGCTGCTGTCGCTGCTGAGCGGCCTAGGATCCGATCGCGTTCCAACCCGGTCCTATGTCGTGTCCATCGCGCTTGAGCCTTCCAGCGGGCTGTACGCCATGGCGCCGGATCGCTACGATCCGTCCACGGGCATTTACAAATCCATCGATCTGCGCAAACAGGACTGGTACCGCAATCTAAGCGAAGGAAAACGGCAGGCCGAGTGGTGGGGACAACGGGCGGGCGCGTTTAACCCGGCCATGATCTACGCGGCGCGCAAAAAGACGAGCATCAAAGACGGACGGCATATCGGCACCGTCATCGTCGGGGCGGACACGGGCAGCATCCGCAGCATTTTCGAGAACGCGAAGCTTGCGAAAGGCTACCATCTGCTGCTGGACGAGAGCGACAGGGTCATTTTCAGCGAACGTTATGCGTTCCTGACGCCGGCCGGCGACCTGCCCTACGTGAGCGCGGCTGCCGGCGCATCGGGCTCGCTCGTCCGGAAAATCGACGGCGAGCCGCACCGGGTCATGTACGAGACGTTCGCCAACGGATGGAAGCTGCTGACCGTCGTGCCGGAGAGCCACTTCAACCGATATACGTTCGCGATATCGGCGATCGGCGCGGCGACAGCGATCGCGGCGTTATTGATCGCGGGCTTCATTTTGAACCGGATCGTCGCGCGGGTCACCGTGCCGATCACGCGCCTTGTCGGCGCGATGCATCGTCCCGAGGTACTGGCGTTCAAGGAGCCGCTGCCGGCGCAGAAATCGGGCATCTACGAAGTGGATGAGCTGGGGCAGAAGTTCGCGACGATGCTGGTGACGCTCCACGGCTTGATCGAGAAGTCCTTCGCCGAGGAGATCGAGCGCCGCCAGCTCCAGCTGGAGCTGCTGCAGGCACAGATCAACCCGCACTTTTTGTACAATACGCTCGATCTGATCAACTGCCGGGCGATTCTGTCCGGCGACAAAGAGACGGGCGGAATCGTGCGCGCGCTCGCCAACATGTTCCGGTATGGTCTGAACCGGGGACAATCCTGGATCTCGCTGGAGGGAGAGATCAGGCATGTCGAGGCGTACCTGCATATCCAGCGCCTGCTCATGGACGATCTCGCCGTCGACATTCGGGTGCCCGACGATTTGCTGACCGCCACCATGCTGCACTTCTGCCTGCAGCCGCTCGCGGAAAATGCGATCGTTCACGGCTTCGCCGGCCGTACCGAAGGATGCCGGATCGCCGTGGAGGCGTGGCTCGACGGCATCTCGCTCCGACTGCGCGTGCTGGACAACGGCGTAGGCTGCGATGCGGAGGCGATGAACCGGATGCTGGAGGAAAGGCCGGCCGAGACGCCGGGAGGCGACGGTCCGGAGCAGGCGGCGAACGTGAGTCCGGCGGATGGAAGCAGCTCGGGCTTCGGCACGCTTAACGTCCATCGGCGCATTCGATTGTACTGCGGGGAAGCGTTCGGACTAAAGTACGTGCAGACGGCGGAAGGCACCTGCGTCGAGGCGGTGCTGCCGTTTCGACCGAATCTGACCGCAGCGACGATAACAAGGGAGGACTGAACCATGTACAAGCTGCTAATCGCAGAAGACGTGAAAACGGTCAGGGACACGCTGGCCCGCTCCATTCCCTGGGAGAGCATCGGCATCTCGCTCCTCGGCACGGCCGAGAACGGCGAGGCGGCGCTCGCCCGGCTGGAACGGGAGACGCCCGACCTGCTGCTGACCGACATCGGGATGCCCAAGATGAACGGTCTCGAGCTGATCGAAGCGTGCAAGGCTCGCAATCCGGATATTCGCTGCATCATTCTTTCCGGACTGAACGAATTCGAACACGCCAGGCGGGCGATCTCGCTGCAAGTGCAGCAATATATATTGAAGCCGATCGATCCCGACGAGATCGCCCGGGTGTTCGCCGAGGTCGTGCGGGAGCTGGGCCGGGAGCGCCGTCAGCGCGAGGAGCTGGCGATCGCGGAGGGCAAGCTGCGTGACGAGCTGCCGAATCTGGCCGGGGCGCTGCCGCCGGACGCGTGGTCCGGCAGCCTGAAGAAGAAGCGGCTGGTCGAGCAGGCGATCGGTTATATCAAACAAAACTATTCGCGCGGCGACTTGGCGCTCACGGACGTTGCGGCCGCCGTCGGTCTCAGCGAGAAATACGTGAACCTGCTCGTCAAAGAGGTGACCGGGACGACGATCAACGCATGGATCGTCCGGCATCGTCTGGACGAGGCGGCGCGCCTGCTCAAGGATCCGTCGAACCGCATTTACGAGATTTGCGAGCGGATCGGCTACACGGACCAGGACCATTTCCGAGAGGTGTTCAAAAAGCAGTACGGACGGACGCCGACCGAATACCGCAACAGCCGACTATAGCGCCGGCGGGAACAGAGGAGGATTCAGCATGAACGGGAATGGCATGAACAGAAAAGGGTTGTTTGACGGTAATCAATTAAATGAAGCAGCGCGCAGCGTCTACGCCTATATGATGAACAGCGAGCCGGAGCAGTGGGGCGGACACGCGTGGACCGATTGGGCGATGAACGCGGACCGGTGGGATTGGAATGCGGGCGTCGGCGCGATCGCCGCCGCCGAATTCGCGGAGAAGACGGGGGACGAAGCGGTTCTCCGCGAGATCGAGGCGTGGGTCGAACGCAATATCGGCCAGTTCGAAGCGAGTCGGGTGATTAACTCGATCGCGCCGTTTGCGGTTTTCCCGCTGCTGCATCGCTTGACGGGGCGGTCGTTCTACGCGGAAAAGGCCGGCGAGGTGGCCCGGTGGCTGATCGACGAAGCGCCGCGCACGAAAAACGGCGCATTCGAGCATACGGTGACGGAGAAGGCGTCGTTCAGCGAGCAGATCTGGGCGGACACGGTCTTCATGGCCGTCCTGTTCCTCGCCCGGACCGCCCGGATGAGCGGGGAAGGCCGGATCGCGCTAGAGGCGCTGCGCCAGGTCCGGCGTCACCTCGAGGCGCTGCAGGACGAGGAGACGGGACTGCTGTTCCACGGCTGGGACTGCGAGGCGGGGAACCGGATGTCGGGCGCCCGTTGGAACCGGGCCAATGCGTGGATCGCCGTCGGCGTACCGATGATCCTGGAGGAGACGGAGGCGCTGTGCGGGGACGACGCGCTGCTCGCGGACATTAAAGGGCGCTATATCCGTCTGGCCGAAGCGCTCGTGCGGCACCAGGATGCCGGGGGGCTGTGGCCGACGGTGCTCGATCGCCCCGGCTTCTACGCGGAGACGTCGGGCTCCGCCGGCATCGCCTGCGGCCTGTACAAGGCGGCGCGAATGGGACTTGTGCCGGAGGCGCTGGCGGGCCGCGCCGACCGGGCGGTGCCGGCCGTGCTCGCGGCGATCGGGCCCGACGGCGCAGTCGCGGGCGTCTCCGGTGGGACGCCGGTGCTGCCGAGCGTCGAAGCGTACGGCGAGGTGCCGGTCTTCCCGACGCTGTACGGGCAAGGGCTGACGCTGCTCCTGCTGACGGAGGCGTTGGCCGGGGCGGGCGATAGGCGATAATGCGGCGACATGCAGCGAAAAACGCGGGACGAAGCAGAATGCTCATCTGCCTCGTCCCGCGTTTTTTGCTCGGGGCGCCTGGTCGTAGACGCGCTTTTGGCCATTGGGGATCGAAGGCATGAGAAGGAGAACCCAGTGAATACCGCTCACATTAATCCCGATTGAATGTCATTTATTGCTTCGAATCTGTTATTATTCTAGAATGTGAACGATATCATTAATGATTGAATTCGCAGAAGGGAAGTAACGGATGTGATAGCGATTGGATCGTTGACGACTGAATATCGGGTCAATCCGCTTGGGTTGGACGAGCCGCAGCCGCGTCTGGGATGGATCAACGCCTCGCAGACTCGGAAAGCGCGGCAAAGCGCGTACCGAATCCTGGTGTCCGCAAACGCCGAATCTCTGACGAAAGACATCGGAGACGTTTGGGATTCGGGCCGGCGCGAAGGCGATCGGAATTCGGGGATCGCGTATTCAGGGCTCCCCCTCGAGTCGGCAACAAGGTACTACTGGAAGGTCCTCGTATGGGACGAGGACGGGCGGCCGTCTTCCTGGAGCGAGCCGGCCTGGTGGGAAACGGCGCTTTTGCGCCCCGAGGAATGGGAAGCGGCGTGGCTGACAAGCCCGGGCGATCATGCGCCTTTGTTCAGAAAAGATTTCGAAGCGACCGGGCCGATCTCCCGAGCGAGATTGTATATCGCCGCCGCCGGTTATTGCGAAATCTATCTGAACGGGCTGCCGGTCGGGGATCGCAAGCTGGATCCGGCGTTCACTTCCTACGATAAAAGGCATCTATACGTTACTTATGAAGCGGAGTCGTACCTTAAGCAAGGGAATAATAGCATCGGGGTCGAGCTGGGGCGCGGATTCTACGGCTTGCGGACGCCGAACGTATGGAACTGGCATCAAACAAAGTGGAACGCCAATCCCAAGTTCATCGCGCGGCTGGCCATCGAATATGTCGACGGAACGCGCTCGGTTCTGGTCACCGACGATTCCTGGGGATTGATCGAGAAGGGGCCGACAACGCGCGACTGCGTCTATACGGGAGAAAGTTACGATGCGAGGCTGCGAGACGAGGAATGGAACCGGTTCGGATATGGCGGAGATAACGTCTCGCAGGCGATAAAGGCAGCGGGGCCGCACGCTCCGTTGCAAGCGCAGACGCTCCCCCCGATTCGAATCGTCGATGCCGTGCAGCCGGCCAAGATGACTAAGCTCGGGGATGGCCACTATATTTTCGATATGGGGGTCGTCATGACGGGGTGGGCGGAAATCGCCATAAGCGGCGGTCAAGCGGGATACGCGGTAACGATCGTTTACAGCGAGACGCTGGATTCCGCAGGCAGAGCGGCAATTGCGCAGACTGCCGTAGACGGACCTATTCAGAGCGATCGTTACACGAAGCGCGGCGGGCAAACCGAGAAATGG
Source organism: Cohnella sp. GCM10020058 (assembly GCF_042683485.1). Taxonomy (NCBI): domain Bacteria; kingdom Bacillati; phylum Bacillota; class Bacilli; order Caryophanales; family Paenibacillaceae; genus Cohnella; species Cohnella sp. GCM10020058. The sequence goes on from NZ_JBHUJV010000008.1 coordinate 634,665, forward strand.
GAGCCCCGATTCAGCTACAAAGGGTTTCAGTATATCGAAATTAGCGGCAGCGGCATCGAGTTGGCGCTTGAAGACGTCGTCGGCAAACAGGTTCAAACGGATTTGCGCCCGTCCGGCCGATTTTCCTGTTCCAACGATCTGTTCAACCGAATCCACGAAGCCACGAGAAGAACGCTGCGCAACAACATTCACGGCATTCTTACCGATACGCCGACGTATGAGAAAAACGGCTGGCTGGGCGACGCGCAGTTGATTGCCGAGACGGCGAATTATCAGTTCGATCTGTCGGTTTTCTGGGAAAAGTGGCTGATCGATATCGGAGACGCCCAGAGAGAGGACGGATTCGTTCCCGTCATCGTACCGGACAGCGGTTGGGGAAGCTTGAACGCTCCCGAATGGAGCTGCGCTTTTGTGTTCGTCGCGTGGCAATTATACTGGCATTATGACGATATCCGCGTGCTGAAGCGGCATTATCTATCGCTGAAGAAATATGCGGCGTATGAGATTTCCCGCCTTGCGGACGGGGCGGCGAGCAGCGATCTGGGTGATTGGGTGGCGCCGGGTTATTTGGAAGGCAGAGCGCCGGAGGGCGGGCGAATTACAGCCTCGTTCCATATGTACAAAGCGCTCAAGATCATGGCGGAAATAGAAAAGCTTGTAGGCGCCGACTCCGAGTGTATGCGATATGAAAGGCTGGCGGACGAGGTGGCGGAGGCGCTGAACCGCGACTGTCTCGATCGGGAGGCGGGCTGCTACCGAACCGGCAAGGAAACCGGCTATCGTCAAACCTCCAATCTGCTCCCGCTTGCCGCATCCCTTGTGCCGGATGCTGCGAGGCAGTCGGTAGAGGCCGGGCTGATCGCGGATATTCGTGACAAGCGGGGGCATGCCGACGTCGGCATTATCGGTCATAAATATTTTTATCCGACTTTGACGAGGCTGGGATATGGCGATCTTGCATTCGAGGCGGCCACAAAGACCGATTACCCCAGTATGGGTCTCTGGTTCGAAGAGGGGGCGACGACATTGTGGGAATACTGGGACGCTTCCTCGCGATCCAGAAATCACTATATGTTCGGATCGGTCGTGCAGTGGTATTACGAATATGTCGCCGGAATTCGGCAAACCGCCGCCGGCTGGCGCAGGTGGCAGGTTAAGCCTTATCTGTTAGGGGATTTGACTTCGGGCGAAGCGACGTTGGATACGGTGCTGGGAAGGGTGCATGTCGGTTGGTCGCTTGGCGACCGCGGCGCGTTTCGTCTGATCGTGCATGTACCGGTCGGCTCCATTGCCAGCGTACATGTTCCGGCGAATGCCGGCGGTTATACGATTCATGAAGTCGAGTCCGGGAAATACGAATTTGAAAGTGAGCTCATTGAATCCTATCGCGATTGAGAAAAGGGGTTTCGGTATGGCAAGTACGATCGATGACGTGGCCAAATTGGCAGGCGTATCCAGACAGACGGTATCCAGAGTCGTCAACAACTCGCCTCTTGTGAAGCCTAAGACCATTCATGAAGTGAAAAAAGCGATCGCGCTTCTCGACTATCATCCTAACGTGACGGCCAGAAACTTGGCGAACAAGGTTGTGAAGACGGTTGGGTTGTTTATGCCCTTCGACGTGGAGCAGGTTCGTCAGAATCTGTTTTTCTCCACGATCTCCGCGAATATTTGCCATTATTACGCCCGCCACGACTTTGTATTGCAGTTGTTTACTTCTCCGGAAGAGAAAAATTACAGCGAGCTCTTCATCAAGCTGTACCGCGAGAAGCGCGTCGGCGGTCTTATCCTGACTTGTCCGTCCGTTAACAACGACGATGTCTTGGATTTGTTGGCGGCGCGGATTCCGTTTGTTATCATCGGCCGCCCTGCGCTCGAAGCGGAGCAGATCAATTATGTGGATGCGGACAATGTCGAAGCCGCCTTGCTGGCGACCAGGAGATTATTGGAGCTGGGTCACCGCAATATCGTACTGCTTAATGCGCCGCAAGCGATGACATTGGCCGAGGATATCAAAAAGGGGGTGGAGACGGCTTTTCGGGAAAGAGGCCTTTCGCTGGACGGACTGACCGAGCTGCATACCGATCTGACGTTGAACTCCGCCTATGAAGCGACGATCCGTCAGCTTGCTCGGGCAGATCGGCCGACAGCGTTCGTTACCGCCGACGATCTGCTTGTGCTGGGGATGAAAAAGGCGACGGATCAGATGAACTTGACGATCCCGGACGATATTTCCGTCATTACCGTAACGAAGAACGGGTGGGGGGATCTGCTGCCTACTTCTCTGTCGCATATCCATACAAAGTTTGAAGAGTTGGGGACGTTATCTGCGCAATTTATGCTGCAATCCATCATCGAGCCTGACGGAAAGCACGTTATTCAGCAGAAATTAAAGCCCGAGCTGATGGAGGGAGATACGTGTCGAAACGTAAATGAAGCATAAAAGCGAGGTTGTCGAGCGAAAGGTACATCCGCTCGCGACCTCGCTTTTTCTATATTTTATGATACCGATAACAAAATAATGATTTTTCGACAAGAATGTAAACGAAAACCTTTGCAATCCCTTTATTTATATGCTATTTTATTATTGCACATGAGCAATGATTCCGCTTTCAATTTAAAAAATGTGAACGGTAACAAATTGCAGGCGGAGCGATTGGAGAATAGAGCGCGCTACAGGGGAAATTTTGAATTTGCTGCTCAAAGACAACTTGGGAGGGTCAACAATGACAACGAAGTATGTAAAGGCAGGAATCGCGCCGCTATTGTTAGCGACGCTGCTGATCGGATGCGCCGACAAATCCGGCTCGGATAACGCCGCAAGTTCTTCCGCGGCGGGGAGCGCCTCCACAACCGCAACGGCATCGGCAGAGGCTTCCAAGAAGCCGGATCCGGTGAAGATCGTCATCGCGCACACGCAAGGCGAATGGATGTGGCCGGCACTCGATAAGCTCGGTCAGGAATGGCACGAACGCACGGGGAATACGGTCGAATTTCAGTACGTCCCCACGGCGAATTATACGACCTGGATCAATGCGCAGCTCGTAGCAGGGACGGCGCCGGATATTTTCTGGGGCGGCGTGGACAGTCCGTCGGACAAATTGAAGAACGGTCAGATCATCGATCTGAAGTCTTATTTCGACGAGGTTAGCCCTTACACAGGCGCGCCTATGAGAGACTCGTTCCTGGACGGCGTCTTGCAAGGCGTAGTCGATGCGACGCAAGGCGATGCGATGATCGGCATGCCGCTGTCCATGACGACGGTCGATCTGTACTACAACAAGACGATATTTAAGGAGCTTGGCTTGCCGGATCAAGCTCCGGGCACCTGGTCGGAAGTACTGGCAACGGCCGACAAGATCAAGAGCAGCGGCAAAGACATCGTTCCTTTCAGCGTCATGAACTCGATGCCGTGGAATTTGGGATGGATGGTCGGGGATGCGATGGAGGATCTTTGGTCGAACAGCGGAATCGTCGAGAAGCTGGACATCATGACGCCGAACGGCATGCTGGACTTCCCTGAAGTGGTGTTGGGCGTGAAGACGGGCGTCATCGATCCGCAGGATCAAAGGTTTGTCGACTATTACAAGCTGCTGAAAGACTTGAGCCCTTACTTCAATAAAGGCTTCAACGCGGCGAGCTGGGAATACGAGAAGCTGTTCAACGAGGGCAATGCGGCCATGGAACTGAACGGAAGCTGGTACCCGAATCAGGTGCTGAGCAACAAGATCGAAGTCGATTACGGCGTGGGTCCGGTGCCGTACATAGACAGCGGCGTGTCGTCGACGTCCAGAAATCAACCCATGAAGTACGCGCTCGGCGTCGGCGGTCCGGATATGATCGTGTCCGCCCGGGCTCAAAAGGAAGGAAGGGCCGATGCGGCCGTAGATTTCCTGAGATTCCTGTCCGATCCCGCAACCGGAGGCAAGGAATTTATCGCGCAGACGATGTTCATTCCGACGATCAAGAACGTCGAAGTTCCGGCACAGCTGCAAAATATCGTGGCGAACATCGGAACGGACGTCCGCAAAGCGAATATGTCGCAAATTTTCAGCCTCACGCCGGACGCAGGGACGAAATATAACGATATGCTCAATGCTTACTTGCTTGGCAAGAGCACGCCCGAAGAATTCGCCAAGCGGGTCAAGCCGTTGATCGTCGACGCCGCCGACCAAATCATTAAAGAGCAGCCGGACTTGAAAATCTCGGATTACGTAAGCCAGGTTACGAAATAAAGCAGGAACGAGAGCGGCCGCTCCGCGATCATCCGCCAAGCGGGCGGCCGTTCGTTCATTGCCGGCAAAGGAGGTTGCACATGAACAAGCCGAGCGGCAAAGGTACCTCCTTCAAGGTCATCTTCGCCTATCTTGCATTGACGCCTACATTCGCGCTTTTGTTTGTTTTTTCGTTATATCCGGCCATTAAAGCATTTATAAATTCGTTCTATTACATGAATTTCAATAACATGCGCAATACAAGGTTCGTCGGGTTGGACAACTATCAGACCCTTCTCGGGGACGCAACGTTCTGGAAATCGTTTTACAACCTCGGCTTGTTTATCGCGTTTGGATTCATATCTACCTTTTTTGTGCTGATGCCGGTCACCTATTTGGTTTTTCGGTTGGGCGAAGGCCGATGGGGGAAATGGATTCAACGACTTTATATTATTCCGATGGTCATTCCGTTCACCGTGCTCATTCTGTTCTGGAAGTTTTTCTACGAATACAATTTCGGAATTCTCAACAATGCGCTCAAATCCCTCGGATTGGACGCTTATATGCATGTTTGGCTTGGCGAGCAGGCGACCGCGCTTCCGGCCATTCTGTTCGTCGGATTTCCCTGGATCACCGGCTTCGGATTTTTGATTCTGCTGGCGGGCTTTCAGAACAACGATCCGGCTCTTCATGAAGCCGCCAAGATCGACGGCGCTTCGGGCGGCCAAATTTTTCTCAAAATCGATATTCCTCTAGTCCTGCCGCAAATTAAAATTTTGATCGTACTCGGCATGATTGCCGGGATCCAGCAGTTCGGGACGCAGCTCATCATGACGAACGGCGGGCCGAACGGGGCGACGATCGTTCCCGGATTGCTTATGTATCAGACCGCCTTTACGAACGGCAACATCGGATACGGCTCGACGATCGGGGTGTTTTTGTTCGCAATAACGCTGGTCATTACCTTTATCAACAACAAATTCATCAGGAGCAGGGAGTAGGACGCATGAGCAGAAGGACCGTTAACATCTCGTTGCATCTGATCTTGATCGTTTTGACCTATGCTCCGTTCTATTTCATGCTGGTCTCGTCGGTGAAAACCAACCCGCAAATTTTGAACAATTACTTCGCTCCCGTTTTTCCGTTCCATCTGAACAATTATGTTCATGCGTTCGACCGGGTCATCGATTATTTGTTGAATTCCGTCGTGATATGCGGAGTTAGCGTCGCCGGCGTCATCGTCATCTCCAGCCTGTCCTCCTATGTGTTCGCCAAAGTGCAATTTCCCGGCAAAAATATGCTGTTTCTGCTACTGCTCTCGTTCCTGATGATTCCCAGCGTTCTTACGCTTATCCCCTCCTTCGTGCTGGTGGTGGATCTGGGGCTGATCAACTCCTACTGGGCCGCGATATTGCCGTATATGGCATTTGGACAGATTATCGTTATTTTCGTGCTTAGAACGTTCATTGAACAAATTCCGCAGGATTTGTTCGACAGCGCCAAGATGGACGGGGCATCCCATGTGACGATCTTCCTTCGCATCGTGATCTCGCTGTCCAAGCCGATCATTACCTCAATGGCGCTGCTTAATGTTTTGAACAATTGGAACGACTTCATCTGGCCGATGCTCGTGCTCCCCAGCGAGTCGATGAAGCCGGTAAGCGTAGGCTTGTATGCGATGACAGGCGTGCAGCAGGTCGAATACGGACCGCTGTTCGCAGGGTTCGCCATCGCCTCCGTTCCAATGATTCTTCTGCTTGCCGTCAATATGAACTATTTCATCAAAGGCGTGACTTCCGGCGCCGTCAAAGCATGATTACGAACGCTGCAGGCGTCGCTTCGCTGCAAGGCGACAAGAGGAGGCAATATGAAGGCTAGCTGGATCTGGTATCCGGAAGGGCGAACCTTGCCGAATACGTTTATTTTTTTTCGTCGGACCATCCAAGTCGAGGATATGGATTTGCAGCATGCGCGAGGTTTCATTGCCGCAGACAGCCGGTATCAGCTATTCGTGAACGGCGTCATGGCGCAAAGGGGGCCAGCTCCGTTCGATCCGCGGCACATGGAGAAGGATGCGTTCGACTTGGCGGCGTTGCTTCGTCCGGGCATCAACGTAATCGGGGTGCTGGTCGCCTATTTCGGGGAATCGGACGGTACCTACGTGATGGGCAATCCCGGCTTGCTGCTAGCGTTGAACGTCAAGTACGAAGGCTCTGAAGTAGAGACGAACGTGATTACGGATGAAAGCTGGAGCGCGTTTCGAGCCAAAAGCTGGCGGGCCGGGCATTACAGACGGCACTTTTTGCGGGCGCTTCAGGAGGATTTCGACGCAAGGCTCTATCCGCACGGCTGGCATTCGCCGGATTACGACGATCGCGGTTGGCGGCCGGCAAGGGTGCTGAAGGAAGACGACGGGAAGCCGGTCGTGTGGGGAACGTTCAACCACCTTGTCCAGTACGATATCTATCCGTCGGTCGACAGCTCGTTCGAGCCGCGTACGATCCCTTACATGCAGGAAACCGCCATAGAATGCTCCGCTTTGTTGAAGACCGGATCTATCGAATGGAACTGCCCGCCGGAGGAGTTTTTCGAGGTCTATACGGAAGGGGCATACCGGGAGAAAATCGACGACAGTCCGCTGATTTCCCGGGGCGACGGGGACGGGCCGTTCCCTCTGACGGTTCGTTTGCAAGAGGGCTGCTCCAGCGTATTGGTCTTTGCTTTACCCGAAGGCATAACCGGCTATCCGTTTGTCCGGTTTCGGGCGGCGGCCGGTACGGTGGCGGAGATCGTCTTCGGAGAGGGGATCGGAGAAGAATTGATGCTGCCGATGCCGCAAAAAGGAGAATGGGTGCGCGTAACCGCGGCGGAGGGCGAAACGAATTTCGCGGCGTTCGATTACGATGCGGTCAAATATATCGCCGTCCTGTTCCGGGGCACCGGCGAACCCGTCGAACTGCTGAGCGCGGGCGCGATTCGGCTGCGCTATCCTTTCGCAAGCGAAGAGCGGTTCCGCACCAGCGACGAGACCGTCAATCTCGTCTATCGGGGAGCCGTCAATTCCGCGCGCAACGTATGCCTGGAGACGATAACCGACAACATGTCGCGCGAGAGGCAGCAATATTCGGGCGAGATCGGCTTGACCAAGCTGGCGCTGTATTTGGCTTTTGGCGAGTATCGTTTGCCGGAAAGAATGATCCGCACCTTTTCCAAAGGACAGTACGAAGAAGGGTGGTTCCTGGATTGCTTCCCGGCTTCCGACCGCCTCGAACGGCTGCCGCAGAGGGTGCTCGGGCTATCGAGCTGGGGGCCGCTGCTCGATCACGGAATCGGCTTTATTTACGATATCGCGGAGTATACGCTTCATACCGGAGAGATGGGGCTGCTGCATGCTCTCCGCCCGGTCATCGCCCGCCATTACGGCTGGCTGGAGAGCATGGAGGCCTCCGACGGGATGCTTCCGGTAGAAGGGCTGGGCCTTCACGTCGTATGGCTGGATCATCACGGCTACGCCGAGCAGCGCGACCGGCAGGCAACGTTAAACATTTATTATTACGGTTACTGGCTGAAGCTGGCGGCGATCGCCGACTGGACCGGCGATCGGGCGCTGGCGGACAAATGCGTATCGAAGCTGCAACAGTTGAAAAACGCGCTGTTCGCGCACTTCTGGGACGAGCAGCGGGGCATGTTCGTGGATAATCTCCCTTGGCTGGATTTTGGCGCAGATGGGAAGGCGCGGATCCGGCAGCATGACCGCTCGCTGTCCATGGCGCTGCTCTTCGATCTGATTCCCGAGTCTCGCTTGGCGGGCAATCTGGATGCGCTGACCGAATGCCCGCCCGAGCTGGGCTTGTCGCATCCGGTCAATGCGGGCTGGCGTTTATGGGCGCTGTCCAAGTATCGTCGATCCGGGGCGATCGTGCGGGATCTGCGCGACAGATGGGGCGCGATGAACTCGCTTCACGAGAACGGAACGCTGGCCGAAGACTGGTCGATGAAGCCGGATCAGAACGCCTGGTGCCAATGCTCGGTCGCTCCGATCTACATTGCGCACGGCGAGCTGTTGGGCGTGCGCCCGCTGTCTCCCGGCTTCTGTCGTTACCGGATCGCTCCGCAAAGCGGAGGGTTGGCTTTTGTGGAAGGGACGACCCATACGCCGAACGGACCGGTTCGCGTTGCACTGCGCGAACGGGAGGGACTGCTGGAGCTGGAGCTGCCCGCCGGCCTGCAAGCCGAGCTGCGCTTGCCGGGCCCGCTTGTCTCGGCCGAGTCGGACGATGCGGATGCGGATGTCCGACTGAAGGAGGCGGCCGGTCTCGCGGATATCGTCATCACGCCGTCCGAGAGAATGGCAATGACGTTGCGTTTCGCTGAAGGCGAGGAGGCGCGCTTATGATCGCAGATACGATGAAGGCGGCGGTCATCGAGGGACCCGGCCGGTTGGCGATCGAGACGGTTCCCGTTCCGGCCGCCGGGCGCGGCGAAGCGCTTGTCCGCGTGCACTGCGTGGGCATATGCGCGACGGACATGGAAATCTACGACGGTTCCATGGCGTATTTCCGCAGCGGTTCGGCTTCGTATCCGGTTATTCCGGGACACGAATGGTCCGGCGAGGTGGTTGCGATCGGCGAAGGGGTCATGCGACTCGCGGTCGGCGACCGGGTCGTCGGGGAGACGACGATTCCTTGCCGTACATGCGCCATGTGCAAGAGCGGCTCCTATAACTTGTGCCCGAACCGCGCGGAGACGGGCATATTGGGCAAAGCGGGCGCGGCGGCGGACTACGTATCGTATCCGGAGCAGGCGCTGCATCGGTTCGACGGCGGCGTCGCTTACGAAGAGGCATGCCTGATCGAGCCGGCGGCGGTCGCATACAGAGGGGCGCTTCGCGCGGGCATCGTACCCGGCGACACCGTTGCGGTGCTGGGGGCGGGAGCCATCGGCTTGTTGACGGTGCAGATGGCTCGTGCGCTGGGTGCCGGCCGGATCGTCCTGTTCGACTATAACGAACGCCGATTGAATATCGGGCGGTCGCTGGGCGCCGATCTGGCGGTGAATTTGACCGGTCGGCTTCATGCCGCCGGGGCCGCAGAGACGGACGCGGTCGAGCCCGCTTCTTCATTCGGAGAGTTCGCCAAAGTCATCGAAGCTTCGGGCAGTCCGCAGGCGGCGGAGTTCGGCGTAAGCCTGCTTCGCCCCGGGGGCGGGATGACCATGTTAGGTCTTTGCGGGGGAAAGCGGGCTTCCGTCGATATGGACCGGATCGTCGTTCGCGATTTGGAGCTGAGAGGTTCGTTGGGAAGTCCGGGCGTGTGGCGGGAAGTGATCGCGCTGCTGGAAGCTCGCAAAATCGATTTGCGGCCTTTGATCACCAACCGGCTGACGCTGGCGGAATACGGCCGGGCGATCGAGCTGCTTCAGCGCAGAGATCCGGCCACGATCAAAGTCGTTATAAACGTAAGGGGGGACCACGGATGAGATCTCCGGTTGTTGCGGTTACCGACCATCCTTTCTCCGATCTGGCGCAAGAACGCGGATTGCTTGAGCCGCTCGGTTTTCAATTCCGCGTCGGCCAGTGCAAGACGGAGGAGGACGTCATTGAACTATGCCGGGATGCGGACGCGATTCTGACGAATTTGGCGCCGTTGACCGCCAATACGGTTGCCCGACTGGAACGGTGCCGGATTATCGTCCGCTACGGCATCGGAACGGACAACGTAGACCTTGCAGCCGCAACGGAGCGGGGACTGCCGGTCGCCAATGTCCCGGATTACGGCGTGCAGGAGGTGGCCGATCATACGATGGGTCTTCTGCTGTCCGCCGTGCGCAAGATTCCCGCCGTCTCTGCCAGAGTCAAAGCGGGAATTTGGGAGATTCGTCCGCTGCCCCCGATTATGGGCTTGCAGGACAAGACGCTCGGGCTGGCCGGCTTCGGGAATATCGCCAGAGCGGTGGCGCAACGGGCGCAGTCTTTTAATATGCGCGTGATCGCTTTCGATCCCTACATATCCGAGGCGGAATTCGCCAAACGGAACGTTCGGAAGGCGACATGGGAGCGTTTATTGGAAGAGAGCGATATTTTGAGCATCCATCTGCCGCTTAACGCGCATACGGCCAATATGTTGAATGCGGACGCGCTCGCCGTCATGAAAAGCACCGCTTACGTCTTGAACACGTCAAGGGGAGGCGTGATCGACACCGAGGCTCTAGCCGACGCGTTGTCCCGCGGACAGATCGGCGGCGCGGCTCTCGACGTGCTGGATCGGGAACCGCTGCCTCCGGACCATCCGCTGCTAAGCCTCGACCAGTGCCTGATTACAAGCCACTGCGCCTGGTATTCGGAGGACTCCATACGCCGTCTTCAGCACGGCGCAGCGGCGGAAGTCGCCCGATTGTTCAGCGGGGAGAAGCCCAGGAATATTGTGAATTTGCGTTAATGCAGACCCATTCCGAAGAATAGCGGGTGTCGACATGATCTTTCGCAAAGGCTTGATTTTAGCGCTTGCAGGGGTACTTTCGTTGGGCGGTTTGGTTGTTCCGGACGGGATCGGGGGCGGCGCAAGCGGCGGCAAGGCGTTCGCGGACCCTGTGGCCGGAGCGTTGACCGATCGCTTGACCTTCGGGGACGGCGGCGAAGAGACTTCCCACAGCTTGACGACAAGCGGAACGTCCGCGACGGCAACGATAGCGTCGGACATCGGAGACGTAAGCGGCTCCTACGCTACGCGATACATGGAAGGAGCCGGAAGCGAAGTCTCCTTCGAGCTTGCCATTGACGGAGACGAGCCGCTGACGCTGGAGTTCCAGGAAATTCACGACAGACGGGAAGACGCGTTCGGCTATCGCATTTTCGTCGACGGCACGGCCGTTTATTTTCGCAGCTACGAAGCGTACGGCAGCGGGCCGAACCACTTTTTCGTCCATGTGCCCGAGACGATCACGTCATCCAAGAGCAGCGTGACCGTCACGTTGACCAACGTCGGCGAATCTCGCGTATCGCTCGGCCAAGTATGGGCTTATAGCCAATTTGAAGATTTAATCGACCAAGAGAATGCGGTCGATCCGATGGGCATCGTGCTCATGAATCCGCTATACGATCCGAAATACGGCGACTTCACGACCTCCGACTATTCGAGCGATCTGGACAAAGTGACGGATCTCAAGGAAACGTATGCCGGCGACTATCGGCTATACGGCAGCGAGATCGGCCTGGCCTTCGATATTCGTTATATGAAATTTTCCGAGGAAGAGCTTCGCAGCCGCATCGACTATGTGCTGCAGCTGTCCCGCGATTCGGATATGCCGCTGTATCTGGACTTCAACTCCTGGTGGAGCGGTACGCCTTCGGGGCCGGACGGCTTGGGCGGTTACTGGGGAGATATCCGATACCAGCAGATCGTCTACGATCCTTTGACGGAAACGTATCGGCCTTCCATTCCGAACATCTGGGGCAATACGCCGTGGATGACCATGAACGACGATCACTATAACGAGGTTCGCAATCAGAAAATCGAATGGCTGTCCCGTTACGTATCCTACCGGCTCGCCATGATGCGGCTCGAAGACGGGGACCTCCCGCAGGTGTCTCTGTTTCTTGAAAACGAGCCGATCTATTGGCCGGAATACAGCTTCAAGGCTTCGCCGCAGGCGGCCGGAGATTACAATTCCGCAGTGACCGGCGACGCTTCCGCGGACAGCGTCGCGCTCGATCCTGCGGACGGTCTTTCTCAGGAAGAGCGCGAATGGCTGTTCGGCAACTTGACCGCCTATATTAAAGGCGAGGCGGGCGCGATGGCCGAAGGAGAAGGGAAAAACGCGGTGCTGGTCGACAACGGATCGTTGACGCTGCCGGACGATCAGCTGTCGGAAAACAGCTATACGCATTCTTTTATAGATTCCGGATTTCCGATCCTGGATAAGCGCAAAGGAAAATGGGAATCGCACAGGCTGGACGAAATTCGCTTCGGCGGAGAATTCATCGGTATCGAGGATCCGCGGTATTTCGATTATATTGCGGCGGCCGGCAAGTTCTCGGACATTAACTTCGAGCGCAGTTCCGCCTCCGATTTGGACGATCTGTCGAAAATATACGGCTACGGCACGAAGGATGTCGTTCTGTTCAACCGGCAAGCAGGCGACGAGGAATTGCTGGAGCGTTCGGACATGGCGCCGTCAACCGAAGTGACTCCGGATTCCTACGAGCGCGCGATCTATTCTCTCGACTTTAACGATAGCGATTCTCTGGACGCGGCGGGCCCGTTAACCGGCGTCGCCAACCTCTCTCGCGATCCGCTCGGCGACCGTTATACCGTATCGCCCGACGATTCTTCCGAATACGGCTCGCTGAAGTACCATTTTACCCATGGCGGCCTGCCTTTCGACCAAGGCTTGCTCTTGAACCTGGAAGGAAGAATACTGAGCGCTTTGGACGCAGGCTGCAAAATAGAAGTGTGGGCAGGCACCGATCCCGACGCTTTGCAGCTGGAGCGGACGTTGGGCACGCTTCCCGCCAAAGTGGATCTTAGCGGCATTGCCGCCGACGAAGACGACGTATACGTCGAATTGCGCTTGTATACGAACCGGGACAATAGCAACTGGACGACGCTAAGCGCGCTGCAGGCCGGTATTCCATGGGAATACGCAACGGGTCACAGCGACGGATTCCGTTATTCGCTGGAAGAGACGAGAGCGCAGCGGCAGTGGATCGGCTACCGCGCCGATGCCGAGCGTCTGCTGGCCGAGTATCTGGAGCGGGGAACCGAAGACGTCACCTATACGCACGCTAAAGAGCTGTTCGACGACGGGCTGTATGCATCGGCTTACCGGCTATTGACCGGACAACTGTCGCAGCAACTGCCGGCTAAGTACGCCGTTAAAGGCCACGGCGCGTTGGGCAAATATCCGATATCCTTGCAGTTGTCCTCTTCGAACGATCGGGTGCTGGCAACGTTAACCGCTTACGACGACGAGGAGCTGGAATTGACGTTGGCGACGGACGGCGATCAATCGATGCTGCTTTCCTGGCAGGATCGTACGGACGGAGACTATTACAAGCTGGAAAGTCTGGGGGATAACCGTTTCCGCGTCTCGGAGAGCACATCCGCCGACCCGGAAGCGGCGGAGGCCGCGGACGGCGAAGTCGCGTTCGCCTTGTCCGCCGAGGCGGAGCACTTCGAGCTTCCCGAACAATTCACGGGCGTATACCGCGGTTACGATCAGGCAACCCGTTCGATAGAAGCGGCGGTTCCTGACCCCGAAGTCGGCGAGTATATCGATAAAATCGCGATTCCTCTTGCGGATAACGTCTCTATCAAACGCGGCGAAATCGGAAGCCTGGAGAACGAGATGATGGAGATCCCCGCTCAAGCGATCGTGTACGGGGATCGCGTCGACTTCTCGATGGATGAGGCGGGCAAGGCCGATACTGTGAGAGCTTATTACGGTCAAGAAACGGGCGAGCTCGACGAGATGAACCAGGTTTCCGTCGTAGGAACGATGAGCAACGGCGGAATCGCGCTGCTTGGCGGCAACGATTATGTATTCCGGGGCTACACCCGTCTTAACCTGCCGTTGAAGGCGGACGCCACGCCGTTCCTGACGCCACCCGGGCAAATCGATCTGGAGCCGGGAGAGGAAGTCGGCGTCTATTATACGCCATACCTCGTATCGGGGACGGCTTACGACGCGCTGACCGTGTTCCAGCCTTTCGATTCCGTCGTCAACGAGGATTATCAATCGGACGATGCCGACGCTTGGAAAGCGACGGCGGAGGACTACGGCAATTTGCAGGCGGAGCTCATGGATCTGAACGGGCAGGATAAGGTGCTGACGACCGTCAATCATGCCGCTCCGGGGTACGTCACTTACCGGGTCGAGAGCCCGGACGAGATCAACAAATTGATCGTGGAATACAGCGCGAGAGCAATCATCGACGAGGATAACGGTGTAGAGGTTTATACGAGCGACGACGGGACCGATTGGACGCTCGCCGGCAGTATGGATACGGACACGCCGGTAAGCCCGACAGGGACCTACACGCTCGATCTATCCGATGCGGCAGCAGGCCAGAGCGAGCTGTATATCAAATTCCGAATTTTCAGCTCCAACTTTACTTGGGGGGCGCTCAGCAGCCTGAAAATATTGAACGGCACTTCGTTCAAAACGCTCGAATCGGCGGATTTGACTGCGGACAGCTACGCGCTGTACGGAACGGATACGACCGCCCTTCATGTCGATGCCGACTATGACGACGCTTCGCCCGTGTATAAGGGAGACGCCAATATGGTCTACGTCAGCGACGACGAGACGGTGGCGACGATCGACAAGAACGGCGTCGTGACGCCCGGAGCCGTCGGAACCGCCCATTTGACCGCTTATGTGACCAAGGGAGCGGAAATGGTCAAGTCCAATACGATTGCGATTCAGGTTCGCAGAGCGGAGCCGACCGTCATTCTGGAGGATGACTACGAGGCGGACGATGACGCAGAATGGCAGGCTCAAGCGTTCAACTATACGAACGTGACCGCTGCGGCATTGGACGGCAACGAGGAAGCCAAAGGCTTGGTCGGTCAAGACCAGTCTCATGTCGGATCGGTAACCTACAAGGCAACGAGCGCGGCTGCCGGCGGATTCATGAAGCTGGCGCTGGACTATCGGGCTCGCGGCATATTGGGCGCATACGTCAAGGTGTATGCGGGCGATTCTCCCGGCTCCTTAAGCTTGCTCGCCACCGTCGAGGACGACGGGGACTGGGACAAGACGCGCAGTCTGGACCTGACATCGCTGGCAAGACGCAAGGACGAGCTCTATATCAAATTCGAGATTTACTCGAATCTTTACAATTGGGGATATCTCGGAGACATCAAGCTGACGCAGACCGACTTCCCCGACGATTATGTCGTTTACGAACCGATCGACGAAGATTTCGAAGCAAGCGGCGACAGCGAATGGCAGGCGGCAGCGGCCGGTTATGCGAATTTGACGTCAACCGCTTTGGACACCAACGTCTCGGACCGGGGTCTGGTCGGCCAAGACCAGTCGCAGGTCGGATCGGTGACCTACAAGATAACGAGCGCCGCCGCAAGCGGGTTCATGAAGCTGGCGCTGGACTATCGGGCTCGCGGCATATTGGGCGCATACGTCAAGGTGTACGCGGGGGATTCTCCCGGCTCCTTAAGCTTGGCGGCGACGGTCGAGGACGACGGCGACTGGGATAAGGCGCGCAGACTGGATCTGACTTCGCTGGCGCAACGCAAGGACGAGATTTACGTCAAATTCGAGGTGTATTCCGCGCTGTACAATTGGGGTTATCTCGGCGACGTCAAGTTCACGGAAGTGAATTTCCCGCTGGATTACGATGTCGTTCCCCTGTTGAATCAGGATTACGAAGTGTCGTCGGATACGGCTTGGGAAGGATTGTCTTACAGCTACGACAACTTGACCTCAACGGCGCTGGACGACAACTATTCGGATAAAGGCCTGGTCGGTCAAGCCCAGTCTCAAGCCGGATCGGTCGTCTACGAGGTGAGCAGCGGAGCCGAGAACGGCTTCGACAAGCTCGTTGTCGACTACGGCGCCAGAGGCATATTGGGCGCATACGTCAAAGTATACGCGGGAACCTCGCCGTCCTCCCTCGGCCTGGTTGCGACGGTCGAGAACGATGGAGACTGGCAAGCGACGCGAAAGATAGATTTGACCTCGTTGGCTTTGCACGAGAACACCGTCTACGTCAAATTCGAAGTCTACTCCCTGCAATTCAATTGGGGCTATCTGGGCAATGCCGACTTTTACGAGGTCGCTTATCACAAAGAGATATAGAACGGCGGGAGGAAGCTGGAGATGAAGCCCGAATTACAGCAAATTCATTTGATTTCGCACGTGCATTGGGATCGCGAGTGGTACCTGCCGATGGAAAATTTCAGATTCCGTCTTGTCGGAATCATGGACAAGCTTTTGGAGCGGCTGGAGGCGGACGATTCGTTCCGCTTCCATCTGGACGGGCAAGGCATCGTATTGGACGATTATTTGGAGATCAAGCCGCAAAACAAGGAGCGGATCAAAAAACTGGTTCAGGCCGGCAGGCTGGCGATCGGTCCGTGGTATGTGCTGTTCGACGCGTTTCTGGTCAGCGGCGAGTCTTTTATTCGCAATTACGAAGAAGGCGTGAGAATATGCGCCGAGTTCGGCGCATACGAGAAGCTGGGCTACTTGCCCGACACGTTCAGCCATCTCGGACAGATGCCGCTTATTCTCAGGCAGCTGGGCATATCGCAAGCCGTCGTGTGGCGCGGGTTAAACGGCACGCCGGAAGAGGTTCCTTCGGAGTTCCAGTGGGAAGCGACGAGCGGCGATCGCGTTCTGGCGGTGCATCTGTCCCATTTGTACGGCTATACGGCTGCCCACGCGCTTCCCGTCGATCCAGAGAAGGCTGCGGACCGGATAAGAACGCTGCTCGGTCAAACGGCCGGCTATTCGTTGACCGGGCATGCGCTGCTGATGAACGGCATGGATCATATGGAGCCTCAAGCCAACCTGGAAGCGATCGTAAGCCATTGGAACGAGATCGGCGAAGCGCCGCTAAAGATCAGCTCGTTCCGGGATTTATTCGCAGCTATCGCCGCGTCGAATGCGGAACTGCCGGTCATCAGGGGCGAATTGCGCAAGACGAATCACATGCCCGATAGCCACATCAATCAAGTGATGCCCGGCGTTTTGTCGTCTCGCATCTATCTGAAGCAGCAGAACGCGGAAGTCCAGACCTGGATGGAGAAGCTGGTCGAGCCGCTGGAAGCGATCGGATCGGGCTTGGGTCTGGAGCAGCATCCCGCGTTCGTCAGACTGGCATGGAAATACGTTCTTCAGAATCATCCGCACGATTCGATATGCGGCTGCAGCATCGACGAAGTGCACGACGAAATGGAAACGCGTTATGCCAAAGCGATGCAGTTGGCCCGCCAGCTCGTTCACGAGACGGCCTGCCGGATCGCCGCTCGCGCGGATACGGCCTGGATCGACGGGACTTCCGGACAGCCGGTCGTCTTCGTGAATGCTTTGCCCTGGAAGCGGGGCGCTCTCGTTGAATTCGATTTTGACGTGCCGGCTTCGTCGGATTATCGGTCGGTCAGCCTGACGGACGGGAAGGGCCGGGAATCGTTCGGCGAAATTCTGTACGTCCACAAGCAAACGCCGATTCAATCGTTCTCGGAGCGCTATCCTTTAAGCCCGGATGTGTATCGGCATCGCATACGGGCGTATATCGCCGACATGCCGGCGCTCGGCTACAAAGCCATGTCGGTCAGATTGCGCAGGGCTCCCGCGCTGCCAAGCCTTCCGCTGCAATCCGTATCCCGGCACATCGAGAACGAATTCGTCAAGCTGGTCATTGAAGGAGACGGCTCCCTGACGTGGATCGACAAGGAAACCGGCGACTCCTGGAACGGACTGCATTATTTCGAAGACGGCGGGGACGCGGGCGACGGTTATCTGTATTCCGCGCCCATCTCGGATCGGAAGTATTATTCGGTCGGCGCCGTTTCGGTAGCCGTGACGAGCGAAGGCTACGGCTGGAGCGTGCTGGAAGCGACTTATCGGATTTGCGTGCCGGAATCGTTAAGCGAAGACGACAAGTCGAGAAGCCGTGCGATGACGGAGCTCGAACTGACGACTCGCATCAAGCTGTCTCCTGGCGCCAGAACCGCGGTATTCGAAACGGAAACGGTCAATGCGGTGGAGGACCATCGGGTACGGCTTGTTTTCCCGCTGGCAGGCAAAAGGGGCCGCTTTCGCGCAGGCGGCCAATTCGATATGCTGGAAAGGGAAGAGCGGGTCGTTCAACCTGCGGAAGACCATTGGCTGGAAACGGAGCGAACGATGTTCCCGTATCAGCATTTTCTGGCTGCCGATACGGACCGTGCGCGATTTGTATGGACGACGGAAGGGCTTCATGAGTATGAGTGGGTGCCGTCTCCGGATTGCGCGAAGGACGACCCGGCCGATCGCGGAAGTCTCGCGCTGACGCTGTGGCGAAGCGTGTCGCATCTGGGCGCGGCTTGGAGAGGATCCGTCATTCGAATGCCGACCGGTCCGTATCTTCCCACCCCCGGCTGCCAATGTTTGCGCAAGCTCGAATTTCGGTATTCGTTGACCATTGAACCGAGCGGCAAACAAGCGGGGGCGCAAGCCCCATGGACGATCGCAGACGAATGCCGTACGCCCGTTCCGTACGTGCAGTTGCCGTTTGCAGGCAACCGGGCGGACGGGCAAGCGCTGAGCGCCCAATCGGCCGATCTTCCCAAGCTGCCTAACGAACAAGGCTTCGTTCTGTTGAAGACGTCCGAAGTGCAGGTCAGCAGCATCCGTCCTTGTCTTGACGGCAGCGGCATTGAAGTCCGGTTGGCCAATTTGACGAACGAGGCCGTTACGGCTTCCCTGTCGATCGCGCTGCCGGTCGTATCCATCGAACGGGGACTCGCGGACGGGACGATATTGGAGAAGCTCGAAGCGACGGCGGGAGCGCAAGGCGCGGAAACGACGGTCGACGTTCAAGCCAAGAACGTGACGACGTTGTTCGTGCGATTGGCGGGACATTAACGCGGACTGGCCGGTCGGCGATTCGATAAGCGGGGGTGAATGGGATGGACGCACTGGCATTAAAAAGCATGCTGGACAATGCCGGCCGCCGCTCGGAGCTGCTGGCCGACGGCGCAGGCGGGGCGATCGTGCTGCTGGCTCGGGGCGCCCGGGTGATCGGCATATTCCCGGGAAAAGACGATCGCAATCTGTTATGGGTCCACCCGGACGCGGCAAATGCGGCGGATTGGAACACGGGGGGCGACCGAACGTGGATCAGCCCCGAGCTGGAGTATTTCGTCAAAAGCGCCGACTCTTTTGAGGAAAGCTATTCGGTTCCGGGCGAATTGGATCCGGGACGATACGCGATGGAGATGCAAGACGAGGACCGGCGAGCCGATTTCTCGCAGTCCGTTTCGTTACGGGCCTATCGGTCGGAGACCGATTCCAGGCTGACCATCGGGAAGACGATTGCGCTGGAGCCGGATCCCGTCCGGCTATTGTCCGCCTCCCTCGGCCACTATCGCTATATCGGCTACGATACGACCGTGCGCATTTGCGATAACGATCCGGAACGCTCGGCGCCCGCGGCAAGCTGGAGCATTATGCAAGTGCCCGCCGGCGGCGCGGTCTGGATTCCGACGTACGGTCAAGCGGAGATCTTCGGCATGTTCGGCCCGATCGACGCCTCCGACGCCGTGGCGAATCCGGGGCTGGTCCAATTTCGGATCGATGCTTCCCGGAGATTCAAGGGCTCGATCAAAGCGCATGACGTCACGGGAAGGATCGCCTATTACAGAGAAGAGGGCGAATCGGCTCACTTGCTCGTTCGAAGCTTTTACCCCGTTCCTTCCAGGGACTACAGGGACGCTCCGCGGCATTCTCCGGACGACCGCGGTCATTGCGTGCAAGTGTACAGCGACGACGGTACGCTGGGGAGCTTCGGCGAGCTGGAGTATCATACGCCGGTAATCGATAAGGAACGAGGAGAGCGAAGTTTGACCGATCGCAGCCAGGTATGGGCTTACAGCGGTCGCGCGGATACGATTGCCGCCATTCGCCGATTGTTGATCGGGCACTAGGGACTGTTGCAGAGGAAATTCAAAGGCTGCTTGGACTGGTCTGAATAGACCATCCGAGCAGCCTTTCTTAACAATCCCGTCATTTTAGTTTCAACCGAAGCCGGCTTCTCGTCGATTGCGGCAAACTCATAATAAGAATGCCGTGCATCGTTATCCCGCACAAATGCCTCGCACGGGCCCGAATAAGAATGCCGTGCATCGTTATCCCGCGCCTATGCTCCGCCCGGGGCCGAATAAGAATGCCGTACATCGTTATCCCGCACAAATGCCCCGCCCGGGGCCGAATAAGAATGCCGTGCATCGTTATCCCGCACAAATGCCCCGCCCGGGGCCGAATAAGAATGCCGCACATCGTTATC
Organism: Cohnella sp. GCM10020058; assembly: GCF_042683485.1. Lineage (NCBI taxonomy): Bacteria > Bacillati > Bacillota > Bacilli > Caryophanales > Paenibacillaceae > Cohnella > Cohnella sp. GCM10020058. The sequence goes on from NZ_JBHUJV010000008.1 coordinate 654,888, forward strand.
CCGCACAAATGCCCCGCCCGGGCCCGAATAAGAATGCCGTGCATCGTTATCCCGCGCCTATGCTCCGCCCGGGGCCGAATAAGAATGCCGTGCATCGTTATCCCGCACAAATGCCCCGCCCGGGGCGAGATCACCTGCAATTACTTACACCTTTTTGTAAATAGGTGTATCTACCGTCGGCACCGCATCAATACAGCTGCTCCGCGCTCCAGTCGCCGCCGATCGGCCCTTCGGCCGGCGAGGGAAGACGCAGCTCGCGGATCGCCTGCATCAGAAACGAGGCGTCGAGCCGGATCTCGTCGTCCGGCATGAAAAAGGCCGGCGGCGCCCGCTCGGGCCCGGGATTCAGCCGCTCCAGCGCGGCGATGTCTTTGGCGTAGGGAGCGGCGTCCCAGCGGATCTTGGCAAGGATGTCCTCCGCCACTTTGACGGGAATCCGGCGCACTCTGGCGATGAGCTCGGCCGCTTCGCGCAGATGGCGGCGAACCCAGCGGTGAACCCGCAGGTGCGCTTTGAGGTAAGCGGTCCCGACCGCGGGATGCCGCGCCAGCCAACTTTCCTCCATGACGACGCCGGACAGGAAGTCGTCGCCCAGGCCTTCGGCTTCGACGATCCTTCCCAACCCGTAGTGGCGGGCCAGACTGGCGTAGGGCTCTCCCATAAAACCGCCGCCGATCGCGCCTCGGGCCATGTCGGACATGCATTCGTCCAGATCCCGGTGCACGATGCGCGCATCGGCCGTACCGAATCGGTGAAGCAAGCCCGACAGCCGTCCGCCGGCGCTGGATTGGGCTACGGTGGCGATCTGAAGCTCGGACGGCCGCGAGGGTCGGCGGATGTCCACGTTGTTGCCCAATACGAGCGAGAGGCCTTGGCCGCCGGCCGTCTTCCCGTCGAACGCGAGCAGCACGGGGCGGAAGTCGGGCAGCAGGCGGCTTAGCGAGAAGGCGAGCGAGATCGGATAGTCGCCCATGGAAGCGATCTGGATGTGTCCGCCGATCATGCCCTGCACGAGCGCCGGTCCGTGCGCGCCGTCATGCCAGCGAACCTGGACGACGCGTTCCGGGATCAGCTTCGCCAGCTCCTCTTCGAACCAGCCCAGCTCCTTCATGACGAGCGCCGTCCATATTTGCGCCCATCTGCTCTGATACCCGACGGTCACGACGAGCGGCTGCAGCGCCGCGGGCGTCCGGCGTCCCTCTTGGCGCTCTGCGCCGGGCGCCTCGCTTCTCTGCGAGGCGTGAAGCTTGAACCAGCGTTCCAGCTCGCCTTTGTCGACCATGATTTCTTTTCCGATTTTCGTATACGGAAGCTGCTTCTTCCTGCGCCATCGGTCAAAAGTAGAACGGCTGACATCCAGCAGTTCCAACGCTTCGTGCAAGGTGATGAAGTCGAATCGCTTGGACGGCATCGCTTTTCACATCCTTCGGCTCAGAATTGCGGCTTGGCGGCTCGTTCGTGGTCATTCGTGGTCACTTGCGGTCAGTCGCGGTCAACTTCGTTGACGGTCCGGAAGGCCGGTTTTATAGTCGATTATAGAAATAAAAACTAAGTAAGTCTATAGGATATTAAGTCATTCGGTCGGCCGAGGTCGGCTTGCATGATGTCGAGGAGGGGTTGGAGTTGATGAGGAAAACCATGCAAGGCTGGGCCGGCGCGTCGCTGACGCTGCTGCTCGGTTCGTCGATCCTGCTGTCGGGCTGCGGCGCATCGGCGGCTACGGAAAAGGGAGGATCGGCCGACGGCGGATTGGAGGTCAAGGAGCTTCGCTATCAGGGAAGCGTCGGGTCGGTTACGTTTCCGGAGCTGGCGGAAGACCTGGGGTACCTGGCGCCGCTCAAGCTCAAATTCGTCGGAAACACGATCAGCGGCCCGCAGGACATCCAGGCGACGGTGACCGGCGACACCGACTTCGGGGGCGCGTTCAACGGCGCGATCGTCAAGCTGATCGCCGCCAAGGCGCCGATCAAATCGGTCATCGCGTATTACGGCGTCGACGACAACACCTGGACCGGTTATTACGTGCCGGACGACAGCCCGATCAAGACGGCCCGCGATCTGATCGGCAAACGCATCGCCGTCAATACGCTGGGCGCGCACCACGAATTCGTCATCAAAGAATATTTGCACCGCGCCGGGCTGACGCCGGAGGAGATCAAGAAGGTCACGCTGGTCGTCGTGCCGCCCGTCACGTCGGAGCAGACGCTGCGCGCGAATCAGATCGACGCCGCGGCGCTCGGCGGCGTGCTCCGCGACAAGGCGCTCGAGCGGGGCGGCATTCATCCGTTATTCACCGACCAGGAGCTGTTCGGCAACTTCAGCGCGGGCAGCTACGTGCTGACGGACAAATTCATCGCGCACAATCCGAACGCCGCCCGCAAGTTCGTCGAGGCGACCGCCAAGGCGATCGAGTGGGCCCGCACGACGCCCCGCGAAGAGGTCGTCGCCCGCTACGGGCAGATCATCGAGAAGCGCGGCCGCAAGGAAGATACGTCGACGGTGAAGCTGTGGAAGAGCACGGGCGTCGCGGGAAAGGGAGGACTGATCTCGGACAAGGAGTTCGATACGTGGATCAATTGGCTGATCGACGAGGGAGAGCTCAAGGAGGGAGATTACAAGGCGGCGGATCTGTATACGAACGCGTTCAATCCGTACTTGAACGACAAGTAAAGCGAGACATGAAGGAGGCGGATTCATGACGACCGAATCCAAGATCAGCATCCGGCACGTGCACAAGGCGTTCAGCGTCCAACGCGGCGCGAGGGAGCTCAAGGCGGAGCGCCAGCCGGTCTACGCGCTTCAGGATATCAATCTCGAAGTCAGGCAAGGCGAATTCATGGTTATCGTCGGGCCGAGCGGCTGCGGCAAGTCGACGCTGCTCGATCTGCTGGCGGGCCTCACGAAGCCGGGCGGCGGCCAGATCCTGCTGGACGGCCAAGCCATCTCGGGGCCAAATCTGGACCGGGGCATCGTATTCCAGCAGTACGCGCTGTTCCCTTGGAAGACGGCGCTCGCCAACGTGGAGTTCGGGCTCGAGGCCAAGGGCGTCGGACGCCGGCAAAGAAAAGAGACCGCGCAGCGGTTCATCGACCTGGTCGGCCTCGGCGGCTTCGAGCACCGCTATCCGCACGAGCTGTCCGGCGGCATGAAGCAGCGGATCGCGATCGCGAGGAGTCTCGCTTACGATCCCGAGGTGCTCCTCATGGACGAACCGTTCGCGGCGCTCGACGCCCAGACCCGCGAGACGCTCCAGAGCGAGCTGCTGCGCATCTGGGAGGCGACGGGCAAGACGATTATTTTTATCACCCACGGTATCGAAGAAGCGGTGTATCTGGGCCAGCGGGTGGCGATCATGACCTCGCGCCCCGGCAGAATCAAGCGGGTGATCGACATTCCGTTCGAATCGAGGCGAAGCGAGGAGGATCTGCGGTCGAATCCGGACTTCGTGAAGCTGCGCCACGAGATCTGGGAACTGCTCAAGGACGAGGTGTCCAGAGCCCAGGAGCAAGAGAAGTCCAAGACGCTGGACGCGTACGCGGAAGGGAAATCGTCGGCGAAAGGGGGCGCGCGCCATGGCTGAGAGCAATGTGGCGAAAACGCTGATTCTGCAAGGGAGACGAAGCGGCGGTACGCTGGAACGGGGGGCGGCGCAGGCGCGCAGGGCGTTCCGGAACAGCATCGCCATCCTGTTGTTCCTGGCGGCTTGGGAGATCGCGCCGCGGACCGGAATCGTCAACGTGACGTTTTTTCCGCCCTTTTCCGCAGTGATGAGCGCCTGGTGGGAGCTGCTGCGCTCCGGAGACCTGCAGGATCATCTGACCGCCAGCCTCACGCGCTCGATCAGCGGATTTCTGCTCGCGAACCTGATCGCCATTCCGCTGGGCCTCGCGATCGGCTGGTGGAAGACGGCGGCGGATTATCTCAATCCGTTCCTCGAGCTGATGCGCAACACGGCCGCTTTGGCCATTCTGCCCGTCTTCATCCTGCTGCTGGGCTTGGGCGAGACGTCCAAAATCGCCATCGTGCTTTACGCCAGTCTGTTCCCGCTCCTGCTCAACACGATCAGCGGCGTCAAAAACGTCGACCCGCTGCTCGTCAAGTCGGCGCGCTCGATGGGCTTGCCGTCCGTCAGCCTGTTCCGCAAAGTCATCATCCCGGCCGCGCTGCCTACGATCTTCGTCGGCATCCGCCAGGCCGGCGCAAGCTCGATCCTCGTGCTTGTGGCCGCCGAGATGGTCGGCGCCACTTCGGGGCTCGGCTATCTGATCCAATATGCGCAATTCAGCTTCCTCATCCCCCAGATGTACGCCGGCATCATCACCATTTCCGTCGTCGGCCTTATCGTGAATTATTTGCTGTTGGCGCTGGAGCGGCGTCTCACCGGCTGGAAGCAAACGCTCGGGGAATAAGGCGACACGTCGCTACAGTCGAAAGGCGAACCTACCAAATGAACGGAGGAAAATGAACATGAGCGGCAGCGAACGTCAGATTAAATTAGGCGCATTTTTCATGATCCCCGGCCACCATGTGGCCGCCTGGCGCTATCCCGATGCATCGGCATCGGAGGTGCTGAGCTTCGATTTCTACAAAAAGCTGGCGCAGACCGCGGAGCGCGGCAAATTCGATATGGTCTTTCTGGCGGACGGCTATGCGATCTCGGAAAAGTTCCCCGAAGCGGTCGCCCAGACGGTAACGGTCCGGCCGGAGCCGTTGACGCTGCTGTCGGCGCTGTCCGCCGTCACGTCGCATGTCGGACTGGCGGCGACCGTCTCCACGACGTTCAACGAGCCCTTTCACGTCGCCCGCAAATTCGCCTCACTCGACCACCTGAGCGGCGGACGCGCGGCATGGAACGTCGTGACCTCGGCCAATCCGGCGGAGGCGCTGAACTTCGGCAAGGACGAACTGCTGCTGCATTCGCTCCGCTACGACCGGGCGGAGGAATTCGTCGGGGTCGTCACCGGCCTGTGGGACAGCTGGGAGGACGACGCGTTCGTTTTCGACAAGGACGGCGCGGTATTCGCAGACCGCGGCAAGCTCCATACGCTGAACCACAAAGGGAAGTGGTTCGACGTGCGCGGCCCGCTTAACGTGGCGCGTCCGGTGCAGGGCCATCCGGTCGTTATCCAGGCGGGCTCCTCCGAGCCGGGCAAGGAGCTGGCCGCGCGGACGGCCGAAGTCATTTTCACCGCCTGGCAGACGCTGGAGGAGGCGCAGCTGTTCTATGCCGACGTCAAAGGGAGGCTGGCGAAGTACGGCCGCGCGCCGGACGATCTCAAGATCATGCCCGGCATTTTTCCGATCATCGGGCGCACCGAAGCCGAAGCGGCTGAAAAGAAGGCGCTGCTGGAGGCGCTCATCCCGCAGGAGGCGGGTATCAGCCTGCTGTCCAACTTGATCAGCTTCGATCTGTCGCCATATCCGGTGGACGGACCGCTGCCGGATCTCCCCGAGCTGGCTAAGATCAACGGCGGCAAGAGCCGGTTCAAGCTGCTCAAGGATCTGGCGGAGCGCGAAGGGCTGACGATCCGCAAGCTGTACCAGCGAATCGCGGGCGCGCGCGGGCACCGCGAGATCAGCGGCACGCCGTCGTCGATCGCCGATCAGCTCGAAGCCTGGTTCCGCGGCGGCGCGGCCGACGGCTTCAACATCATGCCGCCGTACCTGCCGGGCGGCCTGGAGGAATTCGTCGACCTCGTCGTGCCCGAGCTGCAGCGCCGCGGGCTGTATCGTACCGAGTACGAAGGAAAGACGCTGCGCGACAATCTGGGACTTCGCAGGCCGCTGCACCCCGCGGACCTCGAGCGGACCGCGGCCGGCCAATCGGTCGTCGGCTGAACGATTCGGCGGACGTAATCGGGAATGGGGCATTAACCGAACAAACGACAAAAACGGGAAGAAGCGGCCGCGGCCGTTTTCTTCCCGTTTTATTTGATTGCGCACGACTTACTTCGCCTTCAACGCGACGGCGATCTCCGCGGCGACCTTGGCGTTGTGGTACACGAGCTGGATGTTCGTGTCGAGGCTGCTGCCGCCGGTCAGCTCCTTGATCCGTCCGAGGAGGAACGGGGTCACGCGCTTGCCGGAAATATGCTGGGCCTCGGCTTCGCCCAGCGCCTGGCGGATGACGGCTTCCATCTTGTCCGCAGGCTGGGCGTATGCGGCCGGCACCGGGTTGGCGATAATCGAGCCGCCTGCGAGGCCCAAGTTCCACTTCGTCCGCAGCATGGCCGCGACCTCTTCGGGCGTGTCGAGCCTGAAGTCGACGCCGAAGCCGCTCTCGTGGGCATAAAACGAAGGGAACTCGTCCGTCTTGTAGCCGACGACGGGGACGCCTTGGGTCTCCAGATATTCGAGCGTGCGCCCGATATCGAGAATGGACTTGGCGCCCGCGCACACGACGGCGACGTTCGTCTGCGCCAGCTCGGTGAGGTCCGCGGAGACGTCCATGCTGTTCTCGCCGTCGCGGTGAACGCCGCCGATGCCGCCGGTGGCGAACACTTCGATGCCGGCCATCGCGGCGCCGATCATCGTGGCCGACACGGTCGTCGCGCCGATCTTGCCGGAGGACAGAATGTGCGCGAAGTCGCGGCGGCTCACTTTCTCGACCTGCGGCGAATTGGCGAACGCTTCGAGCCCCTCCGCGTCGAGTCCGATCCGGATGCGGCCGTTCATGATGCCGATCGTCGCCGGGACGGCGCCGTTTTCGCGGATGATGTCTTCGACCTTGCGGGCCATCTCGATATTTTGCGGATAAGGCATGCCGTGCGAGATGATTGTCGTCTCCAGCGCGACGATCGGCTTGCCTTCGTTCAGCGCGTCTTGGACTTCTTTGGTCAATTGAAGGTAGGGATTCATGGGATCGTTCCTCTCGCTAGTTGGATTGGGGTAAATGAAGCTGCGCTTCGCGGATGGCATGGGCCAGCCGTTCTTCGTTCAGGTGCTCCGAGGAGGAGCTCGCGGTCTCGAGCGCGATGCGCGCGGCGGCCAGCCCGGCCCGGCAGGCGTCGGCGAAGGACTCGCCGCGCAGCACGCCGTAGGCGACGCCGGCGAGAAACGCGTCTCCCGCGCCGGTGACGTCGACGACTTTGACCGGCAGCGCCGGAAGATGAACGCCGCCGTCCGCTCCGGCGCAGTAGGCGCCATGCTTGCCGAGCGTGATCAGGACATGGCCGGCGCCGCGATCCAGGATGCGGCGGGCAAGCGCCGCCCATTCCGCTTCTCCCTCGGCGGTAGGCAACTCATCGCCGCCCTCGCCGGCCAACTGGCGCGCTTCGGCCAGGTTGGGGAACACGGCCGCGATGCCGTCCAGCCTGTCCGGCAGCTTTTTCGCCTTCTCCGGCGAGATCGGATCCACGAACAGCGGGAGCCCGACGTCGCCGCAGCGGCGTGCCAGCCAAGCAAGGCTGCAGGCCGGCAGATTCGCGTCGGCGACGACCAGCTTCGAGGCGGCGATATGCGGCCACTTCTCCTCGAGCGTCTCGGGCGTGATTCGCTCGTAAATCTCCATATCGGCAAAGGCGATAAACATCTCGCCGTCTTCGTCGAGTATGGCGGTATAGCTGCCCGTTTTCTCGCCGCCAAGCACGAGGGACGGGCCAATGTCGACGCCCTGGCTCGACGTCCGGTCGAGCAGCCAGCGGCCCGCCTTGTCGTCGCCGACCGCCGTCAGCAGCGAGACGTTCGCGGAGAGCGCGGCGAGGTTAACCGCGATGTTGCGCGCGACGCCGCCGCAGCTCTCCGCGACCGCGACGGGATTGGAGGCGCCAAGCCGCAGCGGCTGCTTGCCGCGGGCTTTGCTGTCCAGGTTCGCGCCGCCGATGCAGAGCACGGATCCTTCTTCGGCGAGCACATACGCCCGGCCGCGAATGCTGCCCTTGCGGGTCAGTGCCGCGACATACCCCGCGACCGCGCTGCGGGAGATGCCGATCGCGTCTGCGAGCTCCTGCTGACTGACGAAGGGATTGCGCCGGATGAACGACATAATCTGTTGCTCGCGATCCATAGGCAGCTCCTTCTTTATTTCAAACTTATGTTTATATTATAAACAAATGTCTGCAAACTGCGCAACCCGGAAACTGCTGTAAGTAAGCAAGCATTGACGAGCGGGCCTGCTGAAAACTATAATCTGTAGTGTGAAGGGTGTGTAGAATATGAAGCTGCAAAATTTTAAATTTCACGGCAACGGCCTGGAGCGATTTTTCGGTCCGCTCGAAGCCAGGATCATGACCGCGCTATGGGACGCGGAGGGCGAGCTGACGATCAAGGAAGTGCAGCAGGCGCTGAACAAGGACAAGGAAATGAGTTTTAATACGGTGATGACGGTAATGAACCGGCTTGTGGATAAAGGAATATTGAGCAAAAAGGCGGTTTCTAAATCTCATCGCTACCGTCCAGTCCTCACCCGGGACGAATTTCTGGAGGCACAATCGAAGGAGCTGACCTTCGAGCTGGTGCAAGAGTTCGGTTCGCGGGCCGTCGTGCATATGGTCGATGCCTTGGAGCAGGTCGATCCCGATTTGCTGGACCAGTTGGAGCGGCAGCTCAAACAACTTAAAAAGGAACGATAATCATGTGGGAAGCCCGCTCGAGATGGCTCCTCGCCGCTTCATTGTCCGTATCGGCATTCGTGGCGGCGCAGATGGCGATGTTCGTGCTCAAGGTCGTATTCCGGATCAGGCTGCCGTTCGTGCTGTTCGACTATTGCGTCGCTTGGTTCCGGTACATAGGATTTCCGATATCGATGCCCTTGATGAGCGCGGTGTTCGTCTCGTCGCTGGCCGTCTGCGTCAGGCAGCTCGTCCGCGAGGCGGCGTTCGCCCGGGGATTCGGCGGCATGTTGCGGCGGACTACGGACGCCCGCATGTCCAGGCGATATGCGCGCCGGTTCGGGTTCGGCCGGCGGCAGCTGACGATCATTCGCGCGGAGGCGCCAGTCGCGATGACCGTCGGCTTCGTCCGGCCGCGGATCGTGCTGTCAACGGGTCTGCTCGGAATGCTGAGTCCCGCCGAGGTCGCGGCGGTCGTCGCGCATGAGCGGCATCATCTGAGGCGGCGAGATCCGCTCGCGCTGTTCGCGCTGTCGCTGAGCCGCTCGGCGTTGTGGTACGTTCCGCTGCTCGGCTGGGCGGAGGACAAATACAAGACGGCGATCGAAGTGCTGGCGGACCGCCATGCGATCGCGTCGTCGAGCGGCGGTGCCAGAGAATTGGGCAGCGCGCTGCTGAAGCTGCTGCGGCAGGGCGGAGCCGCCGAGATGCCGGCAGCGAGCGCGTCCTTCGCGGACGCGTCCGTCAACGTGCGTATCCGGCTTTTGCTGGATCCCCAGTACAAGCCTTCATGGAGACCGCCGCTCTCCTCTACGTTGCTGTCGTTTGCGGTGCTGGTGCTAATGGTGGCATTAGGTTGAGACACGGATATCCCGGGCCTGACGGCCCGTTTTTTATAAACACTAACACTACGAAATGTAGTGTTATAAAGGGAGAGAATTTAATGGATTATTTATGGAACAACAAGCACTTTATTTTGACGCATTTTCCGATCGTGCTGCTGATTTTCGGCTTCTTGTTCGACCTGGCCGGCCTGATCTGGAAAAAAAGAGAATGGAACAATGCCGGTCTCGTGTGCCTCATCGCGGGCACGCTTGGCGCAATCGCATCTGTGCTGACAGGGCCGGAGTCGCCTAATCCGAGCGTGGGCGAGCATGAGTTGTACGGCAAGCTCACGATGTTCCTCGCGATCGCGATCAGCGTCGTGCGTCTTTCGCTGTTGTGGGCTAAAAAGAAGGATTACGGCAGCCATCCGATCCTTCTCGTCGCCGCGCTGGCTGCGGCCGTGCTGGTGGGTTATACGGGGCACCTCGGGGGCGAGATGGTGCATCGGGCGCCAGGTGACTTTCCAGGCGGCGGGTTTGGCGGACCCGGCATGCAGCAAGGCGGCGGGCAGATGGGACAAGGCAGGCAAGCCGGTCAAGGCGGCGACAACGGCGGACACGCGCCCGGAGCGAGTTCCCCGGCAGCGAACCCGTAAACGGACAATGGAACGGCTGAACGGCTGAAAAGGGCTTCCTTTTCCGAGGACAAGGCGTCCGCGCCGACGATTGCGCGCAACGGCCTATTCCACGATCGCGTATACTAGGCATAGAGGAGGAATCGCAATGCGCAGCGTCAAACCAGGTAGAGACCTATGGGCGATAGAAGCGGCGGGAAGCGCCGCTTCGGTGGGATTCGGCACCAGTTGGACGAGCTCGGCTTTTAACATGACTAAAGATTGGCCGATCGCAGCGGAGCGTGCACGATGACCGGGCCGTCTGCAGATACGCGCAGCAACAGCCCCTGGTACCGTCGAGGTTTTGTCTATGTCGTGCTCCTCGCCGTTATCGGGATCGATCAATTGTCCAAGATCGCGGTCCGTAACGCGTTGCCTGTAGGGGACAGCCATTTATTCTGGCCGGGCGTTCTGCAGTTCACGCACATCGAGAATACCGGCGCAGCCGGCGGCTCGTTCGAAGGCTGGGGCAGAATTTTTATCCCGGTCGCCATCGCCGTCGTTATCTGGGTCGTCTATGCGCAGCGCAAGGGCAAGCTGAGCAATCCGTGGCTTGCGGCTGGCGCGGGGTTCTTTGCGGGCGGTGCCGTCGGCAATGCGATCGATCGGCTGCTGTTTGCGCAGGTGACGGATTTTCTGGAGTGGACGGGAGGCCGAGGCATCATGAACCTGGCGGATCTTGCGATAAACATCGGCGTATTGCTCGGAATCGTCGGCATGCTGCTGGATGCGCGGGCAGCCAAGAAAGATCCGGAGCCCGATATCGGCGAACCGCGAGGATGTTAAGACAATCAAGCGAAAAGAAGCTTCTCGAGCCGCGGGTGCGCGGCCGGGAAGCTTCTTTATTTTATTCCGTTATTGCGCAATGCCGCCTTCCGGTTTAGCGAACGTATGCGTCTTGGTCCAGTGCGCGCCGCTGTCTTGCGACACGTACAGGACGGAGGGGTTCTCTGCATCGGTGAGAATCCAGGATACGTGCTGGGCGTCTGCTGCCGCAATCAGCTGCTTGCCGTAACCTGGCAGCTGCGTTTTGTCGTTCACCCATGTTTTGCCGCCATCCGTCGTGTAGCCCAGCGTGTTGGAGTTGTCGCAAGCCTGGCACTGGCCGCCGAGGAAGGCTGTCTTCGTGTCGACGACGTAGAGCGTGCCCGGCGAATTGCCCTCGTTGGACGGCACGCTTTTGTCGTCCATTTTAAATCCTGGAGCAGGTCCTGCACCCGCTGTGCTGTTGGCGACGACAGGCTGCCAGTTCTTGCCGCCGTCCGCGGTATGGAACAGCGAATACGAGGTCTGCGTCATGCCCGAATCGCCGATGAGTTCGATCCAGGCGTCGTTTTTGCCGGCGGAACGGATGACCGCGCCATTTAGCTCCCCGTCCCAATCTTTGGAGTAGACGGATGTCCACGTCTTGCCGCCGTCTTGCGTGCGGAGGAAGCTGAACTTCTTGCCTGCGGTCTGAGTGACGGACCAGCCATTGCTTCGGTCATGGAAATAAACGCTGCCGACTTGATCTTTCGGAACGGAGAGCTCCTGCCACGATTTTCCGCCGTCCCGGGTCGTCCATGCGCCGCTGAACCCTTCTTTCTCATTAATAAAATGGAAAAAGTCGTAGCTAGGCACTTTACCCGCGTCGCTCCAGCTTTTGCCGCCGTCCGTCGTCTTCACGAGCTTCACGGCTTTGGAGTCGCCGATGTCGAGCGTAGCCCAGGCTTGCTGGTCATTCAGCGCAAAAATCTGCAAAACCGCGTAATCGTGCTTATACTGCGTATGCCAGGTTTTTCCGCCGTCGTCGGTTCTTGCGATCCAGCCTTTTCCGCCTGTCCAGCCAATCTTGGTGCCTGCCATGCGAAAAGCTGTCGGCATTCCCAAGACCGACTGTTCCGACTCGGATGCTGCCGCGGACGGCTTGGCGGTCGATGTCGCGCTAGGAGCGGGCGAAGCCGTCTCGGCGGGAATGGCGGAAGGAGAAGCGGCCACTGTTTCGGAGGCCGAAGCCGTCGGGGACGTTGTGCTTGCACTGTCTGATGCCGGCACGGTTGCAGATACAGACGCCGTTGCACCGCCGGAGGACGCTGCGCCGTCGCTCTGGTTGCATGCGGCGAGCGGCACCGCGAGCAAGGTTGAGGCCAGCAGGAAGCTTAGCCATTTGATTTTCGGCATGGCGATTCATCTCCGTTTCTTCGTGATGGTAGTAGTTTAACCTTCATGAAGTTAGACGAACCGCAGGGAAAGGAAGTTGCCGGTCGAATGACGGGGGCGGAAAAATGACGATGCAGGATGGAATGAAGAGGGGGCGGCGGGTAAAATGAAAGGGAGCGTTACAGGGAGAAAGGATTGGAGGTGTCGAGATGGAGGAGGAACGCGACTTGCCTGAACGGCTGTCCAAGCCTGCCTTGCGCGCGTTGGCCGGCGCAGGCATCGAACGGCTCGACCAGCTCGCAGACTGGCGGGCGGAGGACATCCTCAAGCTGCACGGCATGGGCCGCAAGGGGATCGATACGCTGGAGCAAGCGCTCGCGGCGAAGAGGTTGTCGTTTAAAAAGGCGTAGGCTTAATGCGAATAGGCCAGCACGCGGTGTCCGGGGCGGACCGCCTGCACTACGAGAGGCGATGCCGACTGCACGCGGTGTCCGGGGCGGACCGCCTGCACTACGAGAGGCGATGCCGCCTGGACGCGGTGTCCGGGGCGGATCGCCTGCACTACGAGAGGCGATGCCGCCTGCACGCGGTGTCCGGGGCGGACCGCCTGCACTACGAGAGGCGATGGCGACTGCACGCGGTGTCCGGGGCGGACCGCCTGCACTACGAGAGGCGATGCCGCCTCGGACACCGCCAACGGACTTAATCCAACAGCCGCAGCTCCCGCGCGCGGCTGAGCGCCTGGGTCCGCGACGAGACGCCCAGCTTGGCGTAAACGCGGCTCAGGTAAACTTTGACCGTGCCCTCGGTCAATTGAAGCTTCGCGGCCGACTCGCGGTTCGTCGCCCCTCGATCGAGCTCCTGCAGCAGCGCCAGCTCCTTGTCCGTGAGCGGTTCGATCAGCTGCTCGCCGTCGTACTTGCCCACCAAGGCCGATGAGCCTGCCGCTTCGAGTTCCGCATCCAGCCTGGCGATGAGGCCGCCCACATATGCCGCCGCCACGCCGCCGTCAGCTCCTTCGCCTGCCAGCGCCTTTTCGCCGTCGGGGACGGCAGGCAGCCGCTTTGCGCGATACGCCTGCAGCAGCATCAGCATCGGCTTGCCTTCGCCGGTGAAGCTGCGCACATATCCGTTTGGGGCGCCAGCGGCGAGCGCCTTGTGCAAATGGTCCATCGCCGCCTCGCGCCGTCCGCGCTGCCACTCGAGCAGCGCGCGAAGGACGGTCGCATCAACCGTCGTAATGAGGCTGCGTTCGCGGGCGCCAAGCACGGCGAGGCCTTCCAGCAGCCTCAGCGCCTCCTTTTCCTTGCGCCGCGCGCCTAACAAACGGGCGAGCGTCATATATTCGGTCTCTCTATAGAGCGCAGGAGCGTCGGATGCGCCGACGCCGGTCCGCTTCAGGAGACGCTCGGCGCCGGCCAGATCGCCCTCGACAAGCGCAAAGCGAGCTTCATACGCGGCCAGCGGCATTTCCCAGTGCGATTCGCCCCAATCGCGGGTCGTCTCCGCCGTCGCTTGCAGCAGGGCTCTGGCTTCCACGGCGCGTCCACTGGCCTGCATGAGTTTGGCCATCGTGATGCGGCAGGGAACGTACAAGCCGGCGCACCGCTTGAGGTAGGCGATCGCCTCGACCTCCTTTAGCAGCGAATCCGCCTCGGGCAGCCGGTCCCATTCGAAGTAGCCTTCAGCCACCGATTGAACCACGTATTGCGAAAACAACGATTGCTTCCAGCCGTGGGCGTTCATGATGTCGACCATCCGCAGCGCGATGACGTTCGTATTCGGCGGAATGGCGCCGTTCAGGCCGAACAGCGTGCGTCTGACGAGCGGCTCGCTCTTGTTGTAGTTCAAGTTGTAGAACAACGGGCTTTCCGGGAGCATATCCGGAATGCGGTCCGCGTATTTTAACCATTGATCGTAGTCCCCGGTAGAGAACGCAAAGTTGACTTTGACGAAAAACAGGCCGCTCTGCAATTGTTCGCGCCGCCCGTCCTCGGGCAACGCCTGAATGTCCCGCTCGAGCGAAATCAACGCAGCCTCCGCAGCAGGGTATTGACCGGTGACGATGAACGCGAATGCGCGAAGCAAATGGAGCTCGGTCGGCAGCGACGCGGGCGAGATGGCCTGCATCCAGCGCAGCAGCGTCGAGAATTCGCCGCGTCCCAGCACGGTGTAAAGCTGGCGTTGCAGCAGCTCGGCCGCCAGCTCGTCGTTGCCTCCCTGGATGCTCTGCTCCATCGCTTCATCATGAAGTCCGAGCTCGCCCAGGCGCTGCGCGGCGACGCGGGAGAGCTGCTTTGCGCGCGCAGGGTCTTCCCGCAGCAGCTGACCTTTCAACGCATCGCGGAAAATATGATGGTACCTGAACCAGACGCCGCCGTCGTCCAGCGAAACGAGAAACAGATTGCGCCTGCGGAGCTCGCCCAGCATGCGTACCCCGTCGTCGCGGCCGGTAAGGGCGTCGCACGTGCCGGAATCGAACCGCTCGGGCACGGACGTGTCGAGCAGAAACCGCCGCAAATCGTCCGGCAGACGCGACAGCACCTCCTCGGCCAAATACGTCATGATGCTGTCATGTCCGCCGGCAGTCTGTCCGTTAAGACGTTCCAAAGACCGGGCGTCTTTGCCCTCGAGCGATACGGATACGAGCTGGACGATCGCCGCCCAGCCTTCCGTCCAAGCGAAGATCCGGTCGACCTGCTCGGTCGTCAAGCTGAGCTTGGCCGTATGCTCGCAGAAACGGCGCGTCTCTTCGGCTGTAAATGTCAATTCGCCGCCGGCAATCTCGGTGCTCTGACCGCGCGCGCGCCACTTCGCCGCTTGGACAGGCGGCTGCGTACGGCTCGCGATGATCAGATGCGCGCCTTCGGGCAAATGATCGATAAAATATGCAAGACTGCGGTGGATCCGATCGTCTTGTATAGCGTGATAGTCATCCAGCGCGATCTCCAGCGAATGCCCGGTCCGCAAGGAAAAATCATCGATTTCCCGCAGGAGCATGTCCATCATCGTTTCGCGTGAGACGTTCGGATGCGCATCCAGGAGAGGAAGGGCGCGCTTGGGGAGCTCGGCAATCACGGCGCCAATCGCTTGAATGAAATAACGCCAGAACTTGGCCGGGTCATTGTCCGTGTCGTCCAGCGACAACCATGCTGCGGGGGCAGCCCGCTCCGTCAAAAATTGGGCCAGCAGCGTCGTTTTGCCGAAGCCGGCGGGGGCAACGAGCGCTGTCAGCCTGCCGCCCACGGCATGGTTCAACCGGTCGAGCAGTCTCGTACGGACGATTCCGTCCCGGCGAACGGGAGGGATGCGTATTTTTGTTCGCAGGATGGTATCGGAAGGCAAGCTTCTTACCTCGATTCGGCATGTTGAGTGTCAAACGTATACTACGCTAATAAAAAGGTATTCGGCGCGCGCGCGGCAATTTCCTTTTGACAGATGCTGTCGAAAGTTAACGAAAGTAAATCGATTCTCTCCCGCATCCCTGGTAGGATGGGCACCAGACATAGCATGCAAGGAGAGGATGATCGGAAGTGGCATGGGGAAAAGGAGTCAGGCTGTCTGCGTGCGCGCTCGCGCTGTCCATGTTAGGAGCGGGTTGGGGAGGCGCCGTATCGGCAACGGGGCTCTCCGGACACTGGGCGGAGGCCACGCTTAACGACTGGGTGAACAAGGGATGGCTGGCGGGCACCGGGAACGGCGGCTTGCAGCCGGATCAGCCGGTCACGCGCGCCGAGTTCGCGACGCTGGCCGTACGTGCCTTCGAGCTCCAAGCGGGCAGTGGGGGCGCCGGGAAATATAGCGACGTCCGCGAAGGTAGCTGGTATGCGGAGGCGATCTACGCGGCTGCCGGTGCCGGCATCATGTCGGGCTACCCCGACGGTACGATCCGCCCGTCCAGAAGCGTCACGAGGGAAGAAGCGGCTGTCGTGCTCGCAAAGCTGGACGGACTTGCAGATACGGGGGAGGTTGGAGTAGTATTCTCGGACGCTGCGCATATCCGGTCATGGAGTAAAGCCTCCGTCGGTGCCGCCGTCTACTCGAAGCTGCTCGGCGGTTATCCGGACGGTACGTTCCGGCCTGCCAAGGCAATGACCCGCGCGGAAGCCGTCGTTGCGCTGGACAAGGCATGGACGCTGCGCGAACGGACGCGCACGACCGTATACGACAAGGCCGGCGTCTACGGACCGGCTGAGGGTACGCAGGAGATCGCCGGCAACGTATCGATCAAGGCGCCGGACGTGACGCTGCGCAATACGGTCGTCCGCGGAGATCTGACGATCGCCGCAGAGGTGGGCGAGGGGGATGCGAGGCTTGAAAGCGTGACCGTAGAGGGCACGATGAACGTTGCCGGCGGCGGCGAGCATAGCGTGCACTTGTCCGACGCCAAGCTCGGACAGGTCGTCGTGAACAAGCTCGGCAGCAAGCTGCGCCTCGTGCTGGAGGGCGTTACTTCTGTCGCGCAGCTCGACTTCCGCACGGAAGGGCTGCTCATCGTGCCGTCCGGCTCGACCGTAGGCAGCTTGAATGCATATGCAATCATCTTCGTCACCGGCTCAGGCCAGATCGGCAGCGCCCGGCTGTTCGTCTCGGGCTCGTCGTTCGAGCATGCGCCGGGCAGTCTGGAGCGCGAAGCCGGCGTATTGCTGCAAGGCGAGACGGGTGCGACCGGCGGCACTTCTGCGCCAGGCGGCTCGACGCCGACAATGGCACCGACCCCATTGCCGTCGCCGAGCCCGTCGCCAAGCGCGGAGCCAAGCCCGTCGCCAAGCGCGGAGCCAAGCCCTTCGCCGAGCGCGGAGCCGAGCCCGTCGCCAAGCGCGGAGCCAAGCCCGTCGCCGGGCGCGGAGCCAAGCCCGTCGCCGAGCGCGGAGCCAAGCCCGTCGCCAAGCGCGGAGCCAAGCCCGTCGCCAAGCGCGGAGCCGAGCCCGTCGCCGAGCGTGGAGCCGAGCCCGTCGCCGAGCGCTGAGCCGAGCCCGTCGCCGAGCGCGGAGCCGAGCCCGACGCCGAGCGCGGAGCCAAGCCCGTCGCCGAGCGCTGAGCCGAGCCCGTCGCCAAGCGCGGAGCCGAGCCCGTCGCCGAGCGCGGAGCCGACGCCGACGCCAAGCGCGGAGCCGACGCCGACGCCCGGACCGGTCATTACCGGCGTATCGGACGGAAACGCCTATACGGCCGCAGTTACGCCAGAACTTGGGGCTGGAGCCGATATTGCGTCGCTCGAACTGACCAAGGACGGCGAGCCGGTTGCCGACTACGAACTTGGCACCGAGCTTTACGAGAGCGGCGCCTACGTACTTACCGCCACGAATACGGCGGGTGGAGAGACTGTCATTCGCTTCAAGCTATCGGCCGACGTCAAATTAAGCGTTAACGACTACGATTACACGAAGTTCGAAGGGATTTTACAGGTTAGCGTGCATATAGACAACCAAGGCCTTGATCTCCGGAATGCCGTAAACGGCATTGAACTGACGCTTCCGAATTATGACGGGGACGAGCTTGAAGTGGTTTACGAGTACCCCGGTGTATACGACTGGTTCTATCTGGAGAGGATCGCGGGAACCGACCGGTTCGTCGGTCATTACCCGCAGGCTCCGTATTCGCTTCCGGCCGGAATCCAGTTCGACATCAGCTATACCGTCTACATCGACCCATCGACACAGGATAGGGATTTAATTTTAAAAGCCTGGATCTCCGACGCCGAGGCCCAATCCGAGGAAGATGCGCTATACAAGCTTAATCCCGTGCTCATTCCTCTGGCGCTCGATTCGTTCGGTCCGATCTCCGATTTTGCAGTAGACGACAGTCAGCCGAACGACTCGACAACGGTTACCTTAAAGTTTACCGAGCCTGTCGAAGCGACCTACTATTTGATTGAGTACCAGGACGGTGTCATGTTTAAAGACTACTTCACGGTTTATGTAGGCGAAATAGATCGCAGTGCCGACCACGTCACTTTGAAAGGCCTGACGCCGGGCTTGAATTACAAGTTCAGCCTGTTAGTTATCGACGGCTATAACAAGGGAAGCTCCAACTTCGTAGAATACGCGACTCCTGACATCCCGCCACTTGAGCCTAGCGAATAAGCTTGCTACAAACGCGCGTCAATCCGGCTCTCCAGGCTGCCCTCGGGCAACTCTGAGCGCCGGATTTTTTCGTTTAAGATGAACCGGTTCTATCCTTCCTTAAGCGAACGGCGGCAATTCGTGGATAGGTAGGCGTACCTTCGGTGTGCTGGAGCATTTTGGAGGTTGGGAGAGGCGAAATACCTGCATTTGTACATGCTTTTTCTGCCGACCAACGGCACGTCATCAAATTAATGCAAATGTGCAGGTAAATGCAAAGCACAGGCCGAAAATCGGGCTGGTGGAGGAAAATAGATGCGCTATTGCATCTTTTTTGACCAAAAGGGTCGACATCGGCATAAAAAGATGTATATTTGCAGGCATTGCGGCGGAAGGACGACGCGGTCGACGATTGGCCGACCCATCGCAACGCTGTCGGTTGAGCCATCGCCAGGCGTTCAGCGCGAATGGCGTCTCTTATATCCGCCAACGCTAAGAGGAACGTCAGGGCGATCACCGACCGCCCTGGCGTTTTTTTTACTGGCGCGCACGGAACGCTATGCTATAATGGTAGGCATTGCTCCGGGACACGGAGCCGCGGTTCGAAAACTCCCGCGTCATCAAAACTAGGAGGAAGTCCAATATGTTTAACCTGCTCTGGGGCGTGGGATTCGTCGCGGTCAATTTCGCGTTGTTCCTCGTCTGCTATCGTCTGTTCGGCAAGAACGGGCTGTACACCTGGATCGGTGCCGCGACGCTGCTGGCCAACATCCAGGTCGTCAAGACAATCGAGATTTTCGGCATCGTCATGACGCTCGGCAACACCATCTACGCCACGATCTACCTCACCACCGACTTGCTGAACGAGAAGTACGGGGAAAAGGAAGCGCGGAAGGCGGTCTGGTTCGGCTTTTTCACGATGATCATGTCGCTTGTCATCATGCAAATGGTGCTTTATTTCAAGCCTGGCGCCGAAGACTTCAGCCAAGATGCGTTGAAGACCATTTTCGGCATAACGCCGCGCATCGTACTCGGCAGCCTATGCGCCTACTTCGTCAGCCAGTTCCTGGACGTACGCATATTCAGCCGCCTCAAGGTCGCTTACCCGAGCCGTTCCCAGCTGTGGATCCGCAACAACGGCAGCACGGGAATCAGCCAGCTCGTCGATACGCTCATTTTCAGCTCGATCGCCTTCATCGGCTTGTATCCCTGGGACGTCTTCTGGGAGATTGCCATCACCACCTACGTGCTCAAGTTCGTTATCTCCGCCGCGTCGACGCCCGTCATCTATCTGGCGCGCAGCTTCAAGTTCGCGGACGAACGATAAGGATTTTGGAGTTCATATAAAAGGACGGCCGAGCGCGCGCTCGACCGTCCTTTTTTGCATGCCCCGGACTTACGATCCGGACAGCAGCTTTTGCACGTCCTCGGCCACTTTGACATTCGCCTTCAGGCCGGTATTAATCCAATAATCCCGATCGACGCTGTACACGTGGCCTTCCTTGACCGCCTTCATGCTTTTCCATATCGGCGTGTTGTAGATCGAGTCCAGATCCTTGTTCGCCAGCGGATCCTTGCCGTCCACCTGCATCAGGAAAATATAATCGGCGTCCAGATCCGGCAGCGTCTCGAGCGACAGCTCCTTCCAATCAGAGCCTTTGCCTTCGGACGTAGGCTGCAAGCCGAGCTCGCCGTACACGACTTTGCCGCTGTAAGTCTCGTCCTGCATGAGCGAGAACGATTTTTCGGAGATGAGCATGATCGCCGCTTTTTTGCCGGTCGTCTTCGCCTGGAGCTCTTGCTTAAAGCCTGCCATTTTGGCATCGTAGTCGGCCAGCGCTTGCTCGGCTTCGGCGTTGCGTCCCAGCAGGTCGCCGAGCGTGAGCAGCGTCTTGCGCCAGTCCTTGGTCGCGTCCTCGAACACGTAGGTCGGGGCAATCTTGGAAAATTGGTCGTAGGCGCCGTTCTGGACGCGGATGGCAAACGGAACGATGAATAGATCCGGTTCGAAGCTCGCTACCTGTTCAGGCGAGAACGCCACGAAGTCGAGCTTCGGCACGTCCTGAAGCTCCGGCTGCAAATAATTCAGCAGCAGCTCTCCCGCGGACCACTGCGCGGCCGGCTTGACGCCAAGCGACAGCAGCGCATCCTCCAGGTAAGGGGCGACGACGCGAACGGGATTGGACGGCACCTCGACCTGGTCGCCGATGTCGTCCGTGACGATGCGCGGCCCGGACGGCTCGGCGGACGGAGAGGGAGAGGCGGCGGAAGCCGAAGCGGCTGCGGTTGAGGAAGCCGTCGCGGAGCCTCCCGAGGCGCCGTTGTCCGTATTCGAGCTTCCGCAGCCGAACAGCACTGCGGATAGCGTGACCAGCATGATGGCGATATAAAACGGTTTGCGTTTAAACATGATTCGTTTGGCCTCCTGATATTGAGAATCAATCTCACTCAACACAGCATAACCGTCCGAACTATGTTGCGCCATAGCCGATATTAGGAATTATGATGTACGATCCGAGGAAATGAGCTTCACAATCTCCTTCAAAATCCGTTCATGACCCATTGCAGAATACTCGAACCAGGGGTCAGGCTGAATGCGGTATACGCTGCTGCTGCGCATGGCGCTAAGCGCCCGCCACTCGGCATTGTCATTGAGGTCCGCCCATAGTTCGCGGGATTGCGCATCGTCGTTCACGGCCGCGAGCAGCAAGTCCGGATTCATTTCCAGCAGTCGTTCGGCTGTGACGGGCTGGTACGCGTGGCTGGTTTGGAGCGGATCCGCAGGCCGGAGCCCCAGATCGTCGTACAGTACGGTGCCCAGATTGCGGCTGCCAAAGCTGTAGATTTTCCCTTCGCGCACGTGAATGGCCATGACGCTGCGCTCGCCGACCCGCTCTCTCAGCATGCCGCGGATGCCGGTTGCTCTGACATCGTACCTTTCGAGCCAGCGCTCGGCCTGCTCGCTCTCTCCGAGGAAGCGGGCGACGATCGACAGGTGCTCGCGCCAGCTGTTTTCCCACCAGGGCACGTACAGCGTCGGAGCGATCCGCTCCAGCTCGGCCCGGTCGTCCTCGCGCAGCCAATCGCCGGCGACGATCGCGTCGGGCAGGGCCCGCTGGAGGACTTCCAGGTTATAGTTCCTGTTCGTCGCCTCGGACGGATCCCGCAGATGAACGGGAATTTGCAGCTCGTACTTGTCCTTGTAAAAACGGCTGAACTCGCGATCGAGCGGCGCGGCATAAGGTATATTTTGCAGCGCGAGCATCTGCCCGGTCATCGGGTAATGGAACGAAGCGATTCGCAGCGCGTTTCTGCTCGCGTAACGGGAGGGAGACAGACCCGTCAACCGCTTAAACTGGCGGCTAAAGTAAAAGGGATCCTTGTAGCCGACCGCTTGCGCGATCTGATGGGCGGGTGCGTCGGTGCGGTCCAGCAAGCTTCTGGCCGCGTCGATCCGCACCGAGGTCAAATAGTCGATAGGGCTTCGGCCGACGATTTTTTTGAACAGCTCCATGAAATAGGAGGGGCTGACCTCGGCCATGGCGGCCAGCCGATCGATCTTCATCTCTTCGGCATAGTGCCGCTCCATATAAGCTTTGGTCCGCTCCACGGCTTCGCGCGGATCCGAGGACGCGCGTTCCTTCGCGCGGTAGATCTCGTAGACGAGCTCCTGAAAATATACGTTGGCGCGAAACAGCTCGAGCGCCAAATTGGATTGAAGGCAAGCCATGACATTGTCGCACAGGCGGACGAAAGAGGCGTCTGACGGCACCTTCAGCGCTTCGCCGGCGCCGATCGCAGCGTCAGGGGGCTGCGCCTGGAAGAGGAAGCCCTCTATGCCTGCCAGTTCAACCGCATCGGCGCCGGATGACGCTTCGACCGAGGGAGCGGGCAGGAGGTACGTATGTCCGGATTGCCATCGATCGTCATGCGACCGGATCACGACCAGCACGCGCCGGACCGAACCGGAAAGAGCGGGGCGCTCTTCCGGGGCGCCGCTTCCGTCCAGCCGCGCGCCGCCGACGAGCGTCAATATCTCATATAAGTGCGAGGACGGGGCGATCAAGCGAGTCCCCTCCTTTCTAGGTGGATGCCGGACGTCATAGCTTCGCGATCACGCGGCCGCGCATCTCGCCGCGCAGGATAGCGCTGAGCGCGTCCGGCAGTTCCTCGAGCGCCACCTCGCGCGCGATCGCGTCGGTCAGGCTGGCGGGCTTCAGATCGCCGGCCATCCGTTCCCATGTCCGCAGCCGCTCCGGCTTCGGGCAGAGCACCGAGTCGATGCCGAGAAGCTTCACGCCGCGCAGAATGAACGGATAGACGTTCGCGGCGAAGTCGGCGCCGCCCGTGAAGCCGCTCAGCGCGATCCCGCCGCCGTAGCGGATCGTGCCGAGCACGTCCCGCAGCGCCGGGCCGCCGACCGGGTCGACGACGCCGGCCCAGCGCTCGCGCGCGATTGCCTTGCCTTCCGGCATGCGCAGCGCTTCCGGCGGCAAGAGTTCGCTCGCGCCGAGCCCCCGCAGGAAGGCCTGCGCCTTGGGATCGGCCTTGCGCGAGCTGGCCGCCACCTCGTAGCCGAGGCCGGCCAGCATCGCGACCGCGACGCTGCCGACGCCGCCGGTGGCGCCCGTCACCAGGACGGGGCCTTGTCCTGGAGCGAGGCCGGCCTCTTCGAGGCGCAATATCGACAGCGCCGCCGTGAAGCCCGCCGTGCCGAAGGCCATCGCCTCCCGCGCCGAGAGGCCGGCGGGCAGCGGGACGACCCAGTCGGCCGGCACTTGCGCGAGCTCGGCATAGCCGCCGTCCGCGGAGACGCCGAGGCCGTAGCCCGTGACGAGCACCGGATCTCCCTCGCGGAACCGCGCGTCCTTCGAAGCGGCGACGGTGCCCGCGAGATCGATGCCAGGCACGTGCGGGTAGCGCTTCACGACGTTGCCGCGCGGGCTGACCGCCAGGGCGTCCTTATAGTTCACGCTGGAGTAAGCGACCTGAATGCGGACTTCGCCGTCCTGCAGAGACGGAATTTCTAATTCTTCGACTGAAGCGACAATCTCTTCGCCGCTTAATTTAGCTACCAAGGCTCGATAACGTTTCATCTGGCATGCCTCCCCAGGCGGTGATGGCACGGGAATTCCCGCGCTTCGTGGCGTGCGCAAGACCGTATTCCTTCATTTTAACCGCCCTGGGACAGGTTGCAATGGCATTGGAGTGCATTGGAATGGAATGCCGGCGCCGGACGGGACTAATCGCGGCCCGCCGGCTTGAGCAGCGCGTCGATCCGCCGCGCGAATTCTTGCTCGTCAATCGCGCCGAGCGCTTCATCCGCAACGACGCCCCGGGCGTCGATGAACAGCGTCGTCGGAATCGGCCGGATGCGGTACAACTCTCCGACGGTTCCCAGGCGGTCGAGCAGCACGGGAAACGCGAAATGCTGATCGGCTGCGAAGGAGCGTGCGGACGATTCGTCGTCGGAAGCGGTCAAATTGACGGCTACGACGGTCGCTTTGTCTTTGTAGTGCGCTGCAGTTTTAACGAGGGCCGAGGCTTCTTCTCTGCACGGGCCGCACCAGGAAGCCCAGAAGTTCAGAACGACCGGCTTGCCCCGATAATCGGACAGGGAATGCGTGGCGCCGTCCAAACCTTCGAGCGAGAAATCCGGTGCCGCGGCCAAAAGCTTGGGCGCCGCGGGACGTGCCGAGAGAGAGACGTTTCGGGCGGTGGCTTCGCTGGCCCGTTCGTTCTGAGCTGAGGTTTCGGGACTATTTGCGGCTAGCGAGGGACCGCGGTGGAACAGCATTAATACAATCGCAGCCGTCACGAAGACGGCGAGCAGCATCCAGTCGCGCAGCACTTTCTTTTGCACGTTCGGCCTAGCCTCCCAATGTCGCTTGATCATAGAGACATCCTCGAGAACGAACAGGAAAGGTGTCTCAGTAGTCAATATGTCCGCTTCCAACGCCGGCAATCCCTCTGCGGGCCATCGACATCGCTCGGCATAGGCGGCTGTCCTGTTAGCATGCTTTATTCCGATGGCCCCGATCGATATTCTTCGCTTGACTTCGCGGCGAACCGCTCCTAAACTTTAATTTTATCAACCGGAAAATCCGAAAGAAGGAATTATTCATGGCATCCACCGCATCGACGCGCGCCGAGCCGGGCAGCGCCCGCGACGCCTCTCTCGCCGTCATGCCCGTGCTGCTCTGCATCAGCTTCGTTCATATGATGAACGACTCCATGCAAGCGGTCGTCCCTGCGATGTTCACCGTTCTCGAAAAGTCGCTCAGCCTGTCATTCGCCCAAGTGGGCTGGATCACGTTCGCGCTCAATATGACGTCTTCGGTCATGCAGCCGATTGTCGGTTCCTACACGGATAAGACCGCAAGGCCTTACCTGCTGCCGCTCGGCATGTGCCTCAGCCTGATCGGAATGGTGGGCATCGCCTTCGCGCCGGCGTTCTGGAGCGTGCTGCTCGCGGTCATGTTCATCGGCCTCGGCTCTTCGATATTCCATCCCGAAGGCTCGCGCGTCGTTTACTTCGCGGCGGGCGGCAAACGGGGGCTGGCCCAATCGATCTATCAGGTCGGCGGCAACGCCGGCAGCTCGCTGGCACCGCTCATGGCTGCGGCGATCTTTATCCCCTTCGGTCAGCACGGCGCGATCTGGGGGACGCTGTTCGCGGCGTTCGCCATCGCAGCCTTGATGTGGCTGACGCCGTGGTACAAGGGACAGCTGATCGCCTGGCGGGAAAAAAGCGAAGCGGCCAGCGCGAAGCGCAAAGCAGGCGCTGCGGCCGTCGCCGAGCTGACGAACCATCCGCGGGCCTTGTTCGCCATGACGTTGCTCGTCTTCATCGTATTCGGCCGTTCCTGGTACCACTCGGGGATCAGCGGATTTTACCAGTTTTACCTGATCGACCACTACGGCTTGTCCAAGTCGTCCGCTCAGATCCCGTTGTTCCTGTTTCTTGCGACCGGCGTGGCAGGCACCTTCTTCGGCGGCGTCATGGCGGACCGGATCGGGCTCAAAAAAATGATCGTGCTCTCGATCGTGGGGGCGCTGCCCTTTTCGCTCGCGCTGCCGTACCTGCCGCTGTGGGCCGTCTATCCGGTCATCGCGATCATGGGCTTCATCCTGTTGTCCGGCTTTTCCGTCGCCGTCGTCTACGCACAGCATCTGCTGCCCACCAAGGTCGGCATGGCCTCCGGCTTGACGACCGGACTCGCCTTCGGCATGGGCGCCATCGGCGCCGTCGTGCTCGGCAAGGCAGCCGACGTCTTCGGCATGTCCGAGGTCATGCGCACGATCGGCGTTCTGCCCGTCGTCGGCTTCCTGGCGATGCTGCTTCCATCCGACCGCAAACGCGCCATATAGTTATTCTATTCGCGGGCACCCTCGTCTTCGCCGATCAGCGGAGAGTGGGTGCCTTCTTGCGTCCGCATCGCCACTGACATCCCCGTTTGCCCCGCAAACCGCCATCTGCCCCGTCATAACGGAAAGAAGTTCCGCTATCGCGCCCGCCCGCCGCCATTTGTCTCGTCATAACGGAAAGAAGTTCCGCTATCGCGCCCGCCAGCCGCCATCTGTCTCGCCTTAGCGGAAAAAAGTTCCGCTATCGCGCCCGCAAACCAACATCAGCCTCGCCATAACGGAAAAAAGTTCCGCTATCGCCCCCGCAAAACCGCCATCTGCCTCGCCATAACGGAAAAAAGTTCCGCTATCGCCCCGCAAGCCGCCATCTACCCAGCCATAGCTTAAAAAAGCTCCGCTATCGCCCCGCAAACCGTCATCTACCCGACTAAACTCCGCAATCCCCATCTAGCCCGCGATAACCCCACCGCCGGAAGCAGACGCAGCCCAAGAATCATACAGAGACGGCACCATGCGCAGTCATCCATCCTGATCAAAGGGGATACCGTTAAAACGGCGGAAAAACAGGTATCGGCATCTCAGCGAAAACGAGGAACTATGAGGCAATCGCCTCAGCGAAGGTAGAAAACCGTTTACAACCGGCGGAATCCCGTTCGATGTCTCGCGACAGCTGTCCCGCACGCAGCAACCGTTTTGTATCCCCTTTCATAACCTCCGCTAGATACAATAAGAGACGCAGAAGAGAGGAGAGGGACGGCGAAGTCGATGGATAGAAAACGATTTCCCTAATCCAACCGACGCAGCGCTGACTTTCAAACGTCTCAAACGTCGCCAGCCTGCCGGCCGCACTCATCCCGCCGAAGGCGCAACCCTGCAACCCCAGAAGGAGGAATCTTATGAGTTCGGCTGTCGGCACTTCGCAGCATCCTCAGACCGTCGCCCAGCCAGCCGCCAAGAAACGCGGCATCGCGGAACGCTACCGATTGTTTTTGTATGCGCTTCCTTTCCTTGTGCTCGTGTTCATATTCAGCTATATGCCGCTGTACGGCTGGATCTACTCGCTTTACAATTACCGCCCCGGCTTCAAGCTGAGCGACACGCCGTTCGTCGGCTTGCAATGGTTCCGCTCGATCTTCGCCAACCCGACGCAGACGCAAGAGGTGCTGCGGGTCATGAAGAACACCGTCGCCATGAGCACCCTCGGCATCGTGACCTCGGTGCTGCCGGTCGCCTTCGCGATTCTGCTGTCCGAGATCCGGTCGATGCGTTTCAAGAAAACGGTGCAGATCCTGACGACGCTGCCGAACTTCATCAGCTGGGTGCTCGTTTATGCAATCGCCTTCATGATGTTTAACGTAGATAACGGACTCATCAACCGGCTTCTAATCGAGCTCGGACTTCAGGACCGCGGCTTCAACTATCTGGCCAACGACAGCCACACCTGGCTCGCCATGATTTTGTGGGCCACCTGGAAAGGTCTCGGCTGGGGCGCAATCATGTACATCGCGGCGATCACCGGCATCGACCAGGAGCAGTACGATGCGGCCAAGGTCGACGGCGCGGGCCGTTTCCGCCAGATGTGGAACATCACGGTGCCGGGCATCATGCCGACGTATTTCGTGCTGCTGCTGCTCTCGATCGCCAACTTCATCAACAACGGGATGGAGCAATACTTCGTTTTTCAGAACCCGATCAACAAAGACCACATTGAGGTGCTCGACCTCTACGTTTACAACACGGGCATGCTCGGCACCAACTTTTCGTTCGCGACGGCCGTCAGCATGCTGAAGTCGATCATCAGCATCGGGCTGCTGTTCTTCGCCAACCGGCTGTCGAAGTGGGTGCGCGGCGAATCGATCATCTAAGCAAAGGAGGGGCCGAACTTGAAGATCCGCAGCTCGACCGGGGACAAAGTATTCCACACGTTCAACTACTTGTTCTTCGCCATTTTTACGCTGCTGTGCCTGTTCCCGTTCTATTATCTGTTCATCAATACGATCAGCAGCAACGATTTAAGCTCGAGAGGCATGGTCATGTGGTACCCGAAGGAAATTCACTTCAATAACTACCTTCAGGTGCTGAAACTCAAAGGCCTGTCGCAAGCGGCGATCGTATCCGTCGGACGCACGGTCATCGGGACGCTTGCTACGGTCGCGGGATCCGCGTTCCTCGGCTACATTTTCACCAAGCGCAGGATGTGGGGCCGCACGTTCTGGTACCGGTTCATCATGATCACGATGTACTTCAACGCGGGCATCATCCCGTGGTACGTCATCATGCTGAAGCTGCACATGACCAACAACTTCATGGCTTACATCTTGCCGATGATCGTCTCGCCGTTCTACGTAATCCTGGTCAAAACGTTCGTCGAATCGCTGCCCGACGTGCTGCAGGAATCGGCCGAGATCGACGGCGCAGGGACGATGACGCTGTTCTTCCGCATCGTTATGCCGCTCATCATGCCGATCGCCGCCACCATCGCCATTTTCGCCGCCGTCACGCAGTGGAACTCCTTTATCGACACCGTGTTCCTCATGACCGACCAGAAATACTACACGCTTCAATTCGTGCTCTACAAGTACCTGAACGAATCCAACTCGCTTGCGGCCATCATCCGCAGCAGCGGGGGATCGGCGAACGTCGACCTGTCCAAAATGCAGACGGCCACCTCGATCCGCACGACCGTCTCGATGATCGTCGTCATCCCGATTTTGTTCGTGTACCCGTTCTTCCAGCGGTTTTTCGTCAAAGGCATCATGATCGGCGCAGTTAAAGGCTGAGGGTCGCACGCGGGCCGACTTAAGGAGGTGAATCCGGAGCCCGCGACGTGACCGGAATGGCAGACCGCTCCATGTTCTAGACCGCGTTTACCAATAGCTATCTATCTAAGGGAGGACTACCCCGTGGTTCAGATGAAAAAGAAAAAAGCGCTAACCGCATCCGTCGCCGTTCTGCTCGCAACGAGCCTCGCAGCTTGCTCCGGCGGCAACAATAACAACAACGCTTCGCCATCCGCAGCACCTTCCGGTTCGGCATCGTCCGGCGCTTCTGCAAGCGCTTCCGCCTCGAGCGCGCCGCAGCGCGACGCATACAAGATCGACGTGTTCTCGATGCTCTCCAACTTCTCGGGCGAGCAGCAGGGCTGGTTCGCCAAGGTCGTCAAGGACAAGTTCAACCTCGACCTCAACATCATCTCCTCGAATCTCGAGGGCGGCGGCGACGTCAAGTTCTCCGCGATGATGTCCGCGGGCAGCCTGGGCGACCTGGTCGTATTCGGCGACGACGGGCAGAAGTATCAGGACGCGATCAAGGCGGGCATGCTGCTCGACTGGACGCAGGACGGCTTGCTCGACAAGTACGGACCGAACCTGTTGAAGTATGCGCCTCAAGCAATCGAGAAGAACAAGGTCAACTTCGGCGGCGGCTCCAAGGTATACGGCATCGGCTTCGACGTCGGCGAAGGAGACGGTCCTTCCGAGGGCAAGGACATGACCTACAACCCGAACCTGCGCTTCGACCTGTACCAGAAAGCCGGCAGCCCGAAGATCACGAAGATGGAGGACTACCTCCCCGTACTCAAGAAAATGCAGGAGCTGGAGCCGAAGAGCGACTCGGGCCGGCCGACGTACGCTTTCTCGATGTGGCAGGACTGGGACGGCAATATGATGATGAACACCAAAGCCTGGGCGGGTCTGAACGGCTTCGACGAGGGAGACGGCTTCAACAACGGCGGCTTCACGTTGATCTCGGCCGACAAGAGCGAAGTGCAAGGCGTGCTCGACGAGGACGGCTACTACATGCGAGGCCTGAAGCTGTACTTTGACGCGAACCAAATGGGACTGGTCGATCCGGACTCCATGACGCAGAAGTTCGACGACGTCGTCAACAAGATGACGGACGGCCAGCTGCTGTTCACCTGGTTCCCGTGGCTCAACACGTACAATACGCCTGAACGTCTGGCCGAAGGCAAGGGCTTCGCGCTCGTGCCGTTCGATGAAGAACACACGTTCTCCTACGGCTACAATCCGTACGGCGGCAACCGCGTCTGGGCGATCGGCGCCAAGGCGAAGCATCCGGAGCGCGTGCTCGAATTCCTCGACTGGATGTACAGCCCGGAAGGCACGATGGTCGCCAACTATGGACCGGAAGGCCTCAACTGGAAGCTTGAGAACGGCAAGCCGGTCCTGACGGACTTCGGCAAGCAGGCGCTTCCGTCCAACGCTACGGCGGTACCTGAAGAGTTCGGCGGCGGTACGTGGAAGGACGGCCAGAACATGATCAACAACACGACGCTCAAGATGACGAGCATCAACCCGGAGACGGGCGACCCTTACGACTACACGCTGTGGACCTCGACGCTCGCACAAGCGCCGAACAAGCTGGAGGAAAACTGGAGAGCGGCGATGGGCGGCGCGACGAGCGCCAAGGATTATCTGTTGAAAAACGACAAGATCGCGATTAACAAGCAGATTTTCACCGGCACCGCGCCGGAGGTCATCTCCGACGATCTGTCCCAGAAGCAAGGCCAGGTCGCGCAGGTCATCAAGCAATATTCCTGGAAGATGGTGTTCGCGAAGAATCAGGCCGAGTTTGACAAGCTGAAAAAGGAAATGATTACGAAGGCCAAGGGCCTCGGCTACGACGACGTCTTTAACTGGAACAAATCGCAAAACGAGAAAGTATTCGAATATCGCAACAAGTAAGCGTCGCGCTACATCGGACTAAAGCTTATCGCCGCCCTCGTCGGGGGACGGCGGTAAGCTTTTCCGGCATTGCGGCGAGGAAACGGCTTACCGCTGTCGGGAGGCCGCGCAATTTGTTAAACTAGAAAGCGTATACAGGGCGGCGAGCCCGACGCAGCGAGAGGGGATGCACGCAACTGTTCCTGTCACGATATCTGAAGATGCCTCATCCCTTCAAGTCCGGCACGCTGAGGCGCACGCTCGTCATCTATTTGCTGATCGCCTGCCTGTTTCCGCCGATCCTGTTCTCGGCTTACACATATTCGTCGCTTCACTCCATCCTGACGGGCAAGATCCGCAGCGGCATCGACGCGAGCCTCAAGCAGGAGGCGACGGGGATGGAGAACGTGCTGAACGACCTGGACTTCGTCTCCAAGCAGTTCGCTTTGGACGGGCGGCTGGCCGAGCTGGTCAACCGTTATCTGAAGGCGAGCCAGACCTACGACAAGGCGGAGATCAAGCAGGATATCGAGGACAGCCTGAATCTGGTCAATTTCACGAGTCCGAACGTGGGGCTCACCGTTTACTACATGCCGAAGGCCGCGGAGCCGGTGCTGTTCAACAACCTGCCGGTGGCAGACGGTTTCTCGATCGAGAACCTGCCGCCGTTCGTGCAGTACAAGGGCGCCGTTTTCCACGGACCTCACCGCACGCAATACAAGAACAGCGACAACACCGTCATCTCGTCCTTGCGCGTCGTGCGCACGGAGCAGCAGACGCCGGTTTACATTTATTTGGAGTCGAATTACAATCTGTTTCGCAAAATTTTGAACAGCGCGCTTTACGGCATGAAGGTATCGCATTACGTGTTCGATGAGGAGGGCGACGCGCTGTTCGCGGACGACGGCGAACCGCCGCTCGATCCCAAGCAGCTGCGTTACGAAGAGATCGCCGCCTTCGACGGCGGGCCTTATCGCGGCTACTATTTGTTCGGCTACGAGAGCCCCCAGGGCTGGAAGCTGATGACGGCCGTCAGCAAAAACGAATTCAACCGGGAGATCAACGACTGGTTCCGGCGGCTGGCGCTGTTGTTCGCCTTCGCATTCGGATTCGCGATCGTGCTCGCGATGCTCGTCTGGCGCAAGGTATACGGGTCCATCCGGAAGGTGAACCGCGAGATCGTCCGCATGACCCGGGACCGGGAAGCGCCGGTCCAATATATGAAGGTGGAGGAGTTCGACCAGCTCCTCGGCAGCTTCCAGGATATGAAGACGACGGTCAACGGACTGATACTGGAGATCGGCCACAACGAACGGGCCAAGTATCAGCTGGAGACGGAGAAGCTGCTGAGCCAGATCAACCCGCATTTTCTTCACAACACGCTGAATACGGTGCAGTGGGTTGCCAGAGCGGGCGGCCAGGAGGAGATCGACCGGATCGTGACGCTGCTCGTCCAGGTGCTTCAATACAACATGGGTAAAAGCAGCCTGATCGTCACCGTCGGGCAGGAGCTCGAGGCGCTGCGCCATTATATCGAGCTGCAAAGCTACCGCTACGAGGACGAGCTGACCTTCAGCATCGACGTGGAGCCCGGCACGGAGTCGATCGCGATGCCGCGCTTTCTGCTGCAGCCGCTCGTGGAAAACGCGATCTACCACGGGCAGAGCGAGGAAGGCGGGGAAATCCGTATCGTCGTCGAGCGGCAGCCGGACGCGCCCGGCATGCTGACGCTCCGGGTGACGGACAACGGTCCGGGCATGAACGACGAGACGCTTGCCGCGCTGCTCGAGGACGTGGGCGCCTCCCGCAGAGGGATGGGCATCGGCCTCAAGTACGTCAAGCGGCTGCTCGAGAGCTACTACGGCAGCGGCGATCTTCTGCGCATCCGCAGCGCGCCGGGCGAGGGAACGACGCTGTCCGTGCACATACCGATTCGAAGCGAGGTGGAGCTCTATGATCAAAGCGCTGGTCGTTGACGACGAAAAACGCGTGCGGCGAGGATTTATCGCACTGCCGGACTGGTCCGCCTACGGCATCTCCATCGTCGGCGAGGCGAAGGACGGGGCGTCCGCGCTCACGCTGCTCGGCGAGCTCGAGGTCGACATGATGTTCGTCGATATCGGGATGCCAGGCATGTCGGGCTTCGAGCTGATCGATCAGGCCCGGAGCCGCTATCCGAAAACAAAAGCCGTCATTCTGACCTGCTACCACGAGTTCGATTACGTGCAGGAGGCGCTTCGGCTTGGCGCGATCGACTACATCGTCAAGACGCTGCTCAACAAGAGCAACGTAGACGAGACGCTGCAGCGCATCGTCAAGCGCTTCGAATGGGAGCGGCGCCACACGACGGCGCCGGCGCAGCGCCCGTTCGAAGCGGCGATGGTGCTGGCGCCCAAAGGACGCGCGGCGAGGGACGAGACGCCGCCGGCAAGTCTGGCTTCCGAGTGCAAGGCGCGCAGGCTCGAAGGCGGTCTCTGGATCTGGACCGCAGCGGCAGATCAGGCGGAGGCTTGGCTGCGCGAGCTGCCGGCGCATGTCGCGGACAAATGGCAAGCCGCGCTTGTGACCTCCGGCGACGACGAACGCGTCTCGGCGCGAGAGGCGGAACGCGCGATTGCGGAGCGGCTGCCGGTTCGGCTGTTCTATCGCGGGAGCGGCGACGCAGGCGAGCGCGGGATCGCGCTGAGCGAGCTCAAGGCCGCTGCGGGGCCGGCGCCTGCGGAGCTGGACGCGGCGTTCGAGGAGTGGTCCGAGTGTCGCTGGCTGCTGTACGGCGAGGACTGGCGCAAGTTCGCCGCGCAGGTCGAGAAGTGGCAGGTCGACCCGGTACGCCTGCAGGAGTGGCTTCGCTCGCTTGCGGCAGAAGGGGCGTCGTATTTGGGATGGCGCGGGGGAGCGGGAGAAGAGGACGGGCTGGCGGACGTTCTTGGAGATCCCGAAGCGCTGTACGACTGGAAGCAGTGGAAAAGCTGGCTGTCCGCCGCGGCGCTTCTCACCCAGCAGCGGCTCGCCGAACTGTCGCTGTCGCGGGAGGTGTTCGGCAGCCTCATCCGCGCCGTACTTTATATGAAGGGCAACGCCGGACATGACCTGAACCAGGACGAGGTGGCGCGCCGCATCGGCATGAGCCGCAGCTACTTCAGCCAGTGCTTCAAGAAGTTCGCGTCCGGCGAAGCGTTCGGCGACGCGCTCCGCAAGCTTCGGCTGACGGCGGCGAAGGCGCTGCTGGTCGGGACGGACCTGCCCATCCGCGACATCGCGGGCCGGGTGGGCTTCGAGGACGACAAGTACTTCAGCCGCCTGTTTCGCGACCGGACGGGATTGCTCCCGTCCGAATACCGGAGCGCGAGCCAGGAGCTGCACGAGGGAGGCCGTCCGTGAACGCCGTCTCGAATCAGCTCCGCGATGCGCACGACAACGGCGAAAAGCAACAGAAAAAGCAACGGGAAAAACAACAGGTAAAGCAACGGGAAAAGCAAAACCGCATTCGCGCTACCCCTGCGACCGGCGCATCGGCGGCCGCATCGAAAATCGCCTGCGCGCTGGCGGTCTGCGCGCTCGCGTTAACCGCCTGCTTCGGCGGCGGCGAAGGCAAGTCGAAGGAAGACGCAAGCGCCAGTGTGGATCCGGCCGACCGTCAGGCTTTTGCCAAGTACGAGACGCCGATCGCGATGCGTATCCCACATCAATTTTCAGATATCGTCCTGCCCGAAGGCGATACGAGCGAGAACAACTTCGTAAGCCGGTATCTCGGCGAGCAGACCGGCATCTCGATCAAGTACGCGTGGGAGACGCCGAGCGGCGCGCAGTACGCGGCCACGATGAACTACGCCATCCGCAGCGGAGACTTGCCGGACGCCTTCGTCGTCGACCGGCAGCAGTTCCGCGAGCTGACGCAGGCAGGCGAGCTGGCCGATCTGACGCAGACGTACGGCGAGTATGCGTCTACGCTCGTCAAGTCGATCTACGATGCGACCGGCGGCAAGGCGCTTCAGGAGGCGTCGATCGACGGACGCCTGTACGGGCTGCCGAACGTCGCGATCGAAGCGGACGCGCCGTCGTACCTGTGGGTACGGCAGGACTGGCTGGACAAGCTGGGCCTCGCGGCGCCCAAGACGCTGGACGATATCGCCAGGATCGCGAAGGCGTTCCGGCAGCTCGATCCGGATGGCAACGGCAAAGCCGATACGGTGGGCATTCCTGTCGACCGCGGCATGGTCTACGGGGAGAAGACCGGCAACAACGGACTGAACGGCGTATTCGCGGCCTTCGGCGCCTATCCGCGCAAGTGGATCGCGGGCTCGGACGGCCGGCCCGTGTACGGATCGGTCCAGCGCGAGGCCAAGGACGCGCTCAAGCTGCTCGCGCAGTGGTACAAGGATGGCGTGCTGGACTCGCAATTCATGCTGCGGCAGGATTCGCAAGACTTGGTGACGGAGAACAAGGCGGGCATTTTCTTCGGACCGTGGTGGGCCCCTTATTATCCGTTGTCCAAGTCGATCTCCCAGGACACGAAGGCGGATTGGCGGGTTTATGCCGTGCCGCTGGATGAGACGGGACGCTTTAACGTGAGCGACTCGCCGGTCACCGACCGTTATCTGGTCGTCCGCAAGGGCTACGAGCATCCCGAAGCCGCGCTCAAGCTGCTGAACGTGTTCACGCGGATCGAGCGCAATCAGGATCCGGGAGCCAAAGGGCTGCTGGCGGTGACCGAGCAGCTTGATACGCAGCTTCGCAATTATTATCCGTTCGACCTGCTGCTGGACTATCCCGACGCGGTCGCCCAGCGTCACGACCGGTTAGCGGAAGCGCTGGACGGCAAGCTCGATCCAGGGCAGCTGGATCAGGAGACGAAACGGCTGTACGACGACGCCCAGACCGAGCGGGAGTACCCGCGCAAAAACCTGGACGCCTGGGCGGGCTCAACGGCTTATCAGCTGTGGGGCAGCGTCGGGCGGGCCGAGTCGGTCAAGATCGATAGCTTCTTCGCGGACCCGCCGCCGTCGCTCGCGACGATGTGGACGAACTTGCAGAGCCTCGAGACAGAGACGTACGCGAAGATCATCACGGGAGAGCTGCCGCTGTCGGCGTTCGACGACTATGCGCAGCGTTGGCATGCGGAGGGCGGCGACAAGATGGCAGAGGCGGTGCGGGAGGCGAACCGGGAATAGAACCCCGCGGTTCCTTCTCCGGCCAGTACCCAATGCTTGCGTAGAGACATCGCATGCCCGGATGCGCTATACTGTGTTAATAATGAGCGATTACGCCGATGGAGGTGTGTTTATGGCAATCGATAAATGCGGAGGCGTGGCGACGCCGAGATGGTTCGGTTACGCGCTGCAGTCCCTCGTTTACTTGGCCCATCACGCCGACCGGGACGATCGCTGTCCGAGCGGCGAGATCGCGGGGAACTGCGCGACGGAGGCGACGCTTATGCGGCGAATCCTCTCCCGTCTGGCCAGGGCGCAGATCGTCGGGGCGCGCGAGGGCAGGGAGGGCGGATACTTCCTCCTCAAGTCGCCGGAGGCCATCACGCTCGGCGAGGTGTACCGGGCGCTCGAGATTGCGGAGCCGCTGCACAGCGGGATGCTGGACAGCGCGGACGACTGCACCGCGCTCGGCTCAGGCATGAAGGAGGCGTTCGGCGACGTCATACGCGAGACCGAGCGCAAGATGATGGAGGTGCTCGACGGCCGCACGATCGCGGACATGATCGGGCAAGTTTTCGGGCAGAAGGTTTAGATGGCTTAGAATGGTCGATTTTCGCGGGCGGCGGTGCCGCCCTTTATATTTTGCGGAAAGGTCGAGGCAGCGCGAACATGTTCTATACTTGCGAACAATTGGCCGAAGCTTTCGAAGGTGCGAACCTGTCCGTACACGGCGTCTACCGCACGACCCTCGCGGCCGATTCGGCTTACACGGGGCACGTAGAGCGGCCCACGTCCAAATGCGCGGTCATTATCGGTCTGAGCGGTCAGGCCGATTTTATTTTTGACGGCGAAGAACGGCATACGATCGAGCCGGGCGTCGCGCTGATCGGCGGGCTGAACAAACGGCTCGAGATCCGGACCGGCGGCGAGGCGTTCGAATATGGGCTCGTTCACTACCTGCCGGAGCCGCCGATCGGCGAGTCCGCGCAGGTGCTGAGCGCCGTAACGGCACTTCGCGTAGGGGCGGATCCGGAGCATCGCCTGCTGCTGGAGCAGCTGCTGCGGGCTGCCGCGCTTCCCGACGATATGGCCCGTCTCGAGAAAAAAGCGTTGTTTTACCAGCTCGTGAATCGGCTGCTCTTCGCCGCGCGCGCAGTCAAGCACGGTCCGGCTTCGGAAATGGTGGGCGAGACGCTCGAGCTGATCCACGCGCACTATGCGGAACCGATCACCCTCCGCCGGCTGGCGGAGCGCCACGGGCTTGGGCCCAAGTATTTCTCGGCGCAGTTCCGCAGGTATATGGGGATGGGACCGATCGATTATCTGATCCGGTACCGGATGAACCGCGCCCAGGAGCTTTTGGCGACGGGAACTTATACCGTGCTTGCGGTAGCGAAAAGCGTCGGCTATCCGGACGCGTACTACTTCAGCCGGCTGTACAAAAAGCACAAAGGACAATCGCCCGGCGAGGTCGGACTAAAGCATAGACGAAATCGTCCATCCTGATCGCGAACTTTTCTCCATTTGCAGCAGGCGGGCAAGGTGTTAAAGTCTAGATGATAATGAGAATCGTTATCTACTAGATGAACAGAGGGGATATTTAAAATGATGAATCGCTTCAAATTTTGGCCGGCGCTTGCCTGCTTGATGATGCTGCTCCTGCTGCTGTCCGCTTGCGGCAACGGAAATAACGCAGCCTCCGGCAGCCCGAGTGCGGGCACGACAGCGACCG
Organism: Cohnella sp. GCM10020058; assembly: GCF_042683485.1. Lineage (NCBI taxonomy): Bacteria > Bacillati > Bacillota > Bacilli > Caryophanales > Paenibacillaceae > Cohnella > Cohnella sp. GCM10020058. The sequence goes on from NZ_JBHUJV010000008.1 coordinate 692,071, forward strand.
CCAGCGCTTCGGCAGGCGGAGCGAAGGGCAGCGCCGGCGCGAGTCAGGCTGCATCGGCCAGCGCTTCGGAGCCCGCTGCTGCATTTCCGCGCACGGTGACGAGCGTCGGCGGCGACGTGACGATCGCGGAGCAGCCCAAGAAGGTGGCGGTGCTCCACTGGGGCTACACCGATTCGCTGCTGCTGTTCAACCTCGACGCCGCCGCGTTCGCGCTTCCTTTTACAGAAAAACAATCGCTGCTCGGAACGGACGCCTACAAGGCTTACGCGGACAAAATCGCCGACATCCGGATCGTTGGCGAAAATACCGAGGTAAATCTTGAAAAGCTGGCGGCATACGGCCCGGATCTGATCATCGCGGGCAACAAAACGAACGAGAAGGTGCTGCCGCAGCTGTCCCAAGTCGCGACGACCGTCGTCATCGACGAAACGCAGACCGACGTGTGGTCGAGCTGGCCGGCGCTCGTCACCGAGATCGGCAAAATTCTCGGGCAGGAGCAGGTTGCCGCCGACTTCATCGCAGGCTATCAGTCCGAGCTCGCGGCAGCCAAGGAGAAGCTCGCGGGACTGCAAGGCACGGTCGCGTTTTTGCAAGTACGGGACAAGACGGTCTACCTGCAAGGCAGCGATTATTTGAAGGACTACTATGACGGACTTGGTCTGAAGGCGCTTGAAGGCGATATAGGAAAAAAAGGCGCAGAGCTTAGCCTGGAGGGCCTTAGCGCGCTCGATCCCGATTATCTGATTCTCGGCTACTTCAACTATCACGATTCCACGATGGCCGCGTTCACCGATACGTGGAAGGACAGCGCGATCTGGAAAAACCTGAAGGCCGTCAAAAACGGACATGTCTACGGCGTGGACGGTCAGCTGGTACTCGGCTACGGGCCGATCGACCGAAGGACCGGCGTGCAGACGGTTTCGGACGCGCTGACGGGCGCAGGCCAATAGTGCGCTGACATGCCCGGACCGATGATGCGTTGACGGGCCTGATCCGTTGATGCGATGACGTGCTAAGCCAATAAAGACAAGGCGGATCGCTTCGGTTATACTGGCAGAAGACGGCAGAATCGGGAGCTCCGGCCTGCGCGCCGGGGCCTATGTCCGGATCGGGCGGCCCGCATGTTCTGACCGTGCGCATGCGCAGAAGCCGGCGGGAGGGCGATTGGATTGTTAAAGGGGATTCCGGCGATATTGTCGCCAGAGCTGCTTAAGATTTTGATGGAAATGGGGCACGGCGACGAGATCGTGCTGGGCGACGGGAACTTCCCCGCGGCCAGCCACGCGCAGCGTCTCGTGCGCTCCGACGGCCACGGCGTACCGGAGCTGCTCGACGCGGTGCTGAAGCTGATGCCGCTCGATCAGTACACGGCACGGCCGGCCGCCCTCATGCAGATCGTGCCCGGCGATACGGCCGAGACGCCGATCTGGGGCCGGTACGGCGAGATCATCCGCGAGCGGGCCGGTCTGACGGAGCCGTTCGAGGAAGTCGAGCGGTTCGCGTTCTACGAGCGGGCGAAGCAAGCTTACGCGATCGTGGCGACGGGCGAGAGCGCGCTGTACGCCAACATTATTCTCAAAAAAGGCGTTATCGCGGCCGAGTAGCCGTCGAACCGAAACCCGAAAAAGCCGGATATGTTCTCTTTGCGCAGTTGGCGCCTGGAGGACGTATCCGGCTTTTTTGGCGGAGCAGGGTAACTGATTAACTGCGATAGACGTGCGCGTTCGGAAGGCGGCACTGCTCGGAGCGATGCCGATCCATTAACTGCATTTACACATTTATTTTTAACCGAAGCAAGGTCGCTTGGTGAGATAAATGCAAAAATGCAGTTAAATTCACAGCATGAGCCGATTAGCCGGATGATTGAGCGAATTAGATGCACATATGCATCTATCCGCGCTGAAACGGTCGATCTCGGCGGAAATAGATGTATTTTTGCAGTTGCATTGTAGTCGGCGAAAGCGGGATGCGGGAGGCGACTGTGCCAGCTCGGCGAAAGCGGGATGCGGGAGGCGAATGTGCCAACGAGCGGGTTCAAGCCGACCGCAGCCGCTTGAAAAAGGCGGCAATCGCGGTCTCCGCGGCGCCCATCACGGCGGAGCGGTCGCCGAGCTCGGCGAAGAGCAGCCTAATGCCGCGCAGATGGAAGTTCAGCGCGCGGGCCTCAGTGGTGCGGCTCATCGCTTCCTCGAGCCAAGGCCGCGCGCGGCTCATCGTGTTGCCGATGACGACGGCTTCAGGATTAAAGACGTTAACGATGTTGGCGACGCCGACGCCGAGCGCCTCGCCGATGCCGGCGAACAGCGCGCGCGCCTGTTCGTCCCCGTCTTCGGCAAGCGCGAGCAGGCTGTCCAGCGTGCCTTCGCCGATGCCGGCTTCCGCCGCGCGGGCGAGCAGCGCCTGCTCCGAGGCGTACAGCTCCCAGCAGCCCCTGTTGCCGCAGCGGCATGGCGGCCCGCTGGCCTCGATGGACAGATGCCCGAGTTCCCCCGAGAAGCCCGCCGCCCCCTTGTAAAGCTCCTTTTGCAAAATAAGCCCGGTCCCTATGCCGATCCCTACGCTCACATAGATCATGCTGCCGATGCCGCGCCCGCTGCCGAACTTGCGCTCGCCGATGGCGCCGACGTTGGCTTCGTTGTCGATGAGGACGGGGATGCCGAACGCGCGGTTCAGCGCGTCCTGCAGCGGCACGTCCCGCCAGCCGAGATTGGGCGCGTACAGCACGGCGCCGCTGCGGTCTACGAGCCCCGGCACGCCGATGCCGATGCCGACGACGCCGAACGCGCTCTCCGGGGCCTCGTCCGCGAGCGATTGGATAAAGGGCCGCAGAATGCCGAATACTTCATCCGGCGACGTCTTGGCCAGCCGCGCCGTACGTTCTATAACGACGCCGCCCCGCAAGTCCGTCAGCACGCCGCGCACATAGTTGACGCCGAGATCGACGCCTACGGCGTAGCCTGACTCCGCCACGAATTCGAGCAGAACCGGCTTGCGCCCGCCGCTGGACTGACCCGTTCCGATCTCGCGGACCAGGCCGCTGTCGATCAGATCCTGGACGAGGCTGGACACGGTCGCCTTGTTGAGGCCCGTGAGCGCGGAAATATCCGCGCGCGACAACGGGGCGCCCTGCAGCACGGACTCGAGCACGATGGCGGTATTCATTCTTTTGATAAGCGCTTGATCTCCGGTCGGGGTCTTCATGCGACTGCGGCTCCTTCATGCGGGGCGTGTATAATTCGATTCGTTCTTTCGTCCCATTAATCGTTAACGTCATCATAGCATAAAACTTAGTTTAGCCAATAGACAAACTAAGTTGCGGGTGCTATGCTTAACTCAGCTTGTAACCGAATTCAAAACTTAACATCCTTAAGGAGGCATACCGTTATTATGAGCCTGTTCTCCAATGTGCCGCAGATCAAGTACGAAGGCCGCAAATCCGACAATCCGTTCGCATTCAAACACTATAACGCCAGCGAGGTCGTCCTCGGCAAAACGATGGAAGAGCACCTGCGTTTCGCCGTCGCCTACTGGCACACGTTCAACGCCAACGGCTCCGATCCGTTCGGCGCCGGCACGGCAGTCCGCAGCTGGGATTCGCTCTCTCCGCTCGATCGGGCCAAGGTTCGCGTCGAAGCGAACTTCGAGCTGCTTGAGAAGCTGGGCGTACCGTTCTACGCGTTCCACGACGCCGATATCGCACCTGAAGGCGCCACGCTCGCCGAGACGAACAAGAACATCGACATCATCGTCGCGAAGCTGAAGGAATTTCAACAGTCTACCGGCAAAAAGCTGCTTTGGAACACGGCCAACCTGTTCACGAACCCGCGCTACGTATTCGGCGCCGCGACGAGCAACAATGCGGACGTATTCGCGTACTCCGCGGCAACGATCAAGAAGATGCTCGAAGTCGGCAAGGAGCTGAACGGCGAGAACTACGTCTTCTGGGGCGGCCGCGAAGGCTACGAGTCGCTGCTGAACACGGACATGGGCCTTGAGCTGGACAACCTGGCCCGCATGCTGCACATGGCCGTCGACTATGCCAAGGAGATCGGATTCGGCGCGCAATTCCTGATCGAGCCCAAGCCGAAGGAGCCGACCAAGCACCAATACGACTTCGACTCCGCGACGACGCTCAGCTTCCTGCGCAAATACGGCCTGAAGGACCACTTCAAGCTGAACATCGAAGCGAACCACGCGACGCTGGCCGGCCACACGTTCGAGCACGAGCTCCGCGTCGCCCGTCTGGACGGCGCGCTCGGCTCGATCGATGCCAACCAGGGCGACTACCTGCTCGGCTGGGACACGGATGAATTCCCGACCGATCTGTACTCGACGACGCTGGCCATGTTCGAAATTCTCAAGAACGAGGGCGGCATCGGCAAGGGCGGCGTCAACTTCGACGCCAAGGTTCGCCGGACTTCCTTCGAGGACGACGATCTGTTCTTCGCGCACATCGCGGGCATGGATTCGTTCGCGCACGGCCTGAAGGCCGCAGCCAAGCTGATCGAGAACAAGACGCTGGACGGCATCGTCGACGGCCGCTACGCCAGCTACGGCGAAGGCGTCGGCGCCGAGATCGTCGCGGGCAAGCATACCCTCGCATCGCTCGAAGCCTACGTGCTGAGCGGACAGAAGCCGATCGTGAACCGCTCCGGACGTCTGGAGCAGATTCGCCAAGCCGTGAACGAGGTTATTTTCAGCGTATAAAGCTTGCAAAGCTTAGAAGTCGACCGAAGGAGACGGGCCAACATGAATTATGTTATCGGCATCGATCTCGGCACGAGCGCCGTCAAGGCGCTCCTCGTCGGGCAGGACGGAGCGGTGGCGGCCGAAGCCTCCCGCGAATATCCGCTGTACCACGAGCGCTCGGGCTGGAGCGAGCAGGACCCGGAGGATTGGGTCCGCGCGACGATCGAAGTATTGAAGGAGCTCGGGGAAAAGACGGCGGCCGCGGGCGGCGAGATCGACGGCATCAGCTTCTCGGGCCAGATGCACGGCCTCGTGCTGCTGGACGGGAACCGCAAGCCGCTGCGCAGGGCGATCCTCTGGAACGATACGCGCACGACGGAACAGTGCCGCGAGATCGAGCGTAAGCTCGGCGATTCGCTGCTTCGCCTGACCCGCAATCCGGCGCTCGAGGGCTTCACGCTCCCCAAGCTGCTGTGGGTGCGCGAGCATGAGCCGGAGCTGTACGAAAAGGCAGAATCGTTTCTGCTGCCCAAGGATTACGTGCGCTACCGCTTGACGGGCGCTGTGCATATGGATCTGTCCGACGCGGCGGGCACGCTGATGCTGGACGTTGCGGGTCGCGTATGGAGCCAGGAAGTGCTGACGGCGTTCGGCATCCCGGCCTCGTTCTGTCCGCCGCTCGTCGAGTCTGTCGCCGAGACGGGCACGCTCGACGAAGCGTCTGCGCGCGAGACGGGCCTGTCGGCCTCGACGCGCGTGTTCGCCGGCGGCGCGGACAATGCCTGCGGCGCGATCGGCGCGGGCATCCTGAAGCCGGGACTGACGCTTTGCAGCATCGGCACGTCGGGCGTCGTGCTTACGCACGAGCCGGACGCGTCTGCCGATTATGCAGGCAAGGTCCACTTCTTCAACCACGGCAAGCCTGGCGCGTTCTACGCGATGGGCGTGACGCTGGCAGCGGGCTATTCCTTAAGCTGGTTCCGCAATACGTTCGCGGCCGGCGAGCCCTACGAGCGGCTGCTCGCGGGCATCGGCGACATCGCGCCGGGAGCCGGCGGACTGCTGTACACGCCGTACCTGGTCGGCGAACGGACGCCGCACGCCGATGCGGTCATCCGGGCGAGCTTCGTAGGCATGGACGGCTCGCACACGAGGGCGCATTTTGCCCGTGCGGTGCTTGAAGGCATTACGTTCTCGCTGAACGAGTCGGTCGACGTCTTCCGCAAGGCGGGCAAGTCGGTGACGAAGGTCGTCTCCATCGGAGGCGGCGCGAAAAATCCGGAATGGCTGCAGATGCAGGCGGACGTGTTCGATGCCGAGGTCGTGCAGCTTGCCAGTGAGCAGGGCCCGGGTCTCGGCGCGGCGATGCTGGCGGCAACCGGCGCCGGCTGGTATGGCAGCCTGGAGGCATGCGCGGACGCGTTCGTCAAGCACGCGGCGACGTATGTGCCGGACGAAGCGCGGGCGCGCCGTTACGGCGAGCTGTTCGCCATCTATCGGGACGTGTATGCCGCTACGAAGCCGTTGAACGAAGCGCTGCAGCCTTTCCGAATCTGAGGCTGCGATGATAAGATAGACGGGAGGAGCTTGTCTTCGCGGACGGGTGCCTCCCTATAGTGAGAGAGAGCCCCTCGTATTTTCCGGCCGGTAACCGGATGAGGGGCTCTTTGGCATGGATTAGTGCGTGGTCCTGCGCGGAGTGGAATCCGGCGAACCGGGACGGGGGGCGCGGCGCAACTTGCAGCCTGCCTGCCTCGTAGTTATTTGAATGACGAGGATACGAGGCAATGGGGGGATTCAATGAACGGCGAAGACTGGCTGATGCGTGCCGCGATCAAAGCGGCTGGATACGAGCAGGGCAAGGCGGTGCTGCGGGATGTGAAGATCGAAGTGAAGCGCGGTGAACGCGTCGGTCTGCTCGGACCGAACGGCGCCGGCAAAAGTACCGTAATGAAGGGCTTGCTCGGACAGCTGCCTTATTGGGCGGCGGATGTCGAATGGCGAGGGGCGTCAGGCGAGAAAGACGCCTCGCCGGACAGCGCCATGAACAGCAGGCTCGCCTTTATTCCGGAGCAGCCGATTCTCTACGAACGCTTCACGCTGTGGGAGCATCTGCAGCTGGCCGCCGCGGTATGCGGCATTTCGGAGGAGCGGCTCGCCGAGCGGGCGGAGGGGCTGCTGGCGAGATTCCGTCTGTGGCATGTAAAGGACGATTACCCGATCAAGTTTTCCAAGGGCATGCAGCAAAAAACGATGCTCGTCGCCGCTTTCTTGCTTGAGCCGAGCGTGTATCTGGTGGACGAACCGTTCATCGGACTCGATCCCGCGGCGGTCATGGAGCTGCTGGAGGCGCTTGACGAGGAGCGGGCCCGGGGCGCGGGCGTGCTGCTCACGACGCACGTCCTGGACTCGGCCGAGCGGCTGTGCGATCGGTTCGTGCTCGTGCACGAGGGCAGCGCAGCGGCGTCGGGAACGGTCGCCGATATCCGGGCTGCGGCAGGCATGCCCGACGGTACGCCGTTGTTCGATTGCTTCCATCGGCTGACAAGCACCGCTGCGGCGGAGGGGCCATGATGCCGGAAAGCGGCAAAGTCGGAAGACTGCGTGGAAAAAGCGGACCGGCGAGACTGGCAGCGGGCCGCTGCGGCTCCTTTTGGCTCAAATCGCTTCGCGCCTGGCGCCTGACCCTCGACTGGACCGTGCTGCTCTATCTCGTTCTGCCTGCACTTTGGGTGGCCGGGGGGATGTACCTGGACTTGCTGCGGCATCCGCCGGAATGGATCGGTCGCTTGCCCGCGCAGACGCCGGTCATCGTGTTGGCCGTTCTTATGGTGCGAGCCAGACTGCGGACTTTTGCAGAGTATGGCGACGGGCTGTTCCTGCGCTCGAGCGGCAGGTGGGTGAGAGGCATGACGATGTCGGGTCTCGTCTATACGTTGGCCGCCCGTCTGGCCGTGTCGGCAGCGGGAGCGGGATTGATGCTGCCGCTGCTGTCGCGCGCGACAGGCTGGAGCTTCGAGGCCGGCGCCGCGCTCGCGTTGTCCGCCGGCCTGATGGGCTTTGTCTGGACGGTCGTCCGCGACGCGGCCGAGCGCAGGTGGCATGGCCTGCTGCGCGTGCTGGCTGTCTACGGCTTGCGAGCCGCGTTTGTTGCTGCGTGGATGCTAGCGGCTTCATGGGGGATGCGCGGGGGCGATCCGGTTATCGTTGCAACGGCGATCGCCGTGCTGGCGGTAACTAGCGCCGGGCTCGGCTGGCGCCGATTAGGCCGCTCAGGCGCGTTCGCGCACGAGCTCGAGTCAGAGCAGCAGGCCTATGCGGATAACGTCGGCTGGGTGCTGATGGACACGGAGCAGGCGAAGAGACCGCCGGCCGGGCGCAGGCCCTGGGTGCTGCGCAAGCCCCGGCCGCTGCTGAAGCGCCGCGACGAGGCGGCTCGGATCGCCGAGCTGTGGCTGCGCAGCATGCTGCGGGATGCGGGGCTGGCGCGCACCTTGATTCAATTTGCTTTCCTCGGCATGTTGGCGATCTGGCTGTCTCCGCTCTGGCTGGCGGGGGTCGCCTGGGCCGGCATGAGCGCACTGCTGATCCTGTGGCTGAACGGCTGGTGGGGCAAGTGGGAAACGGAGCGGTATATGGCGTTGTACGATTGGCGCGAGGAGCTGCGGGGCGGAGCGCGGGAAACCGGACGATCGCTGCTGCTTCGTCCGATCGCGCTGACGTGGTGCGCAATTCTCGGCATGCATGCCGGATGGATGTACGGAGGGCTATGGTGGCTGGCGGTCGTACTGCTGCCCGCAATGGGCTCTCCGCTGCTGAACCGCATGAATCGCACGGCATCGGCCATGTTCGCTGCCCGAGGGGCGGGCAGGCAGCGGCCGGAGGTCGAGAAGACTACATGAACGCGGCTGCGGGCGGAAATGCTACAGACATTCTAACGCTAACCGAGAAGAGGCGATTTTTGAATGGCTTACAGAGCACTAATGTTTCAGTTTCCGGACGAAGGGAGCGCACACAAGGCTTGCGGAACGCTGGACGAGCTGGGCTACGAGCCGCAGCCGCACGGCTTCGGCAGACTGCACATTCACGTCGACGGAGATAACCTCGCAAGCGCGCTGGAGATCGCCCAGAGCCACGGCGGAGAGCTGTTGTCCGAAGCGCCGGCCGACGACGCCGAACTTACGGCCAACGCATATGCGTTGGACGAGCTGCAGATTCCCGCGCATACCGTTAACGAGGATTGGGATACGGCATACTTTGGCGTTGAGCCGGATGAGGCGCTGGCGACGAGTGATCCCGAAGTTGCGCGGAACGGCGAAAACGTGGCCGATGATGGCAGCTATAATCATTTCGAGGCCTATTAGGCCGAGCGAGAAAAACTTTCGCCATGCCTTGCAGACCCGCCTTGCGGACAACCACAACGGAAAAAAGTTCCGCAATCGCGCCGCAAATCTGCTTTGTGAGTTGTCTTAGCGGAAAAAAGTTCCGTTATTGCGTCACAAATCTGCCTCGCGAACATCAATAACGGAAAAAACATCCGCTATTGTGCCGCAGGTCTGCCTACCGAGTGCCTGAGCGGAAGAAAGTTCCGCTATCGTGCCGCGATCCGCTTCGCATGCGCCCCGCATGCGCCCCGGCCCGTTCCACTAAGCGCCGGGCACAGCCAAGCCTACTGCGCGCCGTCCGCAGCTTCCGCATGCATCGCGGCGTTTAATCCCGCCACGTAGCCGGTGGAAAACGCCGCCGTTATATTGTAGCCGCCCGTGTAGCCGTGGATGTCCAGTACTTCGCCGGCGAAGAACAGACCTTGCATGAGCTTAGACTGCATCGTTTTCGGATCGATCTCCTTCAGGCTGACCCCGCCGCCGGTGACGAACGCTTCCTCGATGGACAGCGTGCCGTCGACGTCGACGGGAAAGGCCTTCAGCAGGCTCGACAGGTTCTGCCAGGCTTGCTTCGGAATGTTGGCATGCGTCGTATCGCCGTCCAGCCCAGCCCGCTCCAGCAATAGCGGCAGCAGGCGCTCGGCAGCGACGCTTTTTAATAGGTTTTTGACCGCTTTCTTGGGCTCCGCCTTCGTCAAAGCGTACGTATCGTCGTAAACTTCCGCTACGCTCTTATCCGGAAACAGATCCAGCGTGAGCCGGACCGGACCGCCCCCGGTCTTTTTCCGCTGCTTCACGACGAATTGGCTGCAGCGCAGCGCGATCGGTCCCGACAGGCCGAAATGCGTGAAGATCATGTCCCCGCGATGCGATACGAGCGATTTGCCCTTGTCGCCCCAAACCGTGAGTACGACGTCGCGCAGCGACAAGCCCTGCAGCTCGCGGCTGCGGATGAACGGCTCCGAGGCGGTCAGCGGCACCTCTGTGGGAAACAACTCGGAGATCGTATGTCCGGCTTGCTCTGCCCACGCGTATCCGTCGCCTGTCGATCCCGTATGGGGAACCGACTTGCCGCCGACCGCCACGATGACGGAAGGCGCGGCGAATACGCGTCCATCGGCAAGCCTCACGCCGGCGACGCTGCCGTTGTCATACAGCACTTCGGCAACCGGAGCGTGCGTCTCGATCCGTACGCCTTGCTCCCTGACCTTGCGCACGAGCGCGTCCACGACCGTCTTAGCCTTGTCGGATACGGGAAACATCCGCCCGTTGTCCTCTTCTTTGAGCCGGATGCCCATCCCTTCGAAAAAGGCGGCGATATCCCGGTTGCCGAAAATCGACAGCGCCGAGTAAAGGAACCTGCCGTTTCCGGGAATATGCCGGATGAGCTCGTCCGTTTCCTTGGCGTTCGTGACGTTGCAGCGGCCCCCGCCGGAGATGCCCAGCTTGCGCCCGAGCTTGTCTCCTTTATCGAGCAGAAGGACGCTCGCGCCCGATCGGCTTGCGGCGATTCCGGCCATCAAGCCCGCCGAACCTCCGCCTATAATAATGATGTTATAACTATCTTCAATTGGGTTACATAATGTATACTTCACGTGCTCGTTCCTCTCCGTTTTACCACCGCAGGTTTAATTCTCGATATATATAGTCTAAACTATATTCCTATTATTGTAAGCGGATTGTTTATATGTTTTAATCAGAATGAATTGTTTAAGTATAAAGGACGATCGTGCGGGGGGATCCTCTTTGGTTGACAGCCTGCTTCTTCAGGTTCTTATCGCCCTGCTGCCAGTCGGCACCTTTCAAGTCTGGTTTTCTCGCCAGCGCCAACTGCGCCATTCCCGCCTGTTCATCGGCGTCGTCAGCGGACTTTGCATGCTCCTGGGACATTTCTATATGATTCAAAATGGCCCGGTTATCCTTGACTTAGGCTTTGTCGCGGTTATCACGGCTTCGCTGTACGGCGGCTTTCCGTTTGCGGTTGTGCTCAGCGCGGCTTACATCCTGCTACATGTCCGCGGGGAGAATGTGGCGGACGTCGGCGGCTTTCTCGCCTTTTTAATCGTCTATCTTTTCATACTCTACAAAGTCTCTCCCTCTTTTCGTCTCAAAAACCGGTATGCGAAAATGCGAACCGTCGCTTTATTGTGGGCCGTCGCCTCGCTATCTTTTTTAGTTCCCGCAGTTGTTTCGTACATGGACGGTACTGCAGCGCGCGATTCGGGATTTCTAATGGTTTGCGCCGCATATTTGATCGCGTTCATCCTCATTGCGCATCTCTCGGTCTATTTTATCGAGATCGCTTACGAACGGGTCAGCCTGCAGTCGCAGCTGCTCGATCTGACCCGTCAATACAAATCGGAATCGATCCGCATGCGCCGATTTCTCGATATGGTGCCCCTCGCGGTCATTTTTATCGATGCCAAAGGCATGATCACGCATGTCAACGAGATCGCGCTGGAGATGGGCAAGCATGTTGCCGGCAACGTCGTGGGCATGCATTTTACAGAGCTCGCTAGACTCATGGGACTTGATGCAACCGCCTCCATTATTCAACTGATCCTGAACAAGGGGGAGCGCGTGTCTTCGGAAATGTTCAAGATCCAGGGGCGGACGATGCTTGCGACGGCCAGCTCCGTTAACGAAACGGGCTCGAGAGGCATATCCGAAGGCGTCGTTTATATCGCGCAGGACGTCACGGATACGCAACGGCTGAAAGACGAGCTGGATAAAATGGAGCGGCTGAGCCTCGTCGGGCAAATGGCGGCCAGCATCACGCACGAGATCCGCAATCCGATGGCGGTCATCCGGGGATTCGTCCAGCTGCTCAACGAGCGGAGTCCTTCGGAGCAGCGCTCCTATTTTCGCATCGTCATGGAAGAACTGGACCGGGCCAACGCGATCATCAACGACTTCTTGTCGCTCGCTCAGAACCGCATTGTTGAAAAGGAGACGAGCAGTCTTCAATCGGTGCTGAAGGACATGCTGCCGCTCATCTGGGCCGACGCCAATCTGCGCGGGCAATCCGTCGAGCTCGAACTCTGCGAGGAGCAGGACGTACTGGAGCTCAACGGCAAGGAAATCAAGCAGCTCATCTTGAACCTGGCGCGCAACGGCCTCGAGGCGATGGACGAGAAAGGCGTGCTGCGAATCGAGACGCGCGATCTCGAGGACCGGGTCCAGCTGTACGTATCGGATACGGGCAACGGCATACCGCCGGAAAAGGTCGAGCGGCTGTTCGAGCCGTTTTATACGACGAAAGAGCAAGGGACGGGGCTTGGACTCGCGCTTTGCCTCAGTATTGCCGAACGGCATGACGGCCGCATCGAAGTGCAATCCAAGGTGGGCGAGGGCACGACCTTTATCGTTACTTTTTGCAAAAGCGGTTACGCCTGCTGGGTCGCCGCCGAATAAGCAGGCCGTCTCCGGCTTACACTACCTCCGATAACGACACAGGAAGCGGGAGGAGGGATTGCGATGGCCAAGCAGCCCAAGCAAAAAGGACGCGCCGACGCGCCGGCCTCATCGAAGGACAAAGAGGATGCGTCTTTACTGTCCGCGGGATACGACAAGAAGCTCGACGGTCCCAACCGTCCTTCGACTTAAGCGCATGAATCGAGGCGGGTCCGGCGCTTGCCGGGCTCGTGCCGCTTTTGACGGTTCGCGCATGGCCGCGCTATAATAAGGTAAGCGGCACGCCCGCCGAATAGCGATTCTATCGAAAGCGAGGGATAGACATGTCGATGTCATTCGAACGATATATGCTGGACATGGTCCAACCGATGCGCGACGACCTGACCCGGATCGGCATCACGGAGCTGAGAACGCCGGAGGAAGTCGAGCAGGCGCTACCGGACAGCAAGGGCACGACGCTCGTTGTCATCAATTCCGTATGCGGCTGTGCAGCCGGCCAGGCGCGCCCTGGCGTAGCGGAGGCGCTTCGCCACGATGCGCTGCCCGATCACCTGTACACCGTGTTCGCGGGACAGGACAAGGAAGCGACTGCGAAGGCCAGAGAGTACTTCGCGCCGTATCCGCCGTCTTCGCCCTCCATCGCCCTGCTCAAGGACGGGGAGCTCGTACACTTCATCGAACGCCATCAGATCGAGAACCGCAGCGCTGACGATATCGCCGCCGATCTGACCGACGCTTTCGACCGTTTCTGCCGCTGACAGGAGCGCCGCCGCGGATGACTTTGCGCATCCGCGGTTTTTTCGTATGACGACGACGGCAGGCCGTATTGTTTCATACGAGCCATGGACGTCTTACATAACTAAGGAACCTATAGATTGGAGGCGTTCGTATGAGTTTGCAGCAGGACATTATCTCGCTCCTCGGCGTTAAGCCGTCGATCGATCCGGAAGCAGAGATCGCGAAGCGAGTCGGATTTTTGAAGGAGTATGTGAAAAAAGCGGGCGCGTCCGGCTTGCTTATCGCGATCAGCGGCGGCGTGGACAGCGCGGTGGCGGCAGGATTGTGCAAGCGAGCGACGGACGAGCTGACTGCGGAGACGGGCAAGGAATACATGACGCTCGGCGTGTTCCAGCCGTACGGTGAGCAGGAAGATATCGCGCATAGCTATGCCGTTGCCGAGGCGTTCGATCTCAAGTACAAAGCAGAGACGAACATCGAGGAAGCGGTGGACGAGATCTCGCTCGAGACCGAGCATGCCTTCAAGTCGCTGGGCATGTCCCGGCACATCAGCCGCGGCGGCAAGGGCAACGTCAAGGCGCGCACGCGCATGGTCGTGCAATATGCCCTGGCGTTCGACCTCAATCTGCTGGTCGTCGGCACGGACCATGCGTCCGAAGCGCTGACCGGCTTCTACACCAAGTGGGGCGACGGCGCTGTCGATATCACGCCCCTCAGCTCGCTTAACAAGCGTCAGGTACGCGCGGTCGCGCGCGCGCTCGGCGTGCCGGCCGACATTGTCGATAAAGCGCCGACGGCCGGCCTGTGGGCGGGTCAGACCGACGAAGCCGAGCTGGGCGTGAGCTACGACGACAACAGCAACTATCTCGAGGGCAAGGAGATCCCGGACGCGGCGCGGGAGATTCTGGAGAAGCATTACCAGCGCACGCAGCACAAGCGCCAAGCGATTCCGGGCATCTAAGGCAGCAATGATCGAGGGGATCGGAATCGACGTCGTCGAGATGGAGCGGATGGCCAAGCTGCTCGCGGGAGACACCGGCGGCAGATTCGCCGCGCGCGTGCTGACGCCAAGCGAACTGGAGCGGTATTCGCAGATGCAGCCGCGGCGCGCGGTCGAGTTCGCTGCCGGCCGGTTCGCGGCCAAGGAAGCGGTCGTCAAGGCGATCGGCTGCGGCATCGGCAGCTCTGTCGGCTTCCGCGACATCGAGGTGCTGCCGGACGAGCGAGGCCGGCCGTCTTGCCGACTGTCTCCCGAGGCGTGGTCGAGACTCGGAATGACTGAAGCATCGTATCGCATGCATGTAGCGATCACGCACGAACGACGGCTCGCGGCGGCGACGGCTACGCTGGAGCGAATTGAATAAGGTAAACGGAGCCCGGTCCCTGTTGGCCGGGCTCCGTTTATTGTGCGTTTTGGGTCGCCAGGCCGGCGGTAAGCCGACGCGGCGTCAGCAAGTTCAAGACAACCTGAGAGAATTTTCTATAATTTATGATAAGTAAGGAAAATGAACAAAAAAATACCAGGACGGTTAAGCTTGGCGGTTGTATGATGTGAGGGAGTAGCGAATCAGTGCAAGCCGGCCAGCCAGGAGGCAAGCTTGTCGATCTCCTGCACGGTCAGGCGCTCATTCATAGCGGGCATCAGCTGTCCGCCGTTCGTAATCTGGGCCGCGATCTGAGCCTCCGTCAGGCGCGAGCCGACGGATCGAAGATCCGAATCCGGCCCCATGGTGCCTTCAAGGCCCCCTCCATGGCAAGAGATACAATTGCTGCGGTATAGCGCGATCGTATCCGCTGGGGCGGCGGGCAACGTAGGTTTGGCGTTGTCCTCAGTCTTGTCTTTGCCGCAAGCCGTGGTCAGCAGAAGAACTCCGATCAAGGCAGAAGCCGCTGCGGTCCGCAATCTGCGGCGCGAGAAGGCATATTTTTTCAAATTTACCCGACTCCCAATGTTAAGTATAATAAATAGAACCTACTAGACATCTTAAGACAAGCTTCCTGGAGTGCAACCGATGAGCATACGCTATTTTAACATATTAATGAATCATCTCGAAAAAATGCAGTTCGAGGTCGCCGCCGCCTCCTTCGAGGAACATGCGGGCGTAGAAGAAGGACGACCGGAGGTTTACGACTGCAATCGGGCGCTGCTCGTGACCGGCGGCAGCGGCTTGCTGCACATGGAAGACCGGTCTTTTTCTATGGACGCGGGGACGTTCAGCTTCCTGCTGGCAGGCAAGGCGCATTGGATCGAGCCGAGCCCGGGCGATACTTTGTCGTACTGGTGGTGCCACTTCCGCGCGAGCTATGCCGACAGGGCGCTCTACCAGGCGATCGGCTTGCCCGAGCACGTGCGGATCCCCGACCCTTCCGACGCGGTCGCGATGTTCGCCCGAATCCGAGGCAACCTGCTCTCGCCGCAGCCGTCGGCCAAGCTTCGAATCAAGACCTCCTTCATGGAGCTCATCGGCATTTATATCGATTACTTCGTCGCCGATTCCGCGCGGATGGCGCCGCTCTCGCCGGAGTTCGAAAAGCTGGAAATCGTGCTGAGCTACATCGACGAGCATCTGGCCGACACGATTACCGTCGAACATCTGGCGGGGCTCATCTTTTTGCACCCGAACTATTTTATCGTTTTTTTCAAAGGATTGATGGGCTGCTCGCCGATACAGTATGTGAACCAACGAAGGCTGGAGGTCGCCCGTACGCTGCTTGCGGATCCCGCCTGCAACGTTTCGGACGCCGCTGCGCGCATCGGTATGAAGATCTACTACTTTTCGAGAATGTTTAAAGCCTATACAGGCCTCACCCCGAGCCGCTACAAAAAGCTTGTGCTCGGACTCGGGGCCACCAGCAATGCCAAAGACGACGAGGGCAGTGCAGAGTCGCAAAAGAAAGGCGGACCGGGAGCTTGAACGAACGGGAGATCAAATCGTTTTTTAGCGGCGAGCTGCTGCAATGGTACAAGCGGGAAAAACGGGACCTGCCCTGGCGGCGCAGCCGGGATCCGTATCACATCTGGGTGTCCGAGATCATGCTTCAACAGACGCGGGTCGATACGGTCATCCCTTATTTCAACCGTTTCATGACCAAGTTTCCGACGGTAACAGCGTTGGCCGATGCGCCTGAGGAAGATGTAATCAAAGCGTGGGAGGGGCTCGGCTATTACTCTCGCGCCCGCAATCTGCAAGCCGCAGCCCGCGAGATCAAGGAAAATCACGGGGGCAGCCTGCCTGACGACAAGGCCGTCGTAGCAGGTCTTAAGGGCGTCGGCCCGTACACGTCCGGCGCGATCCTCAGCATCGCCTTCGGCAGACCCGAGCCGGCGGTGGATGGCAACGTCATGCGCGTATTGTCGCGCTATTTTTGCATCGACGAGGATATCGCGAAGCCGGCCACACGCATCGGCATGGAGGGGCTTGCCAGGGAGCTGATTCCCGAAGGGGAAGCTTCCGACTTCAATCAGGCGCTCATGGAACTCGGCGCGCTCATCTGCACGCCGAAGTCGCCGAGCTGCCTGTTATGCCCGGTCATGGCGCATTGCCAGGGCAGGCACGCCGGCCGCGAGACGGAGCTGCCGATCAAGAGCAAGGCGAAGCCGCCTCGGCCTGAGCACCGCCTCGCGGTGCTCCTCCAGGACGCGGAGGGCCGCGTGCTCGTGCGCCAGCGGCCGGAGAGCGGCCTGCTCGCGCGCATGTGGGAGCTGCCGCATGTGGTGGCGCCTGAGCGAGGCGTCTGGGATTCCGCCTCGCTGGGCGGGGCGCTGCTCGCGGCTTCGCTGGATGCGGAGGGGCTCGCCGGCGTCCGCGCCGAAGCGCTGCGCCACGTCGCCGACGCGGAGCATGTGTTCACGCACTTGCACTGGTATTTGCGCGTGCTGGGCGCGGGGATGGGGGACGACGCTGCGACGGCAGGAGCTGCAGCGGTGACTGAGGTTGCTGCAGCAGAGGCGGCAGCTGGGGCGGTAAGTGAGGT
Source organism: Cohnella sp. GCM10020058 (assembly GCF_042683485.1). NCBI lineage: Bacteria > Bacillati > Bacillota > Bacilli > Caryophanales > Paenibacillaceae > Cohnella > Cohnella sp. GCM10020058. The sequence goes on from NZ_JBHUJV010000008.1 coordinate 709,272, forward strand.
TGCAGCAGCCAAGGCCGGGGCTGTGGCGTTAAGCAGTGTGGAAGCGGCGACGGAGAAGACAACGACGATAGCGGCTGCCGAAGACAAGGCCGGCTATGGCACAAGCATCGCGGCCCCGCTAATGCCTGACAATCGCAATACCGCCGCCGTTTTGCTGCCGCCGGACAAGGGCACAAACGCCGCTGCTTCGCTTCCACCTGGATACCGCTGGATCGACGCGGCCGACTTTGAGCGGCTCGCCTGGCCAAATGTGTTCAGCAAGCTGCTGGGCGCACATTTTAGCGGCACCTTGTACGAAAACGCGCCGAAGCGATGATGATTCTAAGTGTATCGGATCTAGGGGCCGCTGGTCGTTCACCGTCTCAACCGATTCGACATCCTGGCTGCGTTGGACGCAGGCTCACCATCCGGGACGGATCGAACCGCAGACCGCGTCTAAAAAGTCCGATCGTATGCAAAAAAAGCCAGCGCCGCTTTTGCGGCACTGGCTTTTTTTCGTAGGGAATATTACTTGGCAGCCTCGTAACGCTTGCCGACTTCTTCCCAGTTAACGACGTTCCAGAATGCGCCGATGTAGTCCGGACGCTTGTTCTGGTACTTCAGGTAGTAAGCGTGCTCCCAGACGTCGAGGCCCAGGATCGGCGTTTCGCCTTCGAAGATCGGGCTGTCTTGGTTCGGGAGGCTGTATACCTTCAGCTTGCCGTCTTTGCCGACAACGAGGAACGCCCAGCCGGAGCCGAAGCGGGTCGTAGCCGCAGCGGCGAACGTTTCCTTGAACTTGTCGAAACCGCCGAGCTCGCTGTCGATTGCGGCAGCCAGCGCGCCGGTAGGAGCGCCGCCAGCGTTAGGGGCGATCGTCTCCCAGAACAGGGAGTGGTTAGCGTGGCCGCCGCCGTTGTTGCGTACGGCAGTGCGGATGGCCTCAGGCACGGCGTTCAGGTCGGAGATCAGATCGTTCAGGCTCTTGTCTGCCAGTTCGGGAGCGGACTCGAGGGCTTTGTTCAGGTTCGTGACGTAAGTATTGTGATGGCGGTCGTGGTGGATCTCCATCGTGAGCGCGTCGATATGCGGCTCAAGTGCGTCGTTGGAGTAAGGAAGAGCGGGCAATACGTGTGCCATAATGGAACAGCCTCCTTAGATTATGAATCTGAAATGGAAATCTACTTCTGTATTATCCCTGATTTCAAATACTAAATCAACATGGGTGTTTAGAAAGTCTGCCCGCCATCTGCCGCGTCGCGCCCCCTCAGCATGGGCACTTTTTCCTGGTTTATACCAGTAAAATTTGTCCATATGGATCCCCATCATACATTAATGTAAATTTATTCTTTTTAACCCAGTAAAAATTGGCGTTATCGATCTGATCCCGATTTAGGCTCAAATTCGGCGAAATTCGGCAATATTTTAGATAAATTCATATGTAAACGCTTTATTTAAAGCGTTTACACTCCCTTGCGCGCCAATTCTCCAAAATTATTTATGCGATATCCCTAAAATAGCATGAAATTATCACGAATTTGTCGTAATATAAAAAGACGTTAAAGCGATGTTCACAGTTTAGCCTCTACTTTAACTGAATCCGGGGAGACAGGCATATGCAGATTCGGACTTTTCAATTGTCGGATTATCGTTCCGTATCCGAGCTTCTGAAGGTAGCTCTGTCGGAGGAATGCTGTGAAGAGACCATGTCGGCTTTATCCCGCCAATTGTCCTGGGACAGCGAGCTCGTGCTCGTGGCACTGAAGGATGAAGAGCTGGCAGGCATCATGATCGGCACGATCGACCACAGCAAGGGTTATGTATATCGCATCGCCGTACATCCGGATCGCCGCCGCCAAGGCGTAGGCCGCACGCTAGTCACCGCCATGAATGCGCGATTCCGCCAGCGGAACGTGCAAAAGGTATTTGTCGCGGTGGACAAGCACAACGAAATGCTGCTTCCGTTCTACCAATCCTTGAGCGAAGAGATGCTCGATCTTGTGACGCCTCAGCGTCCGCTGTCCATCGTAGCAGGCTGAACGCCCATCGCAATGTCCCTCGCAAGACGGCCTTACAATCAGGAGAGCATATCTTACGTGTCGACAGGCGCCGAAAACCGGTTGCTTTTGGCCATAAGATATGCTTTTCTTATATTATCTTATTTGGTTCTACGGCAGGGGGCTTGGCATGGAGCGCATCGGCGGCCTAATATCTACATCTATATACGAGAGCTGTACGATCAAGAGCTTTAAGCACAACGGCTCGCTCCACCGCATGTGGCTCGAGAACTGGAAGGTTCCGGAGGACAGGCTCCATCCCGCGCACCGGGATGCGGGCATCATGGTATACGTGAACGATCATACGCCGATTCGCGAAGCCGACGGCAAGGAATGGATCAGCCGGGTGCCGGCCGTTACTTTTTTTCTGCCGGGCGAATGGTTTAACGTAGTGGCGCTGCTGGAGGACCGGGGCGTGCGTTATTATTGCAACGTAGCATCTCCGCCTTATCGGTACCACAACGTGCTGACCTATATTGATTATGACTTGGATGTCGTGCTTCTGCCAGGCGGATCCGTACTGGATCTGGACCGGGACGAGTACGACAAGCACAAGGAAGAATATCGCTACAGCGTGTCCGTCCGCGGACAGGTGGAGGACGGGCTGCGCGCGCTGCATGAGCGCGTGGCGACGTTCGGACAGCCGTTCGGCGACGAGGAAGCGAGACGTTATTATCGCGAGTGGAGAGACAGCCCGCAGGCGAAGGAGAATGAGTCGTATCCATGAAGCAGACATCAAGCATCCCGCAGCCCGGCAGATCCCGCTCGGTCAAGCCCGAATCCGCCTGGCGGCGCGAGCTGTGGGAGTGGCTTCGCGCCCTGGGCATCGCCTTTACGATCGTCATTCTGCTGTGGGCTTTTGTATTCAGGCTGTCCACGGTCAAAGGGGAGTCGATGGAGCCGACGCTTTACGAGCACGAGTGGCTGTTCGTCAACAAGGTCGCATACGAGCTTGGCCAGCCCAAGGCCGGCGATGTCGTCATTCTGAAGGATCCGAGCGACGGTCCGGACAAAAAGAAGTTTCTCGTTAAACGCATTATCGGCATGCCGGGCGATACGGTCGAGGGCAGAGGCGGACAGCTGTACGTGAACGGGGAGCTGCGCGTCGAGCCGTATACCGATAGTCCTATCGAAGACGGGGACTTTGGACCGATTATAATCGAAGACGGGAAATACTTTATTATGGGAGACAATCGCCGCCTCGGCGCGAGCAAGGACAGCCGTACCTTCGGCGAAGTACCGAAGTCGCTGCTGCTTGGGCGGACGGAATTCATCATGTGGCCGATCGTGCGCTGGAAGAGCCTTTAGCGCAAGGAGGGAGTCCTGACGTTGGATAACAAGGGCGTGGCGGCACCTGACCGCAGCCCCGCATATTGGTCGTCATTGAAAAGGGATATGCTCGCGGCGGCCAAGTCGCTCGGCATCGACCGGATCGGCGTGACGTCGGCCGAGCCTTTCCCGGAGCTGCGGGAGAGGCTTGTCGCGCATCGGGCGCTTGGTTACGAGTCGGGCTTCGAGGAGCCCGATCTGGACAAGCGGACGCAGCCGTCCCTGTTGTTCGAGGGGCCACGTTCGATCATCGCGATCGCGGTCGCCTATCCGTCCAAGCTGAAGAATCCGCCCGTGTCCGAGCCGGGCGCCCGTCGCGGCATCCTGTCCCGTTCGGCATGGGGCGAGGATTACCATCGCGTGCTCGCCAGGCGGCTCGAACGGCTGGCGGATTGGCTGGCGGAGCGGGCACCCGAGCTCGAATGGCTGTCCATGGTCGACACCGGCGCGCTCTCCGACCGGGCGGTCGCTGAGCGTGCCGGCATTGGATGGAGCGGCAAAAACTGCATGATCATGAACGACGAGCTCGGATCGTGGATATACCTCGGCGAGATGATTACGAACCTGCCGCTGCCGTCGGATGCGCCGCTCCTGGATCAGTGCGGGGACTGCACGATTTGCATCGACGCCTGTCCGACGGGGGCGCTGGTCGGCCCGGGTCAGTTGAACGCGCAAAAATGCATTTCTTTTTTGACCCAGAGCAAGGGACTGCTCGACGAAGAAGCGATGGTCAAGATGGGCAATCGGCTGTACGGCTGCGATACCTGTCAGATCGTATGTCCGATTAATCGGGGCATCGACTTCCGGCATCAGGCGGAGACGCTGCCCGATCCGGAGGTGGCGAAGCCGCTGCTCCGTCCGCTGCTGCAGATGGGCAACCGCGAATTCAAGGAGACTTACGGCATGAGCAGCGCCTCATGGCGCGGACGCAAGCCGATCCAGCGCAACGCGCTGATCGGCCTCGGCAACTTCCGCGACGAGGCGTCCGCCGGGGACGTCGCCCGCGTGCTGCGCGAGGACCCGCGCTTCGAGCTGCGCGCGACGGCGGCCTGGGCGCTCGGCCGCATCCGCGGCGAGATCGCGCAGGCGGCCTTGGCCGAGGCGGCTGAAGCAGACGCGGACGAGCGCGTTCGCGCGGCGGCCGGCCGCGCGCTGAGCGCGCTCGCGGAGCCGGCGCCCAAGCGGGGCGGACGCGCCCGCGAATAAACGCGCCCGCGAAAAAAGACCGCAGACGACGGCAGCTTAGCCAGCCGGTTGCGGTCTTTGTCATTCGCGGCATGTTCTCTTTTTTTATGAGATCAAACGCTTGCAGACGAATCTTTATTTGCTATAACCGACAGCAGACGGATAATATATTCATATAGGAAGAAAATCCAGCCTTTTACGTCAGGCGCATCCACAGGAGAGCATGAGATATGAAGCTGGTTGACATCGACAATCTCGAACCGGGGCAACTGCTCGGCAAAACGCTCTTTTCGGAAAACGGTACGGTGCTTCTGTCGGCGGGCGTGCAGCTGACCGTATTCATGATCAGCACGCTCCGCAGGCTCGGTGTGCCGATGGTCTATATCTCGGAGCCGGGGGCTCAGGAGATCCAGCTGGACGAGGTGTTGTCCGAGCAGACCAAGCAGGCGGTCATCGCGCAGATGTCGGACACTTTTAACGCGCTTCGCTCCGGCAAGGAATTCAGCGCGAGGGCGATCAGCATGTCCGTCGATCAACTGATGGAGGACGTGCTGCGCAACCAGAACGTGCTCGTCCAGCTCTCGGACATCCGCACTGCGGACAACGCCCAGTACATGCACAGCATGAACGTGTGCATGATGGCGACGATGGTCGGGGTCAACATGGGACTGAACATGCTGCAGCTCAAGGAGCTGGCGATCGGCGCGCTGCTGCACGACATCGGCAAGCTTGGGGCGCACGGCATAGAGGAAGGCCGTTCGCACCACGCGTGGCGGGGCTTCGAGCTGCTCAAGCTGAAGCGGGAATACAGTCTGCTGACCGCCCATGTCGCTTTTCAGCACCACGAGGCGCCGGACGGCAGCGGCCAGCCCAGGGGCATAACCAGCGAAGAGATCCATATTTACGCCAAGATCACCGCGGTCGCCAACATGTACGACAATCTCGTGCACGGCACGGCCGAGCTTCCCCGCTTGCAGCCGCATGAGGCCATCGAGCGTCTTCATGCGCTCTCCGACACGACGCTCGATCGCGAGGCGCTCATCGAGTTTTTGAAGATCGTGTCCGTCTACCCGAACGGCGTCTCGGTAAGGCTGTCCAACCGGCTAATCGGCATCGTCGTGGCCCAGCACAGAGGGCTGCCCGGCAGGCCGATCGTTCGCGTCATCGCCCGGGAAGGCGAGTCCTCCGCCGCGCGCGAGCTCGATCTGGCGAGGCTGCCGACGCTGTTCATCGAAGGAGTCATCAATTAATTGTGCGCTTGAGCCCGATCGAATCCGGATTCGAGCCGGACTCAATCCGGCCCAAGCCGTAAGGGCCAGGTCCCGCCTGCGATCGCCGGTTGATTCCCCCGCGGGGCTCATGCTATTATAGGCTGGCTGTCCCGCTATTTCGCGCGGATCGCATACACGCATTCATGCGTAAAATTTGGAGGTATGGCAGATGAGTTTTTGGGATATTCTGATTCCGGTTCTGACGTTGATCGTCGGACTTGTGCTGGGCTTCCTCGGCGGCGTATTCTATCTGCGCAGCCAGATGACGAAGATGCAGAACAATCCGGACATGCTGGCCAAGATGGCCAAGCAGATGGGTTACAATATGAACAAGCAGCAGCTTCAGAAGGCGCAGCAAATGATGAAAAACCAAAATCAGAATCAAAATTTCAAACCCCGCAGATAATCGATAGGCGGCGCGCGGGCATGCCTGCAGCGGCCGCCAAGGATGAAAGAAGGGTATAAGATGGCCGGTCTAAAGGACTATCTGAATACGAACGTCACGCGTAACCGCGAGCAGGTAGAGCATCACGTCCGCGAGATTCTCAAGCTGATCGGCGAAGACGTCGAGCGTGAAGGCTTGCTGGACACGCCCGCTCGCGTCACGCGCATGTACGAGGAGATTTTCGGGGGCTACGCGATCGATCCGCGCGATGCGCTGGGCGTCACGTTCGACGAACAGCACGAGGAACTCGTCATCGTCAAGGATATCGTATACTACAGCCAGTGCGAGCACCATATGGCGCCGTTTTTCGGCAAAGCGCACATCGGCTACATCCCGAGCGGCAAGATTGCGGGCCTCAGCAAGCTGGCACGCCTCGTAGAAGCCGTGACACGCAGGCTCCAGGTTCAGGAGCGGATCACCTCGCAGATCGCCGACATCCTCGACGACGTGCTGAAGCCCAACGGCGTCATGGTCGTCGTCGAAGGGGAGCATCTGTGCATGTGCGCGCGCGGCGTGAAAAAGTACGGGAGCAAGACCGTCACTTCGGCTGTACGCGGGCAATTCCGGGGCAGCTCCGCGCTCCGCTCCGAGTTTCTCTCTCTGCTGAAGGAATAGACAAATGAAGCCGCGTTATCGGCCGCATACAGCGGTCGGTAACGCGGCTTTTGCATAAAGACGATCACGGCCACCGCACGCGGTACCAATAATCGTAGAGCCTCTTATAGCCTAGCTTGGCATACAGGCTTTGCGCGGGCGCGTTGCCTTCCACGACTTGAAGATAGCTCGCGTGCGCGCCGTGCGATTGTCCCCAGCGGAGGATTTGCCTGACGAGCCGCTCGCCGAGGCCGCGGTTGCGATAGGCGGGGGACGTCGCGATATCAAAAAGCCCCAGATACCCGTCGTCGACGACCCCGATGCCGATTGCGACGGGTTCGTCTCCCGAGCGGAGGAGGAAAAAAGCGCTGCGGAGCGGACTGTCCGCGAGCATGGCGAAAGCCGCCTCCTGCTGTTCCGGCTTGAGCGACAGTATCGCAGAGGCCGCGGTCATCCATTCCTCCGTCAGTCCGCCGTCGACGCTTAGCCCTTCAATGGAAGCTTCGCCATGCGTCTCGTCTAGCGATCGGGTCAGGACTTGGGAGCGATCTGCCACAGCGTATCCATATTCCTCCAATCGGTCGTCGAGCCCGCAAGGCCCGCACAGCGGCGTAATTTTAAAAATTGTCGGCAGACCTGCGCGGTGATACGCATCCTCGCAATAGCCGACCATGGCGCGGAGGTCCGCGTCAGGCTCGGTCCGCAGCGGCTGCACGGAATTGGAGCGCTTCGTATACCCCTTGGACTGCCTGAGCAGCCAGCCGTCATGCGACATCTGCTGCAGGGCGGGCCAGGCGTTAAGCGCTTTGGTCTCTACGACGAGGATGTCATCGCGCACGGTGCACGCTCCCTTCCCGTAAATAAAACTCGATAAGAATAAATATACATAAATATTTATAAATATGCAATCCGTTTCTCATGCTGGCGAACGAAGCCTAACACGGATAAAAACAGGGCTAAATCGCTCATCGCAGGGCCGGTTGAATTGAGCTATGATAGCGGTATCACAAGCACTGAAAACAGCAGTCCAATTGGAGGCTATCATGGGAAATTCGAATAAAGTTCGCATCGGCTTGATCGGTGCAGGCAATATTGGCAACGTTCACCTTCAAGAGTTTGGCAAGCTCGCGGAAATCTGCGAGATCGTCGCCATTACCGATACGTATCTGCCGCTGGCGGAAGCCAGGGCGCAGCAGTACGGCATCGAGTCGGTTGCCCCGACGCCGCAGGCGCTTATCGAGCGTCTCGACATCGATGCGGTCATCGTGGCGGTGCCGAACCAGAGCCACGCGTCGCTGACGATCAGCGCGCTCGAGCACGGCAAGCACGTGCTGGTCGAGAAGCCGATGGGACTCGACTCGGCGGCGGCCAAGGACATCGTGCGGGCGCAGCATAAGAGCGGCAAGACCGTCATGGTCGCTCACCAGATGCGCTGGGAATGGCTCCCGCAGCTCGTGAAGGCACAGATCGATCGCGGCGAGCTGGGACACATCTACACGGCGAAGACCGGTTGGTATCGTCGCAAAGGCATCCCGGGATGGGGCACATGGTTTACGCAGCATGGGCAGTCCGGCGGCGGACCGCTGATCGATATCGGCGTGCACATGCTCGACTTGGCCTTTTTCCTGATGGGAGAGCCCAAGCCGGTGTCCGTATACGGCTCGACGTATGCGGAGTTCGGTCCCCGCAAGAGAGGAATCGGCAGCTGGGGCAAGCCGGATTGGAACGGCATTTACGACGTCGAGGATCTGGCGACCGCGATCATCAAGATGGAGGACGGCTCGTCCCTTACGCTGGAAGTCAGCTGGGCGGTCCACATGGACACCGACAGCACGCCGTTCGTCCACCTGATGGGCTCCGAGGGCGGCGCCTTCCTTAAGGGAAACGAAGGCAAATTCCTCACGGAACGCTTCGACCAGCCCGTCGACATTCCGCTCATCGCCCCGATCGAGGACGAGGGAGCCCGCGTCAAGCTGAGCCGTCATTTCATCGACTGCGTCCGCACCGGACAGACGCCGATTACGTCGGCCGAGACCGGACTGCGCAGCAACTTGATCATCGACGCAATCTACGAATCGTCGCGCACCGGCGGCGAAGTCAAGCTAGACTGGTCGCTGTAACGCCGATCTTCCATTCGACGCACGCATAACCGTTGCGCCATACAACCATGGTCTGAAGCTGCCTGCTTCGGTCCATGGTTGTTTTTTACTTTAACTATATTGATCTATCAATGTGTGGTAGAATACGGTTCGTTGGATTGTTGTCGAAAGCTGTTAAAAAGAGACGCGTTCCGCTATTTTAAAGACTGGAGAACGTCCATGCATAGATTAAGGTTTTGGCGGGGCAAGGGGATCCATCTCTCCGTCATCTTCACCGCCGTCGTCGTACTGTCCGTTACGTTGACGGCTGCGCTGAACACGATCGTGGGCTTCGAGGCCCAAAAGGATTCGCTGTCGCGCAATACGCTTGAGCTGAACCAGATTACGGCCAACGAACTGAGCGTCGCCGTCGATACGATTTTCGGCTCGATGAAGCAGTCTCTAAACTCGGCGGGCGCCCACTTTTCAAGTGCGGAAAATAGGGACAAGCAGGCGGGCACCTGGCTGAATTTCGTCAGGGGCAGCATGTCGTTTTTCAACTCGCTGGCGCTTGTGAACGAGAACGGCAAGATCACTGCCGCCTCGCCGGACAACGGGGATCTGGTCGGACAGGTGTTGAAGTCGGCTGCCTCCAAGCAGGCGTTGAAGGAGCGCAAGCCGCTTGTGTCCGAGCCTTACGTGGCCGTCACCAATCGGCTGATCGTGCTCGTCAGCTACCCCATCTTCGACGGGGACGGGACCTATCGCGGATTCATCTGCGGTACGATCTACCTGCACGGCAGCAACGTATTGGACAAGATTCTCGGCAAGCAAGGCTCGAATCTCAACGGCTCCTATTACTACGTCGTTGATAAAATGGGCAATATCATCTATCACCCGGACAAGGTCCGGATCGGGGACAACGTGGCGTCGAATCCCGCGGTCGCCGAGATCATGGCGGGCAAAGGCGGTCATATGAAGCTCGTGAACACCAAGGGTGTCCCGATGCTCGCCGGTTACGCCATCGTGCCGTCCGTGCAATGGGGCATCGTCTCCCAGACGCCTGCCGCAACGGTGACGGACAGCGTCAGGGGCATCGTGGCCCGCATGGCCTTGGTGTCCATGCCGTTTATTCTGCTGCTCGCGCTGCTCGTCATCGGCGTATCGCACCGGCTCGCTTTTCCGCTTCGCCGGCTGGCGGTTTATGCCTCCCTGCTTAATAAGGGGGAGACGGACAAGGTTCCCGCTCTACGGCTGCGGCATCATCTGATCTACGAAGCCAACGAATTGAACCGAGCGGTGATCGATGCCTTCCGCGTGATGGGCGACCGCACGGAGGCGCTCTCTCTCGAGGCTCAGACGGATGCGCTTACAGGCTTGCACAACCGACGGTTTTTCGACTCGCTGCTTGCCTCATGGGATCGTCAGCAGATGCCTTATGCGGTCATTCTCATGGATCTGGATCGCTTCAAGTCCGTCAACGATACGTACGGTCATCTCAAGGGCGACGAGGTGCTGCGCTTCCTGGCTGCGCGACTGATCGCCGGTAAACGGGACGGCGACTATGCGTGCCGGTACGGCGGCGAGGAGTTCGTGCTGCTGCTGCCTTACGGGGACAAAGAGCTGGCCTATCAGCTCGCGGAGCGCATCCGTATCGGCCTTATGGTAGAGGACGCGCCGATCGGCAGGCCGGTCACGCTGTCGTTGGGCATCGCCGCCTATCCGGAAGACGGCGCGAGTACGGCCGAGGTCGTACACTGCGCGGACCTGGCGCTGTATCAGGCCAAGGAGGAAGGGCGGAACCGCTCGGTCATGTATGCGGCGTTGATCCATACTAATCCATAACCTTGCATTTGCAAAATCGGGTTCACCAAACGTCAGAAACTCGCGTCCGCGCGGGTTTCTGACGTTTTTTGTTGCTTCGGAGGTTTGGCAGGACGAAAAGCCTGCAATTGTACAGGTATTTTCTGCCGACCCGCGACAAGTGGTGAAATGCCTGCAAATATGCAGGTAATTGCAATGCGCAAGCCGGAAATCCGGCTGCTGAAGGAAAATAACTGCATTTTGGCATCCTTTTTGTACAAAAGAGTCGATATCGGTAGAAAAAGATGTATATGTGCAGGTATTGTGGCGAAAGAACGACGCGGGTGGCGATATGCGGGGTGGAGATACGCGGATGTCGATATGCGGGCGACGCTAGCTGGTGGCGATAACGCGGGCCCATCGGACCGGCTGTCGGATGAGCCGTCGATAGGCGGTGCCGCCAATTCATTTAAAAAAGGTAATTTATACCTTATTTTTTAGCGTTTTTTAAGTGTCATAAATTAAACTGGTGTACAGTATGAACTTTCCATATTTAGTATGGCGTATGCGTCGGGTGGTATGAAGACGAAGGAACGGAACTGGAAGAAGAAAAGGATTGCAGGGGGTAACGGGTAATGACGCAACGAAAATCGATATTCAGCAAAATAATGGCGGCCGCGCTTGCCGTCGCTTTGTCCTGGCCGCTGGGCTATGGGGGTTCGCTGCCGTCTGCGGCTGCTGCGACGCCGGATTATATGGATATTTATATCCCGAGCGGCGGCAAGATCGTCAATCGCGAGGATATGACGAGCTGGAGCAACAGCTTTGTCCTGGACGAGGCTAATAGCTTCGGCATGTTCAAAGCCAAGGCGGCAGGTGCGACGGTGACGCAAAATACAGTTAAGTCCTTTACAAACAGCTCGATCGACTTTGCAAGCTGGGAGCAAAACGTCTTCGAGGCCGAAATAAAGGTCGCCGATAATCCCTCACTCAATCGGCTCGCGCAGGGCGGCACGGCAAAGCTCATGTTGCGGACAGGGAAGCTTGACGGATGGCACTTGTCGTACGGCGTCTCTATCAACAAGAGCTCCAAGGCGAGTGGTACCATCGACGACGGAGGAAAAATAAATACCGGCTGGATTTCATTCGGGGCTACGGATACGATCACGCTATATTTCTTCCACGGAATCAGCGCGGGCGTCATCCAGGATGTCCAGCTCTACTTCGCCGACATCGACGCTCCTGCCTACAACGGCAACACTTTCACGACCGACGGCGCCGTCCGCTTCAATGACGATCCCGCCGTGCAGAAAAACGAGCTGTTCCTGAAGCAGGATGCCTCCATGAACTTGGCGCTGAACTTCAGCGAGCCCGTTTTCCCTTCGATGGCCGAGGCGGCTTCCGATCGCGTCGACGGCAAGTATAGCCTGATGCGCACCGAGCTGTACAGCAATCCGGGCGGAGACGGCTTTACGCCCTCCGTTTATTATTTGGCGAGCGCCGACGCCAGCGCCGACGGCAAGGTCAATTTCAACGCCTTCAACTCGCTGAATTTAAACGAACATTCTCGAACCACCTTCAACATGAAATACATCGCCGCGGCCAACGACAGCACGGGCAACGTACCGCTGGATCCTGCGCGTCTGACCAAGGCGACCGACGACGAGCGTCCGACGCTGCTGCAGCGGATCAACGATGCGGCCTTCGTCGACGGCGCCGGCAACCCGGTGCAGACGCTCGGCAGCATCGGCACGAGTCCGCTGGCGGACAACGCGGCGCCGGGCGGCACGTACCGGACGATCGTCGACGCCCGCCCGCCGCAATACTCCGCCGTCCGCAACGGCGTTCAGCCGAACATCCTCACCGGTCTCGTCTTGAACAGAGGACGAAGCATCAGCTTTAACGTCAACTTGAACGAGAAGGTCGTCGCGGCCAACGCGCCGCTCGAGTCGACGGAACTGTCGTTCGCCAACGGCATGACCGCCCCCTATTCAGGCGGCTCGAACAGCGACGTCTGGACGTTCACGGCCGTCGTGCCGGACGGCAAGGCGGTCGAGACGAACGCCTTGAACACGAAGGCGCTCGAGCATCCGTCCAATCCCGGCGACGGCAAGGCGCTGTGGGACTATGCGCATAACTACTTGATCGAGTCGGTCAAGTCGATCGCATGGGCCGACTTGTCCATCGACAATACGGCGCCGGTCGTCAATTACGTATACAAAAACGAAAAAGGCGCAGAAGTGCCGGAAGGACAGTACGTCAAAGGCGGCTCGTTCGCGATCAACGCCTACGATCCCGACTTGAACGGGCAGCCCAGCAAGGGGCTGTTCCGGCCCGGCAGCGGCTCTGGGCTCGTGTATTATTGGCTGAGCCAAAGCCCGGACGACCCGTTCGCGAACAAGAACGATAACTTCGCCGCCGTCAAGCGCTACTCGCTGACGCAAAAGCAGCCGTCCGAGGATTTGTACCTGAGCGGCTTCGAAAACGTGGAGCTGAGCGTCGGGCAAAACGGCACGACCGTATCGCTGCCGCCGGAAGCGCAAGGTCAGAGCGGTACTTGGTATTTGCATACGTGGACCGCGGACATGACCTGGGATTCGGCCCGGCAGCTGACGCAGTACGACAAGGGCGCCGCGGAGCGGGCGGCATATCTGACGGAGCACCCGGACGCCACGCCGGCGGAGTCCGAGACGAACTTCCGTCAAAATATCATGCCGAAGCTCGCGCAGTATGACGATCTGGCGCAATGGCCGCTGTCCGATTTCAGCCGGGACGACTCGAACTGGTCGTACCACCGCGCGGCGATCACGCTCGACAACGATCTGCCCGAGATCGAAGCCGGCAGCGTAGCGGACAACATGACGGACAACGTCCGTCTGACGTTCAAAGCGTGGGACCCGACCTCGACGATCAAGGACGGGAAGGTGCAATATCAGTTCGTGAAGGCGGACGCCTCCCCGACGGCTAACGGCTGGCAGGAAGCGACCCTGAGCGGTCAAGGCTCGGCGACCGTGGCGACACTCGGCGATCCCGCGATCGACAAGGGCGGCAAGTACGCCCTGTATGTCCGCGCCACCGATATTGCCGGCAACGTCAAGGAGTCCCGGCTGCAGGAAGCGGACGTGCTCGTCATTTTTAACGCGTACGAGACCTACCCGGGAACCTACGCAATCAACGAGGGGCCGCACTTCACGATCGCCGGCGTTCCGGTCGATACGGTGGAGTATCAATACACGGATGCCTCTTCGCGCCCGGACGGCGGGTGGCAGACCATCTCGGCTGCGCCTGAGGACGCGACGTTGAAGGGCGAGACCGGCTACAAATATCAGATTCCGGCCGATAAAACCAAAAACGGTACCATATACGCGCATATTCGGGTCAAGCAAAAGAATATGAACCGCTACTATTACTACTATCAGGAATACAAGTTCGACCATCTGCCGCCGACCGTAACGTTCGGCTCGCAAGGCTATCTGTATCCGATGCCGGAGCAGAGCGTGATGATCGCCGCCCAGGATACGCTCGTCGACTTCGCGGGCGTCGCGAGCAAGAACATTTTGTACCAGTGGATCAAGGTTAAAGAAGGCGAGACCGAGCAAGCGCCGACCGAGGCTTCGGAAGGCTGGCGCCAGTCGCCGGAGGACGGCGACATCAAGCTGACCGTTGACGACAAGGCCGACAACGGCAACTACCGGCTTTACGTGTATGCGAAGGACAGTCTCGGCAACGGCAAGATCTACAAGACGGGCGGCGTGTTCGCGACCTTCCTGCTCAGCGACGAGCCGCCGGTCGGCAGCGCGGATCTGATCTATGTCGCAGGAGACAGGACCGAAGGCTACTCGGCCATTCTCCAGCTTGGCATCGACGTGCCTTCGCAGGTCGGCTACTTTTATTCCGTCTCCTCGAACGGCGGAGACAACTGGAGCACCTGGCGCCCTTACACGAACTACGTCGGGGTACCGGTCGACACGAACAATACGACCGATCTCAAGAACAACATCAAGGTAAAGTTCAAGGGCTATTACGGCACCAATATCAGCGAGCTCTATTCGCCGAGCGTCCGTCTGCAGGATGCGCCTGCCTACGCCCTCGCATCGCTTGACAAGATCGAGCCCGTCCGGGGCGGCGACAAGCGCGCAGACGGCGGGCAGAACGACGGGCTCGACATCGTATTCGAAGAGACGGAGGGCAAGACGCTGGCGCCGACGGATGCCAATCCGGAGATGCCGGAGACGATCGAGGCGGGCAAGCGGTATCGCGTCTATCAGAACGGCAGCTACTCGTTCGCCGTAGACGACGGCGGCAAGTCGTCTACCGTGTTCATCGTCGTATCCAACTTCGACGACACGCCGCCGCAAGTAATTGTCAAATACTCAAAGATCGCCGTGACGAGCGGCAGCGTCGTCGCCAGCCTGCAGTCGAGCGAGCCGATCCGCATCACGAATCTCGACACTTCGACCAAGACATTTAAGGAGAACGGCTCCTTTACGTTCGAATACGAGGATGCGGTCGGGTTCACCGGTACGGCAGAGGCGGTCGTGAACAACATCGACAATACGCCGCCGGAGGCGGACGTCGTGCTCCATTACGCCGCCCCCGACTTGCTCGCCCTTGTCTCCTTCGATGGCCAGCAGGTCGTCGTCGACAGCACCGGCAGCGGCTATGACGAAGCCGGAGAGCGCAAGTTCTACGCGTTCCCGACGATGGAAAACGTGATCGCTTCCAATCTTGTCGTGGCCGAGGTCAGACCGAAGGCGGGACAGCAGCAGGATTATCAGGTGGTCGGCAACAGCGCGGGCACCAATAAGTCCTCGATCGTGGTCCGTCAGAACGGGGCAGCAACCTTCACGATTACGGATGCGGCGGGCAATTCGACGACGGTCGAATCGGCGAAGCTGACAAGCGTGGCAAGCGCCATTCCGAAAATCAAGCGCGTAACGACGAGCCGGATCGACGCGGATGGCAACGCGGTTCCGGGCGGAAAGACAGTCACCATCGCCGGAAAGGTTTATTCCAAAGGAAAGATCGGCGTCTCGCTGGAGCTGGCGTCGCCGCCCGTGCAGGGCAATACGGTATTCGCCGGCGGCGTGCCGGTATCCGATTTCCGCGGCAACTATTCGGACAACGGCAAGCAGTCGCTCGTATTGACCGACAAGCTCGGCAACCGCTACGTTCATACGCTTACGATCGAAGGCCTGGACAACACGGCGCCCGAGATCAAGCTGAACAAGTCGTCGGTCTCCCTTGCGCAAAACAAGCCGGACCTTGACGTCATCGCCGATCTCGGCGGCTACGAGGTGTCGGACAATCTGTCCGCGGCCGAGGACGTTGTCGTCCGCGTCGTCGAGCAGAAGCTCGAAAACGGCCAGTACGTCGACATCGCGCCGGACCTGTCGAAGCCGGGCAAGCACACCGTGAAGTACGTCGCGGTCGACCAGGTCGGCAACGAGGGCTATGCGACGCAGCTCGTCTACGTCACCGCGACGGACGGTATGTTCGTCACCGCGAACGGCGTCCCGCTCTCCGAGGCGGAGACGGAGACGGCAATCTTGGACACGGCGACCGTGACGTTTAAGGTGGAGAACTTCGGCATCGTCCGCACCGGCAACGGCGGCAAGCTCGAGAACGAAGCGGGTACGTTCGATCTGTTGTACGTGCCGGGTCTGGTGCGCGAAGGCCAACTGAAATATATCGCCGCGAAGCTGACCTACGAGCAGCTCTTAAACGGCAATTTCACCGTACAGCTGCCGAAAGCCGGCTGGTATACGATCATCGTCCGCAACCAGGAGCGGGAGCAAATCTACGCGACGCTGCTCGTCAGCAAGGTCAAGTAAGCGAACGCAAGCAAACGATTCACCCGGTAAGCAAACGATCAACCCATTCGAAAGCCGCGTCTCCCGGAGGGAACGGAGCATATAGCGGCTAAAGAGGAGACCTTGCAATGAAGAAACAGGCGTACAGAGCGATCGCGGCCGTGGTAGCCGTCGTGATGCTGCTCTCGAGCATCCCGCTGCACGCGATCGCCGCTGTCGTCGCCGCGCCGAAGACGACGTCCATCCAGAACGAATTCGTCAAGGCGACCGTCGACAACGCGACAGGCCGGTTCAGCGTCCGGACCGTGGACGGGCAGCCGATCCGCAAGAAGGACAACGGCACGGAGCTGACGTTCGGCGGAGACAATCCGGAAAGCTCCTTTACGACGTTTAAGATCGACGGCATCGACTTCATCTTCGGGAACCCGTACAAGCTGGCGCCCGAATGGTTTTCCGAAGTGAGCGCGCCCGAGAGCGTCCGCAACGCGGACGGCACCGAAAGCCTAATCACCGTATGGACGATCAAGGGCATCCGGATCAGCCAGGCCATCACCCTCATCCTGGGCGACGATCTGGAGAACGCCGGCAATGCGCGCATCGCTTACAAAGTCGACAACACGACCAAATCGACGGTCGAGGTCGGCACGCGCGTGCTGCTCGACACGTCCGTCGGCGGCAACGACGGCCCTGCCTTTCAGATCGGACAGAACTATCGGCAGCCGCTGACCGTCGAGCGCAAGCTCGTGCACGAGCCCGAGAAGCTCGGCTACGATATCGAAAAGGACGAGCAGGCGTACAACCTGCACAAGCTGCCCGCCTACTGGGTCATGCGCGACAAGCTCGATCTGTCCAATCCGCTCGCGACGAACGTGATCGCGTACGGCTTCAACAACCTGTTCGAGGGCGGCATCCATATCGTCGACGAGATGATCGTCGGTCACTGGAGCGGGTTGGCCGCCACCAAGTGGGCTTACGAGCCGAATGAAAATCTGGACTTCACGACCGATACGAACGCGTACGGAACCGCGGACACCGCGGTCGCCTACTATTGGCAGCCGGGAGCGATCAAAGCGGGAGAGAGCCAGACGTTCGAGGTCGTATACGGCCTGGGCGAGATCGTCGCGCCGGACAAGGTGTTCGACATCCGCTACCTGGATCCGGTACAGAAGCTGGAGACGAACGCGGACGAGACCGGTTACGTCGGCGCCGGCATCTTCGAGATCAACGCGGAGATCGAGAATCTCGCCATGTTCGATATGGAGCATAGCAAGATCAAGGTCACGATCAGTCTCGAGAACGGGCTGTCGTTCGTGGACGAAAACGGCAAGGAGCTGGGCGCGAGGTCTCAAACGATGGAGTTCCGCAAGGAAATCCCGCCTGAGGAGGCCGCCCAGGGCATCGAAGTCATCCCTTACAAGCCGGGAGAGACGATCGCCGCGAAATGGCGCGTCAAGGCCAGCGGCAAGCCTTGGCCGACGACGCGTCAGTACCTGGTCACCGTCAGCAGCCCGGAGACCGAAGCCAAGCTCGAGGACAAAGCGGCCGAGGCCGGACAGGAGCAGGAGGCGGAGATCCGCGCGATCTACGAGTCGTCGAAGTCGAACTTCGTCTTCTTGCCGCCGGTGGGCGAGCTTCGCCCGACGATTTTATACGGCATGACGCCGAAGGAAACATTTTATAAGGACGACAAACTGATCTCGCTGAATGTGTCGAACATCGCAGCCTATGATCCGGGCAACCAAGAAACGGGCGCGGCGGCGAACTTCGATCTTTATTTGGTCAACGTTAAAAACGGCGACCGCTACAAAGTCCCCGTGTCCCAGTCGGTCAAGACGCAGCCGCTCGGCAACGGGTTCGCCGGCGATATGCGCATCGCGTTCCGCGGCGGAGACAAGGTGGACGCCGACGGACTGCCGATCGGGACGGTCAATGCGCAGGAGCTGCCGCTCGGCGAGTATGCCGTGTCCGTAGACTTCAAGGACAAGTCGGTCCCGGACGTCGCGGAGGCGCTGAGCTTCACGACAACGCAGACGTTCCAGGTCGGCCAGAACGAAGAGACGCGCGTCCGCAAGGCCGGCGTGCTGGCCGTCTACAAGATGCTGCTCGATCTGACGGGCAGCCCGGACAAGGCGCATTTCGCCGAGGCGCTGCCCGCCGACTACGGCGGACTCGGCGACGGCGAGTTCACATCCAAGCTGGCGTCGGACAAAGCGGTGCTAAGCGCGGCCAGCAAGGCGATCGCGGCGGCTGCCAAGCGCATCAATCCGAAGCTCAGCCTCGACAAAGCGGTCGACATGGCCGCCGTGCCGGTATACGGCGTTAAGGCCTTCGCGACGGAGGCCGAATTCGCGGCGTTCGCGGCTTCGCTTCAGGCGGAGGACGAAGGACAGGAGATCGTGCTCGAGGTCAGGGGCAACATCGTCCTGTCCGGCGAAGGCGAGAACGCCCAGTACACGGTCAACACGGACACGGAGCCTGCGATCATCAACAAGAGCGTCGCCTACAAGGGCAAGGATCTGACGTTCCCCGCCGGCGACTTCGCGCTCGCTTCGCGCATCGGCGTCAGCACGGACACGCCGTTCCTGCATGCGCTGTACGCGTCCGGCGACGGCACGCTCAGTGTCGCGAACAGCGGGTTCGTATTCCACAAGGGCGAATGGACGATCGATTTTTACAACGGCTTCGATAAAACGCTGGGCACCGGCTTAAAGGATGAGTCGCCCGAGCAGGAGGAGTGGGAGCAGGCCCGCAACCCGCAGGACGATTCGGTGAACGGCAACCTGAGCTGGGCCAACGGCCTGATCGGAGATGCGATCAACCCGTACCAGAACCTGCTCGTTTCCGACGTTTATTTCAACAAGCATACCCTGTTCGCAACGCCGAGCTTCTCCGTATCCGGCTTCGGCCTGCAGCTGTCCGACTTCATCCTGCGGCAAGACGGCGTGTCGTTCGGCGGCGCCGTGAAGCTGTATATCGTAGACGGGGAAGTCAAGAACGTCATGTTCAATCAGTCGGGCTTCGTCGGCATCGACGCTTCGCTCAAGTTCAAGCTGGACAAGTCGATCGGCTTGTTCAAGCCGGACGGCGACGACTCGATCGGCGGGGGCATCAACATTACGCATTTCAAAGATCCGAACAAGTACGGCGTCGAAAACACCTACGGCATCGAATTCGAGGCCAAGCTGGAAAACATCATGTCGATTAACGCGGAGCTGGCGTTCAAGCAGGTGGCGGACGGCCGCATCTTGCCCGACGTCATCGCCTTCGGCAGCGATCTGCCCGATCCGGGCGTCGCCGTCGGCGTCGCGACCTATATTACGGCCATCCGCGGCGCGATCCGGGAGCTCGCGAACACGATCGCGGGCGGCCAGCGCAACGTGCCGCTGACGCTCGAGGCCGGCATCGACATGAAGATGGGCGTGAAGCCCGCCGTCTTCAGCGGCGCGGTCGATCTCACGCTGAAGACGACCGGCTTCAAGGTCGCCGGCTCGCTCGGGCTCGGCGAAGGCGACGACGTTCTTAAGATGCTGACCGAGGCGCTCGTCCAGACCCAATGGGTGACCCCGATGTTCCTCACGGCGCGCGCGACGGTCGACATCGGCGGATGGGATATCATCGTCGGCAAAGCGAGCCTGTTCATCGGACAAAACCTGGAGAAGCACCGTACGGACTTCGAGGGCATGATCAGCTCGAAGATTCAAGTGCCGAGCAGCGTCCCGGTCGTCGGCGGCATCGGCTTCGGCGTGCGCGCCGGCGCCAACAACGACAAAGTATGGGCCGGCATCACCCTGCTGTTCGTGACGCTCGGCATTACGTATTACTGGGGCGGCGGCATCGAATTCGGTACGAACGGCTCCGTCGAAGATAAAGACGCGCTCATGTACCTGCTCGTCCAGGATCCGGAGCTCGGGCCGCGGGTGATGGCGATCGGCAACGGCGCGAGCGTCGTCGCGACATCCTGGCAAAACGAAGAGCCCGACCGTCAGGAGGTCAAGTACACGGCGGTCGGCGAAGGCGTCGACATCATCGACGACGGCTCGCAGAACATCGGCGTCGGCGGCATCACGACGTCGAACGGCTCCAAGATCCATAGCATCCCGATGGACAAGGTGACGGGCGACGCGCTGCTCGAGATCGAATACTTCGAGACGAAGCGTCCGAAGCTGACGTTCAAGCGGGCGGACGGCAGCAGCTACGATATCGTCGTCGGTGACGTCGCGAATCCGGGCGCGACGCCGAATGCGACGGCCTTCGAGCAAATCGTCAAAGCCGTCAAGGAAGGCGACGTCAAGCCGGACGGCACAAAGGCGACGAAGCAGGAGGCGCTGCAATCCACGGACGTGCGCAGACTGTACGTCGCGGTTCCGGCCGACGAGGCCAAGACCGGCCGTTGGACGTTGACGTCGGATCAGCAAATTCGCACGAAGCTGCTGAATCTGCCGGTTCAGCCGTCGCTGACGGATACGTCGATCAAGACGCAGTCGGACAAGGACGTATTCAAAGCGAGCTGGACGGTGAAAAACGCGTCGCCGGGCGATACCGTCAGCCTGTATCTGTCCAAGGACAAGCTGTCCGAGCAGCCGGACCCGACGGTGTCGGTCGATCCGGGACTGCTGATCGCCAGGGACATTGCCGTAAAGGCCGGGGACATCGGTCCGGACGGCACCGCCTCTGGCGAGGTGACGATCGACGTGCGCAGCGTGGCTTCGCTGGACGGCGCCGACATCCGGGGCTTGCTGCGCCAAGGCGATTACTATTTGCGCGCGGAGCTGAAGACGGAGACGGCCTTTTCCGCCCGCACGTCGGCGGATGCCTTCAAGCTGGTCGACGGTCTGGCGCCTTCGGCGGTCGGCGAGGTCGGCTTGAAGGCGGCGGGCAACGGCCAATTCGAGGTCGAGTTCCCGCAGGCGGTCAAGAAGAGCGGACAGGAGGATGCGCAGTACGGCTATCTCGTCACGGCGCTGGACGACAAGGGGCAGCTGTACGAGCCTTTCGGCGAAGTGATGTACACCGAGGACCAGCTGGAGAGCTCGCTGCAGAACGGACGGTACCGGCTTAGCGTCGGAGGCTGGACGCTCGTCGGCAAGCCGAAGCTGGACGACAAGGGCGCGCTCGTGCGCGATGCGAACGACAACATCGTCATGGAGAACGTGCAGGATCGCTATACCGGTCTGGAAACGGGCAAAACCTACAGCGTCGGCGTAACGACGGTGCGGGTGCCGAACGAGCAGGACGGCGCGAGCGACAATATGCGCTTCTCGGAGACGGTCTATTCCGGCAGCAAGCTGCTGCCGAAGCCGTCCAAGCCGACGCTGTCGATCGGCAGCAAGCCGGTCGCGAACGGACGGTACGACCTGACGGTCGCGGGCGGCAAGCATGAAATCCCGCTGAGCGCGGATCAGGCCGGCGTCGTCGTCGAGGCTGTCGACGTGGACGGCGGCGCGCTCGGCAGCGTCGAGCTGACGGGCACAGGCCGCAGCGGCAAGCTGTCGCTGGCCGGCTTCGACACGGACGGCACGTATGCCGTGGAGCTGCATGCGCGCAACAAAACGACCGGCGATTACGGCGTGACGATGCTCTATCTTACGGTCGACACGACGGCGCCGATGATTTATCTCGACACGCCGGATAGTGGCTATCGGATCGCCGGCGGCAAGCTCGCGCTAGAGGGAACGACGAATACGGACGCCGCGCTGACCGTGACGAACGCAGACACGGACGAGGTGTTGGCGGCGTTCAAGCCGAACGAGAAAGGCGAGTTCGCGAAGGATGTGAAGGTGACGTCTTCCTCCAAGACGGTTGCGCTGCGAATCGAAGCGAAGGATGCCGCGGGCAATGCGAACAGCGCCGTCGTCGAAGCGTTCAACGACGACCTGAAGCTGCCTAAAAAGCTGACGCTGAAGCTGCCGGCCGCGCTCGTCGCCGGCGGCAGTCCCGTTCAACTGGAAGCGGTCGTCGAGTATACGGACGGCAGCGAGGAGAAGGCGGACAGCTCGAAGCTGAGCTTCACCGTGGATATGGGAGACGCCAACGTCAACCTGTCCGAGGACGGCAAGCTGGCGGGCCGCAAGGCCGGCAGCGCGCTGATCACGGCCGCTTACGAGCCGTGGGAAGGCTTGTCGATCTCGGGCACCGATGTCGTCGCGGTCGCGGCGGCGGAAGGCGAATCCGCGCCGACCGATATGGCGACGATCCGCGCGGCGACGGCGGGCACCGGCAAAAAAGGCGAAACGCGGATCATCGTCACCGACAAGGGACACGGGGGCAATATGACCGGCAGCGAGCTGGCGTACAGAGTGTATGCGGACGCCAAGCAGGTTCAGCTCCCGGTGTTCGAGCAGGACATCTCGTCGTGGAGCGCGCTTCCGGCTGACGGCGTCATCGAAGCGAAGGACGGCGACCGCGTCGTCGTGGCGAAGCGGACGTCCGACGCGCCGAAGCTGGCGACGGCGGTATCTGCGCCGGCCAGAGCGTACGTGTACGAATCCGTCGCGAAGCCGAGCGGGCCGGACGGCAGCATCGTCGTCGGCGGCGTCGCGCTGGACGTCGGGGAAGGCGGCGCCAACGTGAAGCTGCCGATCCTGCTGGGCGGCGCATTGACGCAAGGCCTGATCGAGGCCGACATCAAGAAAACGGACGGCGGTCTGGATATCTTGGCGAAACCGGTCCGCGAAGCGCTGCTCGCGGCGATCGGCAACGGCGGCAAGACGCTCTCGCTGCCGATCAAGGGCAACGTCAAACAGCTGTCCTTCCGGCTCGACGCCGATCTGGTCCGGCTGCTTCAGGAAAAGGACGTCGCGCTGGACATTGAAACGGATACCGGCCGATATACCCTGCCGGCGGGGGCTGTCGATCTTGAGGCGCTCCGCAAGGCATACCCAGCCAGCGAGCTCAAGGATATCGCGATCACGTTATCGGTCGCGAAGCCGTCCGACGCCGAGCTGGCGCTCGCCGGCAAGGCCGGCGACAGCCCGGGCATCGCGCTGGTCGGCGCGCCTGCGAGCTTCTCGCTCGCGGCTGGCGCGGGTGGCGTTACGAAGCCGATCGAACGATTGGCGGCGTTCGCGCCTCGGGAGATTCCGCTGCCGGCGGGCATGACCGAAAAAGACTTCACGACGGCGGTCGTGCTGGAGGCGGACGGCAGCCTGCGCCAGGTGCCGACCAAGGTGTCGGTCAGAGAGGGACAGTACTTCGGCCAAATGTCCAGTATGACCAACAGCCTGTACGCTATCGTCCGCGGCGAACGCAAGTTCCCGGACACCGCGGGTCACTGGGCGGCCGAAGCGATCGGCGATCTGGCTTCCAGGCTGATCGTATCGGGCGGCGGGGACGGCACATTCAAGCCTGGCGGCCCGATGACGCGGGCGGAGTTCGCGTCGATTCTCGTCAAGGCGCTCGGACTTACAGCCTCGGCGGACGATCGGGCGGCATTCGCCGACGTCTCCCGTCAGGCGTGGTACTACGATGCCGTCCGCACGGCCGTCGGCTACGGACTGATCGGCGGCTACGGCGACGGCCGATTCGGCCCGGGCGACAAGATCACGCGCGAACAGGCGATGGTCATCCTCGCGAAGGCGATGAAGCTGGCCGGCGCGGACGCGGCGCCGGGCGCCGGCGAAGCGGCAGGGTTGCTCGGCCGCTTCAAGGATGCGTCCCAGGCATCGGCCTGGGCGAAGGAAGGCATCGCGGCTACCGTCTCTTCCGGCGTCATCGCCGGTCAGACGGCGGACAAGCTCGCGCCGAAAGCGAACATGACGCGCGCCGAGCTGGCCACGGCCGTTCGCAGAATGCTGCAAAAAGCGAACTTGATTCAGTAAATAGACGGCGGGCTTTTTCCGACTCGCGCACGTCCGTCCTCCAGCAAAGCAAAGGCAAGCCCCGCTGCACCGAGCGCAAGCTTCGGTACGGCGGGGCTTTTGCCTTTCTTTGCGTCCTGGGCGCCTTCAGTAAGGCGGCCACTTCAGCTTGCGCGCCTCCTCGAAGCGGGCGTTGGCGTACGGCCAGTTCACGACGTTCCACCAGTCTTTTACATAGTCGGCCCGCTTGTTCTGGTGCTTGAGATAGTAGGCGTGCTCCCATACGTCGAGCGGGAGGATCGGCACGTTATCCCATTGCGACAGGTTCTGGTGCTTTTCGGCGGTCAGCAGCTCCAGGCGGTGCGCTCTCGGGCTCCAGACGAGAATCGCCCAGCCGCCGCCCTCGACCTTGGCCGCGGCTTCGGAGAACTGCCGCTTGAAGGCGTCGACGCTGCCGAAGTCCTTCGCGATCTGATCCGCGAGCGGGCCTGTCGGATTGCCGCCCCCGCCCGGCGTCATCGTGTCCCAGAACAAGGTGTGTAAGTAATGGCCGGCCCCGTTAAACGCCAGCTCGCGTTCCCAATGCTTGACGAGCTCGAAGTCGTTTTTGCGCCTCGACTCAGCCAGCTTGAGCTCGGCCTTGTTCAGGTCGTCGACGTAGGCCTGGTGGTGCTTGTCGTGGTGAATGCGCATCGTCGTCTCGTCGATGTAAGGCTCCAGCGCATTGTAGGCGTAGGGCAGCGGCGGCAGCTTGTGGCCGCCGATCGGTACGGGCGCGGAGCCGGGGCTCGCTGCGGCGGATATGGGCGCGGCGGCATTCGCACCTGCGACGCTGCCTTGCGGCTTGCCTGCCGCTTTCTTGGCGGGCGCCCGAGCGGCATCCGCGGGCCCCGGCCCGCTGTAATCGCCGCTCTCGACAGGGTCGGACTCCTCGGCGGGGAGCCGAATGTCCTGACCGAACCGCCGCACGGCCTCGCTGCCGCTCCCCATGAGCAGCAGATGCTTGCCGAATTCGCGGCTTTGGAGCATCGACTCGGCGATCAGGCTTCTCAGCCTTGCCTCTCTAACCGGCGCTTCGGCGTAGACGCCCAGCGCGTCGTCCGCAGCCTGCTCTTGCGCGGCGAACTGCGCGGCCGAGATCGTCCTGCCGAATGCGGCTTCCCATTGCCGCAGCAGCTCGGCATAAGGCGGTTCCAGATTGGGCACGGCTTCGAGCAGCGATTCCGCATGCCTGTATTCTCGCCATTTGCTGTCGATCAGCTGGGCGAGCAGCTTGCCTGGCAACATTGGACCAGCCTCCCTTCGTCCCTAATGATGGCTTCGTTCCCATCGTATGCGGGGGGAGAGCTGTCCCATGCCGAATAGGGTCAGGCGGACTCGAGCATGCCCATGTTAGAAGTGCGGCTCGCCGCGAGGTCCGTATCGACGGTCTGCAAGAAGGCGGTGGTGCGGGCGACGTATTCCTCGGGATGCGTGCGGAACACCATCTCGTGTATCGCGTCCTTGACGAGCCAGAGGGAGGAGTCCGCGTTCGTCTGCGACTTGGCGATCCGTTCGGAAATTTCGTAAGGAGCTTTGTCGTCCCGCGTGCCGTGAATCAGCAGCAGGGGGAAGCTGTAAGCCGTGCTCTGTATCTCGTCGGACGGAATCTGATCGAGCCTGACGCCCGCCCAGAGGGGCGTGAAGAGGGAGAGCAGGTTCATCGTCAAACGGGAGGACAAAGCGCCATACTGCTTGAGGTTGTATGCGATCGTATCCGCGTTCGTCACGAAGGTGCTGTCGAGGATCATCCCGTCGATCAGGGACGTCTGCAGGGCCGCTTGAAGCGCGGTGCCGGCGCCCATGGAGAAGCCCCAGACGATCAGTTCGCTCGAGCCCTTTGCGCGCGCATATTCCAATGCGCCGATAAGCTGCTTCGACTCGCCGATGCCGAAGGTCGCGGCCGATCTGCCGGTCGGGTCCGCATAGCCGTAATCGAACATCAGCACGTTGTAATTCTGCTTGTGCAGCATGGCGGCGATATCGTACATCGGGACCCAATATTCCTCCCGGTTGGCGCCGAAGCCATGACTGAGGACGACCGTGCGGGCGCTGGCGGCCTGCGCGGGAATCCACCAGCCGTCGGTCTCGCGACCGCCGCCTGCGGCGGGGAAGGAGACATCGGCGTAGGGCAGACCTTTGGCGGACATCGGGTTCGTATTGAGCGCTGCGACGGGCGGGTGGGTGAAACGCCAGCTCATATAGCCGTAGAGTACGAAGACGATCAGTACGGCGGCGAAGGCGAGCGAAGCGGTAACGGCGCCGAAAATACGGGCGAGACGTCGGGCGGCGGTGAGGCGCGGAGAATCTTCTTCGAGGTGAAGCGATCCGGCGTGAAGAGGCATAGGTGTCAGGACAGTGGTGCTCATGGGATCGCCTCCTATCAATCTAGCACTGAAAGCGCATTATTATCTGATAATTTAAATTTAGTGCTTACGTCCTAAGGCGTCAACGGACATTGTCGTTTTGTTAGGTACATGTAATCGAACTGTAATACTAGCTTTGGAGATTTACGTTAGGACTGTGGTGAGTTATACTGGGTATAATTTGCTTTTGGCTGGGAAGCTTTATTTTACTGGGGAAATTCGAGGTATTGGAGACGCTTGACCACATTTTGACCACATTGGTTTAAACCGACTTCATAAGCTCTGAAAACTTCTTCGACGCCGTTCGTTTGCGCGACTTGGTAATGTGCAGATAAATCGTCTTGGTTGTCTTATCGTCTTCATGGCCGAGCCGTTCCATTATTTCTTCCAGGCCGACTCCAGCTTCAGCAAGCAAGGATGCGTGAGTGTGACGCAGGCTGTGAGGTGTCAAATCCTCGTTCAGGTTCGCGCGCTTTAAAATGACTTTCATCCGTCTCAATATGTCGGCATCTTTCATTGGATAACCTGCAAAACGAGCGGTTTCTCTGACAGTGATAAATCCATCGTCGTAATACGTTTTCCGGTATTTCATCATAAGTTGCTTTTGATGTGACCTATGCTTTTCGAATTCGACGAAGACCTCTTCCTCGATCGGTATATCGCGTATAGACTTTATGGTTTTGGGCGTAAGTAGTGTAATGGTCTTTGCATCGCCTCTGCTGTATAGGGTTTTTCTGATGCGAAGTGTCCCGGCTTCTGGATCGAGATCCTTCCACTTCAAAGCACCCAGTTCTCCGACTCTCATGCCTGTATATGCAAGCACGAAGAAGATAAAGTGATCGGTCGGACTCTCCGCTTTTGCTGCTTCTAAAAACTTCTTAAGTTCAATTTTTTCTAAGTATTTAACTTTCGCCTGATCGTTCTCCAAATCCTCAACCGTGCCCACATATAATGGCAATTTCGCAGAAGCCGTAGGGTTTATCGCAATTTTCTTTCTCTCTACAGCGTAATTAAAAATCATTCTTCCCGCCGTGTGTATTGCTACAAGCGTACTCTTGGACAATCCCTCATTCTTGAATCTTTGCAAAGCATCTTCGTAATGATATGTTTCGATATCTTTGAGCATGAAATACGGCCATGCATCAATCCACTTATCTACAGCATATTGCCGAAGGTAGATGGTACCTTCCTTCACTCGGCCTGAGTTTTTGTAATGCTCCATCCATTCCTTCGCACATTTCTGAAATAGTTCCTTTCCTCCGTCTACATAGGTTCCGCCCTTAAAACTCTTCAGAACTTCAGCGGCTGCCAGCGTGGCGGCTTCTTTTGTATTGAAACCACTTTCGGTCTTTTGTTTTCGTTTGCCCGTCGTTGGGTCAATTCCAATGTCGAGCGTATAGGACCACTTTGCCCCGCATGTGCATTTTTTCTTCTTGGGCTTGCCGTCCGCGTCGAGTTCTTTTTTGCATTTGCATCCGCGGCGCCTGATGTAAGCCATTGTAATATCCTCCCTTCTAAAGAACGTATGTTCGGTTTAGAGCGTATAGGAACAGCCTCGCGACTGGTATTGGCGAGTTTAAGATTCGATTGGTTCAATTACCATAAGTGGATTAAAAAGAATCATATGACCCTCGAATGTAGTGAACAAGCCATATAGTTCCTGATAGCGCGATAGGGATTGAATTAAAAAATCTTCAGTAACCCCAATAAATTGAGCAAACTCATACCGATTACGAACTCCAGCGGAATGAGCGCTAATGAAATGGCTCAAATGAATCATCCTGAGGTAACCCCAGGTACGAGCTCGCTTCTCTTGTTTTCGATTACGAATATCCTTTTGATTTAAAATATTGCCGATAGAAGTGTGATGGTGACCAAGCTCCTCAGCAAGTACACATGTTTTTTCAGTTTGTGTCGGAATGGAGGAGCTAATGCAGATTGCATTGTTTGTGTATGCGCCCTTCAAGCGACCTGGAAGAGATATTTCAAAAATGGCTATCCCGTAACAATCTGCTTCCAGCTTTAGAGACTCGTATGTCGTCGACATTGTTACCCCCGAGGTCTTTGAGATCTCACTAGCTCCTTAAAAGCTTCAATAGCCTTTAATTCTTCTTCGGTCCATTCATCGCCATCATGGTGAGCAGCGATCGTCTCTATTGGCGAATCTGATGTATTAATGCCTAAGAGCTCGTCCAAAGTAACGCCGAAAAATTGAGCAATGACTTTGGCGGTTTCAAGCCGTGGTTCGCCGAGGTCGTTCTCCCATTTGGAAATCATACCTTTGTTGATAGTGGTTCCGAACTTTGTGTTCACCTTTTCTGCAAGTTCATCTAACGACAGACCACGGCGGTTGCGCAGTTCTTTCAGCTTGCCGCCAAATGAATACCCCATCTTAATTCCCCTTACAGTTTAGATTGATCTAAACAGATAGTACAATAATGGTTTCATAAAAGCAACGATAATTTAGAAATAAGGCAATAATGTTATTGACATTGAAACTCTGCGCAAATATACTCAGGGCACGGGCGTTTCATAAAAGAAACGGAGGTGACTCCATGCACGCAGAAAATAGACGCCATACTCCGTACTACAAGTTCAAGGCATTTTTGACCGAGAACGAGATCAAGCAAAAAAAAGTCGCATTGTTGCTTGGGAAATCCACGTCAGCACTGAATCAGAACATCAACGGCACTGGCGGAGATTTTTCACTGGAAGAAATACGGCAGATCTGTAGAGAGTTTAATATCAGTTCTGACGAGTATTTCGTTTGCACTGAGGTTTCAGATATGAAACAAAAAGAATTGATTCCTTCATATCTTCCCAGTGAACATCAAAATTATTCGGAGGCGATGACATGAAGCTTGAAGAATTGCCAGACGTCTTGACAGCGCCGGACATCGCCGCTCATCAACGAGTTCACCAGAGCACGGTATACGCCCTCTTTGAGAGGGCGCCTGCCGCTGGCGGGATCCCGAATTACAAAATCGGAAGATCCCGGCGGGCTGAGAAAGCAGAATATATCAAATGGCTCGAAGCGCAAAAACGGGAAGCAGAATTAAAATACGCCAAATAAGGAGCCTGATCCAGTATGAACAATCAATTGAACCGCGTTAAGGAAATTCGCCGCTGCGGCGATCTGGAAGTCGTCAACGACCTGCTTGGAACGGGGAAATGGTACATCGCCCACGAAGCCCCGGGGGAAGACGGAATCGAATATATCCTGCACCGCATCAAATGAGCGTTATCGCTTGGATCGCCGTCGCCGTCGCGTCATTTCTCGGATCGGCTATCGGATACTTCCTGCATTGGCGGATGACAACTTGGAAGCTGCAGGACATGGAGACTGAGCTAAGCATCCTCCAAGCCGAGAATTTAATCCAGCGAAAGCAATTAGAAAAACGCGCATGAAAAAGGCCCGTCCTCGGGGTGAGAGCCGAGGCGGGCCGCGTAATTTCGCGATACAAACCAACTTACATTTATTGTAACAGGTATCGCGGCGAAGGACAAGCAGAAACAACGCTTATGCCGGGCGTTATCGGGCTTGTAATGGGTATTATCTTTCCTGCGATGCAAGCAACGGAGAATGTAGGCGGGGGGGACGGCAACCCATCGCCAATAGGCAGGACAGATACGCCCCTTACGGCACCATGCAGCCGGGGGACGATGCCGTGGGATTTGTGCGAGAGAAGAAGATTTACTGCGGAAAGCAATACCTCGAAGTGGACATATACCAGACCGACAGCAAGAGGACGCCAAAGGGGAGGGGCGCAAAGAAGAAAGAGTCCGCACCGAAGCAGCGGAACCTAAACGACAAAAACGCCAAGCGGTATTTTACGCAGCTCGTAAATACGAACTTTGGAGCGGATGACCTGCACGTCACCGCAACCTATGCCAAGATTCCGGAGACGATCGAGGAGGCGGAGCGGGAAGCTGCCAATTACCTTCGGAGAATAGCACATCGAAGGAAGCGGGAGGGGCTTTCGCCGCTAAAGTACATCATCATCACGGAGTACAGCAACGGAAAAGGCACGGACAAGCCGGTCCGGATCCACCACCATATCGTGATGAACGGCGGATTGAACCGAGACGCAATCGAAGACCTTTGGAGACGGCCTAAGAAAAAGGGGCAGAAGACGGGCGACCGTATCGGCCTCGTGAACGCTGACCGTCTGAAGCCGAACGAATACGGACTCGAAGCCCTCGCGCGTTATCTCATGAAAAGCAAGAACAGGAAGAAGCGCTGGTCCAGCTCGCAGAATCTCGAAAGGCCGGAATCCCGGACCAACGACCACAAATACACGGCCCGGCAGGTCGAGAGGATGGCGCGGGACGAGGTCGACAATCTGCTGTACTGGTCACGCAAGTATCCAGGATGGGATCTGACCGAGTGCAAGCCGCAATTCAACGAGATTACCGGGTGGGCGATTTATCTCAAGATGCGAAAGGGGAGCGGGCCGCCATGACGCGGGAAGAGATTGTCGCAGAAATGGTCCGTGTAGCCGAAGCGCTGGAAAAGCCGGAACTAACCGACGTGCAGCGAGCCCGTGGGCGGGCGAAATACGAAACGCTCGAAGAGGAGCTGCGCGAACTCGATGAGGCCGAAGAGCGAAAATGCTTGACCGCGACGGAGCCGGAGGAAAAGAAGCAAGAAGCCGGCGGCATCGCTTCCGCCGCACTCGCTATCATTTATCAGACGCTCGACCCAAGCGGGAGCCTTCGGGCCAGACGGAAAGCAAAAAGATAGGAACGAACCCAGGACAGGAGGAGCAGACATGCGACACAGTCACGCCAACCGAGGCGCCGCCTTTGAAGCCATGATAAACCATTGCAACATGCGATACGAAAACGCCGGTATTGCGCTGATCAACAAGCGCCCGACGCCAGTCAAGATTTTAAGCGCACGCGGCAACCGCGTTACAGCTTGCCTTCAGCAAGCATCGACCGTTGATTACGACGGATTTTATCGGCAGCGCGGGATTGCCTTCGAAGCCAAGTCCATCGCGGAGGGCGCGCGCTTCCCGTTGGACAAGCTCCAGCAGCACCAATTCGACTACCTGAGCAAAGCCCACTACATCGGCAATGTTCCGAGCTTTCTTCTGGTGGAGTACGCCGAGCACCGCGCCGTTTTCCTTCTTCCATTCGTGAAGCTCGAAATGATCTGGAAGGCTCAGTCATCCGTCCGCGGCAGCAGGTCCATTCATATTGCGGACATGGAGCGGCACGGATTCGAGGTAACGCCCGGCCGCGTTCCGCTGGATTATCTGGCGGCCGTAGATCACGTTTGGGGGCTGACGGCAGCGGAGGCCGCTGCGGTGGAGGCACACCGTGGCGGCGCGCGCTGAAGTGCTCAAGCAGATCAATGCCGTCATGTCCGCCAATTGCAAAGGCTGCCCGACGCGCAGAGCCAAGGTTCAGCGCAGCGGCGTCGCACACGCCGAGCAGTATTGCAACAAAAAATGTCCGGTCGGGAAGCAGCTTCAAAAACTCGGACGCAGCCTCTCGCGCGGAGCTGAAAAGCCTATGAACTCGCCGCGCCAACGCCGCCGCGAGTGGGTCCATCCCATCAAGGCAAAAGGGGAGGAATACGGTGCCAGCATATACAAAAACCCAGCAGCTCGGATGGGACAAAAAGGCCAAAAAACCTAAGCGGGTCAACCATAACCGCGGCAGCAAGACGGCCAAGCAGCGCGGCGCGGTCAGCGATGAGGCATACGCGGAAGCTTGGGAACGGTCCGGCGCCCGATGCGAAATGTGCGGCCGAAACAGTTTTGAAGCCTGGACGCTGGAAGCTGCCCACGCCGCCCGGCGCTGGACCTACGGACAAGAGGGCGTAACCGCCCAAGACATCGTTATCCTGTGCGGACCCTCGACGGATTCGCATACGTGCCATCATATCGCCGATTACACCAGCGCCGGCCGCGAATGGCTCGCGGAGTACAGCCAAAAATTGAGGGAGGCGGAACGCCTTGCACATCAAAATACTTAAAAACCGCCTATTGCCGCCGCTCGAGCAAGCAAACGAAGCGGTCAGCAACAAGCAAAACAACATCCCCGCCCTTATGGGCATCCTCATCATCGCCAGCAAGAACGGGCTTAAGCTCATCGGCTCTAGCGTCGGCCTGAGCATCCAGCGCCGAATTCCTGAAGAAGACGTAACCGTTGTCCGGCTCGGCAGCATCGTCATCCCCGCCGACAAGCTCGTCAAGATCATCAAGAGCTTTCCGCCGGCCGAAATCACTATCGACGTCAAAGGACTGGAAGCACATATCACCTGTGGCAAGTCAAAATGCAAAATCTCCTGCATGTCGGCGGACGAGTACACCTACAACCCAATCAAGCCACAAACGGCCTTATCCATTCCAGGCGCTACGCTCCGCAATCTGGTAAGCAAGACGGCATTCGCGACCAAGAAGGAAGAAACCAATGAATTTCCGATTCTCGCTGGCATCCGAATCATGTCCGATAACGGGCGCTTGTCGTTTACCGGATGCGACCGCAACCGCGTCGCCAAGTATTACACGGATGCCGAGACGACGAGCGAAATGCAAATTGTCGTCGATTCGACGGGAATCGAGAAGGCAGCCAAGATTTTGGGGAACGCCCCAACGGTGGACGTCGGCATGGAGCGGGATCAAGTATCTTTTGCGACGCCGGACGCCATTATCTGCGCCACGGCGCTGGAGGGAAATTATCCGCCGGTGGATTCCCTCCTTAACATGACCCCGGTAGCCACGTTCTGGATTACAGCAAGCGACCTTTTAGGAGTCGTCAACCGCATTGAGGCGGTAAGCGAAAAAAAGCAGAATCGCATTTTCATAGACGCTGCGCCCGGCCGCATTCTCATGTGGGGCAAGGGGGAAGCGGGCCGAGTCGAGGAAGTTCTGGAAGCTGGCGAATATGAGGGCGAGAGCGCCCGAGTCTGCCTGAATGCCAAATGGGTCGAAGAGGCCGTTAAAACGATCAATACATCTGAATTGCAAATCAAGATCGGCAAGCACGTTTACCTGCATGAAGACAACGACGAAGGCGCCATCCTTCAGATCACCCCACTTTTGACGCATGAGGAGGCATGGGCATGAACGGCGGAATCGTCAAGTGCAATAAATGCAACACTTCGGTAGCTGTAACGGTGACCATTCTAAGCGAATATGGCATTAAGTGCAGCTCATGTGAGTGCATCTTGCTTGAAGGAAGGAAATACGTCAACACCGGGCGTAAAGTCTCGATTGCGGGAGTGGAGCGGACAAGGAGGGCGAAGAGGTGAGCGCATCTCGCATCCTCCACTATCCCGGCAGTAAATGGAGCATGTACGACGGATGGATCGGAGATCGCCTCGAAGCCATCATGCAGACGATGCCGGTTCACCACTACATGGAATCGCACTTCGGATCCGGGGCGACCTTCTTCAATAAGCCGCCATCCTCGCTTGAGACGATAAACGACATCGACGAGGACGTGACCAACCTTTTCTCTGTCATCCGGTCGCAGCCGGCTGAACTGGCCGAACTGGTCCGTTGGACACCGTGGTCCAGGCAGGAATATTACGAATCATACGAGCGGGATGGTCTGACGGAGCTGGAGAGGGCGCGCCGATTTCTTGTCCGCTGCTGGATGGCCAGAGGCGGGAAGACGAGCGACCGGACCGGTTGGCGACACAATGTAGATATTTCACATTGCCCGAACCGGCCAGCCGTAAAGCGATGGAGCGACATGCCGGACATCATTGTCGAAACAGCAGAACGCCTGAAAGGGGTGCAGATTGAACGGCAGCCGGCAACGAAGTTGATCGAGCGTTGCGCCCGGCCGGATGTCATCGTTTACTGCGATCCGCCGTACCTACTGTCCACAAGAAGCAAGCGGATGTATAAGCATGAAATGAATGACGAAGATCACGCCGAACTTTTGGAGGTACTGGACAAGCACCCCGGTCCGGTCCTGCTATCGGGATACGCGCACCCATTGTACGACGAACGGCTAAAGCATTGGAGGCGTGAAACCAGACAAGTAAAGGCCGAAGCGGGGCGCATCCGGACAGAGGTTCTATGGATTAACCCGATTGGCGCCGAAAGCGCAATGCAGCAGCCGAGGCTTTTCTAAGGTGCGGAAGCGGCGAGCTGGTCCACGATAGCAGTAAAGCCCGCCACTTCCGCCGTCGCCGCATCGGCACCTAATGCCAAGTTATCCACAAAAATCCTATACCTATCCACAATATCCCCAGATTCCGACTCATGATCGAATCCATCAAGAAAAGCCTGGGCGCGTTCCGTAAACATCGCGTTCACCTCCCAGCACGATTATACAGGGGAACGCACGTTCTGAATACAACCCGAAGGGAGCAATACCTATGGCAATCTCCGAAATGAAGCTGAACCGCCTAAAAAAGAAATTCCCGAATCTCGAATTCGTCGTCCTGGAAGAATCTTACGACGGCGGGGCGGTAGACGTTTTCGCAATGAAGTACCAGAAGAACGGGCCGACACCTAATCGCATGAGCGAAGGACTCATCGAAGTAAATGCCATGTGGGACGAGGGACGCAGCCGCCCGAAGGGGTACATTATCGCCGCTGCCTATGAACGTCCGAACGGATATAGCGCATCGGTCATGGTGTCTGAGCAATGGCTAGCGAACTCCGGCGGATTCAAAAAACATCGCTGGGAGCGGGAACTAATGGGCGACCTTGACGCAATGGGGGAGCGGGCGGATGGATAACGCCGCAATCGTCCTCAACGTCTACGAGATAATCTATCCCGACTTCGTCGACGACCATCCCGACTACACGGTCATTCGCACCGCGGAGACGGCAGGAAAGGCCAAATACAACGAATATCTTACCGTCTCCGACGCCTACGAAATGACCTATCTGGAATATTTGAAGCTGATTCGCATTCGGAAGGTAGGCAGCTCGGCGCCGAAGCGGGGCGAAGAACCATTCCGCGCTCCCGAACGAATTGAAAATGCGAACCGACTCATCCGCGAGATCGGCAGCCGGGGGCGGGGCTTCCTGTATTACAAAAGAGCCGATCGGTACAGCGCCTTTCACTGGGCCGGCGGGCGCCTTTGGTACACGGACCATTATTCCGGCATCCCTATGATTATGGATCCTGGGCAAGAAGGCAAGACGAAAGACCAACAGCGTGCCTTTTCTTCTGGCGGGACGCTATGGGGCCTAATGCAAGATTTCCGCGACTACATCTTCGGCGACGACGACGCCAACCACAACAACGGATACGGCGGCCTATATTGCCCGCATTGGGCATACCCCGAAGAGGACATGCAGGCCATCCGGGCGCTCGCCGTCGAGCTGGGATATCTGCGTGAGCGGGTGAAGGCATGAGCAGGCGAAGAAGGAGATTCTACAAGGTCCGCCGGGAATTCAAACACGACCTGTATGCCAAGGCCGAACATAACCCCGCAATGGCCGTTATGATCATCAAGACGTACGCGGCAAGCCAGCACCGAAGCCATATCATGAATGTCTGGTGGCTGCTCCGTAATCACCGCGCCGCTCAAGCCGATTACAACGAGAACCTTTTCGGCAAACATCTGACGGGCCGCGATGAAATCATGAATTCTCTCTACTTCGCCGAGCCGGAGCTTTATCACAAATATTCCCGTAAGCTGCCGGAAGCGTACGCGATGGGGGACGCCCTCGCCGTCGCATACTCGATCTTGCGGGAGATGAAGAAGCGGGTGCCGTCGTGACCGGACCCGAAGCGGGCAAGAAGCTGACACCCGAGCAGCGCACCCAATTCATCCAACGCCGCATGAAGCACGATCTCGGATACCCGGAGACGGCCGCAATACTCTGCACGACGCCCGCGGACATCGCTTCCGCCGAATGGGGCGCACCAATACCGCCCGAGCTACACGCCATCATCATCCAATGGATAGGAGAGAAATAGCCATGAGCGAAGAACGCGAGAATCTGGACGGACCGGCACTATTCAAGCTCGGCACATGGGAGTACCTTCGCAGCGAAGGCGACAACGTTTGGGCCGTCCGCCCATCTCCAACGACGCCGGCAATCATTGTCGACGAAAACGAAGTCGCTGCAAACCTTGAAGAACACGTCGCCCTATTCGACGCCGGCTTCCCGCCGCTGTACGACCAGGAGCGCGGCCTCATGGTCGCCCTGGCTGCCGAATTGCGGCTGAATAGCAAGATGAACGCGGCGCAGCAGCAGGCGAATGAATACAGCTTCGGATACGACCCGGGGTCATCTGCTGGCGATGTGACCGAATACCTCGCCAAAAAAAACGGACCCGAGATCGCCAAAGCGTTCCTCGAAGGCACATCCAAGATCGCCAAAGAGCTCCTCGAAGGCACATCTAAGGACGGGCGCAAGCCGATCGGAATAGTCAATAGAATGAAGGAGAGTGACCCCCAATCATGACGGATGCAGTTAAGAGTGCGATATCGATGCTGTCGCTGCTGATGAACAGGGGCCATATCAACTTCAAGAATTACGGATGCCCGACAGAAAGCGAGATATCGGAGCTGATTGCGCGCTTGTCGTCCACCCCACCCACTACCCCGGTACAGGGATACCGGGAGGCGATTAAGAGGATAGATGCGCTTGAGATAGATGACCCGGATACGTATAAGACTTTGGTCAAACACATCGCCGCTCAAGCCCTCTCCCAGACGGACATACAGCCAAGCGGAGTTCAACGTGTGTGGGAGCTGTGGGAAGAAAATGGACGTATCGCGCAATACACCGCTGACCCGGACTACTACCTTTCGCGGCGATATGGAATTCGTAAGACTCTCGATGCGCTCGGCATCACCATACCCGGCATCAATAGCACAGAGGACGACCAGTCCGGACCAAGTATCAGCTCGACGCGGTTGATGCTGGATGGGCAAACATGTGGAGTCTGCAATTATGTCGTGCCGCTCGATCATGCGCAGATCGGACGCCTGGAGGCCGACGGAACCCGTACACCTTACCATATGGGATGCGAGTACGAGGCGAACAGGCTCAAACCGTGCGAGGACTGCGGGCATCATCGTAAATTCTGCACAGATTGCGCGGACCCCAGCACAGAGCAGGAAGATACGAATTAGGGGGTTAGCTCCTCCAATAATTTGTAAAGAAAATCATATGAAGTCCAACAGATAGAGAAATAAGGATGATTACCATCAAAAACACTTTACTGATCCACTTTGAAACGGTGAACGAATGAATTAAATACCACCCTACCCAAGACAGAAAAGTTATAGCGAGCCAAAGCATTACGATGTCAAAAGTAGTCCCGTTGTAATCGTAATGTGAATGTCTTCCAAACACAAAGAGTAAGTCATAATTATTCATCGTCAACCGCCGTTCTTATTTTATATGCAATACGGGCTTAATACTGAGCAGTTTCATATGGAACAGGGGGAGAAGGAATGAACGCCGCGCAAGTTAAGGCAATTGAGGAGATGGGGCTATGAGCAGCGAACAACAATCAACGGCTCATGCAAGCTGGCCACTACGACAGATGCTCAATTCGCCGCCGGCCTATCAAGTCTATCTCAACGGCCAAGACAAAGGGACCGTCGTCATCGCAAACGTGGACAAGTATCTCGAAAACATGTTCCCGGACTGCCACGCCGAAGTAAAGCGCCACGAAATACACATCACCGCATCAAAAGTAGATCTCCTCCGCGTCGAGGAGAGCCGGACCAGATTCGTCGGAGACTAGCCAGACCGAAGCGGGAGGAACAGCCAATGACCAGACAAGCCGCAATCCTCGAATTCATCCGATCCTTTATCGCGCAACACGGATATGCACCCACGCTTCGCGAAATAGCCGCCGGCGTAGGCGTCGGACTTTCAGGCAACGTCCATCGTTATGTCCACCACCTCCGGGACATCGGCAAGATTACATTCGATGACCACAAGCCCAGGACGATCCGAATCAAATAAGCCAACCAGAAGCGGGAAGGAGCGAGGATATGACAACCTGGGTCGAAGAGCGAATCAAAGAGTACAACGAGGGGCGGCGCATGCTGGAGAAGTATCGGGCTTCTCTCCTCCATCCCAAGCACCAAACGGACCGACAGCGGGAAGAATTGACCATCATCGACGGCATGATATCCGACATGCGATATGCCGTCGAGTGGATGCGGAGCGGCCGCCGGCCGGGTGGGCGCCGCGGGGTGGACGCAAAGGACGCTTACAAGCGATCCGTGCTGCTCAACATGGATCTATTTCCGTCGCTTGATCTGAACTATGATGAGATCGAATTGACGGATGAGCAGAAGAAGGCCATTGTCCGGGTGCTGCTGCGGATGACGGAGCGGGAGCGGGAATGCTACCTGCTGCACATGGCGCACGGGATGAGCTTCGCACAGATCGGGGCGCAGCTCCGTTTATCGCGCAGCACCGTGCAACACAACATCATGCGTGCTAAAGCAAAAATCCCGGAAGCCCTACAGCAGCAAGTGATTTGAGGATTTATGTCATGCAGTCGTCATGCATTCGCGCTATATAAGTAGGAGCACATAACCGGAACCGGGTCGCATATCGCGTCTCGGTTCTTTTATAGACCGACGAGGTGAGCGCATGGCATTGAAAAAGTTCTGCCCCAAGACTGGATGCACGACGCTGACGACGGGCGGATATTGCGAGGCGCATGCGAGGGCTCCCGTCCAAGCTGAGAAGGACCGAGGCACATCGGCACAGCGCGGCTATGGATCGGCATGGCGGAAGGCGCGGGCGGCGTGGCTGCTGAAGTACCCGCTATGCGTCATATGCGAACGTAACGGCCGCCTGAACGCTGCAACTGATCTCGATCACATCAAGCCCCATCGCGGAGACATGAAGCTCTTTTGGGATAGGAACAACTGGCAAGGACTATGTAAGGCATGTCATAGCGCTAAGACGGCGCGAGAGGACGGAGGATGGGGAAATGGCAATCGGACATGACGTGTACAATATTCGTAATGCCCAAGAACTGAACAAAACAATCGAAGCTCTCGAACTGCTCGGGAAAGAGTACACGATTGATACACTCGGCAAACCAGATGACGATATTTATCCACGGCCGCCGCGCTGGCGGGTAACGGAACGAGCGAAGTCGAGCAAGATCGATCTTCAAAGCTTGAACGGCGAGCCGCGTTCATGGCAGCCGCGCGACCTGACAGAAGAAGGGGAGGGGGAGTCACATCCTTCCGACCTTTTGCCCCGTTGACCGCGTCGGCCTGTTTGCGCGTAAAAACTCCCCAATCAAAATTTTAGGAGGTGGATCAGGTGCCAAAGAACGCGCAGCCCATAGACGTTATCCAGGCGAACGGCCGGAAGCACCTGACCAAAGCCGAGATCAGGGAGCGCCAGGAAGGCGAAGTAAAGCTCGGCAAGCATGAGCTTGAGAAGCTGAAAAAGCCCGCGTTCGTTTCAAAGGACAAGACCGCGGCCAAGCTTTGGAACGACTTGATCAAGAAATACAAGAGCGCTTCTGAGCAAGGCGTTGACCTGCTGTCGAGTTCCGACATCGGCGCGCTTGCGCTTTACTGCAAGACGTACAGCGAATACGAGCGGCTGCAGGAGCGCTATCAGCAGATCGACCGCATTCAGATCGACGAGGACGTGCTCTCCGATTATCTGGATCAAGCCGAAGACGTCGACGGCGCCGGGTACAAGGCGCTGAAGTACCTCTCGCAGCTCGCCAGCCTTGACGGCGCCCTGAAGATCGAAACGGCCATCAACAAGAAGATGGACATGCTGCTGAAGCTGCAAGACCGGTTATTCCTGAATCCGCTCGCCAAGATCAAAAACGTGCCGAAGCCGAAGAAGGAAGAGAAGGCGCCGAGCAAGTTCGGACGCTTCGGAGGGGCCGCGGGGGGCGGCCGTGGTGGATAGGTATCCGTACGGCGTGGTCGCCGAGCATGACCGCGTCACAGCGTTCGCCCTACAGGTAATAGCGGGCAAGATCATCGCGGGCGAGACGGAGCGCCAAGCCTGCGAGAGGCACATGCGCGATCTGGACAGGCAGGGCACTGAGGAATTCCCGTTCGTGTTCGATCCGGACCGCGCGCATGAGCTCATCGAATTCGCCGAATCCTTGATGCTCGCCGAGGGTGAAGAGGAGCAGCCGTTACGGCTGGCTGGATTCCAAGACTTCATTTTCGGGAGCTGGCACGGCTGGCGGACACTGGATGGCTATCGCCGATTCCGCACCTCATACGTCCAGGTCGCCCGGCAGAATGGCAAGTCAATCGGGAACGCGGTCCCGTCGCTATATTACGGCAATTTCGACGGCTACATGTACCCGCAGATTTATTGCACGGCCACGAAGGAAGCGCAGGCGCGGATCGTTTTGAAAGAGTGCTTTAAATTCATCAATGCTGACGAAGAACTCGGCGGGAACGAATACGAAGATGGTTTCTTCACGATCAAGGAATACAAGAGCACCATCGAGTGCAATTCGAGCCGCGGAGAGATCCGGGCGCTCGGGCGGGACACGGATACGATCGATGGTTTCCGCCCGTACTTCGCCAGCGTTGACGAGTTCCACAAGCACAAGACGAACCAGATGTACAAGCTGCTGACGGGCGGACAGAAGAAGCTGAAGCAATGCCTAACGTCAGTTATTACGACGGCCGGCTTCGATCTCAACTCGCCGTGTTACGAGCTTTACAACTATTGCAAGATGATCCTTCAAGGCGTCCACGACGACGAGACGCAATTTGTCTTTATCTGCGAGCTCGACAAAGATGACGACATTTGGGACGAGGCGAATTGGCCGAAGGCGTCACCACTTTGGACCGAAGAAACGCTCTTGAGCCTGCGGGCCGACGCGATCAAAGCAAAGGCCATGCAGGGCGAGGAGCTGCGGGACTTCCTGACGAAGGGGCTCAACCGGTGGGTGCAGTTCACAGAGAACGGCTACATGGACATGGCCCATTGGAAAGATTGTGCCAGCGATACGACGATTGAAGACATGGCCGGCCGTGAATGCTATCTCGGGCTTGACCTTTCGAGCGGTGGAGACTTGACCTCCGGCGCACTCGAATTCCCCTTCGAAGTGGACGGAGAGCGGAAATATTTCATCGACTCGCACAGCTTCATCCCGGCGGCGCGGCTCGCTGAGCACGTCAAGACGGACAACGCGCCTTATGACATGTGGCTCGCTGACAAGCTGCTGACGGTCACGGAGACCATGGGCGGGGTCAAAACAGATTACAAGTACATTATCCGGTATTACCGGGATCTCATCAAAAAATATAACCTGAAGCTGAAGGGCATCGCGTACGATCCACACAACGCGGATGCCTTTTTGTCTGACCTGGAAGAGTTCGGCGTCGATTGTGTCGAGATCGTCCAATCGGCCAAGAGCCTAAACGACGCGACCATCGACTTCCGGCTCGAGACGGAGGCGCGGAACGTCATATACGACCGGCGCAATAAGCTCCTGACCTGGTCGATGGCGCACGCCAAGACGGTTAGTAACAGCTTCGGTGAAATCAAGATCGAGAAGCACGCCAAGACGAAGCGGATTGACCCGGTCGACGCCATCATCGACGCGCACAAACTGACGATGGCGAACAAGGACAAGCGGTCCACATACGAAACGCGAGGGGTGAGACAGCTTTGAGCAAAGACCAGAAGGATGAGGCAGTACGCGAAAGCTTTTTGGTAGCTGGTTTTAGTGCCTTCGTAGCGGGCATTTGGTGGATCTATCCGCCTGCGGCCCTCATCATTGGCGGCGGGCTGCTGATGTGGCTTGGGCTGCCGCGGAGGAGGTCAGGCTGATGGGTGTTATTTCAAGGTTAGTCAGCGGAGGAAAGTCAGCGTATTCCCTGGAGGACTTCGAGCGCTCGCTATTCATGCGAGGGCGCGGGAGCACGCTCTCGGGCGTATCGGTCAGCGAGGACTCGGCAATGCGGTTCATCACCGTTTTTAGCTGCATTCGGGTACTAGCCGAAGGCGTCGGCGCGCTGCCGCTGCACGTTTATAAGCGGAGGAGCAACGGCAAAGGGCAGGACAGGGCAGAGGACCAT
Organism: Cohnella sp. GCM10020058; assembly: GCF_042683485.1. Taxonomy (NCBI): domain Bacteria; kingdom Bacillati; phylum Bacillota; class Bacilli; order Caryophanales; family Paenibacillaceae; genus Cohnella; species Cohnella sp. GCM10020058. Next base: position 752,015 of record NZ_JBHUJV010000008.1, read on the forward strand.
CCGGTTTTTGCATTGCTGCATGATGCGCCGAATGACGAAATGACCTCCCAAAGCTGGCGGGAAAGTCAGGTCGGGCAGCTCGCGAGCTCGGGGAACTGCTATTCGATTAAGACGCTAAACCGTCGCGGGCAGGTCGCCGAGCTTTACCCGGTCCCATGGTATGACTGCAGGCCGGTCCGCAACAAGCTGACGAATGCGCTCGAGTACGATCTCAACGACCGCGGCAAAGTCGAGACGCTGCCTTCGGAGAAAGTGCTTCACGTGCCAGGGTTCGGGTTCGACGGCCTCATGGGTTATTCGCCGATCCAAATGGCGCGTGAAGCTGTCGGGCTCGGCATGGCGGCGTCGGAATTCACGGCTCGATTCTACGGGAACGGGATGAACATCGGCAGCGCGGTCGAGTTTCCGAATGCGATGTCAGAGGATGCCTATAACCGACTTAAAGCATGGATCGAAGAAAAGGGCGAAGGGCTCGCCAACTCATGGAAACCGATTATTCTGGAAGAGGGCGGCAAGTTCGCCCGGTTCCCGCTGACGTTCGTCGATGCGCAGTTCATCGAGACACGGAAGCTCAACCGGGATGAGCTATGCGGCCTCTTTCGCGTGCCGCCACACATGATCGCGAACCTTGAGCGCAGCACGAACAACAACATCGAGCAGCAGAACTTGGAATTCATTCAGTTTTCGTTGCTGCCGTACCTGACCCGGATCGAGCAGGCATGCAACATGAAGCTTTTCACGCCGGAGGAGCGAGCGGCCGGCTATTATGTGAAGTTCAATCTTGACGGGCTGCAGCGTGGCGACTACAAGAGCCGTCAAGAGGGGCTAAACATCCAGCGTCAGAACGGCGTCATCAACGCGGACGAGTGGCGCGAGATGGAAGAGATGAACCCGATTGAAGACGGCAGCGGCGAGCGCTATCTCGTAAACGGCAACATGGTTCCGACCGACGAAGCTGGCAGCCTGAACGATCCTACTGAGCCCGCGAAAGGGGGTGGAAAATAAGCATGCCGAAGGTGAATTTAAAGGGCGTTATCGTATCCAATGACGATATCGAGATTTACGAATGGTTCGGCGTTGAGGCGACGAGCCCGAATCGCGTTGTCGAGCAGTTGGAGCAGGCAGGCGGCGAGCCGGTGGAAGTCTATATCAACTCCCCGGGCGGCGACGTGTATGCAGGCTCCGAGATTTATACGTCGTTTCAGGAGTACAGCGGAGAGACGACGGGGAAGATTGTCGGCATCGCGGCCAGCGCGGCCAGTGTGGCGGCAATGGGGCTCAAGAATTTACTCATTGCCCCGACGGCGCAAATCATGATTCATAACGTATCGTCGTTTGCGATGGGCGATTATCGGGACATGGCCCACGAAGCCGAAGTGCTGAAGAATTACAACACGTCGATAGCCAATGCCTACGCCCTTAAAAGCGGAATGCCTTTGGACGAGCTGCTGCGGATGATGAACAAGGAAACGTGGCTGAATGCGCAACAAGCGCTCGAACAAAAATTCGTTAACGGCATCATGTTCGATGACCAAAAGGCGCTGTCCATGGTCGCGAGCGCCGGCGGCCCTCAAATGCTGCCGCGAGCAGTCATCGACAAGGTGCGTAACGAGTTGATGGCGGCGAAGCTCAATGGGGCGCTCGATCAGCCCACACCGAAAAGCAAAACACCAGAAGCACAGCGGACGCCCAAGGCGCCGCTTTCTTTATATCAACGCATTCACTCCCATAACGAAAGGAAGTATGTTCAATGACGCTCCAACAAATGCTCCAGGCCCGCGCGGCCAAGCTGAACCGCCAAGGGGAGATCCTGAAGGCTGCCAAGGACGAAGGACGGGAACTGACGGCCGAGGAGGAAACCGAGTTCGAAAAGCTGGACGGCGAAATCGGCGACCTCGAAAACAAGATCGAGGCGAAGAAGAAGCAAAACGGCCGCGAGGCGAACTTCGCTGCTCGTTCCAAGGATCTCGACGAAACGGAAGAACGCCCTTTCCGCGCCGCGCTGCCTGGTGCCGCGCCGTCGGACAAGAAGGAGAATTACGGGTTCGACTCCTTCGGCGAGTTCGTGAATGCTGTTCGCTTCGGCGACGACAAAGGCCGTCTCCAGGCCATCCGCAACGACTTGTCCATGGGCACGGGCTCCGAAGGCGGATTCGCGGTGCCTGAACAGTTCCGCGAAGACCTGCTGCGTCTGCGCTCCGAGCAATCGATTGTTCGTCCGCGGGCACAGGTCATCCCGGCCGGTTCGCCGCCTGATGCCAAGATCACGATTCCGTCGTTTATCCAAGGCACGTCCGGCGTCTACGGCGGCGCGGCGGTATCGTGGATCGCAGAAGGCGGCGCCAAGCCGAAGACGAACGCGGAGCTCGGAGAAGTCACCCTCGAGCCGCACGAAGCAGCCGCGCACATCGTCGTGACCGACAAACTGCTGCGCAACTGGGGGGCGGCTTCCGCGTTCATCCGTAACCTGCTTTCGCAAGCCATGGTCGCAGCGGAAGACCTGGCTTTCCTGAAGGGCAACGGTACGGGCAAGCCTTATGGCGCCATCAATGCGGCCGGCCGCATCGTCATCAACCGCGCGATGGCGAACAAGATCAGCTATTTGGATCTGGTCGCGATGCGCGCCCGGTTCTTGCCGGATGCGGTAGAAAACGCCGTTTGGGTGGTCGCACAAAGCGCACTGCCGCAGATCATGACGCTGCAAGACCCGAACGGCAACTACATCTTCATCCAGGGCGACGCCACGAAGGGCATCGCATCGACGCTTATGGGCATTCCGATCCGGTTCACGGGCAAGACGGGTCCGCTCGGCCAAGTCGGCGATGTCGCGCTGCTCGATTTGTCATACTACCTCATCAAAGACGGCTCCGGCCCGTTTATCGTGGCTTCCGAGCACGTCGAGTTCCTGAACAACAAGACGGTCGTGAAGTGCTTCTGGAACGTCGACGGCAAGCCGTGGGTTGAGACGCCGCTCACGCTCGAAGACGGCGTGACGACGGCAAGCCCTTACGTTGTTCTGGGCGCACCGTCCGCATAAGTCAGCGGGGCCGCAAGGCCCCTTTCTATTTCTCAGGAAAGGGTGAACGTGATGGCAAAGAAACAATTCCGCGTGACCAACATGTTCGTCGACCGTGTGACCGGCGAAGAAATTCTGCCGGGCGACATCGTCGAGGTCGACGACAAGCGCGCCGAATCCTTGAGGGCAGCCGACGTCATTGGCGATGAAGTGACCAAGGCCGAGGCAGACGCAGCCAAGAAGGCGGCAGAGGCCGGCAAGGAGGAATAACGCATGCTCGCGACGCTCGACGCAGTTAAACGCGCGCTGCTGATTCCTGCCGGTATTACGGACCAGGACGAGGAGCTATCGGCCGTGCTGGCTGCAGCCTCGACGCGGATCGAACAGGAGTTAGGGCAAAAGCTCGGGTATGGCGAGCGATCCGAAGTCCTTGACGGCAGCGGGACGAAGTACCTGCGTACGCGCTCTTATCCGATCCTGGCCGTCTCCGGCGCCAAGGTCGGCGGTAGCGACGTTGAAGGCTACGAGGTCGCGGCGTCCGCGGGCATGCTTTACCGCGCCAGTGGATGGGATAGCGGCGAGCGCAATGTACGGCTTACGCTTACGGCCGGCTACCTGCTGCCCGGCCAGACCGCGCCAGAAGATGCGGACCCGGCGCCTGAAGCGCTACCGACGCCTATCGAGCGCGCCGCCATCATCTTATCGCGCATGATCTACGCAGGCGAGTGGGGCAAGGATTCGGAGCGCCTGGGCAACTCCTATTCGGTCACATACTCGAAAGGGCGAGCGGGCGGGCTGCCGCCGGTGGTTGAAGCGCTGATCGGTCCTTATAAGAGGAGTGACCGGGTATGATGCACTTTCCAGACCGTGCGACGGTCATTCGAAAGAGTACAGACCCGGACGACATCGACCCATTCGGAAACGTGCCGGATGGCGATACGGTGACGATGCCCTGCCGGATCGACGAGACGAGCAAGGTCGTGAAGGACTCTCGCGGCCAAGAGGTCGTTTCCTCGGTGCAGCTTTACTTTCCGGCGTGGGCAACCGTGCCGCATACGGATGAGGTCGAATACAAGACCGGTGCCGGAGTCCTGGCGCGGCGCAGCCCGATATCCGTCGAGCTGCTGCGCAACAATATCGGAATGCCGATGATACTGGCGGTGAACTGCTGATGGACGAGTTCTCAATCGATATCACAGACGTGTTCAAAGGCATGGACTTTGCCAGCGACCAGGCACTCCGCGGCGCCGAGCGTGGCATGAAACTCATCATGGAGGATCTGAAGGCGGAATCGAACCGGACGGCCCCGAAGCTGACGGGGAACCTTAGATCGCATGTCTCCGTCGAGGTCACGACTTCGCGAGGACGCGTCACAGGGACGGTATCGTACCGGGCGATCAGCACCAGTAAAAGCGGATGGGCATACGATTACGCCCTCCATCTGCACGAAATGCCGAAAATCAAAGACCCATCCACGCCCGGCACCGGACCGAAGTTCTTGAGCCGGCCGCTTAAAGCCCGGTCGGTCAAATATGAGCAAATGCTCGCCCAAGAAATCGCTAAGGAGCTGCGGTAGATGCTGACGACGGTCGACATCATCAACTGGCTTAAGCCGATCGTTCCGTACGCTTATTACGGCAACGAATTCCGTACCGATCACCCTGACGCGGCGGGCATCGTGCGCTTGACCGGTGGCGTTGCGCCGGACCAATGGAGCAACAAGGTGCAGCCGGCATTTCAGGTTCTTGTGCGCGGGGCGCCGAAGGGAGACGGTGGGGCCGAGTCGGTCGCATGGTCGCTCTTGTCCAAATTGCACAACCTGACCGAATTTAAGGTGGCGGGCTGGCGCGTCGTGCATTGCACCGCAGACCAGTCCACGCCGTTTTACCTCGGCCAGGACGAGAACGGACGACCCATCTATAGCGTCAATTTTGACCTAATCATGCAATCGTGAGGTGATGCACATGACCGCCAAGAAGCAAACGGTTCAGGTATTGCCGGGCAATGCCGTAAACCTCGGAACGGGCAAGCAGCCCGATCTGAAGCGCGCCGGCGAGACATTTTCATGCGCGCCGACCGTGGCCGCTGGCCTCGAGGAAGCGGGAGCCATTCAAATTGTGAAGGAGGACGAACAGCATGGCTGATCTGACGAAGGTAAAGCTCGGACCTTGTAAGGTAACTTTTGACCCGGAGGGCACGACGCCGATTGTAATCGAGCTCACGCAAGGCGGCGTCGTCCTGACGTATGCGGAAACGACCCGGGACGTCAACGCGGACCAATACGGGTCTACGCCGATTAAGCGTATTATCACGGGCCGCAACGCGACGGTCGAGGTTCCGGCGCTGGAAAAGGATAATGCGCGCCTGGCTGCGCTGATTGCTGGCGCTCAGCAAGTCACCAATAGCACCACGCCGACGAAAAAGCGCGTGGACGTATACGCAGACAAGGTCATCGACCTGCTGACGGTGGCGAAAGAAGTGCGCATCGAGCCATTGGCAGAAGGCTCTACTCCGGACGACACAATCACGCTTTTTAATGCCGCGCCGCAGCTCAACCTGAACTACCGCTATAATTTCGACAGCGAACTCGTTACTAACATCACGTTCGCGGCATTCCCGGACGATACCGGTCGGCTGATTGGATTCGGCGATCCGGACGCTTAATCTACGGAGCCCTGCGGGGCTCCTTTCCTATTTCAGGAGGGATATTTATGTTCGGCTTTAAAAAAAGCGCCTCTGAACAAATCTCGTTTGGCGGCCGGCAGGTGAAGATTCCCAAGCTTACGATTGCCAAGTGGCGAGCCCTGTTCGAGCAGATCGAGACGCTGCCGCAGATCATCATTAGCCTGCTCGCGGCGCGCAATACGCCGGACTTCACGGCAACCGTCGTCGCGGCGCTGGGCATGACGCTTGACGAGGTTGTACGCCTGACGGCCGCCCTGACGGAGCTCGAGCCGGAATGGATCGAAGCCAACGTCACGCATGACGAGCTGATTGAGTTCTTGACCTCTACGGCGAAAAGGAACAACTTGCAGGAAGCTGCAAAAAAGTTCCGCGGCGCGCTCGAGAAGTGGAAGGCGCCGAGCGCGGCGAAAGTATCAGCCTCTCCGATTGGCTCCTCGAGTGTTCAATCCGACTTGGCGTAACGCAACGCGAGCTGGAGGACGGCTATTACATGGTCGACCTGCCCATGCTGCTGTACAAGGTAACCCGACGTGAGCGCGTAGCCGTGCAGGAGCGGCTAACGCTGATGCTTGCGGCCGGAAACCGGGGCATGGATGACGAAGGCTACAAGGCTTTCGCGCAGCGCCTGGCGGCATCCTTGGAAGAACAAGACGACAACGAATTCGACCGGTCTGCGCTGTCCGCGCTGCGCCGGCGCATGGACGGGGGGTGACGGGTAGATGGCAACGGAAGTCGGCGCGATTAAAGCGCGTATGGAACTCGACGCGAGCGGATTCCAACAGGGACTGCAAAAGGCGAAGCAGAGCCTAAATGAGTCGGCCAATGAGGCGCGCCGGGTTAACCAGGACTTCAAGCAGATAACCAAGACGCTTTATGATGTCGGGTTGAGCGGCAAGGAAGTCCGCAAGGTGCAGCAAGAGCTGCGCGACATGCGTCCTGACGTGCTCGAGCAGCAGCTCAAGCACTTAGAGACGCAGCTCCGCAGGGTGGGCGCTACGGATGACCAGATCGCCAAGCTAAAAGCCAAGATGACCGAGGTCAAGGACGAGACGGACAAGGCGGAAAACAAGGTCGACGCGCTGCATGCCGCACTGGCGGCCGTGGGGGCTGCCGGCGTACTGACGGGCCTTGTGCGGACGATCAAGAGCCTTGCTGACGAAGCAAACGGCATGGCGAACTCCTATAACGGATTGATCCAGGTATCGAAGGCGCTAAACGTTAACGTTGAAAAGTCGACCGGCCTCGTTCAGGACCTGGCGAGCAAAGGGTTTATGAGCGTGGCCGAAGCATCGGAAGCCGTCAAAACTGCGCTCGCCTCGGGACTTAACCTTGAGCAAACGCGCGACCTCATCACGCGACTGGGCGATGCCGCGGCCTATAACCGTCAAGCTAACTACGGATGGGGCGAGGCGGTCGTTGTGACGCTCCAAGGCATCAAGCAGGGCAACAGTACCCTTACCGACGCCGTCGGCGTTACAACGAACCTGAGCGTCATGTACGACCGCTATGCGAAGTCTATCGGCACGACGGCCGGCAAGCTGACTGACGCGCAGAAGATCCAGGCCGCCTATAACGGGTTTATGGAGGATGGCGCGATCTTCGCCGGCAATGCCGCGACGGCCATGGAGGGCTACAACGGCAAGCAGGCGCAATTTAACCAGACGATTCAGACGGCGCGCGCTGAACTGGGTGAGGCGTTCCTCCCGATCCTGGCAAAGCTGATCGACGCGATTATGCCGCTCGTCAAAGACTTCGCGCTTTGGGCCGAGACGCATAAAGAAGTTGTCGCAGGGCTTGCGGCAGCAGCCGCGGCGGTCGCCGGATTAATCACCGTCGCCACTTCGCTGATCGCCGTTATTGCCGCATTGCGTGCCGCATTCGTTGCGCTCAATATATCCATGGGGCCGATTGGGTGGGCCATTGCCGCCGTCGCCGCTGTCGCCCTCGGCGTTACCGCCTACAAGGCAGCGGCAGACGCAACCTCTGAATCGGTTTGGAAGTTTGCGCAGAACCAAGACGAGCTCAATCGAAAGCTTGGAGAGTCCCCTTTAAACCGGTCGGCCGAGGATTTGAAAAACATGCAAGACGATATCGACAAGATAAATGATTTGCTCGAGCAACGAATCTCGCTTGAAAATCAACTCCAAGCTCTTCAAAAACAGCAGTTAGAAGCCCGGGCAGCTGGCGACAATGGAACGTTAAACAATCTCAATCGTCAGGTGGGAGATGTTCAAGGGAAGCTCAAAGATCTTGATGGCCAGTTGTCAAAGCTGGGAATCAACACGCCTGACGATGCGCCAAAAGTAATTGAGCGATTGGAAGCGTCAGCGAGTGAAGCAACGGGGGCTTTGGTTGAGCTTGAGCGCCAGAAGATGAAGAATGTCATTGCCGACGCCAAAAGCGTCAAAGAATTACAATCCTTGAACTCGCAATACGAAAAGCTCTCAAAGAATGAAAAACTAACGACGGATCAAAAGATGCAACTCGAAACCGTTGTTAAGAAGCTGAAAGAGCAATACCCGGATCTAATCATTGAACTGGACAAGGAAAATCAATGGCACATTAAAAATGCCGACGCCTTAAAGGGCTATATCTCCGGCGAGAAGAGCCGCGTCGCAGCCGCCGGGGAAGCTTCGATCAAAGCCCTGAACATCGCAAAGACCGAAGCAGAAGCGCGTATTAAGATCGCCAAGGACAGCATGGCGACGATTGAAAAAATCGAAAAAGGGGCCAAGCCGGAGACGCCCTCCTTTGTGCCTGATTGGCTGCAAAAGATTAATAGCGAAATGGCCGACGCAGCCCTCAAAAATACAAAGGATGCGCTGCAGGACCAAATCAATAACGGTCAGAAGGCCGTTAATGATGCATCCAAACTCATACAGGATATTGCGACAGATAACTGGGACTCTATCCTCGGGACAAATCCAGATGTGCCGGCTGCAGCGGACGATAAGAAGGACAAGGAGAAGAAGGGGAAGACGGCCGAGCAGATCCAGCAGGAGCAATATCAAGCATCGCTCAAATACATCCAGTACAAGCGGGATTTAAACCAAATGAGCGAAAAGCAGGAGCTTGAGGCCCTGAAGAAGCTGGAGGAGCGTTACAAGAAGAACGCGGATATCCGCATGGACGTCGAGGTCAGAATCAAGAAGCTGAAAGACCAGATGGCCGACGACGCCAAAAAGAAAGCCGAGGACGATCAAAAGAAGCTTTCCGAGGAATCAAAAGCGCGCTTCACAGCTTCGCAGGAATGGATTGAGCAGGAAGAACGCCGCATGACGCTGGCCGGTAAATCCGAAGACGAAATCACGCGGATGAAGCTGGACGCCTGGACACGGGTCCGCAATCGATACGCGAAGGATTCGGAATTTTACAAGCAGGCAGACACGCAGGTCTATAACGCCAAGGTTTCCATCATGAAGGCTACGGCAAAAGCCGAGCAGGAAGCCGCGGAGGCCCGGGAGAAGGCGGCCAAGGAATCGGCGAAGGCGACCATTGACGCCATTGAGAAGCAGAAGGAAGCCGAGATCGATGCGCTCGATGCGCGGCGTGCCGAAATCGAAAAATTTTACGCGGACCAAGAAAAAGCAATCGACGACGGCGAACGGCTGCGGGAGCGGCAAAACCTCCTTGCTGAGATGGAGAAGTATCGGCTTGCGACCAGCGAGAAGGGGCAGAAGACGTACCAGGAGTTGCAGGAAAAGCTGCGTCAGATGGACCTGGAGGACCAGAAGTCCGCACTTGATGACGAACGGGACGAAAAGCTCAGCGCCATCGACAAGCAGAAGAAGGACGTTGAGTCCTGGTACAGTGACCTCAAGGCGGCGACAAGCGATTTGACCGGGGACCTCACGGAGCTGTACAAGCTTTCGGACGATGATCGCTTGAAGTCGTTTGTCTCTACCAACACCAAGATCAAAGAGGAAATGGCGAAGCTCAAGGCAGACCTTGCCGGCCTGCCGGCCGCGAGCGGTTCGGGCGGTACTGGAATACTGTCGGTGATCGATCAGATGGTTGCGAACTCCGAAGCCTGGAAGACGGCAAGTGCTGCGGAGAGGGTGAACCTCGAGGAGGCAAATCGGAAGCTCGGCGCGCAGATCGGGGCCACATACAATGCCGGTACCGGAAGGTGGATGAAGGACGGCGTCGCGATCTACCATTCAGGCGGCATCGCGGGGGAAATGCAGTTTTCTCGTCCTGACATGCTGCTGCCGGGAGAAGTCGCCGCAATCCTCCAGCAAGGCGAACCCGTCTTGACCTCGAAACAGATCGGCAGCCTGATCGGATCGGGATCCGGGCAGGTCCACATTGAACGCTTTGTAGGCGTAGAGATCAACGAGGCGAACATTGAGGATGGCGTCGACCTGAAAGCCTACGAGCGCACGGGCGGGAATGCCGCGGCTGAAGTGCTGCGCAAAGCGATGACGGGAGGCGGCAGCGGATGAACGGATTCACCTACCGCGGGCAGCATAGTTCGGATATGGGTGTAAATCTGCTGTCGTACCGGATCAGCTCGCCAGAGCTGCGAGAGTATGAGGACGACATTGCCGGGGCGCCTGGCGCGTATGACTACGGGAGCGATTACGGTAAACGGCAGATCGACATGGCGCTCGACATCGTGCAGACCGGCGAGCCGTTCGAACGTCAGCGGCAACGGATTTATAACTGGTTCAAGCCAACCCTAGCGGCCGGCGCGCTCGTATTTGACGAGATGCCCGACCGCTTTTATTTCGCCAAACTCGCCGGGAAGATCGGATCGGATCAGATCGGGAAATACGGAACGTTGGAAATCACGCTTAAATGTACAGACCCGTTTGCATATGGACCCGAGAAGATCGTATCGCCAACCATCACGGCATCACCGACTACCCTGCAAATCCTCTCAGATGGCACCGAGCCGACGGAGACCATGATAGAGATCACAAATGCCGGCACCACTACGATTAATCAATTAAAGTTGTCAATCGAATACCAACTCGAATAGGAGCGTGCCCTTATGGCGAACATCAGCAACTTCCTTGCAACTGCCATCTTGAATCAGGTTTTCCGCAATACGAACTACACGCGGCCGACGACAGTTTATGTCGCGCTGTATACGTCCAACCCGACAGCGGCGGACACGGGCACCGAGGTAAGCGGCGGCGCATACGCACGTCAGGCAGTAGCTTTCGCGGCGCCGGCGGCCGTGAGTGGCAAGCAGACAATCAAGAACAGCGCCGACATCACATTCCCGACCGCAACAGCCGATTGGGGCAATATCACGCACGTCGGGATCCGCGACGCATTGACAGGCGGCAACCTGCTTTACTTTGCCGCGCTGGACAATCCGAGAAGCATCCTCACGGGCGACATCTTTAAGCACCTTTCGAATTCCATCTCGGCGAACCTTTATTAAGGCGGTGACGATCAGTGGCTCAACAAACGATGTATCCGGCTATAGCCAATTCTCCGCAGACGGAGTTGTCCGCGGCGATTGATGCTGCACAAGTGACGGTTCCGGTAACAGATGCCTCGAAACTGCCGGCAGCACCTAACCTTGCGACGATCGGCAGCGACGAGACGGCCGAGACGATCCTGTATACCGGAAAGAGCGGCAATACCTTAACGGGCGTCACGCGGGGATATCAAGGCTTGGCGAAAGCGTGGAGCATTGGCACAAAAGCGGCCCGGCTATTCACCGCGGCTGACTGGGACGCAGCGCGAACGAATCTGCTCGATCTGGCTGCCGCCGATCCAACAGCCGTCACTCTATCCCCCGGCTTACAATCCATTACAGCATCCCGACGCTCTCGTATACGTAATATCAAGATATCGGGGAGGACGTTGGTTAATCTGTTGGGGAGGATCGGTAATTGTGACGACGTGACGAAGTTTACGACGTTTCAGATATCACTAGCCCTTGACGCCTCCAATGCCATGTATGGCGCCAATGCCGCCAAGGCTACGCTAACCGGGACGTCGGGCTCGATGTATTACAACATCGTCGGAGCCGTTTCTGTCGGCAAATATTATATCGCGCTCGCCAATCTGAAGAATAGCAATGCGTCCGGGCTGAACGTGTTTGCGCATGTAGACAGCGGTTCGTCTCAGCCGGGCAATATCGTTTCTTCGACGTCGTACGGTTTGTCGTATGTGAAGTTCACAGCCGCCAGCGCCCCAAGCTCGTTTGTTAACATCGGCGTTACTGTATCTGGTGCGAACGGTCAATATGGATATGCGGATGGCCTCCGTGTTTACGAAATCTCCGCCGCCGACTACACCGCCATCGACTCCATGACCGCCGCCCAAGTAGCCGCTAAGTGGCCGTATGTAGACGATGCCAAGCATGTCAATGCGGTATATATCGCCAATGCGGGAAAGAACATCGCTCCCGGAACGCCAGACTCACGGCAAGCAAACGCGGACCTGTCGGCTCCATATGCGTTGACGCTTACGGCAACGGCCAACAGCCAATCTGCAACTTGGAATATAACTAGCATTCCTAACTCGCAATACACATTGTCGGGAATTATTACAGGAGACGCATGGTGTTATGTTTACGTCGATTCTGTTTATACGGGGGCATTGAGCAAAACTGTTTCCTTGTTGAACTTCTCGACGGGTGCAAACGCAAAGGAAATATTGCTCGTGTTTACGAATGATGCATCTGGCGCTGGAACGTATACGTTCAAAAACTGGCAACTCGAACTCGGCTCCACGGCCACAACGTTCGAGCCCAAACGCGGCTCTTACATGTACCTCCCAGACTGCCAACTCCGCAGCAACGTAGACGGCTCTGTAGTAGATAGCCTGTATACGGATGGAGAGGGTAAGCCGAGGGTTACGCGGAGGTTCCGAGAAGTCGTGTTAGATGGGGCGTTGGCGTGGTCATACGGAGCATCATATACCGGGCGCAAATTGGTAACGACTCCGATTGCAAATTCAATCGTAGGGGCAACCGCTCGCGCCATTGATTACGCTGGCAGGCCTCTAGTATCGGCATACGATGGGTCAGTATCCAACGTTGTATATATTAACCCGGCATTTGCGGCAGTGTTGGCTGTCTCTTCCGCCGACTCCGGTTGGGGCGATGCCTACACGCCAAGCACTGCGGAGATCGCAGCGTATTTTTATGGGTGGAAGATAAACAACGGGACGTTCGGCAATGCGTACAACGGGACAGGCACGAAGACATGGACGAAGTGGGACGCGACGAGCAACACGAGCGCCGTTACCACAGTGCCGGCGGATTACGCAGCTTCGACGTTCACGCCATACCGCCTGATCTATCAGCTCGCGGCGAGCGTAGACGAAGCCATAAACTACGAAGGCGATCTCGTCTTGCATGAGGGCGGCAATCAGATCGAGGTGGGGACCGGAGTAGTCGTGCGGGAGGCGGCTAAACCTGCGTTGGCGTCACAATGGTATGTATTTAACGACACGACGACGAGTGTCAG